>NZ_JJOY01000032.1 GCF_000979455.1 Methanosarcina sp. 2.H.T.1A.6
TAAGAGACAGGAAATTGCCACTGCAGTTGCCACTATCAACTCTATGCTCATCGAACTGGATAGGCTGTCAGAAGAAGGCCTGGATAAAATTGAAAATATTGAGAAAAGCATCAGTGAAACCGCATCTACTGCTGAAGAGAATGCCGCAAGCAGTGAAGAAACCTCTGCTGCTATCGAGGAACAGACCGCTGCCATGCAGCAGGTAAGTACTTCGGTACAGAATGTTAGCGAGCTTGCCCAGAAAACAGTCGATGTCCTCTTAGAAAACTTCAAAGTATCGGGGGAACAGAAAAACAATCAAACATCCTCTAAGAAGCCTCAAAATTTCGATAGAAGGGGAAATTTAAAGAGATACTGAACAGTCTGATCCAGATCTGTTCGAATCCGGAGCCAATTGAATCCCGGCAATTTCAATTAGCTCCATTTTTCAGGTGATGTACATGAGCTATCATAGTCAAACTGTAAATGTGGATAATACGATTCAGGTAATTGTCTTCAACCTCGGTGAAGAAATATATGGAGTTGAAATATCCCAGATTAAGGAAATTATTCTGCCAACTCAAATTACTCTAATTCCAAACGTACCTGATTTTGTAGAAGGGATCTTAAATCTCAGGGGTCAAATTGCAGTCATTATCAATCTCAGAAAAAGGCTTGGAAAAGAACCGGAAAAGAACGATGAAAATACCAGGATTATTGTTGTTGAATACAATAATGCTACCATAGGGATGATGGTTGACAGCGTTAGCGAAGTCAAATACCTATCTTCCCAGAATATCGAAGAAATTCCCAGGTTTTTAGCTTTAACAGATGAATCTAAGTTTTTAAAGGGTGTTGGAAAACTCGAGGATGGACTTCTAACCTTAATGGACCTTAAAGAGTTATTCAGTGAAGAAGAACTGAATGAATTTAATGGATGAATAATGATAAAGTCCACCTTCGAATTCCTGTGAAAATTTATGATGTGGGGTGGACGGATGCATAATTTGTAGTAATCGATAGCAGCTTGATCATAGGTAAGCAAAAGATTCCCTTTGGGGAAATAGAAGTTCTGAAATATATTGATGTGGATGGGGTTAGCAGCATCCGGATTAAAAAACGGTTACTTATAACTTCACTCCTCAAAATATTCCTCCGCGGGTGTTCAGATCCGTTGCATTTGATCTAATACTGTTAGATTAATTTATTTTTGAATATCCGCGTTTTTCTTATTCACTACCCTCTCCATCAATTTTAATTATTTTTTGATTTTTTTTCTTTTGCGGATAAATGAAGTGATATGTTTGTTTTTCCCCCTGGCCGTGAAAAAAATTGTCAATTATTGGCTGAAATGCCCGTGGTATGAAAAATTTTTGTGACTACCTATAAACTTATATACTTATTATATTTATTATCATAGTCGATATATATACATTTAAGCTATTTGTAAATATATGACTTTAATTGATGCTGATTTTGATAAATTCAGTACAGCTAACAAGTTAAATATTTACCTATATGTATCGGTTCAGAAGCAAAAGAGATAAGCTGGCGTCATTGTCAGTATAAAACGATATCAGAAAGGATATTGGTATTATAACAAGTTTGACGAATTTGTAACCCATATTGAAAAGTTCTTTGAAAATATTGATCCGTAGAACTCCAAATTGAAACAATTGTTGACACTAAAATTCAAAATAACCTTGCCAGGTGAGTAAATCAGATTACTGATTTGAGAGCCTCTGTATTCTATATGTTAAATTAAGCTCAAAATTCCTCCGGTTTAGGGAGTTAATTAATATGGTATTTAAAGAAGATGAACAAATTCAGCTTGAAATGCTCAGGTCCTTTGTTGAAAGAATTTCAATAGGTGAAAAATTAGAGAAAATAAGCGGGAACTTCAAAGGGGATACCAAAAAAACTGTTGATCTAATTAACCTAACTATTGAAAATATTACAGGCGTTTTGAATGAAATTCAGACCGTTTCAAAGGCAGAAACAGAAGGCCATCTCGATATACGTGCTGATTACTCCAAATATCCCGGCGGATGGGGCACAATTCTCAAAGAGATAAATATTGGTTTTGATGCTGTAGTTGGTCCCCTTAATGTTGCTGCCGAATATGTTGAACGCATCAGCCGCGGTGATATTCCGGAGCCTATTACTGAAAACTACAAAGGGGATTTCAACGAGATAAAGAATAACCTGAACACCTGTATCATTGCTGTAAATAACCTCGTTGAAGATGCTGTCGTACTTTCAGATGCAGGTGTTTCCGGACGATTGGATTCACGTGCAGATGCTACCAGGCATGAAGGCGATTTCCGCAAGATTGTAAGTGGAGTGAATGCTACTCTTGATACCGTTGTTGGGCTTATTGACCACATGAGCCTTCCGGTGATGACAATAGATACATCATTTAATATTCTCTATATGAATGAAACAGGGTCAAAACTTTTAGGCTCAACAAAAAAAGAATTAATCGGTAAGAAATGTTTTTCACAATTCAAGACTGGCGATTGCCAGACCCAAAGTTGTGCCTGTGCTCAGGCAATGGAAATAATTTGTGAAGTAACGGGCCAGACCCGGGCTAAGCCAATGGGAAAAGAACTTGAAATTTCCTATACCAGTATTCCAATTCTGAATCAAAAGGGGGAGGTCACCGGTGCTTTTGAATTTGTTCAGAATCAAACTGCTTCAATAAAACTTACAAATTATCTCAATAGTGAAATTGAGAAACTTGGAACTAATCTGGACAAACTGAGCAATGGCGATACAGATCTTCATTTTGACGTATCAAAGCCCGATGAATATACCACTGATGCTCATAAAAATTTTGTACAAATTAATGAAAAGCTTGCCCAGGTCAATTCTACGATCAAGAATCTTGTCTCTGATTCAGGAATGCTTGTTAATGCTGCTATTGGTGGAAAACTTGACACCAGAGCAGACACCTCTGCTCATCGGGGCGATTTCCGAAAAATTATGGACGGAGTGAATACCACCCTTGATACCCTTGTCGGTTATATTGACCGTATGCCTCTGCCGTTGCAGGCAACCGATAAATCATTTAATATTCTCTATATGAATGAAACAGGAGCAAAACTTTTAGGTTCAACAAAAAAAGAATTAATCGGCAAGAAATGTTATTCACTATTCAATACAGGCGATTGTCATACTCCAAATTGCCCCTCTGCCCGGGCAATGGAAACAGTTTCTGAGGCAACCAGCCGGACCCTGGCTAAACCCCTGGGAAAAGAATTTGAGCTTTCAACTGCCAGCATTCCAATTCTGAATCAAAAGGGAGAGGTCACCGGTGCATTTGAATTTGTTCAGGATCAGACCGCTTTAATAAGAGTTACAAATTATCTCAATAATGAAGTTGAGAAACTTGGGAATAATCTGGATAAACTAAGTAATGGTAACACGGATCTTCATATTGACGTATCAAAGGCTGATGAATATACCATTGATGCTCATAAAAATTTTGTATTAATTAATGAAAAGCTTGCCCAGGTCAATTCTACGATCAAGAACCTTGTTGAAGATACAAGAATGCTCTCTGACGCTGCAGTAAACGGAGCACTCGATACCCGGGCAGACGCCTCTCAGCACCCGGGAGATTTCAGAAAGATCGTTGAAGGAGTCAATGATACTCTTGATGCCGTTATGGGTCCTTTGAATGTTGCTGCCGAGTATGTTGAACGCATCAGCCGTGGTGATATTCCTGAGCCAATTACGGACAACTACAAAGGCGATTTTAACGAGATCAAGAATAACCTGAATACCTGCATTGTTGCTGTAAACGATCTTGTTTCTGATGCGGGATTGCTGGCTGATGCTGCTACTGGAGGAAAACTTGACACAAGAGCAGATGCTAGCCGTCATGAAGGTGATTTCCGGAAAATTATGGAAGGATTCAATGGAACTCTTGATACCCTTGTTGGGTATATTGACCGTATGCCTCTGACGTTGCAGGCAATCGATAAATCTTTTAATGTTCTCTATATGAATGAGACTGGAGCAAAACTTTTAGGCTCAACTAAAAAAGAATTAGTCGGCAAGAAATGTCATTCGCTATTCAATACAGGCGATTGCCATACTCCAAATTGCCCCTGTGCCCGTGCAATGGAATCAGTTTCTGAGACGACCAGCAGGACCCAGACTAAACCACTGGATAAAGAATATGAAATCTCAACTGCCGGCATTCCCATTATGAATCAGAAGGGAGAAGTCACCGGTGCATTTGAATTTGTTCAGGATCAAACTGCCGTAGTAAGAGTTGCAAATTATCTCCATAGTGAAGTTGAGAAACTTGGGAATAATCTGGATAAGCTGAGTAATGGTAACACGGATCTTCATATTGACGTATCAAAGGCCGATGAATATACCATTGATGCTCATAAAAATTTTGTACTAATTAATGAAAAGCTTGCCCAGGTCAATTCTACTATCAAGAATCTTGTTGAAGATACAGAAATGCTCTCTGAAGCTGCAATAAAAGGAGCACTCGATACCCGGGCAGACGCTTCTCAGCACCCGGGAGACTTCAGAAGGATCGTAGAAGGAGTAAATGACACTCTTGATGCCGTTATTGGCCCTCTGAATGTTGCTGCAGAATATGTTGAACGCATCAGCCGCGGTGATATTCCTGAACTAATTAAAGAGAACTATAATGGGGATTTCAACGAGATCAAGAATAACCTGAATACCTGTATCGTTGCTGTAAATAACCTTGTAGAAGATGCTGTCATGCTTTCAAATGCCGGTATTGCAGGCCAGCTTAATACCCGTGCAGATGCTAGCCGTCATGAAGGTGATTTCCGTAAGGTTGTAAGCGGTGTTAATGATACTCTTGATGCCTTTATAGGGCCTCTTCGTGAAGCAATAAGGGTTTCAAATGAATTTTCTGATGGAAACTTTAGAGCCCGGCTTGATGAAAAACTTCATGTTGAGGGGGATTTCGTAAATTTCAAGGATGTTCTTAATAACATTGGAATTTCTGTGAGTGAAGTTATAGGATCTACAAAATCTGTCACCATGCAGGTTGTAGAATGTAGCGATGAAGCCAGCAGAGGCGCTGATGAGGTTGCAAAGGCGTCAGAAGGCGTTGCAATATCCAGTCAGAAGAGTTCTGAACTGACAAGAGAACTTCTCTATAAAATAGAGGGCATCAATAGAGAGATAGTCGATCTGTCAGCATCCACTGAAAAGATTGCAGGCAAATCAAAGGTGATTCTCTCTGTTGCAAATGAGGTTGTGAGTATCGGAAAGGATGCACAGGTGCTTGGCAAAGATACAAACCTGAAGATGGCAAGTGTTGAAAAGATTGCCAAGGAAAGTGTAAACGGAATAAACAACCTCACAGAACAAATAAAACAGATCGACAATGTCATAAAACTCATAAATGACATTACAAGCCAGATAAACCTGCTCGCTTTAAACGCCGCAATTGAAGCTGCACGTGCAGGAGAACACGGACGCGGATTTGCTGTTGTTGCAGGTGAAGTCAAAAACCTTGCATCAAAGGCAAGGAATGCAACAGATAATATTGAAATTGTTGTGAATTCAGTACAAAGAGACAGCAAAAAAACTGCAGATGCTATCAATGCTGCCAATAAAGAGATAATTGACGGTGTTGATAGTGTCAATAAGACCCTTGATGCCCTCAATACAATCATTATAAATGCTGCCCAGGTAACAAAAGATATTGGCGAGATCACAGAAGCAATCGATAATCAGGCAAAAATCTCAACAAAGGTTGTAAAAGCTTCAGAAGAAGGAAACTTCATGACAAGGGAGGCACAAAAAGAGTCGGAGTCTCTTGCAGCAATTGCAGAAGAGACAAGTGCGGCAATTCAAGAAATCGGAGCTGCAATTCATGAAGTGACCGACCTTTCCAACAGTCTGAAATCCGATATGGAAAAATACAGGATATAATGGAGATTTTCAATATGGAAATGACAAATGTTGTCAAGTTTCAGATTGGAAATACATCATATCCTACATCCCATTTAAAAGAAATAGAAATAAATTGTTGAGGTGATGTCGATAAATCCGGTGCTAAAGGCACCGGATTTAGATATTTTTTATGTTTTCTGGGGGCGTCAAAATTTTGATTTATTTTCAGTATCTTCAGGCTGTAAGCAATCAAAATCCCCTCCAATAATAAAAAGCCTCGAGTCTGTCAGGGGCATTATCAAACCCGGAGAAAATGGAGAATAACATTGAAAACCTCATCATCTGGATTGATGTAGATAGAATACCGGATGAAAACCTGATTGAAGTCTGAAATAAAAACAGGAATCTGATAATAAATGGCATTCACCTTTTTTTTCAGGGACTTAGATGCAATAGAACTAATTCCGAAGTATGTATTGCCCAGTATTTCCGAAAAAAAAACTATTAAAATATGGGATGCAGGGTGTGCAAACGGTCCGGAAATCTACTCAATATTAATTCATTTAAAAGAGACGCTAAATGAAGAAAAATTTAAAAAAATAACAATATTTGCATCCGATATTGACAACAGCAACAGATTCAGAAAAATCATAGAAGAGGGCACTTATAAGAAAAATCAGATTTCCTCTGTTCCCTCCAATACCCTAAAAAAATATTTTGTACAGGATCTCGAAAATCCGGATATTTACATTATATCAGAAAATTTAAGAGAGAAGGTAAATTACCAGAAACATGATCTCTTGTCCTTAAATTCCATTGGATATGATTTTGATTTAATTATATGCAAACATGTTCTCCAGCATTTTAATTATAAAGAACAGGTGGATGTAGTAAAAATGTTTTACAATTCCTTAACAGATAACGGATTTCTATTATGTGAAATCTCACAGGAAATTCCTGAATATCTAAGCGATCATTTCACAAGAATACTTCCAGAACAAAACCTTTACCGGAAAATATGTCGCGTAAATGAAAAAAGGGTTTAATATGGGTGCAACTTACTTTTTCAGGGACACTCAAACTCTTAAAATGATCCCTGATATCCTTATTCCTCTGATTCTTGAGGATGAAGACCATAAGAGCAACAAGAATATCAATATCTGGAGCGCAGGTTGTGCAAACGGTGCGGAACCCTACACTCTTGCAATTCTTTTAAAGGAAATTCTTGACGAAGAAATATTTTCTCGAATACGGATTTACGCAACAGATATTGATCCGAACAACAGATTTGAAAATATCATCAAAAAAGGTTCATACCCGCAGGATGCCCTTCAAAAAATTCCGGAAAAGATGTTTTTGAACAATTTTATTAAAGATATAGATATTCAGGGCAATTACCTCATCTCAGAGGAAATAAGAGAGCATGTAATATATATTTGGCATAATCTGTTGTCTTTAAAACCCATAATTGAAAGACCATTTGATATAATTTTATGTAAAAATGTGCTCCTTCATTTTAAAGAACAACAAAGTACTGACATTATAAATATGTTTTATCAATCGCTCTCAAATCGTGGATTTTTCATTACAGAACAAACGCAAAAACTTCCCGTTTCATCGCATAAACAATTTGAGCAATTCATAAACAATGCCCGGATATATCAAAAAAATCACGGTCAATTCTAAAGGAGTGTAAATGAATTGAAGGTAATTAACCTTACCGAAAATCCGACAACGTATACCTGTAATGTATATTACATACAGGGTGAATTTAATTCTCTCAACAATCTGAACACAATCATTGATATTGGCCGTGACAATATCATCTTTGAAAAATTTGATAAAGTCTCAAAAGGCGTTGGTAAAAAACTAATTGATCAAATAGTTCTCACTCATAACCATTACGACCACACATCGCTTTTAAAAACAGTAAAAGAAATTTATTCTCCGAAAGTATATGCATTTTCACCTTACCTAAAAGGAGTGGATGTTGTGCTAAAAGGCGGGGAATCACTCTTAATAGGGGATAAGTTCTTTGAAGTAATACATACTCCGGGGCATACCCAGGATTCAATCTGCCTTTATTGTTCTGAAAACGGATTTCTCTTTGTCGGAGATACACGCGTAATTCTTAACTCAAATAACTGGACTTTTGAGGAAAATTATGTAAAATCTATGGAATATCTCTGCACAAAAGATGTTTCCAGGATATTTTATGGGCATGGTCCTCCACTGGAAAATAGATGCAACGAAAAACTCCAAACAACTCTCAACATAATACACAATAGTAAAATAATTTAATATAGGACTTCCGCAGTTGCCTGCTTTTCAGGCAACTTGTTAATTTTCATTATTCTTATTCTAAGGCATACTTTGAGATTTATGAGTTAATATGTCTGTTTTTTACCAACAAACTGTAATGGCTTAGTTTAACAGTTTTGGGGGTGCTGGCTAAGTGGAAAGTTTCTTTATCTCACCTATAAACTTAAATACTTCCTCTAATTATAATCATAGTTATTATATAAATCATTAGGGGATTGATTTGAAATGTCTTCTATAGGTAATGATTTAGAAACAAACTCACAAAAAGACTTATTAAATAATTTAGTTGGAGCTGAAGCTCTAAAAGCGAAAGATATAAGCTCGCTAATAGATAGTCTTCCAGTAACTGTTTTCAGAGTCTCGAATGATTCTTCCTGGTCTATACAGTACATCGGTAAAAGTGTGGAGAAACTAACCGGTTATTCTAAAATGGATTTCATTTCCCAAAAATTCTCGTGGTCTGATATTGTTCTTCCAGAGGACCTTTCCCTTATCGATAAAACTACACAGAAAGCGATGAAAAACAAAACTCCTTATCAGGTTGAATACCGAATCAAAAAAGTAGATGGGAGTATAGTATTTGTTCAGGAACAGGCTCATCCGGTGAAAGATGATAATGGAAACGTCGCTTATATTGACGGGGTATTCTTAGATGTAACTATGCATGTAAAACGGAGAGAAGAATCTCAAAGAGCGATTGTTAGCAGCATACCCAAGCCATCGCTTGCATTTTATTCAGATGCCTCCGGAAAAATAAAGTATATTAATGAATATTTCGTGGAAATTTGCAAGTTAAGGAGTGCGGATGAAGCAATCGGTATATCGCCTTCCGAATTAATGGAGAGCGGTACTAAAAAATCACTTGCTGAAAAGGTTCTGGAATCTGGAGAGGGGGTTTATAATCTTGAACGGGCACTTAAACTTAAGGCTCAGGACAAACCGCTATTTACAGTAACTTCCTCTGTACCAGTAAAAGATGAGAATGGCGTTATTGTTGGCACTCTCACAATCATAACTGATATGACCGAGATGAAAGAAAAAGAAAAGGAAGTTGAGGATCTTTTAAATTATACTAACAGTTGTCTGAAGGATCTTGGAGAGGGTATCCGAAGAATTTATGAGGGGGACCTTGATACCCACCTGGAGAAGATCAAGGACGATGATTTCGGTAAGACTTTTGATGAATTTAATAAGCTTGTCATTAATCTGAAATCGGTTATTGAAAATATCCTGGCAGACATGCTCACAACTCTGGAAGACGCTCAGCAGTCCGAAGAAGCTGTCGGCCAGATGAATATGGGTATGCAGCAAATTTCAACGGCTTCCGAACAGATCGCAACCGGTTCAGAGAACCTTTCGAGGCATGCAGGTACAGCAGCTTCGGATATAAAAGCTTCTCAAGAGATTTTCAAAAAGCTCAGTGAATCTTCCACTAAATCTTCCAGTTACGCTTCCCAGGCAGGTAAAACCAGTGACGAAGCCCAGGGTCTCAGTAATATGGCT
>NZ_JJOY01000037.1:0-952 GCF_000979455.1 Methanosarcina sp. 2.H.T.1A.6
GTACAGGGATGCAATGTGGTTTGACCTGAGCGAGTACGATAATTCCGGGGAAGTTAGTGACGCGTCTCTTTCTCTCTTCTGGTATTATCCGGTAGGAAACTCAAGACCGGCAGATACTGTAATTGAGGTTTACAGACCTGCTTCTGCCTGGGACCCGGGCTATGTGAGCTGGAATAAGAGAACCAGTGGTCTTGCATGGAAAAATCCAGGAGGAGACTGGTACGATAAAAACGGTGTTTTGCAGGGAACTACACCCTATGCCACGATAACCATTAAGGGCAGTACCCTCCCTGACAACAGGTACTATGAGCTGGATGTAACCGACCTCGTAAAAGAGTACACCAGTGGAAAATATGAGAATACCGGTTTTCTGATTAAAGCTCGTAGTGAAAGCAACAATTATATCGCATTCTACAGCAGCGACTGCGGAATCGAAAGCAAGGAGCCAGAGCTTAGCATAACACAGAAAGCACCTGTAGTGACTGAACCTGTAGTGACTGTAAATGAAACCATTACTGGTGCAAAGGATAACCGCTTACGGGAAGCTTCTTCTAACACAGTCTACAAGAGTTCATCCTATATTGATGTAGGCGGAATGAGTACTGGGAGGTACAGGGATGCAATGTGGTTTGATCTGAGCAAGTACACCGGTTCTACCGAAGTTAGTGATGCAGCCCTTTCTCTCTTCTGGTATTATCCGGCAGGAAGCTCAAGACCAGCAGATACTGTGATTGAGGTTTACAGGCCTGCTTCTACCTGGGACCCGGGCTATGTGAGCTGGAATAAGAGAAACAGCGGTATTGCATGGAAAAATCCAGGAGGAGACTGGTACGATAAAAACGGTGTTTTGCAGGGAAGTACGCCCTATGCAACAATGACTATTAAGGGCAGTACTCTCCCTGACAACAGATACTATGAACTGAACGTAACCGAGCTCGTAAAAGAGTACACC
>NZ_JJOY01000037.1:971-9278 GCF_000979455.1 Methanosarcina sp. 2.H.T.1A.6
CAGCTAAAGGTTTGGATGTCCTTTAAGGAGGTAATCCGAAATTCTGGCTGCAGGATATGTTAATTTCCCAATGCCTGCTTTTCGGAAAACCCCCTTTTTACCTGTGAAACCCACTTTCCACCCCTAATTTGACAGATTCTGTTAATTAATACCAGTATTTTCTTACACAAAACACGTTGCATTGACACACTACGTTTTAGTAAATTAAAAAACGTCCAAAAATCATAAGATGCAAGACAAAATTTTGAATTGTATTAAGAAAACAGAAGCATGAAGCCCATTTCAACATTATAAAATGTGTGCTTCTGTCAAATTTGGGTTCCACTATATTTTTTTGATAATCAATATTTTTCTCGATAGCGTTTTTAAAAAATATTAAAAAAGAATATCCTCATCAGGGTCCTGAATGGAACCACCTGATGCCACCAGGCCACATATCCGGGCATTACCCCTGACCTTGATGCTTCTTCAGTGTTTCCGTACCTTCCGATATTGATCCTTTTTCCATTGCCTTCGGGCTCATTTGAGTAGTCCGAGGAGGAATAACCTGCATCAATGCACGGGGAACTTATGCGATCCTTTATCCAGGTTATCCCATTCCATCTACCGCCTGTCGATCTAAGATGGTAATCATGATTTTTCGGGTCTGCAAAAAGAGGATTTGCATAGATATCGCTTTTTGATTCTGTGTTGATGTAGTCTCCAGCTTCATTATTATAGAGGCAGTTATTTTGCAGCACGAAGGTATGTGTTCCAGGAAGGTAATTGATCACGCAGTACCCTGTTCCTCGCGGATCTTTCTTACGCTTGAGGGTATTTACTATAATGTTGTTGCGGACAATGGTAGTGTATCCTGTACCGGCAGGGGAAAGGTCGGTAGATTTGCCTTCAGGATACATATGGATTACTGCAGCATGGTATACACCATCAAACACATTGTTCTCAATAAGAGTATCGTAAAAGCCACTCGTTACGATACCACCCACCCAATCGATGCTCGGATTCGTGCCAGTGCTATAGAAGATATTGTGATGAATATGGACATTTTGCGCCTCTTCTATGGAGTAAGAAGACCCGTATCCTATCAACCATAACCCGGGTCCAAAAGTGTTGTGGATGGTATTATTATATACTTCGATATCATCCATGACAGCTGAGGACTTCTGGATCTGGATTCCGGGTCCGCCTGCATCCTTATCATAGGAAGAATCAATAAAGTTGTCATGGAATTTTACATGATTTGAATTCCATACCCTGAGACCGCTATTAGTCCTGCAGGTTATCGTATTATTCCAGGCTTCCACATTCTGAGATTCAATAGCATAAAGCCCATCATGTCCAAGCTTATATATAGTGTTATTATAAAACTGGATGTTTTCACCATAGTGAATCCGTAATCCATCGCCTTGGCCGTCGTGCATGTACATATTACAAACAGTTACATTTTTTACTCGACCAAAATATATACAGTTGTAATACCCTTTTCCTTTTGGAGTTTCGGTGTTACCATTCTGATTCCCGTCTATCTCAAATCCTCTTACAGTAAGATTGTTTACAGAACCCTTACTGCCAATTAAGGGTATCATAGGAGAATTAGTCCATCCTGCATGGTCAACTAATTTGACAACAGCGTCGGAATCACCTTCAAGAACCGTGTTACTACTCTGAATGTAAATGGTATTCTCTATGGTATAGGTAAAAGGCCCTTTAAGATAAACGGTAGTGTAGTCGGGATTTTCGGCTACGAATTTAAGGGCCTGATTTATTTGTACATCATCGGCTTTTCCGTCACAGTTGAAGTCACCGCTGCCGTCCCCGGCGACATAAACTGTCATACCCGATGTGATGGAAATTGAAGCCGTTTCCATTAAGGTCAAGAAAAAGAGAATTAGAATGTAAACTTTTAATTTTTTTATAGTCCCCACCTACACATCCAACTTTTTTTACCTATTCCTTGTCCCCGTGTTTTTAATTATACTAACAAAACTTAAACAAATTATGGGGGGAATAACCTGAATCCCCTACCACGGAGATAAATAAACTCGTTATCCTTTTCATACCACCAATTTTTGTCTCGAAAAAGAGCTTTAATGGAGTGAGATAGAAGAGACATATAAAACACAATAAATTTTCTATCAGGAATTAATTTTCGTCTATCTGGAGACAGCATTCACCACCAATACATAACTAGTCATTCTTAATAAACATTATCTATTAAACTTCTCTATAAAACAAGAGTATCAATAATTGCTCCGCACACCCCAAATTTATCTATATTGTCTTTGCTGGAGAAATACTCAGGAAAGAAAGTTCTATAATCAAGTCAGAGAACTAAATATTAAACTGATAGTGTATAACATAAATAAAAATATTGTAGAAATAATTGCATAAAATTAAAGATTTTTATAGAGCCGAAAAATTGAAATTCTATAACTCAAAAGTGAAATCTATGATAAAGTCAAAACAGGAATATAAGTATTATTTAGAAGCAGATAGAATTGCTTTAGGCAAAAAAAGGAAAAAGCCGAGGTTATTTTTAGATGAAGTATGGGTATTTCAGAGATTATTAAGAAAAGTTGAGTACTATAAAAATTGCAAAAATTCCTATTTTTACCGTCCCTACTATTATTATCTATATTTAAAGTATCACCTACTAGGCATATTCCTTGGTTTTCTTATTGAGCCAAATGTTTTTGGTCCTGGGTTATCCATAAGTCATCCAGGTACGATTGTAGTCAACGGAAATGCAAGAGTAGGTGAAAATTGCAGGATACATGTATGTACGGTCATCGGAACTAAAGCAGGGGCAGGATATGAAGATTTGACGCCAAAAATAGGAAATAATGTTTACATTGGTCCTGGAGCAAAAATATTTGGAGATATAGAAATCGCGGATGGAATAGCTATAGGAGCTAATTCAATTGTAAATAAGTCCTTTACAGAACCAAATATAGGGATTGCAGGGATTCCAGCTAAGAAAATAAACGATAGGGGTTCTGAAAACCTGGTCCCAAAAGAGTTACTTATAACATTAAAAAAAGAATACCCGGAACTTTTCGAAAAACTTGAAGAATAATAGGATATTACCAGAACTTCCATCATGGCTTCTCATTTCCCGTATGACTCGAATCTGCTGTAAATTCTAAGCTAAATTTTTGTACACAGCACAGGAAGCTGGTTTACTCATATCGAGTTTTCGATTAGAGATCTTTTTAAAATTTGTAATTTTACAGAACTTTCGGTACGTTGCCTGGATGGTTGATATTTCGGAATTCGAGCTCAAGCACCGATCATAGAGTTTGTTTTTATCTACTGTACGCCGGCGGGCTCAAGCCTTGCGCGGCGAATGAAAGAAAGAATGTGAGAAATCAGTTGTGATCATTTCGGAATAATACCAACCAATTAATCAAGGAGCAACAGAAATAAGAGGATCGATTAAAAATAATTTTGTGTGAAAGAGTTCATACAATAACAACGATAGTATGTATTAGAAGGAGTTACTTCACATTATAGTTGGTAAAGACGTTTTAATACAAGTATCAATTATTCATTAAAGCAGTTAGAATAAGAAAAGTAAAAGGAGAGAAAAAAATAGAAAAAAATATATTGAAAAAGAAATTACTTTCGCTTGAAAGTTCCGGTTTGTGCAGGCTCCAAGAAATAGAGTTGCTGCTTTAATAGATGCGGATCGGGACTCTGAGAGTAGATATTGTAGAAATAATACTCTATAATTATCAAGAAGGACGGCGGGCACGTTGAAAAAAGATACTAATCGAATCTTGACCTTTCTGAGCTCTATTTCTTTGTTACTTATAACTTATGGTCTCTTTGAGCTCAAAAGAATTCCGCCTGAAGGATATGTAGCTAGCATCTATGACCAGCTTCCTTTACGTTTGTATCTGATCCTGCTCTTTTGTTATTTTTCTTCCTGTATACTTGTGCTTTCATATAGAAAGACACCTGCAATTATCATACTGCTACTTATTCATTTTACGGTACTGATCATCCCTTACATGCTTGGATACGTTTCCATTGGGAGATACGGAGAATTTTCATATACGGGATTGGCAGAAAATAGTAGATTTTTTGATCTGTCAGGTTCTTCTGCCATTTCAACCCTTTCTCCTACGGGCCCTCTGTTAGTTTTACCCCTGGATTTGATCTCAGGGCTGGGGGCACAGACACTTTACCACTTTTTACCGATATTTTTTTCGATTCAATTTATTGCCGGAATGTTCATGTTATGCAGAACATATATGCTTCGGGAAAAACTTGTTGGGTTAACCTTGCTCTCTTCGTTTCTTCTATACTTCTGGCGTTTTCAGTTTTCAGTTTTTCCTTATTATCTCTCTTTTTGCATGATCCCTATCTATCTTTTTGTACTGAAGAAAGCACTTTCAGATAAAAACAGGACGATGCTTATTAGTTTTCTTTTTATGATAACTTTGCTTCCATTAGCTCACCCTTTTATTTTTGTATACATCATTTGTTTTTCTCTACTCCTCATTTTTACAGGTAAAATATTGAATAGGGGAAGACATCTCAGCAAAATATTTTTTGAGATTCTTGTTGAAGATACTGTATCCAATTCAAATGGAAGAAAAGTTATTTTCCTCTATATTCTGACGTTTACCTCAGGAAGTATCCTGTTCTGTGCGAAATATGCCTCCCAGTTTTCCCAAATTTTACCTCATGAGTTTTCACAGCGCGTTGGGACTTTATCAGTGACAGGTCTGACCAACGTATTAGGAATAGAATCCAATTTAGAATTAATACATTATTTTAATCTATATTATGGTAAATATTATATTCCATTAATCTTCATTGTGATCAATTCCATAATCGTATGGGAGAATCGTAAAAGGTTTTGCCGCCATTTTATCCACACGTATCCCTCCTTTTTAGTCTTATACATAACAACTTTTTTCATCGAATTGGGCTTCCTTTTAAACCCTTTTAACCCTTATCCTACGGAAAGATTTGCAAATTTAAGTTTCATCATTTTTGCTCAAATACCCCTACTGGCTTATTCACTCTATATCATATTTCTCAGAAAAGGGCATGTGCTTGGTTTTGCATCTGTGGTTCTGATCTTATGCCTTCTCTGGACCTTTGGTTTCTTCAGCTGTTTCAGTTCTCCTTATACTGATGGAATATCTGAAGGAGTTTCACAGAATGAGGTGAAAGGAATGCAGTGGTTATCCGGAGTAAAAACGACCCCTTCTTGCGTTATATCCTATGAAGACAAGAATATGGGAAACGCTGTTCTGTCAGGCTCTACCAGCAATTTAAAAAACTCTGATTTACTTCCTTTTGAAACGTCGTCTGGGTTCAGTTCTGTCCCGAAATACTCTTCTGAGGATATAATCCATTTAAAAAATTCGTCAGAAAATGAGCCATTCTATTTTGTGGTGACCACTTTTTCGAAGGAATTGAGTTTGAATGAATCTAGATCGGAGACCCCGACATCTGTCGGGAAAGTGTTCATACCTCCCGAAAGTTATCCTCTGCGCAAGATCTATGACTCCCTCAATATAGAAATTTATGAGCACGCCGCTTAAATGAGCACGTCCCTTGAGTTTGTTAAAAGGAAGGGATGAAAAAAGAGAACTTATCCACAAAAAGCAGAAGAGGAGAAAGTTATAGAGAAAGATAAAAAAGCCTGAAAGGAAGCTAAGGATTTGTTACGAAATACCCTGGGCAACGCAGAATTATTATGGGATTTAATCGATGGGCTTGTTTGTGAAACTGGGGAGAGTACAATCAAAAAGTTGCCCATGTTATTTCGCGGTGGGTCCTTAGATAGTAAGCAAGGGCTCAATGTACTCGGGAGCCGCCAATAAATATATCTTCTACCGGACTCGAATAAATTTTATTTATTTTATTCAGATTGCGATTCATCTCCAGTTCATTTTCAGGAGTTCCCCTGAAAAAATAATTAGCGCTTTCGACACCATTTCCTCCTTCACTCAAATATAAACCAGCTCGGAGGAATTCCCTGGTTCTAATCACGATATAACCACTATACTGAGCAAAGTTATTCACATCAGCAATTCTGTAGCTCCGGAAAAAAGAAAGGTTATTTTCTTCGGGAGCCCCCGGAATCCGAGGGAAATAAAAATACCTGGATGCGTAATAATCGGAGTAAATGTAAGAGCCAGCAGGAGCATAACACTTAACATGCTCAAACCCTCTCAATTCCGGGGCTGTAAAATACGGATGCGCGGATTCAACAATGAGACTCTCAGAATCCGAGATACTGTAGACAGAAGAAACAAAGACGAAAGTAGAGAACAATAAAAAAATAAAGAATAAAGGATAACCTTTTTTAGAGGAGGACTTTGACAGATAGTTCCAGAATACATAAATACCGTAGCTCATAACAAAAGCCATAAAGGGGCTGACAAACAGCCTGAATCTGTCAATCCTGAATAAGACATGCAACTGCCAGATAGTATTGAGAGGATTCGGGATATAAAAGATAAGAGTAACCAGGGCGAATAACCCGAATACTGAAGCATAGTTGTTTTTGTTTTTTTTAAGTAGAAAACCAATCCCAATTAAAGCAAAAAATAGAAAAACAGAGCCGTCAAGATATCCGACTAAATTAATCAGATACTCATTAACATTTCCCAAACCTTCGGATGTCAAAACCATTGAGTCCCATAACTGACTCTGTAAACGTATGGTTATACCCCTTTGGACAAACAGGTATGCTACAAAAAACCAGTATGATATAAAAATAACATTTAACAGGATAAAAAAGGGTTTGCTTATATAACTGCCAACGTTGACAAGAGATTCGCAAACAAGGAGAATAACTAATAACAGGACAAACTGGGGCAAGGAAACGTTATGCACCAGTGTTAAAAAAAGCACGACAATAACCGAAAGGATTTTCACAGAGAGTTTAGACTCTTTAAAATTGACACTGTAAAGTAGATACAGTAATACGACGAACATTACGAAAGACATTGTGCGGGTGATCATATTTGCACCGTAATAAAGCACAACAGAACTCGAAGAAAAGAGTAAACAGGAAAGCAGGGAAATCTGCCGATTCTGAGTAATATAGAGAAAAAGATAGTAGAGGAAAATGATAGTTATTGCATAAATCGGGGCAGTTATTAAAAAAAGAGAAGATTTTACACCCATATGTAAGATGAGAGAGGATGCAGCGACCATTATGTGATACAAAGGAAAGTATGCATAATCGGTTAAAGAAGTTGAAACAACATGTCCTGACATGGCAGTCATTTCTGAAAGTAAAATATGGGGCATAATGTCAGTTGTCCCAAAGTAAAGATCATAATTTAACGTAACACTGTAAGTAAGATTTAACAGACTTAAAAAAATCTCCGCCAGGATAACGGAAGGATTTGACTTTTCAGAAAAAATTTGCAGCAAAATCAGAATATAAAGTAACAAAATAAATATAAAATAAAACCAGGATCTGCCCCCTTGAGACAATAAAAGGGTGCTGACTGAGCCAAGATAGAAAATTCCAAATAGATAGATTAAAGAGTTTCGACTTATAGAAGGAAAAATAAGAATATCACTTAGTCCCATATCTTTTTTGTAAATGAATAATACAATAATACAGGAAATAACTGCAGGGACTCCAGTAAACAACCCTCTAACTGCAAAACCAAATTTTCCAACCGCAAACATCCATAAGAATGCAAATAATACGGCAAAGATTACGCATAATGGAAACAAAGAGTAGATAAATTTCATCTGCTTGTTATTATTATTAGCAGACTGGAACTCCTTAACTTCATTCAATATAGACATAGTATCCCCATTAATTCTTAAACCTCATAATCCTGAAACCCGATACAATTCAGATCATACTTAACTTGACAGACCGTATTAAACTTGAATTGCAGAGAAAATTTTTTAAAAACTAAATGACATTTACAGATAGGTCATTGATTAAGAAGATTTTGCTTTGAAAAATCCCCCGGCCATCCAAAATGCTCTGCTCACTTTAATTTTTATATTACATAATCAGTTACAAGGAATTGACACTAAATTCCCAGTCAATAAAAGCAACAAGATCCTCTTTGACATAAACGAAATAACTTAGGCAAAGAATAATTTAGTTGAAGCTAAATCAGTCATCTTGCTAGTGAAAATTATTTAATCATTCCTGAATATTGCCTATGTTACTTCGCCGCAGATCCTTGAAACGACTCAATGAATATTAAGAAGCGCTTCAATGCATTCTTCAATGAATTTTTCTTCGTTGCGAATACCTATTACAACCGAAACAAAAGGATATTCCATAAAATGACCCCGTTTTTA
>NZ_JJOY01000004.1:0-924 GCF_000979455.1 Methanosarcina sp. 2.H.T.1A.6
CCAGGTAGAAGCAGGCCTGTAAACCTCAATCACAGTATCTGCTGGTCTTGAGCTTCCTGCCGGATAATACCAGAAGAGAGAAAGGGCTGCATCACTAACGTCAGTCGACCCGATGTACTCGCTCAGGTCAAACCACATTGCATCCCTGTACCTGCCAGTACTCATTCCGCCTACATCAATAAATGATGAACTCTTGTATACTGTGTTAGGAGAAGCTTCACGCAGGCGGTTATCCGTTGCGTCAGTAACAGTTACATTTACAGTCACTACAGGTTCAGTCACTGCAGTTGCTTTCTTTGTTATGTTAAGCTCTGGCTCCTTACTTTCAATTCCGCAGTCGCTGCTGTAGAATGCGATATAATTGTTGCTTTCACTACGAGCTTTAATCAGAAAACCGGTATTTTCGTACTTTCCACTGGTGTACTCCTTTACGATCTCGGTTACGTTCAGCTCATAGTACCTGTTGTCAGGGAGGGTACTGCCCTTAATGGTTATCGTGGCATAGGGTGTACTTCCCTGCAAAACACCGTTTTTATCGTACCAGTCTCCTCCTGGATTTTTCCATGCAATACCACTGGTTCTCTTATTCCAGCTCACATAGCCCGGGTCCCAGGCAGAAGCAGGCCTGTAAACCTCAATTACAGTATCTGCCGGTCTTGAGTTTCCTACCGGATAATACCAGAAGAGAGAAAGAGACGCATCACTAACTTCGGTAGAACCTGTGTACTCGCTCAGGTTAAACCACACTGCATCCCTGTACCTGCCGGTACTCAGTCCACCAACATCGATAAAGGAAGTTTCCTGGAAAACGGTTTCAGGGGCAGCCTCACGCAGACGGTTATCCTTTGCACCAGTAATGGTTTCATTTACAGTCACTACAGGTTCAGTCACTACAGGTGCTTTCTGTGTTATGCTAAGCTCTGG
>NZ_JJOY01000004.1:945-10147 GCF_000979455.1 Methanosarcina sp. 2.H.T.1A.6
CCCTTAATGGTTATCGTGGCATAGGGTGTACTTCCCTGCAAAACACCGTTTTTATCGTACCAGTCTCCTCCTGGATTTTTCCATGCAATTCCGCTGTTTCTCTTATTCCAGCTCACATAGCCCGGGTCCCAGGCAGAAGCAGGCCTGTAAACCTCAATCACAGTATCTGCCGGTCTTGAGCTTCCTGCCGGATAATACCAGAAGAGAGAAAGAGACGCGTCACTAACTTCCCCGGAATTATCGTACTCGCTCAGGTCAAACCACATTGCATCCCTGTACTTCCCAGTACTCATCCCGCCTACATCAATAAATGATGAACTCTTGTATACTGTGTTAGGAGAAGCTTCACGCAGACGGTTGTCGTAGACCTCCCCTGTTACGGGCGAGGAGTTTTCCTGTTTGACAACGTTTACAGCTACAGTAGCCGAATCCTTTAGTTTTCCATCACTAACCTCAAAGGTTACGCTGTAGGTCCCTTCCTGTCCTGCAGCCGGAGTCCAGCTGAAAACCCCTGACTTGCTGTCAAAAGTCGCACCTGTGGGAATGCCTGAAGCAGAGTATGCAAGGCTGTCTCCGTCTGCATCCGAAGCGCTTACTGTAAAGGTAAGGCTTTTTCCAGCTTCAACAGTAACATCCGGGATGGAATTTATCACAGGGGGCTGATTATCTACTATTGGTGTTCCTGATTTTGAAGCATACTTTGTGTTCCCGAATGCTCCTATATTGATCCTGCCTCCGTTGTCATCAGGCTCATTTGAGTAAGCAGAGGAAGCAGATCCGGCATCAATGCATGGAGAACTTATGCTATCTTTTACCCAGGTTTCCCCATTCCAGCGACCTGCTACTGATTTGAGATGGTAATCACCACTTTTACTATTCACAAAAAGAGGATCTACATAGATATCTGTTGCTGAGTTAACATTTTTATAGTTCCCGGCTGTGTTGCTGTAGAGACAGTTATTTTCCAGCACAATTTTGTGGGATTTGGGAAGGCGATTAATCACACCATATCCGGTTCCGGCAGCGTTTTTCGTGCGCTGTTGGGTGTTTACTATTACGTTATTACGGACAGTAGTCGTGAATCCTGTTCCTGAGGGTCCGGCGTTGGTGTCAGTTGAATACATATTTACAACCGCCGCGTTATGAACTCCATCAAAGACGTTATTTTCAATCAGGACATTATGAAATCCACTGCCAAGAACGCCCCCAACCCACTCGATGCTCGGATTGGTTCCGGAATCAGAGAAGATATTGTGGCGAATATATACGCTTGATAAACTTTTATCATATGCTCCGGCGGTCCCGATAAGCCAGATACCTGGTCCGTAGGTGTTCGTAATTACATTATCGTAGATCTCGATATTATTCATGTCACCTTTGGATCTCTCAACCTGAATACCCGGGCCGCCTGCGCTCCAGTGATAAAATGAATCAATGAAGTTATCATGGAATTTTACATTCTTTGTGTTCCATACCCTCAGAGCGCTATTAGTCCTGCAGGTTATCTTGTTATTCCAGGCCTCTACATTACTGCACTCAATTGCAAAAAGGCCATCATGCCCAAGTTTATAAACCGTGTTGTTATAAAACTGGATATTACTACCGTATTTTATCCTGAGCCCGTCACCGTGTCCATCATGCATATACATATCATGGACTGTTACATTGCTGGTGTAAAGGAAATAAATCACATTGTAGTAGCCTTTACCCTTGGCAAGCTCAGCATTACCATCGTGATTTACATCAACTTCGAAACCTCTTATCGTAATATCGTGATTCCCTGAACTGCTCATCTGCTGGATAAGGGGTTTCATAGTAGTCCAGCCGGCGTGATCAACCAGCTTGATCACAGCATTTGAGTCTCCTTCAAGAATAGTGTTGCTTCCAATCAGAAGAGTGTTGTCAATAACATATGTAAAAGGTCCTTTGAGGTGGACAGTTGTATAAGCAGAGTTTTCTGCCACAAATTTAAGGGCCTGGTTTATCTGTACATGGTCGTCTTTTCCATCACAGTTAAAGTCCCCACTCCCATCTCCCGCAACATAAATCATAGGTGCAGAAGTCCGGCATGAAACCATAGGAACACTTGAAAGTATAAAGCACCCTATAAGGAAGAGGACTCCCAATTTTCGCTTTAGCATTGCTATCACCTGGGGTCGATCATAATACAATTGGTTGATATGTTTGTAAGGTAGAAGTTCACTCAGATTTGCCGGGAAATTTACATAAATTTATAGCCAGTTGAGATTTTTTTCGATAAATTTATTATGTCTGTTGAAAGAACCCTCCGACAAGATTGTGCAATAGTATCCACTCACCAAATGTTCAAGACTATAGAATAAGCCCTGGCAGAAGTATCATTTCCGAGGCGAATAACCATTATTAGATGAGGGGGAGGATACTGGATTCAGAGTTAATTCCCCTGCTTAAATGACAATTTACTTCCAATATACACAAATTCCCCCCGAGTGGACACTACAAATAAATTATGTTTAATAATCTAATTAAATTTCTATAGTCGTCATTGTAAATTAGCTCATTATATTATAAAAGTATTTGCGCCGAGTTTGCAAATTTATTTAGACACTTAGAGACGTATTGTACGAACTGTTGAAATTTGTATAAGATGATTAATCGATGTGATGCGGCGTGTTATTAAAAAGTATGAAAAAGAAAATAGTGCAATTAGTAAAACTTTTGAGATTTCAGAGAAGCAATTTTTGGAGAATGTTCCGCGCAATCAACTAAAACATTTATTCTTTGCCGCGAGAAGAACAGATATGAAAGTAATTAAAACAAATAAGGTGTAGGAGCAGGAAATCAATAATAAAAGCCACAAATAAAAAATAAAAAATAATCAGCCACTAATAAAAGCCGGCAATAAAGCAATAAGAAAGCAATAGTGGAATGATAGTTAAATCGTGACTAATTCAAGTAACGAATAGAGAAGAAAGATAAGGTCCGAAAACAGATAAGATAGGAAAAAAGATAAGCCTATAGTGAAATCACAGGAAAGCCCTGTGAGATCTAAAAGGCCGCATCAAACAATTTCGTGACATATATCAAGAATCTTTCTTGCAACTCCATCCCAGCTGTGATTCTCAACGACATATTTACGACCCTGTTCTCCCATGGTATTGCACATCTTTTGATCGGAAATTAGCTTCACCACAGCATTAGCGAGTTCTTCGGGGTTCTCAGGAGGTACTGAAATTCCGCCTCCTGAAAGATCGATCAGGTCTTTAACACCTGGTATACTGCTCGCTACAATAGGTTTTCCACATGCAAGGTATTCGTATGTTTTTAAGGCAGAAAGTCCTATCTTTGAGTTTCTTTCCATTATAAAAGGAGCAACGCAAACATCAGCTGCATTAATGTATACAGGAACGTTCTCATAGGGAACTCTTCCAGTAAAAGTGAATTTGTCCGAAAGCCCCATCTCTGCGGCAGTTTCCAGCAGTTTATCCCTCATGACCCCATCCCCCACTACAAGGAAATGAACATCAGGGACTTTTTCCAGGATAAAAGGAGAGGAATAGATTAGAAACTCAACTCCCTGCCAGGCTGCAAGGTGCCCTACAAAACATACATACCTCTTGGAATCATCAAGCTCAAGTCTGACTCTTGCCTGCTTTTGATCCATAGGTTTGAAAATATCGGTATTTGCTCCGTTGTTAATTACAAGAACTTTTTCTGCAGGGACCGAGTATAGCCTCACAAGTTCGTCTTTTAGCTTATCAGTCACAGAAACTATCCTGTCGCAGTATCTGTAATTGAACCTCTCGGAACGGAGTGCCAGATAGGAAAAAACCCTGTATGCAAAGGATTTCGAGTCCGGGCTTACCTTGAGTTCATCCATAACCAACCCATTAACCTCAACTATAGAAGAAATGCCAAAAAGTTTGCACATGGCGATGGGGAAGAACGGAAAAGAGTTCTGACGGAGATAAAGAACTTCAGGCCTGTTTTTTATGCATGAATACAGAAGATAAAAGGATAGCATGAACTCGTAAGAAGGCTGTACAAGGTACTTATTATCTATCACAGGCACATACTTTATTCCGGAAAAACCATGTTCTGCACCTTTCTGACCTGGCGCAAACAAAACTACATCCGTGTATTTTTTCAAATTTCTTAAGAGTTCGAGTATGTGTATATTCGAACCTGATTTTGTATTGAAAGAGCTGTAATAGACCAGGAAAATATTACTTACTTTTTTAAACATAATTGCCGGTATCTGAATAGCAAAAGTAGTTAATTAGTTTATCCCACGACTCCATTTATTAATTTTCATAGGTCTGGAAGAGTAGGTTCGGGATTTAAGTACAGAAAGAGAAATATACTGATTTTGCAGAGAGATATTTATAGGAGAAATTATCTCCTTTGTGTGTTTTTGAGGCATCCGAATCGAAAAAGGAAAAAGATTATGAGAGTACTGGAAGTATGTCAGGAATTTCCTAACAGGTATTACCCCCAGCTTGGAACATTCATAAAGCAGAGCATAGATTCAATCGCAGACCAGGGAGTAGACGTGACGGTTATTTCTCCAAAAGCTTTCGTGCTTCCTTTTTCTTCATTTCCGTACCATAATTTTTCTAAACTGCCCAGGATTGAGCATACAGAAAAATATGACCTTCACTACCCGCGTTATATCTATGTCATTCCCAAAAAATATTTTTACCCCATAACCGGCATTTCATATGCCCATTTCGTTTCCAGGTACGCCATAAAAAACATAAAACCAGAACCGGACCTGATTCATGCACATTTTTCATATCCTGATGGGTACGGAATGATGAGACTTGCAAAGAAATGGAAAGTTCCTCTGGTGATAAGTGCTCTTGGCACGATCGAACGAAAGGTTGCCTATGAAGGGACCTATACTTCAAGGCAGATTATAGAAACCATGAATTTTGCAGATAAAGTCCTTTCTGTCAGTGAAGACCTCAAGGCCCATATAGTGAATCTCGGGATAGACGAAAGTAAAGTACATGTGGTCCCTAACGGTGTTGATACGGAGATATTCAAGCCTGCAGGAAAAGAACAGGCAAGGGATATTTTAAACTTGCCTCAGGAAAAGAATATTGTCCTGTTTATAGGAGCCCTGAGAAAAATAAAAGGCGTGGATTATCTTATTGAAGCTGCAAAAAGTTTTGTGGATACAAACACGGACCTCTATATGGTAGGCAGGGACGACGGGCTTAGAAAAAGTCTGGAAAAAAGGGCAGAAGAGCTCAAAATTGCCAGCTCCATTAAATTTACGGGACCTGTAAACCATGAGGATATTCCCCTCTGGATTTCAGCATCAGATATGCTGGTACTGCCTTCTCTCTCAGAGGGAAGGCCAAATGTCGTACTTGAAGCTCTTTCCTGTGAAGTCCCTGTCGTGGCAACTGATGTTGGAGGGATTCCGGAACTGATGGTTGATGGGGAAACAGGCTATCTGGTTCCTGCAAAAAACCCTGCCGACCTGTCAGAAAAAATAAATCGGCTGCTTGAAAACGAAAGCCGAAGGGAAAAGATGGGAAAACTCGGGCGTAAAAGCATAATTCAACGGGGACTTACCTGGGAAGCCCATGCAAAGAAGACCGTAGATATATACTCAGAGCTTCTATCAAATCCCTCAAAATAAACCTATAGTAAAAAAAGAAGAGGACTCTGCTTCACCAGAACTCTGCTTCATCGAAAAATTCTGCTCACAGGTCAGAGAGAACGTGGTATGCTCTTTTGACCCACCTGAGTTTGATATAGTTTTTTGGCCCACCGGAATTATGCCCAGGATATTTTGGCCAGATCTCCTGAAAATCTCAGGCTACTTTTACAGTCTTTCAGATAATTTAGACCTTTCGCATTTTCGAGAAAAAAGCATAATTACAGGCATTTAAATGCCTGTAAATGTGTTGTTAAGGTTAGAACTTCTGATAGGTTTGCTTAACGCCGGACCGGGAGCAAAGATATCCGTTGCCGGGTTTGAGTATATTTTATTTGCTTGTGTAAGATTGTCCTCAAGATCAATTACATTTTCGGGAGTGTTCCCGTAGAAGTAATTGGAAGTTTCCTTAGTGCTGCTTTCATCGCTGCCGAAGTATAAACCGCTCCTGAGAAACTCTTGAGTCCTGAATACTACATAGCCCCTGTAACTGGATAATTCACTTACATTATCGATGCGGTAGTTATTGTAAATTGAGATGTTCATACCCGAAGAATCCTCAGGAATCGACGGGAGATAAAAGAACCTTGTAGTATAGTAATCGGAATAAACGGCAGAACCCTCCGGAATGTACTTATAAACATGTTCGAAACCACTCAGTTCATTATCAGTGAAATATTCATGCTTTGAACTCTGTCCAAGCATGTTCGCGTCCGAGATGCTGAAGACTGAAGAGATAAAAACAAAAGTGGAAAACAGCAGAGCTATAAAGACCACTGTATTGAACTTTTTAGGCCCATATTTATCCATATAGTTCCAGAATACATAAATTCCATATCCCATTGCGAAAGCCATAAAGGGGCTAACGAAAAGCATAAACCGATCAACCCTGAACAGAACCTTAAACTGCCAGATAGTATTGAGAGGGTTTGGAACATAGAAAATAAGGGTTAACAGGGCAAATAACCCGAAAACTGAAGCATAGTTTTTTCTGTAGTTTTTCAGAAGAAAGCCTATTCCTATAAGGGCAAAAAATAAAAAGACGGATTTATCCAGGAGCCCAAACAGACTGATAAAGCCCTCTTCAAGTACGTCAGAGCCCCCAGAAGTTAAAACTATAGAGTCCCAAAAATGGCTCTGTAAACGGGGAGTCAGGCTTCTCTGCATGAACAGATAAGCTATAAAGAACCAGTAAGCAGTATAAGTAACATTTAGAAGTAAAAAGAAAGGTTTGCTTACATAGTTACCAGCCCCTATAATATACTCCGAGGCAAAAAGGATGATGAGTAATAACACGAACTGGAGTATGGAAACGTTATGGACCAGGGTCAGAAAAATCAAAACTATTACTGAAAGAGCTTTAAAAGAGAATTTATCCTCTTTGAAGTTAACACTGTAAACCAGATATAGCAGTATAATAAACGCTACGAATGACATTGTGCGTGTAATCACGTTTGCGCCGTAATACAGTACAATATAGCTTGCGGAGTAAAGCAGGCAGGAGAGAAGGGAGATTTGCCTGTTGTGTGTAATATGATTAAAGAGATAGTAAAGAAAAACTACGGTTACTGCATAAATTGGTGCTGTAATCAGGAAAAGTGAGGTTTTTGTACTGAGGTTCAAAATTTCGGAGGCTTCTGCAACAAGTATATGGTACAGGGGGAAAAATGCATAGTCACTTAAGGAAGTGGAAATGGTTTGTCCCGTTACTGCAGTGAGTTCCGAAAGAAAAATGTGAGGCAGAATGTCAGTGGTCCCGAAGTAGAAATCATAATTTAAGGTAACGCTGTAAGTAAGGTTTACCATGATTAAAAAAGATTCCAAAAGGACAAGGGACGGCCTTACCTCTTTAGAGAATATTTGCAGGAAAACCGAAAGGTACATCACCAGAATAAATACGAAATAGTACCCTGGTCTGTTTCCCTGAGATAGCAGAAGCACAGCTATTGAGCCAATATAAAATATGCTAAACACGTATGTAAGGGACTTTATGTTTATCGACGGGAAACTGTCTATATCATGCAGACTTACATCTTTTTTGTAAATGTACAATATAAAGAGGCAGGAAAGTACTGCAGGGATTCCTGTAAACAATCCACGAATTGCATAACCTGGCTTTCCGGTTACAAACATCCATACGAAAGTGAATATAACTGCGAGAATTATTGCTAGTGGGAACAGGAAGGAAATTACCTTCATTAAACGGTTATTATCCATGTACTTGAGTCCCGTCTCTTCGCTCAATCCAAACATACTATCTCCATAACCTTAAGCGATCACAACTTTATATATTGAGTTTGAAATAAAGAATTCAAAATTGAATCCGAACAGGATTCAGGGTTGAACCTGAAATAAAAGGTTCGGATTTTTTGTTCGAAGCCAATAGGATTTACAGTGAGGTCTATATTGGTTAAGAATTTTTTGCTCCAACATACTTCAAGTTGGGGTCAATTTCTCCAACCATTTTTACATTTGCATATCGGCAACTATGGCTACATTAACCGGATAAATTCTTAAACATTAAATATCCGAAAGAGACCTGTCTTTTGAAAGGAGAAGGGAATTTGCAAAACTGTACAAAAAACCCAGCCCATAAGCAACGTGCTGCACAGGGATCACAAACAGGGTAAGGATGCCGTATTTTGATTTCATCTTATATACTACCTGAATTGAGGTAACAAAAACCAGAGCGAAATATAAGGTCATCAGTATTAACAGAACTGCTATCGGCACTGTATATACAAGAGAAACAATAAACGAAAGAACTGCAAAAGCTATGGCAATTGAAGGCAAAAAAGCATACCAGCGGACGAAT
Organism: Methanosarcina sp. 2.H.T.1A.6; assembly: GCF_000979455.1. Classification (GTDB taxonomy): domain Archaea; phylum Halobacteriota; class Methanosarcinia; order Methanosarcinales; family Methanosarcinaceae; genus Methanosarcina. The sequence continues at coordinate 9,411 of NZ_JJOY01000004.1, forward strand.
TCGCCGTGTTTTTTGAAAAGCTCAGCCATCCACATGCCATACTTGAACATTCGTATGGAAAATGACTTGAGAGTTCCTCTTCTGTGATGAAGCACTTTTGCTTCTGGAATATACAGGAATTTATGACCTATTTTATTTATTCTGTAATTGAGGTCCCCGTCCTGACCCACTACAAACCGCTCGTCAAAATACCCGGCTTCCTTGATGGAATTTTTTTTGTACATAGCATTGCAATTAGGAAGGGAACTGACATAATGTTTCTTTGTTGAATTTTTGGACTGGGCAGAACCTCCGGAGCCCAGAAATGTTTCCTGAGCATACCCTACAACTCTGCCAAAAATAGGGTCAGTGTCAAATATTAAGTTAGGTCCACCAACACATGCTACATCTTCAGAGGCATTTTTCATTTCACTGACAAGTGTTTTCAGCCATCCGGGATCTACCTTGCAGTCTCCATCCGTAAATGCGACAAGATCTCCCCGAGCGTTTTCCACTCCAAGGTTCCTTGCTGCTGCAACATTTTTTCGTTCATTAAGAAGGAGCCTGACAGGATATTTCTGTACGAGCTCCCGAGTTTTATCAGTGGACATTCCGTCGACGATAATAACCTCATAAGAATCCTGAGGGTAATCAAGATGAAGAAGCGCTTCAATGCATTCTTCAATGAATTTTTCTTCGTTGCGAATACCTATTACAACCGAAACAAAAGGATATTCCATAAAATGACCCCGTTTTTA
>NZ_JJOY01000010.1 GCF_000979455.1 Methanosarcina sp. 2.H.T.1A.6
GCTGCAATAGTAATGGTCATATGATATCATCTACCTCTTTGATGAAAAAACTCAAGAATATTTATAAAGCGCCTTTCTATAGAGAAATCGGCGAGAATTGCAAATACAGTGAATATATTTTTCAGAGTCATCGCTCCACAAACTTTAAAGGGTTTCTAAGGATCACCTGTAACCAGATCTACAGCGCATCATTTGAGGGATTGTTGTGCTCCTTTTAGGGAAAGGAAAGATGCCCTGCAAGCAAGTCATAGTTCGGAATAAGACGTGTATTTGTTTAAAGATATGAGCTATATAAATATTGGGACCCCAAAAATAATTAAGCAGTCCCCCCGATAACGAAAAAGAAATGAGCTTAATTGAAAATCCCGTTAGCCAGGAAAGGAGCTAAAATAGCTCCGATATAAATTTTACTTATTATAAGAGGGATATAAAAATTTATACATATATAGGAATCAAGAGGTTTTTTGCGATACACGATAACATAAAAGAGGGAGGGTTATATTAAAGAAAAGTTTTCAAAAAAAGTGTCAGAAACTACTTTTTGAAGTGAAAATTATTAGAAATTGGAGAAAAAATAAATATATTAGTATAATATAAGACATGGAAAGGGAAGAATTTTATACAAAAAAGTGAGTTGAATAGATCAAGTTAAAAGCATTGTTGAAAAAAAGAGAGGCTTTCGGAACATAAGTTTTAATGAATATAAAAAAAGCTCAGGAATTGAAACTCAGGCCAATCTCCAAATTCTGGAATATTTATAAGATCACTACATGGGAGTGTACTTGCGCCCTGGGCCCACCCTCGTGATTATGATATTGACAATCAAACGACTTTTATGGTAATAAAATGGTTATAGTAATTACTTCATGCTATAATGAGAGTAATATTCCCAATCGGCATGAATCATATTGGCTCTTCACTATTTGGGGATAATTTAGAGTCAACTTCTAAACATAGTACAACATATATAATGTTTGAATACATTTTTGTTTGGAAAACCATATTCAAGATAGATGTTTATAATTTGGGGTGGTCACTTTTCAACCGGGTAATTATTATCAACCCGCACAAAACACCGAAAAGCCATCATATAAAAAGTAAGTTTAATGGTTCTACAACTTCATTACAGAGGCGTACTTGATGAAAGCACTGGTTACTGGTTGCGCTGGGTTTATAGGTTCTCACTTGACTGAAAGATTATTGAAAGAAGGATATGAGGTAGTAGGAGTTGATTGTTTTACCCCTTACTACTCTAAAAATATCAAAGACAATAATCTTTGTACAGCATTAAACGATGATAATTTTGAGTTTATAAATAAAGATTTGCTCTCTATTGACAAATACCCTGATGTAGATTATGTATTCCATCAGGCCGCACAGGCCGGTGTCAGAGCATCATGGGGGAAATATTTTGATACTTATCTTGAATACAATATCAGATTGACTCAAAAACTGCTCGAATATTATAAGGACAGTAATATTAAAAAATTTGTGTATGCTTCTTCTTCATCTGTATATGGAAATACTGATGAGCTACCGATGAATGAAAAATCTTTATTAAATCCTGTCTCTCCTTATGGTGTTACCAAATTGGCAGCTGAGCATTTATGCTCTTTATATTGCACAAATTACAGCACGCCGACAATTTCTTTGAGATATTTTACCGTTTTTGGTCCGAGACAAAGGCCCGATATGGCGATTTCCAAATTTGTTAGTAAGATACTTAATGATGAGGAAATAACGGTTTATGGGAATGGATCCCAAACCCGAGATTTTACTTATGTTGACGATATAGTTGAAGCAAATTTTCTGGCAGCAACAAGTGATGTTGTAGGAGAAGTGGTGAATATCGGTGGCGGGAACAATATTACTGTCAATGATTTGATAAAACAAATAGAATTAACCGTCGGAAAACAAGCAAAAATAAAGTATATAGATACTCAGAAAGGCGATGTCAAGAATACTAAGTCTAATGTAACAAAAGCAAGAAAGTTGCTTAATTGGAAAGCGGAAACAAACATTGTTGAAGGATTAGATAAATTTATCGAATGGTTTAGAGAAAACGAATATCTCTACAAATGATTAGATCTATGAATCCAGAGAGTTCTATACTCATCAGGATTTGGTTTTCATAATTATATTGGGTTATCGCTTTATTTTTTGAGGCAAAAAATTATAAATTTTAAAGCGGAGTGAATACAACTGCGTAAACGAATTCCGAATGTCTGCAATGAGATAAAATTACAGGGTAATCGAAAGTAATCTAAAAAAAATATAAATGGTTGATTCCTCTATGAAAAAAGATCTCGTTAGTGTTGTAATGTCTGCTTATAATTCGGAAAAATTTATTTCGGACTCAATTTCCAGTATATTAAATCAAACTTATGATGATTGGGAACTTGTGATTATAAATGACGCTTCTTCTGATAATACTTTAAAAATAATTAATCAATTTTCAGAAAAGGACCCTCGAATCAAAGTAATTGACAATGAAAAGAATATTGGTTTGACGATTTCTCTTAACATTGGTATTAAAAATTCCAATGGAGAGTTTGTTGCAAGATTGGACTCGGATGATCTTGCAGAACCCTCAAGGCTGGAGAAACAGATTAATTACTTACATAATCACCCCGATGTTGGATTAGTCGGATCTGGAGCCTATTTAATAAACAGTTTCGGGAATAAAATTGGCTTTATGAATGTAATGTCACAACCGGATTTTGTAAATAAATTTATGAATAATCTTAATCCTTTTATTCATAGCTCTATAATGATCAGAAAGAAAGCTTTAGATGATGTGGGATCTTACAGAGAAAAATTTCGATATTCACAGGATTATGATCTGATTTTGAGACTTAGTGACAAGTACAAATTGTCTAACATCGCACAACCTCTTATTAGATGGAGAGTTTCTGATAACAGTTTAACTATGCAACATCATACTTTACAGAGAATATATGCAGATATTGCCAGAGAATTTGCAATAGAAAGAAGAAATTATAGTCATGATAGTTATGAATCAATTGAGTTTAATAACTTAATTGATGAAATGAAAATAAAGAACCAGGGGCGATATTTGTGTGACCGTGGTGTTTATGATCTTTTGTTTAATAGAAAATATAAAGATGGATGTGCAGAATTACTAAAAGGGATATCAAAAGGTGGATTCCCGTATAATTCATATTATAGAGGGATTACGCAAATAATATCCAAAATAAGTGTAACTACCCAGCGCAGGAAAAAACAGCATCAATAAGCAGCTTCTTAAATACAAAATTGGCAAACCAAGCTGACTCCATTTTAGTTAATTGTTGGCTATTGATTATGTTTTTCAGTTTTAACAGAGGTAGTATGTTCAGGTATCCGAGATCGCAAAATCAACATCATTCAGATGATTTTGGGTACGTTGAATAGATACAAAATAAGTATACTATGATCATCTTTCGAGTAAGATTGTTTAATTTATCTTCTATCGGATCAAATATGTCTCATTTTTATTTAATTGTAGTAGGACTAAAATTATGAAAATCTGCATGTATACTTCTGAGTTTCCGCCAGATGTAGGTGGTATCAGCACTTATGTTTATAATTTGTCAAAACGACTTGTAGAAAGAGGACACGACATTACAGTTATTACGAGAGGAACCTGGAGAAAAACATATTGTGAAGAGATAGAGGGGATTTCTGTTTATAGGGTTAGATTTGTCCCGTTTTTTCCATCTCCGTTTAAAATTCATCAATTGTATATCAATAAATTGCTCAAATCTTTGAAGTTTAATTTTGATTTAATTCATTTGCATGGTACACTTATACCAGTAAAACCAGTTTTTAATAATTCGTGGAATGTTATATTCACTTCACATGGGGCTTCTAAAAAAAAATTGGACCACATGGAAACCAAAACGTTGCATTTTTTTATTGTAAAACTATTACGCAAACGTCTATTTAAAATAGAACAAGAAATTGTTGAGAAAAGTGATGTACTGACAGCTGTATCTAATTCCTGTGCTGATGATTTAAGAATATATCACCCACTGAAAAAAGAAATAACTATAGTTCATAATGGAGTTGATACTAATTTCTTTAGACCCTCTGAAAACAGCTCAAATTTAAGGTACGTATTATATACTGGCCGGTTTGAAGTGTTTAAAGGATTATCAGATTTAATCGAATGTTCAAGCATTGTGTGCAAAAAATATCCTGATGTGAAATTCATTTTGGTAGGATCCGGAACTATATTAGATAATTTAAAAAAGCAGGTGAATAAACTTAAATTGGAAGATAATTTTGTATTTACGGGTTCTCTAAGTAAATCACAGATTATTGAATATTATCAAAATGCAACTATTTTTGTATTGCCTTCTTATAGAGAAGGATTTCCAACGAGTTTAATGGAAGCTATGTCATGTGGTATTCCTTCAATTGCAACAAACGTTGAAGGGAGTTTCGAATTAATAAAGGAGAGTGAAAATGGTTTATTGGTGCCCCCAAAGAATCCCGAAAAACTAGCTGAATCAATAATATATCTGTTAGAGAATGAAGAGTTCAGATACAGAATTGGGCACAGTGCCAGGGACCATATTGTAAAAAATTATGATTGGGAAACAATTACAGATGGGTTTGAAAAACTATATGGCCAATTGTTCCATCAGGATGCATGATTTATCTCTTTTCGTTAGTAAATAGTCAAAAGTTTTTCTGATTCGTTATTTTTTGGTGCAGAAACAATAAGTGAGAAAATATTAATATAAATTACAACGCCTCCATATATTTATTGGGAGTTACGATTCATGAAATTATTTATTATTTATGGAAGGCAATTGGATTTGTTTAATGGATCCAATGTCCATGCAATTGAAGTGTTTAATAATCTTCAAAATCTAGGTGTTGACGTGTTTCTCTTTTCTAAAAGTTCAGAAAATGGAAACTTTAAGAACTCTAATATCATAGAAGTCCCCTCTACTCATTTTCAGTTCCCATTTGCTAATTATTTAAATATATTCATATATCAACTAGCTCTTTTTTCGTATCTTAGTTATTATTCGATCAAAATAAAACCTGATTTATTTTATACAAGATTGGCTGGAAACAGTATCTCTTCTTCTATTGTATCGTCTCTGTTAAAAATTACTCAAGTTGGAGAAGTTAATGGTCTTACAATTGATGAAATGATTATTCAAGGTTCATCAAAACTGAATATTAAGATTGCAAGGTTAATAGAAAATATAAATTTTAATGGATGTAGTAAATTAGTTGCTGTAACGAATGGAGTAAAAAAAGGACTTATGGATCTATATTCCATTCCTGAATCCAAAATTGTTGTAATTAATAATGGTGCTAACACGGAGTTATTTACCCCAATGGATAAAAGTAAAGTAAAATGGGAATTAAATTTGGATACTTCATTATACTATATCTGTTTTGTTGGAAATTTGGTCTCCTGGCAAGGTGTTGAATATCTAATCAAAGCAGCTCCTTTAATTCTAAAAGAATATGTTGATGTCCGTTTTATGGTTGTTGGAGACGGCATTATGAAAAAAGAATGGATGCAACTAGCAGATAATCTGGGTGTATCGGAGAAGTTTTTTTTTACGGGAAGAGTCCCTTACGAAAAGGTACCCATGTACATTAATGCCTCGGATATCTGTGTTGCCCCATTTATTCGTGAACGAAATTCGAAAATCGGTTTATCAGCGTTAAAAACATATGAATACCTTGCCTGCGGGAAACCCCTTGTAGCAAGTGGCATTCCGGGGGTAAAAGACTTAATCGAGGTTTCTGGCGGGGGAATTTCAGTAACACCCGAGGACCCTGAAGAGCTTGCAGCTGCTGTGATAAAATTACTTCCCGATGAAAATACCAGGAGCTTGATGGGTGATAAGGGTTGTAGATATGTTGTTGAAAATCACAGCTGGCATAGTGTTGCAAGAAAAGTACTGGCCGTTTGTAATGATGTGATTAAAAGTCATTAATTATGGAGGATATAAATTGAAATTCGGCATATTGTCGGAACGTGTCTCAATTTATGACCTACACGACTCAATTACAAAAATTAGCACGTAACTGGAGAAAATATTGCATATTTAACTTTAAAAATATATTTAAAGGTTGGCATACACTTTTTTATAATATCAGGGCCTAATTTACAATGCTAACAATTGAAATTTAATTGGATATGTTATCCGAATTAATTTTGATTGTTTATATAGAAGGGGGAATTAACTTACATATGAGACGTAGTCTGGCGAAAGAGAATATTCATCGATTGCCAGTATTGCACCTCAGTTAAACATAGTTACCTCTGAGCTGAAAATTTTCACCAGAGATCTTTGTAAATTCACTAAGGTTAGGGAGTGGATAATATTTGCAAAACCTCACTAAGTGGACCAATTACATAGGAAATAAATTAAATGAGTGTTTGATGAACATTTCCATTTTTTATAGCACTGTGACCCATAAAAAAACCGACTCTTTGCACCTGGACGTCGGGAAAAAATTTGATTCAGATCAGCCTAAAATAACAGCGATGTTGAATCGGAAATTTGTAATCTTTTTCCTAATAGGCTGTCTTGTCCTTGCCAGTGTTCCTACTGCTTTATGCAAGACTCCCACGCCTCCTATTGTTTACGTTTCAGGAAACGGCAGTGGAGACTTCAACTGTGACGGAAAAGCCGATGATGTACAGATAAATCAGGCCCTTAAATTCGTAGCTGATAATCCAGATTACACCACCGTTTATCTTAAAGGGCCTTTTACCTATACCATAGAGAATACTATTTACATTCAGAGTAGTAACACGGTTCTTGAAGGTGATTCCGACGCTGTTGTCAAATTAGTTGACCATGCGGGATGGACTAATTCCCCTATGATACCTTTAATTGGCAGCAAGGGTTCTGTAAACAATCTTACTGTCAGAGGATTTGAAATAAATGTGAACTATCCCGGAAACACCGAAACTCCAAAAGGAAAAGGATATTACAACTGTATATATTTTGGTCGAGTAAAAAATGTAACGGTTTGTAATATGTACATGCATGATGGACATGGGGATGGGCTGCGAGCATACTACTGTGAAAATATCCGATTTTATAACAACACAATCTCTCTGCTTGGACACGACGGGCTTTATGCTATTGAATCTGATAATGTAGAGGCCTGGAATAACAAAATCACATGTCGGATAAATAGCGCTCTCAGGGTCTGGAACTCGGATAACGTAAAATTCCACGACAACTTTATTGATTCTTATCCGGATGCGGGCCCAGGCATTCAGGTTCAGAGATCCGCCGGTAATATGGGTGTAGAAATCTATGATAATTTAATTACAAATACCTACGGACCAGGTATCTGGGTTATAGGAACTGCCGGGGCATATGATAAAAGTTTGTCAAGTTGTTACATCCACAACAACATTTTCAATGGCAGTGGGACAAATAAAAATATTCAATGGGTTGGGGGCGTTCTTGGCAGTGGTTTTCATAATGTCCTGATAGAAAATAATGTCTTTGACGGAGTTCATAACGCCGCAGTCGTGAACATGTACATGACTGACACTAATGCGGGACCTTCTGGAACAGGATTCACGACAACAGTCCGAAATAATATAATTACTAATACTGTCCCGAGAACCACAAAAGGGACCGGTACTGGATACGGTGTTTTAAACTGTCTTACCAGCTCCCACAAAATTGTGCTGGAAAATAACTGTCTCTACAGCAACACAGCCGGGAACTATAAAAATGTTAACTCAGCAACAGATATCTATGTAGATCCTCTT
>NZ_JJOY01000009.1 GCF_000979455.1 Methanosarcina sp. 2.H.T.1A.6
AATGCTACGACGTAAAGACCATTACTCCAACAGAAGAATACGTCCAGGTATACAACTCTGCAAGAAAGCAGCTTGAAGACCTCGGGCTTGTATTCTAAGCCAAAAGTTTAAGTACTTGATCACCAGGAAATTCAGGCCCGGGAGCTCTATTCCCGGATCTATTTTTTTAACGGACCAGTCATTTATCCCAAACCAATCTTTTCTACAGAATCAACCGTTCCAAACCAATCTACTATTTCTTTTGCGGATTAACGGTCTCAAGTTCCAGAGCGGAAGTTTTTAGTATGTTCTTTTTCAGAACCCCTGGTACAGTAATACATGTATTCCAACCCCATACTGTTTGCTACAGGACAGCTTGGGCATATACATCCCTTTTCTTCGTTTATACATCTGCTTTTCTCTATTGTCTCAAAGCAAAATCCGCCTTTTTCCCCACATTCAACCCACGAAGGACAATCAGGACAGATACACATTAATGTGACCATTCGTTCCTGTTCAACAATTGATGGAATATGCGTTGCTTCCTCCATATAGTTCCCCCTCTGTTCCAAAAGCGTCTTCTTATCCTGTTGTAATATTGTCTTCTATTTTTAAAATACCTATCCTGAGTACCGTGAAATTCAGTATCGATGAATGGAGAGAAAGAAAATAACAGGATCAAAAATAAACGCAGTTTAAATCGTCAAGCTTTAAAAGAAAAGATGGAAAGGGTAGTTGCTCACGAGCCAACGTTAGGAACGGACAGGAAGAAGGGATTAAACCTATCCTTCTAAAGTAATCGTTTTGATTCTCGTATGTGTGAAATGTGGTTTTTATTTACTCGCGAGCAACCGGAATAATATTACCGTATAATACTATATACATGTTTTTACAAGGCGGGTTTGCCCATTTTGAGATATATCCTGGGGGATATCCGACAGGATCAAACAATTTTTTTCTTTCCATTAAAGAAAAAGAGGGAGAATTCTTCAGATTACTTTTCTTATCTCTTTCATAACAAAGCTAATATCCTCACGTATCCATATTTGATTAAGAGCGAATCTGGGGGCATGAAGGATTCTACCTCTTGATGAAGACGAGGCGTTAGAGATAGGGATGGCTTCGGTAGATGAAAAAAACGAAGCCAGTATAGTTGAGGTCCTTTACTACCTGTCAGAGCTTGCAGTAAAATATGCAAAAGAAGGACTGGAAAGTGATACTAAAAGATTAATCAAGCGTATAAAAGAGATCGGAATAGCGTCAGCTCTCACTGGATTAGAAATGGTTGTTATAAATGCCCTTCTTCTTTATTCCCCTGTTGCAAAAGAGGCTTGCAGGCGAGGGATGGAAAACGCCGTTGTCGATATAGCGCTTGCTATTGGTGAAATCGGAAAGACGGCAGGAGGGCAGAAAATGGCGGTTCCCGCAAAGATTGCAGCTTCCTGCCTTGGAAAAATGGGGAATACTGCAGCCTTTACAAGAACCCGAAAAGAAACAATAGCAGTCATTTTCGCTCTAGGGGAGATTGGAAAAAGTGTAACAAATCAAAGCCTGGGGGATGCCGCAAATTGCACAGTGACTTTACTTGGGGAAACGGGGAAAGTTGCGGCAAGCCAGAACTTCGAAGATGCAGCATTAAACGCCGAACTTCTGTTGCAGGAAATAGGGACCGGGGCAATTGAAAAGAACCTTAAAGAAACTGCTGACACCAGTGTGCGTTTACTAGGGGATATTGGGAGGACTGCCGACAGGCAGGGACTTGAAAGGGTACTACTTCAGGCAGCTTATTCTCTTGAAACCATCAAGTTTGATGCCCAGGACCGCTATCTTGTGAGTGCATCTATTATAGCCGAAGTAGCTCTCATGCATTTTGATGATATAGGTCTCGAAAAGCTGGAAGAAAAACTGAACAACAATTTGAGAAGAAAGAGAAAGTTTCCTGATATTGATTGAGGAATTTTTTTCGAGTCCTTTAAAGGAACAGTCCGGGCAAAAATTCAATGAGTACCTGAACTACGCATCATCTGCTTCTATATAAAAGAGGCCTGAATGCCGGCAAGACTGTCTGATATTGAGATGTTTTTCCGAATGTAAGAAAATTGGGGTAATCCAAATGTCTATTTTAAACGAAGCCAGAGCAATAGACCTTGGCTTAAGCTCGGTTAAGGATAATGATGAACTGGGTGTACTGAGATCCATAGATTTTTTAACAGAGCAGGGAACGAAATACATAAATAAAGGGCTTGAGCCCGATGCGAAAAGGGCTATAATCAGCATAAGAGACATTGGAAATGCAGCTGCCCTTCAAAAAATGGAACTTGGGGTTTTAATTTCCCTCATTTCCCTGGGAAGGATGGCTGAGGCCGCAAGAGAACAGAAAATGTCCGATACGGGTTTCAGTATAATTTACTCTCTCTATGCAGTAGGAAAGTCTGCAGTTGGACAGGAAATGGAAGCGGCAGTCAGGATCGCAGTTGCTTACCTCGGAGAGATTGCAAGCTCCGCATCCCTTCACCAGATGAAAAGAGAATCTCTCGTATCTTCTCTTGCGATAGGGGCTATCGGAAAAGAAACATCCAGGCAAAAGATCTCCAGGGTTCCGGAGAACGGAGGCCTTCTTTCTCCTGCATCAAGCATACTTCAGTCTCTCCCTCTGGCCAGGGATGAGCCATTCTTCTCTGATGAACTTCAGGGTACTCTGGGCTTCCTTATGGAACACAGGGGAGATATCTATTCTCTCCAGCATATGCCTGTTTCTTCTGAACCCCAGTTTATTAATGCCGATTTCAGAAATTTCGAAAATATTATTATAAAGGCTGCTGATGCACTTGGAACGATGATGCTTGAGCCAAAAGAAAAGTTTCTGGTAAGTTATATGCTTGTAGCAAAACTTTCTATTGAAACCTTTAATGGTTCTGAGTACCTACACGAAGCCGAATCTTTTGAATGAGTGAGTTTGACTGAAAAGGCCCAACATTCAATAATAATTTCTTTACTTTGGCATGAAAGTACGTGAATATTTGTTTATCACATACTTTCATGCCAAATAGTAAGAAGTAGAAATATGTAAAATATGGCTAAAACTGAATTGCAGAATACCTACTAGTTTAAAATTGAACGGACTAGTTAAAATAAAGCAAAATTGACTGTTTTTTGTTTCAGTCCGCCCTTTGTTAATTCAACCTTCAGAGCGCCTCTTTTTGTGGTGCCTATGTAATCCACCAGATCGACATCGGCAAACTGAATCCATTCATCCCATGTTTCTTTTGGCTTCGCAGGTGGCTGTATACCAGTGCGTTCAAATTCTGCCCGCCTTTTCAGAAACTCTTCTTGCTTCTTTTGCTGCGTTTCTGAGTAACTCGACATCCGGGTGATCTTCCGGGCGTCCAAATTCAAGTCATAGCCGTAGTGTCATGGCAATTTAATTACTGGGCTTTAATGCTTAGACAATACATCATCCGTAGTCCCTTTCTTAATTCCGAGGACACAGAACTAGATTTTCTAGACAGTAGTACGCTCTTTTGGCATATTTCACAAGATATAGCGCGCCTTTTTTGGTCAGCCTGTACTTGTAGGCTTTTGTACTTTTGTCTGGTTTCAGCCTGCGGGAATATCCACACTCTTTTTTTCTATAATTGCGCATCAATCTGCTCACATTGCCTGCCGGGATGCCAGGTGTATCGGCAATCTCCCGGCAGGTTATTGTGCCATCGGGATCGCGAAAAACCGCAAACATCATGCGAAGTTTCAAGGCATTGGTCTTAGGATATTTTTGAACATAGTCAATAGATAGATCCATAAACCATAGTTATTTTTTGCTAAATGTATAAAATTCTCAAAAGCAATATATAGTTATAGGATTGCACTATCAAAACCTACAAATCATTAGACTTAAGAATAAGCATAGAAAAAGATAGGGTAATTTATTCGATCCAGACAATGATATAAATTACAAATTTCCCTCTCAGTCATGTTGTTTCATTGAAAAAGCCGCAATCTGATTATCTAAGCCCTACATCACTTTTTCTTGAATTTCCGCACTCCATACATGCAGGTCAAGCTCCCCAATAATCCGAAACCTGGAGTAGAGTTATTTTTGCTCGATTCATTTCCGTTTGAGCTATTAACAGTATCAGATTCAGAGTTATTTTTGTTTGAATTATTAAGTTCGGCAGCGTTTATTTCTTCAGATGATAAATTAGTTTCTTCGACTCCTATATCTTCAGTTGAACTGGAGGTTGCCCCTGTACTTTGGGCAGTCATATCAGAATCCATAAAAGGCACAATTACAATCCTAGTAGGGTAGATTCCTGCACTCACCGTAGCCGTAACAGTGTCTGTGACTGTGTCAATCACTGAGACATTATCGCTTTCTGCGTTTACCACATATACCTTTTTTCCGTCCGGTGTGACTGCAATTCCCATGGGCAATTCTCCTACAGGCACTGTGGCTGTAACAGTGTTTGTTTTTGTATTAATTACAGTGACGCTTTTATTGTAGAAGTTTCCCAAATATACCTTATTTCCATCTGGACTGATTACAATTTCATGAGAAGAAGTTCCTACAGGCACGGTGGCTATTACAGTATCTGCGGCTGTGTCAATTACAGAAACAGTGTTATTGTTAGCTACATATACTTTATTTCCATCAGAAGTGACTGCAACACGATGAGGCGAATTTCCTACAGGCACGGTCGCTGTAACATTATCAGTGGCTGTGTCAATTACAGAGACAGTGTTGCTGTCATAGTTAGGTACGTATACCTTTTTTCCGTCCGGTGTGACTACACCTTCATAAGGACTGTCTCCTACAGATATATTGGCTGTAATTTTGTTTGTAGCTGCATCAATTGCATAAATAGTGTTGTTGAAAGTGTTTGTAGCGTAGATTTTTTTCCCATCCGGTGTAAATGCAATACTATAAGTACTCGGCCCCACAATAATCGGTGCCATTAAAGTGTTTGTCGCTGTGTTAATTACAGAGATATCGGTGTTGTCGCGCTGCTTCGTCACATAAACTCTTGTTCCTGCAGGATTAACTGTAATTCCCGAAGGATAACTACTTCCTAGATTCACTTTGGCACTAACTGTATTTGTGGCTATGTCAATTACATAGACAGTAGAGACGACCATAGGTGAGTCTGCCACATATACCTTTTTTCCGTCCGGTGTGACTGCAACTCCTACAGGCCACCCTCCTTCAAGAGGTACTCTGGCTGTAACATTGTTAGTTGCTGTGTCAATTACAGCGACACTAGGAGTAGGAACAGTACCATTATAATCCGTATCGTGATAATAACCTCTCTGATTATAATCTCCCATAGTTGTCACATATGCAAATGGAGCTGCACATGCTACACTAGCGAATATTAAAATCGTAAGTGAAGTTATTCCCAAAACTTTTATGAGAGTATGCTCTCGATATATTCTATCACATGTTATTTCTTCCATTTTAAATCCCAACTTATGGACTCATTAAAACGCAACAATATCAGCGACTCCCTCATGGATTTTGTTCATGCCAGCACCCTATAAAAAGGATGTTTCGATAAACCCCAATCTTTGGCCGGTTGTTATATAGGTTCATAGGCAACCGTTGAAAACTAGAAGTTTATCGAACTCCTCTGAGGAATTTTTACCTTACATATATACGTTGGATTTCTGAACTGCCATATGTGCGTTCAAGTAATCCTGGATTACCATATGTCGAACCAGTAGGTTCTGGATCATTAAGACGCAAATATGTATACCCATCTTGAACTATATATCCTCTACAAAGTCGAAAATGGTTTGGAATCATACTGAAAAATGGTCTATTGTTTTCAATTTCTGATATGGCGACACTATTAGAAAAGCTAGTAGCTATAGTTCCCGTTTTCCCCCATCGATATGTAGCCCATTTTACAATATCATCAGCTGTGAGCCCAGATGAATACGGGGGGTATAAGGACTCCAACTCCACAGTCCATCACCCATATAGATTGTTTCCTGTGTAGGGATGGGAGTCGGTTTATTATAATATTTACAAACCATTCGGATACATGCTGGACCGCAAAAAACACTTCGTTCTTGTCCAATACCGTTAATATCAAGTATTTTACCTGTAAATGAACTTTTCACTACTCCCTCGTCACTGAGTTTTTTAATATTTTCTCCAGTAATCGCAGCATTAATATTAACTCCTTTATTAGCTGCTTTTTGTTCTATAGATTTGGCAAGTTCATCACTTTTTTGCCATTCTTTTAAATTGTTTTCCTTTCCATAAGTCAAAATCTTGTCATACAGTGACCATACTCCAGGCTTGGTTTCCGTTGCAGGTTTATCTTCAACC
>NZ_JJOY01000035.1 GCF_000979455.1 Methanosarcina sp. 2.H.T.1A.6
AATAAGATGTACTTTTTTTGGGGAAACTATTCTCTGGCTTAATTGGCAGAAAAAATGGAAAATAAGTTCCAGTTAAAGAGTGAGTTTAAGAGGACCCTATAAAAATAAGAGTCTTACTTAAAAATAAGAGTCTGACTTAATAATAAGAGTCCGACTTAAAAGTCAAAACTATATCTTTAAAGCAGAAGATTATCTCAAAAGTGGGAACTGAAGTTTTAAACTAGAGTTCCCGATGAAAAGATACGTCTAATAAAGACTTTTTACAACCGGTTTTCCACCGCTGATTTTATTTTTTGCTCTTGTTTCTGCCTTCTCAGTCGTTTGTAGAGAACTTTACATCTCCTTTCTCTATGAGGAGTTTAAGGTCTTCGAGGCTGAGGCGAGCATTTTTCTGCAGTTTTTCACGAGCATCGCTGTGCTTCTGGCTGACTTTATGCTCATCTTTGGTGAGTTGAATGTCTTTTAGCCTGTCAAGGTCTGACGAGAGTTCCTTTCGGCTGCCGGCGATGCTGTTCTTGAGGGGATCTATTTTTTCTTTAATGGAATTTATGTTCGCAATTTTATCCGTAAGCTGGGCATGGTACATATTTGCTTCTTTTCGGATTTCGTCTGCTGCCTTAAAGTTTTCGAGCATTTCCAGGTGGCATGCCTGAGATTCGTCCGAAAGTTCCTGAATTTTTTCGTGGAACTCGTCCCCTTCTTTATGAATTCCTTTGGATTCCCTATAACTTTCCTGGATTTGGGCATGAAGCTCATTTGCCTTATTTGCAGCTTCAAGGCGTTTACTCAGATCGCTTAATTTCTGGAGTATCTTGATTTCCACTTCAAGGGGGAGTTCTTTATTAAATAGAGCGTCCAGTTCAGCTTCATAAGCCCTTGATAGGGATTCTACGCTTCCATGAGAGAGTTTGTTGCACTCATCACGCTGTTCCTTGAGTTCCGCAATTCCTGAAAAAAGCTCCTGGGTTTTGGAATTTACGTCGCTCCTTTTTTCCTTGTACTCTCCAATTTGCTTATTAATCTCGTCCCGTCGGTCTCTAAGTGACTGTGCTTTTGCAACCCTTTCCTTAACCTGCTTGTTCAGAGAGTCTCTCTTTTCTTTCAATTCGTCGATATCGGTCCTGTTTATTTTCAGTTCCTTAAATATCGAAGCCAATTGCCTTTCACTTTTCTCTATCCTGCTCCTGAGCTCGTTCACCTTGCTCTTAAGCTCCCGTTCGTTTAGGTTTGAAAGGTCGGCCGTTGCAGTTTCTGCTGTTGAAACGTCGTTGTTCATGTCTTACCACCCACGTGTTTTCCGAAAACTGTTATACTTTTTGTTTTTCCCAGTAACTCAGGGCTTCTTCGTGACTTTTTATTTTGCTGCTGAGCCATTTGTGCTGGGGTTTATTTTTGGAAATTTCACTGTTCTTGTTTCCATCATCCTCTTCAAGTTGTTTTTCAGACTCTGTTATCTCTTTTAGTTCCAGGTTTGAGTTTCTGGCGTCCTCCATTCTGGCTCTGGTTTGCAGGAGAATGCTTTCTCCGACTCCCTCTTCCCGGACGAGTTCTTGCAGGTGTTCCATAAAAGAGTCTTTTAATTTCTGTTCCTCTTCGGGTTCGATCTGTCCTTTGAGTTTTTTAATATCTTCCTTTATTTTATCAGCAGTTACGGTATCCAGCTTCGGAAATAGCTCTTTCTCGAGCAATCCCTCTGCCTGATGGTAATATTGCTGGCGTTTTTCCGTCAGTACCTCTTTTCGCTCCGCCATACGGGTTCTGGAAATTTTGGCAGTTTTTGCATCTTCTTCAAACTGGGTCAGCCTGCTGTCCAGTTCTTTAAACTCCTTTCTATATTCTTCCAGAAACCTGTTGTGTTTTTCCACAACCCCGGAAATCAGTTCCCCTTCGGTCAGCATTCTGATCCCGGCTTCTTCAGTATTTCCGCTCACAGTATCACAATTTTGAAATTTTATTTTTATAGGTTTTATTTTTATCCGGCTCTGGTAGGGCCAGCCCGGAAAATTAAACCGGGAATTGCCGTATACCACTTTTTAGCCGTTTACACAAACAGCGTGAGATATAAGAGTTTTTTTCAAACTCTGAATACCTGAGCATGTGGTACGCCGTCGATCATGATAACGGAGTCAGGATCGATAATCCCGCACTTTATGGCGCATTTGATTGCTTTTTCCCCGAAGAGATTTGCAGTCATAGCTTCTTCCAGAGCTTTCTGAAGCTCTTCCTCAGAAACAGACTCTTCTCCATAGAAAGCCTTGCTGATCTCTACTACGGCGTTGCCATGTTTCAGGGTTTTTCCGAGCAATTCTTCATCACAGGCTGCAACAAGCCTGCGCCCTTCATTTTTATAAATCTTTAGATACATATTTTCCCTTTTTAAGTAATACTTCGCCCTTTTAGTATTTACAGCTTAACCATTTCTCCCTTTTAGTATTTACAGCTTAACCATCATTATTTTGTTTGCTGGTAGGCTGCTCCTGCCTGTGGGACGTGTGTTACGCAGCAACTTTTTTAAGGGTCGAAATATCCACTGTTTTTTGACTTAATTAATGAGTCTGATATGGGCCTGGTCCGGAGAAAGAATGTCCCCTCTCTGCTTCATTTTCTTTATATATTCCTCTGCACGCCCTCTTTCTATCCCGTGCTCGTTTTCAGCTTCTGCATAAACTTCTTCGAGAGGGGCTTTGGCACCGGTATGTCTCTCACTGACTTTTTTAATTATGTCTTTGAGGAGTTTTATTTTATTTCTCTGGCTCATGCTTGTGCCTGAAGCAAGTACATCTGCATCAAGAGCCCCCGTTTCAGGGTCAACACCCACGTTTTTAAGGCAATTCATGGTGATTTTTATAGTCCGTTCTGCATCTCCCAGAGTGACTATATTGCTCAGGCGTACTCTTGCACTGGCTTCAGAGAGGCGGACCAGCGCCTCAAGCTGCCTTGCTGTCACAGGTACAGGCGTATTCTTGCCTTCTCCACTCTTCCTGATGTTCGTATAGAAGTTGATAAGATGTTGTCGTGCATCTACTTCCATTACAGGGTACACATTTTTTCGCGCATATGCAACGTACTTCCGCATAATTTCTGCTTCTATCACAGGCTCGATTACTTCCAGTTCTGCATCCACAAAAGCTTCTGTGATCTTAGAGCCGGGAAGCTTCTGCCGCTGTTCGGAGAGTTCTCCTGCATAATGCGACTGAAGGATATGGTTTGCAATCCTGCTGTCCAGGGCATGGTTTGGGGTGTCGAGCAAAACAAAGATGAGGTCAAAGCGGGAAAGCAATGCCGGGGGCATATTTATTTGTTCAGCGAGACCCTCATAACGGTCAAAACGCCCGTATTTTGGGTTTGCAGCTCCGAGGAGAGCGCAGCGGGACTTAAGGGTAGCAATAATTCCGGCTTTAGCAATACTTATAGTCTGCTGTTCCATTGCCTCGTGCAGGGCGCTCTTATCCTCTGTCTTCATTTTGTCCATTTCGTCAACCGCAGCAACCCCCATGTCAGCCATAACAAGGGCTCCACCCTCGATTGTCCACCTGCCGTCATTCATGTCATCTTTAACGGCAGCAGCAGTCAAACCGCTTGCAGATGCACTTCTCCCTGATGCAAAAACGCCTCTTGGCGAGAGTTTAACCACATAACGCAGCAGCTGGCTTTTTGCAATTCCGGGGTCGCCTACAAGCATCATATGGATATCGCCTCTGATCCTCGAGCCGTCAGGAAGGTTTTTCACAACTCCTGAAAAAAGCTGGAGGGCAAGGGCTTCTTTGATATCTTCATATCCGTAGATAGAAGGTGCGATGGAAGCTATGATTTTGTCATAAATTGCCGGGTCACGGGAAAGTTCAAGGATCTGTTCCTCGTCTTCGGGAGTTATTTCAAGTTCGTCATAATCTTTGTCCAGGTGCTCGATAGAATTTGCTTCCAGCACCAGGTCATAGAAGGTGGATTTTCCATCTTTGAGGGTGCGCTGCCTTGATTTCAGGACTCCATTAATGATGACGCGGTCTCCGGGGGTAACATTACCGGTGAGGTCGTCTTCGGCATCCACTTCCAGGCTCTGCGGTTGCGAACCTCCTTTCAGGTTTTCCGGAGATTCCTGGATCTGGAGTTTCTGGGCATCGATAAAAGTAGAATCTTCAATTGCAACCTTAAAAGGCCCTTTCTTTCCGCAGGTCTCATCTTCACAACCTGCAAAGGGCTCCTCGAACTTGAAACTGTTCTGTTCTACAATGGTGAGGTGCCCGCATCTCAGGCACTGGAAGGCGGCTTTAGTAATCCTTGGCCTTACCTCTGTGGCTTTCCTTATCATACCTTCGATTGCAACAAAGCGTGTGAGGTGTTTACTTCTCAGTTCCCTGATAGGAATCCTGTTCGGGATTTTTATAACCCTTACATGAGCCTGTTCAAGACTCTTTTCTACAGGAAGGTCAATTTCTTTCAGGGCAGCTTCGGCTGCACATACAAGTTCTCCGGGGTGCTCAAGAAACTCTTTCGAAAGCTCCCTGTCAAACTTCTCGATATCTGTAAAATCCACTCCAAGACTTCGCTGGTCCGGATATTCGTTTGCAAGCTGAAGGATCTCATTCCAGTAGTAGTCTTTAAAGAATCTTTTTAGTTTCTCGTCCCACTTGCTTTCTGTCTCGGTCATGGCGTTCTCAAAAATACTTGGCTTTTATGTAAAATTTTCCTTTCTTATCCGGTTTCTACTTAAAAACGATCCTAAAAAAAGTTAAAAAACGTACAATAGATTCTGATGTAAAACAGGTTTATTATCATATGAACTTTTCTATACTTTCCGAATCTTCTGCTTTCTGCAGGTCTTCAACCTCTGCTGCAAATCCCATCATTCTCTCTGTTTTCCTTATTATGCCCCTCAGAGTCTGGACCTCTCTCGGGGTCAGCCCGGCTCTTCCGAATATCCTCCTCAGCATCAGGGAAGTTTTGTCTTTTTTGTGAGCCGGATAGTCTATTTCCTCAAGCAGTTCATCCATATGCCCGTACATAAGCTGCAGGTCAAAGCCTTCAGCAAGCGGATTGCTTCCTCCCTCCAGTTCCGAAAGCTCGTAAAGCACAATTGCAATCGCATGAGATAGATTCATAATTGGATAGATCTCTGAGGTCGGAACTGTAATGAGCATATCAAAGCCTTTGAGTTCGTCGTTTCTGAAGCCGCTATCTTCACGCCCGAAAAGGACTGCAATAGTGCCGCTGTATTCTTTTATTTTTTCTTTGAATTCCCTGACAGTATAAAGGGGAAGGCGGATATGTTCTCCTCCTTTCAGGCTTGAGACTCCTGTGGTCCCTACGAGCAGGTCTGCACCTCTTACGGCTTCTTCAAGGGTTGATGTAACTCTTGCACCTTCGAGCACATCCCTTGCGTGAGAAGCCATGGCTCTTGCCTGTCCCTCTAGCTCACAGGGGTTTACCAGAACCAGGTCAGAATATCCAAAGTTTTTCATTGCTCTAGCAACCGATCCCACATTTCCCTGATACATGGGTTCCACAAGCACTACGCGAATTTCAAGTGACAAATTTCTCAATCCTGACTGTGTTTTTTAAAATTAGTTTTCGAGGGTAATTGCATCTGCCATACAGACAGTCACACACATTCTGCACCCCAGACAGTAAGAAGGGTCCTTCAGAACACAAACCTTTTTACCATCTTTTTCTTCTATGGAATAAATCCTCGGGCCTTTAGGGCAGGCGGCCTTACATGCCCCGCAGCCTGTACATTTCTCTTCATCAATATAGATTTTCATATTGACTGTGTTCCAATTATTATTACTGTCTCTTATACACATCTGACGCTGCCGACGATCTAC
>NZ_JJOY01000027.1 GCF_000979455.1 Methanosarcina sp. 2.H.T.1A.6
GGTTGAAGATAAACCTGCAACGGAAACCAAGCCTGGAGTATGGTCACTGTATGACAAGATTTTGACTTATGGAAAGGAAAACAATTTAAAAGAATGGCAGAAAAGTGATGAACTTGCCAAATTTATAGAACAAGCAGCAGCTAATAAAGGAGTTAATATTAATGCGACAGTCACTGAAGAAAATATTAAAAAAATCAGTGACGATGTAGTAGTGAGAAGTTCATTTACAGGTAAAATACTTGATATTAACGGTATTGGACAAGAAGATAATGTTTACTGTGGTCCAGCATGTATCCAAATGCTTTGCGTGTACTATAATAATCCTAACCCTGTCCCTTCACAGGAAACAATCTATTTGGGTGATGGATTGTGGAGTTGGGATCCTGATTCCATAGGCACATCTGGGCTCTCAGCTGATAACATAGTGGAATGGGCTGAAGATAAATGGGAAAAAACGGGAACCATAACTAATAGGCTTTATAATAGTGACGCGATATCAGAAATTGAAAATGAGAGACCATTCTTCAGTATGATTCCAGGTCATTTTCGACTTTGTAAAGGATACATAGTTCAAGATGGGTATACATATTTGCGCCTTAATGATCCAGAGCCTACTGGTTCGACGTATGGAAATCCAGGATTACTTGAACGTACATACGGCAGTTCAGAAATCCAACGTATATACGTAAGGTAAAAATTCCTCAGAGGAGTTCGATAAACTTCTGGTTTTCAACGGTTGCCTATGAACCTATATAACAACCAGCCAAAAATTGAGGTTTATCGGAACCTCTTATTTATAAGGTGTTGGCATGAACAAAATTAAGGAGAGAGCCACTGATGTTGTTGCTTTTTAATAAGTCCATAAGTTGGGATTTAAAATGGAAGAAATAACATATGATAAAACATATCGAGAGCATACTCTCATAAAAGTTTTGGGTATAACTGCACTTGCGATTTTAATATTGGCTGGTCTAGGGGGTGCAGCTCCATTTGCATATGTGACAAATCTGGGAGATTATCATAACTATACGAATTATAATCCTAATGTCGCTGTAATTGACACAGCAACTAACAATGTTACAGCCAGAGTGCCTCTCGGTGGAGGATGGCCTGTAGGAGTTGCAGTCAACCCTGCAGGAACAAAGATATATGTGGTAGACTCACCTATGGACACCTCCACTGTCTATGTAATTGACACAGCCACAACTAAGGTTAGTGCCAAAGTGAATTTAGGAAGTATTTATCCTTCGAGAATTACATTTAATCCTGAAGGAACAAGAGTTTATGTAACGAAACAGCATGACTACACTGACATCTCTGTAATTAACCCCGCGACAAATACTTTAATGGCACCGGTTATTGTGGGACCGAGTACTTATAGTATTGCATTTACCCCGGATGGAAAAAAAATCTATGCTGCAAATTGTAACAACAACACTATCTATGTAATTGATGCGGCTACAAACAAAGTTACAGCCAATATATCTGTAGGAGACAGTCCTTATGAACTTGTAGTCACACCGGACGGAAAAAAGGTATACGTACCTAACTATGGCAGCAACACTGTCTCTGTAATTGACACAGCCACGGATAATGTAATAGCCACTGTGCCTGTAGGAAACTCACCCAATCTTGTTGCAGTCACTTCTGATGGAAATAAAGTATATGTAGCTAACAATAACACTGTTTCCGTAATTGACACAGCTACGAATAATGTAATAGCCACTATACCTGTAGGAACTTCTTCTCGTAAAATTGTGATCAACCCAAATGGAAATAGGGTATATGTAGTGAACTTTGATAGCAATAGCGTCTCTGTAATTGACACGGCCACAGATAATGTAATAGCCAACGTGCCTGTGGGAGAACAACCAATGGGAATTGCAGTCACACAGGACGGAAAAAAGGTCTATGTGGCAAACTCCAGAAGCAGCAATGTCTCTGTAATTGACACAGCCACAGATACTGTTGCGGCTACGGTAAATGCAGGAATCCTTCCTACTGGAGTTGTAATAGTACCTCTTAAGGATTCTAATATGACTGCCAAAAGTACAGGGGCAACCTCCAATGCAACTGAAGAAAAAAGTGATGCCGAACTTAATAATTCAAACAAAAATAACTCTGAATCTGATAACGGTAGTAGCTCAAATGGAAGTGAATCTAACAAAAACAACTCTACTCTAGGTTTTGGATTATTAGGGAGCTTGACCTGTCTATATGGGGGATGGAAGCTCAGGAAAAAGTAATGCGAGACTTGGAGAACCTGAAGTACTGGTATTAATGATCCATTATCTCTCAAGTATGATGTACAAACTTAGAAACTTAATATGTCGAAGCTCTACACATCATGAGGGATTGAAACTCTCCAATTTTTAGGTGCTGGTATGAACAAAATATAAGGGGGAGTCGCTGATGTTGTTACTTTTTCATAAGTCCATAAGTTGGGATTTAAAATGGAAGAAATAACATATGATAAAACATATCGAGAGCATACTCTCATAAAAGTTTTGGGTATAACTTCACTTGCGATTTTAATACTGGCGTGCGCAGCAGGTGCAGCTCCATTTGCATATGTTACGAGTCTTGGAGTCGACACTGGCACTGTCTTTGTAATTGACACCGCGACTAACAATCTTACAGCCGTGGTACCTGTAGAAGGGTGGCCCTTTGGAGTTGTAATCAACCCTGCAGGAACAAAGGTGTATGTGGCGGACTTGTCAGGTACAAGCACCACTGTATCTGTAATTGACACTACGACAAATACGATTGAAGCTGTGGTAGATGTAGGAAGTTATCCTCGGGAGGTTGCAGTCGATCCGACAGGAACAAGGGTTTATGTGACGAATCGCTACAGTGTGGGGGATAATGACAGCAACAATGTCTCTATAATTGACACATCCACAAACAGTGTAGTGGGCACGGTTAATGTGGGGTTGAGTACTTATAATGTTGCATTTACACCAGATGGGAAAAAAATTTATGCTACGAACAGTCGTAACAATACTACTTCTGTAATTGATGTGACTACAAACAAAGTTACAGCCACTGTACCTACAGGAGACCATCCTACTGATATTGCAGTCAGTCCTGATGGAAATAAGGTGTATATAACCAATACAGGCAGCAACGACTTATCTGTAATTGATGTGACTACAAACAAAGTTACAGCCACTGTGCCGGTAGGAGACGGTCCATGTGGCGTTGCAGTCACTCTGGATGGAAAAAAGGCATATGTGCCAAATAAACGGAGCAACACCGTTTCTGTTATTAACGCAACAACAAACACTGTTACAGCCACAGTTCCTGTAGGAATTACTCCTTTAGGAGTTGCAGTCACTCCAGATGGAAATAAGGTATATGTGACAAACGCCGAAAGCGGCAATGTTTCTGTAATTGACACAGCAACAAACAAAGTTACAGCTACGGTGAATACAGGAAAATATTATATGAACTATCCTGTTGAAGTTGTAATTGTGCCTTTTATGGATTCTAATATGACTGATCAAAGCATAGGGGCAACCTCCAATGCAACTAAAAATTCAGAAATTGAAAAAACTAATTTATCCTCCTCTGAAAAAAATGCTGTCGAACTAAATAATTCAAACAATAATAATTCTGAATCTAATAATGGTAGTAGTTCAAATGGAAATGAATCAAACAAAAATAACTCTACTCCAGGTTTTGGATTATTGGGAAGCTTGATCTGCCTGTATGGTGGATGGAAACGCGGGAAGAAGTAATAAAGGACCTGGACAACCCGGAATTATTGGCATTAATGATCCAATGGCTGGTGGGTTGAATGGGACGCCAAAAATTGAATTCGACACCAGTCAAGAAAAAAACGTAGATATAAACAAAAATTCCTCAAAGAAGTTCGATAAATCTCTGGTTTCAGTAGTTGCTTATATACCCTTTATACAAACAGCCAGTCTATGGGTTTATCTAAATCCTGAATGCAAATTTTTCAAAATCGCAAATGACACTCGTGATCATATATCCATGTAATCTTAAAGCAATGAAAAACTAAAACAGATCATAACTTGCGGTGGTAGAAATGAGCAAAATTAAAAAGGAAATTGTTTCTTTTATTGTTTTGCTGAGTCTCTTAGTATTATGGGCACTGTTTACACAATTTCCAGTTAATACATCTACTCCAGTTAATATGTCTACTCCAGTTAATACTACTCAAGTTAATACATCTACCCCAGTTAATACGTCTACTCCGGATCCTGAATCGCAAGTAGCTGGTATGGCTATTCAATTTAAAAATGGAACTTCTGAATCAGAAATAAAAGCCATTCTTCAAAACTATAACATGACCAGAAACTATAGAATAACATATGATACTAATTCTATGGATAAATATTATATAATGGTGGACAAAGACAAAATTACGGCTGTAAAAGAAATTGAGAATATGGTGACTTGGAATGCTTCTACCATTATAAGAGGAAATTATTATATAATTAAGGTGCCTGAAAAAGCCATTTACTATAAAAGTTTTTTAGAGACGTTAGATAAACATGATATTCAGTTGAAAAAGTTTGTTTGGTGTGATATTCGTTTTCTTTATAGTGATGGACCTCTGACGTACTGGATTCCGAAAGAAGAGGCGATAAGGATAAAAAGTGAGCTCGAACAAAATGAAAATATATTTACAGTACAGTTTTATTATCTTTATCCTCCATGTAACCCCACGACCTAAGAGACTGTCTTAAAGCCTATCCAAAAAGTGATTACCTGTTATAACTTTTATAAGATACAATATGCAAAACCGGAACGGATACTCTAATATTATAGATTTATAACTTTCACAACATGCCATTAATGACTTTTCGGACAATCTCAATCTGGAAAAAATCAGCCTTAAGATAAACGTATCTAATGTAGATTTGTTTTTATACATTTTAAAGTTAGAAAACAAATTTCAACAAAGCCAAAAAATCAAAGTAAAAAATCAAAATAAAAAAGATGACCGGTTCAACTTTAAAACGGGACTTTATAATATACCGGTCCTCACTAAAAATCCTTCAAGAGGCACGGATTGAGTATAAAAACCGCATACTTTGTAGGGGTCTGCACCCATTGAGAGAGCTACGAGCTGGGCAATATTGATGTGCACCATATCGTATTTTACCCCGAACTCTTTTTCAATTACAGGCTGGTAGCGGTCATACTGGATATGGCAATTCGGGCACATATGGATCATTAACTCCACTCCGGCTCTCTGAAGGCTGTCGAATTTTGTTTTGGTAAACTGAAGAGAGGTGCTTTTGTTAAGGTGGAGCTGGGAAAAGCCCATTCCACAGGTAAGGGTGCGGACGGTATTTTATCAGAATTTGTCTAAAAAGAAATTATCTAATTTTAGGAGAGGCGTGTCAAAGTTTAGAAGATTCACTGACTCTACAGGCTCACATGAGATCCAAACACAGATATTTTTGCTGTAAGAATGTAAGCAGCCCATAAATATCATCACATATGAGTATAGATGTGAATTTTTACATTTGAATATAAACTCTTGAATATATGTCAAGGATATATGCTTATACATATACTTATTGGCCAGATCATCAAACTATCGAAGATTCAGAATATTGCAGACTCAAAACGGACATGAAAAACGGATAGTTAGAGAGAATGGTCGGAAAACTTATAAGGAGTTAGATAAGAGGAATTCATGGAGTTCAAAAGTATTTCCCGTACCATACGAACTCCATAAAATACACCCTAAGAGGCATGAT
>NZ_JJOY01000048.1 GCF_000979455.1 Methanosarcina sp. 2.H.T.1A.6
CCAAAACTTCAACTGGTATACAGCTAAAGGTTTGGATGTCCTTTAAGGAGGTAATCCGAAATTCTGGCTGCAGGATATGTTAATTTCCCAATGCCTGCTTTTCGGAAAAACCCCCTTTTAAATTTGAGATATGCCCAACTTTTTAAGGGCAAATCTAACGTTTTTTTATAAGATGATGTGCTTTATGTAATGGCACTTTTCACCTTTCTTTTTTTATTACTATGGGAGCGCAGAGGGTCACGACTACCCTGACCTTTAGAGACTGTCCGACAATTCAATTTCAGGGCAAACATCTACAAAAAAAGGTATTTAAAGCCTTTAAATCAAAATAGAATAACTTCGGTTATTACTGGGGGTAATTTTCTGGCAGCTTGTTTAGCCTGGGGGCAGTTCACATGTCCTATCCTGATTCTCTGTACGGTTTTCTTTAATTTTCATTCTATCTTTTTATACTTGCCAAATTCTCTTTTTGATGGTTTTGGTTGCCTGCATCCTACTTTTGGTAGGTCTACATTACATTTTGGGATTGCTTAATGATGACGTTTTTCCTCTCTTATTTAAATATGAATTTGGTCTGAAGCTGGTTCACATATGCCCCAAATCTCACGATAAATATAAACAATGAACCATGTTCTGTATCAGGAATAATATGCTTTCCAGCAAAAACACTATCAATAAAAATATTATGAAAACAGTAGATTACATGCCGAAAGTAGGCTGATAATAAACTATTATAAAAATTTATTTAAACACAAAGGCTTTTATCCTTTGTAGAATTCTCTTCTTGGGGTGAGAAGGAGCCCGATTTATTCAAAAGAAAACGCCGTTTAAATAAATTGAAAGTTAACGGCGAGAATTCTTATCTATCTCCCGTTCTCGAATTCATGATTATTTCCGAATTAAAGGTGTTTCTATGAATCTAAATTATTGTGCCCTTATTATAAGAATAAAGTTAACGCTGAGAATAAATTTAAAATCTCCATACTTTCTCTTTGCAATTAAAGGTGTTTTTGATGATAATAAACCAATTCGCTCCGGTTATCGAAAAACAATCAATATCCATGCTAAAACCTGAGTCGGATAATCAATGGCGGTCAAAAGGATTTATATGTCAAACATTAATTCGTGATCTGAATCGAGGCTACGAAAGAGATTTTCGCGCGACTATATCATAAGCTCCTTTAATTAAAAACGGAAAAAGAGATAGTTCTTTTTAAGGTGGTATGATGTCATATCAAAAATTTGCAAGGGATGTTGGCTTTATTGGGATTGTTCAGATACTTACAAGCCTTAGTACCTTCTTTTTACTTCCCATTATTACAAAAACCCTTGGAGCATATGATTACGGACTCTGGGCACAGATCAATATTACAGTATCTTTAATCTCTTCTCTTGCACTGATGGGGCTTTCGATGAGTTTCGTCAGATTTTTATCTTCCGAAACCGATACGAAAATAATAAGGGAAGCAGTATACTCAATCCTTTTTTTTGTTGCAGTATCAGGTTGTCTGGCTTCATTCGTGTTATACGTATTTGCAGAACCACTTGCAACTTTCGGTTTTAATGACCCTGAAGCAACCTACTTTGTTCAGGCAGGTTCCCTTTTAATTCTACTGAACGTAATTGAGTCTATATCCCTTTTTTATTTCAGAGTTTTCAGGCAAATTAAAAAATTTTCTTACTTTACTCTTGTTGAAACCTTTGGAAAACTGTTACTTATACTGTTTTTCCTTAAAATGGGGTACGGGCTTCTTGGAGTAATAACCGCTACTTTAATGGTTCAGGGTCTGATTTTTTTAATCACCCTTATTACCATAGTTTCACAGATAGGGTTTGTTATCCCGCGGTTCACTTACATCAGAGAGTACCTGCAGTTTTCTCTGCCGTTAACTCCAAACGCACTTATCAGATGGGTTACGGAATCAAGTGACAGATATATGGTTACTTATTTTCTAGGCCTTGGCAGTGTAGGTGTCTATTCTGCAGCGTGTTCAATCGGGAACCTTATCCAGCTTTTTGTAAGCCCTCTTCAGCTTATTCTCCTTCCCGAGCTTTCAAAGCTGTTTGATGAGAATAAGATGGATGAGGTAAGAATCTACATGTCTCATTCTCTGAGGTACTTCCTTATTATCTCCATCCCCGCAGTTTTTGGACTTTCAGCTCTTGCAAAGCCTTTGCTTGGGGTCCTTACCACTCAAGATTTCATTTCTGGCTGGTTTGTAATCCCTATTATTGCTTTTGCAGGGCTTCTGGCAGGAATATTTCAGATTTTTGTCAATACAATATTCCTTATAAAAGAAACGAAGTCTACTACCTATCTTAATATCATTGCTGCTGTCTCAAACGTTCTAATCAATCTTATTCTCATACCGTCAGTCGGCATTATCGGTGCTGCTATTTCAACTCTTGTTTCCTACTTTTTGATGGCTATGCTGTGCATGCGCATGTCCCTTAAACATTTTAAACTTGATTTTTATTTTATGGACATTGCAAAAAGTATTTTGTCATCAATGGCTATGTACTTCTTTGTTTCCAGCTTCGCCATCTCAGGTATACTTGAGCTTTTCGAAGCAATGGGGGCAGGCACGTTTATTTATGTGGTTGTGATGTTGCTGGTGGGCGGCTTTACTGACCATGAAATGTCTTTAATAAAAAGATATTTATTCAGGTCAAAGGTGAGCCCAAACAGCAAATAATCTGTCCTGTATTCTCGGTATCGAGTAAATATGGATTAGCTGGTTAGTCTCAGCTTTTGAATAACTCATCAGCCTGTTATTCCCAGTACTCGCAGGAACTTTTTGATAGCTCCGCTCACTATATCCGTGCTGTCCTTTAAAAATGGCTTTATATCTTTTCTATCAAATACAGCAAAATGGGTTTCATCTGACTCTATAATATTCTTTAAAAAAGTCCTGAGGTATTTCTTCTGCATTATCAGATTTTTTATTTCATGTTTCATATAGAGAAAATGGATATTCTTGTTTTTCACCTGCACCTGGGGGCTTACTTTTTTTCCCAGTGCATCCATGTACTGGGAGTACTGCAGGTTAACCCCGGATAGGTTACCTACCCTATGCCACATCATTGAACGAAGGTTTATCTCCATAAGCTTGTATTTTTTGTCCCTGCAATCGTATTTAAACTCAGGTTGTGCGATTCCTTTTATATCCATACTATTCAGGAGGGTTCTTCCCTGTACGAGCACTTCTTCAGGTGCCTCATTTGAAGCGGCTGAAAATACTCCGAAATTATCAGGGTATTGAGATAATTTTTTTCCGGTCCATTCGTTAAGGGTCCTTCCTTTCTGGTCTCTGTACCCTACATAAGCATATATACAGTTCCCATTTCCCGGAATTATTTCTGAAGCCAGGAACTTGATTCCAGTATCCAGATAATTTTCGATTTCCTTCTGTACTTTCTTCATATCTTCAGTATTATCTATCTTCAGGTTTCTGAAGACCTTTCTTCTCAGGTCTTCCCTTTTGTTTGGCTTCAGGAGAACAGGAAACTGGATAGTTTTGATATTTTCCAGATCATCTTTTTTCTGAAGAAGTATTGTTTTAGGATATGGAACACCAAGCTTTTCACAGTAAGAGTACTGGATATATTTGTCCAGGCAGGTTAGCAGGTTTTCAGGATTAAAGGGCAAAAAACAGAAGGAATGGATTTCAGGATAAATGGTATGCAAATTTTCAAGCTGCAGGTCATTAGTGGGAAATACAATTATTTTTTCATACTCCTGATGGAGCTTTTCAATCTCTCTGCGCAGGCTATCCGGGGTATTATCAATAAGCACAAACTTCTTTATTTTATTACTGTATGAGGCAAGTTCTCTGAAACACCCGAAAAGAACTATTTCTTCTATCTTTTTCTCGTACAACTCCTTAATTATCGAATATCCGTTGACGTATCCCCCCAGAACAAGCGCACAGTCATTTTTCTTCATATCACATACACCTTTAATTCTGAGTTGGGAACTTTGAAGTCCTCCCCGCTTTTCAGTGTTAACTTTCAACTTATTTAAATACTGTAGTTAACAATGTTAACCTTGCGTTTATCTGGCTCTTTTTCTTCAAATTGAACCAGTTCTATCCTGTTTTCTCGGAATCTATAACTTTGTACCCTCAATTGCGGTTACAGACTCGGAATAAGGTATTAAGGCGACGAGAATCGGAAAAGTTAGCTATCCTTTGAAATTTGAGGTTTAATTGTATGTACTGAGGTTTCATGTGGACCGCCCGCTAAATCTAAAGATTTAACAGGCTTCCTGTTTCACAGATTACCTTCGGAATCTCCACATGCTTGAAATAGGGTAGTTTCTGCCTTATTGTGTCTTATACCCCCGGGTTAAAGACCAATGAGTTTTACGCTTCTTCCTATAAATTCTCAGTTTCCTGAAAGCAGTTCCCTGGCCGTTTCTCGTACACTGCGCTCCGATGTATAGGCCGGTCTCCATCCCATAGCTTTTAATTTCTCAATCCCGAGTCTCATCCTTGGTACATCGCCTTTCCAGCCTCTGCTCCCTCCGGTATATGTGAAATCTACGTCAGAAAGCCCCATCTCTTCCACAATGACTTTTCCTATCCCTGTAGCACTGATAGTGTCTTCGGATCCGATATTGAAGATATTTACTTCTTCTTTGCTTTTCTCTATTGCAAAAAGGATCGCATGAACACATTCCGATACATGGAGGTAGGATTTTTCCTGCTTTCCGTCCCCGAGAATCTCGAGTCCGCAGGGATTTTCCTTCAGTTTCCTTATGAAATCTACAGTAATTCCATGAGTGCTGCGGGGTCCGACGATGTTTGCGAACCTGAAGATCCAGGCCTGCATATCAAAGGTATGGGAATATGAAGTAATGAGGGCTTCACAGGCGAGTTTGGAGGCACCATAAAGGGATATGGGGATAAGGGGGCCGTAACTTTCGGGTGTGGGCATAACACTTGCTTCCCCGTAGACTGTGGATGTTGAAGTAAATACAATCTTTTTAACACCGTTTTTCCTCATTGCTTCCAGCAGGTTATAGGTGGCCAGGATGTTCTGGTCGAAATGGACTTTCGTATCTGAAGCCCCCAGCTTGACATCCGGGTTTGCAGCCACATGGAAGACGAAGTCGATACCTTTACAGGCGCTTTCGATTGCTTCCTGGTCGAGCAGGTCTCCTTTCATCAGGGTGAACTCAGGATTTTCAAGGTGGTGCTCTATAAATTCCATCTGCCCGGAACTCAGGTTGTCAAAAACAAGGACTCTGTTTCCTTTTTCCATCAGACGGTCTACAAGGTTGCTTCCTATGAAGCCAGCTCCGCCTGTTACCAGTATTTTCTTTTTTAGGGACATAAGAAATCTTCCACTAATCTCCCTTTAACTTATAAATATCTTTATTTATGTTTGTCCAGAGCAAACATTTTTCCTTTCTCTACTTCCCCTTCCATGATACAAAAGGCAAGTGTAAGCTCACTCAAGCGCTCTTCTAAAAAATAAATAAAAATGGGAGTACTGCCTGACAGCACTCCACTATCCTTCTTAACCCACTCTCAAATTCTTCTTCATTGGTCATCGATTAAGAAATTTTCTTGTCTGAAGGCTATCGATTTTGTACCCGAAGTCTGCATCACATTTTGCCCTATTTACCTGAAATCGATGCTCTGCTCCACCCCCAACTCGGCTAAATTTTTAAATAACTGTTGTATAAATGGATGCAATTATCATGATTCCGAACTTAACCGAAGACTCATGAACCTCTCCCAGGAGAGGGAAAAATTAATGATAATTGTAGTGCAAGGTAAACAACACATATCTGAAATTGCTCAAATGAAATTTTTCCCTTCTTCTGGAGTGTCCATCTTGAAAGTAAAAAAAGCAGTTATCCCGGCAGCAGGTCTCGGAACCCGTTTCCTGCCTGCCACCAAGTCCATGCCAAAGGAAATGCTCCCAATCATCGATACGCCCGTCATCCAGTATGTCGTGGAGGAGGCCATAGCCTCGGGGATCGAGGATATAATTATCATCACGGGAAGAGGCAAGAGGGCCATTGAAGACTACTTCGACGATTCCCCTGAACTGGAGATGCACCTTGCGAAAAAACACCAGACCGACATGCTGAAGCTGGTGAGGAACATCTCCTCCCTTGTGGATATCCACTACATCCGCCAGAAAGAGCCAAATGGTCTGGGAGATGCGGTTCTAAGGGCAGAAAACCATATCGGAGATGAGCCTTTTGCAGTGCTTCTCGGAGACGATATCATAGTCAACGACAAACCCTGCACTGCCCAGCTTATCGAGAACTTTGAAAAATACGGACGGTCAACCATCGCAGTCGAAGAGGTGCCTTACGAAAAACTGAGCAGCTACGGGATTATAAAGGGCAAGCCTATTGATGATTCCCTGTACGTGCTTGAGGATATTGTGGAAAAACCCTCTCCTGAAGCTGCTCCTTCCAATGTAGGGGCAATCGGACGCTATGTCTTTACTCCTGAAATTTTTGACTGTATAAAGGAAGCTGGAACCGGTGTAGGAAGTGAGATCCAGCTCACGGACGGCATCAGGCTCCTGAACAGGTCTCAGATGATCTACGCCTGCAGGTTCAAAGGAAAAAGGTTTGACACCGGAGACCGGCTTGGGTATGTAAAGTCCATAGTGGATTTTGCCCTTAAGAATGAAAGCCTTAGAGATGATGTACTTGAGTACCTGCGCGAAATCCTGGCAGTTGAAAAGGTTCCGACAGAAAAGAAAAAGTAAAGATAATAACAATCCAGATAATAATAGAAGCATCAAGTAAGATCTATTTAAAAAAAGATAGTCAAAAGACTATCTAATAAATAGGTAATAAATGGGGGCGATAATTTCTGCTGATTTTCACCAGCAGAGTCCCTCATAATCCACATTTTTCGCTTTAATTACCCGCCTTCCGTCAATAACTATCTTTCCTTTCATGCCCTGGAATTCGGAATCGAGATTCTTGAATTCCTCCCATTCAGTCATCACAAGACAGGCATCTGCATCTTTAAGGGCATCTGAGGCCTTATCAAGGTATTCGATTGTGGGAAAGACGCGCTTCATGTTGTCTGTTGCCATCGGGTCATAAGCCGAAACTCTGGCTCCAAGCCTGAGGAGTTCAGCAATCACAGGAATTGCTCTGGATTCTCTTATGTCATCTGTTTCATTTTTGAAGGCAAGTCCAAGGACTGCGATCTTTTTGCCTGCTGGGTCCCCGATTTTCATCTGGAGAATTTCAGTCATAAGAATGGGCTGCCTTTCATTTACAGCTATCACGGACTCAAGGAGCACAGGAGCGTATCCTATTGCTTTTGCTTTTCCTATAAGCGCTTTTACGTCCTTCGGGAAACATGATCCCCCAAAGCCTGCTCCGGAATTTAAAAACTTTGAAGAAATCCTAAAGTCCTTCCCTACAGCTTCCATGACCTCATAGGTATCAATCCCCAGCTTTTTGCAAATATTTCCTATTTCGTTGGCAAAGGAGATCTTGGTTGCAAGCAGGGAGTTATTCGCATATTTGATCATTTCCGCGGTTGCCGGACTTGTACGCGTGATCTCACATTCAAAGGTCCTGTAGAGTTCGGAAACCAGATCTCCTGAGCGTCTGTCGATCGCCCCAACAACTATTTTGTCAGGGTGCATGAAATCCTGGACGGCTTTTCCTTCCCTGAGGAATTCTGGATTCATTGCGACACCGAAATCTTTTCCGGCTGTCTTTCCTGATGCTTCTTCAAGGACCGGGAGGACAAATTTTTCTGTCGTTTCGGGTACTACTGTGCTTTTTACTACAACTACATGGTAGCCTTCTTTCTTTGCCAGGGCTGCACCGATACTTTCTGCTGCTGCCCGGACAATTGAAAGGTCTATACTCCCATCTTCGGCTGAAGGTGTTCCTACACAGATAAAGGAAATATCCGTTTCATTGACCGCAAATTCATAATCAGTAGTTGCTATGAGTTTTTTTCCTGCATATTTTTGCAAAAGCTCTCCGAGCCCCTCTTCATAGATGGGGGGAATGCCTGCGTTTATCTGCTCCGTTTTTTTCCTGTCAATATCTACACAGATGATTTCGTGTCCGACCTCTGCAAAACAGGCTGCAGTGACTGAACCCACATACCCTGAACCTATAACCGAAACTTTCATAATCTGAACCTCTTTCTCGGGAATTGAAGAGGTAATCGATCCCAATTCTTATTTATTTTTTGATAGGCTGTATCTCTTTGCAATTCCTGGTTTTTGAAGGTTCTCGTTTTCAGGCTTTCATATACTTATCTTTTTCGTACCGGTTTGAATATTTATATAGTTTGACAGTTTATAGGTTTCTATAGTTAGAATTTAGTACATGTTCTTACAATACCGTTAATGATAAGTTGGGGGATTTATAGTGCTTTCAATGCTGATCCTGGGTACCGAAAATCTTGCTCTGGGAAATCATTTTCCCGGTTCAGGCATCTGTTTTGTTTACACGGACTTTGGAGTTCCTGAATTTTACAGGATAACGGTTCTGGGACTAATCGTTCTTGTGGGGATGAAGGAAATGCTTCTGGTTTCCCTGAAAGAAGACTCTTTTTCAATAGATTCTATTGATATGGGGATATACCCTCTGTTGATATGTTTTGTTACCAATTTCCTCTTTGCATGCTTGGAAATGATTTTTACAGGGTTAACCCCCTAAACACTTTAATTTTTTTACGTTTTAGGGATTTTCTTCGTTCTTCCGGAGGTGGTCGTCCCGCTGAAATATTACCGAGTAATAATAGGTTATAATAGGTTATAATAGGTTATTTTTTTTCGTTTGTGAAGCTAAAAAAATTGGAATTATCCGTGGGTTTTAATTTATACTTATCTTAGTTCAGTATCTTAGTTTCCATAACTATTTATTCCTGAACTATTTATCTTCTAAGCATAATAGTATTTGTTAGTGATCCTATCAGTATCAAATATTTAAGTTCAAGGAGGCGCTGTAATTGGGTGGGCTATAGCCGGGGGGCCGGGTTGCCATCATCCTGTTGTCAGCTCAGGGGAAATCTAAGGGACTTTAAATCAAATCAAGGTTCGGAAAAAAGGAACTTAAGAAGAACCAGGGTTCAACTGACTGCTTCTCTAATAGATGAAGTAGAATGACTTCCTGATTTATCTAAAGCATCTTGCCTTATCTGTTTCCGGATTTGGCATTTAAATTCGTTTCTTACTTTCCTTTATACCGTTGCCTTCTCGTAAGAAAAACTGTCCTTTTCCTCAATTAATGGAATTATGATTGGGGGATCAGTTCGGGAGTGAAAATCTTGAGGGTCATTGTTGATATAGGGCATCCAGCCCACGTTCATTTTTTTAAAAACACTATTTGGAATCTTGAAAAAAAAGGACACCAGGTTATGGTTGTCTCAAGGGATAAAGATGTTGTAATAGAGTTATTAGATGCCTATAAAATCCCGCATAAAGTTTTAAGTAAGGTCAAACAGGGTAAGATTCACCTGTTTGAAGAGTTGTTCATAAGAGAGTCTAAACTTTATAATATAGCCCGCCAGTTTAATCCAGACCTCATTATGGGCATTCTTTCCCCTCCTGTTGCCCATGTTGCGTGGGCACTGGGGAAAAAATCCATAATTTTTAATGACACTGAACATGCAGTAATAGCCCAGAAAGTTACCTATCCTTTCTGTGATGTTATATGCACGCCCACATCCTTTAAAAAAGATGCAGGAAAAAAGCAGATCAAGTACAGCGGCTATCATGAATTGGCATATCTTCATCCAGCTTATTTCTCCCCGAATCCTGAGGTTTTACGGGAACTCGGTATGGAGGTAGGCGAACCGTTCGTAATTCTGCGCTTTATTTCATGGGGTGCACACCATGATGTGGGACAGCATGGAATCGATAATAAGATCGCACTTATTAAAGAACTCGAAAAATTCGGTAAGGTTTTCATTTCTTCAGAAGGAAAACTGGCAGAAGAATTTGACCGATACAGAATCCGGATACCCTCCGAAAAAATCCATGACCTTCTTTATTATGCTACACTCTGTGTGGGTGAGGGAGCAACCATGGCTGTTGAAAGCGCAATTCTTGGAACTCCGGCTATCTATGTTTCCTCCCTTGCGGGAACGATGGGAAACTTTTCGGAACTCGAGGAGAAATACGGTTTGCTCTTCAATTACAGTGATTCGGAATCTGCCCTGAAAAAGGCTGTGGAACTTCTTAAGGACCCTGAACTCAAGAAGACCTGGGGCCTTAAGAGAGCTACTCTACTCAGGGATAAAATTAACGTAACCGAATTCATGGTAGAACTCATAGAGGGCCTTCCTGGTAAAAAGTCCGGAGGTTCCGTATCTGCGGTTTCGGATGAGAGCTATGCATGATTTACTAAAGCAAAACGCAAAAATCTGGGACATTTTTTCCCGAAAAGAAGAGTATTTATCCGAAAAGCTCGATGAGCACGGGCGTTTTCTTTTTGCTGAGAAAGACCTCAGAAACGCCTCTGAGCCTGAGGCATCCAGATACCTGGTAGAGCACGGGATGAAAGTTGAATTTCCGGAAAACAAAACCTTTGCTGTATGTTTGACTCATGACATGGATGATATTTATCCTCCTCTTTCCCACAGCCTTCTGTCCTCAGCCCACTGCCTGAAAGATCTGGATTTCCGGAGTTTGGCAGCTCAGTTCCTCTGGAAATCCCGAGGGCCTGAGCACTCGCCTTATCTTAACTTTTCAGAAATCATGGATCTAGAGGCCGGTTTTGGGGCAAAGTCCTCATTTTACTTCATTGCTAGCAGAGAGGACCCCAAAAGGTTCAGATATGATATAGAGGATGTAGAAAGCTATCTGGGAGAAATTTCCGATAGAGGGTGGGAAGCTGGTCTGCATGGTGGATATTATTCATATAACAACCTTGAAGCGCTAAAAAGTGAAAAAAAAAGGCTGGAAAACGTTTTGGGTAAAAAAGTCCTCGGTTTCCGCAACCATTATCTCAGGTTCAAAACTCCGGAAACCTGGGAACTGCTGGCAGATGCCGGTTTTAGCTATGATTCAACTTTCGGATACAGTGATTCAGTTGGCTTCAGGAACGGCATGTGCCACCCTTTCAGACCATATAATCTGAATGAAGACCGGGAGATAGGCATCCTGGAAATCCCGCTTACTGTAATGGATGTAGCTCTTTTCAAAGATTCCAGATCTTTTGAGGAAGCCTGGAGATGCACAAAGGACCTGATAGATACAACAGCAAGGTTCAATGGGGTCATTACCCTGCTGTGGCATAACTTCGTTTTCGGGTGCAGTTTCAGAAAAGACTGGATCAAACTCTATAAAATGGCTCTGCAGTACTGCTCTGAAAAAGGGGCATGGATGACAAGCGGAGAAGAGATTTACAGGTGGTGGGAGAATGAATTCTGATTCTAATGGGAAGTATCTGCTGATTACACCTGCAAGGAATGAAGAGGAAAACCTTCCTGATGTTTCTAAGTCTGTAACAGGGCAGAAAGTAACACCTGCACTATGGATCATAGTGGATGATGGGAGTACGGATGAGACTCCCCGCATTCTCGAAGGGCTGAAGGCAAGATACTCCTGGATTCAGAGCATAAGGCTCCCTCCAAGGCCAAGAGATATAACCTTTCACTATAGCTACGTCTGCAAACAGGGATTTGATCATGCACTGGATTACTGCAGGGAAAATGGCATTGAGTATGATTACATAGGTCTTCTTGACGCCGATACCGTACTCGATGAAAACTATTTTATAAAGTTACTGGGCGAATTTGAAAAAGATTCATCTCTTGGGATTGCAAGTGGAGGGGTTTACTATGACGTTGGTGGCAAACTTTCACGAGAAGTCTCAGATAAAAATCTGCCCCGCGGCACAGGAAGGCTCTGGAGAAAATCCTGTTTCCTCGAGACTGAAGGTTATCTGGTAGAACCATCTCCTGATTCCATTTCCAATATTAAAGCCCTTCTTCGGGGCTGGCAACTCAGGCAGTACGCAGATGTAGTTGAAATCCAGAAACGAAAGACGAGTGCAGGGGAGGGACTCTGGAAAGGATATGTAAAAAATGGCTGGATGGCTTATTATGTGGATAAAAATTTGCCTGTGGTTCTGTTAAATACGCTTTATTATACTCTGAAGTCTCCCTATTACACAGGAATTGCATACCTCTATGGATACCTCAATTCAACCCTTAAGAGGGAGAAAAAGATCAAGGACATGGAAATAAGGGCTTACTACAGAAGTTTAAACATCAGGCTGTTGTTTTCCAGAATCTCGGGGGCTTTAAGCCGTAACTCTACAGATGCCCAGCAGGGAGAACGGTGAACATTTTAAAATATTTTATAAGAGTTATGTATTGAAGGTGATAGTATGAAGATGCTCTTTCTGGATATAGTATGGCCCCTTTACCTGGCTGATGGTTCGCTTATCCACAGGCATGAGCTTGTAAGCAACCTGGCGAAGCTGGGCAATGAAATCCATATCTTCACTACCGATAGTTCTACTCTTTCTAACCTGGACAATATCCGCTGCCATTATATATGTCCTGGAAGCCTTCTGACCCTCACACTCAACTATTTCCGGAGCTCTGCAGGTCTGGTCGGTTCCGAAACTTTTGATGTGCTGTATACCAGAAATCCTAATTTCGGTTTTCTTGCCGGGTTCTTTTGCAAAAGCAGATGCAAAACTCTGGTTTATGAATTAAATGGAATCCCGGAGGATGAAAGCAGCCTTATCAAATCCAGGTGCAGTGAGGAGAAGTCTTTGAAAGAGGAACAAATGGTAAATTTATCCCGGTATTTTTCTTCTGCAAAAGCCAGTTTAAAGGTTTCGGTTCTGAAAAAAGCTCTTGGGTTTTCAGATAAGGTAATCGCAGTAACTCCAGGAATAAAAGCGAATCTTGAGAGTTCTTACAACATTCCAGGAGAAAAAATAACTGTGGTATCCAACGGAGCAAACACTTCCCTGTTCAAACCTCTTGAGCAGGAGGCCTGCAGGAAAGAGCTTGGTCTGGACGCGGAAACTCCTTATATATGTTTTGTGGGAAACCTTGCTCCCTGGCAGGGGGTAGAATATCTGGTAAAGGCAGCTTCTTCAATACTTTCCAGGTCTCCTGAGTGCCGTTTTCTTATTGTCGGCGATGGAGTTATGAAAGAGGAGTTGCTCAACCTCTCAAAGGAGCTCGGGGTTGCAGACAGGTTTGTTTTTACAGGTGTGGTTTCCTATGACCGCGTGCCTGTGTACATCAATGCAAGTGATATCTGCGCTGCTCCCTTTATCCTGGCCAGAAACGCAAAAATAGGGCTCTCCCCTCTGAAACTATATGAGTATATGGCTTGCGGAAAGCCAGTTGTTGCGAGTGCGATCAGCGGGGTTGATGATGTCCTTAAGGCTTCAGAAGGAGGAATTCCTGTCCCTCCAGAAAACCCGGAAGCCCTTGCAGACGCTATCTCAAAGCTACTTGATAATCGGGAATTGAGGGCGAAACTGGGCTCAAAAGGTTTAAGTCATGTTACTGAAAATTACAGCTGGTACAGTGTTGCGAAACAGGTAGACGGGGTCTGCAAATCGGGACTCAAAGGCTGAACGCCCGGAATCCGTCTTTCTTATGTTATTATAACTTGTCAAAAATACAAATTATTGTCTTTCACACGGGGCTTAAAATGGACGAAATTGAAGTCAGAGAATTATTACAGTCTGAATATAATGACTGGGATCTGCTTGTGGAAAAAGCTCAACCCGGTACGCTCTTTCACACAAGTGACTGGCTGGGAATCTGCAGAGATGTCCTTTCCAGAGACTTAAAGATTTATGGTTGTTTCAGAAACGGTGAGCTTGTGGGCGGATGTCCCATTTTCATTAAGAACATCAAAGGGATGCTGAAAGTAGCATCTTCGACCTGTAATATGACTGATTATTGCGGCCCCCTTATAAAAGAGGGAGCCAGCTCTAAAGCTAGCAAACGTATGCAGGACACACACGAGATCCTTGAAGCTCTTAGAGAATTCCTCTGCAATCAGGGATTCGACAGCATTACCCTTACACTTGCTCCCGGGCTTGAAGACGTAAGACCTTTTACCTGGAAAGGATGGGAGTCGAGTGTGCATTATACTCATCATCTCGACCTTAAAGAAAATGTAGATAGTAATCTTTCGAGGAAAATCCGGAGAGAACTTAAGAGCGCAGAGGAAGCAGGGCTTAAAACGAGAGTCTCAAACGACCCTGAAACTTATTATCGCCTGCTTTCCCTTGTCTATGATAAACAAAATCTGGAACCTCCTGTGCCAAAGGAATTCTTTGAAAGGGTATTTAAGTTGATCCGGGAGAAAGATGTTGGCTATATGTTTGTCTCAGAGACTCTCGAAGGAGAAGTAATTGCGTCTCATCTGAACCTGTATGGTAAAAAATGCACGGTTACCTGGTCTTCAGCCCTTAATCCTGAATTCGGTAGAATGGGTCCAAATGCGCTTCTATATTATAATGAGTTTCTCGACCTGAAGTCCAGAAATTTTGAATATATGAATGTAATGGCAGCAAACATCCCACGATTTACGGACTTTATTATGGGATTTTCCCCGAAGATTGTTCCTTATTATAGAGTAACCCTGCGCAGCAAAAAATATTCCCTTATGAGGTTATTATACCAGGCTACGCATGAAGAATCAGAATGATTGGAGAAGCAGGAGAATTTTATTCTTGCTTTAAGGAATATTTTCCTCACTGAAAAGAATAATTCCTTACCGAAAGCCGGAATAAGCTAGAAAACCGAAATCAGGATATTTTTCCTGAAATCGTAATTTAATCATTTTTTTTCCTGGAAGGAGATTTAATCTCCTTCTCAGGTCCTATTTCTTACGTTCACAAGAAAAGTTGAGAACATTTTCCTGAATATAGGATCGTCGTGAAGGGTTATTGCGTAATAGATAACTGTTATGATGACGGCTGCAAATATTATTACGTAAAAGCTTGAGGAAATCATCTCTATTAGAATTAACGGGATCGAAACAACGAGGCCGATTGTCGTATATTTTATAAGGATTTCTATGCTTTCTTTCTTGCTAATTCCTGCAAGGCCCAGCAGGTATGCATTGTTCCATAACCAGAACACAATCCCTGTAAAGCTGTACAGGGCAAGAGCGAACTCAGGGGTTCCATAAGTTCCTCCAATGACCAGGGCTACTATCCTTGAGATCAGGAGAATTATACTGAAGGTAAGCCAGACGGTCTGTTTCTCAAATAC
Organism: Methanosarcina sp. 2.H.T.1A.6; assembly: GCF_000979455.1. Classification (GTDB taxonomy): domain Archaea; phylum Halobacteriota; class Methanosarcinia; order Methanosarcinales; family Methanosarcinaceae; genus Methanosarcina. Next base: position 15,219 of record NZ_JJOY01000048.1, read on the forward strand.
ATTATAGAGAGTTGATATCGGTGAAGAAAGAAAGACCAGGAAGATCCAGGGCACAAGAATTTTTACATATGTGCCTGCAATGCCCCATTCCTCTCCGAAAGCAAATGTGAAGATCTGCTCTCCGAGAATCATCAGGAGTATCATAGGGAAGATTCCTATCGATATCAGCTTTTTATAAACCTCCCCAACTATAACCGTCATATCTCCTTTTCCGTTCCCGTTCTTAACCTCGCTTACTTTCTGGAAAAAAACCTGTCCTATAGCGCTGCCTACAATTCCCATTGGAAGGTTTACAACCTGATTTGCAAGTGAAAAATGCCCTACAACTGATGTACTGTAAAAGTATGCGAGCAAAAAAGCAGGGACCTGTGGAGAAATAGTGTTTGCGATCGATGACCAGGAACTGAATAACGGAAATTTTTTGTATTGAATGGCCATTTCTTTCATTCTTTTTAATGAGATCTTTTTGAATACCTGAATATCTTTTTTAATGCCCTTGAGCATGACAAGGTCTGCAAATGCATATCCTGCAATAAATCCGCCAACCAGGCCTAATGGGGTAACACTCCATTTCGCAAATCCTATTTGAAATGCCTTTGATGTTAAGGTGTTCGAAACTCTGGACCCTGCAATGACTCCAAACCGGGTTTTTCTTGAAAGCCAGTAATTTTGCACAAAAAACATACCGTTGAGGAATATTATTAGCGGAAGGAGAGGCAAATACCTTGAAATCCCCGGGGTATTGAAAAGATTAATATTATCCGGAATAAACAAAACCACTATGCCTGTCAGTAAGGATATGAAAGTTACCAGTACGGTGCATACAGAGGCAACATTTGCAGCATCCTCCTCTGTTTTTGGCAGCATGATCGCAAATTGATACGAAAAAGTAGAAACTATTACAAGTATGCCTGAGATTGACAGGAAAAGCTGAAAAATCCCAAAATCATCTGGGTTATAAATTCTTGTGATTATGGGTATAAGAAGTATACTCAGAAACTGTGCAGTAACACTTCCGGATATAAGCTTTAGTACGTTAGTGATAAAGTTCGACATGGGGTTTCCAACTTCTAAATATATTAATTCAGTTTCTCCGTAGATAGGGGGTTTCACTCAGGTGATTTATATAATAGTTTCCGATGAATTTTTATTTTTTTACTTATTTGTTCTCTTTAAGGTAAGCAAGTACTTCTGCATTGTCATATACCAGTGCATATTCCGGAGCTTCGAAGCTGTTGAAGAATTCTACTGGTAATGGCTTGATTATGTTTATTCCGTATCTATTCGGGTCATTTATGGATATTGGTTCCCCCAGGGATGATCTTCTCAGCAATACCATACGATCGCCGCTTATTTCTCTCGACTCGATCTGGTTTGTATTGAAGTATGTTGCGTTATTTGCATCATATCCCTGATCCCTGTAAAAAAGACAGCTGTCATAGGGAGCATCCATCAGAATGTTTCCTGAGTACACGGCAGATAATGTTTTCACAGGCTGGATTTCAATGTTCTTGAACTGGTTTCTTACGGTTGTCTCTTTTCCTACAAGAGGATTGTCTTTATTAATACCTGGTGTGGTAACCATTACGAATGAGAAGAACAACACTATGATGAAAATTGCAGAAATTTTTGCTTTTTTAGAGTTAAACAGGCTTGTTAGCTTCAATATATATGAGGCAGCTACCAGGACCAGAAATACTGCTATTAGCGGGAACCACCTGCTTGTAAGGAAATTTCTCATACCCAGTAAAGGAATTCCGTAAGCAAAGCTATACAGAATTACAACAACCAGAGCAATTGAGAACTTATCTCTTTTTTCGGCGTCCCTGCGGGAAAACCATGTCAGAACTCCTCCTATTGCAAAGAAAGGCAGGGCAAGGTAGCTTATGTGAAGTATCAGTACTTCCAGTGAGTCCGGATTGGTTGCAGTCCCCACGATAAGTTCCTCACTTGAGTAGCTGGATCCAACCTGAAGTACTTCCATGAGAGGTTTGAAGATCATCTCAAAAAAGGAGGTCTCCGGAGTGACATATGTAAACATCCAGTAGGTTTGCAGGCTAATCACAAAAAATAGGAGGTAATTAAAACTGGCTGCTGCAGTGGGTAAACTCTCATACAGGAGGTTGTGCAGGTATTTCCCTAATAAAATTGAAACTAAAGACAGAAAAACCACAAAAGTAGTTAACTGGTGGGTCAGCACCATCAGAACCGTAGCCAGGAGAAGAAGTCCTGTCTGCACCAGGCCCGGCTTTTCGCTAAAGATTGCATACAGGATAATTATAAAGTAGCAAAGAACCAGGGAACCCGGGGTTATATTTGTAATCCCGCTGACAATATTGTGATTATTCAAGTTTATTAATAAAGCTGCAAGCAAGCCCATCTGAGGGCCTTCGAGTTTCTTTCCTATAAGGTAAATCCCTGCCGTACTGAAAATATTGGCAAATCCTATAGAATAAAAGAATCCGTCCTTGATATCCAGTCCGCCCATAAGCTGGGTTATCGAGACAAAAATGTGGGCAAGAGGATAATATAAATATTTACTGCTGATCTCAATAGGGGGAATAGCCCCTGTTTCAGTAATCAGTTTTGCCATACCTGCATGAAAATAAGCGTCATAGCCCATGAGACTTGGGAAATTATAATAGATTCCGGCTCTTATAAGGATTGAAAGAAGGAATATCTGTAGTAATATTGAAGTTACCCTGTCTCCTTCTCTTACATACAGGATTTCCGAAGCTATGATTCCTGCGAGTATGCATATCAGTATGAAATAAGATATGGGCCTGTAATACAGGTTCATGCTATATACGAGCACACTTATCAGAAATACGAGATAAAAGGAAAGGTTGAGTACATTCTTTAACCTGTCTTTTCCTGAGGAAATGGGGGACTCACTTTTAAATTTTTTTCTAAATATATAATAGATTAAGCAGGCAGAAAACACAGCAATTCCGATATCCTTCTGGTTTAAATTGATCAGGTAATATAACGAAACAATAAACACGCCTAAATTGAATCCCATTACACTGAGAATCGTGTCAAGATTTCCAGTAAATCTCTCTTTATACCTTTTTATAGTTTCCATACAACCCTCAACATAACAACTTTCTTTAGGATTATATAGTTTCCCGATGAAGCATTTTTCTTTTATAAGAAGAAGCATGAAACCCCAGGGTTTTAGCCTGGGGATAGTTCACAAATCCAAACTATCCTTTTTATCGGACTGTAATTTCTTTTAACCTTTCCTTTAAGCCTTGATATCTGTTTTTCTCCATTCTCTTCTAAACGAATTCTATTTTTTTAGTTGATATCTCTTTTACTTTTTTTTAAATTTCAGCATTGTCCTTAATGCCTTATTCTTTTTCCCACCAGTTACATATCTGAGCCCTGGGGACACTCCTACTCCTTTTAAAGAGTCAGTTTCATGAGTGAATTCAGATAGATTGCTTCACCCGGCTGCAGCTTCATATCTCAATCATTTTTTCTTCCCTGTATGACCGGATTGCAGCCAGTGCCACTTCCAGAGCATGTTTTCCTTCTTCTCCCGAGGGCATCGGGCAGGTTCCATCCTTTGCACAGCAGATAAAATGGGAGAGTTCTTTTTGCAGAGGTTCGGCTTTTTCTACCCTGGCTTTCTGGATCCAGCCATCGTCGTGGAGCTCCACACTTTGATCAAGATAGTCCAGATATGCAACACCCTTCAGACCAACAGCCGTTAGCTTCCGGATTTTGTGGGGGGTAAGCCAGTTTGTCTCCACAAGCCCTGAGTATGCATGGTTCAGGCGGAGATGAATTGTCGCATGATCTTCAAAGGAATGAATGTCTGATCCTGCTACGGCATATACCTGGTTTATCTTCATTCCGTAGATACAGGAGATTATATCTATGTCATGTACCCCAATATCCAGGATTACCCCCACATCCCTTATCCTGGGATTGTAAGGCCCGACTCTTCTGGTTGAAACTGAGACGATTTTTCCCAGAGTCCCTGAGTCAACGATTTCTTTTAATTTCAGGACCGCAGGATTAAACCTTTCTATGTGTCCTACCATCAGGTGCCTGTCCATCTCTTCAGCAGATTCGATCATTGCAGCTGCATTTTCCACACTGTCTGCAATAGGCTTTTCTACAAGCACGTCTGCCCCGGCTTCAAGTGCATCAAGCACTATGGGGCAATGAAGGGTAGTAGGAGCTGCGATACTTATTGCGTCAAGCTTTTTTTTCTCAAACATTTTTTTATGGTCTGCAAAAGGCAGTGTATTATATCTTGCTGCAAGCTCTTTTACCCTTGAAGTATTGGGATCGGAAATCCCTATCAGTTTAACGTCTTCCATTTCACTATAGATCCTGACATGGTTCTCCCCCATGTAACCGGTTCCAACCACTCCTACGCGTATCAATTCTTTTACCCCCCACAATAACTTTATCAGGCGCTTTTGATCCCGATTTGTTTGATCTCCTGCAAAAAAAGCAGGATATTTTACATAGGTAGTATAGTATCAGTAAATAAGATCAACTCTATCGGTAAATAAGACCAATTCGTACAAAGAAAGACCTTGAGTTCTTACTGCTTTTTCAGATCGGCTTCAATTCGGTTTTTCCGTCTTGTTCCTTTCATTGTATGGAAGCCTTCCAGAATACAGGTAAGTTAAATCTCAAACTCTTTTTCCCCAATTGACGGTATATGCTTTCACCATTATGCCGTCTCCCTTTAAATTAATAAATATTCTTAGAATATAAGTTTTAGCCTTAGACGAATATTTTTCATCAGTATACGCTGGCTACTTGCATATATTGAACTCATCTGCCTTATTTTTTAAAGCCTATTGGCACTTTTCATATTTTGCTTGAATCCCTCTGAACTAAAGAATCCCCTAATTACTTTATGCGCTCTCAAGGCATGGATATACAGGGGCGTTTTTTATACCACTTTACTCTATATTCCCGCGATAGTTCCTTTCCCCATTCACCTGATGGTTAAATAAGCTCTCTGTGAATGTATTATTTTCAGTAACGGCTGCTGCCTGAAGTCCAGGGGGTTTTCCGGTGTTTATTTTTTCCCCTTTTTTCTTCCAGCAATAGCCACATCATTTTTCTCAATGTACTTTGCCTTTTTTGGTATTTTTTTTCTCTTGCCCGTTCGCACAGGCCTGTTAAGTTCTTTCATGCCCCGGTTCCCAAGAGTCATACTATGACATGTAACTGGGTCAGGGCATACAACTAAGGTTTACTATCCTGAATTTTAACTAATTTATCTATAATTTTTTCCCGGTTGCGGTGCCTTCATAATATTTAACTCTGGAGTAGCACATGTACATTTTTGCAGAATATAACGGCTTTTCCATTTGCTGTAGGAGCGTAAACTATAATCCAAATTCTACATACTCATATATTTTGTGATGTATAAATGGGCTTCATGATTCTGTTTTCTTCCTAAAATCCAAAGTTCTATCTTGTATTTTTTAATTTTTCCTTTTTTTATTTTTCGGACCCATTATGCCGCTAAAACGCGTTTTTTGTGAGAAAATTCTGTATTTTATGTTAGTAGAATCTACCAAACCTGGGCTATATACTATAACTCACTATTCAATAAAGGAAGCATCCTTGTAAGTTATTAATTTTTTAACAGATTATTTTCAGTCGCATGTTAACTTTATATATATTCTTTCTCAAATATCTTTTAAATGATAGCCTTTAATATTTTTGCATTTATACACATACAGGGGGTTATAGTATAATCTATATTCATAGGGGGTGGAGAGGGTTTGTATTCAGCCCTTACACTTTGTTTTAATTCTCTAATTTCCGATCCCATCAGTATAGTTTCATCGCCATCTCAACTTTCCGATAGGCCTCTTAGGCATGAGTTTACGGTCTTGATTCCAGCTCAAAACGAGGAGGCCTCCATAGGAAGCAAGGTCCTGCTTGCGGCGAGTTATGCAGACCGCGTACTTGTGCTTGACAAAGGTTCTACTGACCGAACTATGGAAGTGGCAGCTCTGGGAGGGGCAAGAGTCGTCCCCCTGGCCGGAGGAGAGGAAGCATTGCTCAAAGTCCTTTATAGGGCATCCCTTGATTCAGAGCTTGTGGTTCTTATCTATCCTGATTGCATGCAGGATATAGATCTGCTGTCTCATGTTCTTGAGCCGCTCAGGCAGGGATTTGACCTGTCTGTAGGTTCCTGGCCCTGTCGGGTTTCCTGTGAACAGGAGACAGTCATGCTTCTGAACGGGAAAAGCACCTTCAAAGAAAAAATAGGCTTTTTTGCCTTAACCTCAAGATCGCTTCAGAATATTAGCTCAGGCAAAGAGCATATATCTTTGAAATCTCTGCTTTCTGCTGCGAAAACTGAAAAACTTAAGGTTAACTACCTGAGCTTTGACGTTGATCCTGCATTTCGGAAGCTTGAGAGCACCCGTATCGGAGTTGTAGTACCTGCCTATAATGAAGAACTGCTTATCGGCGAAACCCTGGGAGGGATTCCAGAGTATGTGGATCGGATTTATGTTATTGATGACTGTAGTACTGACCGGACCGGAGAAATTGTAAAAAAGTTCGGAGATCCGAGAATCGTTTATCTGCGCCACGAAGTAAACAAAGGCGTCGGAGCAGGAATAATTAACGGGTACAAGCTTGCTCTAAAAGATGAAATGGATATTGTAGCAGTTATGGCTGGGGATAACCAGATGGATCCTACCCAGCTTCCGAGATTGATCTTTCCGATTATCGAGGGATGGGCTGATTATACAAAGGGTAACCGGCTTCTCTCCGACAATTTTATGACCGGGATGAGCAGGTGGAGGTCTTTTGGAAACCTTCTGCTGAGTTTCCTTACTAAAATAGGGAGTGGATACTGGCATATCATGGATCCGCAGAACGGGTATACAGCCATTTCCAGGCAGGCCCTTGAGGTTATCGATCTGGATTCTGTTTATCCTTACTACGGCTACTGTAATGACTTGCTGATCAAGCTTAACGCCTTTGGAATGAGGGTCATGGATGTAGTAATCCCTGCCCGTTATGGCAGAGAGAAGTCATCCATAAAGTACAGCAAGTATATCCGTAAGATTTCACCCATGCTTTTCAGGGGCTTTCTCTGGAGGCTAAGGATCAAATATACGGTTCTGGATTTCCATCCTCTGGTTCTGTTTTACTTCCTTGGGATGCTTGCCCTGCCTGTGAGTGTCCTCTTTGGTATCTGGGGACTTTTGCAGATATTGCTTCAAAACCCTCTACCGTCCTATTACCCACTGCTTGGTTTCCTCGTACTGGGTACTGGACTTCAGATGCTTCTGTTCGGAATGCTCTTTGATATGCAGGTTGAAAAGAAAAGGAATGAAAGGGTAGGACTTGCTCGCTGAGGTCCGGAAGTTTTCCTTCCGGGCTTTTTCTTTTAATGTATTTTTTCTTGCAAAAACAATAAGAGCCCGCTTGTTTAATTCGGGCTCTTTAATCTGATTCTTTTTTAATCCGGATTTTCTAGTCAGAGCCATTTTGATTCAGTCTTTTTTTTATCCAGATTCCAGTAAAAATAACAATTATTCCTATTCCCATAATTTCTGCAATGTAAGTCTGGGAAAATTCAGGTTTGAATGAGCCCTCAAGCATTTTTATTAAGTATTCAAAGCCTGTATAATCAATAGAATCTCTCGGGAAACTCCATCCAAGCAGGGGCCATAAAAAAGTTTGAGGCCGCTCCCACATCTGGTCTTCGAGGATATGGAAAAACGAACCCAAAGCAAGGGTAAATATTCTGGTATCCCTTCTTTTTTGATAAAGGTAGATACCGGCAAGAACAAGAAGGCAGCTGAACAACAGGGTATGACCTATCATACGCCCGTTTGCAAAGGTCGATGCGAATATTACTTTTCCTATTGGTTTATCTATCAGGTCAGGTAAAAGGGCTCCAATAGCAAGATACCTTAAATCTATTACGGATTTTAAGCGAGGAATAAGTCGCCGAAGGCCGATAAATACCCCCAGTGTTATTCCCAGATGTCCGAAGAGAAGCATCGAAGGTTATAACGGCTCTTCATTTATATCTAAATATTGCCTGTGCTTTATATACTCTAATCTTTGCTTAATCTCAGATTGTATTATTCGCCTGTATACTCTATAGTAAGTTTAGGTCTCTGAGCTTTGTTTTGCCACTCTGAACTGTATAAAGCAATATAGTTATTATCTTCCAGTCTGGCTTTTATAAGGAAACCAGTATTTTCATATTTCCCGCTGGTATATTCCTGCACAAGCTCTGTTACGTCCAGTTCATAATACCTGTCGTCCGGAAGGGTACTGCCCTTAATAGTTATTGTTGCATATGGTGTGCTGCCCTGAGATACACCTTTTTTATCGTACCAGTCACCTCCCGGATTCTGCCAGAAAGTTCCTGTTTCTCTTGCTTCCCAGGTAACATGTTCCTCACACCATTTTTCCGGTCTGTATACTTCCAGAATAGTATCTTCCGGCCTGGATTCGTCAGGGTAATACCAGAACAAAGAGAGGGTTGCCTTTTCAATACTATCTGTTTGACCCAGCTGGTTCAATTCAAACAGTATGATATCCCTGTATTTTCCGCCCTCTGCTCTTTCACCCACATCCATATATTCGGTTTCCCTAAATGTCGTGTTAGGAGACTCTTCTTTCAGCCTGTTGTCTGAGACAACCGAAGGTAAGGCGATTTTTATGTTTTCGTCCTCTGATTCTCCCGAAGTGAACCCCAAAAAGATATTTTTCACAAACCGTACCATTTTTGAGATCGCCCTTTTAATATCTGATCCAAGACCTTCTTCCTGTCCCATATCGATGCCATTCTCATCTATCTCATAAGGCATTTCCTGTGGTCCTACTTTCATAGCGTCTGCACAGGGCAGGTTTTGCACTGAAGACCCATTTTTTTCCAGCTGTTCTATAAGTGCAGGGTCGGCTTGTACGTCCGATGTAGAGCTGGTATACATATAGTCCCCGCCTGCGTTATTTGATAGACAGTTTTTTTGAAGGGCGAATGAGTGGGTATTTTCCAATTTATTATAAAATGCGTAACCTTCTCCGGCTGCAGGGCTTGATTTTGTATTTATTATTATATTGTTCCGCGCAATGGTTGTATAACCTGTACCCGTGGATGTAAACTCTTCATCTACCTCTTTATGGGCAATTGCCGCCCCGTAGCATCCATCGAATAAGTTGTTTTCTATCAGGGTATCATAAAAACCATTGAGGACGATACCTCCTGCCCAGTCGGCACCGGGGTTAATACCAGTTTTGTAAAATTTATTGTTGTGAATGTATATATTTTTTGCAGAGTCTTTTGAATATGTGGACCCATAACCTGTAATCCAGATTCCTGCGGTATTTGTTTCATATAGCAAGTTGTTGTAGATTTCTATATCATTCATTACTGTTGACGAACCCGCCTTCTGGATTTCAATTCCAGCTCCACCTTCCCCCTCTGAATTGATAATGTTGTTATAGAATTTAACCTGATTTCCATTATATACCCTGAGACCGCTGTTTGTTCTGCACGTTATTTTGTTGTTCCATGCTTTTACATTTGAAGAATATATAATATAAAGAGCGTCATGCCCGAGTTTATATATTGTATTGTTGTAAAACTGAATATTGGAACCTTTCACAACTTTCAGCCCATCTCCGTGGCTGTCATGCATATACATGTCATAAACCTGAATATTTTTGCAGTTGAGGAAGTGGATCAGGTTGTAGTACCCCTTTCCCCTGCCTTTTTCTTTATTTCCGTCATGATTGCCGTCAATTTCAAAACCTCTTATAGTAATATTCTGGTTTCCCGAGCTATCGATCTGGGTAATCAGGGGCTTATCCAATGGCCAGTCTGCTTTATCTTCAAGTTTTATCACAGCTGTAGAATCCCCTTCCAGGATCGAGTTGCTTCCAATGAAAATACTACCCGAGATAACGTATGTGTTAGGGCCTTTCAAATGAACGGTCGTAAGCTCCGGATGTTCTGCAACGTATTCTAGAGCTTTATTGATCTCTACCTGGTCATCGGTCCCATCGCAGTTGAAATCTCCGCTTCCGTCGGTATTTACATAAACCGTCATTTCGGAAGGAGCAGTTGAGAGGGCAATAGTTACACTTGCGACCAGAGTAATAAGAAGTAAAATCAGGATTCCTTTTTTCTTTTTTTCTCCCTGTCTATATATCCACTGAGTTTCGTTCATTTTGTACCCCCAATACATTAACTATAACTCTCTAAGCTTAAAAAAAGTTATCTGTTGATGTCTGCAAAAAACTTTACAGGAAAGATTTGAATCCTTTTCATAGTCTGGTGTCCATAGAGCTTGATTGTTTAATGAAGCACCTTCCAGTCTCTTCAAAATTATTGGGATATAATATCTGGAAGTCGTGAATCTTTGAGGTTAGTAGAAAAGCCTGTTCTGAACCTTGTCTTATATCTTCACCGCAGAAAGTTAAAGTTCCAGAGCACTTTATTTTCGTTTTTACCTTTTCTGATGTGACTGGTCAGGATTCAATCGTCAGGTGTGATAAAGATCTAGATTTATAAGCATTCACGTTAGGCTTACATGGATCCGGGGCAGATTTAACTCTAAAAGTTAAAAGCAAACCCCTGAAAGTTTAAGTTAAAATCTTCTTCCAGGGGGTGGATAAATTAATCTTTTTTAATTAGGGACGCACCTGAGAAAGCATTAAATCTGAATTTTAAAGCAGAATAGAAGGAAGGTCTTCAGGAGCATTCTGAACATCCTCCATTCAGGCGAAAATATCTGATGCCACCAGGCCACATATCCGGGCATTACCCCTGACTTTGATGCTTCTTCAGTGTTTCCGTACCTTCCTATATTGATCCGTTTTCCATTGTCTTCGGGTTCATTTGAGTAGTCTGAGGAGGAATAACCTGCATCAATGCACGGAGAGCTTTCAATATCCTTTATCCATGTTTCCCCATCCCATCTGCCGCCTGTCGATCTAAGATGGTAATCATTTTCTTTCTGATTTGTGAAAAGGGGGTTTAAATAAATATCACTTGTTGATGTTGCGTTTCTATAGTCTCCTGCAACATTATTGTAAAAGCAGTTGTTTTCCAGTACAAGGCTATGGGTTTCGGGGAGGTAATTGACAACACCAAATCCTGTTCCGCTTGACTCGCTCTTGCGACGTTCCGTATTTGTAATTATGTTATTACGGACAATGGTCGTGTATCCCTTACCTTTAGGTGAGATGTCTATGGTGCGGTCTGTAGGGTACATCAGGACGATAGCAGCATGATATGTGCCGTCAAACACGTTATTCTCAATAAGGGTATTGTTAAACCCGCTGGTTACAATACCTCCTACCCAATCAATACTTGGGTTCGTGCCTGTGCTGTAGAATGTATTGTGATGAATATGGACACTCTGCGCTTCTTTCAGAGGGTAGCTACCATAGCCCAACAGCCAGATGCCAGGTCCGTAAGTGTTGTGGATGGTATTGTTATATATTTCTATATCATCCATGACGGCTGCAGATTTCTGGACCTGAATACCCGGACCACCTGCGCTCCAGTGATAAAAGGAATCAATAGTATTGTCATGGAATTTTACATGATTTGAGTCCCATACTCTAAGCCCGCTGTTAGTCCTGCAAGTTATCGTATTATTCCAGGCTTCCAGATATTGAGACTGGATCCCGTAAAGACCGTCGTGACCGAGCTTATATATTTTATTGTTGTAAAACTGAATATTGGAACTGTTTTCAACTTTCAATCCATCTCCATGACTGTCATGCATATACATATCATGAACCTGAATGTTTGTTGAGTTCATGAAATGGATAAGATTGTAGTATCCAGCGCCTTTCTTTTTATCTGTATTGGCGTCGTGATTTCCGTTTATCTCAAAACCCTTTATAGTAATATCCTGGTTTCCCTTTCTATCTCTCTGCGTAATCAGGGGCTTGGCAACTGGCCAGTTTGCTTTGTCTTTAAGTTTTATCACAGCTGTGGGGTCCCCTTCCAGAACGGTATTGTTCCCGACCAGAATACTGTCTGAGATAACGTATGTGTTAGGGCCTTTCAAATGAACGGTTGTAAACTCCTGGTGTTCTGCGACGTATGCGAGGGCTTGATTGATCTCTACCTGGTCGTCAGTCCCATTACAGTTAAAGGTCCCACTCCCGTCTCCAGCCACATAAACTGTCATGCCTGATGGCGTGATCGAAAGGGCGGTTGTTACCATTACAATCAAGAACATGAAGACTGCAATGTAAAAACCCGTTTTTTTTCTGTTTCCCCATCTGTTTATAAGATCTTTTCCGTTCATTTTTTATCCCTGCACCCTGAGATATAATTCCTCCAAACTTGAATAAAATTTATCGCTGGAAGGTACTGTCACTGGAGTTTTTTTAAAAAACCTGATGTCATCAGTGATCTCACGGGTTTAATCTTCACAACAGTTAAAAATAATTCTTTGCACGCTATCGGCTTTTCTCGAATCCATATGAGCTCTAACATAAAGATACTAATCATTGATTGCGGCAGTGTACAAAAAGCTTATGTGCTTAAAGTTATTCACATTGTTGGGGGGTATGTATTGAATAGACAACGTCTTATGAATCAGAATAGCTCTATTTATATAATCCGATTTGAAAACAAATTTATGTACAGTTAGCTGATTTAAATTTTTAACAGCAACACACGAGTACTTTTTGAAATATATGTACTATTAAATTATTTATTTGCTCTGAGGGGAGTTAATATGTTCGATAAAACTTTATTCCTACTTCTGTATGAAATTGTCTACTCATTTTTTTCTAACCTGCAGACATTCCATCAGATCTCAATGAAATTCATATGAAAAGAAGATCAAAGGAAAAACTTTCCGCAGTTTTTAGCCTGAAAATTCTCCCTTATGACTAAAATAAGTTGGAAGAACTCAAAGGTCTGGGTTACGGAGGTCTTTTTGTCATCTCCGCACTTCCCGCCTTTCAGAGGTCTCTTCCTGAAGTTAGGGCTGTTAAGCTACAGCTTTCTCTTCTATATTCAGTATTGGGCGCTGGTTTTCATCTTCGATTTCGCTGCTGTAGAATGCTACGTAATCCGCATTTTCGGTACGGGTTTTAATCAGGAACCCTGTGTTTTCGTACTCGCCGCTGACGTACTCTTTTACGAGATCAGTTACGTTCAGCTCATAGTACCTGTTGTCCGGTATATCGGTTCCGTTCAGGGTTATCGTAGCGTACGGTGCGTCTCCCTGAGAGACATTATTCATGTCTAACCAGTCTCCTCCGGGTTGTGTCCAGAGCACACCATTATCCCTGCTGTTCCAGGTCACATTTTCAGGATTCCAGGTTGCAGCGGGTCTGTATATCTCTACAACCGCATCTTCTGGTCTTTCCCGTCTGTCAGGATAATACCAGTAGAGGGAAAGGGTTGCATTGCTAATATTTTCAGCATCGTTGTAGTCACTCAGGTCAAACAGGAGCAGATCTCTGTACTTTCCTACTCCAGGCCTGCCTCCTATGTCAATATACGCTTTTTCCTGGTAGACGGTGTCAGGAGAAGCTTCCCTGAGACGGTTGTCTATAACAATGCTTGTTGCATTTTCCTCAGGTAATGATACGGTATCAGTTCCAACTACCTGTTCAGGAGCGGTCTCTGTTACAGCAATTTCATTAGCTGTTGTCTGATTATTGGTCGTTGCAACTTCGGTTTCTTTTGTCTCTGTTACAGCGGTTTCATTAGCTGTTGTCTGGGCATCTGTTCCAGATGTTGGATTTTCAGCTGTTGTACTCTGTGAGCCTGACGCCTTGCCAATAGAGCCGTATCCATACCCTTTCGCTACCCAATTATCAACGCTGTGATCGGATGGTCCTAATATGTTTGTGCCTGAGCCTACCTCAACGTAAGGAGACACATTCCACATAACGTTATCACGAACGCTAATCGACCCTTTTGCATTCCAATTTCCAATGCCTGCACTGCTGCTTGATCCTTTGTAATCATGCATAATGTTGTGATGGACATCCACATTTGTCAGTGTATTTTCCAGCTCAACGCAGCACCATCCGGACCCTGCACTACCTGTGAAGGTATTATGATCCACTTCAATATTTGCACAGTTGTCTACCCTGACACCTGTGTTGGTCTGAACCTCAACGTAACAGTTATACATTCTGGAATCCTTAGTGCCGGACAAAAATGACACACCATCGTGTCCAGAGGACGTTATTCTGCAATTATATACCTCTATTCCAGAACTTTTACCGATTCTGACACCATCACCATACAGATAGCGATTGAATAAAATGTCATGTACTTTACTGTTAGTTACAGAGGTAAATTTTATGCAGTTACGGTAGTCTCCATGACCTCCATCTCCAGGTCCGGTTGCTGTACTCTGGAATTGAAGATTAGATACTTCAACGTTAGAAACACCTGATCCGTATACATACGCAGGTGATCCCGCGGAGTTACAAACTGAGCCAGTAGCAAAGATTATTGTACTGTCGCCCGCGCCTTTTAGTACTACATTAGATTTCAAAATTATAGGTGCACTTATCTTATAAGTGCCAGCACTAAGGAGAACATATCCCGGGTTACTTGATGTTGCTCCTGATGCTACGGAATTTATTGCATTATTAATTGCAGTCTGGGCATCTGATCCAGACGTTGCATTTACAGTTATCGTATTCTGTGCGCCTAACGCAGCGGGTACGGTTGTTAAAATAAGGCATGTTACTAGGAATAGGGTTCCTATCTGTCTTTTTAGCATCGTATCACCTTTGGGTTGGATTTGGAATTTGAGCAATATCAAAAAATTTGTAGGGTCATTGTATATTTTTTCCCAAAGCACATACGGCCGTTAAACTAAGATATGTTTTCAGGAATAGGGTTTCCTGTTTCATTTTTAGCATCGTATCGCCTCTGATTGGATTTAGAATTTGAGTAAACTCAAAAAACTATTAAGCAGTTATATATTTCTCCAACAGTTGATACGGTTGTTAAAATAAGACATATTGTCAGGAATAGGGTTCCTTGATTCATTTTTAGCATCGTATCGCCTCTGATTGGATTTAGAATTTGAGTAAACTCAAAAAATCCAGGATAATCGTATACTTTTTCCCAGATATTTCTCAAAATTCCATATTACGTATTCGTAATGTTTTTCCGAACTATCTAATTAGACCGAGTTTATCTCAAATATCTAATTATGTCGGGTCTATGCGGTAATTCAAAAATTCTAATTACGTCTTCGTAATATTTTTGAACCTTTTCAATTCGGTTCTCTGCGTTTTTGTGGGGCGGACACGTTGCAGAGGATTTTCCACTCTTCATTTTCACTGTTATGAGTGGCTATTTTTTTGGAGGTGGCCGGACACGAGAAGCTCTGGTTCTGGATTTTTATTCAAAGTTTGTATAACGACAGGATATTTCTCCTTTTAGGACAATATTTCCTGTTCTTATCAACCATAGCTTTTAGCCCGGTCAACTCATCTGCGAAACTTTTGTTTACTTATGTAATGTTGAGTTGACTTTGAAGTTTATGTGATTCTCATATATAACCTTTCCGTTACTTATTTAACTATCTTTGGATAGTCCGCGAGACATTTTATATTCTTGTACGCACCTCTTTATAAGTAAAAGCAGTTTCTGATATACAAAGTTACATAGATTTTCAGGACATAACTTATACTATTAATTCATATAGTAGCTTGCACATTGTGTTTTTCTATATTTATATACTTTTAAGGTGCACATCGATGTCTCTTTACAGCCCGCGAGGAACACTTTTTTCTAATTAACACTGTTTATTTTCTACTGAATTATTTGACAGCAGAGGTTGGGCTAAATTATATACAGTTTTTTCACTTTTTTCTTCTGTCAAAATAAAATGTGATTCTAATACCATTAATTTTCACCCGGGTTGGATCTCTAAAACGCCTGTTTTCTGCCAGTCTCATACGCGGAGATCCATACATCGTATATTATTTTTGCTTTGATAATCCATTCTTTATACTGTTCCCATTGTCACTGCGTGCAGTAAAAATCTTTTTATTAGAAATTCTTCAATAACTCTTTAAATAGAATGAGGGGTACTGAAATATAACTAATTCTAAAAGTGAATCCCTCTACTCCCCTTATCTATTATATGTTCTTTATCGAGTTTCTCTAATTAAGTCTGTATCTCTTATCAAACTGACCTTTCTACTGCTCTACTCAACCATATTTCTAAAGATCCCAAATCAAGATTATATTGATGCTTACATAATCATTTCTCGTAACTGAAAATCCCTTTTAAAAATTGTGAGAGCATCTGCTAAAAGTAGTAATGTTTTTTCTGGAATTTTCATCAACCGCAGAATCCATCACAGAAGGTGCGATCCGCACAATAATACTTTTTCTCTCCACGGCAATATAACTAATATTCAGGAGTCTGGAAGGCATTCTTTTTAGAGCCTTCCTTTTTCTCAAAGAGGCTCTGTTCTATTCAGTAATCTAAATATTTTAACAGTGATTTCGTTTTTTCAATTGGTTTACAACTCAAAAGTCGCTTTAGGTTTTCGCGGTTCCAATAACAGTTCTGAGTTCTACACCTTCAGGTATCATTCCGAAAAACCCGTTTGAAGCCTAATACCATTAGTTTTGAAGCCTAATACCATTAGTTTTGATCTGGAATTTTTTAGCCGTATTATCCGAAGGGATCGAAACCTGAAAAGTCTATACAGGGCAATTTATCTGATTTTCACTTTATATAATTAGTTAAAATAAGTCTCAGCTTCATGGAATTATTCCTATTTCTACCCTCAGACCGGGAGCAGAATTTTTTCCCAAGCACCTTTTCCATAAAACCAGCTTTCTTGCCGCCAGCCTTTTTATATCCAGTACTTAATATTATTTTATCATAGCTTTGTCTATGGAAAATTTCTCTAAAAAATATCATCCGAAAAAAGACTTCGATTTATTTGATTTCTTGGAAATCTGTACTTCGTTTTTCCAGGCAAATAATTGAACTGATGATTTTTGTTGCTTTGCTTAAAGCCCCACTCCCTCGACGAAGGGCAACTCAGACTATCTATGGTAAACATGCCATATTTATACTTATCACATCGGTATAAGTTATTTATTTTGTTTTCGCCGTTACCGTATTTTTTTTTTAATTCAGTAAATCTTGGCTCCTTTCTTTCTTATGATATCTCACAAAATCTTTTATACTCTTAAGGTGTTCGTTTAAATGGGGAGGCTTTCTAAGCCATTGGGGAATGCATAGTTGCTAATTCCCATTCTTAGTGAAACTTCCAGTCCAGTTTCACGATATATGCAAATACGCTCTTAGTGAGGAGGGGATTTCATGAACGGTAGTCTTTCGGTTACAGTAGATCTTGAAGATTGGTATCATATTCCTTCTGTCTGCAGTTCTCCGTTTTCGGTTTACAGGAATGTAGATGAATTCTTCAAGACGTGGAACGGCAGATATGATTTCTTGAGTGAGCCCACAAAAAGGGTGCTGGATATTCTTGATGAGTTCAACATAAATGCTACTTTTTTTGTAGTTGCAGATACCATTGAACACTACCCTGGATTGGTAGAGTCAATTGTAGATAGGGGGCATGAGCTAGCCTGCCACGGGCTGAATCATGCCTGTAAAATCGACCCTGATACAAAAAAACAGTTAATGAGTGTGGAGGAGTTTGAGCAAAGGACCCTGGTTGCAAAGAAAATGCTCGAAAAAATCAGCGGCGAAAAGTTGGTCGGCTACAGGGCACCAAACGCCCTGGTAAGTGGGTGGATGGTTGATTCCCTCGAAAAACTGGGATTTAAGTATGATTCATCTGTTTCAGTAAATTCCTTTTACAACAAAACTGATTCAGCCCTTAATACAGTTTCATCCTTCCCCTATTATCCGGAGGAGAGCGAACTTGAAGCAGGTAGTGACCGGAACTTTATTGAGTTTCCATGGGCTTATTGTCAACATGGATTAAAGTTCCCTGCATCAGGCGGCCCTATGCTTCGATTCCTGGGTTCATCATTCATTCTGGACGGGCTTACGCAGAGTCTTAAAAGAGGGCACACCATTTTCTATTTCCATCCACTGGATATCTCCTGTACCAGATTCCCTTCTCTTGGAAATAAGAGGCCCTTTTACTGGTGCATAAAAGGGAAGCTTGTTGAACAGAGGGTCCGGCATATCCTGAGTAAACTGAGCGAAGTTGATGTAATGTGCTTGAGGGATTATTCAGGAGTATCATGTGTTTGAAAGGGAACTTCCTTCTGCTCAAAGCAGAATGACCAGGCAGAGTTTGCCGTTTTCTGCTCTCTGAATATATCTATATTCTGAATATTTCATCATACAAAGGTACATAGCCAGGAAGTATAAAGGTGTCAGGATTCGTAAGGAAACCGAATTCCTGTCCCTTAAAATCTAATTTTCGGGCTCTGGCTTTCTGGATTTGCAGTCCGTCACTTATCTGTTTCAAGTAACGGAATGTCCATACTGTTCGAAAAGTCTGCCATAAAACAAAAGGATCTTCGGAGCTTCGATAGGTATACAGCTGGTGAACTTCCCGCTAAATCTAAAGATTTAACGGGTTTCCTAATTCATAGACTACCTTCTAGATTCTCTAAAGGCGTTAATTCTGGCATTCCCTGCCCTACTATGTCCCGCTCCGTCGCTTGTTTCGGCTTTACATGGTTACAAGCTATAGACTATGTATTTTTTTATGACCTGATGAGCCTGAAGGTTAACATCTATTGAATTGGCCACCTGGTTCTTGTAACCATTGCTTAATATTATATTGGCTTCGATGTATGTCAAGTCAAAGAATAACGAAACGAATATTGTAGAAGTTGACTCTTATATCCCCCAGGCTAAAGAGGCTGTCCGACAATTCAATTTCAGAGCAAAAACATGTAAAAAATAAGACGTATAAAGCCTTTAAATCGATAAAGAACAAATTCGGTTATTACTGGTAGTAATTGTAGGGCTGCCTGTAAAGACCTGGGGTTTTTCTGCTTCTTTTTATAAAAGCCCGAAAGTCTTTAATTCTTGAGGATTTTTATTTTATGAGGACATTAATTTTCTTGAGGAGCAGTATCTCAACCTGCGCATCGGGCACAACAATTAATTATTTGTTGAGCGATTGGGTATACGAAACATAAAAAGGAGAACAAAGTAAACGAAGTATTTATATAGAAGGAAATTTTGAGCATGGAAGTTTACCTGCCGCGGGCTACCTGTGAAAGCAGACTCTATGGGAGTAGAGGTGCTGTCTCAGGAAAGTTCTTATATAAAGGTGCGGAAACTGGACTCTGTAACTTTCCGGAAGGACGGGGGACATATTGTCTAAACTCAACAATAAAATCTTAAATCTGATTCCAGCGGTTTCTCTGTTACTACTTGTTTACAGCCTCTTTGTTCTCAGGGAAATCCAGCCTGAAGGATATGCAGTTAATATCTATGAACAGCTTCCTTTCCATTTTTATCTGATCCTGCTCTTATGTTACCTTTCTGCCTGCTTTCTGCTTCTTGCATATCGAAAGATTAGTGCAGTCTTCACACTTCTACTTGTTCATATTATCGTATTGATAATCCCGTATATGCTTGGTTACGCTTCAGTAGGCAGGGGAGATGAATTCTCATACCTGATTCTGGCAGGAAATACAGGAGCTTTCGTTTCCTCAGGACTTTGTGTCTTTTCAGATCTCTCCCCTACCGGTCCTCTCCTGGTCTCAGCTCTGGCTCTGACCTCAGGAATGAATGCACGGGCACTATCATACTTTTTACCGATTTTATTTTCGATTATATTTATTGCCGGTATGTTTCTGTTCTACCGGGGCTTTATGAGCCGGGAAAAGCTGGTATCGGTAACTTTTCTCTGCTCGGTCATTCCATACTTCGGGCATTTCCAGGTATCAACGGTCCCCTACTACCTTACTTTCTGTCTTGTTCCTATCTATCTTCTTTTGCTGTGGAATGCAATCTCCGATAAAAACAGGGCAGCGGGAGTAGTTTGTTTGCTCTTTATGATACCTTTGCTTCCGTTAGCTCATCCTTTTATCTTCATGTACCTGGTATGTTTCTCTCTGCTGCTTGCTTTTGCAGGTAAAGTCATGCAGTCAGGGCTCCTTAAAAAAATCCTTAGTCTTAAAAGCCTTGCTCGAGATCCCCTTTCCAGCTCTTCAGGAAAAATAGTTCCTCTATTTGTCCTCCTGTCATTTATTTCGGGCGGTTTCTTGCTCTGCGCAAAGTACGCTTCAGGGTTTTTTGATATTTTCCTCCCGGCTCTTGCCTTGCGTATCAATTCTCTTGCTGCTGCGGGCTTTGCTACAATTCCAAGCATGGAACCAGGGATTTTCGAGTTCATACACCTTTTCAATCTCTATTACGGCAAGTACTATATCCCGTTAATTTTTGTTGTAATCAATACAGTAATCGTATGGCAGAATCGCAAACGCTTTTGTCACCACTTTGTCCGCAGATACCCCCGCTTTTTATTCCTGTATATAACTGCGTTCTTCCTTGAGCTTGGCTTTCTTTTAAACCCCTTCATCCCTTACCCACCAGATAGATTTGCAAACTTAAGTTTCATCATCTTTGCTCAGATCCCGCTTCTGGGGTACTCTCTCTATATTGTCCTTCTAAGGAAGGGGTATACAACCGGCCTTAGCGCTACAATCCTGGTTCTGGGTCTTCTCTGGACTTTAGGGTTTTTCAGCTGTTTCAGTTCCCCGTATGCCGGCGGAATCTCGGAAGCTATCACACAAAATGAGGTGGAAGGAATGCAGTGGTTAGTCGGATCAAAAGCAGCAGACCCGTATATTATGTCTTCTGGAGAAAAAGTGGGGTATACCTTTTCAGGAAATTCTACCGACAGTCCGGGACAATATGATTCATTTCCCGAGGTTTTTACCATATCCGGGTCAGCCCCTGCAAACCGTCCCACGGATGTAAAGTCTTTGAATAATCCCGCCACGTTTGGACCTTTTTACCTCGTAGTAACAACTTTCTCAGAGGCTCTGAACCTGGAAAAATCAGGATCTGATAATCTGGGATATTCTTCAGCAGGAAACAGTTCCGAGACTCAGGACAATAAACCTCTGTACAAGATTTACGACTCTCTTAACATAAAAATCTACAAGCATACTCCTTGAGCTGCTTTTTTCCCTAGTTGCGCCACCCTAGTTGCGCCACCCTAGTTGCGCCACCCGAATTGCGCCTCGGGAGTACGCGGTCCTTTTCGCTGCGCTCAAGAGGACTAATTTTTGGGTTTTAGAAGTGAGCTTTGTTCAAGAGGTCTAATTTATGGATTCTGTCACGTTCGATGCGGGAGAGCGGGCTTTCAGACCACAAAGAAGAGATAAGTCCAAAATAAAAGTGATAGATGATCGATAAAAATTAGAAATCGCAGAAAGACACTGCGATTTTTTCTTACGTGGCTGGTGAGACGGCTTTAGCTCTGTAATGCGCAGAAGAGATTAAAAATATTTCAGCCTTTGATTCTGGAATCTATAAGCCAATTAATCAGATACTACATTTTTTATTAGTCCTGCTCTTTTGCTTTCTCTTTCATTGTTTGAGGGCTGTATTTTTTTCTTCTATTTTTGTCCTGATATAACTGCCCGCAAAAAGGAGAATAATGCCCAATCCTATTATTTCCGGGATAAATGCGCCTGAATACGCCGGATTGTATGAATTACTCAGGATTCTCATGAAGTACTCAATAAAACCTCCGGAAAGCGTATCTTTTGGAAACTCCCATCCCAGAAGCGGCCAGAAAAGGACTTCAGGTGAATTCCATATCTGGTCCTCAAGCAGATGACAGAACGAAGCACCCGCAACAATAAGGGGTATTATCCAGCCTTTTCGGTAGAAGGTGTAACCTGCAACCAGCCCTAACAGGACTCCGAAGAGAAGAGTATGGGCAAAAATTCTCCCGCTTCCTATAGTCTCAGTAAGAATTATCCTGCCAAGGGGTTTGTCTATAAAGTCCGGAAGGAGCGCCCCAAAAGCGATCCATTTAAAGTCTACCGGAATGTTCTTTTTCGAAAATAAACGATTCAGGGAATAGAAGATCCCCAGAGTAATCCCTATATGCCCGAGAATAAACATCAGATTAAAAAAGTTGATTGCGTATAATTATGTTTTGGCCGGCCGGCCTGAAAGGCAGGCCAGCAAAGGGTTCCGACGTTTTACTGATATACAAAATTTTCAGATCTGGCACTCAGATACGAGCTTTTCTACAAGTTCCTGCCGGATCGCAGTTCTTCGGTCTCCGCCGCAGACCATACCCCGGACGCCAATTATGTCGGGCCCTATCCTTTCGAGTACCGGAAGGTCTTCGAATTTCAGGGAACCGGCAATTGCATTTTCAAGCCCGTGTTCATGAGCAAGGTCAGTAAACTCTGTCAGCTCTTTTTCATCCATGAATTCGAAGGTAGATTTCCCATCCTTGATGCCTGTATCTACCATGACCACATCTACTCCAGCCTCTGCGGCAACTGCGGGGAGTAAAATAGGAGAAATCGAATTAATACGTTTGTAGTCCGAATATCCTGAGGCAACAACCTTTTTTGATGGGTCATAGTCTTTTACGGCTCTTGTAATCTTTGTGAGCAGTTCAAGGGCCTGTGCTTCGGTTTGGATATCGTAAAGGCCTACTTTAATATAATCTGCTCCAGATGCTGCTGCTCCCAGAGCAGCAAGGGCAGCAGTTCCGGGTTTGTAGTTGAAATCTCCTATTGTTGCGCTTATCGGCTGCCTGCCGTTTACAACCTCTTTAACATCCCTTATCACCCAGGGGAAATTGGCTCCAAGAGAACCTTCTTTTGGGTTTTTGACATCTACAATGTCTGCGCCGCCTCTGGAAGCTATGATTGCTTCCTCTTTATTTATTGGACTTACAAGCAGTTTCATAAAAAGCCTCTAATTAAGAATGAAGTTAAATCTTCAATGATATATATTGTTTATTTATATACAATCGATCTTATTTTATATTTTTTTATAGGATGATGCAGCTATGTGATAAGTATGTTCCGAGTAATTTTTGTGATGGACATATTTAACCGTAACGTTGTTCTTGCAAAAGGCGGAGTAAGGGAAAATTACCGCCCGGTTTCGGATTCAAGTGTTATATGCAGCAGTTCGGACCCTGTGGATATACTCGAATCTGTGCACCCTCGCGAAGTCTACATTGCAGATCTTAATGTATTGCAGGGGAAAGGTCCCCTCGAGACTAATGCCAGCATTATCCGGGAAGTAAGTTTCAGAGCAGATACAATGCTTGATTTTGGAATCGCTTCTCCTGAAGATGTGGACAAAGCGCTTTCTATCGCCCAAACGGCGGTCATAGGTACAGAGACAGGCACACTTGCAGTGATCAAAGACGCAGCTTTACGATACCCAGGAAGAATAAGTGTCAGCATTGATATTAAAAACGGAAAGCTTCTTAAACAGGACCCCGAGATCCCTCAAGATCCCTTCGAAATCGTAAAGCTGCTTAACGGAATCCCCTTAAAAGACCTTCTCTTCCTCGATCTTGACAGGGTTGGGACGGCTTCTGGCTTTGATTCTGAATTCCTTCGCAAACTGGCTGAAGCCTCTGAGCACAGTGTGCTGCTTGCTGGCGGGGTCAAGGGCATGGACGACCTTTTTGCCCTGGAGAGGCTCGGCGTAAGGGGTGCACTGGTAGCAACTGCAATCCACTCAGGCTCGGTCCCTCCGGAAGTGATGGATTTGGGACTTGAAATGATAAATAAAGGCAATTAATGAATTCCCGGGAAGGATTTATGCCCTGCCTTATGCCTCTGGTATATAAGGCATTGAGTATCTTTATAACCCAATTAGCAGATTTATATCCAGATCATTAGATTTCATCATCAAAACAAAGAGTTTACGAGGTTACAGCATGGCAACAAGAAAGGTAACTGAGGAGAGTATTGAAGAGCCAGTAGAGGAGCGCACAGGAGAAAACAGTGGGGACGGGTACACGGAGATCAAGATGGGGGGAGGCTGGTACATGACCATCTCTCTGGCGCACAGCGACCGGTTTGAAAAGGAATATGTAGAGCTCGCAAAAGAGCGTGGAGGCGTGAAAAAATCCCGCTTCAATCTCAATCCTTCGCATGTCCGGATGCTGGCGGAAGCCCTGATCAAGTTTGCGGATGATAACAAGCTCTAACCGGGCTTTCATTTCATCTCTTTTTCCCTTTTTATTTATATCCAAGGTTTAATTTTTGAATTTAGTTGCCGGGATCAATCTTTGGTTTAATCTCCTGCCTCACTCTTTGATTTTACTTTAAGATTTAATCTTCATGCCCTGTCAATATCCAATTCAATCCCTTTGAACAAACTCGAGAATTTTTTGGACAACTGTTTTTTCCACGTTTTCTGGAGAGCAGGACGCATCAACTACTATAAACCGCTCCGGCTCTTCTGAGGCAAGCCTGAGGAAATTCTCTCTGACTCCATGTAAAAATTCTATCTTTTCGAATTTGGTTTGTTCTCCCCGCTTCCCGCAGCGTTCAACTGCGATTTCAGGTTCAATATCAAAAAGAAAAGTAAGGTCCGGAACAACTGTCCAGCCTTTATGCAGGCCTCTTACCCATTCAAGTGGGTTTTCGATACGGTTTTTAAGAGTTATTCCCTGGTAAGCATAGCGGCTGTCGGAATAACGGTCAGAAATCACGGTTTTCCCGTTCTCAAGTGCAGGCTTTACAAGCTTTGCCAGATGCTCAGCATGGTCAGCTGTAAAAAGGAATAGTTCGGCAAGCTGGTCGGTATCCGACTGGATTGCTTTTTCGACAGCATTTCCAGTAAGGGTATCTCTTGTCGGCTCTCTGGTAAAGACCGGCTCAAAAGCACGAATTTCATGGTTTTCCTGAAGTTTTTTTGCAACCGTACTTTTGCCTGAACCATCAATACCCTCAAGTGTGATCAGTTTACCTCTCATAAGGACCGCCTTTTTAATTTTCTTTCTTTACAGGTTTTCATTCAAATGCCCTGTCTGTATTTATACTCCATAGAGAGTCACACATAGCTGATAGGTCAGGTCAGCAGTTCCAGATAAAATGAGCATCTATTTATGCAAACATTAAAAATAACTTATATTAATGACTGTAATAGGAGTTATCACACGGGGCAAGTACGGACACCGCCTTATTGAAATTGTAAAGGAACACAGTGATTTTTCAGTTGTAACTGCCGACCTGCCTGAGTTCGTGCCCATATTCATTGAGGAACCTGATGAGTTTCTGGAAAGACTGAATTTCGACCTACGTGTCTTTTCTGCCGAGATTGTAGTTACTTATTCCCTGCATCCTGACCTTACCTCGGCAATTGCAAAACTTGCCGCAGAAGCTGGGGTGCGCTCTTTGATTATCCCTGGAGGACCTTCCAGAGCATCGGTTCCTGAACTTAAAAAGATTTCCGAAGCTTCCGGAATGGACATCGAGGTGGATGAAATTTGTTGTACCCTCGAACCCAACTCCTTCAACCGTCCGTTTGCTGATATTTTCGGGTCTCCCGTTTTGAAAGTCAAGACAGAGAACGGAAAAATAGCTAAAGTTGAGGTCATAAAAGGTGCCCCCTGCGGGAGTACATGGCATATGGCAAAGGAAATTGTTGGAGTGCCAGTAGAAGATGCCCCCCCAAAAGCCGGGCTGCTGGTTCAGCAATATCCCTGCCGTGCGGTCAGGGGCGAAATGGGAGGGATTCACGAGTCCGGAGAACTGCACAAGCAGGCGCTCATAAAAGCGCTTGAGAATGAAGAGTGATTATATATTCTTTGGAAAAATATAATCTAAATATGGCGAAAAAATGGGGCTCAGCTTTTAATTTCTGAAATTCCAGTTTTTTGCCTGTACCGGTTTCCAAGTACCTTTGGGGGTGAAAACATTATTTCCCTATCTATATCAGAAGACTCAGGGCCTGAAGACCTTGAGCCAATAGCAGTCGCAGTTCATTCACTAATGGGACTCCCTACCACTATTCGAAGCCTCAAACGAAAAGGGCTTCGCCTGGAAAAGGGACAAATCCTTGACAGGGACTATACAGGACCTGTACTCGAAGAGGTGTTAAAGACCAACAAAATTGCCCATGAAGTTCCCGCAGAAGGCATGTACCGTGGAAAACATGTGGTAGTTGTTCCCATCCGTTCAAAGGACGGGAAGGTTGTCGCGGCTCTCGGGATTGTGGACCTTCTGGCTACAATTGATCTTCCATCTGTCTTTCAGGAATATACTTCCGTGCTGGAAGAAGTCGAGGATGCAAAAAAATAAAGTCAAAGCAGGTTACAAGCAGCATTCTAATAAAGAAAAGGAAATAACAAATTGCTTTTTAAAACGAATTGCTTTTTATTGGAGGATTTTGTCCCCCACCTCTTTTTCAAGGTTTGAGAGGGACATTTTTCCAATTCCTCCAGTCCTGAATGAAATACAGGGTCTGAGTTTTAAAACCGGGAAAAGTTTTCCGGTATTTACTGTGGTTTTTCGTATAATTTGACCTTCTTCAACAGGGCACCACTCTTTGCGTGGGGCTGTCTGAAGACTGTGTCGTTGGATTTTTCGATTTCCCTTGCCTGGGTTGCGAGTTGCGCTGCAGCTCCCATTATCTCGTGCCCGGCTGCGGCTGTGAGGCAGACCTGGTCGATTTCCTTTAACATAAAGCAAGCAGGGAAGTTAACCTGTGCAACTTTCTCAGCCATGTGAAGGGCGGCAAGAGCCTTTGCTTTTGCGTATGGGTTTGCAAATCCTGCGTGTTCTACACATTTCTCAGGTTTTGCGAAGATATGCGGGAGTTCAAGCTCCTTTCCTGACTTTCCGGAAGCAACCTGCTCGGTTACCCTGTCGAGCTCTTCCTGGATAAGTCTTACAACACCACAGACGGAAAGGACTTTCATAGCATCGGAATTGAAGGATGCCATCTCAACGGGGTCGAGGAACTCCCTCTTTGCTCCGATAAGGGGGTCTACCGGAAGGATAATGTATCCGAAACCGTCCTGCTCAAAAGCCTCACGGGCTTCCTTTTTTGTAGGACCGTCTGAAACTACGATACAGGGTACATCTTTCCAGAGTTCACGGGCTGCGGTAGGGCCTGGAGCTGCTGCATTCGGACTGATAATTACCACGAAGTCAGCATTCCACTGCTTGAAGCTCTCAGTGTCCGCGGCATCGGCTGGGCCCATTTTGGCACCAGTACCACATACCCTTACAGTAATTCCTTCTCGCGCTGCAATTTCATCCTGGATCAGATTGATAACCTGGCTCATTCCCAGGTTGCCCATTTTTATAAAGCCTATGTTGACCATTTTTCTCAAAATCCTATGTTGACCTTTTTCTTCAATAGTGGAATTCCTAAAGGGTTTATAATCCTTTTGGCAATCTCCTTTTCATATCCATCTTATTTTATATATATCTGCTCTATTTATAATTATTATTCGGTACCTTTTGTTGCTCCTCCGAAAAGCTTAAAAGGGATGTGATTTATTTCACTCAAAAACGTTGACATCAATGCTGTTGTTTTGTGGTTTTGTTTTCGCGAAACCCGCATTATAATTTGAAGAACTTTATCCGTTGGTGGGCTTTTAATGTCAGGGCACATATATTCTATCAAGCTGCGGGGGTACCCTGAAAATGGTATTTCGTGCGGCATGCCCTTTTTCGGGAATTGTCCCGCTATATATATAGCTATTCAGGTCCAGGTTTTGATTGAGTGAACTGTCCTATACATAATTCTACTGAAAACAAACTTATTGTTTTTGATATGGATAGTACCCTTATAGACGCTGAGACCATCGATGAGCTCGCCAGGGCCGCAGGTGTTGTAAGCAAAGTAGAGGAGATTACGAAGAGAGCAATGTATGGAGACCTCGATTTCGAGCAAGCGCTTGCAGAAAGGGTCAGACTTCTTAAGGGACTACCCCTTGATACTGCCCTTGATGCTGTAAATCAGATTAATCTTATGCCGGGAGCAGCCGAACTTGTCCTGTATGCTAAAAATCGGGGTTATAAGACTGCGATGATTTCCGGTGGATTTACCATAGCTGCCGAGATGGTAGGTAAAGTGCTTGGTATTGATTTCGTCGTCTCTAACGAACTGCTTATGGAAGATGGCTGCCTCACGGGCGAAGTTGTCGGTCCTGTCACACAAAGCGATTCCAAAGCAAAAGTGTTCGAGGAATTGGCTCGGTTTTACAATGTCAGGCCTGAGCAGTGTGTGGTTGTCGGGGACGGCGCAAACGATGCTTGCATTTTTGAGGTAGCAGGTTTTTCCATAGCTTTCAATCCAAAGCCCATACTTAGGGAATATGCGGACGTGGTCATAACAATAAAAGACCTGAGAGCCGTGATCCCTGTTCTTGACTCTCTTTCTTATCAATTTTGTAATCAGGCACAGCATGTCGACATCGAACACTACTAAAATGCCAGCTTTTTTGCTGGACCGGGAGGCACAAAAAGAGATGCTAAAGGAATTACAGAAAAAAAGATCAGATTTGAAGGACATTTCTGAAGAATCCAAGGAAAAAAGGAATACTTTAAACGCTGAGGCCAGCGCTCTTGCCGCAAAGCGCAACGACCTGAACAAGAAGACAAAAGACCTTATCAACGAAGCCCAGGAACTAAAAGTTCTCAGGGACGAGATCAACGAGAAGGTCAGTGAATACAAGAACAAGCGCGATGACACCAATGCCAAAGCAAATGATCTGTTTGCAAAGGCAGATTCCATCAGGAAGCAGAACAACCTTGGCGGGCCCTCAATCAAAGCCTTAAGGAAAGACATCGATCGCCTTGAATTCACTCAGCAGACCGAAGTCCTGAGCACAACCAAGGAAAGAGAACTCGTTAGCAAGATTGCAGAGCTTCAGAAACAATACCATGAAAAGAAAGTCCAGCTTGAGGGCAACCTCGAACTGAAAGATATCCTGGATGAAGCCCAGCAAATCAGGGACGAAGCTTCGGAGTTCCACAACGAGCTTGCCGAATACGCCAGGCAGGCCCAGGAATACCACGAGAAGATGATTAATGCCTTCAAGGAAGCTGACAGAACCAGGGCAGAGTCAGACATTGCACACCGGGATTTTGTAAAAGCCCAGGAAGCAGCTGACGAACAGCACAAGATTTTCATCAATGCCCAGAAGGAAATCAGGGATCTCGACAAAGAAGTCTTCAAGCTTAAGAAGAAAGACAAGGACGGAAAGTCCCGCGTCGTCAAGTCCGAACTTCAGAAGGATGCCAAATCCATTTTCGATAAGTTCAAGGGCGGAGCTAAACTCACTACCGAAGACCTGATGACTCTTCAGCGGTCTGGTTTAGTCTAATCAATCACATCGAATATATTTGCTCGCTAAATTTTTAATTTCCGTTGCAAGTAAAGGTCCCAAACCTTTACCTGCACTCATTTTTCTGTTCCCAGTTTATTTTTCCGTTCCCAGAGCAGTATTGCGCTGCTTGTTTAAAGTTGACTGTTTATTGCCTGTTTATATCCCCTGCTTACGCTGTCTCAGTTGTTTTTATCCCGGAATATGCGGTTTTTCTAGAAGCTTTTTCTTTTCGTCGCTCCCTGGTTACGGTTGACGTTCTGTTTGTGTATTTTCGTGCAGTGTACTTTCGCACAGCTAGTGCTTTCGCTTTTGTCTGTTGTGAAGGCAAGCTCACCTCACAGAGCATGCGGAAAAAAAGAACTATTATGATTTTTAAGGTCTGCCTGCTTCAAAAATCTTAAAAATGCTTTAAAAAACCTGAAGCTCACTCTAGAAGCTTCAGGTATTTTTCCCTGAACTCGGGGTTTCTCATAAGGCAGCATTTTGCGTTATATGCCGGCTCGTTCCTGATTTTTTTCCAGACATCCTTTATTTTGTCCCTGTGGACATTTCCATAGGGAATAGGGATGCAGGCACAGGGGTGAATATTTCCTTCAGGCGTGATGTGCAGCCATTTTCTGCCTGCCATACAGCCCGTGGTCTTCATAACCTGTGGAATTGGAAAAACTCTGGGTCCTTCCTTTTCCCTGGTCTGGGACACAAAATTGTCAAATTTCCTGAGGTCTTTTGGGGTCATGATCTCGGAAGCATGGTCCATCCACCTGCCTGTTGGCACTATCTCATAGAAAGAGAGTTCGTGGATTCCAAGATCCGTTGCAAGGGTATAGAGTTCATCAAGCTCATTGACATTGTCCCTTGAAAGCACCACATATATGTTTACAAGCAGCCCAGCCGCAAGTCCGTTTTTGACTGCTTCAACCGCGCTTTTGAAAACTCCTTTCCTGCCCCTCACATAATCGTGCTTTTCCTCATATGCGCTGTCAAAACTAACTGTAAGGGAATACAGCCCTGCAGCTTTAAGGCTCCGTGCGCGTTCTTCTGTTAGTCCGACTCCTGAGGTGAACATCCCGGTAATAGCTTTTTCAGGAGCAACGTAGCTTATCAGGGCTTCCAGACCAGGGTAGGTCAGGGGTTCTCCCCCATCAAAAATCACAAAGGTTGTGCCCATTTCGAGCACCTGGTCGATTACATCTTTAACGGTCTCGGGTGCAAGTTTTGCCCTGTTCTTTGTATCGGGGAGGGCACAGTGGATACAGTTGTTTGGGCAGTCCTCGGTAATTGAGATTGTTACCTGGTCAGGTATATTTTTTCCGAACATTGATGATAACTGGCTCTTCACAAGCCGGTCAAAGCCCGGACTTGGAATCGGAGGCATCCAGGTAGAATAGATCAGGCGGTCAGCTTCTACATTCGCAGGCTTTTCGCCGTCAAAGATCGAGATGTTTGCCGCAAGGGCTTTTTTCATGAGTGGAGAGGCTACTCCACCTGTTTTCATCTTCAAACACCCATCTTCAATTTCGGCATAAACCCTGAAAAGGGGATTTTTATAAAATTCGTACTGCATATTTTCCCTGCATCTGGCTTTCTGGTAGTTTTTTCCTTTCTTTATTTTCCTTTCTTTACTTTCCGTTCTATTTTTTCTGGTTTTGTCTTTCTTTTTTATCTTATCCCTTTTTTCAGTCCTATTTTTTCCAGCTTGCCTTTCGTCTCCAGTTTACTTGTCCCTCAGGAATGCTCTGTATTTTAACATAGCTGAAGGTTTTTTCTTCAACGTGAAGATAAATACCTGCATAGCCTGTTCAAAGGCGCTGCCGTGGATAAAGGACAGGTCTTCTTTTTCAAACACCCTTACCATTTCATCTATTTCTCTGTCCGTCATCTTCCTGAGGGTCTCAAGCCCTATACGGCCCAGGTAATGCTCGACCTTAAACTCCTTTTCCCAGGTTTTCCGGTATTCCGAAAGAGCACTTTTTGAGACGTCTCCCTTTTTTACAGCATCTGCCGCCACGTCTCCACATATCTGGCCTGCTCTCATCGCATAGCCTATCCCGGACTGGCCTGCAGCTCCTCCAGCTACCATTATCCCATCAGTTATGTACTCACCTGGGATAGTAACAATAGGGTCCCCCCCGGAAAGTTTTCTTACAACCTCAAGTTCTTCGAGCCCTTTAAGCTTTTTGAACCGCTCCACCCAGGCGTTCAGGTAAGGGGTAGCATCCTTCCCACATCTGCGCACATAAGCCCCAATCGCAGCATTATCGCCTCCTCTGGGTGCATATGTGGTCTTCCAGCCGGGAGCATGGTTTCCTACATAGTACTCAAACATTTCCGGCTTCCCGAGACCAGGAGCCCTGACGTCCAGCTCAATTCCCCAGGCAATATCCTCGGGGTGTTTCATTGTTTTCAGACCTAGAAAGGATGCCATTTTTGAATTGATGCCGTCGGAAATTACTACAAGTCTCGACCTGAACACCCCTGCCGAAGTACTGATCGCAAATTCTCCCCCTTCCTTCCGGATACTGTTTACTCCTATCCCTGTTCTGAGATCAACACCGGTTTTTATTACCTTTTCAGCATAAAACCGGTCAAATCTCGTTTTATCGATAGAATAGCCAGGTGTTTCTACTATAACTTCGCGTCCTTCCGGGGAGATGATCTTCATCCCCTTGAGGTAATGCACAACATAAGACGGGTCTACCTTTTCTCCGCACCTGTCAAGCATCCCCTTAAAAAAAGAGTTTGCAGGGTGTGGCGGATTCCCTATCTCTTCCTTTTTTTCCAGCAAAAGGACATCCGCACCCTTTTCACAGGCATTTCTGGCAGCCATGAGCCCTGCAGGGGACGCCCCTATTACAATAATGTCCGCATCCATTTTTTTCTATCCTTTTTTCACCAGATAATGGAGGTATAAGATCCAAGATATATACAGAGCACCACGTCCAGGATCATTGACCCGAACATTATTGCTCTGTAGTTTGAGCCGTTAAGGAAAAGCGCGCCGCCTCTCTCAGGAGTTGGATGTTTGATAAAATCAAAACACTGGGCAAGCATCCAGAGCCCTGAGGCAAGAGCGCCTGCAAAAAATACCGGGCCGAGTCTGGCTGACCAGCCTATTATAACTGAAGCAATAACTCCTACAATCCACCAGAATGTCACAAACCTGGCGGTAAAGGGAATTCCGAAGGTTACTGGCAGTGTAGGAGCCCCTTTTAGCCGGTCTCCTTCCACATCTCTGGCAACGCCTCCCAGAGTAAAAGCCCAGTCCGTAACGCACATCATGAGCCCGAAACAGATTGCCGGAAGGGGTAAAATCACTCCGTCGCTGCCTTTCAGGATTCCTGCGGGGTCAAATGCAAGCCATACCCCGATAGGTACGAGCCCGTAGGAGATGCCGACAGGCAGGAAGCTAAGGAAGGTGCTGCGCTTTGCAAAGATTGAGTAAATGGTGATAGTTGCAGCTGCGACAAATAGGACTGCAAGGGATTCCGGGTTCAGGTACGTGGCTGCGGCACCTGCGATAAGTAAAAGCAAGAGAGCGTACATCATCGCCGCGTTCTTTGAGATCCTCGATGCAGGCAGGGGACGGTCCGGGATATTTATGGTGTCAATATCGACATCGCAGCAGTCATTGAAAACATATGAACTGGTTATGGCCGCAAAGCCTCCTATCACGGCAATCAAGAAGGGGACAAGTAAGGGCAGCCCTCCGGTTGCCAGGTAGGAAGCAAGGATCGCGCTTGCGGCGGGGAGGGTCAGGTCCATGTAGTAGAGTTCGGGTCTCAGCAATCGGAGGTAGGGGCTGAGCTCCCCGATTCTTGCTGTAAGGGACAATCTTTTCACCTGTGCTTTTCTGGTTTGTATTGGGGGTTGGTTATATTTCGGGAATTGTCAGGTTTTTAGTGTTATCAGGGATTTTTACAGTTAGTCCTATAAACATTGGCATCTCAAAAAAGTTTCCTTTTTCTTTTTTTCAGGAAAATCCTGCCATGAAAAGGTAACTGAGGGGTTTACGAGATGCATGAGAACCCCTGGAACAATTTAAGAATCCATGAAAAATCCAGGCCCCTTTAAGGGGCTATGAAATGCTTATTCTTTTTTCCAGGCATCCCTGTAGACCAGTTCAGCCTTTTCTTTTATTTTTTCGAGTAAGGGATGCTCGAATTCCCTTTCACAGACAAAGGTAAACTTCGCTTTCGGGTTAAGCTCTATCAGTTTAAGGGTATTTGAAAGGGCGGTGCTGAGAGCTTCGTAATCCGGAAACTTTGAGACCTCGGCATTGAAGGGGTATACCTCTTCCATTTCTGCAGGGAATGCCCCGAAAGGTGCTTTGAAGATAAGGAGCTGGTCATAGCTTCTTTCCCCTTTTACCGGAGTTGTGCGGATAATTGCCGAACCTTCAAGGCTGAACCTTTCAAGCCGCTTTCCGAAGCGCAGGACTTCTGGGCGGGAGGCGGATTCGGGTCCGCAGTAGAAATAGGTGCCTTTGGTAGCAGGGTCTAACTGTTCCAGCCAGGGAGAATGGGTGTAGAGCTTTTTCAGCCCGTCAAGAAGTTTCGGGTGGGCACGGCAGCGTTGTTCAACAAGCTCGAGCAGTTTTCCGTCCTTTATGCACTGCTTGATCAGCCGGATTTCCGCAAAGGTCGCGTAGAGGTTGTGCCTTCCCAGGAGCTCGTCCCGGTTTTTGGCTTTTCTCAACTCATCGGCAGTATATTTAGAACAGATAGGGCAGGAGCAGGGCAGGTAGTTCAGTTTTTCTATGTGATAAGTCCCGTTTACAGTAATATAACGCCCGTCCTTGGCATAGAGGGCATAAGCCGCCGAGTCAAAAAGGTCACAGCCAAGCGCGACTGCAAGAGCAAACATCATAGGGTGCCCTGCCCCGAAAAGGTGTACCGGTGAGGTCGGAGACAGACCTTTTTTGGCTGCGGCAATTACATCCGCAAGCTCTGCGTAACGATAGGATTCCATTAGCGGGACAACGGCTCCCAGGGGATAAACATCAAAGTTCAGGTCTTTCAGGTGGGATGCAGCCTTTTCCCTGAGTTCGGGATAGGTCGATCCCTGGACCGGGCCTGCAAGGAGCTGTTCACCCTGAATGAATTTGCGGGCAGCTTCCAGGCGTTCGGTAGTGATTACAAGTTCTTCTTCCGCCCTCCTGTAGTGAACGTCCGGAGGAGTCGGGATATCAAGTGGGACTATAATGTCGCTCCCGATTTTCTGCTGGAACGCAAGGATCTCTTCGTTTGTAACTTCCACTGACCCGTATACTGAAAGTTGAAAAGAGCCCGAGTCTGTCATAATTGGCCCGTCAAAGCCAAGGAGCCCGTGCAGCCCTTTTTCAAGGGCAGCACTTCGCAGTTCTTCCTTCCGGTAAATGATATAGGAATTGGTGATCAGAATCTCTGCCCCGAAGCTTTTCATCTCTTTCGGGGAGATTAGCTGGATGTTCGGATTTACTACAGGCATGACAGTAGGTGTCTCAACAGTCCCGTGAGGGGTCTTGAGTTTACCTATCCTGCCGCCTG
This sequence comes from Methanosarcina sp. 2.H.T.1A.6, assembly GCF_000979455.1. Classification (GTDB taxonomy): domain Archaea; phylum Halobacteriota; class Methanosarcinia; order Methanosarcinales; family Methanosarcinaceae; genus Methanosarcina. The sequence goes on from NZ_JJOY01000048.1 coordinate 50,027, forward strand.
CGTCCTTGTCGAGAATTTCAAATGTCGCTGACATGCCGGGGGTATAGATGCCTCTCAGATATATTTATCTTTGGGGGCTTGCAGGAGTCCGGGGTGGAGCGAATTTGACAGGATTTTTTTCAAAGGGGGCCCTGTACTTTTTTTCAGTTTTCCTCTTTGCCTTTAGTTTTTCCGGGATATTTTGGTTTCTTTTCGCATGAGATATTCTCTATTTTGGGTAGTTTTGTATCACTCATACACAACCGTTATATATCTCCAGAATTCATGGTTATATACAAGATACATACAGGTGATTACATGACTGAAGACCCGAAAAAATTGTTATTTGATTTTACGGCCGGACTTGGTGAGTTTGCTTCCGAAACCGAAGTTCAGGGAAAGCAAGCTGCAGCGTTTATAGGCATGGTCGGAGCAAGCTTTGAAACTTCGGTTCTTGACTTCAAAACCAAGGAATTGATTGCTATAGGTGTTGCCCTCTACCATCGCTGCCCTTACTGCATCTCTCTGCACGCCTTCAATGCCCTTGAGGCCGGAGCAACAAAAGAGGAGATTATGCAGGCTGCCATGGTTTCAGTTTCTTTTGGCGGCGGACCTTCGATGTCCTTTGCAGTGACTCTCCTGAAGAACGCGGTTGAGACCTTCCAGGGCGAGTCCTTCACCAAAGAAGACCGGATGGAGATTCTCAAAAGGCTTGGGATGGCTTAATTTTTTCTAAAATAGAAATGGACTGGCTTTTTGAGGCCTGGGTCCATACTCTTTTTATTTTCTGTGCTCTTCTATTTCTTCTCTTTTCAGTCTTCTTTTGCTCTCGGCATTGCAATTATTTCCCTTACCTGAAGGGAGAAGAAATCATTGCTGTGAGCCGGCCTTAGTACAAGAGCCACATCTGCACCCCACCTTGTGCCTCCTATGGCTATGATTTCAGTATCGTTTGAGACCGGGATATGGCCTGAGTCTGCTGCCATAATGGCAACCTCTATCGCTACCTTGAAGCCTTTTCCGAAAAGGGAACGCAGGGTATCTGCAATTACTTCGATCCTTGAATAGCCTCCGAACTTCTTTGTGACCGAACGCTCTATTCCGGAAAACATATGTGACTGGGTAGTGATTACTGCTCCAAGTTCTTCTAGCTTCTTTTTGTATTCTTCTTCTACTTCCCACTCGCCTTTCTCTTTCTGCCCGTACTGGTGGCTTACTCCAATTACTTTTATGGCGCTGCCCTTTACTGCCTCTGCCATTTTAAGAGCAGTTTTTCCGCTGGTACTGGCAACTACAATGTGGGATATTCCAAGTTCTGCTGCCCTTTTTGCTGCAGCTTCAATAACAGCTTCCGTGTTTGCTTCCCCTACGCTGTCCAGATAATGAATTGGTTTTTCCATAAATTACTTCCTCCTATGTTTGATTTTAATTTTCTTTTACGAACTTCTTTCATTAATTATTTTATCAACTTTTTAAGTTTATTTCCGTCAGCTTTTCCGTCTTTTTTCTGTTATCTTCTTTCTTTTCTATGAAACTTTTTTCCCTCTCCTTTTCTAGCCTTCCTCAACACAGTTTGCATTCAGCAAACATTTAGCGGAGAATGCATCGTAATTAGAATAAGCGCTTCTGATCTGAATTATTTTTTCTCTGTCATGAGAAAAGATATATATTAAAAGGATTCTCTTTTAATAAAAAAGAGGGTTATGGCATTCGGAATCCCGGATTCGTCGATATTTTTTTATTGATGTCTGTGCAGAAGGTCACGCAGATCCGGGCTGGCGAGAAACTTGTTTATTTAGGATTAGCAGATATAATCATAGGGGTTTTATTTCATTGAGGTGGTTTTTCTGTCAACTACTACAGACTATGACAACAACGACGTGAAGATTATTACCAAACCTGTGCAGTCAAAAAACCCTGTTTTGATTGAAGGTTTTCCCGGAATCGGGCTTGTGGGGAATATAGCAAGTCAGCACATGATCGAAGAGATGAATATGGAGTATATAGGCTCCATTGAGTCCAGGTATTTCCCTTCAATTGCGGTGCTTTATGAGGGGCTTATAAACATGCCTGTAAGGATCTACGAAAACGTGGAGCACAACCTCATTATAGTCATCTCCGATATTCCGATCAGTCACTCGGTATCCTACGATGTAAGCAATGCTCTAGTGGACTGGGCTGAGTCTATCAATGTTAGGGAGATCGCTTCCATTGCAGGAATTGCCATTATGGACGGGGGACATAAGGTTTTCGGGGCAGCTACCACATCGGAAATGCTGGATAAAATCAGGGACAAAGTAGAAATTTTCCAGATGGGGACTATTTCCGGGATTTCAGGCAGCGTAATGGCCGAATGCCTGTTGCGCGGGATTCCTGCAATTAGTCTGCTCGGGGCTACAAAAACCCAGAACCCTGATCCGAGAGCTGCTTCTGCCGTAATAGGAGTCCTTAATGAACTGTACGGGCTTTCGGTCAGCACTGATAGGCTTATAGAACAGGCTGAGCGCATAGAAATCGAGCTCCATAAGCTTGCTGAAGACGTTCAGACCACCGAGCAGAAAGGAGAAGTAAAGAAGGAATTCCCAATGTACGGGTGATTCCATGGAGTACATCGCGTTAACAGGAATTGCTGATTCCGTGATCGAGGTCCTGAAAAAACACGAGCTCAGGACTCTTGAGATCCGGACTCCGCAGAACTTCTTCGGAGTACTCGGGCTCAATGCAGGAGATAATGTTCTCCTTACTTCTGCGAGCCTTCAGGACCTTACAGATGGGACTTCAGCTCTTATAGCAAAGATTGTGCAGATGCAGATCTCTGTTCATTCTATTGTCAGCTCAAACGATATCTATTGTGAAGAGCGAGAAGCCATGTCAGCTCGTATTCAGCTTGAATGCAGGTGCATGGCACGGGTGAAAAGCGTCGTTTCAAACGAACTCGGAAAACCAGTGAGGGTAGACGCAAGAGAAATTTCCTGCTACGAAGCCAGGTAATAATTTTGTTAATTACGTTAATTACGTTAGTTATTTAAAAACGGCTTTTCTTATTCTCCTGGCATTCCAATGTCAGACGATACCCATGTCAGACGATGCCCATGTCAGACGATGCCCATGTCAGACGATACCCATGTCAGACGATACCCATGTGTTTTAAAGAGAATATTATTTTCTGGCCTTTGATGCTTCTTTTATAAAAAATGATTATTTTCCTCTGAAATAAATGCCACTGTTCTGAAAAATGTCACTGTTCTGAAAAATACTTCTACTTTGAAAAAAGACTCTTTTGAAAATTGGAAAAACGAAAGGAAAAGAAAGGTTCCGGAAAGTTGGAATTCTCTCCGGTAACCCTGGATTCATATTTTTGAATTATTTACATATCTTCCGGCATTTCGCCGCCCGGACCTGCGCCTGGGCCTGCTCTCATGCCTGAGGATGCGATTACGTCGTCAATCCTGAGGATCATGATTGCAGCTTCGGTAGCAGCATTGATTGCCTGGGTCTTGATCCTGAGAGGTTCGACAACGTTGTTTTCGAACATATCCTCGATCTTTCCGCTGTAGACGTTGAGCCCTGCACGCTTGTTGCCTTTCTCGTGCTGGGAGCGCATTTCCACGAGCATGTCGATTGGGTCAAGCCCTGCGTTTTCTGCAAGGGTTTTCGGAATGACTTCGAGAGCTTCGGCATAGACCTTAACTGCAAGCTGTTCTCTGCCTTTAAGGGTTGCTGCGTATTCCTGGAGTCTGAGGGATAATTCGATTTCAGGTGAGCCGCCGCCCACAACAATCTTCTGGTCTTCGAGAGCAACGCCCACAACTCTGAGGGCATCTTCAAGGGCTCTCTCAATTCCTTCAACTACATGCTCGGTTCCGCCGCGAAGCAGAATTGAGGTGGTCTTGCTGTCCTTGCAGCCTGTGACGAAGGTCATTCTGGAACCTGTGACGTCCTTCTCTTCCACAAGGCCTGCATAGCCGAGGTCGGACTCCTCGATTTCATCCATGCTTGTGATTACCTTTGCACCTGTTGCCCTGGAGAGTTTGTCCATGTCACTCTTCTTGATTCTGCGGATCGCGAAAATGCCTGCCTTTGTCATGTAGTACTGGGCAAGGTCGTCAATGCCCTTCTGGCAGAAGACTACATTTGCACCTGTCCTGATTACTTTTTCCACAATTTCCTTGAGCATGGCTTCTTCCTGGTCAAGGAAAAGCTGCATCTGGTCAGGGGCGGTGATCTTTATCTCGGCTTTTGTTTCGGTTTTCTTGAGTTCAATGGGCACGCTCAAGAGCAGGACTTTTGCATCTTTCACTATTTCCGGCATTCCGGTGTGGACACGTTCTTTATCAATGATTACGCCTTCGATAATCTCGGAGTCTTTGATGCTTCCGCCGGGCCTCTTTTCGATCTTGATGTCCTCTATGTCCACTGTGATCTTCCCATCTTCACTTACCTCAACAACTGATTTAACGGCCTTGACTGCAAGTTTGGAAAGGTGATCCTTTTGAGCCTCTGCGCCTTTTCCTGTAATGGCTGTGCCTGCTATTTTCACAAGAGTCTCGGTGTCTTCCGGAGATGCACTGACAGTGATGGTCTCCAGGATCTTTGTAGCTTGGTCTGCTGCAAGCCTGTAGCCGCTTGCGATCACGGTGGGGTGAACGCCGCTTTCAAGCAGGTCTTCTGCCTTTGTCAGGAATTCTCCTGCGAGCACGGCTGCGGTGGTCGTCCCGTCGCCTACTTCGGCATCCTGGGTCTTGGCGACTTCTACGATCATCTTTGCACCTGGGTGCTCGATGTCCATTTCTTTGAGGATTGTTGCTCCGTCGTTGGTGATGACGACGTCTCCCATGGAGTCTACAAGCATCTTGTCCATACCCTTCGGTCCAAGAGTGGTCCTTACTGCCTCAGCTACTGCCTTTGCGGCCATGATGTTGTTGTGCTGGGCGTCGGAACCGTGGGTTCTCTTGCTGCCTTCTCTTAAAATAAAAATCGGTTGTGCTGCCAAAATTTAATCTCCTTTATAATGATATGAATTTCTATGAATTTTTATCAGTAGTATTTCTGAGCACGTTATCTTTGTGCGTAATTTTTCATATTCTTAATGCAAGCACTTCTATATAAGAATTCCTCTGGATGTCAGGTTTTGAATCTTTAAAATGGGGTCTTCTGGTCCTTTTAATACCTTTTTTTTGGTTGGTTTTGAAGGTATCTTAAATCCGGGTGTATTCCTCAGAGTATTTTATTTTCTTCAGGCTATCAAGGCTCTTTTACTATCATTCTTTGCTTTTTCTGGCTCAACTATTATTTTTTATTGAAAGAGCCTTCCCTGATGGAACCTATTCTTTTCTCTTCATTCTGATATTTTTTTAACTATTGGTTGGAAAACGAGTTTCTAGAAGCCAAGTTTATAGGTATGAATTTTTTTCCCTTGCATGAGGACGTTTTTTATTGTATAAAATGCAGGGCGCTTTGTATTTTTCAAAAAAAGGCAGTATGCTAATGGCAGTATGCTAATAATTCTCTGGAAAAAGGTTGGATCGAAGGAATCCCGAAACTTTTCCTTCGATTTTTTGTGTACAGGGTTTTGTACGTTGAATTCTCACTGCTTTTTTGATGTTTTTTAATGCGTTTTTATATACTCAATCATCCGTGGGGTCAGCAGAGGGATGATTTCGGGCAGCATGTTCGGCATCAGGTTTTCCATGGCTTTTGGCATGAGGTCCGGGAGTTGCTCTCTCATGTAATCAGGCATCGGGACCCTTCTCTCAACAGCTTTGAGCATATCCGGCATGACCTTTGGCATGACAGAAGGCATGAGCATTGGCATCATAACCGGCATCATGGGCTTCATCATGGCGTCCATTCCGGGCACATACTTGACCATCTTCATCATGGCCTGAAGGGGAGCTGGCATTGCGGCCATCATCTGGGGCAGGAGTTCTACCATCAGGTCGGTCATGTTTTCGGGCTGCATGAGGGCGATCATCTTCTCAAAGGGCATCCATGACTGCAGGGCGTAGTTTGTCGTGTCCGGGATGTCATAGCCGAGGCTTCTTGCCACAAGGGCGCCGAGGTCCTGGGATTCTATGTTCATGTTGTTTTTCTCGGCGGCGACACGGAACTGGACCGTACAGCAGGGACACAGGGCCGCAATGATGTCTGCGTTTACATCCACAGCTTCCTGAAGCCTCATGCCTCCAAGTTTATATGCAACCGGAGGTTCGGCAATAAGGCTCACCACCGATCCACAGCAGTGTGCCTGTTCCCTGTTGTGTTCAAGTTCTCTGAACTGGATGCCGGGGATGGCTTTCAAAAGTTCCCTCGGGGGTTCGTATACCTTGCCCCCGGCTCTTCCCAGGTGGCAGGAGTCATGCCAGGCAACCACTTTATTCAGAGGGTTCTTGAATTTGGGCTTCAGCACGTCCAGACGCTCCACCAGGACTTCGGAATAGTGCTTTGTCTCAAGCCCGTATTCAATGCCCAGTTTTTCCGCCCACTGGGGATAGACCGTGTGCCACATGAGCCAGCAGGCTGGGCAGGAAGTGATCACGGTTTTTACACCTTTCTTTTTCATGTTCGAGACGTTCATCCGCATGATCTTTTCAAATACATCCCACTTCCCGGCAACGAGCATGGGAATTCCACAGCAGGCCTCTTTGTCTCCCAGCCCTGTAAACTCGATCCCCGCATCGTCGAGCATACGCACAGCCCCGACAGCCACGTCTTTTTCCACAAAGGACGCCGTACAGCCTGCAAAGTAGGCATACTCGGCTTTGTCTTTCATTTTTGCCCTGATGTCGTCAGGAATCCATTTGTCCCTGTCTTTGCTGAAGTTTGCCCATATGTTCCTCTCCTTCAAGAGGCTTGCAGCCATGATTTCAAAGGGCGGGAAAGTCATCTTTTTCTCTTCATCAACCAGCTTTCCGCGCATTGTCATCCAGGCATGTTCGATTGGCATGTCCAGCTCACAACGGGCGTCGCACATCTGGCAGGTAGTGCAGGCAAGGAAGGTGTTCGTCTGCCTCTGGTCAAGTTTTTCCCGGCCTGCCAGGTATTCCTTGATGAAGAACCATTTTCCCCTGGGGGACTGGGACTCCCATCCCCTGCCGTAGTACTGGTCGCACTCGCTCACACAGTATCCGCACTGGGAACAGGAGTAGGCAAGTTCGACAATGTCTGCCGGGATGTCCTTTTCGTCTTTGAAGGAAACTTCTCCGATCCCTGACATATTTCCAACAAGCCTTCCCATGGGTTCGAAGGAAGAGCCGAGGGACACGGCGGTGTTCAGGAGCCCTTTTCCGTCCAGGGTCTCAGGGTTCATGATTCCGTTGGGGTCGAATTCTTTCCTGAGGGCTTCTATTTCCGAAAGCCGGTCTCCAAAGACGCTCTGTTTTTTCGAGGCAAAGAAGAGGCCTGAAGAATAGGCTCTGCCTTCGTTTTCTTCTGCAATTTTCAGGATGCTCAGGGAAAGGGCAAAGGCCGTATTGAAGAGTAAGGAGCGTTCGGAGTGGCGCATGAAGCAGAGAAGTACAACGTTTCCGTCACTGATAACCATCCCTTCGATGAGCACCGGGAGTTTTATCCTCTTTTCAATTTCTTCAAAAGCGCTATCCATCTTCTCAAGCGGCACGAGGATCTCAGCAGGGATAAAGGAGGGGCCTAGCCTTTTAACTTTCATGGACTTGAACCATTCCTCAGTCTCGTGCTTTGCAATCTCTTCGGGAAGGACCGTTCCACCTGCGTTCTTGATTGCTTCTTTTAGGCCGGAGACGTCCCTGGAGGCAGGGTACATGAAGGTACAGACGTAAGCAACAGGTAGCACTGGCCTTTGTTTGTCCACAATTTCTCCATAGTGGAGTTTCTGGGGTGATTTATTCTTCATGTCCGCCCATTCGGGGTTCAGGAAAGAGATGGACCAGAGGGGTATGTTCTTTTTCCTTATGGTTTCTACCGCTTTTTTCATGGCTGAAGCGTCGGGGAAGCTGGCGGAAACAGCTTTTCTCTCATCGAGCTTCTGGACTTTCAGGGTAATTTCGGTGATAATACCCGTGGTCCCCATTGTCCCTATTAACTTCTTGAGTTCGGGGCCGGAAAAGTCCCTTATTTTTCCGTTGGGGAGGACAACCCGGGCTTTTTCCATGCTCTCATAGCCCCAGCCGAATTCATAACTTCCATATCCGGCTCCGCTCTGAGCCAGCCAGCCCCCTACGGTCGAGGATGGAGCGCTTGAAGGGATTGCTCTGACAGAAAGCCCTTTCTCTTTCAGCTTCCTATCTAAATTTTCCCAGATGAGCCCGCTCTGCACCACTGCTTTCTGCCCTTCTGGATCGATGCTTATGATCTTATTCAGTAATGTGACATCGGCAACTATGCCTCCCTTCGTAGGGATTACCCCGCCATACCCGGAGGAAGCCCCTGCACGGGGGACAACCGGAATCTGGTGCCTGTTTGCAAATTCCAGAAGTTTTACTGCATCTTCTTCCGTCCGGATTTTTACAACAGCTGCAGGGTCAGTGTTCCCTATTACTTTTTTGACAAGTGGGGGTAAGGCTCCTATATCGTGGTTATAATAGTGGCGATCGCGTTTGTCAAGATTGACGCATTCCCCGAAGAGTTCGGAGAGTTCTGTTTTTTGGGCTTCTGAAAGTTCCGGTACACTTCTTGCTGTCATATTCTTCTCCTCCTGAATTATGGCCTATTTGTGGACACTGATTTGTGGACACTTTACAGTATGCGCAGATGGTTGCATTAAAGCCAGATTCTGAAAATGTTTTTTGGTTCCCCTATAGTTTATATTATATAATTATAAAATAAAAATATTCGTTTTGTGAGATATGCCGTTTTACCGTTTTTGAGGCATACAGTTGTTTTTGAGATTCAGTTTTCCTTTGAGGGTGTTTTCCTGTGAAACACCGTTCTAATTTTTGCGGAAAATAAAAAATAATAAACAAAAAAATAAAAAATATAAATCAGAACTTCAGGGCATCTTTGGGACAGACACTCACACAACGCCCACATTTTATACAGTCGGGTTTTGTCTCGATCTGGCAGACCTTAAGCTGCATGGGGCACACTTTTTCGCACTTCTTGCAGCTTATGCATTTGTCTTTTTCAAGCTGAAGCTGGTACCTCTTCCCTCCGAGCAGGTTCTGTGCTGTTCCCATCGGGCAGAAAGAACACCAGGCCCTCGGGCTCAGGTAGCTGCCGAGAAGGATTGCAATTGCCGTTGTCACAAGGCATATGGTGACAAAGATCATCCCTATCTTTTCAAAGGTGTTCAGGGTTCCGATGACACTTGAAATCCTGTAGCCCATAACGCCCATCATCAGGAGAAAGATAGGTATGCGCACCCACAGGCTCCTTAAGATGCCCGGGATCTTCTTTTTCTTTGAAATTTTACTGATCCAGAAATCAGCAAGGCTTCCCCTCGGGCAGAGATTTCCGCAGAACCATCTGCCTCTGAAGGGGCTGATAAGGAAGATTGCTGCAAAAATAAGCAACACAAAGTACCCGAGTGCAGGGTACCAGAGCCCTCCTATGGAAACAATAAGTACAAGGATTCCCAGGTAGGGAGTGATTTTGAGCATTTTAAATTAACCTCCGTTTTCCCATTGTTCAAGTTCCTGTCCGAGTCTGTCGGCCCAGGATTGTACAATTTTTAGAATGACATTTTTAATCTGGTTTCTTGAATGGATTTTATAAATGAATACATAGCCTCCTCCGTCAAGGTTTTGCTGTGACCTCTGGAGGATCCCTTTTTCGTGCAGCTTTTTCACGGAACGCTGGACCGTAGAAATATCCAGATCCAGAGATCTGGAAAGGGTGTCAGTATCAACCCATTTTTCGGGTTCATTTAAGAAGTGCTTCATTACATTCAGATCAGCTTTTGTAAGACTGAGAGCGCACTTGATCACATCTTCTACTTTGAATTCCTTGCAGGCAAAGTCTATTATTCCAATCCCTCCTCTCTTCTACAGTACTGTAATATTATATCCGGAGTATTTATATACTGGCAAGTACGGCATACTAAAGGCAAAAATTCGAAGTACCGGAATTTCTTTGATCTATTCGCTCTTTTTCAGAGGTTTCCAGTCAATTAAGCTTATGTTCCCCGCATAAGCCATATGCTTTAAATAAAACAAATTTACCTGATTAAAAATAATCCTATTTCTATTTCATTTCTGGTTGTGTTTAGAGAACATTCCTTTCATATAATATTCCGCTTTCCAGAACATTTCTGTTTTTTCCTTTTTGTAGAATTTTCTCTTTTTTTCCAGGGTATTTTCTCTAATTTGCCTGGTAATGTGTCCGCCTACTGTCCTATAGAGATAGATTTTTATACTCCTTTTACAATCTGCAAATTACGGTTTAATGAGCTTGTTTGATTTGAGGTTTTTTTTCCACAAAGAAATCCGGTCTAAAATATGTTTTCTGCTCATTAATATCCACATATACTCCACAAAAAACCGGCAGGTTTCTCCTTTTATCCTGCCGGATACAAACACCTCTTTTAATTAAAGTATACTTGATTCGGAAAAATTTGTATTCTTCTCCATACTTTTTCCACAGGCTCCCTACTTTTCCTTCTGCATGCAGATCCTTTCCTGATCAGTTTACAGGGGAAACTCGGGAGTTTCCCCGACTGCCAGCACTTACATCCCAAGAGCCGTCTGTGTAATCGTATTTTCTATTTCGTTCTTCAGTTCTTCCGGGATTCCCCTTATACCAACATCCAGGAAGCCCCTTATGATCATTCCAATGGCTTCTTCTTCGGTAAGCCCTCTTGCCATCAGGTACTCTACCTGGTCTTTGGCAATTTTCCCCACGGCTGCCTCATGAGTAAGCTCTATATCATCTACATTTGCCTCAAGGATGGGGATTGCAAGCTGACTTCCTTTGTCGGTAAGGACAAGCCCTTTGCATTCCAGGTGCCCTTTTGCACCCTTTGCATTGCCTATCATTTCTCCCCGTGCAATAAGTCTCCCGCCGATTGTGATTGTTCTCGATATCAGCTCCGCTCTCGTATTCGGGGCGTTGAAAATTGCCCTGCTTCCAAGGTCAAGTTCGGAACCCAGGTGGGCAATTGCTATGGTGTTGAGCCTTGTCACCGCTCCTTTCCCTTCGAGCATTACAGTTGGGTAGGTCTGTACGGAACGTACGGGTTTCAGGCAAATGTAATTGCTTATATAAGTCCCACCTTCTTCTACGTGCACAACAGTTCTCGGGCGGACTCCTATCTGTTCAGCCCAGTTGTGGATCATTGTGAAATTCAGAGTGGCACCTTTTTTTACATACATCTCGGATATTCCAAGGTGCAGGCCTTCTTCAACTCCCTTTTTGGCGGTACAGCCTGTGATAATATCAAGACTTGCTCCTTCCTCGACGACTATGATATTATGCACTGTCTGGGATACCTTTTTGCTTCCCAGCATAAGGCAGGTCTGGACAGGCATGGAAGATTTCTTTCCTGCAGGCGCACGGATAAAGTAACCGTCCGCATTTTCAAGGTAGGTTTTTGCCGTGTACTTGTCAGCATCCACCTGTACGAGTTTCCAGGAGTAATCTTTGAGCCATTCATACTTTTCAAGGGCTTCATGCGTGGACATTAGTTCCACATTCTCATCTTTCAGAGATGAGTGTGAGACTGCATTATCCAGTACCAGAAAACTGCCTGATCTGCCTTCTTCGCTTGGGATTACCCCTACCTGAAGCAGGGTTCTTTTGCTTTCCTCGTCAAGAGTTTGAAGATCTTCAATAGGCTTGCTGACCTTAGAGCCGTCCTCATATTTTGCCAGTTCAAAATCCTCTCCAAAAGTCGCCTTTTTCTCAGTTGCGCTCTCAGCTCTCTTTTTCAGGCTCACTTCATCAGTCTGCATGTTATACACTCCTGATACCCTTTGTTTTTTATTTCTTCCAGCATTTTCAGGGGATTTCCTGAACACATGACCGTTCCATTACAGAGAATATACCCTTTGTCTGCCTGCACATAATCCAGAACCTGGCCTGTATGAGTAATGATAAGGGCGGATTTTCCCTTTTTGCATCTCTTACCCGGGCAGTCCATACCTTCTTCGAGAAGTCCTTTTATTGTCATTCCGACCTGTTCGATGCTTACAAGATCCACCCCGGACTCAGGCTCGTCCAGAAGGTAGAGGCTCGGATTCTGGGCTGCAAGCTGCAGAAGCTCAGAGCGTTTGATCTCTCCGCCTGAAAAACCCACATTTACATCCCTGTCCAGAAAGCGCTTCATATCAAGGTTTTCTGCAAGTTTTTCAGGATCCTTTTTTCCTTTCGATGCTACTTTTACAAGGTCCCTCAGTTTAATTCCTGACATATCCGGAGGACGCTGCATCATGATACCCAGTCCGCGGCGGGCTCTTTCATCCACTGGAAGATTGGTAATATCTTCTCCATTGAACAGTATCCTGCCTTTCACAATCCTGTACTCGCTAAAGCCCATGATTGTCCTCATAAGGGCTGACTTTCCGGCTCCGTTTGGTCCGAAAAGTACATTTGTATACCCTTTTTCAACCTCGAGGTTCACGTCATGAAGCAAAATTTTTCCGTTGACCTCTACAGTCAGGTCTTCTATTTTCAGCATCGATGTTTCTCCCTTAATCTCATTTTTGATACGGTTTCCCCGATTCCTTTTTCCGTATCTCAAGAAGTAGCCGTTCAAAGTGCGTTTATTTGAATTATATTATGTATGGCAGAAATAACGATAAAATCAGATTGTTCTGGCAGTCCTATCTGATTTCCAGTTCTCTGCATAAAGTCCTTTATTCCTGTTGGAGGACATTGTATTTCTAACCATATGTTTTCTCAGTTTCTCCTTAACCTATTTTTTAATTAAAGTGCTAAGGTTAGGGGGCGTGGGGTTCAGTCACTGAAACATCGCAAGCAAGGGGGGCGGTTCTCAAATCTGGACAAAGACGGTAGATGTTTCCGTTTTTCCAGATTTAATCAATAACTCACGGACACTGCCAGTTAGGGATCATGTAATAAATTGAGATTACTATAGGATTAAAACGAAAGTAATTTCTCTTAAGCAGAAATGGTTTTTTGAAAAGAAAGTAATTGTTTGAAAAGAAAGTAATTGTTTGAAAAGAAAGTAATTGTTTGAAAAGAAAGTAATTGTTTGAAAAGAAAGTATGTTCCTTTTAATTCGCATTTACTGAAGTTCAAAGCGCATGCCAGCTCGAGTTTCCATATATTTTGAGGGGAAAGTATCTTTTATTTTTCCCTTATGGGTTGTGCAGTGCCCTGCTGCTATCAATTCCATCTCTTTAAGCCTCTCGAACCTATCGCTATCATGCAGCCCTCCAATAATTCCTTTAATATCCCCATAATAAAGAGCAGCATCCATAATTGCATCAATTCCCGGATGAGCACAGCCTGTAAGTACATAGGAACCGTTTTCTGTACCCAGAACAAGGGACTGTTCTTTGATTTTATCTCCCAGTTCTCCTGTGCTCCAGACCCCATTAGATATCTCTAAGGCTTCCTTTACCTCTACAAGGTCAGCCCTTTTCTTTATTTCCCTTTTGAGTTTCTCTGAAAAAGATGAAGGTACATAAACAGTGAGTCCGGGATTTGCGTGAAGGATCTCGGGCAGACCTCCGATATGGTCCCAGTGTTGATGGGAAAGGACCAGTTTACTTATACAGGCAGGACTGATGCCAATTTTCTCCATATGCTTGAGAAGCAGAGTTCCATCCCATCCAGTATCGAAAAGGAGGATTTCTCTGCCTGTTTCAAGTAGAGCCGAAAATCCCCAGCTTCCTGTAAAACCTGGGTATGCTTCATTATCATACAGCACTGTTAGCCTGAGCATCTGCCTGCCTCAAATTTTGAATATTCTTATTATTATGTTTCTAAACGTATCCGGTCATATTTCTGACATTGTTCGGTAATCCAGTACAGTGGAAATCGGGTTTGTTTCAATTTCAATTCCCGTTTCCTCAAGGGCACAGATCCCGTTAATTCCTCCCACTACTGCAACCCCGAACTTTCCTGTTTCAACCGGAGCTCCAAGTAGAAACTCATCAATTTCTCCTGTAGTGATACATCCTGCCAAACCCACCTTTGCTGCCCTTTTCATAATTTCTCCTGCCTTCTCATAGGCCGAAGAATTTATCTGCCGCATATTGGCAAGGATTTTTCCTTCTCCTTTTTCAAGCACCTCAAGGACTGAGGTGGGAGCTCTATTCATGAAAATCTTTATCGGATCAATGGAAGTCCCGCTGTAGGAGATCAGTTCAAGAAAACGCGCTGGTTTCCTGTTTTCTATCTGGAGGATCCCTCCATAGGCGGGTTCTACAGGAATACCTGCTTTCAGGAGAAGCCCATCAAAAGTGACGCTACATACGGTAGCTATTCCTATTTTCCCCGGAGGGAGAGGTATTTCAGGTCCTGAATCCTCTTCGAAGATTCTAACCCTCGGGCTTATCATGTACCCTGAGTGGGCTGTATACGAAATCAAATCAATAACAGTTTCGAAATCGTCTTTGTCAAAATAAGAAATATTTGCCACTACATCCCCTGTATCTGTTTCGGGGTTATAAGTGGTTCTGAATGCCATTTCTTCGATCCTGGAGATTACAAAACCAAAACGATCCCCTATGAGGGCATCATTCATCTCATTTTCTCCAAGGTCCGTAAGTGTACGCCCGGCATATCCGTGTTTGTGTGTAAACCCTCTCTCATCCAGGATCCTCAGGTGGTAGCGGACAGCCCGTTCTCCTATATCATAGCCCCGGTTGTTCAGTTCGTCAGCTATGGCCCGGGCACCTATGGGTTTATCACTTTCGTGAATCACCCTCATGATTTCAATGAGTTTTCGCTCTATTTGCGGATCCATCATGTCTATAACACCGTTATACCCTGTATCAATTCCGTGAACTTTACGGATAATCGTGATAAAACCACAAAGACCACACATTGAATCATTTTGTGAGTGGTCTCAATGAGTAAATTTAAGTGGTTTCAGTAGAAGTTTCAGTAAGTAGTTTTCCGGGACGCCTCAATGAGTTTTTCAGTGAGTTCCGGTTCAGTATAATTATTTTTGAATATAATTGGCTATTTCTTGCTTGCTCCAAACGGATTCAATCCTGCTTTTAAATACTCAATTATAGTAAATCTTTTCGTACTTAATATAAGTTTGTCTTATTCAACTTCATAAAACCTCAGCAGGAAACCCGTTAAATCTTTTGATTTAGCGGGTAGTTGGCAATAACTACTGCTGAGAATCTAGGAAAAGATCATTTTCCAGACAACAAAAAGTTCTTTAACAATCTCTTTATTAACTTTTTCTTTTATCTCTAAGGTGGGAAGATCCCTTTTCCTCAGCATATCCGGTTTACTGGATATGACAGGTAGGGGATGAGCCTGGGGATTTTCTGGCAATTAGCCGGAAGTATGAATCCGGAAGCCCGTTAAATCTTTAGATTTAGCGGGTAGTTCACACCAGCTTTACAATTCCAGGTTCGGGAGAATAAAGCTCTCCTGTTTCCAGAAGTTTCTTCAAAATTAAATCAAATTTCTCCTTACTTATCCCTTTTTCCATAGCTTTCTCACAAAACTCTTCAATTCCTATTTTCCCATCCGAAACCTTAAGGATCTCATTGAGGATCGATTTCTGGTCTTTTTTCGCGGCTGTGCTTCCAGAAGAAGTTCCGGGTCCCGGTTGAGCTGTTCCTTTCAGGGCCTGGTCTCCGGGATTTGAGTTTCCAGATTCTTTCGGAAAGGTTTTCAGGGAAAAAGTTTCTGTTCCGTTTCCGGAAAGTTCAGCCTGCAAGCGAGTTCTGAAGTCCACAGCTTCGGATAATTCTTCGAAAGAGCCGAATATTCTGAGTTTTCGCGCTTGCAGGAGGGCTCCGCAGTGCTGGCATCTAAGGGTTTTCTTTCCGGTCTCTGTTATCTGGGCCTGCTGCCTGCATTTAGGGCACACTACCACAACATAACGTGAGTCTCCGGGGTTTTCTCCAAACTCCATCTCTTCTCACCTTCCGTACCTTCTCTGCCTTTTCTGAAAATCCCTTATCACTCTCATAAGGTCTATTTTTCGTACATCTTCCCAGTTGACATCCGTAAAATAGAGTTCCGAATATACGGATTGCCAGACAAGGAAATCCGAAAGTTTCTGCCCTCCCGAACGGATCATTATATCAGGTTCATGCTTGACAAGGAGGTGTGATTCAAGCATTTTTTCGTCTACTTCTTCCGGTCTGATACTTCCCGCCTTGATCTCCTCAAGTATAGAAAGTACAGACCTAGTGATTTCCCCTCTTCCTCCAAAACCAAGTGATACATATACAAAAAAATCCCCGCCCTGCCTGCTGCTCTGTATTTCCCCTTCAAGGCCATATATTTCATAACCTGTTCCGGAAAGAAGATCTATGAAACCTTCTTCCAATCTGGTTCCAAGTGTTGACGCAAGCTCGGTTTTCACCGGCTGATCAGTCTTAAGAATATCAACATAAATGCTCACGAGTTCTACCTTAAACTTTTTAAACGTGAGAAGCGCGGCCAGAAGTTTTTCCATCCCTTTAGGGTCAAGGAGATCGGTTTCCTTGAGTATGATAGCCACGTGCGCAGGGGTCTTTGTGGTTGACCTCGTTATTTGCCAGGCCAGGTACCTCTCATAGAGGGGATAACCAAAAGAAAGCAGATCCATCGAGTATTCATCCTAAAAAAGCCTTAAATGGCCTGGTATTTATTTCTCATTGTTTTTATCCTGTTTCAGGTTTTTCTCAGGTATGCAGTTTTTTTAGGCTCGTTTTACAACCAGTTATTTTGCAGTAGAGACGATTTTGATTACATCCCCATTTTTCAGCTCGTGTTTTTCACCAAGTCTGAGTCTCGTCCTTGCATCCACAGCATACAGGAAACGATCTCCTATCTCGGTATGGATCTGGTATGCAAGATCGTGGCAGGTAGAACCTCTTTTCATAAGGTAAGCATCTGGAAGCATATTCCCTACTTTGTCGGACCATTTTCCTTCGTCTTCTACGGGATATACTACAATAAGGTCCAGAAGTTCAAAGACAGTCCTGTTTATGCACTCCTGAACCCCGGTGGTGCCAAGCCGTTCAACTACTTTATGGATGGCTTCAAGCCCTTTCTTCTGGGCATTTGTAAGATCTTCCGTAAGCACCTCGAAGTCTCCATTTCCTGGCGTGTACTTGATTATTCCACTTTTTGCAGCGGATTTCAAAGCCAGTTCGGCTGCTGCACTCGTAGGTACTACTATCCTGTCAAGTTCTTTGAGTTTTTTCAGGTTTTCTCCTGGGGCAATATCTGCCTTATTTGCAGCGATAAGGAGAGGTTTACTGAACTCTCTCATAGTATCACAGAGCCGGATCATGTCTTCTTCAGTCCATTTTATATGATCCACCCTTGCAAGCCCGGTCTCAATTAAGGCAGCATTTACGTGAGATTCCTTTATCCCTGCCCCTGCAAGCTGTTCTGAAATTACGATTTCAAGCTTTAACCCTTCTGCCTGGATCTTTCTGGAAAGCTTCACCCAGTTCCTTTCCAGAATTCCATAGAGCCACATGGTAATTTCCCTGTTCAGGAAAGCCACATCCTCAAGAGGGTCATGGTCTCCTATTTCTACAGGGTTGCCCTCAGCGTCTGTCCCACCCGAGGCATCTACAACATGAATTATTGCCTGAGCCTGCCGGAGCTCGTCCAGGAAAGTGTTTCCAAGTCCTCTCCCTTTGCACGCGTCCGGCACAAGCCCTGCAACGTCAATGATATCAATCGGAACATGTCTGATTCCGTCCACACACTTTCCGCATGTTTTTTCCTTCTCTTTACAGGGGCACTCAGCCTGAACATATGTGACACCGTGGTTGGCGTTTATAGTTGTGAAGGGATAATTTGCAATCTCAACATCTGCGAGGGTAGCTGCTTTGAAGACGGTGGACTTGCCCGCATTGGGCTTTCCTGCAAGGCCTATGGTCATCGACATAAATTATAAAAACGAACTTGTTGCATTTAATCTTTATTGATATTGAAGCCTTAGAAACAGGTTTTTTTCCTCACTTTTCAGAGAAAATAGACAGATGTGTTGCAGATTCAGCCTTATCTTGAGTAACAAAGTTTATATGCTAGAATGTGCTTATCAATGGTACTCGCTTGCGTCCCGATAGGGTAGTGGATATCCTTGAGGCCTGCGGAGCCTTAGACCTGAGTTCAAGTCTCAGTCGGGACGTAAATTTCTATTTATTCTCTTTTTTCTAATTTCTCTTTCCTTTTACCTTTGTTTTTTTATTTTTCTTTACTTTTCCTTTTACCTTTGTTTTTTTATTTTTCTTTTGTTTGTTTTAAATATCTCTACAAGATAATGTGTATAAGTGAACTTATATTATAATGACTGAAAACTGGTGATATTCATGAAAGGGAAAATTCTGGTTTTACTTCTGGTGTTTATGTTTTTGTTTGCCTCCGGTTGTGCCGAGGAAGACTCGGGGTCTGCGACTGAAGAATCCGATGCTTCGGAAGCCGCAGCAGAAACGCAAGAAAATATGTCGCAGGAAAATGTTGTTTCAGGGACTGGAAAAGACCATATTGTCCGCCTTGAGTATTATAAAGTAATAAGACCTTCAGAACTGGATGTCCAGGCAGGGGACACAGTTTCCTGGTGGAGCGGCAAAAGGCAGGGGACCTATGTCCTTGTAAGTGAAGAAGGACTCTTTTCGGATCAGGAAATGGCTTACAGTGTTCCTTATAGCTATACTTTTAACACTCCAGGGACCTACCTTTTCACTGTAAAAGACACTCCGGAAATGAACGTAACTATCAGGGTGAACTGAGAATCTCTGTTCTCCCTTTTTTTAAAAACATCGCTTTTTTTCTACTGATATCCGTCTTCTGCGCGGTCGGGCAAAGTTTTATAAGGCAGAGTTTCAGGATTGACCAGTAATAATTACAGATGAATGATCGCCATAATGTCCGTTTATAGGCCGAGGTCTCAGGCTCTTTATGAACCCATCTGAAAAAAAAGGATACACATGATTGTTGTAATAATGCTCTTTTCGGAACAGGCGCCATCGACTGCTTTCAGGGACAGCACTCTTTTAAGAGCTATTTTTCTTTAAAAATTAATCTGGTTAATAGCTATTTTATATCTGGAAATTTTGATCGAAGGAAGATTCCTCTCAGATCCTTGTAATCGGCCTTGCCATGCCTTTATAATGGTCAAAAAGTTCTTTTCCCCATTTAAGTGCGCTGTCGTCAAAACTTACCAGATTATGGTTGTAATAGATCCCGCTATTGCAAAAGAGGGATAGAGACATAAATTTCTCTGTAACTATGCTTGATGCGATTTTCATATTATTGTTGTTACAGACATAGAGTTTAGTGTATTTTAAGTTCAGGAAGTGTTCAAGCTCTTTTTTGTAGTCGTTGAGCATCCTGTCATAAACATACTCAGTGAATACAAGTGTAATATCCGTACCCTTTGCTGCAAGCTCTATACAGAGCGAAGGATAGATCGGAAGGAAAAATGAAGATGAGATCATTACCTTCTCGGATTCTGAAAGGTGTTCTACGACTTCTTTTGGGTACTCGAACACGTGGTTTCTATCAGGGTTTACTTCACTATAGTCTCCAAGCTTTCCGAGACTATCCAGGAATTCGGGAGGAATTGATGTCATATCCTGGTTTATCCAGTAATCGTGGTTTTTATCGAATACATTAAAAGTTTCAAGGATTGCTCTCATCTTGGGGACAAGAATCTCTCCGATGCTGG
Source organism: Methanosarcina sp. 2.H.T.1A.6 (assembly GCF_000979455.1). Classification (GTDB taxonomy): domain Archaea; phylum Halobacteriota; class Methanosarcinia; order Methanosarcinales; family Methanosarcinaceae; genus Methanosarcina. The sequence continues at coordinate 69,750 of NZ_JJOY01000048.1, forward strand.
AAAGTTTGTAGAGCCTGTTGCTTTCGACAATTAAGTCATGCTTCATCAGGATCTTTATCTGGGTCATTATGGGGCTTGAGCGTACATCGAGTGTATTTTTGATCTCTTCGATGTTCTTGGGTCCGTCCAGAAGCAGTAGAAGGAGGTTTTTCCTTTTTTCTGAAAGAAAGAGAACATCCAGTAATGATGACTCCATCTAATTCCCTCTCTTATTTTTCATCTTATTATATCTAACATTATATATATCTCTATACCCGGAATCTGTGCACCTGTCATGCTTTACTCGCAAAATTGATATTCTTTCCATAGATGGCTTTCAGAGCATGAGTGCGGGGACAGATCGAAAATTGCCATTTTTTTATGCAACGGATTACTAATATAATTATTTTTCATTATCTTTATTAGTTGTAGGGTTCATCTGCATATTTTCTCTTTTATGGGTCTTCTTCAGATCAGATCTCTTTTACCTGCCTGGAAAGCCTTTTGAAATAATCGAATAATTCCTGGCCCCACCGAAGAGCGCTGGGCTCAAAGCTCATAATAAATTGCTGGTCAAATTTTCCATTCTTATCGAAGAGCCCCAGGAGCATTATTCTGTCAGTTACTGTAATTTCTGTAATTTTTACTCCTTCTTTGGAAACATACAGACTTACATTATCCATGCCCATTACTTCTTTTATCATATTTGAGTGCTCGTTTGAGAGATGGTCCCAGACTGACTGTGTGAAATTCAGAGAAATCTCGGCATCTTTTCTTCCGAGTTCAACATACAGGGGTAGATAGGCAGGATTGAAATAAGAAGCAAGGGTCGAAGCTCGCTTTGCATTGACCATACTGTCTATTATTTTAGGAGATGGTTCATATATGTGATTCAGGTCGGGTTCGACAAGGATACAGTCTCCAAGTTCGGATATTCGCTCCAGAAGATGTCGGGGGATTGAGTTCAGGTCGTGGTTTGTCCAGTAACAGTTATTTTTTTCCACGACTTCAAGGGCACTTATCAGTGGCTTTACCTTCTTGATGATAAACTCTCCCAGCACTGTGAGTTTGTACATCCTGTCTTCCTGCACTATAAGGTCACTGTCTATGAGTTTCTTTATCTGTGGAAGAATCGACGTGGCGGTAACATCAAGTTCTGTCCTGACCTCATCAATGCTTTTTGAGCCTCCATCCAGCAGTATAAGGAGGTTTTTTCTTTTATCGGAGCGGAAAACAAGATCAATAAGTGAAGATTCCATATCTTCTTACTTCCTATGGTGTACTATCTTGCTATATGCCGCCGATCCTTTTTCCCGGCAGGCTGCTTCTTGGCTGTTCAATGTCAACTTCCGCATTTCTCCGGAGTTTTTCAAGTTAATCTTTTTTACACGGGGATACAGAATTGTCAATTTTAATCCTTTGAAAAACCAGGTGCACAGACTCCTACAAAGGTCATCTTTGTCTCCATTGGCGTATGCTTCCAGTCGGGTGGAGAGAGATACTCTATGCTGGTGTTTATCTTTATTGAGCTGGCCGGAAGCCCGAAATCTTTCATTGAATCCAGAATAAGTTCTTCTCCGACCCTGTGAGCGTATTCCACTGCTCCCCTGTACTGCTCGAATTTTTTCCTTCCAGCCGGGGTAAACACCAGAAAATTCTGGTCCGGATTTTCCATTAAATTGGGCCTTATAGTTATTTCAATTCTTTTGATTCCTTTTCCCACAAGGGCTCCAACCGCATTGCCTACTCTAGCCTGTTCAGGGACTATAATTTCTGCATCAATCAGAGCTTTCAGTTCTTCATGATAGGCTTTTACCGGCCCTCCCAGCAGGACGATGGGGATATTTATCTTATACTGGGCAGGGACTTCTCCCTCCAGCATCTTCTTTATTCCGTCTTTTCCCCTTCCTTCCATAATAAAGGACATCAGGCTGTAAGCCATGTTTCTGGCAACCTGCTGCTTCACTTTTTTGCAGAAGGCATGGATCCCCATCTGAGTAAAGCGGGAAAGTTTTTTGGCTCCTATCTGTGCGGTTTCGACATCCCATTCCGTATATTCCCCAAGGACATGGAGGGCATCCGTAGGTGTGAAGCCTATTGCATGGATCAGCCGCTGTTGCATCAGTGAGTCGAGAACTGCAGGAGAGGGGAAACGTTTCATTTTATTTAGGATATCATGAATGGAAAGAGGTTCGTTTCCTATAACTTCCAGTAATTTCTTCTCACTTTCGGTGGGGTTGATGGGTGTAACACCGGTGCTGACAAAGAACTTTGTTGGCTGGATATGCTCATTGAGCATGGTTCTAAGGGGTACCGGGTTTTTTTCAAGTTTCTCCTTGAAATTGGGGTACTTTACTGCAGCAAAGCAGAGGGGCATGACTCTCCTTGGGCCTATCCTCACGCACTTTTTGAACCATACATGGCTGTCTCCCCCGTTTGCAGAGCTTTCCATTTTGATAGCCTTTATCCGGGTCTGCCAGCCTCCCACGATGGCGCCTCTCTCACAAAGTTTAGGGATTCCGTTTTCTATTATAGACACATCGGTGCTTGTCCCGCCTACATCGATTACGGCACATGTGTCAAGTCCTGAAAGGTGTGAGGCTCCCATAATACTTGCAGCAGGGCCTGAAAATATCGTTTCGATGGGGCGCAGTTTTGCTCCTTTTATGTCTATGACTGAGCCGTCACATTTCAGCATGAGGACCTTCGCATCAAGATCTCTTTCCTTTACTTCGGCGATAATTGAATGGATAAACTGATAGGTTATGGGAATTAACTGGGCGTTCAGGACCGCGGTTGCTGCCCTTTCGTAGGCTCCCAGTTCCTGGGATAAGTCATGCCCGCAGACCACAGGATGCCCTGTCAGTTTAAGGATTACATTCTTTATCTTGAGCTCATGTTCCGGGTTTCTGGTACTGAAATAGGAAGAAACGGCAAATGCAGAGACTTTCTTTTTCATACTCACAGCAAACTGTTCTACCGCAGTTATGTCAAGCGGGTGGAGTTCCTCTCCGTTGCTATCATGTCCGCCTCTAACCGTAATGTAGTAGTCGGCTGGGAGTTCCTTGGGGATTGTGTAATCTCCTACAAGGATCAGGCCCACAGGATACCCTGTCCTTTCCAGGATGGTATTTGTTGAAAGAGTTGTGGAAACCGACACAAGTTTTACTTTCTTCAGGTATTCCGGATTCAACTTATTCATTGCATTTCGAATTCCGGTCATAAGGTCCGGATAGGTGGTAACCGCTTTGCTTGTATCAAGGATCCGGCTGTCCGAATCCCTTAAGATAACTGCATCAGTGTATGTTCCACCTGCGTCAATACCCAGACTATATTGCATTGTCAAAACAGCCCCATTTTTTACTCTATTTTAAGTGATCTATATCTTTTTTTAGCTGTATTCATTTCTCTTTTTAGCCGGATGTATTAAGATATTGCTTCAGATATATATATCTCTGCTTATATATTTCGGTCACGAAAGTTTGTTTTATTCTTTTCCTTTCAGCCTGTTACTGTGTTTTTCGGAACGCCGACCCCTACAAAAACAAGTTTTGTTTCCAGAGGTGCATCTGTCCAGCCGCTGGGCGCCAGGTGCTTCCTGCTGACATCTATCTTTATGTCCTCTTTTTCAAGCCCTGCACTGATCATGTAATCCATGACAAGCTGTCTCCCCAGCTTTTCTGCATATTCCAGAGCTTCGCCGTATATTTCAAATTTCTTCCTTTCTGAAGGGGAAAATACAATAAACTCGTTTTTCTTTTCTTGCCGAAGAGCACTTTCTATAATTTCACTCTCCGGAGCTATGCCGTATTCCTCATCATCTTCAGGTTTTTCTTCCCCTGACCTGGAAACAAGTCTTGTTTTTATGAGAATCTCTACCCTTTTGATTCCTTTCCCAACAAGGGCGCCAACTGCATTGCCAACATCAGCGTGTTCGGGAACTATGAACCCGGCATTAATCAGTCTACTCAGTTCTTTCACATATGCCCATGCAGGCCCTCCTAGAAGGACCACAGGAATTTCTATTCTAAACCGCGTAAAGTTTTTTCCCATAAGTACTCTGTCAATCTCGGATCTGGGCATTCCTTCTATCAGATATGCGATAAGGTCTTCGGCAATGTTGTGCGCAACCCTGCGCTTTACTTCAGCACTGAAAGCCTCCGGGCTTAGCTTCAGTGGCCTCCCGAGTATGTAAGCCCCGATCCTTGCAGCTTCCACATCCCATTCGGTATATTCCCCAAGGACATGCAGGGCATCGGTGGGTGTAAAACCTATAGCCTGAATCAGCCTTTTCTGTATCAGTGAATCGAGCATTGAAGGCGAGGGGCGTTTTTTCAGTGCTATTAGCAGATCTCCGAAGGAAACAGGCTCTTTTCCGATATGCCTGTATATCTCACGTTCTCCTGCTTTCAGCTCAATAGGCCTGAAATCCGTACGAACAAAAAATTTCGTTACCTGGATGTTTTCACAGAGATAACCTTTTGCTACTCTGTTATGCTTAAGTTTCTCCCTGAATTCGGGATATATCTCAGAAGCCCTGCAGAGAGGAATAACCCGGCGGGGGCCTAAGTTGATCCGGTCGCCCTTAAGCCATATATGGCTGTCTCCTCCGGTTGCTGAGGTCTCCATACGGATAGCTTTTACGCGGGTCTGCCAGCCTCCGACTATCGCACCTGTGCTGCTGAGTTGTGGGAGCCCGTTCTGCATCATGGCTACGTCCGTACTCGTGCCCCCAACATCAATAACAGCGCATGTGTCAAGCCTGCTGAGGTGAGAGGCCCCCACAAGGCTCGCGGCAGGCCCTGAAAAGATAGTTTCAATGGGTTTTTCCAGAGCCTCTTCGATTCCAACTACTGACCCGTCGCATTTTAGCATCAGCATGTTTGCGCTGATCCCGCGGCTTTCAAATTCTTTGATTATTGACTGGATAAACTTATGGGTAATCGGGATTAGCTGAGCATTCAGAAAAGCAGTTATGGCCCTTTCATAGGCCCCAAGGTCCTGGGACAGCTCATGGCCGCAAACAACCGGGTGCCCGGTAAGTTCCTTTACAGCTTTTTTGACGGCAAGCTCGTGTTCGGGGTTTCGGTTGCTGAAGTACGAAGAAACCGCAAAAGCAGAAACTTTATTCTGTACTTTGAGGGCGAATTCTTCTACTGAATCAAGGTCCAGGGCTTTTAGTTCTTCTCCATCGATGTTATGCCCGCCTGAGACTGCTACCCAGTAGTCTGTTGGAAGTTTCTCCGGGATCACATAGTCTCCGATCATGATCAGTCCTACCGGAAATCCGGTGTTTTCCAGAATCGTATTTGTGGACAGGGTGGTGGAGACGGATACGAGCTTTATGTCTTTAAGATAGCCGGGGTCCAGTCTGTCGATTGCATTTTTCATTCCCGGCAGAGGGTCGGGGTAGGTCGTCAGAGCTTTGCTCGCCTCAACTACTTCTCCATCAGAATCCCTTATGATAACGGCATCAGTATAGGTGCCCCCTGCATCGATTCCAAGACTGAAGTGCATTTTCTTACTTACCTCTTTTGTGAATTGGATAACGGCTTCTTCAGGCGTTTCGGAAAGTTATTAGTTTCTAGTAATGTTTCTGTTAAGATACTATTAAACAACCTGGCCAGTTTTCGGGCTCTGGCTCATGGTCAGATTCCGGCTGGTTAAAGCTTGTTATTATTATTTTAATCTGAATAGTTGTTAAACATGTAGTAGCTACATGGATATCTGATTTCAGAACTTCTTATCTTTTTCTGGAAAAAACAATTTCTCTCAAGGGCAGGTTCTGCTTTTATAAGGGTATATATGCCCTACCCATAGGCTGTTTTCAGTCTCGTTTCCACCAGGTCTGCAATCTCTTTAACTTCCTGAATATTCAGAGAGCTATTTACAGTAATACAAGCATTAATTGCTATCCCGTTTCCTATCCTCCTTGTTTTAAGCTCGCCAGAATCCAGTACTCCTTCGGTTCTGTTTATTATCTCCCTGATCTTCCGATTGTTTTCTTCATCAAGGGAAGCTTCTATGAGTTCGTTGGCAGTACCGTAGAGGAGCTTGCTCGAGGTTCCGAGAAGGTAAAGGCTTAAAAGAACTGCAATAAGAGAATCAGCTATAGCCCAATTTTTTCCGGGGAGAAACGTGCATCCTATGCCCAGAGTAACAATACATGAAAAAAATAGACTTCTGATGTGAGTTTTTCTGGTATAAGAGTCAATTTCTGAGGAAATACCCTCAGTTTGCTTTCCGGCTCTCCTATTTAAAAAATGAATAATTTCTTTTGATACAAGGGTAAAAGCAGCTGCGTAGAGTGCAAACATTTCAGGGGTTTCTGTCCCTCTTCCCTGTATAAACATAAGTAGCTCTCCTGAAGCTAGAGTTAATGATTGTACTCCAGCAAAAAGAAGCACACATGCTCCTGCTCCCGTAAAGAGGGTCGTAATTTTCCCATATCCATAATTATGGTTCCAGTCTTCGGGTTTGCTGGTGATAAAATGGTCCAGAAGTTTTACGGATTCGCCGATTAACTCTGAAAAGGAACGGATTGCATCCGCAAGAAGTGCTGTGCTGTTTCCCAACAGTCCTGCAATCAATTTAACAAAAGTTAGTACGAGACTAAAAAAAAGCCCTGTATATGATCTGTTCCGGAGGTTATTCAAATTTTTGTCCGCTTTCATCCGAAATTCTCCTTAATGATTGTTTTAATCCTCCTTTATAAAGCGGGCCCATTTGACCAGGTTGAAAAGAGATTGCTTTATTATTGAAATAATTTTAAAAATTTATAAGACCTCGAAGGCCTACATTTTCCCTGCCGCGGTACATAACGCAGCATTTTCAGCCACTAAAATCCATATATCTCGGAGAGGGTGAGTATATTGAAAACACAGATTTATAACCTGTGTCTTCAAGGGTTGAGAACTTTTTCGAGCTTTAGGTCCTGTTTTTGCCCTGTCGTTTTTGTGGGTTTTGTAGGCCGTCGAGGTTGGTGTAGGTATTCCTCAGATACCTTTTTTTTACTGAGGGTTTTATGCTATCATTACTTTATCTTCAGAGTGGAGCAACTGTCTTTCCATGAACTTCATTCATTACCATGGCAAGAGCCGTATACAGAGATCCAAGACCCATAATAAGTCCAACGTATCCAGCCACTACAAGCAGCCCGGTACTTCCGGTTGCGTTTACAACGGCAAGCAGCATAAATAGTATAAATAATGTCACAAATACAAACTGAAGGGCTCTGACTCCGATCTTCATTGTAATGATCAACATAACAAAGGTGTACACACCCCAGATGAAGAGATATGCGGCCATAGCGACTCCAGAAGAGGCTTCCGCCCAGCCCATTGCAGGCATTACAAGCAGTCCGGCCAGTGAGAACCAGAAAAGGCCGAATGCCGAAAATGCAGTTCCTGCAAAAATATCTCCTTTCTTCCAGGACATGATTCCTGCAAACACCTGGGCAAATCCTCCCAGGAATATTGCCATGGAGACAATCATTGACTCCACAGGGTATACGCCGATGTAGCTCAGACTCAACAGGACTGCAGCGAGACCCAGGCCGGTAAAGCCGAGAGGAGCGGCATTTGCAGTTTTGTCGATTATTATGGTAGAAGTTCCTACGTTTTCGCTCATGATCATTCCCCTGAAGCCATTTTTAAAAAAAATTAAAAAAAGAAGTTTGGGGCTTAGAGCCCGTAGTTTTCAGGTCTGAAAACTGCAACTTCCTGTTTGTATTTAGTCAGGCTTTCACTCATGAACTTGTCAGCATCATCGGTAAGGGCTACAAGGTCGGCTTTAACCTTTGCAAGAGCATTGGTTTCGAACCTTGTAAGTCTGAGCTTGCCGGAGTTGATGCCTTCTTCTACAATGTTACAGCACTCAATTGCAGCATTCTTGGAACGGAGGTAGTTGTTGTTTCCGTCCTTTGCAATTGCCTGGCCTACCTTGTAGGCGTTGTCATAGGCGAGGACATATCCCTGTGGGTCTCTGTACTTGTCAGAGAGTGTGAGGATGTCCCTGAGGTCCTTTCCTTTTCCGAGTTTCAGAGCGGTGTTCATCATGGAACAGTCGTATGCAAGAGTCTCGGACCAGCACTGAACTGTGGTACCGCCGAATTCACCGTGGTATTCAACGGATTCGTTGGACCAGAGGTCACAGCACTGCATGGTCAGGTTACCCATTACGTCAGAGTGGGCGCAGGTGGAAGTCTTACCTTCCTGAGCAATTGGTACACCAGATATGGATTTTATGATGGTGTTTTCGTATCCGCAGTCCTTCCCGGGGCCAGTTGCGCCTGCTTCATATGCACAGAGGGACCTTGATGCAGATATTGCCCTTGCAACGATTGCAGTTGTGTGGGCAAGGTTCTTGTCAAGCAGGCCGCCTGCGATGAACATTGCAGTGTTTGCCTGGGCACAGTCTGTGTCACCGGCTGCAACTACTCCGTTCTTCTTTGCAATGTCTGCAATGTCGGACCAGATCATTTCCATGTCCATGCTGCCGAGCACACCGATACCGAAGAGGATACCTGCAGTGTCGTTCCTGAGGATAGAGTAGTCGAATACTTCCTTACCACCCATGCTCTCTACGGAAAGCATGTCAGCACCGTTCTGGGCACACTGTTCAAAGGCTTCCATAAAGGTTGTGTACTTGTCTCCTCTGAGCTGGAGATAGTCACGGTCTTCACGGATGTCCCCGATTGTGTGGCGGAGTGCGCACTTTATGCCGTATTCATCGTGGTATTCTTCCATGATGGTCTTCTGGGCATGTGCAACAGCGCCTCCCCAGTCGGGGTTGTTGGACATCTGCTCGACGTGTTCGGTTTCGAGTACGATTGAAGGTGCACCGATCTGGACCATTCTTGCCATTGCGTCGGTGGTAATCCTTTCGTATTCTTTAATGAGTTTGTCTTTAGATTTGCCTGCCTGAGGTCTCGGGGCATAGTTCAGTTCAGGAGTTGTGTATCCAGCACCGATCTCGAGGCCAAGGCCTGCCTTTACGGGGTATTTTGAGTTCCCGAAAAGCATGTCATCTGCTTTAGCGTAAGCCATTGAAGTGTATTTCTTTACCATTTTGCTCCCTCCCTTAGTGCTTGTGGAATTCTGCTCTTAACTTCTCTATGTCGTTCCCACTGGCAAGGATTGCATCAGCAATCTTCACAGCGTCTGAAGCTTCTTCACCATAAACTCCGAGGTCATATTGTGCAACGAAGTCCTGGTTCACAGCACCGCCACCACATGCAAAGGGCAGTTTTAATCCCTTCTCAAGGAGCTTGTCATTGATTTCCTTGAATGCATACATGGTGGTTGTCATGAGAGCAGTACCTGTAAGCAGTATTGGTTTATCTTTTACAACAGCTTCAATGACTTCGTCAACAGGGACATCTCTGCCCAGGTCAGTTACGTCATAGCCGGCTGCTCTCAGGAGGGCAGCAACAATGTTCTTTCCGATGTCGTGCACGTCACCTTCTGCAACATGGCAGACAACCGTGCCCTTGGGCTCGGGTACTTCGGTGGTCTGGGATTTGCAGAATTCAATACCATTCAGCATGGCATCGGCAGACATCATAACATTGGGGAGGAAAATGATACCATCGTCGTAGAGCTTGGATACAACACCCATGCCTATCATCAGAGCATCATTGATAAGGTCGATTGGCTTCTTGCCTGCAGCGATTGCGGCTTTGAGTCCGTCAACCACGTCTTCTTCTTCTCCCTCATAGATTGATTTTGCAATCGGATAGATGAGTTCATCCTTCGGGTAAAGCTCTTCTGCTGCTTCGTCAGGAGTCATTTCCTTTTCGAGGGCGACGTTGTAGCGTACTAATATGCCATCGATGTCTTCCAGTTTCAAATCCAACATATTTTAACCTCCATTTCATAATGAAGAGATCTCAGATTGCTCAGATCTTCGATCCTGCAAGTTACATCTTCCTGAACTTTCGGGTATTTCTTCCGAAATACTTTCTGAAACAATGTAAATGAATTCGAAAACCTCCAGATCGAATTCTTTCCATTGTGGGGGTATGGATAACCTCTTGATGGTGTACTGGTTGCACAAATGTGCTGAATTACAGGTCAATTTTCCTGTTTTTCAGGCTTCTCAGGAATGTTACTGATTTCCCGGAATTCCGGATTTCCAGTTCCCATTTTCCTGTGCCAGTAGACCGTTTTTCCCAGTTTACTTATGAAAGGTGTACTCCCTTTACTATTCGGGAATTCACTTGCAATTTAAAGTTAGATTTCCTCGCATATACCTTCATCTATGCTAATTTTTGCGCAGCTATAATTTTATAGTTGTCACTCCAATTTTCTCCGCAAATGATTTTATAAAAAAGAATTGTTTTTTTGTTTCCATTGATTTGATCAATGGTATCAAAATTTATAGAGCAATTATCCTCTTTTCAGGGATATCTCTTATTGCGGATATTGAAGATACACAGGCTTTTATTTGAGCTATGAAAGTTAATCAAGTGGATTTGTTTTTTCTGGAATATTTAATCAGGCAAAATAAGGTCCACCTGGATTTTATCTTGAACGCATGCAAGTATAGTTTACATGCTCAATTGTTTTTCTTCATTTTTCCAGATATTTTATTTTTCTTCCTAATATATAACTGGATTTTCAAAGTTCAGGTCTTTAAATTGTTCCTGAGTCTGGTTAAATCCTATTTTTTGCCTTTTTTCCGCCGTTTTTTAAAATATGGGCGAACTTTTCCCTGGTAAGTTATTGCATCTCTGTTTTTAATTTCTTCTTATGCTAACTTCCAAATATTTTCGGTAAATTTATTGCTCTCCAGAAGCCAGGTTTTTCCGGACGGCTGAAAGAGTACTTTACCTCTCTATATAAGGGGTTTCTTTCGGGTAAGGATCGAGGACAATTCGATCCTATATAAAGTTGTTGTATGTCCGGTCAAGGCTTCCCTTGACCTGAAACGTATTTCCGTCAGAGGTTATTCTGCTTAAAGGGGCTTATTGTGGCCTGGTGGTGTCCGTGGTCTCTTTTTTCCATCTTTATATATGAAAGTTGTCTGTTTTCCAGTTGCCCGGTTACTGCCACATCCACGGCTTTAACCAGTTCTTCCCTGGGTACGGACGTTATTGCCGAAAGTACTTTTATCCTTGACCTGGGATTTCCTTCTTTTTTAAGCACTTCTATTGCAGGGTTTTCATGCGCTGAGGTTACACTTCCCTTTACAAAGTTTCCGTTGTGGGTAAAGGAAAGCTTTATGTGCCCTACGAATTCGGGGTTCAGCTCTTTTGCTCTGTTTCTTATATTCTCCAGGATCTGCTCGGAAACAGAGACCGCGGTTTCAAGGGGAATTTCCTGTGAAGTGATTTCAAATTCGGAGGAATATGCCGAAACTCCGGACATCTCGACTGAGTTTTTCGCTTCAGGAACTATTTTTTCCTGGCTGTCTCCTCCAAGCAGGTCCAGCAGTTTGTCAAAGTTTTCTCCTCCTTGCCTGGCTGAGAAATGAACCATCCTTGATTTCGGGTTCAGTTTGCGCAGGAGTCTGCAGACCTCAAGAAGCTTCTCAGGTCCGATGAGATCAACTTTGTTGATGCCAAGGATCTCTGCGTCTTCGATCTGGTTTTTCATGAAATTGGGGATGTCTTCCGGGTCGGAGCCCAGACGGCTGGCATCTACGAGGTTCGCTATGGGAGCGAAGGTTATCCCCGGCAGATCCATGCTTTCTATATTGCTTTTGAGCTGTCTCGGAAAGGCTATCCCTGTAGGCTCTATTATTATAGTATCCGGACTGTAGGAAGTTCTAAGGCTTTTTATGGTGTGCTCCATACTGATTCTAAGAGTACAGCAAACGCATCCGCTTGTAATTTCTCTGGTTTCCACTCCACCTTCCGAGATCGTGTCCCCGTCTATCCCTATCTCTCCGATCTCGTTGACGATAATTGCTGTTCGCTGCCCCTGTGCTCCAAGGTATTCGATAAGTTTTCTTATTGTAGTAGTCTTGCCGCTTCCAAGGAAGCCGCCGATTATCATGCACTTCATAAAACCTCAGCAGGAAACCCGGAGTCTTTAGTTCAGGGAAAGAATGCGTCAACTTCTACATCCTGCTCTATTGAATTAGTTTTTTATCAATGTAATGAGGGCGAGTAAATCACCCTCCCTCTCGTTTACTAATTTTCTTAAAGCTTATTGTGCATGATCGGAAGACTGCTCCCTTCCTGCCATGATGATTCAGGAATGGGGGCACACCGATCTTACTGGTCTCAGATTTTAAAGTCTTTTCTCTTAAACCCTTTAAATGGCAAAAAGGGCCTGAAAAGTACCTTTTTCCTGATTCTTACGGTACTCTTTTACTTGCCATGAGGCTTGAAGTTGGGAGTACCGAACCATATTTTCTGATTTTTGGCTGACATTTGACCGGAGAATGGCAAAACCAGGTCTCAGCCGCCTTTTTTGGATTTTTTTTTTGATATAGGTTTTTTCCGGGAGGCACATCTAAAATGGCAAATCCGTGTCTTCCGGAAAGACATTGAAGGTCTAACTTCCTTCTTGGGTATGATAACAATGCCACGGAGAGAGGGTGAGGCATTGCAATCAGTGTGATATCATCTCTTCGGGACGATTTCATCAATTCTTAGTACGTTTCTTGCTGTTTCTGTACCTGCGATAATGGCTAGTTTCTTGACCGTTGCCGAATCGTATACTTTCGGCCCCTTATCAGTTACCTTTCGTGAGAGGTCTATCCTTGCCTCTACCCCTCTTGAATATGAATTCCTCATCTGCGCCATTGCATCAATTGCATTCATTCCCATATTTCTGGCAAGAATCGTGGGAATTTTTTCGAGGGCTTCTGCATACGCCTGGATTGCAAGCTGTTTCTTTCCGGTCTGTGTTGCCGCAAACAGCCTGATCATGTGCGCCAGTTCAAACTCTATTGCCCCTCCTCCATTCACGATTTCCCTGTTTTTCATAAGGAATGCCGCATTATTCAGGGCATCGTCTATCGCTTCTTCGACCTTGTCAAGCCCATATTTGACAGGTTCCCAGATCAGGATGGTGGCTATTGCCTTCTCTTTCACGGCGATGAAAACAAAGTTTTCTCCGTTCCTTCTTTCAACCTTTATGCTGTCTGCCGTTCCCAGGTCGTAAGGGAGAATCTCATCCTGAAATACTTTCAGGGTTGTGCCTGTTGCTTCTGCAAGTTTATCGAGGTCTTTCGCTTTCAGTTTCTTGAAAGCCAGCATATCATTGTCCCGGAGCAGAGTTTCGATATAAGGGTCGATATCTCCCTCACAGAAAAGGACGTTTGCTCCCGAATCAATGATCTTTTGGGCAATTTCCCTGCACATCTCCTTCTTTCTCTCCTCATACAGGAGCGCCGTCTGTACCGAGTCCATTTTCAGGTTGTGCTGAGGGTTTAAGTATCCGCTTTTAATCTTGAGGTCATAATTTATGATCAGGACGGCAGGGTTCTGGAAACTTTTCGGCATATCTTCCCTTGCCGGGTTTTCATCCATGATCAGACCTTCTATTGCAACGATTTCCGGTCCGCCTTTCTTTTTGAGGATTTTGACGTTCCTGTTAAGGTCAATTCTTCCGTCCTGTTTTTCGCTCAAATGTCTTACAACTTTCAGGACAACTTCAGTTATTGCCTCTGCCTGATACCTTTCGACTCCTTTTCCCGTTGCAGAGCACATAATTGTTGTGCGTACGTCTTCTTCTCCAGCCTGCTTTATGCTGTACTGGAGCATTTCATACGCTTTTTGAAGGGCAAGCTCATACCCCTCTATAACTGTTGTAGGGTGTATCCCTGCTCTTATAAGCTGGATTGCGTTTTTTATAAGGTTGCTTGCAAAAATAACAGCTGTCTTTGTGCCGTCTCCGCAGGCTTTGTCCATTGATTCGGCAAGCTTTTTGAGTGTAGTTACTATCGGGTGGAGTACATCCATTTCCTTTAAAATTACCTTCCCGTCGCTAGTAACAAAAATGTCCCCTACAGGGTTTACTATTATCTTGTTCATGCCTTTCGGCCCGAGAGATGAACCCAGCAGCTCATCAATTTCTATGGCTGCTCTTTCGAGCTGGTCTACCAGCTCATTTTCTTTTACCGGTTCGTCAATGAGGATCTTGTCTTTTATAGTCCGGGCCAGTTTTGCCATTCCATCCTGGCTTTCCAGGTCAGGTGTTTTTAATTCGCTTGCCATGTTTTTCCCATTTGCTGCGGTTGACATTCATAAAGCATTATTAATATTAGTATTAATATTAATTCTACTACTAATACTAATTGTGAATTTTTGATGATTCGGAGAGCCTTCCTGTGTATTCGAGGTAGATATCAGGATCTTCCATTGTAAGGTCCACTTCTGCGGGCAGATCGGAACATCTGGAGTCCGCGTATATATCTGTATATTCTATCGATCCCGGGGCTAAGCTCGATTCATAGTTCACAGGACTTATTTCAATAACTGAGTAACGGAAGAGGAACTTCTGAGATGAATGGTTCAACTCCAGCTTATAGGATGCAGGGTGTACAGGACTAGAATAAAACCTTTTTTCCTCATTTCCGGGTACTTTCTGATATCCCATCCGGTTTCACCTCTTTTATCAGAATAGTTGAAAAGGTTCTCTGCCATCTTCTGCGGAAATTTTTACGTTTTTCGGCCCAAATGTGTTTTTATTCGTTTTTTATTCTCGTTTTTTTCCTTCCCAATGCTTTTTCTACCGTTTTTAGTTCGCTTGCACTTTTTGAGGCAAAGGGTGCAGGAAATAGTGAGAACCCGAATTTTTTATTGTGATTTAATAAAAAGAGGATGGGCCGGAAGCCCATCCCGTACCTGGCAAGCCCATGTTTTCCTTTTTTTCAGGAAATGGCTTCAGTGGGTTTATCCCATGATTTTCTTGTAGAGTTCCGGACCCTTCTCTGCCACGGTGTATGTCTGGGCAGTGATGGAGTCACAGGGTGCTCCTGGTGGTACTTCACAGCCGGTTGAAATCATGTACTTGGACTGCAGGCCGTTCTCCTTGAGGGTGTTCAGGACGCTCTCCTGAAGGGCAACGGTGTTTGCTTTCATGGATGCGAGGCCTTCTGGGCTGTTGTCCAGGAAGACGATCGGGCTGACTTCTCCGCCGAACATGGTTTTCTTGCCGTGGGTGCTGATCAGGTACTTGTGGTCCTTGGAACCCTTGTTGACTTCATCAGGGTAGAAGGTGTAGCTGTAGTACTCCGTGTTCCACTTGTCGATGAGGTCCCAGTGTGGGGCATCGGAACAGTTGTGGATAACAACTGGCTTGTTGTACTTCTTGTACAGCGGAGCGATCCTGTTCTGCATGACCTTGCCTTCGGACTTCATGTATTCGTCAGCGCCGAGAATGACGTTGTTGGTCCAGAGGGTAACCATACAGAGGTTGTCCGGCTGAGCTTCCTCGAACATGCCCTTCATGATTTCTTCTACGTAGGTTGTGGTCTTGTCAAGGGCCTTGAGGACAACATCAGGGTTGGTTCTTAGGTCGGAAAGGATGCGGGTTGCTCCCATGATCTGGGTCAGAGCGACCATTGGGCCTTCGATCAGGGCAGTCATGGGTGCGCCGAGGGCATGTGCCTTCTCTGTTGCAATCTTGTTGCCCTGGATAAGGTTGTATGCACGGGTGCCTTCCTTAAGTTCGGGGATTTCAAGCTTCTCGTAGTCTTCGAGGTGGCCGATTGCTGCAGGGGTATCTTCCTCAGGATACCTGATTGTTGCACCGAAGTCTGCTGCGTCGACACAGAGGTCGGTCAGGCCGACGAAGGTGTCCATGTTGAAGTACTTTATACCTGCTTCGACACAGTCTGCGTACTTTTCGGCACTTGTTGAGTAGTCCTTGTAAGAGCAGGGCACGAACTTTCTGGATACACCGCAGGCGAGAGGTGCTACAGGGAGCCTGTCGACCTTCTTGTCCTGGAAGGCAGAGCCAAATCTCTCTGCTTTGGTCATGGTTTCCGTGAACTTCGGGACCACTGAGTCGAATTCGGCTTTGACTTTTTCAGCGGTTATGAGCCCTACATCGATCTTTTCCTTGCCGCCTTTCTGTGCGAGGGATTCCTTGTACTTCATCTTGCTTGCTGCAATTGAGGAATCGCTCCATAAATCGACAGGAAGCTCGCTTACAAGAGAGGAAAGAGTCTCAACTGCCGCGCTTGCATCAAGGGCTGTGCCGTCTGCACCAATGCTGTCTGCAAAGGTCTTGGAAACAGGTGCACCGCCTACCATGACAACGAGGGAGTCTCTTATGCCTCCTTCCTGGAGCTGCTCGATAACGGTTTCCATGCCACCCATTGTTGTGGTCATCAGAGTGCTCATTGAGATTGCAGTTGCCTTGTTTTCCTTTGCTGCTTCTGCGAACTTGTCAAGGGGCACGTCACAGCCGAGGTCAATCATGTTGAAGCCAGCTGCGGTCATCATGGTCTTGACAAGGTTCTTGCCAATATCGTGTACGTCTCCTTCAACGGTACCGATAATGACATTTCTGGGGACTGAGGTTCCGTCTAATTTAATATAAGGGGTAAGGATGTCCATTCCGGCATACATTGCATCTGCTGCGAGCAGAAGGCTGGGGACAAAGGCTTCTCCCTTCTCGTACATATCACTGATGATCTTCATGCCTTTTGCAAGACCGTCAACGATTGCTTCATATGCGTCGAGGTCTTCATCAAGGACTTTCTGTGCAAATTCTTCTGCAAGTTCGTCGTCGCCTTCAACGACAGCATCAGCTAAAGCGTTCAGAATATCTTCTTTTGCCATTGAAAAATCTCCTTTTTTTTAGTGACGGACCCAGACAGCCAGTTTTCGTCCTGCTTTTCCGGATCTCTATCTACTTTTACTTAGATCCTTAACGGGTTCCACAGCCCGTCAATTCCCTAAATCCAATAATATACTCCTTAATTCACAACATGGCCATTTTTCCTGAAAATCAGAATCTTCCGGCCGCGGTACAGGCTGGAATTTCGCCTGAATTTAGTCCAGGTTATTCCTTCATTTCAGGTTTAAATGGTCACTATTGACAGATTAACTCAATGGTATATAGCTTAACCGACAGTGCTTTTCAGTCATGTGTCAATTTTTTCTCTCCCGGTAAAATATAGTTTTCCTCATATTTTGTATGGGCCTGATTTTTATCGGGCTTCTTATTTCAGGGGCCGGGGAAATTTGTTGTATCTTTATCTTTTAAGTTCACAGCCTTTTTGCAAACATGAGATTTTTACCGGGGGATGGAAAATTCCTTCCCCTTGAATAATAAAAGCCATTGAATATTATGGGAGCACATAAAAATGAGGGGTATTGAAAATTTGAGGGTAATTGTCGGGAAAATACAGGTTGAAAGATCACAGATGCCGTCCCGCCGGCTGGTCCGCCCTATTGAGCCCATGGCATTTATATTATTCGGTGTGAAAACAGATATTTTGTTTCTCAGTTATGCTGAAAACATTAGAATATCTCTGACGTTTGCTTTATATCTTTTGATTTTTTGCTGATTCTGATAATTTAAATATAATATCTGTAGTTTGTGTTATGCTGATCAGAATCATACTTTAAATATAATGCTCGTAATATAATTGGTATGATTTTTATCTAAAGAGATTTTCCATTTTTAGATTAAAATTTTATATTGAAGATATGTTGATAACCACTCCTTTAATGCAGAGGTGTATACAACAAGAGCTAAAGTTTCAAAACGCTTTATTATACGGGCAATAATAATCCCGGTAAAGTACTGGATTTATCCAGTAATGCTCTTGGCTAAATGTTGAAACTATCCTTCCCGGAGGATTGAGGTGGGTTTATGGGCAAAGCTCCGGAAAACGGTAGTCCGACTTAACATAACAGATGATGGTTGGAAGCGGATAAATATGAGTTCCCTTATAGACTTGATTTTCTTCTCTGAAAAACGAAAAAATCTCCTTGTACAGTTAGCTAATGGGCCGATGTATATTGATGAGATCAAGGACACCCTTAATGTAAAGGCATGTGCGGTAATGCCGCAGATTAAAAAACTGAAAGATATGGATATCATTGTGCAGAAAGGAAATGCCTATGAACTCTCGGACATCGGAGAAGTTATAGTTGAAAAGATGCTCCCCCTTACTTCTCTTCTTGATGTTTTTGACGGGAACAAGGATTACTGGTCAAAACACGACAGGTCTCCGATCCCTAAGCACCTGATTAAGAAGATGGATATGTTGGGAAAATGTACTCTGGACGAGCCTGATCTGGACCATCTCTTTGAATTTCCGAGGCATTTGCGGGACAAACTTTACAGTTCAAAAACCCTCAAGTCATTCTACTCTTATTTCTGTCCTGACTGCCCTTCGATACAGGCAAGCTGTGCAGAGAAAGGGGCCGAAGTGCACCTGATCCTCGATGAAAAGGTCTATAACAGGCTGAAAAATGACTTTGAGGAAGAATATAATACCTGCCTGGAAAATAAGGTGTCTCTTTACATCTATTCTGGAAAATTAAGACCATCTTCTTTTATGGTTGCAGACACTTTTATGATGCTGAAGCTCTTTGGAAAAGATGGAGAATTCGACCACAGGAAGATCATGAGTTTTACCCCAAGTGCTCTGGAATGGGGCAATGAACTTGCTCAGTATTATATAGACCACTCAGAGAAAATCAATTAAAAAGCATTACTGTCTGTCGGCCAGAATCATTCCGGGCAATTATTTACGGCAGCCAGACCGGAACTTTCTGAAAAAAATATTTTTGAAAATGGCGGAGCGGGAACACTTTTAATCTGACTCGCCCTTTTCTTTCTTCTTATTTTTCCTACCTTTTTTTCTTTTTATTCTTTCCTGCCTTTAATACTCACGATTCTTTGCACATGTCCATGCTCGTGATGTACATGTCCACTCTTCTGGCCGTGTTCTGGATCATGTCCATGTCTGGCTTTATGCACGTCTATTCCCCTTTTCTCAAAGGTTTCCTGTACCGAGCTGTTCACAGCATCTTTTAGAGCTTCCTTCTTAACATTTGAGACTGCGGAGAGGATCTTTAATGTCGGGACAGCTCCTTCTTTTGATTTGATGATCTCTTCCTGGGGCTCTTCGTAATAGATAGTAACGCTCTGTTTCACGGTTTCAGATCCATTGTCCAGGAAGAGTTTGATATGCCCTACAAATTCGGGGTTTAGATCCAGAACCTTTTCTTTTATTGTGTTCATTAATTCTGTAGTGAATTCCCTTGCTGTTTCCGTGCTCAGGCTTTCTCCTTCCTTTATTGCAAATTCTGCAGCATAGCTTCCAACTCCGGAGGCTTCGACGGAATCTTCGGTTTCCTGAGACCCAGAAAAGTTGGACTTTTCTTCTGTGGTGGTTACCTGAGCTTTTTCCGGAACTTCTTTTATGTCAGGGAGAACTACCTGCATGAAACTTTCAAATCTTTCCCCGGTATCCTTTCCTGAAAGCAGAACCACCCTGGCTTTAGGGTTCAGCTGCTGGACTGAAGCTTCCAGAATGGGGATTCTGATAGGTTCGATCAGATCTACCTTGTTTATTCCCAGAATCTCGGCATCTATAATCTGCCTCATGGCAAATTCTTTTACCTCTTTCATCAGATGCTTGAAGCGGCTGCCATCGATCAGGGTCACAAGGGGCGCGATTTTTACCTCATCTCCAAGATTCATAAGCTCTACTTCGTTCCTGATAATGTGCGGGAAAGCAATTCCGGTGGGCTCGATCATCAGGATATCGGGTTTGTATTCATTTGCGAGGAGGGTGATTGTTGTCCTCAGCCCTACTTTCAGAGAGCAGCAGATGCAGCCGCTTGTGATCTCCTTGGTATCGAATCCGAACCTTTTGATCACGTCCCCGTCAATCCCTATTTCCCCTATCTCATTCACGATGATGGCAACTTTTTTTCCTTTTTCTGCCAGGTATTTACCCATATTGATAATAGTGGTTGTCTTCCCGCTTCCCAGGAAACCACCCACAACAATGACATCCACTTTCTTTCCTCCGTTTTCTGCCGCTTTCTGCTTATTTCCCTTTTCTTTCCTGTCATTCTAGAATGAATTGTAAACCCCCAGACCTCTGCTCCGGAGATATAAGCGTCAATTTTTCTATTCTCAAAGTATATTGTTTTATCTCTAAATCGGGGGTGATCAAAATCTTTTTTGTGTCTCTCAATCCGTTTTTGGCATCTATTCCCTCCGGGTTTATCCTGGCTTTCATAGTAAAAAAGTCAAAAATTAAAAGAGACATAATAAAGTCAAAAATCAAAAGCAACTGAACAAACTTCGTGGGTACAAACAAAAAATAACTCTAGTTTTGAAGGTAAATATTTACGAGAAAGAAGGGAGAAAGCTCCTCTGCTTTAGCTAGGAGTAGTTCACTCACTCGACATCTTCTGACCACGGAAAATGAAGCAGTAAGCCCGCAAACTTTAGTTCACGGGCATTCTACTTTATTTCAGTTTTAATAAGTTTTTCTTACCTTCTTTTTTCCTTCTCAGTTGCCTGCAACAGTCAGGTTTTCCCATTTGAACCTGTCATCCGGGCAGGCATGCAGGCAGCGCTGGCAGTTTGCTCCGTCACAGAGGTCGGTCCTTATTTTTACAGTCCCGTTGTCTTCCATCCTGAGAGCTCCGTTGGGGCATACTTTTGCACACTGTTTGCAACCTGTGCAGTTTTCGATGACCATGGTAAGGTAGGTCCCGACTTTTTCAAGCACTTCAAGTCCTTCTTCTCCGAGTTCAGGAATATCTCTTTCAACCTGGCGGTCGATTTTAAGGTTCGTTGAAGGCTCGCTGATCATGGGGAGACTTTTCTTTTTCAGGAACTTCTGTAGCATCTTGAATGCCATACCCTCGTTCCAGTAGGCAAGTTCAAGCATATATGCTTCCTTAAAGGCCTCGGAGGTTGCGAACATCACATGCGTGCCCAGGATTTCCTTTGCAATTGCCTGCAGTTCCCGGAGCCTGTCTTCAGAAAGCAGGATTTCCCGGGCAACAGTCAGGGAAGTGTTCCCTATCTGGGAGACATAATTTGCGTTGTAAGGGATCATTCCTACCTGGTGGGCTTTTGCGGCATCCATGTAAGTCCCGGCAGCTCCTGACATGTGAGCTATCTTGAGGTCTTCCATCCCAATGCCTGCAGCTGCACAGAGGGTAATGTGCCCTGCCCTGAGTGCCCCTATGGCTCTTCCGGCCGCTATAAGGTCTTTATCCGTAAACTTGATCCCATCCTGAAGGTGAATGATGCCCTCAGGAGTCTTAATTTTTGGCAGAACTATTAGTTTGTTCCTTATCCCGGCTTCGATAAGGGCAATAACTCCTGTCCCTGTAATGCCTTTTGCAGTGACCTCACCCTTTTCCACAACATCCCCTGTCTTCGGGTTTACGAGGTCTCCCATGGCTGTTTTCATATCCCTGTCGAGCACGTAACAGCGCAGGTTTTCTCCTTCAAATTCGACATCGCAGATGGTATGCGGGGATGCAATGGACCCGCATTCGATTTCCTGACCTTCGAGAGCTGGACCGGCAGCAGCCGATCCGGTGTAAATAATCCCGTTTGATTTCAGGGCCATTTCGGCGTTTGTCCCGTAGTCCGTAGCGATCGCAATCTCATCACTCTCGATCATGCCTGCCTTTACTATAAGGGCAAGTGCATCGGCTCCAACCTCGTGTTTTATGGAGGGGGGCACAAACAGTTTGCAGTTCTTAAACTCCTCAAATCCCTCGATTTCGGTCAGAGGTATGATTCGAGCGTCTCTGTTTTGTTCCTCAATATGATACTTCTGTTTCTTACGCTCGCCTGCGTATGCCAGGTCTTCAATGGGAATTTCCTGAAAGATAGAGAGCTGGATAGGGTTTCCGCAGATTGATAACTTCTCCATCTCTTCAGGTTTTACTCCGAGTTCCGTAATTATATTTTTTACTGCTGTTGCCGAGAGCCCATGGGCTTTGTCAAGCCCGTAATGGATTGCAAAGTCAAGGTGGTCCATTACGTTTGCTCCCGGCAGGGGGTTCCGGAGAGTTATCACGGTTTTCTTAATCTTGCTGTTTTCCAGGTCAATTTTCTGGGCCCTGAATCCGCTGGTTCCCAGGTCAATTGCAACTCCTGTTTTCATATCTTAACCTCCTCCAAAAAAGTTTAAGACTTACTCAACTAATTATCTCAGCATTTGTTATTTTTAATAAATTTCAATAAGTTTTATGGCGAATAAGCTGTTCCGGTAAGTTTTGCTGAATCACTTGCCTGGATCTAGCTTCCTAAAATAACAGCCTGTTAGGGACCCGGTTCCGGATCTCCTCATTCCTGAGGTCCCTTCCTGGAAAAGTAAAAAAAATATGAATCGGGACAGAAAATCCCGAAGTTCTAATTGTTTTAGAGCTCCGGGATTTGCCCCTAAAAAATAAAGAAAGTTTGTGCCTTTTCAGGCGTAGTATTCGTCTCTTGCTGCGACCATGGCTTTGATGTTCTCGAGAGGGGTCATGGGTGCAATTCCACAGCCTGGTGCGAGTACATCGATACCGTCTGCAAGAGCCTGCTTGGCTTCGGCGTTGATCTTGTCAACAGGTCCGGGCAGCAGGGTGAACGGACTGGAGATGTTTCCTACTAACCTTGCTCTGGTTCCGATGATTTCCTTTGCCTTCTTTACGCTGCCGATTTTTTCTTCAACGCTGAGGCCTTCAAATCCGCAGTCTGCCATATAGTCGAGAACTGCGTTCACGTTTCCACAGATGTGAAGGATGGTTACGGAGTTCACATTGGCGGAGAACTTCT
The DNA here is from genome assembly GCF_000979455.1 of Methanosarcina sp. 2.H.T.1A.6. Classification (GTDB taxonomy): domain Archaea; phylum Halobacteriota; class Methanosarcinia; order Methanosarcinales; family Methanosarcinaceae; genus Methanosarcina. The sequence continues at coordinate 92,453 of NZ_JJOY01000048.1, forward strand.
GCAGCCTTGGCTGGAGATACTGCTTGAAGGAGTCAGGGCTCATGAGGTCAGGGGAAGCGACAGGGTCTGCAATGGCAATAACGTCTGCACCTGCTTCGACCATTGCGTTTGCATAGATGATTGAGGCTTCAGTTGCGAGGTCCAGGGCCTGTTCGAAGAGTTCAGGTTTTTTGATGGACCATTTCATGAAGGATTTTACACTTATAAGGTCGGAAGCGACTGTGATAGGGCCTTCCATACCGCCAACGATTGGCACATCAGGACCTACTTTTTCCCTGACGATCTTGATTGCTTCAAGTACTGCTGGAATTCTGCCTCTCTGAAGGAGGTCTGCAGGGATTGTTGCGCCTTCAATTTCTTTGGGGTAGGGGTGACCGGTGACGGAGGGCTGCCTGTTCTTGGTACCCATATTGATCTCACAGCCCATGGCCTCGACCAGGACGGTAAGGCAGTAGGGAACCCTTACAGCTTCAAGTCCGCTGAGCTCGTGGTTGGCGAGTGCCAGCTTTGCCATAAGTTCAGGGCTGGTGTGGGATTCAGGCCAGGGGGCTCCGACTTCATCCATAAGTTCTACAATCCCCGTCTGGGTCACGGAACAAACTGGTGTTTTGTCAACGGGCTTGCCTTCAAGGGCAGCTAAAAGTCTTGTTTTAAGTGTGAATTCGCTCATATCGGTCATACCTTTTTTACTTCTATTCTTATACATATATTTTTATTCCAATTTAATTGTCTACTTGACAATATTATATAGACCTTTTCAATCCAAAATGTTTCACACTCTGGACAAGAGTATCCAGAGTTCAAAATCTATTAAAAAACTGTAGTTCTATACTGATGAATGGAGCCAGCTAGTGCCTTATGAATCAGCTTTTTTGTCTCGCCTGAGCAGGAGTGAGAATCATGGCAGTAAAAACAATTCTCTAGCTTCTCAATTGAGTTAGGATACGAATATTTTTTAGTTACCAAATTATAAAAGCTAATTGCCGAGAATTTTTTTTGGCCGTTTTTTAAATAAATCATGTAATTAATTTTAACTCTATTATCCAGGTTCTTCATTTCTTCCAATCTTTTTCCATCCTCTATTTTCTACTATCCGGTTCTGTAATCGGTAAAATCTCTATTAAATACCAGCCTCGGATAATTGATTATTCTGGATTTTTGAAGTAATTCGGCAGATTCGTAACGTTAAGTTTCTTATTCTTGCGTCACATTGAACTATAGGGGATTGGATGGAAAAGGAATTGGCTGGAAATACAAATAGGGTATGCTCTCCGCGGGGCGATGAACATCTTATTTCTCTTCCGGAATTTCTAAAAAGGTTCGAAACGGACGAAAACGGGCTCAATGAACAGGAAGCTACACGAAGGCTTCAGGAATGCGGACCAAATATCCTCGAAGAAGCCGGAAAGGAAAGCATACTTAAGAGATACGTCCGTCAGTTCCGTAATTTTTTCGCTGTCCTGCTGACCGTAGGAGCGATTCTATCTTTTCTTGGCGAGTACCTTGATCCCGGGCAGGGAAATATCTATATAGGGGTTGCTCTTTTCGCAGTCGTTCTCCTTAACGGGACTTTCACGTTTGTGCAGGAGTATCAGGCTGCAAAGACAATGGAAAGTTTCCGGCAGCTTCTACCTCCTCATGCAAAGGTCTTCAGGGATGGAAAAGTAAGGGATGTCCTGGCTTCGGAACTTGTGGCAGGGGATGTTGTCCTTATTGAAGAGGGGGATAAGGTTCCTGCCGATGGGCGTCTGATTGAAACCAATTCCCTGAAAGTGGACAATTCAACCCTGACCGGGGAATCAGAGCCGCAGTTGCGTTCTCTTGAATGCACTAATTCGAATCTGCTGGAATGCCGGAATATGGTTTTTTCCGGAACTCTCGTACAGAGCGGGAACGGTAAAGCCGTTGTTTTCGGTACTGGACAGGATACCCAGATCGGAAGCCTCGCAACGCTTACAGAGCAGACATTATCCGTGGACACCCCTATCCGAAAAGAACTCAACCATTTCATAAAGATTATTTCAGCAATTGCGATTTTCCTTGGAATTACCTTTTTCCTGCTCGCATTCTTTCTCCAGAATATTTTTCTCGCAAGCCTTATCTTTGCCATAGGAATCATTGTTGCCAATGTTCCTGAAGGGCTTTTGCCCACAGTTACGCTTGCCCTCAGCCTTGCTTCCCGAAGAATGGCCTCCCGGAATGCCCTTATAAAACAGCTTGAGTCTGTGGAAACCCTGGGCTCGACTACTGTGATTTGCACGGACAAAACCGGGACCCTTACTCAGAACAGGATGGCAGTAAATTCTCTTATCGTAGGGTTTGAAACTCTGGAGCCTAAAAAACCTTCCCTTTCTCAAGAAGGCTCTGCAGGGCAGGATGCAGAAGATGGTACAAAAAAAGGTCTTGCGGAGAAAGGTACTTACTCAGGCGCAAAAGGAGTTCCTGTTACAGGAAATCCCGTATGGAATCCGGAAAAGATTCCTCCGGTTTTTATAAGGGTTGCAGGGCTCTGCAATAACGCGAAACTTTACGACTCGCCTCCCGGATACACTGGCGACCCGACAGAAGGTGCGCTTCTTGTTTTTGCGAACAGTTTCGTAGATGTAAAAGAACTCCAGCAAGAGTATCCGAGGCTGGAGGAGTTTCCTTTCGATTCCCTTACCCGACGCATGGAAGTTGTCTGCCGCACTCCCGAAGGCAAACTTGAGGTATACCTTAAAGGCGCTCCGGAAGTGGTTGTGGAAATGTGCGGGTCAGTTATGGAGTCCGGAGAAATCCGAAAACTGGATGATGCCAGGCAAAAAGAGCTTCTGGAAAGGCACCTGAGGCTGGCAGAAAAAGGAGAAAGGATAATTGCCCTTGCGTTCAGGCAGGCAGAAGCACAGAACGAGTATACCGGAGATTTTATTTTTCTGGGTTTCATCGGGATTGTAGACCCACCGCGCCCTGAAGCCAGAGAAGCTATTGCGAAATGTCATGCTGCCGGGATCAAGGTTGTCATGATCACAGGTGACCACCCGGTTACCGCAGAGTCAATTGCCAGGGATGTAGGACTTGCGGTATCCGGAAAACCTGAGATTATTACCGGAGACGAGCTGAAATCCCTCTCCCGTACAGAGCTTGCTTCCCGGCTTAAAAACCCGAGTATTGTTTTTGCCCGAACCTCTCCTGTACAGAAGTTGAAAATTGTACAGCTCTTCCAGGCAGAAGGAGAGATCGTGACCATGACCGGCGATGGGGTAAACGATGCTCCTGCTATCAAGAATGCCGATATGGGGGTCGCTATGGGCAGCGGCACGGATGTGGCTCGCGAAGCCGCAGACATGGTGCTTCTGGACGACAATTTTGCTACGATAGTAAATGCTGTAGAAGAGGGCAGAACCGTCTTTGATAACATAAAAAAGTTTATTGTTTACATCCTTACAAGCAATATCCCCGAGATCCTGCCCTTCATAGCTTTTGTTCTCCTTTCTATTCCCCTTCCTATGACTGTCCAGCTTATCCTGGCAATCGACCTGGGGACTGATATCCTTCCTGCCATTACTCTGGGGGTGGAAAAAGGAGAGGGAGATATTATGAAGAGGCCTCCCAGACCAAGGAATGAAAAGTTATTAACTCCCCAGGTGCTTTTGACATCCTATGGAGTAAAAGGGCCTATAGAGGCTGCTGCAGGTTTCTTCTGTTATTTTGCCGTACTTTTTGATGGGGGCTGGAGTTTCGGTGAGCAGCTTGCAAACACTAATCCCCTTTATATGCAGGCAATAACCGCTTTCTTCTCCGCCGTGATCATTTGCCAGATCGCTAATGTGTTTGCTTCAAGAACCCGGTTTCAGTCTGTCTTCTCAATGGGACTGTTCAGCAACCGCCCGGTTCTCCTGGGAATTGCAAGCGAACTCCTGATTCTTGCCCTCATTATCTGGAATCCATTTGCTAACCTTATCTTCAACACCGCTCCAATTGATCTCAGGTACATGTTACTCGCCGTTCCTTTTGCGGTTTTCCTCCTGGGGATCGATGAACTGAGGAAATATCTCCTGAGAACTAATGTGAACTGGGCAGCTAGATTCTTTAAATGGTGATCCGGTCACTTCCGAGGATAAATTACTCTGGACTCAAAATGGCTAGAAGGGTATTTTTAAAGGCAGGCTGGAAGAGAAAGCTGACATGCCGGAAAAGAAAGCTGGCATGTTGGAAAAGAAAGCTGACATACTGGAAGAGAAAGCTGATACATAACTTATGAGATAGTATGATAGTAAATTATGTGACAATTAACACTTTTGGCAAGTTCTTTTTTTTGCTTCTTATTTAATATATTTTTTTATAAAATATGCTATATATCCGTTTTTTTGATAATAAAGCCTTATTATTCCCTTTAACTACTGACTCAGGATAAATTTTTATACTATGTATGTGGAGTATTTTATATATTTATCATCCCAAGTCTATCTGCTACAATTATTTTTTAACCCCCCCTATTCTGTTTCAACCCAGCCGAGTTCATAATATGAATGTAAGTAGAAAAATTTTTGTTATTATCTATATCATTTTTGCCCTCCTTACTTCGCTCGTCATTTTTGCGTCTCAGAATATCCTCTACTCGAGTTTTTCCGACCTTGAGGAGAAAGAGGCAATTGGCACAGTGGAAAATATACATAATGTAATTGATTTCCAGATCATACAACTGGATGAGACAAACTCTGCCCTTTCTTCAAGGGAAGACATCAGGGCTTTTATGCTAAGTGAGAATCAAGAAGATCTTGGCAGAACTGTGCTCACTGATCTTTTTACCCTGAGTGGATGCGACTTCATTTTTTTTGTAAATAGTTCTGGGCACATAATATACTCCCAGGTTTCGGATTCAATATACGCCAGTAATGCTTCTAATGACTCAATAATTCCTGAAATCAACCAACAAATAAATGCTGGAAGTCTTCTTTGCGGGGGGGAAATGAGTCCTTTAAATGGGATGCTCCTGCTGAAAAACGGACCTGCAATTGTTTCCTGCCGTCCCGTATCTGCTGCATACGATAACAGGGAAATAATCGGCACAATAATCCTGGGGATGAATCTGGATTCCGGTTTCGTCGAGTCCATCCAGAAAATTACAGGAAATCCGGTTTTGCTTTACAGTCCTGATAGCGTGCCTCCTGATTTCCAGCAAGTCTTTTTCGAAAATGGAAATGAGAGTTTCACACATATTGTAGAGGGGGACAGGTTAGCAGGTTATTATATCCACGAAGACCTTAACGGAAATCCAACCGTCATGGTTCGGGCGGATGCTGACAGGAACATCTATGCAGAAGGCAGGAAGTCCCTTAAGTATATAGTACTCTTCCTCCTGTTTTCAGGTCTCATGGTCGGAGCAGTCTGTAAGTTCCTTCTTGATAGGGAGGTAGTATCCAGAATTGTTGCCATTGATAATTTTGTAGAAAAAGTGGGGAAGGACGAAAGTTTCTCAGCACATTGTATTATGAACGGGGATGATGAGCTCTCAAGGTTAACTGAAGGAATAAACCGGATGCTTGATCGTCTGAAAATAAATTCTGATAAATCTAAAGCTCAGGAACACGAGAAGAGGGTTATTCTTAACTCTCTCAGCGAACTCGTGATCTTTATGGATATTGAGCTGAGAATCGTCTGGGCAAACAGGGCTTCTCTGGACCATGCAGGTCTTAAGCTTGAAAACATTATTGGGCACAGATATGAGGAATTTTCTCCAATGTCCGATGCTGTTTCCGGAGAATCTTTTGCACAAAAAGCGCTTGAATCCGGAAATGAGGAGTTCGGAGAGGTAGTTACTCCGGACGGAAAAGTCTGGATGATCCGTGCAAATCTGATAAAGGATAATAACGGAAGAGTAACCGGAGTCCTGCAAACAGGGCTCGATATTACAGCATACAAACGTTCTGAAGAGAAGCTCCTTCAGGCAAAACTGGAAGCTGAGGCTGCCAGCTGTACAAAGAGTGAGTTCCTTGCCAATATGAGCCATGAACTGCGGACACCTCTGAATTCCATCATTGGTTTTTCAGACATACTGCTTGAGAGAGTTTTTGGGGAACTCAACGGAAAACAGCTGAGATATGTTAATAACATCTCTACCAGCGGAAAACATCTTCTGGGACTTATAAATGACATTCTTGACCTCTCAAAAGTAGAAGCCGGAAAAATGGAGTTGCACTACAGTGAGTTTTCTATTGACCCGGTTTTCGAAGAGGTGAAGGCTACTCTTTCTCCTCTTACCCAGGTAAAATCTCTTGAAATAAGCTTTAAGGTAGAACCGGATTTTGCAGCTATTCAAGCCGACAGAAACCGTTTTATTCAGATTCTTTACAATCTTGTAAGCAATGCGGTCAAGTTTACCCCGGAAGGAGGCAAGATATCTGTCCACTGTAAAAAAAGCGGAAACCGAGCTATTTTTTCTGTAACGGACACAGGGATTGGTATTTCTTCTGAAGACCAGAAAAAACTTTTCCAGCCCTTTACTCAGATCGATGCATCATCCGCCAAGCAGTACTGCGGGACAGGGCTTGGGCTTGCTCTCGTGAAGAAAATTGTACATCTACACCAGGGAGACATCTGGGTTGAAAGTGAACTTGAGAAAGGCAGTACTTTTATGTTTATAATTCCGCTCACTAAACCGCCTGAGTCCCGAAAAGCCGATACTAAGGAAATTGACGATTTAATGCTTGAGTTTGAAATGAATAAAGCAGCTACCTTTTCCGTGAAAGAGTGTGCCGAAGACCTGCAGGACGAAATCGAGCTTCCTGAGATACTTCTTCCTGAAAAGAGTATTGGAGCGCAGAATCTTGTTCTCGTAGTTGATGACGAGATGAATTCCAATGAACTTATTTCAGTTGTTCTCAGGGAAGACGGGTACAGTACAGCCTCTCTATATAGAGGAAAAGATGTTTTATACGTTGCAAAGAAACTGAAACCTTATGTTATCACGTTAGATGTTTTCCTTCCTGATACTAACGGCTGGGGTGTCCTGAGACAGCTGAAGAGCGATCCTGAGACAGCCCGCATTCCCATACTTATTATTTCAGTGACAGATAATAACGAGCTGGGAATTGCCTTTGGGGCAACTTATTCCTTTACAAAGCCAGTAAAAAGAATCGAACTGCTGGATTCCTTAAGAGAGATCACAGGTAAGTTCAGGTTCGAAGAGCCAAGGATTCTTATCATTGACGACGATGATAATGCAGTGGAACTGCTGAGTTCAATGATTGAACCCGAAGGCTTTGAGGTGGTAAAGGCTTATAGTGGGCAGGAAGGTCTGGACAGCCTCTTTTCCGAGCAGCAGCCAGATATTCTTATCCTCGATCTACTGATGCCGGGAATAAGTGGATTTGAGGTAATTTCCCGCATGAGAGCAGATGAGAAGACAAAAGACATTCCTTTAATTGTATGTACCGCAGGAGAGTTTACTGAGAAGAATATTGAAGAACTGAACGGTGAACTTAAGGAGCGTTTTATTTCTATTCTTAAAAAGGGTACATTCGGAAGAAAAGAGTTAATTAATAGGATAAAACAATTAGCTATGCTGAAGAGGCGTGAAGATGAAAGAAATTCTTATTGTCGAAGATAACCCCATGAACATGGAACTGATCCTGGACCTCCTTGAGTTTTACGGCCACCGTGTCACAGAAGCTGAGGACGGGATAAAGGCTCTTGAACGCCTTGCTGAGAAAAAGTTCGATCTTATCCTCCTCGATATGCAACTTCCTAAAATGGATGGGCTTGAGGTTATGGACAGGATCAAAAAGAACCCTGCTATTGCAGATATTCCAGTGATAGCTGTCACAGCCCATGCTATGAAGGGAAGTGAAGAACACTTTATCGAAATGGGATGTGTGGATTATATCTCAAAACCCATAGATATCCACAGGTTCAGGTCCCTTATCGATAAATATCTGGGAGACTAAAGAGAGGACACAGAGCTGCAAGCTCAAAATATATATTTAATTATCTATATTTTATATATTTAAAAAATTGGTAATATATCAAAAAATATCACAAACACGCTGGTAATTAGAAGCTTTGAAATCTGAGACGATATTTACAATCTAAAGAGATTTACTGTCTGGAAAGCAGAGGACATCAGGAAAAGTAAGCTAACATTGGAAAACTATTGTAGTCGGAAAGATATTTTTTCTATTTCGAGCTGAGGTATTTTTCCGAATCCCATTTCCAGTCCAGATTCGATTTTCGTCTCTATTCGGCTTCAGTCTTATGTTTCAAAAAGATGCTACTTCTGTCTTAAACAGACCATATTACCAGTGAAAAATTATATTTTCTCCAGGCGTCTGGACATCTCTTTATAATATATAAAGAGCTCTTCGCACCATTTAAGTGCGCTTTCATCGAAGCTCATCAACCGCTGATGGTCAAATTTTCCTTTTTTATCAAAGAGTACAAGAGAGCAGAAACGTTCTGTTACGACGTCTTTAAGTGTTACATTTTTGTCACAGATATATACTTCCGTATTCTTTGATTCTACAAGAGTCTTCAGGTCTTCAAAATAATCCTTTTTCATTCTATCAAAGACCGGTTCTGTCAGGACAAGGCATATTTCTGCTTCTTTTCTTACGAGCTCTGAATAGATTTCAATATGGAGGGGATTGAAATATGAAAGAAACATTTTTATGTGTTTTGACTCAAGAAGATTCTTCTTAAAGTCTTCTGGAACTTCGAAAAGCCGGTTAAGATCGGCTTCAAGCATGAAGTAATTTCCGAGTTCATTAATCCTATTAAGAAGATGCTCAGGAATTGCGGTAAAATCATGGTTAATCCAGTAATCGTAGTTTTCCTCGAAAACCCTGACCGTATCAAGCAGAGGCTCCATCTTCTCAACAACTATTTCCCCCATATCCGTGAGCCTGTAGGCATTGTTTTCATCCAGCACGATCAGACGCCCTTCCTTTAATTTCTTGATCTGGGGCATAATTGAAGTCGAGGTAACGTTAAGGGCTGTTTTTATTTCGTCGCCTGTCTTGGGCCCTTCTTCCAGAAGGAGCAATAAATCTTTCCTTTTTTCAGATAGGAATGCCAGGTCAATAAGTGATATTTTCATTTTACTCCATCTCCCCTAGAAGCTTCTCAAGTATGCCGGATCGTTTCTCCTTCATAAACCTTCAGCAGGAAACCCGTTATATCTTTAGATTTAGTGGGTAGTTGACTTCTTTTCAGGAAGCAACCTTTATTGGCAAAAGTCCTTTCTTTCTCCCCGAAGAAAGCTGTGAGGGGGACTTAGTGCCAACACTCATGCGCTACTTTTCAGTTGCTTCCTTATATTTTTTTCCAAAAAGCACTTACTTTTTTAAAGTTAAGCTCTTTTTCTTTGCTATTTTCCTTTTTCTTTGCTATTTTCCTTTTTCTTTGCTATTTCCCTTACTCTTCACCTTTTTTTCCTTTTTCTCTGCCTTTTTCACTTCCTATTTTTCTTCTCCCTCGTCTCTTTGCCTTTTTTATTTTCTGTCTGTCTTTCTAATCCTTTTCTCATTCCTTTATTCCGGTAGCAAGGACGTAACCCACATATTTTGATGTTGACTTTTTTCGGAGCAGGATTTTTTTGCCTTCTCCCAGTCGGTTGAACCGGTACCGGATCGTTCTGCTGAACAGGTAATACTTTCCCATTTTCAAAATCAGCTCTGCAAAGTACCGGGAAAATTTCCAGCTTCCGCCCATCCCCTCCATAAGGGCTTTTACTTCTCCAGGGCTTGGAGAAGGCCTGAACTTTCGGATATTTACATCTTTGAGCCCCCTTTCCTCAAGTCCCTTTTTCCATTCTTCCGGCGTGGAGGGGGAAAAGGGAAGCCCTGTTATTTCCCTGAATACTTTTTCTGCATAAGCGATTTCTTCAGCGGCTTTCGGGGGAATCCTCTCCTCTTTGTACAGTTCGTTGATTCCCACGTAGCCCTCCGGTTTCAGGACCCGCGCGAATTCTTTGAAGGCCCTGCCCTTGTCCAGGAACTGGGACACAAACTCGGTTATCACTGCGTCAAAAGTCCCGGCTTCGAAGGGCAGGGCATAAGCGTCCCCAACCCTGAACTTCACCCTATCCGAAACTCCCTGCCTTCTGGCCCGTTCTTTTGCTTTCTCAATGGAAAGTTCTGCAATATCAATTCCCACCACCTCACAGCCGATTTTTCTGGCAAGGAAACAGGCCGAAAAGCCGGTTCCACAGCCTACCATCAGGACTTTTTTCGTCCTGTCAATCCGGCATAACTCTGCAAGTTTTTTGGTGGATACAAGGCCGCCTGTATGATAATAGGGCACTCCCAGGTAACTCATGAAATCGTAGTAGCCAAGAGCTTCGGCTTCTTTAACTGAAAGCCACTTCTTGGCGGCAGATACTTCCTGTTTTGTTTGTGCATCTGGATTTCCCGAACTTTCAGACATGCGTTCTCCCTTCGAGATTACTCCTTTCTGGGAGTTCACTTTTTCCTCTGTATTCTTCCGGTTTCCTGAGGTTCTCAGGTATATTTTTTCCCGAAATTGAGAGACTCGCAGTCCGATGAGGGAGGAATAAAAAGTACGTTTTAACACTAAAAAAGAAGTCTCCTCTGCCAGAAGCAGAAGGAGTTCCACGATTATTGGATGCTTTTATTTGGAGGCGTTTTTTACAAGGGCAAAAATCCCTTTCAGGATTTCTTTCGGAGAGGGCGGGTTCCCGGGAATTTTCATATCCACAGGCAGGATTTTATCAACCCCGCCGAGTACGGCGTAAGAACCCTTATAGATCCCGCCGTCACAGGCATCGTCTCCCACTGCTACCACAAATTTTGGGGAGGGCATGGCTTCATAGGTTTTTTTCACGGCTTCAGCCATGTTAAGGGTAACTGCTCCCGTAACCATCAGGACGTCAGCGTGTCTCGGGGAAGCAACAAAAGAGATCCCGAACCTCTCAACATCATAATGAGGATTTCCGAGGTTTGAGATTTCAATCTCTGTGGAATTGTCACTGCCTGAATCCAGTTCGCGGATGGCAAGGCTGTGCCCGAAAACTTTCGGGATCTCTTTTTTGATTTCTGCTCCAAGGGCTTCCAATTCTTCATCCCGGAATTCAAAGGTCTCCGTAACCTTGGGCCGGAGAAAGAGGGAAAGAGGGTTTACCATAATTATACCTCGTGTTTCCTAAGTTTTTGTATATTCAAAGGTCGGTTCCTGCATAGGAGAGGTTAAGGCTCTTGTTGATCAGGGGAAAGTCGGGAACAATATTTCCGAGTACTGCATGTTCTATAACTTGCCAGTTACAGAAAGATGCCGTTCTTACCTTATAACGGTCAACAATCCCGTTTTTCATGTAGACCCAGTGCAGGTTCTGTCCCCTTGGGGCTTCTACAAGGGCAAGGGAATATCCTGTAGCTCCAGGGCTATTGGCTTCTCTTAGATTATGCCCGGCGTATCCGGCGTATCCGGTACTTTCAGCAAATATGGGGCCCTGTGGAAGTTTTTCTGCGAGGCGCAGGATCAGGTCCGCAGATGCACGGATCTCATTGGCTTTTACCTCAAAGCGGGAAAATACATCCCCTATTTTCCTTACTGAAAGTTCCGGAGCAAAGTCTTTATAGGCTCCATAGGGCCTGTCGAGCCTGGTGTCGGCAGGACAGCCTGAAGCTCTGGCAAGAGGGCCTGTAAGGTTAAGCGGAGAGACAAGTTCCTTTTTTATCACGCCTGTCGTTGCAAACCTGTCAATAAGTGAAGATGAAGACATTGCCCTCTCGAAAGCAGTTTCAAATGCCCTGGAAAACTTTTCCAGGAAGGCAGGAAGGTCGTTCAGGAGTGAATCGGGGATGTCCTTTTTCAACCCCCCGGGAATGGTAATTCCGCGCAGGAACCTTGAGCCTGTCAGTTTTTCGTTCTGCCTGAATGCCTCTTCCCTCAGTATTAAAAAGGGGCTTGCCACAAGAGAAAAGCCTACATCTACAGCCATTCCAGCAAGGTCTCCGAGCAGGGAATAAACGCGTTCGAGCTCAAGCATTATTGCCCGCAGGCGTTCTGCCCTTTCAGGTACTTTTATTCCGCATACCTGCTCTACTGCCATACAGAACCCTGTTGCATTTGCCATACTTTCGTCCCCGCTCACTGCTTCGGCAAGAGCGACGCATTCTGAGGGGCTTTTTCCTTCAGCCAGTTTCTCTATTCCCCTGTGCTTGTAAAAAAGCCGGATTTCCAGGCTGAATATAGGCTCTCCTATCACGCTGAACCTGAAATGCCCCGGCTCGATTATTCCGGCATGCACAGGCCCGACAGGGATCTGGTATACACCTTCGCCTTTAACCTGCCTGAACCTGTACTCTTTTCGGGGGAATTCAGAGGGGCGGATAGGCCCGTTTTTGAAGGTTTTTAGCAGAGGGTGGAAGCCTTCGGGGTAGCACTCGTGCAGGAAAAGCCTTCTGTTATCAAGGGCACCGGCAAAATCCAGCCCGAAACCATCCCTAATTTCCCGCTCAAACCAGGAAGCCGAGGGGAAGGTTCCTGCAACCGAGGGAACCTCTTTTTCTTTTTCTGCCTCCCGGACAAGTACAAGGGCAGGGGCCTGTCCTGCCTGTTTGAATACATAAAAGAGGGTAAATCCGCTCTTTTTTTCAAAGGCTTCTGCGCAAAAAAGCCCGATAAGGCTGAACTTCCTTTCCGCAAGCGCAAGAGCCGCATCTTCAAACCCGGTTTCCGAAAGCCTCAGGTATATTTCGTTTTCACGGGCATTGAGCAGTTCGGGCTCTTCTTCTACAATGCCCGAAATTATTGAAAGCAATTCCGCTGTATCTTTATTCATTTTGATATCCATATTTACCGCCCCTTAAACATACCCGAGTTCAAGAATTATCGCATCAAGCAGATCCCTTAGTGAATCCGGGAAATAAAAGCCAAGGGCAAGGGCAAGAGCCAGCATGAAGATCGTTGGGACCTTCATTCCATCCTTTACCATATATTGACCCGCAAGCCTGCTTTTCTCATAGCCTGCTTTTCCTGTGGAGAGTTCCTTTGCGTTTTCTCCTGTTCCTGCAGGAGTCCTGGTTATGTGTCTGTGCTCCTCTTTTTCATTTTCTTCCTCTACAGTCACTTTTGAGAAGGCTTTTAACAGGAAGTTTGCAAAGGATGCAGCTGCAAGGATGAGCATGAGCAGCACTGCAAGGGTCATGTAGGGAGAAACTATCGCACTTTCCAGCAGGATGAAATATTTTGCCGGGAAGAGAGGAAAAGGCGGCATTCCTACTATTGCAATGCTCCCAAGGATCAGGCACCAGGCTGCCATGGGCTGGAGTTTGAAGACATCCTTCATATTTTCACGCATATTGCTTCTGTATTGCCTGTGCAGAATGCCTGCGGAAAACAGCAGAGTTTCCTTTACCAGGATATGGACGAGCATGTAATATAGAGTCCAGAAAAGGGCAATAGGCGTCCCGATCCCTATTCCTATGAGGAGAAGGCCCATATGCTCGACACTTGAGAAGGCTATCAGCCTCTTTAAATTCCTCTGCTGGAACATGCTGAATGAAGCGAGAGCAATTGAGAAAACCCCTGCTGCAATCAGGATAGAAGACGCCTGTGGGGCGGCACTGCTCTCTCTAAGCAGGGCATACATCCTGATAATTCCGTAGATTCCCAGATTCTGCATTAAACCTGAAAGAATTGCACTTACCGAAGGTGCCCTTGCATAGGCGTCCGGGAGCCAGGTGTGGAAAGGAGCTACCCCTGCTTTTGCCCCGAAGCCTATGAACGTGAATGTAAAGCTTGCAAGGAGAAGGGCAGGGGAAAACTCAGAGGCATGAACTGCCAGTACTGTCCAGTTGAGGGTGCCCTCTCCGAGGGTCTGTTCAGAGAGGGTGAAGAGGAAAACCAGCCCGAGGAAAGCAAAGAGCATGGCTCCGGAGACTATGAAGACGTACTTTAAGGCTGCATCGATATTCTCCCTTGCTGACAGAATTGCAACAAGCATGGCAGCGCAGACCGTTGTGAGTTCTGCAAAGATCCAGAAAAGCGCCAGGTTATCCGAAAAGAGCGCAACAGTGGATGTAACAAGCAGGAGATTGAAGGCAAGGTAGAAGGTCTTCAGGTTTTTAGGGTCAAGTTCTCCCGCTTCCATAAGGCTGTCGGTATACCCTCTGGCATAGAAGGCTGCCGCCGAAAATCCCAGGGCCGTTATTAGTTCCACATAAAGGTTAAGGTGGTCAAGATAGAGAGATTCTCCGAGCCTTCCTGGCAGGTCAAACATGAGCAGAGCTGTGCAGCTCATGACAAGGTGCAGCAGGCCGTTTCCTGCGGCAAGCGCATTCATGAGTCTATGAGATTTTGGAATAAGACCAAGTGCCAGGAATATCCCCATTACTAACAGGTAATACCGGATCACAGGGATTCCACTCCTGTCCAGATCTGCAGTTTTCGGAATTTCTGCCTGTATTCTTCAATGCTCGAGTCCATCCCCACAGCCAGAATAGTGGTCAGCATGACCAGGATAATAAGGTCGATTATAATCAGGACTTCGATGATAAAGGGAAGCTCCGTAACAAAAAGCCCGAACATCAGGACCCCATTTTCCATGCTTAGGTAGCCAAGCGCTTTTGTGATTACCTTTTTTCTGCTGAACATCACAAGCATGCCCATCAGGGTCAGGGAAAGGCCTATCACAGCCCCGAAGAAGAAGAGCCTCGAGAGGGGCAGTCCTTCGAAGACCCTTGAAAGGAACGTATAGGAGAGGAGGATAAGGCCTATGCTCAGCAGAAGAGAGGGAGTAGGCTCCAGATACGCAAAGTGAAGGTCTCTTCCGATTTTGATTTTCTCTTCTATTCTGGAGATAAAGTAAGGAATAAGAATTACCTTGCTTGCCAGGGTCAGGCCTGCCAGCAGCAGAAGCTGACCTTTTCCGTCTATCATGTAGAGGAGAAATGAGACTGCAGATAGCAGGAAAGATTGGATTGTGTATGTGGTAAGGACCGAACTCAGGTTGCGGGTTGAGATGATCAGCCCTGCACTGATAAGGACAAAGACGAAAAGGACCTTTATTATGCCTTCAAGGAAGAGCGGGTCAATCATGCAAACACCTCGATAAGGATGGTAAGGGCTGAAAAGAAAAATGCCATCACGTAAAATGCAGGAAGCCTGAAGAGCCTCATCTTTGCAAGGGCTGATTCAAAGAGCCCGATTATTATTGCAAGCAGCCCTGCTTTCAGGAGGAAGAGAATGGCTGAGACCGCAATTTTTCCGGCATCTATCTCAGTACTGAGCCCTACTGGAAGAATTGTGTTAATCAATATCCCCATAAGCAGGAACTGTTTAAGAGCATGGGCAAGTTCAAGCAGGGCAAGATTTTTTCCTGTCTGTTCAAGGATCATTGCCTCATTAATCATGGTAAGTTCAAGGTGAGTTGCCGGGTTATCCACAGGGAGCCTGCCGGTCTCCACGATCAGGATAATGAAGAGCGAGATTGAGACCAGGACAAGGGTCGGGCTAATGGGAAGGACCGTGCCTGCAGTAAGTGCGAACATATGGTGCAGATTGAGGCTTTTCAGAACAAAAGCCAGAGCTGCAAAAGCAACTACCATCGTTGGTTCGATCACGGCTGCAAGGCTCATTGACCTTGAACTGCCCATGCCTCCGAAAGCACTTCCTGCGTCAAGTCCGCCAAGGGCGGTAAAGAACCTTTCAAGTGCAAGAAGGTACAGGAAGACAATGATATTCCCCAGCCCTCCTGCAGGTTCCGGTACAAAGACCAGAGGTACGAAAAGGGAACAAACTAGCAGAGTCGAAAGGTTGAGGTATGGGGTAAACCGCATGACCCAGGAGGAGGTAGGGGAATAGACCGCTTCCTTCTTCATGAGTTTTCTTAAATCGTAATAAACCTGAAAAAGCCTCGGGCCCTTTCTTCCCTGGGCGTATGCCTTTACCTTCCGGATCAGAGCCATGTATAGAGGGGCTGCCAGCAGGGCAAAAAGCGGATTTAAGAGGGCAAAGAGCAGGAACGACGTGTTCATACAAGGCCTCCGGTTGCTATAATCAATGCAATTACTGCCAGAAAGGCGTAAAGGACGTAACTGTCAAGTTTTCCGTTCTGCAGGCTTGAAACATATTTTGAAAAACTCTCGATTGCCTGCGCAGGAGGGATGTAAAGGTACTCTTCAAAGAAGCGAAGAAGGCGGATTTCCACGTTCCCGTTTTTAAAGAGGCTTTCCTGTTTGTCGAGGTACTCAGCTTTGTGCACAATCTTTGTCCTGTAAATGTTTTTGAAGATCATTACAAGAGGCTCGGAAAAGCCTGCAGAGCTGTATTCCATGTAAGGGGCAAGGGTCGGACTTCCGCATCCCCAGGTTTCGCTAATCCTGGCAGGGCTCGTTTCTTTTGAACGGATTATCAGGAAAAGGGCTGCGTATATTAACCCAAGCAGAAGCCCCAGCAAAAGCAGGTCCGGGAACTCAATCTCCCAGCCTGCAAGAGAAAGGAGCTGCTTTGAGAAAAGCCCTGCAAGTATGCAGAGAGCTGCTGGCACTGCGGATCCTATCAGCATGGGTTTCTGGACTTCTACAGCAAGGCGGCTCTTTTCCGAACGCGGCATGGCAAGACAGGTGATCCCGAAAAGTTTTACGAAAAGAGCAGCTGCCAGTGCTCCGGTAAGGGCAAAGCTTGAGAGAGCAGTTATCAGAAATACGGTGAGAAGGGGGTCAGTTACGGCAAACGACTGGAAGAAAGCCTGGTAGAGCAGGAGTTCACCAGCAAAACCGTTTGTTGGGGGCAGGGCTGCAATCGAGACTGAACCTATCATGAAAAGGGCTGAGGTTACAGGCATCGTTTTTACAAGGCCTCCGAAGGCTTCGATATTCCTTGTGCCTGTAGCATGGACTATCGAGCCTGCACAGAGGAAGAGCAGGCTTTTGAAGAGGGCATGGTTAAAGGCATGGAAGCAGGCTCCGGCAAGGCTTAACAGGGCGAGGGATTCAAGCCCTTCAACTTTGAATATAACATAAAGCCCTATTCCCGTGAAAATGATTCCTATGTTTTCAATGCTGCTGTAGGCAAGGAGCCTTTTTATGTCGTTTTCCTTAAGGGCATAAATTACCCCAAAGAGGGCTGAAAGGCTGCCTACTGTAAGGATGAGTACTCCCCACCAGAGTTCAGGTGTGAAGACAGAGAGCAGGAAACGCAGGAAGCCATAGACTGCAACCTTCAGCATGACTCCGGACATCAGTGCCGAGACACTTGATGGGGCTGCAGGGTGAGCATAGGGAAGCCATTTGTGGAAAGGAACAAGTCCTGCCTTGACCCCGAAACCAATAAAAAGGGAGAGGAAGGGGAGAGCCAGCTCGCTTGCAGAGTATTCAAGCGGTCCGAACTCGGCCGAGCCTGTCAACTTGAAGAGGCTTATGAAGCCCACGAAAAGAAACGCCGTGCTGATGTTGGTCATCACGAAGTAGAAAAAGCCTGCTTTTTTATTTTCCTCAGAGGAATAGTCGTGAAGCACAAGCAGGAGAGATGAAAGGGACATTATTTCCCAGAAAATAAGGAAGATGACCATATTGCCTGCAAGTACAACCATAAGCATGGCAAGGATGAAGAGATTTGTCAGGGCTGTCTGCAGGTTTTTCCTGGATTCACTTTTAGCGTGTTCCACATATTCTACCGAATATATTGAAACACCGGGCACGACTGCTGCAATTAGCAGGATAAATCCGGCTGAGAGCCGGTCTGCAGCAAGGGTAAAATCCAGGCCCGGAAGATATCTAATGGCTGGAAATACAGGCTCTTTTCCAGTGTAGAGGATCGCGCCTGCAAAACCCAGAAGCAGGATTGATGAGATCAGAGAAAGGCCAAAAGAAGTCTTTCTTGTGTTTTTACTGCGGTACAGGAGAGGGAGGACAGTTCCGGATATAAGGGCGGCAATTGCACCGTACACTAAGGCTTCGAGCAATGTATTCACTCCTCAAACCGAGATTCGGCAGCTAAAAGAAAAGCTGAAAACAGTTTATCAGTCCGGGTAGAGAGTTCTGGCTTTCCAGATCCCATCCCGCTTAAAGCAAGACTTTCGAAACTATCCTCTGTATATGAGATGATAGGGTTAGTTTTGTAATTCGTATTGAGATTCCACCGTAAATTTCATCCGGGTTTACTCTCCCCGGAAACGTTTCTGCCTAATACTTCATAATATTATATAGATTTACATTATAAAGTTTATTGAACTGATTAATAATTATTATTCATTACATATATTTTCGCTACAGGGAAAGAATCAGGGGCTTTAACACAATAAAATAATTTATTTTTTTGTATCTCCAGAGGGAATTCCTGATATCTAACTCTTATCACAGGAGGATTGGAATAATCAGAACTATAATAATCTTACGCAGCCTATTCCGCTCTCAACAGAATTACTTTTAAGTTCAAAACTCTATCTGGATATTTCATATGTCCTAAACATCCCAAAGTACTGCAAGAAAGTGCAGCAATTTATTGCCGTATCTGTGGCATAGTCAAAACTATCGTCAGTTGCCTACAAAAAAGTACAGAATATAGAAAGGCGCAAAGCAGTTTCAATAGACTAATTTTTAATCCGTGGACGCATGGATTGGTATGACTACTCTCAAATCTGTTTCTTTCAGTAACCTTTCAGTGGTAATGATGTTGGTTTTTATTCCTTTC
Source organism: Methanosarcina sp. 2.H.T.1A.6 (assembly GCF_000979455.1). Taxonomy (GTDB): domain Archaea; phylum Halobacteriota; class Methanosarcinia; order Methanosarcinales; family Methanosarcinaceae; genus Methanosarcina. Next base: position 111,083 of record NZ_JJOY01000048.1, read on the forward strand.
TTATTCCTTTCTTATTCCTTTCTTATTCTTTTCTTATTTTTTTTCTTATTTTTTTCTAATTCTTTTCTTATTTTTTTCTAATTCTTTTCTTATTTTTTTCTAATTCTCTTCTTATCCTTTTTATTCTTTTAAAACCCTGTACACCAGATGCACATACTTCTTTTCCACAATTTCATTTTTTAAAAGTTCAAGTTGAATCCCGCTTTTCTCAATGCCTCTGAAAAGATTTGTCCCGGGTTTTCCCACAATCTCCGGAGTCAGGACCAGGCTGATTTCCTCAACGAGCCCCTGTTCGAGCAGAATGCTGTTCAGTATTCCTCCGCTGTCCGAGACTACAAGCTTAAAACCATACCGTTCATTTGCAATTTCAAGTGCTTGCTTGACGTCCACGCGTTCTGCTCCTGCCCGGATAAAGTCGTAGTTCCTTTCCTTTAGATAATTGATGTAAGGCTCAGGAGTTTTCTCCGATACAAGGACGATCACATCTTTACTGTACTCGGAACGCCTGAAAACGTGCATCAGCCCTTCAAGAATTCCCCGGGAATCAGCGATCATCCAGTATGCCCGGGTGTCGTTAGGCTGAATTTCAGGTTTCTTGAAGTCCAATTCATCTTCCGGAGGGACTTTTTCGCAAAAAAATTGTGTTCCCGCCTTTGCGGTGTTTGAGCCGACTATCATGGCATCAGGCTCGTAATTGCCCAGGATTCCATAGTGAACATCAAGGTTTGCCGTAAAGCCGGTAGTTGAGCCGTCGAGACTTATGGTGTTGTGTATGACCAGTCTGGGTAGCATATTGTCACCTATTCCCCCAAATTAAACATCCAATAAAGTTATTCTATATTGGAATATATTTAATCTGGATGCATACTCTGGAATTTGAAGGCGTATCAAAGTCTTTCGCAGAAAAAAATGTTATCAGAGACATCTCTTTTTCAGTCGAACAGGGTGAGATCTTCGGGCTGCTGGGACCAAACGGGGCTGGAAAAACCACCCTTTTAAGGCTGCTTCTTGATATTATAAAACCGGATTCGGGAGAAATCAGGGTCTTTGGGGGTTCTCTGGGTCCTGCTGCAAAAGATAGGATAGGCTACCTTCCTGAAGAAAGGGGGCTGTACAGGAAAACAAAGCTTCTGGATATGCTTGTCTATCTCGCACAACTTAAAAACGTCCCTAAGAAAGAGGCACAGGCGAATGCAGAGTCTCTTCTGAAATCCCTGGACCTGTACGAACACAGGGGGAAAAGGGTAGAAGAGCTTTCAAAAGGAATGCAGCAAAAAATTCAGTTTCTTTCTTCTATTATCCATGAGCCTGAACTTATTATTCTTGACGAGCCGTTTTCCGGGCTTGACCCCATAAGCACGAAAACCGTTAAAGACAAAATCCTCGAGTACAGAAACTCAGGCAGGACTATTATCCTCTCCACGCATATGATGGAACAGGCGCAGAAGCTCTGCGACAGGATCCTTATGCTGAATAAAGGTGAACGAGTGCTTTACGGCACCGTTGCAGGGATACGAAAGGAGCACGGGAATAACTCCCTGCTTGTGGAGTTCGCCGAAAAAAGGAGTTTGAGCATTATTCCAGAAATTCAAGGCATCAGAAAAATTACAGAGCATGAAGGGTCAGTTGAGATCTTTCCTGAGGAAGGCATAAGCGCACAGGCAGTTCTGCAGGAGCTTATACGGAGAGCTGATGTCCTGCGGTTTGAGCAGGCTTTTCCTTCCCTTAACGAGATTTTTATTGAGACTGTGGAGAGTGCTTCTGGTGAGTAACTTTTCCGGAAAAACCTTTGTTGTTGCCAAGTATGAGTTCCTGAAAACCGTAAGGCGTAAAGAGTTTCTCTTCATGACCTTTGCTTTTCCTCTTCTCCTTGCCGGAATCGCTATTATTCCCTCTCTGCTTGCCGGCACCACTCTTGCCGAAGATCAGAGGGTAGGCTATATTGACATGACCGGTTCCTTCGATTTTCCGGAATCTTTAACTCATGAAGGTTTCTCTGTAGGACCGCTGGGAGCAAAGCCCTCAACTATAGAGTTTATAAGGTACGAAGAAAGCTCTGAAGCCAGGGAAGCCCTGCAGTCAGGGCAGATTTCTTCCTATCTTATAGTCCCTGCAGATTTCCTTGAGACCGGCGTGATCGAACTTTATGCCTCCGAAAAGGGAATGTCAGTTCCGGGGGCTGAACTCTCGGCTGAGCTTTCAAATATCGCGATCAATTCTCTCCTGAAAGATCGGGTGGATGAACCCGTACTTGAGAGGGTCAAAGATCCGATTAACCTTAATATGTATAATGTAGGGGATAATGGAGAATCTTCAGAGCAGGGTATAGCCGAGATCCTTACCAGCTTTGGTCTGCCTTTTCTTATGGCTTTTCTCCTCTTTTTCAGCATTTTTTCGGCTTCAGGCTATCTCCTCCGGGGGGTTGCTGAAGAAAAGGAAAATAGAATTATGGAGGTTCTTCTTTCTTCCGTAACCCCTTCCGAGCTTCTTACCGGCAAAGTAGTGGGGCTTGGGGCAGTTGGCCTCCTGCAGATTGTCGTGTGGCTCTCAGTAATCTTTCTGGGAGGTGGCTATGCCCTTCCGGTAGATCTCGAACCCATGCTCCTTTTTATTGCCCTTATCTATTTTCTGCTCGGCTTTCTCTTCTTTGCCAGCATGATGGCAGGAGTCGGGGCAGTAACCGGTTCCCTTCAGGAGAGCCAGCAGGTAGCAGGAATTTTCACATTTGTAGCTGCATTTCCTCTTATATTCATGCAGGTGATCCTTACAAGCCCCGACAGCCCGCTTGCAGTTTTTCTGTCCCTATTTCCTTTCACCTCTCCTGCATCCATGCTTGCAAGGATCGGGGCTTCGGAAGTTCCTTTCTACCAGATCGCAGCGAGTTTCTTTATCCTTTTTGTTTCAATTCATGTAGTAATCGTGATTTCAAGCCGGTTGTTCAGGGTTTACCTGCTCATGTACGGAAAAAGGCCCGGGGTAAAGGAAATCCTGAAAAATATTAAAGCAGGGGGACGGTGAAGTAAAGAAAACACGATATCTTTTGATTTATATCCGGGATTTGAGGCAGATTAAGTTACCTTTTCTCAGGTATGCAAGGGCGATCGATTCGTAAATATAGGGACTGATTAAATAAACAGAAATTCTATCATCAGTATTTTATAATATGACTTACATATTTATGATTGGTTCATGAGGGATTACTGTAGAATGGAGCAAATGCAGGACAGCCTCAAAACTGATCCAGTAATATACTTCATGACACAGGATACTGTAAATGGAGTAAAAGCAGGGCAGCCTCAAAACTGATCCGGTAATATTCTACTTCATGATGCAGGATAAACCTTGTGAACCACCTAACTGACTTTCTTACTCAACGCTCAAGTTTCTTAACTACTGATTTTCTCAACTTTTATTTCCTGTTGCGACTTCGGGTCATTACTTTTGTTTCCCCCCGGCACTTTATGAATGATGACTTCTCCGAAATTTCGATTGAGATAGCCCCCATCTCCCAATCATCCACATAATCCTTTTTCAAAGATTACCGGGTTTCAAACACTTATCTGTGGCAGTTTCCGCAACTTGTACTTTCATTAGCCGAAATATGAGTTCCGGGTATGCTGCCGTTCAACAGGGTCGATTTTGCCTTGAAAACAGCGTCTTCAGGGCCTGCAGCGTATATGTCAGCTCCGATCTTGTCAGCCCAGGCCTGAGTGACCAGCGATCCTCCTACACCTGTTATAACTTTATCCCGGATACCTGCAGCTTTGAGCTGCTCCTCAATCTGGATCTGGTGGAGCATGGTGGTGCTCATGGAGGCGGAACTGAATACAAAATCAGCTTCCTTCTCTTTGGCGGTTGCGGCAAGGCTTTCAGCAGAAATACTGTCTCCAAGATTAATTACTTCAAAACCTTCTTTTTCAAACGCAGTCGCGATACTATCCTTCCCAAAAGTGTGAGAGTCTCCTTCAACAGTGGCGATTATAACCGTTCCCACACTTTCATTTTCCTGCCTGCAAGAATCTCCTGCTGACACCGGGAAGACGAATTGATAAACAATCATACCCAGAATTAATAAGCCCAATAAATTCCAATTTTTTCTGTACATATCTCTATCTCCTTTCTTTATCACGGATTACCTGCTCTTCCCACACTTCTTCTCGCTTGCAGTCTTCTCATCTGCAGTCTTCTCACCCGCATTTTTGTTTTTTTCTAAAGGCTTCTCGGATACGAGGGGGAGATAGTCATAGTTCGTTTCCGTTACGTTGTATGGGAAATCCGAAATCATGTCTTTGTCCTCATCCAAAGCTGTTTCTGAAAAACCATCTCCTCCAGGAGAAGCCCAGAAATTCCCACCCAGATAAGGTCCTCCTGCGATATTCACTCCGTTAGTTTTTGAAATGTTCCAGGTATTTGTTCCGTAGTCTTCGGCATTTTTGCTATTATTCAGGTAATTGTTGTAAATGATATTGCAGTCCGAATTTGTCCCATCGGTCCAGTCCAGGTTAAGAGATATGCCTACATCATTTCCTGACATTCTATTTCCTGAGATTGTATTGTTGCCGCAGCCTTCCGTAAATAGTCCATAGGAACTGGCTGTGATAGTGTTGTTTTTCAAAGTATTTTCTTCACTTGCCCCGTAGAGATAGATCCCTTCATAGGCTTCTGAAAGGATGTTTCCTTCAAGAGTATTGTTGCAGCTTGTGTCCCCGAGGTCTATACAGCACCAGCTATTCGAAGTAGCTGTGTTTTCTTTCAGGACGTTGTCTCTGCTGGCATCGCAGAGCCAGATGCCTGCCATGTTGTTTGATGCATTGTTATCTTCTACGAGGCAGTTCCTGCAGCTGCTTAAGATGAAAGCATCTCCTTCATTTGAATTGACAGCATTGCCTCTGAGAGTTGTAATAGAACAGTTTCCGAGGTAAATTCCATGTTCGTTGTTTGAGATGTTGTTTCCTTCAATAAGGGAATTTTGAGTATTATACAGGTAAATCCCAAAACTGCTGTTTTCAAGATATAGGTCTTTGAGGGTAATATTCTCACAGTTAATGCAGTAGACAACTCCTGCATTGGAATCTGAATCAAGAGTCTGGTTTGAAACCCCTACAAGATAGTATATCGGTTTTCCATCTACCATGTTGCTGGTGTCAATGGTGTTGTTCATTTCTCCTCTGTAGTGATAAGTATAAGCCCCGAAATTCCTGCTGTTGCAAGACATTGTGTTGTTCTGAAGTGTGTTAAAACTTGAGTTGAGGTAGATTCCCCACTGGTTCGAATTTGCTTTGTTTCCTCTCAGGACACTTTCATTTGAGTTTCCCAGGTATATCCCGTACATCTCGTTTGAGTTTGCAGTGTTGTTTTCGAGAAGGCTTTCCCCAGAGTCGATAAGGTATATTCCGTAAAAGTTGTTTGATGTTTTCGAGTTAAGTATACGGCATCCGGAAGAGTTTTCCATGTATATACCAACTGCTTCCCCGGAGGCGCAGTTATTTTGGAGGGTATTGTTTTGGGATGAATTCAGATAGAAGCCGTAATGGCGGTTAGAGGCTGCCCTGTTATCTTTTATTATGTTCTGTTCTGAACTTTCAAGCCAGATACCGTTGTCGCTGTTAGCTAAGCGATTATTTTCCAGAGTGTTCTCATGCGAATCTCTTAACATTATGCTTCTCCAGTTCTCCGAAAAATAGTTGTTACTGATTTTACTTCCAGAAACCCCTTCTAGATAGATCCCATATGTTGAATTCGCTCCTTTAAAAGTAAATCCGCTGATTTTTACGAAATCAGAAGTCACATGAAACACAGGGGTTTCAGGATCCTGAGCAGTAATTACGGTTTTATTAGGGCACTTATTCTCAGAGATTATCTCAAGAGATTTATTTACAAGTACGTTTTCACTGTATCTTCCTTCCCCAACAAGGATAACATCCCCTTCATTGGCGGCATTTATTGCTTCTTGCAGGCTACCGTATTCTCCTGTATCTCCTCCTTCCTTTACATAAAGAGTAGACGCGGATGCAGAGCTTGATATAAGGATAAGCAGTGTGAAAACGGCAGTTAATATGAGTATTCTCTTCCCTTTCAACAGTTATCATCTTCCTGTAACCGAACCCGGGGTTAGTCTTCGCTTATGAGTTCTAAAAGGAAGGCTGGGCGAGTCTTCTCCTCATTACATCCTGCGGTTTGAGCAGACTCCACAGGACAAATAATTAACAGTCTACTTGTCGATCAATTCAGCAAATCCTGCGCCCAACTAATCCCAAAAACCGAATCTTAAATGGGTTCAGCTGATTAAAAAAGAGTTTTAATTTTATTATTTAGACCTGATTATTTGGGTAACAAATGTTTTCTTTTACTGCTCATTGAGATTCGATAAATTAAGGAGAAAACCAGTGGACCTTAGTTTGCGAGCGGTTTATGATAGGTCCGCCTGGATACAGACCGGAGCGATATGGTTTACTGCCTGGAGAGCGATGCTTTCAAGGAAGTTGCGGATACTCCAGGGAATCTTATCCAGAGTATGGGAGGCAAAATTCAAGCTGCCTACGATTTCGTTACTATACTTAAGAGGAATTATCGCTACTGCTGTAATTCCTTCTTCCCTTGCCGCTTCAGCCATATTTTCGGAGTAAAAATCCAGCGAGTAAATGGGCTTTTCGATCCAGATCTGTTTTGCCTCATTTGATTCTGCCTTATATCTTGAAACCTTTTCTTTAAATTCGGGTGAAATTCCCCTGGATGCAACAAGATTTATCTGGTCCATGAGTTCGTCCTTAATATATACACCCCCGGCGTCCAGTCCGTTTATCTGCAGGCAGGCATCAAGTACCAGGTCAAGAATGGTATGGAGATTCCAGGTAGTATTAAGGTTCATTCCCAGTTCCCGCTGGATTTCGAGCATTTTCTGGGCTTCTTTTTGTTCGGTAATATCTACAACAAGGCCCTGAAGATGTGTTGCTTTGCCTTCTTTATCCCTCTGGATAAAGGTTTTCTCATCCACCCAGAGCATTTTTCCGTCTCCTGTAAAAATCCTGTATTCAATATCGAAAGATTCCTGTTTCTCGGCGATGTTGCGTTTAAGGGTTTCAATAACCGTGCCAATGTCATCCCTATGAATTATACTCCCGTAAGCCACTTTCCCTGATGTGAAATCTTCTACAGTGTAACCTAATTGGGTCACGTTTTCTGAAACGTATTCTGCAGGCAGGTCTTCTTTGTTTTCCCATAAAAATGCCACTGCCTGGCTGTTGTTGATTATGGTTCTCAACAGCTTCTGCATTTCAAAAGATTTCCCGAGGGCTTCTTCATTCTCTTTCCGTTCGGTTATATCGAGGACAAGCCCTTGCAAGTGGGTTATCTCTCCGTCTTCATTCCGCTGGATAAATGTCCTTTCGTTGACCCAGCGCAGGTCTCCGGCTTTTGTGAATATTCTGTACTCCGCATTGAAGTCAACTTCACCTTTTCGGATACGCTGTTCTAACATCTCTTCAACTTTTTTCTGGTCATCGGGGTGGATGATGTCCCCATAAAGGATATTGCCGGAAATAAAGTCCTCCACCGTATATCCAAACTGGACGACGTTTTCCGACACAAATTCGGACGGCCATTTTGCCTCCTTTCTCCACAGGAAAACAACTGCAGGGCTATTGTTTACTACGGTCCTGATTATTTCCTGCATCTTAAGGGCAGATAATAGGTCCACAATTCCTATTACTGCAATCACCTTCCCGTTCTCCGAGAAGATCGGGCAAACAGCCACGTTTCTGCCCAGGTAAGTGCCCTCCTTCGGAACTCCCCTTATGGTCTTTCCGGTCCTGAGCACCTCTTCGAGTACCGGCCCTGTATAGTCCCTGTCAATTATTTTTCCTTTTTCGAGGCGAAGCCCCTTCTTCTTGAGGCTGCGGATGGTGGTCGGAAGCCCTACAAGGGAATGTACTGCCACTGCTATTGCTTCAAGTTCCTCTGGTCCCGCATCTTCATATATTAAAGATGTAATTCTTTCACCCCCAGAAAGATTCTGATTTTTTATAACTAAAGGTAGAAACATTTCAACCGGAAAAATATCGTGCTGAAAACCAGTATCCGGCCTTTTATACTATATTTTCAGAGAATATATAGTCGTTCTTTGTTTTTACCGGATATCCAACATATAGACATTCATGTATTGATTATGAAATCCCTGTATTAGTTATGACTTCCGAACAATTACGATTAATGTTGATATATGTGAAGAGATCAGTTAAAATACCCTGTGTACGATGGCTCTCAGCTGGATCAATAAGGATATGCTTGGACTCGTTTCGTAGAAATTCTTGAGGTCGAGTATTATATCTAGCCATTTTTATACTACATGGATGAATATATTAAAGCTATGAAAATTCTGGTTATCATGGGAAGTCCGCGAAAAGGTAATACTTATAGGGCTGCAAAAAAAATCGAAGAGTCCATGCAGTCAATGGGTAGTGTTGAATTTGAATACTTGATGCTCAAAGATGCAAATCTATCGCAGTGCCGTGGTTGTTATGTCTGTATTATGGAAGGAGAAGATCACTGTCCATGTAAAGACGATGCCTTTGTTATCTAGCAGAAGATGCATGCTGCCGATGGAGTAATCTTTGCTACGCCTGTTTATAGTATGAATGTTTCCGCACTCCTGAAAACTTTCATAGACCGTTTATTTTATATTTGTCATCGACCCCTCTTTTTCGATAAAAAAGCTCTTCTTCTGTCTACCACAGGTGCGCTGGGCCTTAAGGGGGTTCTCTATTATCTCAAACTGATAGTTGGTGTATGGGGTTTTGAAGTAGTTTGTTCTGTTGGACTCAAAAATAATCCTATACAGATTTCTGAGATGAAAAAGCAGGAGAACAATCAGAAGCTTGAGAAAGCTGCATCTGCGTTTTATAATTCTTTTCAGAAAAAACGCCGCTCTCCGGGGCTTAAAGATGTATTAATTTTTCATTCCCAGAGGGCGAGTTTTGGTGACCCTGAACAGAGTTCTCTTGTTGATTATACATACTGGAAAGAGAAAGGCTGGCTCAGATCGGAAGCAAAATATTACGTGGATATTCCTGTTAATCCTGTTTACAACGCTATCGGCTGGATGGCTGAACAGGTGCTAAGAAGAAATATTCAAAAGGAACTGGCTAAAACACAAAAATAAATTCTTTATTATGATACATCTCTTGATTTAAGACCAGATGAATATTTTTATAGTCCTGAGCGGATTTGAACCGCTGTCCCGGGCTCCAAAGGCCCGAAGGATTGACCACTACCCTACAGGACTACGCATGTAAGCTTTTACTTATAGCTTAATTCATGTACTTAATTTTTGTGCCTTATTGGGACTTTTTTGCGGGATTTTCAGGTCAAATATTCATTTATATAAAAATTCGTATGCCGGCTTTGAAACTTTTTACATGATAATATTTTTTGTTTGAAATGAATTTTTTGTATAATTAATTTAAAGTAATTTACATTATTACTATATAATGGAGCTGGAAGAGATAGGGATGACCGAATAGAAGTATTAGCGGATTGTTAAAGAATCGCCCGGAGTTACTCGTTCCTGCTCTGGCGGTATGTTGATGGGAACATATTTTCAGAGCTGTTGTGTTGGGGGACACCGTAAGGGATGAGAGTTACACCGGGCTTCTTCTTCTTACAGTATTTATTTTTTTGAGTGCTTTCAAATTTGTTTATGAGCTCATCCCAAAACCAATTTTATTTTCAAATCAGTAAAGTTTCAGAACTATTTTCATGATCAGAAACTCTATTGATTATTCTGAATACGGGATTTAGAGAAGCAATTTTGAGTTTTGGGATCGGCTCTATATTAATTTTTGATCGATTTCGATCTGTTTTTGCTGTATTCTCAATATTCTTTTGCTCTTCTATGAGCACTCTTGCTGATATTTCTGGTTAAAAATTAGAATCGGCGCAAAATTTATGCTGGTTTTGAAACTTTTAGCGTAACAATATAATTTGTTACAGAACAATTTTTGATATAATTAATTTAAAATAATTTACGCTATTAGTATATACTGGAGTTGGGAAGTGAGATTGGTTAATCTACCGACATAATCTACCACCTGAAGAATTGCCTGGGGGCCGCTGATCCTTTCTTCGAATTAATGTGCTTGGGGGAGCATATGATATTCGGAGAGGCTATGTTGGGGGACACGGCGAACGGATGTAGTACCTCCGGGCTTCTCTTATACTTTTTTTCCTTACTCCATCTTTTCTCTTCTGTCTGTCTCTATTTTCTTCTCTATTTCCTTCTCTATTTCTTTTCCGATTTCTATCCATTTTTTCTTGAATATGGCTTTTGAGACTTACATTCATAAAATATATTTTTCACAGGTCAAAAGGGTAAAAGACCCAGTACCGAAATGCCTTCCAGGTTGATCGTTTAAGTAACAGGCACCTGTAGACGACAGTTCTAATTTTGGCAGTTGAGCTTTTACACTTAAATCCTTATATTGCTTTGAATTTTTTAACGTTGAATTAATTTTTGTTTAAGAACAAAATTTTGGGTAATTAATTTAAAATAGTCAATGATATAATGTTATATTCGTGGAGTTGGGAAGTGAGTAGGGTATATACAATAAGAAATGCTTGGGGGCCATTGATCCTGCTCTGGATCAATATGCTTGGGGGAGCATATCTTCAGGGCTGCTGTGTTGGGGGACACAGTAGAAAAGGATAATCGTGCCTCTGAGCTTCTTCTCACAACGTTTTCTTCACTGCGCTTTTTTCTCTCCAGGTCTTTTCCTTGTTACTTTAAAAGTTGTCAAAAAAGGGCGTTTGATCGGAAGGTTGATGTCCTCTTTTTCGATATGAAGTTCGACCGCTTCTTTCAGGTTCGAAACTGCTTCTTCAATCGTTTTTCCCTGGCTTGATATATCCAGTTCCAGGCATGAGGATACGTACCGCTCTTTCTCCTTTTGCACCACTGCCGAAAATGTAAACATTTCTGTCATGGTTCGTAATACCTCAGTGCCTATGTTAAATATTTCGCAGCTAGCTATTTTTGATTGAGCTTATCTATTGACTCTAAAAGATCTGAGAAAGGAACTATAAAGTAAATATCGTAATTTTTCAGCTACCTTTGCTCCGAACTTCTTTTTCTGCTATATTCAATGCTGCTTATTTTCATACTGGTTAATACAAAAATCATTAATTTCGTGTTTTTATAGGGCGTGATGATATTCTATTTATCTGTTACTCTAATCCAGAGGCTATTCTTGACAATATAAAGAGTCTCGAGATTGAATTGAATTATGTTAAGATTGAATTGAGTGAGATTAAAGAAGAAGTTAGGGATCTAAAGGCTCTTTTTAATCCGAACAGTCAATACAGCAATAAGCTTCCTTTTACCGATACTTTTGCCAAGAAGAAAGCTGAACGTGAACCTTACTTGAGTGTTAAACGTTTTGGTGGTAAGCAGGGGCATCATGGATCTACGCTAAATATTTTTGATCCCCCCATGAAAGCGTAAACCATCGGCTCTGCAATTGTAAATTCTGCGGTTACAACCTTTAGATGACTGGAGTAAAGGGTTGCGAGAAGAGACCGGAAGTTGATTCCTTATGCACGAATCTCAAAAGCGCTTAAGGACCTTTTTGAATTGAGAATAAGTCCAGCTACGGTAAAGAGTGCAGAAGATGAGTGTTTCCACAATTTAACAGAAGTCCGCAACTACATCAAGATTTCTAAATATTATATCCAATGTTCTATATATTTATATATTTTACATGTGAGCCATTGACCTGTTTCTGGCTCTCTCTAAACTTGAAGTCCAAAATTCTGAGTACGATCTGAGATAAACCTGCTCTCAAAAGCTGTTCTTAATAAGATGCTTTAAAGTTTGAGGTAATTTCATGGAGACCAAGAAACGATATGTTTTGTTTACTCTATCAATCGTCGGTCTGCTGCTGCTCGGATATATTACTTCGGCGGTGGACTCAATCGATTCCAATGCAAAAAGTACTGTTTTAAACATTAATGGCAATTCTATAACTTTGGCAGACCCGGATGCCAAAATCAAAAACATTATTGTCCTTGTCCCTGATGGGTGTTCCCAGAGTGTACAGACCCTTGCTCGATGGTACAGCGGGAAACCCCTGCAGCTTGATGAAATGATGGTTGGAGCAGTATCAACTTATAGTGCTGACTCAGTTATCACAGATTCTTCTGCTGCTGCAACGGCATTAGCTACAGGTCATAAAACAACAAATGGGTTTATAAGCGTCGGTCCAGCTGATGATTCTGTGTTAAGCATACTGGAAGCCCCTTCCGAAGAAGTCCAATACCGACCGCTTGCAACAGTGCTTGAAGGTTCAAAACTTGAAGGCAAAGCTACCGGGCTTGTGGTAACTTCTCGCGTCACTCATGCCACACCTGCGGCTTTTGCTTCTCATGTCGATGACAGAAATAATGAAAACGAAATTATGGAACAGATGGTTTATGGGGATATTGATGTCGTTTTCGGCGGCGGTTCCCGTTATCTCTTACCTGTAGCTGAAGGGGGAAAAAGGATGGATGGGGAAAATCTGACCGAAGTACTTCTTGACAGAGGCTACCAGTTTATTGACAGCAAAGACGAAATGTTGGACCTGACCTCCGGCAGAACCTGGGGTCTTTTTGCCAAAAGCCACATGGAATCGGACATTAACCGCCCCCTACTTGCACCTGAGGAGCCTTCTCTTGCAGAGATGACTGAAAAGGCAGTCGAGCTGCTCTCCCAGGACAAGGACGGCTTCTTCCTTATGGTGGAAGGTAGCCAGGTTGATTGGGGAGACCACACCAATGACCCTATCTATGCTGTCACCAGTTTTCTGGCTTTTGATGAAGCTGTTAAAGTTGCGGTTGATTTTGCTGAAAAAGACGGGCATACCCTTGTCCTGGCTTTCCCGGATCATAACACAGGCGGCATGATTATTGGCAGTTACTCAGATTCAGAATATACCTCCACAACAGTAAAAGATGTTATTAAGCCTTTGAAAGGCATGAAGCTCAACTCTCCAGGTGTTGCGGCAAAAATAGGGAAAGATCTTTCTCCCAAAAATATCAAAAACCAGTTGAAGACCTGGTGGGGCATTGATGCAACTGATGAAGACATAACTGAAATTCTTGAACTTTACAATGATGGGAAAGGCCTCTCACTCGACTATGCTATCAGTGAGGTAATCAGCCGAAATCATACAGTCATTGGGTGGACTACTCATGGGCACTGTGGAGAAGATGTCCCTCTGTGGGCTTATGGCCCTGGCAGTCCTTCAGGCCACATGGATAATACTGAAATTGCGGAATATGTTGCTAAAGAACTGGGCTTTGACCTGAATGAAACCAGCGAATATCTGTTTGTCGAAGCAGGTGAGGTTTTCTCCAGAGACAACGGAGATGGGCAACTCGATGAAAATGAGTATTCTCTGGATATGACAGATCCCTTAAACCCTGTACTGAGAATCGGAGATGCCGAATTGCCCGTGAGCAAGAACCTTCTTATTAAGGATGGAGTTACTCATGAACTCGACGGAATAGTTGTTTATACTCCTGAAACCGATAAAGTCTACATTCCTTATGAGGTTCTTTCATCAGTCTGATGCAGGCACTGTCACAACAATGAAACCTACAAACGGGTGAATAAGCCATATTGAAATCTCAGGAAACCCTGAAGAAAAACGGAAGATTTTTTCCTTTATACCTTTTTTTATTCATTTTGCTCTTCTCCACCCTTTATGAGCTGGAAATTGGTTGAATTTCCTCCTCAGGATTTTTTCTTCTGCCTTAAACCTAGGTGGTATTTATAAAACTACTTTTATACTGATATATGGAAGCTTAAAAAAGGAGATCCTATATGGAAGCGGAAATGACCTCAAGGGAGCGTTTTATTAACGCACTAGAAGGAAACTATGTTGACCGTGTCCCATACGGCTACCTGTGGTTCGGAGCAGGGCATGCGGTACTGGAGCGGCTGGGCGCAAGCCTCAAGGACGCTTACGGTTCTGCAGAGGGAATTGCAAGGGCACAGATCCTTGCGCGGGAGATGTATCACCAGGATAATGTAATGTCCCCCTGGGGCTGCCTTCTGGTGGAAGCCGAGGCACTCGGGACAAAGGTAAACATAAAGGAAAATGCCTATCCTACAGTTGCAAAATATGTACTCAAATCCGCGGCTGAGCATGAACTGATAAACCCCGATGACATCGAGAAGTCCGGGAGAGTGAAGACCATTGCCGGATCGGTTGAGATTCTCAAGAAGGAAATCGGGGATGAAGCATTTATCACAGGGGCAACTATGTCTCCTCTGATGCTCGCATCTCAGGTCATGGGAGGGAGCAGGCTCTGCATTGACATGCTGAAGGACAGGGACAGTTTCCACGCCCTGCTGGAAAAACTCACGGAAAGCTGCATCCTTTTTGCCGATGCCCTGCTTGAAGCCGGAGCTGACGGTATTTTTGTCGAAAACGGGGAGAACACGGGAGACCTTTTCAGCCCGCAAATGGCTGAAGAATTCATGCTGCCATATACGAAGAAACTCTATGATCATATCAAAGCCGGAGGAGGCTATGTAATCTCCCATAACTGTGCAGCCCATGCTTTCTATGACCTGGAAATGAAACTTGAACCCCATGCCCTTAACTTTGCCTTCGGGGATGTCAGGCTGCTCGGAAAAAAGTATGGGGTTGAATGTAAAAAGCTCCATAACCACAAAAACATCGGGTGCGGTCCAAGGCACTGCTTCAAGGAATTTAAGGTATTTTCGGACGCAGGCATCTGCCTTATGGGAAACATTATCCCGGATGCTCCTCTCACCGGTTCCCGCGCCGAGATCGAGCATGAGGTAAAAAGCTGTCTCTCCGCGGCACCGAAAAAAGGTTTCATTCTGTCGACAGGCTGCGAAATCCCTCTTAACACCCCGCTTGAAAAAATGGAAATGCTCTGGGATGCGGTAAAAGCAGGGATTTGAGGACTTCTTTCCAGGCTTTTGTTTCAAGGAAAACTTTCTGTAAATATTAATTATTTCGTAAAGTTTCGCAAAGTTAGTAAATTTTGTAAAATTTCAGTAATACACAATTTCCGAAAAACCCTGTGGAAGTTCTTCCCCCAGGAATTTTTCTACTTCTTTTTTCAGGTTTGCAACGGCTTCTTCAACAGTTCCTCCTTTACAGATAACATCCGCTTCAGGGCAGATTGAAACATAGGCATTCTCCTCCTTGAGAATGGTTGCAGAGAAAGGAAACCATATAGTCATATTTTGAAATATTGTCCAGTCATTTTAAGCGTTTCGTATCCCTGTTATCTTACCATACTCTCACGAGCCGTTTTTCAGGGGGCAGATGGACGAGCGTAGGAAATTTATACTTGCGAATATATCACATTCGAAGTTTATATTAATAGAACGTTGAAACTTATGTTGACAGGCTTGCGGGATTTATGGCAGCAGAGTCTTTGATAACCTCTTTTGTGTCTTCGCCTGACCTTTCGGTACTCGTCCTCCTTGGAGTTCTTTTACTGACTGCTCTGAGGCAGGTTGGGTCTTTGAGGCTGCGGATCTGGCAGGTTATGACCCTGGGTGCTCTCTCAGTGCTACTGCTCGGGGAAATTTCACCTCAAGAGGCTCTCCGGGCAATTAACATGGATGTTCTCCTCTTCCTTTTCGGGGCTTTTTGTGTGGGTGAGGCGCTTAACAGGAGCGGATACCTTGCCTGGCTTGGAAGCCGGATAGTTTCAAGGGCAAGGAACACGGGTCAATTGGTCTTGCTCGTGATATTTTCTACAGGGCTTCTCTCTGCAGTCCTTATGAATGATACCCTTGCTATTATGGGCACTCCGCTTGTTCTGCGTTTTTCCCGGAAATACGGGGTATCCCCCAAACTCATGCTCTTTGCCCTGGCTTTCGGAATAACCACAGGTAGCGTCATGAGCCCCATCGGAAATCCTCAGAACCTTCTGATCGCAATTGACGGAAATCTTGATTCCCCGTTTGTGACCTTTTTGTGTTCGCTGGCTCTGCCGACTCTTATAAACCTTGCACTTGCTTATGCAGTACTCAGGCTCTTTTTCAGCCGGGAATTCGGGAAAACAGCTCTTGTTCATTCTGAAGAGGTTATTTCCGACCCAGAACTTGCAGAAATCTCAAAGAAGTCTCTTTTCCTTCTGCTGGCTCTTATCACCTGTAAGATCCTTTTTGTGGAGTTTTTGCCTTCCCGGGATTTCAGTTTGAGCTGGATTGCCCTGCTCTCCGCTTCTCCCATACTGCTCAGTAAAAGGCGAACTGAAGTTGTAAAGAATATTGACTGGACAACTCTGGTCTTCTTTGTTTCAATGTTCGTGCTTATGGAAAGTGTCTGGATGTCCGGAACCTGCCAGGAACTTCTCGGCAGAATGTCTCCGCATTTAGGCTCGGTTCCTATGATTCTTGTCCTCAGCATGGGACTCAGCCAGCTTATTTCTAATGTACCCTTTGTTGCGCTCTATCTCCCTGCAATGGGAAGTGAGGTCTCTCAGGGGCAGCTGATGGCGCTTGCTGCTGGAAGTACAATTGCGGGGAATCTTTTTATCCTGGGGGCTGCAAGCAATGTTATAATCCTCCAGAATGCTGAAAAAGACGGTGAAACGTTTTCTTTTATGGAATTCGCCAGAATTGGGGCATTAATTTCCTTCTTAGATGCTATTATTTACTTTATCTTCCTTTTGCCCTTCTAAGCAATAATATTTCCATAAATACCGCTAAAAAATCCGTTATAACTTTAAATGCCCTTTTAAAACCTATTAATCGTCTAATAGATTTAGCTGGTTAACCCTTCCGGTATATAAAGGGTGCCCAACCCTCTGATAAACTTGATATACTGAGAGCACATACACTTTTTTCTGGAAGATATCAAATCATGACCCAGAATACTACCGATTCAAATACCAGGCGCAAACGCGCTAAAGGTACCGTACAGATGAAAACCCTCGGGCCTGTTGATGACCTTGAACCCCATGTCCAGTCCAACTGGTGGCAGACTCTTTTTAATTCCCTTTATCTCAAGACCGATGCCGATCTTCTGGATGATATGGAAGTTACAAGGAAAGAAACAGATCTTGTTGTCTCCATCCTCGGACTCGCCCCTGAAGACACGGTTCTTGACCTTTGCTGCGGACAGGGCAGGCATGTCCTGGAACTGTCAAGGAGGGGTTTTTCAAACGTCGAAGGCTATGACAGGTCCCAGTACCTTATCCGGAAAGCAAGAACAAGGGCTCTGAAGGAAAACCTGCAGGTCCGGTTCAGGGAAGGGGACGCAAGAAAACTGCCTTACCCATCTGATACTTTCTCTGTGGTTACCATCCTTGGAAACAGCTTCGGATACTTTGATTCCACTCTGCATGACCGAAAAGTGCTTGAGGAGATTTTCAGAGTACTGAAACCAGGAGGCAGGGTCTTTATTGATGCTGCAGATGGGGACCATATGAAAAAGAATTTCCAGCCAAGATCATGGGAATGGCTGGACAGGAAGTACTTCGTATGCAGGGAAAGAGCCCTTTCTTCTGATGGCGACCGTCTGATTTGCAGGGAGGTTATATGCCGCAATGACAAAGGAATAATTGCGGATCAGTTTTACGCTGAGAGACTGTACAATAAGGAAAGCCTTTTTGAGCTACTTACAGCATCAGGTTTTAGCAGCCCTACTTTTCATACAACCTTTAGCCCTGTGTCAACAGGCACCCAGGATGCAGGAATGATGGAGCAGAGAATCCTGCTTTCAGCAACGGTTGAAAAAGCCTGGCCGTCTCTGGCTTCCCCTCTTCATTCTGAAAGTAAAAAACCCCTTAACGTTGTAGTGGTGCTTGGAGACCCGAGAAAGGAAGACCAGGTCAAGCCTGCCTGCGTATTTGACGATGATGATTTCGAAACCGTTAATAGGATGAAAAAGGCACTTGCTGAGATTCCTTACATGAAATTCACTTTCCTGGACAGGCACGAAACCCTTCTCGAAGACCTTAAAAAGAGAGCAGGAAAAACTGACCTTGTGCTTAACCTCTGTGATGAAGGCTTTTACAATGACCCTACAAAAGAGCTTCATGTTCCTGCCCTGCTTGAGCAGTTCAATATTCCTTATACAGGTGCGGGTCCCCAATGCCTTGCCTTCTGCTATGATAAGTCTCTTGTAAGGGGGGTCGCTCGTGAGATGCGGATTCCTGTGGCAAAAGGAATTCTCGTTACCGGGGATTCTGATGTTTCAAGGCTTTCCCTCTCTTTCCCCCTGCTAGTAAAACCCAACTCAGGGGACTCAAGTTACGGGATCACGCAGAAAAGCATAGTCCACAGCAGGGAAGAAATATTCGAAATAATGAAGGAGACGAAAGAAAAAATAGGGTCAGATAAGCCTTTCCTGCTGGAGGAGTTCCTTCCGGGGAAGGACATCAGTGTCGGTATCATCGGAAATCCGCCTATGTGCACTGTACTGCCTATCACGGAAGAAGATTACTCTGCAGTTCCGGAAGAACTTCCACAGATTTGCGGGTATGAGGCTAAATGGCTTCCTGATTCTCCGTACTGGAATATCAAATCCGTGCCTGCGGGAATTCCTGAAAAAACCGAAAAAGAAATTGTGAGGTGCTGCCTTGCTCTCTTTTCAAGGTTGGGCTGCCGCGACTATGCTCGCTTTGACTGGAGGCTTGACGCCGAAGGCAGGCCAAAATTGCTTGAAGTAAATCCGAATCCTGGCTGGTGCTGGGATGGGCACCTTGCAAAAATGGCAGCTTATACCAATATCTCTTACTCCGGTATGCTGGCAGCAATTCTTGAGGCTGCAAAGAAAAGGTATGGTATCGGAACCGATGTAAAGGCTGAGCTTCATAAGAAAGTCCCTGAACAATCCCCAAGGAAAAGCCCGGCTGAATGTGCTGCGGAATTCGAGGAGGAAGTCGAAGCTAAAGGTTCTATCGACTCAAAGAACGATAGAAAGAGAAATGTTTTCTCCAGCAATTCTGAGACAATACAGGCTCTTTAAGAGTATCTAAAATCAAAAAGTAATATCAATAAGATCGGTTAAGAAAAAGGTTAGATTTGGAAAAAAGTTATATTCAAAAAAACTGCAGTCAAAAAACTACGGAATGCGAAAGATCGATTTCTTCCTTTATTC
Organism: Methanosarcina sp. 2.H.T.1A.6; assembly: GCF_000979455.1. Taxonomy (GTDB): domain Archaea; phylum Halobacteriota; class Methanosarcinia; order Methanosarcinales; family Methanosarcinaceae; genus Methanosarcina. The sequence goes on from NZ_JJOY01000048.1 coordinate 130,213, forward strand.
TTCCCTTTCGCTTTCCTTTTTCTTTTACTTCTGGATGATTATCGTGAGGATATCTTCATCCTCCATGGCATGTTCAAGTCCTACCCTCTGTCCGGGGTGTTTTGCAGACGGGCCCCATATCTGGGCATAACGGAACTTTCTGCGGAAATCACGGTGAAGGCGGTCACAGATCTGGCCGATGTTTGTCCCACTCATTACTATAAGAGGCTCTTCCATATCTGCTGGTCCTCCCTGAGGTTTCAGGTAGACCCGGATAAAGCCCAGGCAGTCGTAGATAGCGTCCTTGAGCTCCTCGATATTAATGCCTTTATGGGCTGAGATAAAAAGTGAGTTCGGGTATATTTTCCGGCATTCTTCTATCAGCTGAGGGTAAGCAAGGTCCACTTTGTTGACTGCAATCAGGGAGCTGACATAACTCCGGTTTTCCAGGACGACATCGATAAGCTGGTCTACATTGATATTTTCCCTTATCAGGACATGGGCATTGTGGATTTTATATTCATCCAGCACTGCCTTGATAGTCTCTTCATCCAGGTCAAGGTCTATGGTTGAGTTTATCTCGATTCCACCCCTGTCCTTTCTCTTGATGGTAACGTCAGGGGGCACCTCATCCACACGGATTCCTGCCTGGTATAGTTCGTCCATAAGGACTTCATAGTGCTTGGGCTGGAAAACATCGAGCAAAAAGATAACCATGTCGGAGTTTCTTATGACCGAAATCACTTCTTTCCCGCGTCCGCGCCCGGAAGATGCGCCTTTTACAAGCCCGGGTACGTCAAGGAACTGGATTGTTGCTCCTTTGTGCTCAAGCACTCCCGGCACGACGGTAAGGGTGGTGAATTCGTATGCTCCTACCTCTGATTTTGCGCCAGTGACTTTATTCAGAAGAGTGGATTTCCCTACCGACGGGAAGCCCACGAGAGTTACGGTACCGTCTCCCGATTTCTTGACCGAGTAACCGTCTCCTCCACTCTTTGAGGAGGCTTTCTTCTCAATTTCATCCCGCATGCGGGCCATCTTGGCTTTCAGCCTGCCTATGTGGTGAGAAGTTGCCTTATTGTACTGGGTCTTTCGAATTTCGTCTTCTACTTCCTGTATTTGCTCCTGTATGCTGCTCATCTGGAACCTGCCGATTTCGGGACTGAAAAAATTATTTTCATAGCACTTTAAAAATGAAACCGCATCCAAACGGTCTCTATAAACCTTTTTTGATCTAAAACAGATCCGTTATCTGGATATTTTATTCTGAATAGTTGGATGCAATATATATACCTATGGAATGGTTTTTATCGCTACTGAATGGTCTTTACTGTTAGAATTATTTTATTTCCTTGCTACTAAGCTACTAAATGATTTTTACTGCTTGAATTATTTTGTTGGTATGAAATTATTTTTATTGATTGATCCGGAAATGATGAAATTGGTTGGTTATTTATATCTCTCAATAAGTATAATAATATTTAAACCTTCTTGATTGGAAGCTCTCTGGCAAATATACATAACAAACGCCCTGGTGCTTCCTGATTAACTGGTTGGTATTATTCCTAAATGACCGCAAATGGCATCTCACGTTCTTTTTTTCACGCGCCGCGCAAGGCTTGACCCCGCCTGCGTACAGTAGATCTATACAAAATCAATAGCCTTACCGGTAGCTTTAATTCTAAAATACTAACCATGCAACGGGGCGCGACCAACGCCTTTACTCAAAAGGAATGATCTCTCCAGTTCTCTCATATACCTGCAGCCCTGCCGGAAGCTTTGAGGCGAATTCTGTGGAACCAAGGGCTTGCAGGAATTTTCTGATTTCAGGGGCTTCCAACACCTCTTTTCTGACCAGAAAGTCGTATTCTTCTTCTGCAAATTTTACGAATTTCAGGCAGTTTCTTTCTGCACAGTTCCTTATGCCCACTCCGGCATCAGCCTTTCCTGAATGAACAGCCTCGCAGACTGCAACTTCAGATTTCGCTCCGGAAACATATCCTGGTATTGAGTCCGTAAACTCTTTTTTGCTTACTCCTCTTTCCCTTGCCAGTTCCTCTATTTTCATCTCAAGAAGAGCCCTTGTACCCGAACCTCTGTTCCGGTTAATCAGGCGTTTTCCTGGCAGGTCTTCAAGTCCGGAAATCGGGGTGTCCTGCCTGACAAGGAGTCCTACTTCACGCCTGTACCCTTTAACAAGCACAGCTCCTGAAAGGCCCATTGCCTCAACTGTGGGGGTATTGTACCGGATTTCATCTGGCAGGGTCCCGTTCTGTCCTTCCGGACGCCTGGAGGGCATATTCACGCCTGCGATATCTGCCGTGCCTGCGGCAATTGCACTGAAACCCCCGCTTGAGCCGCTGTAAAGTGTTCTGAACCTGAGTCCGCTAAGGTCTTCCAGAACATCAAGTCCGGGGCAGAACCCACCTGCAATGAGTATATCCGGCTTTTCAACTTCTCCAAAAAGGGTCACTTCTACCGGAGTTCTTGCTTCTATGAACTCGGTCTTTGGCTGGATTTCTATAAAGCCATCTGCTCCGGAAAGCGATGTTATGGCACCTGAACCCCTGTCTGCAGGATAAACCCGTCCCCTTACCATGCCTACGGGAAGGAGCTGCTGCCTCCCTTCGGAACGGAGGTCCGTACCCATTATTCCTTCTTCCGTTCTCCTGATTCCAGCCTCTGCTCCAAGGGATTTTCTAAGAAGAGGAGCCACAAATTCATTAAAGATCATTAAAGCAGATGTAGGGTTTCCGGGAAGCCCTATAATCGGGACATCTTTTATGACGCCGATGATTACAGGTTTTCCCGGTTTTATGTTGATACCGTGGGCAAGGGTCTCTCCTGCTTCGTCTATTAACCGGTACATCACATCCCCCGCCCCGGATGATGTGCTGCCCGAAGTCAGGATAAGGGCACACTCCGAAACCGCAGTTTCAAGTGCTTTTCCCATCACACTCTCATTGTCCTTTACAATCCCGTAAAGCAGGGGGAAAGCTCCGCATTCCCGGACTCCTGCGTATAGCGTGTAAGAGTTTGCGTCATATACTTTCCCCGAAGCCAGCGTTTCTCCCGGATTGGTGAGTTCGTCTCCAGTAGAAATTATCCCTACCTGCAGCCTGAGTACGGGAACTTCTTTTTTTCCTATGGAAGCCAGGACCCCGATTTCTCTTGTGCCCAGTTTCCTTCCCCTGCGCAGCACCCTTTCCCCCTTCAGGATATCAGAGCCTGCTTTCATGATATTTTCTCCCCCGGTTACAGGTCTGAAGATGAGTGCAGTCCCGTTTTCTTCAGAGGTATATTCAACCATAACCACAGCATCAGCCCCTTCAGGAATCGGGGCTCCTGTCGCAATCTCCACAGCTTCCCCTGCCGAGACCGTGAATTTTGCATCCGAACCTGCGGGGATATTTCCAAGTAACCTCAGCTTTATGGGTTCTGTTTCACTGCAGGCATACGTATCTTCTGCCCTGACAGCATAGCCGTCCATCACAGCTCTCGGAAAAGGAGGAACATTAATTTCGGTAATAATATCCTCTGCAAGGATTTTTCCGTGGGCATTCTCAAGGGCTGAGCTTTCTTTTTCAGGACGGACCTGAAGGTTGTTTATTATTCTCCGGGCCTCCTCCACAGAGACAAGTTCCCGAAATTCTTTGCGTTTCATAAGAGTCAAACCTGAAATCTTATCGGTTTCCAGATGGATTTTTTACCTTAATAGCATTTCCCGGTGCATATCAATCTGTTCTTGCATCCGTAATCGCTCTTACAGCTGGAATCGGCTGGTGCCTGCAGGAGAAAAGTATACAGGGTTGACTGATAAGATTGACTTCGAACGTCGAAAGAAATAGATTCCAGCTAAGAAGGTTGACTGAGAAAGATTTGATCTAAAAAAGAGTTTGGCGGGAAAAATCCCGCCGTTTTTGTTTTTGTCTTCAGAGTCGCGCTCTTTCATTGAGCAGATTCTTTTATTTATAAATAGGTGTGCCCGTACTCTTGGTTATTTTATCAAAGGCTTCAACCATTTTCATTGTAAGGGGTCCTGGTTTGCCTGTACCTATGAGTCTTCCGTCAAGTTTGGTAACGGGGGCAGATTCGGCTGCTGTTCCGGTGACGAAGATTTCATCTGCTGTGTAGAGGTCAAAAAGGCCGAGATTTGATTCGATGACTTTGTAGCCCATCTCGTCCAGGAGTTCGATGGCTGTGGCTCTTGTGATACCCTTTAAGTTGCTTATTGTGTGGGGGGTAAGGACCTGGTTGTTTTTGACGATAAAGATGTTGTCTCCCGAGCCTTCGCACACAAAGCCGTTCTGGTCAAGGAAGACGGCTTCATCTCCTCCTTTTTCATTGGCTTCAATCTTTGCGAGGATGTTGTTGAGATAGTTCAGGGACTTGATGTTCGGGGACAGGGCATCCGGGGCATTTCTACGGACACAGACGCTGACTCCTGTGAGCCCGACTTCGTAAAGGTCGCCGTACATGGCTCCCCAGCCCTGGGCGATAACAACGACACATGGTTTTTCACATTTGCGGGGGTCAAGTCCGAGGTCTCCGACTCCTCTTGAGACGATGGGGCGGATGTAAGCATCTTTGAGGTTGTTTTTCCTGAGGGTCTCAAGGATTATCTCGGCCATTTCTTCTCTTGTGATGGGGATGTCCATTGCGATTGCTTTTGCTGAGTCATAAAGCCTGTCAACGTGTTCCTTTAACTTGAAGACACGCCCGTTGTATGCCCTTATGCCTTCGAACACACCGTCGCCGTAAAGGAATCCGTGGTCATAGACCGAAACTTTGGCTTCGGATTTTGGGACAAATTTCCCGTCTAAATAAATCAGTAACTCACTCATTTGCAAATCATCCTTTTCAGTTTTTATTATCTGTAGGGTACTTAACTGGGGCTTTCTATCCAGTATAAGTCTTTAACCTACAGGTCAATAGCCCATTTAACTTTTTCACTCTTTTACAGTATGTAAGCTCTGTGAAAAGCTCTTAAAGGAACTCAGAACTCCAAGAGAGTTGCCATACTGAGATTCTTAATAAACATTCCAAGTAAAGCGGGTAGATACTAAATATATATTACAATTCCGCTTCCACATAAATATTTTTAGATTTTATATCGCACCAATTAGTATGTTCATGCAAAAGGTTTTTATCTTAGAAGGCTCATTTCGTACTCCGCAGTAGGATAAGCAACCAGGGCTCGTGGCTTAGCCTGGATATAGCGCTGGGCTTCTAACCCAGACGTCGGGGGTTCAAATCCCTTCGAGCCCGCTTTATTCTTCTTGCTTACTTTTGATTAATTTCTGGTAAATAAACCTCGACCTTCTTCCTGATGTTCTTATACTTTTTATTGAAATATCCGCTCGTTTTCAATCTATTTTTGTCTTTTTTCGGCAACGAGCTTTCAGCATAGCTGCAGCTTTTTACGGAGGCCTGTGCAACATCTCTTTTCAAATCGAAAAAATTCAAAAACAGGGTCGAAATTTAAATAAATATACATTAAATAAAATTTGAACTAAATATAAATTAACTAAAAATGCAGTCTACCGGGGACGCTGATGATATGAAAATTCCCGGTATAATCTCACATAACGCTATTTCCTGTTCTTTAAAAATCCGGATACTGCCAGCTCTTTTCGTTAACTGCTCTTCCGGGTTTCGGGCACCATCTGAACGCTCTCTTCCGAGGGCATGATTATTGCCAGAATAATATATATGACGATCCCGATCCCGTCTATCAGGGCAAGAAGAACAAAGACAAGCCTTACAAAGGTCGGGTCAATCCCGAAGTATTTTCCGAGCCCGCTGCAAACCCCAAAGAGCATACGGTCACTCTTACTTTTTGTCAGGCGCTTTTCCATTTTATAAACCGTGCGTTTTTCTTCTTTTGTCTCCTCCTTTTCTTCGCTGGTTCTTTCCCCTGACTCTGTTCTGGCTTCTTCTTTTGTTTCTTCCATTGTTTTCTCAGGTTTTTCCCATGATTTCTCTGTATAGCCAGTTTCAAGTTCCCCCGGAGCCTTGAAATCGCTTTCTTTCGGTTCTATTCTTTCCTGGGGTAGAGGCTCTATGCTGGCTTCTTTTTCTGTTTCTTCCATTGTTTTCTCAGGTTTTTCCCATGATTTCTCTGTATAACCAGTTTCAAGTTCCCCCGGAGCCTTGAAATCGCTTTCTTTCGGATCCTTTTTTTCCTCAAAGTCGGGATTTTCCTGCATACTGATTATTCTATTTACGAGGATTTATATTATCCTGTTATTTATCCAACGTTTTTTATAATTATATATCTGATTTCTTCCTGTTCTCTCTTCCTTTCAATGGCATTCAGTGCAGCCGCACTCTTGCCCCCTGCGGAAGACTCCGTATAGCATCAGAGGGAGCAGGAGGGCCGCAAAGCCAATCTTAATGTCTTCTGGAAGCAGTTCTCCTGCGCTTCCCAGGGTTGCAGTCGCACTTACTCCCAGCTTAAGGTAAAGCCAGTCAAGAAAGATTCCTGCCCCAAGGGAACACAGGGAGATCACTCCAAGGTAGAGGGCTGCAGAACGCTTTCCCAGGAAACGGGCTACCATGGTTATGGTTGCCGCATTGGTTGCAGGACCTGCAAGAAGGAAAACAAAAGCCGTGCCAGGGCTCATTCCTTTGGCTACGAGGCTTGCGGCAAGAGGAGTCGAGGCTGTAGCGCAGATGTAAAGTGGAATTCCCACTACAAGCATGGCCAGCATTGACCCGAGCCCTCCTCCCAGGTATTCCTGAATCAGGGTTTCGGGAACAGCATAGGAAATTATCCCTGCAAGCAGAATTCCAATCAGCATCCACTTCGAGATTTCTCCGGGAAGTTCTATGTAGGAATATTTCAGTCCTTCCAGGAACTGTTCTTTTACGGATTTTTTGCTTCTCCCATCCGGCAATGATTCATTTTTCTCCTGCTCGCAGTGCCCGCAGCCACACGAGGATGTTTTGCTTTCAGTGGCCTTTGTTGCTGAGGGAAGTGTGAGGGGCAGGACTCCTTTTTCTGATCCGGTCTTCAATTCCAGAGGCATGGCTTTTGAAGGCACCGTATTCAGGGCAGGATAGTCCTTTTTTCCTGTCTCCGGAACTTCAGGTGAGCTGCAGCCGCAGGAATGGGAGTTGCATTTTTCCCCGGCTGCCGATACTCCTACAAGGGTCGAGACAGCAAGGATTTCTGTTTTTTTCCCGGATTTTTCCAGTCTTTTGCTTCCTTTTTTTTCGGGTTCTTCCCCTATCAGCAGGTTGTCTGCAAGCCCTGCAAGAAGTGCAGTTACAAGGGTTGCAATCGGGCGGAAAATAGTCATCAGGGGGTCAAGGAGAGCGTAGGTGATTGCAATAGAGTCCACTCCGGTCTGGGGAGTCGAGATCAGGAAGGACAAAGTTGCACCTCTGGTTGCCCCCCTTTTCCTTATAGACATGGCTGCGGGGATCACTCCGCAGGAACACAGGGGAAGGGGAAGACCTGCCAGGGAGGCGTTGATAACGGAACGGACTTTTCCTGCTGATGTTCCAAGGTATTCCACAATTTTCTGGTCAGGAACAATTACATTGAGGATACCTGCAACGCCGAAACCGAAAATTAGGTAAGGGGCAGCTTCCACAAAGATTTTCCAGGATGCGAGAAGGATCCCCGAAAGCAGGAAAGGAATGAAGCTGAGGAATTCAAAGCTCATGTTTTTTCCTCCACATGTTCAAGGCACATCTCGATGAGTGTGCGTACATGTTCGTCTGCGATGTAGTAAACCGTAAATTTTCCTTCCCGCCTTACTCTTACAAGGTCAAGCTGCCTGAGGGTCCGAAGCCCATGAGAGACTGCAGACTGCGTGACTTCAAGAGCCTGCTCGAGTTCACAGACGCACATCTCTTTCTGCCTGAGCAAAAAAAGGATTTTCAGGCGGGTATCTGATTGAAGCGCCTGAAAGACTGCAGACATCCGTGTAATATTTTCGGAATCCGGGACCTTCTGCATCAGGGTTTCTATCTTCTCTGGGTTAACACGATCGCACTTATCTTGCATGAACATATGAACAACTGTTCATCTATTAATCTCTTTCTCAGGACTGCTCCGATCTGAATTGATATAAGGTTTCCAGCCGGCCTAGTGCTTTTGTTTTTATCTACTGTACGCAGGCGGGCTCAAGCAGGGCGCAGCACGTGGAAAGAAAGAACAGGGGATAAAACAAAAGGTCATTTCGGAATAATACCAACCAATTAACCAGGGAGCACCCTTTTATTTCTTCTTCAAAATCTCAGGATAAGGGCAGCAAAAGACACAAGGGCAAAAAGGGATACCCAGTCTCTTTTCTGCATTAAAAGCTCATGCATCGAAGTCCTGCGAGTTCCCTGATATCCCCTGCTCTCCATTGCCAGAGCCAGTTCTTCAGCATCCCTTACAATGCCTCTTATCAGGGGAATTACAAGGGCAGGAACTGAGTGGAAAGGATTCCGTCCGAAATACATGCCCCTTGAAGCCTGTGCAGCTTTTGTCCGCTCAACCCTCTCAAAAAGAAGGGGGAGAAAGGCTATCGAGAGGTTCATCATTGTCGCAAGTTCAAAGGAGTTCACTCCCAGCCAGTGAAGGGGCAGTGGACGAAGTATTCTCTCTATCCCGCAGGTAATTGCCGAAGGGTCGGTGCTGGCTGTCATAAGGGCGGCAAAAAGCAGGAGGAGTATAAACCGTACAGAAAGCCTGAGCCCATTTTGAAGCCCCTCGATACTCGGCTGCAGGATCCAGAACGAAGCCGGCACTCTTCCTTCGGTGAAAAATAGCTGCGCAAGAAAGATGAATATTATAAACAGCAACATAGGTCTAACTGCCCGGAAAAATACTCCGACTGGCAGCCCGGTGAATGATGCAAGGGCAAAAAAGAACGCAAAAAGGGCCCCTATCCCGAAAAAACTTTCAGTCCTGAAGACCAGAATACCCAGCAGCATCACAGCTGCGAGTTTTGTCCTGGGGTCAAGCGTATGCAGAAAGGAAACCCCGGGAACGTAACTGAAAACAGGTTCTTGCATGTTTTTTCTCGTTCTCCCTATTTTTTTCTTTTTCTTGCTTTTTTAGGCTATTCTTCAGGTTATTTTTCAGCTTTTTCTTTTTCAATCATTGATTTTACTTTCAATATCTCTTCAAGAGCTTCTTCAACCGTAAAGACAGCAGGGTTTACCGGTACGCCCCTTACTTTAAGTTCTCTCATCATGGACGCTACAGGGGGAAGAGGTACGTTTTCGGTCTCAAGGTACTCTTTTCTGCTTCCCTGATAACTTATCCTGCCTTTCTGGATAAGCACTATTCTTTCCAGAAGGGGAAAAAACCCTTTTAGATTGTGGGTCACAGTTATAATTGCAGTACCCCGATCCTTTATCTTTCTGAGAGTATCAAGAATTTCTTTTTTCCCGGCAGGGTCCAGCCCTGTTATAGGTTCGTCCAGCACAAGATAGTCCGGCCTGAGGGCAAGGGCACCTGCAAGGGCGACTCTTTGCATCTCTCCCCCGCTCAGGCTGAACGGGTCTCGAAGTAGCATTGAGCGGTCGAACGAAACTGCGTCAAGGGCTTCAAAGACTCTTTCTTCAGTTTCTTTTCTTGTATATCCGAAGTTTAGTGGTCCGAATGCTATCTCCTCATATACTGTCCTGCAAAAAAGCTGGTCTGCAGCCTGCTGAAAGACCATCCCTACCCTTCGTTTAACTTCTTTTGAAGAGGGGGCAAGCCCATCAACAGTTACTTTTCCTGAATCCGGGCGCAAAAGTCCATTAAATAGTTTTATGAGGGTGGATTTTCCTGCACCTTTTTCTCCCAGGATCCCCACGAATTCCCCTTTTTCGATGCGCAGATTAACATCTTTTAAGGCTGCTGTTTCAAGAGGGGTATTTCTCGAGTAGAAAAAACTTACATTTTCAAGAATAATCGGCATATCTCCTCCGCAAAGTTGGAAGGGGAAGAGGTCTTTTCCCAGGGGACCGCAACTCCGTGATTTTTCAGGTGTTCTGCAAGTTCTATCAGGGAAGGTGGAGTGAGCCCGAGATCTCGGAGAGAAGGATCTGAAAGTACATTCTCGGGTTTTCCTTCAAGCACTATCCTCCCTCTGTCCATTACGATAATTCGGTCTGCAGCATGAAGCTCTTCAAGATTATGTGTTATATACACTATGGTTTTTCCTTTTTCATGCAGTCTTTTTACACGTTCGAGGACGGCTTTCCCTGAATCAGGGTCAAGCATGGAGGTTACTTCATCAAAAACAAGACATTCAGGCTCCATGGCGAGGACTCCTGCAAGAGCCACGCATTGTCCCTGCCCTCCACTCAGGGTCTTTGGAGAATGATACCTGTATTTCTCAAGCCCTGTTTCAGCAAGGGCTCTATCCACACGCCTCCGGATTTCCATGGGGGGAAGGCAGAGATTTTCAGGCCCGAAAGCAAGGTCTTCTTCTACGGTTCTGCCAACAAACTGAGTTTCAGGGTTCTGAAATACAATTCCGACAATTTTCCTGATCCCCTGAAGCTTTGAAAAGTCTCCGGTATCCATGCCCCTTACCATGACCTTTCCTTTTTGAGGCCTCAGGAGCCCGTTAAGGTGGAGGGACAGAGTGGATTTCCCGCTCCCATTTTTTCCTATTATCCCTATGTACTCCCCTTTTTTTATTCCCATGTTTATGTTTCTTAGGGCAGGGGTTCCATCAGGGTAATTGTAACTTACGTTTTCGAACCTTATCATGCTGAATCGAATTCTATTTTTTTTCTTTTTAAATTAAGTGAAATTTGAGAACTTAGTTTTTTTCCGGGAATGGGATTGCTCAGGGCTTTAGAGGTCATGAAGGATTTAGAGTTTGTGGGTTGAAGCGATATATGCGGCAACTGCGATTTTTACTATTTCTCCTGGCAGGAAGGGAAAGGCTCCGAAGGTAAGTGCTGTCCAGGGTCCTATTTCGGCTACCAGCATCAACTGGGAAACCCCTAAGGCATATATGACCAGAACTCCTGTGCTCATATTAAGGGCATTGACCGCAAACCCTGAGTTTCCGGCACTTTCCGCCTTTTCGGAAAGTTTGCCTATAAGGTAGGCAGCCAGCATAAAACCGAAAATGTACCCTCCAGTAGGTCCGAAAAGCACTCCTATTCCGGAACTGCCTCCTGCAAAGACCGGAAGCCCTGCAATGCCAAGCAGGGTATATACAACCATACTCAGGCTTCCCCATTTGCTCTTCAAAATGCTTCCTGCAAGCAGGACAAAGAATACCTGCAGTGTGACAGGAACAGGCGAAAAGGGAATGGGGATCTGTATATATGCCCCTGCCGCAGTCAGGGCTGCAAAGAGGGAGGCAAAGACCATTTTCCTAAGTTCGGGAGTATGGGCGGGGTAAGAATGATCATGTCTCATATGCATATTTTTTCCTTTTTTGTTAATTTTATCTCTTTACCCGGCTTTCTGTCAGCTTTTCATGTTTTTGTTGTTTACTCGATTCTTCTGTCTGAAAAAGTGTCAGGTAAATATTTTTTGAAGATGTATGAATGTGACTTGAACGTGAATTGAATGTGAATTAAATAAATTCGATAATTCTGAGAGTATATTCAAAGCATACAGAGTTATTGTTAACTCTTTTTTTCTGTACATCTCTGAGGGCTATGTAATTCCCTGTAATCATAACTGCATTGTTAACCCACAGGGGTTACATGGTTTACATTGAATTTAAAACTTTCCAGAGGTCTTCTATAGTCACACTTGCAGATTTTCTATGCTTCGGAGCGATAATTAAATATATATCTTATGCCGGTATTATGGATACTTCACCTGGAATGCAGTTTTAGCATACTGTTACATGCTGTATTTTCGGGAGTTGCATTGTGGGCGCGTGGCCTAGCCCGGATATGGCGGCAGCCTCCTAAGCTGTAAGTCGGGGGTTCGAATCCCTTCGCGCCCGCTAAATTCCATTTTCTTATCTATTGTCTGTTTTTCCTTTGTTTCGTTTTGCCTGTTTCACCTTATCTGTTTTGGTGGTCTGTTTTTGGAAGTTTATCTGATGTGAAAAGCTTTTCAAGTATATGTTTTCTGCAAGTATAGACGCTGTTTCTTCTTCAGCAGTTTCTCATTTTATGCTTTTGTTTTCTGGCCATCTCCTCGCTGTGTCCGTAAAAAACAGATCCTCGGTAGGTGAGAGAAAAATCGGTCTTCGGAAGAGAATCATCCAAACAAGAGAAGAGTCAGAACAAGAGAAGAGTCAGAACAAGAGAAGAGTCAGAACAAGAGAATAGTCAGAACAAGAGAAGAGACAGAACAAGAGAAGAGACAGAACAAGAGAAGAGACATGTTCTGTAAATTATGGAATAAATTCTTATTTAGAAATACATTATTCCTAGCTGGAATACAGTAAATGCTTATAATGCAGCATAATTTCTATTAAAAAACATAACTGCCGCTTCAGAGGAAACAGGAATTGATCAGAAAAGCCCGGATAAGTGATGTTGTTGAGATGAAGCAAATCATCAACACTTACTCTAAGGATGAGCTTATGCTTGCTCGCTCCCTTAGTGAGATGTACGAGAACATAAGGGATTTTTATGTATGTGAGATCGAAGGAGAGGTTGTGGGATGCTGTGCCCTGCATGTGGTCTGGGAAGACCTTGCAGAAATCCTTGCTCTCGCAGTTAAGCCCGATTGTGCAAGAAAAGGAGTAGGCACACAGCTTGTTTCAGCCTGTCTTGAGGATGCTAAAGATCTCGATATGAAGGAAGTCTTTGCTCTTACTTATGTGCCTGAGTTTTTTGAAACCCTGGGCTTTAATATTGTGGATAAAAACAGCCTTCCCAGGAAAATCTGGTCTGGTTGCATCAGGTGCCCCAAATTTCCGGACTGTAATGAAATTGCAGTTCTTAAATCTATCAACGCCTGAAATCTTTCAGGAACCCTCAGGAAGTCTTACGCTTCACGACTCCTGAATTTTTTATTTTATTTTTCCTGTCCGATTCCATGTGATAAAGCCCGGGTTTGAAATCTTTTTCAACCCGAATTTCTTTAAAATGGCAAAAACCAAAAGCTATTTATTCAGTGATTCTATTTTTTAGGTTGTCCTAATCATCTGGCCTGATAAATTTCGGGCATGTGTTGGTGGAATGGTGTTAATGCATACAGATCGACTCGAAGAATACTTAGAAACTATTCTTTACCTTATTACGAAAAACCAGAGCCCTGCAAAAACCAAACAAATTGCAGAAGAACTGAATGTATCTCCGCCCAGTGTGACGGAAATGATCAAAAAATTGCATTCTATGGGGTTCGTCGAGTATAAGCCCTATCAAGGGGTCGAATTGACCACTAAAGGGGCCGAAGAAGCTATCCGGGTTAAGAGGAAACACCAGGTTCTTGAGACTTTCCTGGCTGAAGTCCTTGATTTTGACAGGAAGGAAGCCCACAGGGAAGCCTGCGAGCTTGAGCACGCGGTATCAGACTCAGTGCTTGAGAAACTTTACGATTTCCTGGGAAATCCGGAGTACTGCCCCGACGGACACCCAATTAATATCGATAAAAGTAACTTGCAGCGCGAGGAAGGATTCATTCCTCTCGATGAAATGAAAGAGGGAAGTTCAGGTACGATTGCCAGGGTAACCCTTCCAAGGGAGACAAAAGAGCGTTTAACCTCTCTTGGTATCCTTACAGGAGAAGGTATTGAAGTCAGGCGCAAGCAAAAACAGGGATGTATCTCAGTCATGGTTGTTGGGTCTGAGATTGCTCTTGGAAGAGATATCGCAAAAAAAATTTTTATCACTCCTAAAGGTAAAAATGCGTAAAAAAGGGACAATGCTGGCACTTTACAGGTACAGGGAAAAATTAATGGAGGCATGATAGGGATTTCCAGCTCATGCTGTACTTCTGGCAACAGAGGTCAAAAGAATTCTCCTTATGATGTGACACTGGCCTTCATAGGCAACCCAAGCGTTGGAAAAAGCGTTTTTTTCAGCAGGCTTACAGGAGTTGGGGTTGAGGTTTCCAATTACCCGGGCACTACGGTTGCGCTTAAAAGAGGAAGTGTAAATGCCAGAGGCAAGACCATTGAAGTAGTTGACCTGCCTGGAATATATTCTCTCGGGGTTGCAAACGAAGACGAAAAGGTAACCAAGAGATTTCTTATTGAAGATAAGCCGGATGTCATTATCAATGTCCTTGATGCAAGCCGGCTTGAGAGAAACCTCTATTTGACTCTACAGCTGCTGGAACTCGATATCCCTATGGTTATTGCCTTAAATCAGGTGGATCTGGCAGCAGAGCTCGGAATTCTTATTGATACGGAAAGACTTTCAGAACTCTTAGGCCTGCCTGTAGTCTCCACTGTTGCAACGTGGGGGATAGGGCTTGATGAGGTAGTGCTCGTGGCTCTCGAAGAGAAAGACAAAGTCCAGGACCACCACAGGGTAAAGTACAGCCAGTGGATTCTCCAGGCTCTGTCCGGTCTTGACCATGCTTTTCCGGATTCATCTCAAAGTGTCAAGATTGCAGCTCTGCTGAACGATGCCGAGTTTGTGGAACTCTGCTGCATGCCGCCTGAAGCCCATGCCATTCTCTCTTCTGCCCGACGCTTCAGGCAGAACCTTGAGATTGAGCACGGAATTTCAGTTCCGGATACCGTTGCAAGAGACCTGTACGGAGAATCAGGGCATATCGTAGATAGTGTTGTCTCAGTGTTCGAGCCGAAAAAAAAATTTCGTGACAGGATAGACAGTGTTCTTACCTCTCCTAACTTCGGGATTGCGGTTCTCATAGCGGCCTTGCTCCTTACTTTTCTTCTCGTCTTCAGGGTAGGAGGCTTCCTTGAAAACTGGATTGTGAATGATTTTTTTGAGCCTCACGTGATTCAGCCAGTGGAAACAATGACTCTTGGCATGGCGCCTATCTTTAGAAACCTGATTCTTTATTCCCTGCGGGGTGTGGAAGCCGGATTTGCAATTGCAATCCCGTATATTGCAGTTTTCTATGCTATCCTTTCCATATTCGAGGACTCAGGCTACCTGACCAGGGCAGCTTTTCTCCTGGACAACCTGACCCACAAGCTCGGGCTTCATGGGAGAGCTGTTATTCCTCTGGTTCTGGGGTTTGGCTGCAATGTCCCCGCAATAATGGCAGTGCATGCCCTTGGTACCAGGAGGGAAAAGCGGATAGCTTCGCTTCTCATCTCCCTTATTCCCTGCTCTGCAAGGACAGTTATTATCCTGGGACTTGTGGGGACATTTGTTGGTTTCTGGCCCGCGGTTTCTATCTATGTGTTGGATGTTCTCATTATTGCAGCGATGGGTTGGGTTCTCGGAAAAACCCTTCCAGGCCAGAGAAGCGGCTTCATTATGGAAATGACCCCTCTCAGAAAACCTGAACTGAAATCCACTCTCAGGAAGACCTGGATGAAAAGCCGGGAGTTTTTATATATCGCTTTTCCGCTGCTGCTTGCAGGAAGTGCATTCCTCGGAATCGCCGATGCCCTTGGTCTTCTTTCGATCTTCCAGGACTTTGTAGAACCTGTATCTGTTGGCCTTCTGGGTCTTCCGGCTTTTGCCGCAACAGCCCTGGTTTTTGGAATTCTCCGAAAGGAAATGGCTCTCCAGATCCTGGCCGTACTTGCAGGCACAGCCAACTTCGCAGCTGTAATGACCCCCCTTCAGATGTACCAGTTTGCGGTTATTACTACCATTTATGTCCCGTGCGTGGCAACGATTGCAGTACTGAAGCATGAGCTTGGAACAAAGGATACGGCTATGATTGTTACCTTCACCATATTCCTTGCTCTTGTGGTAGGTGTCTTGATCCGGATTCTCGGGCCTCTCTTCCTGTGACGCCCGAGTTGCGATTCGGGATCACAGGAAATCGGAGATTTCCTGGGAGTTGCACTGCAAGTGCAACAGCCCGCAGTCCTTTTCGCTGCGCTCAAGAGGATTATTTATGAGTTTTAGTAGTGAACTTTGCTCCAAGGACAAATTTATGGGTTTTATCAGTTATCTTGCTCAAGAAGGCTAATTTATGGGTTTTAGTAGTGAACTTTGCTCCAAGGACAAATTTATGGGTTTTATCAGTTATCTTCGCTCAGGAGGTCTAAATTACAAATATTTCTTACCCTTTCAACCATATTCGCTATAAATAGTCGTTTTTTTCACTTCTTTTAAGATGGGCAGACAGGCTGGTGGAGGCGCTCATATTTGCCGGAATTGAAACACGGTTTCCGGGGTTAAGGGAGGTATTTCTCTGGCTGAAAGAGGGACGTGCTGAAATTCCGTTATATTGAGTAAAAAGCGGTATTTAAGGAAAGATCAATTAATTTATGAGATTAATTAAATTATCAAAAAACAGCAAGTTTTTTTATTTGCCTCAGTGCCGATTCGTTGGAACGTATGTTTCTGTATGCCGGGTACAATATTTATATATTAGTAAACTTATCCATTCTTTCTCGTCTGTTTTCATATTATAGTAAATTATTAATACTTCATGCATCGTGTTTATTTTCGATGACTCGGATTACCGATCACATACACAAAAACGTTTTTAGTGTTATTATGGATATTTTCGAAATGGATCATTTCCGAGAGCCTGAAGTTGAAGAGGTTCAACTTTTCCTTGAAAGCACCGGGACCCACGGTTCTATTGTTAACGAGAGTGCTCTGGAGATGGACTGCAGCACATCCCCCAAAATCCAGGAGAGGCAGAGTGTACTTCTTAATTTCGATGAGTCTATTCCGTCCATTGAGTAACACTTTCTTCTAAAAATTTCCAACCCCTGTTGAAATCCAACTCTTTAACTCCTTTCATTTTAGAGTTAACTTTTGGGTTTCATTCCCTATTTTGTACAAATCCCGGACTGAAGCCTCTATCTTGTTTATATGAGATCATTAACAGCATTCCGCGTTCTGGACTTCATCTCTTATTTTTATATCTGCCTTTATCCAGTCTTTCCGGGAAGTAGAATTGCACCTGCTGCACATATATAATATTTTTGTGCAGATGCTTCCAAAACATATTTATTCTACTGTTCTGCCCCTTTCCTCTCCAGGAAAGTTATTATCTCCACGGGATTCCTTAATTCCGGATCCGGGTATTATGTGCTCGAAAGTGAGGCATTTTAGCATCAATATTATTCTTTACAGGGTGATTTAAGGAAAACTGTTCATTCTCTTCCAGAGCATTTTCCGATCTGCATCTCCTGTTTTCTGTCCTTTCTGATGTTTAACCCTTCTTCCTTCGGAAATTTAATATTTTTTGCAATTTCTCCTGTTCTTATATGCGGTTTCTGCACCCGTTTTCAGAAAGGTTTATTAAGTTATCTTATTATAATATAATTTAAAGTTATTTCGGGTCTGCTGAATACTATCGATTACCATATATATATAAAGTAAGATTACATGTACTTTATACACATTATTTAAATTTGTCAGATTGAATCTATTTAATTATATTACACTGATGTTTCATGCTAACAAAAAACTGCAGACATAAGGAAACCCGGGACCCGAATTTATTGTTAGAGGTATTTTCATGAGAACTGGACAGAGGGACGTGCACAATACACCGCTTAAAAGGCGATTGTCAATAACCTATGAGGAGCTCGAGACTCTCAAAAAATCAATCAAGATTTCGGTTCTCAATGAACTGCAGGCCGAAATGGAAAACAGTTCCGATCTGGATTCCTTTAAGGATCAGATCCTTTCCGAAATCAGAACCGAATTGAAGAGGCTCCCTGATTCTGCATCACTAAAGGCTTCAATTATTAGCGAACTGCGAGCCGAATTCAGTTCTGGCAAAGATAATGACTCTTCGACGGCGGACCGGCGGCTGAAGGAACTGGCAGGAATTCAGGAAGGGCTTGTCAGGGAGCTGCTTGACCAGAAAATGCTTATAAAACAGCTGGAAAAAGACCTCGAAAAACTCTCCGGAGCGCTGGGATGCATGCAAAATACTGTTTCTTTCTCTCCCCCCTTGCCTCCCTCTTCTCCTTCTGTTTCTCTTCCCATCCTCGAAGACCCCCTTGACCTTCCTCCTCTCTCCAGAAAACCAACGCGTAAACTTGAGTTCAGGAAAGAGAATCCTTCCTCACACGAGCTTATTGATTTCAGGGAAGCTCCTGCATCCCTGCCAGGCACAAATGCAAAAGTTCAGCTTAAGATAAGGGAGGTTGAGCCCGAGGAACTTGACGAACAGGAGGTTGTCGAAACAAAGTGTGAGTATATCATCGCCGAGAGCGGGGATCGAAAACGGCTTAGAGGCAACATGAGGCAGTCGACTCCAGTAAAAGAAGCCCCTGCGGGACAGTTGTTCCCTCCAAGCTCGAGATCTTCTATGAGGCGCCAATCTCCTGTGAATGCAGATCCTGTAAGAGCCCGACCCGATGATGATTATAAATGCGAGTACATAATCGCCGAAAAGGCTCCAAAAAAGCGTTTAATCGATGAGTCCGTGGATCTTAGGGATACTGATGATGCGGAAATCATAACCTGCAATCGGAAAGACCCCCAGGCGTAATGAGGCTGAAAAAACGGAGACATCCTCAAAAACGCAAAACCTCAGAGGCATTCTGTGTACATAAAAGAAATCGAGTTCGTTAATTTCAAGTCCTTTGGAAAAAAAGTAAAGATTTCCTTTTTCAATGACTTCACCACTATTTCCGGTCCTAATGGGAGTGGGAAGTCAAACATCATAGATGGGATTCTCTTTGCGCTCGGGCTTTCGAGCTCCAGGACTCTCCGGGCTGAAAAACTTACGGATCTTATTTACAATGGAGACGAGGCAAAAAAGCCTGATTTTGCCCAGGTTACGATCCGTTTTGACAATACTGACCGCAAGATGCCGTTAGAGCTTGATGAGGTTGAGGTCTCAAGAAAGATCAAGCGGACAAAAAATGCGTACTACAGTTACTTTTACTTTAATGGAAAAGCCGTAAGCCTGGGGGAAATCCATTCCCAGCTTGCAAAGGCAGGAGTAACGCCTGAAGGTTATAATGTGGTAATGCAGGGAGATGTCACGCAGATCACCTCCATGACCTCTGTAGAAAGGCGGAAAATCATTGACGAAATTGCCGGGGTTTCAGAATTTGATGAGCGTAAGCAAAAGGCGCTCGGGGAACTGGAAATCGTCAGGCAGCAGGTCGAACGCGTGGACATCATCCTTGAAGAGGTGCGTACCCAGCTTGAAAAACTTGCAGGGGAACGAGACCAGGCACTGAAGTACCAGGCTCTGAAGACTGATAAAATTAAATTTGAAGGCTATGTCCTGCTCTCCAAACTCAAGGATGCCAGAACAGAACTGGAAAATGTGGACAAAGAACTTGCAGGCAAAGCAGAGCATCTTGAAAAAGTCCAGGTACTGCTGGACGAGAGGGTTAAGGAATTAGAAGCCCTTGAACAGGCCCTGGAAACAATTTCCCTTGAAATCCGGAAAAAAGGGGAAGACGAACAGCTGCAGGTCAAAAGGGAAATCGAAGAGACAAAAGGGGAAATTTCCCGCTGTGTGGACAGCATTGAGCTTTCGGAATCCGAACTTGAAGACGCTGACGCAAAGCGCAGAAAGGCGTTTGTTGATATCGACTCCACAAAGGGCAAGGTAGGGGAGCTCGAAGAGAAAATCGAAACTGAAAACGTGAGAAAAGAAAGCATCTCTTCTGAGCTGTCCGAGAGAAAAACCGAGCGTATGCTGCTTCAGAGCAGGATTGCGGATGTGGATGCAAAATTTGCAGCAACAAGGGACGAGCTCATGGCTGCCCGCAAGAAACTTGAGGACATTAAAAACAAAAAAAATGAGCTTATCCGAAATGAGGACCGGCTCCTTGATACCCTCAGGAGAAAATCGTCGGAATTGCGGGATATCGAAAACCAGATCAGGGATGCAGAAGCTGCATTCACTGCCTCTGATAGTGATACTCTTTCTGTCCAGTATGAGATTGAGAAGCTTACGGAAAACCTGGAGTCCCTGATAAAAGACCGTGACGATGTCGAGAGCAGCCATTTCAGGGTCAAGGAAGACATAAAGAAACTTGAGAGCAGGCTTCACGGGCTCCAGCAGGAATATGCAATTGCCGAGGCAAGGGTCCGGGCTTCAGAACAGGGAGGCGGATATTCAAGGGCTGTGGAAATGGTAATCGGAGCTTCCAGGCAGAATGAACTCTTTGGAATTCACGGGACCATTGCCCAGCTGGGAAAAGTTGACCGCAGGTATGCGGCTGCCCTTGAGGTTGCTGCAGGTAACAGGATGCAGGCAGTTGTTGTAGATAATGATGGGGATGCTGCAGAGGCAATCGAATTCCTGAAGCGGAGAAAGGGCGGAAGAGCTACCTTCCTTCCGCTTAATAAAATGAGGGATTCCAGGCGGCTTGAAAGCCTCAGTTATGAAAATGGAGTAATAGGGTACGCAATTGACCTCATCGAATTTGATCCCGACTTCGAACCTGCTTTCTGGTATGTTTTCCAGGATACCCTTATTATGGAAAACCTTGCCAGTGCCCGCCGTTTCATGGGAAAGGCAAGAATGGTCACCCTTGAAGGTGAACTCCTTGAAAAGAGTGGGGCAATGGTTGGAGGTTCTCTTTCTTCAAAATCGGGGATCTCTTTTGCGGCAGCGGAAAAAGACAAACTCCTTGAGCTTGCAGGTGAGATTAAATCCCTCGACGCAAGCCGGACTGCAGCGATCAGTAAACAGGACAACATTGAAAGCCACGTTTTTGAGCTGAGCAGGAAGATCCGCGACTGTGAGGCTACCATCTCCAGAAAAGAACTCGAGCTTCAGGAAATTGCCGGCAGGGGAACCAAACTTACAGAACTCCTTGAAGCTAAGCAGGCAGACCTGAGAGCAATTGAAGAGTCCAGGACAGAACTCAGGGCTGAAATGGACAGTGTAATTGCAGAAAAGGCTGAAAAAGAAGGCGCTTTGGCTGAACTTGAGGTACAGGTTGCCGAAATTGAGGCAAAACTTGCTGATTCTCCTCTCCCCGAGATCAACAAAAAAGCCGAGTTTGTAGACGAGGAAATCCGGAGACTTGACGGCAGGATCAGGGACACCGAAGCAAACCTGAATGCCCTGCAGCTCGAAAAAGAGTATGCTGAGCAGAAGATTGCCGAAGCTAAGGAGCTTATCCGGGAACTCGATGAAAAGAAAGCTTCAAGGCGTGAAAAAGTAGATTCTCTCAGGGCAAAAATTGCGGAACTTGAAGTGCAGCTTCTGGAAAAACAGAACCGGGAACTTGAACTTTCCGACGAGCTTATGGGGCTCCAGAAAGAAAGGGAAAATGTTCAGGCCGAATACAGTGCAGTAAAGCGCAGGGTCAGTATAGCCGCAACCACCCTTGAAAAGGCAAAACAGCAGGTACTTACTCTCACAGCTACGAGAAGTGCACTTTTTGACCAGGAAAAGCAGCTGCTTGAAGAGATACAGAGAAGGGGCATAGAAGAATCCTTAGAGGTCCCGAGTTACGAAACCGTTTACATAAGGATCCAGGCAATCGAAGAAGCCCTGCGCAGGCTTGAACCTGTAAACATGAGGGCAATCGATGAGTATAACGAGGTGGAACTAAGGCTTTCAGACCTGCAGGGCAAACGCGATACTCTCTTTTCCGAAAGAGAACAGCTCCTTGAACGCATTGACCATTACGAGCAGCTCAAGCGGGACACCTTTATGGAGGCTTATACAAGCATAAATACCAATTTCAAAGAGATTTTTTACGAGCTTTCCGATGGCATGGGAGAACTCCTGCTGGAAAACCTTGATGACCCCTTTGCCGGAGGAATGACCCTCAGGGCCCAGCCAAAAGAAAAGACTCTCCAGCGTATAGAAGCCATGTCCGGAGGAGAAAAGAGCCTTACCGCACTTGCCTTTATTTTTGCAATCCAGCAATACCGCCCCGCTCCTTTCTATGCCTTTGACGAGATCGACATGTTCCTTGACGGCTGGAACGTGGAGAGAGTCTCAAGGCACGTTAAAACTTCAGGCTCAAAAGTCCAGTTTATTGTTGTTTCCTTAAGAAAACCCATGATCCAGGCGGCAAGCCGGACTATCGGGGTTACAATGCAGGAGAATAACATCACGAGTATTACCGGAGTGAAGTTTAATGGCTGAACTTATAGATAATTCGGCACTTGATATTTCCGGACTTCCTTCCCCCGATGTTCGTGAATCGGGGGAAAAGAATTCTCTTTTTTCAGACCCCGAAGTTTTCGGGCTTCCGAACACTCTTTCATGCCTCGGCGTTGATTGGACTCTGCTCGACCTTTCAGAGTTTGATTCCTATGAGCCCCTGGGTATCCTGGTCGAACTTGCAAAGGACGGGAAGATCGATCCCTGGGATATCGATGTTGTGCAGCTAACTGACAGTTTTCTGCAAAGGATAGAAGAGCTCCAGAAAATGGACCTGAGGATTTCCTCAAGGACTCTCCTTTATTCAGCTGTCCTCCTCCGAATGAAATCTTCAGTAATTCTCGGAACGGAAGAAGAAGAAGATGATTTTGACTCTGGATTTTTCGATGATGAAGACCTCCCTGAGCCTGATGAGTTTCCTATCCCAAAGCTGCCTGTCCGCCGCCTTTCCACAAGGCCTGTCACACTGAATGAACTTATTCTGGAGCTTAAAAAAGCTGAAAGGACGCTCTCAAGGAAAAACGAAAAGAAAGCCCGTCTGGCTGCAGAAGAACCTGATATTTCTCCGGATCCCCTTACTACCGGAGACGTGCTCGGGATTGCCCACGACGAGGCGATCGGTTCGAGGCTGGTACTTATCTGGGCAAGGCTTGTTGAACTATTTATGAAGCAGCCTGTTGTGGAGTTTTCTGACCTCCTTAAACTGAGTGAAGACAGGATCATGGATTACCTTTCCCTCCTCTTTCTTGCTTCGAGCAGAAAGATCTGGCTTTTCCAGAGTGAACTTTTCGGGGAATTGTATATTTATCCAGGAGAAGAATCAGGGTTTTCTACGGAAGGCAACCCGCCTCTCTTCCTTCAGAGCAAACAGGGCTTAACAGGAGATGTTTCAGAGCCTGAATTTTCTATGGAAGACAATTTTGCAAACAGTAAACCTCCGGTTGAGTACACTGATGGAGAGCCTGATGAAGCCGGGTATCCCGAGGTTCTGTCCTTTGAGCCGGAACATATAGATGTAGACTCTCCTGAAGAAACACGTTAACTCAAATGAAAAATAACCTTATCCTCTTTTTTGGTCGTGAAACTTATGAGTGAGCTTGAAATTATCGAAGCGGCTCTTTTTGCTGCGGGCAGGGCAGTAAGCCTTGAAAAACTTATGAAAATTACCGGAAAGCCAAAAAAGAATGTCTTTTCGGCAGTGCAGGAGCTGATGGAGGCTTACTCTTTCCGGGGATCAGGCCTCGAAATTCTGGACCTTGGAGACCGTTACGTTATGCAGGTTAAGCCGGAGTACTCCGAACTTATGCGGGACGTTGCCCCAAAAGAACTATCCGCCCCCAAACTCCGGACCCTCTCTATGATTGCCTATCATCAGCCTCTGCTCCAGTCCGACCTTATCGATATGAGGGGCAGTGGGGCCTATGATCATATAAAAGACCTGATTGAGAGAGGATTTGTTGAGTCTGTGCCCAGCGGGAGAAGCAGGCAGCTTTCTACAACTTCTCTGTTTGCAGATTATTTCGGGCTCAAAAGAAATGACCCTAAAGCCATAAAGGAAAAAATCATTGAACTATTGAGGTCGCAGGGAGGGCAGAGTGAGATAAACCTCTGGGTTGGGAAAAAGATCATTGCTGTGACTCCAATGTATGAGTCCCTTATGGGTATGTGCGGGATTAAAGACTATTTTGTTGCCAATGCTTACCGCCCTTCAAAGGAGGAAATTTCCCGCCTGCTTGAGGCTGATGTGCTTGTGGTCTCTGCCGGCTACCTTGATACCGTGAAGCAGCATTGTGATGGGGAAATCCTTGAGGTTCGTTCAACAACCTTTGAAGACCTTATCGAGGCAGTCTCTCTAATCTCTGAAGAACTTTCCGATGAGGTAGACCCCGAAACAGTGGAAAACACTCTTCGGAAGATCAGGGAGACGCGGGAAAAATACGTATCTTCGGCTTTCCTAATTGAGAGGAAGGTAAAACCTGCAACTGAGATGGTCTCAAGGATCGTAAACGACCTCAACATACGGATTTCTACAGACGGTATCCTTGTTGCTCCGGATTACGGGACTTCACGCGAAGGAGTTAGCATAGGTAATGGGGCAAATATTCTGATACCTACTCACCGCACTGTAGAGGGCGACCTTCTCGAGAGGGTCTGCAAAAAATATGATTCCCTCCTTGAAGGCTTGAAAAACTTTGAAGAATGAGGCATCTCAAAGCCAATGCGGGTGCCACTTTCTCCTTTAATTTTTTTTAATTCACTGGCGCCCATAATTTAAGCTTTTCTGTTCCATTTATATTCTATATATATAGTATTTATATAGTATGCGAGGCATTTAACTATATCTTTATATACTGGTTAGAGGATATTACTTTTGCTTTATATACTGAGGGTTGACTAATGAGCGAATCTAGCATTAAAATTGAAAACGTGGTCGCATCCACCAAACTCGCTGAAGAGTTTGATCTAATTGTGATCGAATCCGAGTTCGAAGGCGCCGAGTACAACAAGCAGAAGTTTCCAGGGCTCGTCTACAGGGTTTCTGACCCCAAAGCCGCTTTCCTGGTCTTTACTTCCGGAAAGGTTGTCTGCACAGGAGCAAAAAATGTCAATGACGTGCACACAGTTATTGGCAATATGGCAAAAAAGCTGAACGGTATAGGGATCCCGACAATCGAAAACCCGCAGATTACTGTCCAGAATATAGTTGCCTCCGCAGACCTGCACACTATCCTTAACCTCAATGCAATTGCAATCGGGCTTGGGCTTGAGAATATCGAATACGAACCCGAGCAGTTTCCGGGTCTTGTGTACAGAATCGATGTACCCAAGGTAGTTGTCCTTATCTTCAGTTCCGGAAAACTGGTAGTTACAGGCGGGAAATCCCCTGAAGACTGTGAGAGGGGTGTAGAAGTAGTCCGTCAACAGCTCGACAACATGGGGCTTTTATAAGAATCCTCATATTTTTTAATCTATTATATCCATTATATCCATTAAATCTGTCTCCGGTGGAAAGGATATGGATAGAATAATTATATAAAAACGGATTCTGCGATACGCGTAGAGGCTCCGGCAAAGGATATGTGTGAAACGTGAATAATGCAGATGTTTGCATCCTCATTCCTACCCTTAACGAAGTTGCAACGATAGGGGAGCTCATTAAAGATTTCAAAAAAGAAGGGTTTTCCAACATTCTGGTAATCGATGGAAACAGCAGGGACGGGACAGCGCAGATTGCAGAGGCAGAAGGCGCAAGAGTTGTCTTGCAGACTAGAAAGGGCAAGGGACAGGCAGTGATCCAGGCTTTCGAAATTATCGAGAGCCCTTATGTGGTAATGGTCGATGGAGATGGGACATATCTTGCAAGAGAAGCTCCTACTCTCCTTGAGCCTGTTCTGGAAGGAAAAGTTGACCATGTTATAGGTAGCCGGCTGGAAAATTATTCCCCGGGGGCTTTTACAAAGCTTAACCTTGTGGGCAACCGCCTGATTAATATGTTTTTTAACCTTGCTTACGGAGTACATTTAACAGACATTCTCTCAGGCTACCGTGCGTTTACTCTCGAGAGTGTGAGGGACCTTGAACTTAACAAGGCCGGCTTTGAAATCGAAACCGAAATCTCTGTGGAATGCATCCTGAAAAAACAGAGGGTTGAAGAAGTCCCGATTACTTACCTCCCCCGAAGCGAAAAAGGTGCAACCAAGCTAAACCCTGTAAAAGATGGAATCAGAATCGGATCTACCATTTACAGGCTTGCAAAAGTGCATAACCCTATGTTTTACTTCGGGGTTATAGGCTTTTTCTTTATTATGGCAGGTCTGTTTACGGGAACCTTTGTGGTATTCCAGTGGCTTCAGGGAATCACCCGCATCCCTCTTTCGATTCTCACAACACTGTTTATTATATTCGGTCTTCAAATGTTCATTTTCGGGATGATCAGTGATCTTATAGTAACTCTCCACAGGCAAACAGTCAGCTTAATCCAGGAGAATAATAAGCAGAGAAAATAATAAGAAATCTCTGTGTTTTCTGATCGCTGCACATTTTTTAAGCATTCTACAGGTCTTTTCCTGTACTTATTTTTTCTCCGGATCTACTTTTTCATCTCATTTTTCATCCTCATTTTTCATCCTCATTTTTCAAGTTTCTTCTAATATAACTCTCCCCTCAACTCAACTTTACTTGTTATCTACTCAAAACAACTTTTAATAATTCTTTATAAAAAACTTATTTTAATCCGATGCTATCTATTTTCGGCATCTCTCTACATATAAGTAAAGTAAAGTTGATTAAGGTTAAAGTTAGTTTTTTAAATAGTGTTATATATAATTACTAGCCTTTTAGGATCTAACTCACAATCCCTTTACTTACTTATGAATCTTGCATGATGATCTTACAGATAAATGAAAGCTTGAGGTACTAAATATGACAATTGTGGAAGATGCACAAAAAGGAATTATCACTGAAGAGATGAAGATCGTTGCAAAGGACGAAGGACTTGACCCTGAATTTGTCCGCCGTGGCGTTGCAGCCGGAAGAATCGTTATTCCAACCTCTCCCTACAGACAGGTAAAGATTTGCGGTATTGGAGAAGGGCTCAGGACCAAGGTCAATGCCTCCATTGGTGTATCCTCAGACATTGTTGATCCAGAGATGGAAGTCCAAAAGGCAATCGCTGCAGAAAAAGCAGGCGCCGACACCCTCATGGAGCTCGGGACCGGTGGAGACTTCCTCGCAATCAGGAAAAAAGTCATTGACAGCATCTCCCTTTCAGTTGGTTCAGTGCCTCTTTACCAGGCTTTCATTGAAGCTGCAAGGAAGTACGGTTCAATCGTGCACATGACCGAAGACGAGCTCTTCAACGCAACCGAAGCCCAGGCAAAGCTCGGAACCAACTTCATGGCAATCCACACTGGTATCAACAACATTACCCTTGACAGGCTTAAAGCCCACGGCAGGTACGGCGGTCTCTGCTCCCGTGGCGGCGCCTTCATGAGCTCCTGGATGCTCCATAACGAAAAGGAAAACCCACTCTTCGCAAACTTCGACTACCTCGTTGAAATCCTCAAGGAACACGAAGTTGTCCTCTCCACCGGAAATGGAATGCGTGCAGGTGCAATCCACGACGCAACCGACCGCGCCCAGATCCAGGAATTGATTATCAACTCCGAGATGGCTGACAGGGCACACAAGCAGGGCCTGCAGGTCATTGTCGAAGGTCCTGGCCACGTCCCCCTCGACCAGATCGAAACCAACGTAAAGCTCATGAAGGAAATGAGCGGCCACAAGCCCTTCTACATGCTCGGTCCTCTCGTTACTGACATCGCCCCCGGCTATGACCACATCGTAACCGCAATCGGCGCATCCGTATCCGCATCATGCGGCTGTGACTTCCTCTGCTATGTGACTCCTGCAGAGCACCTTGCCCTCCCGAACCTCGAAGACGTCATAACCGGAGTCAAGACCTCCAGAATTGCAGCTCACGTCGGCGACATGATAAAGTACCCCGAAAGAGCAAGACAGTGGGACCTTGACATGGGCAGAGCAAGAAGAGAACTCGACTGGGAAAAGATGTACTCCCTTGCAATCGACCCCGAACACGCAAGAGCAGTCAGGACCAGCAGGGCACCCGAAGACACCGACGCATGCACAATGTGCGGCAACTACTGCGCCCTGAAGATCGTCAACCAGAGCTACAACCTCGCAAAATAAGCAAGTAGTCTCGCAAAAAAAGTAAGGCCTTTGGCCTTTACTTTCTTTTCTTTTGTTTTTGTTATTTTCAGTTTTTGTTGTTTTTCAGTTTTTGTTGTTTTTCAGTTTTTCTGTATTTTTCGTGAATTTTTGATTTATTCTTTTTCCGAAATTGACTCTGCAATTTTCAGTAATTCGTCTTTTTCCAGGGGGGTGGTAAGGCTCAGGTCAATATCCCTTATCTTCCAGCTCAGGATATTCATGTCCCCCAGGTCAAGGTACTTCCCTTCCATCCCGTTAATAGAAACTTCTTCTGCAGAATTCATGATTGGAGCTTCCGGGGCCTCGTTTTCGTGTACGGTTTCCGAAAGGAAAATATAATCTTCCTCCTCGTTTTCGTATCTCAGGGAAACCGTCTCGGAGGCCTGCCCTTCAGGGGCTATCCAGCTGTTGTTGGAGACCGTCGAATAGTTGAAGGCATATCCTTCGGGGAGGTACTCCGGAACCAGGATTTCAAATCCCGCAGATTCTCTGGCTTCTTCGAGGGTCATTTCTTCGGGAATTAATGAGTCAAAATTCACGGTCTTTACGGTTGCCCCTTCCGGCACCTCGAATACAAACTCGGAATCCGGGATCCCCTGATTGACTTCCAGGTCGCGGATCTCAAGTTCCATCATCAGGTTTCCGCTGCTGTCATATATTTCATACCTTAGAGGCATCCATGTCTCTTTGTCCACCCAGAGTTTCATCCCTTCTACAAACAGGAGTCCCTCTTTTTCCTCTTTCGGGTTTGCCTCCAGCAAGTATGCGGACCTTCCGTCGATTTCCTCCATACCAAGCAGAGAGACATCCGTTTTGTTCAGGAACTCGCCAATAATTCCTGCGGAATCTAACTCACCCAATACCGGGGTATCCGGCATTTCCATTTTTATGACCGTATTTGTTTTCGGGTCATAGGTCCACATAAATTCCCCGTCCGAAACCACAATTGTTCCTGCTTCTTCTTCAGGTTTGATTGCAACGGTTTTTGTCTTGTCTGGTTTCTTCTGCAGGGTCTGGATCTCACTTTCTCGTGTCTGATTTCCAATGTATGAGGTTATTTGCATCGTATACGAGTAATCCTGGATGCTGGCTTCTTTTTCCTGCATCTGTTCTGCGATTTCTTCCGCACTGTGTTCCTCGGTACAGCCCGATACAAAAAGGACCGGAACCAGCAGAACCAGTAATGTAAATGCTGTAAGTATTTTCCTGTCTGTCATTTTCTCCACCATTCTATTTCCCGGGTTTTTTGAATTCTTCCCATCCCATTGAAAGTTGAATCCTATTCTTCCTCCCTATTTTCCACCGTTGCCCCTTCTCTTCAGGGACAAAGACCTATGATGAAACCTGAGGCTATCTGCCTGTCCCCATCAGGGCCTGTCAGGTTTTCAGGAGGATAATATTTCCCGAACTCTCTGGTTTCTACCGTTGTCCCTTCCGGCACCTCAAATTCAAATTCGGAGTCCTGGATGCCCGTGTTGATTTTCAGGTCTCGTATTTCATATTTTACTGTCAGGTTTTCGCTGCTGTCATATGTCTCATACCGGAGAAGCGTCCCTGTCTCTTTATCTATCCAGAACTTTTCCCTATATCCTGGCTGGGCCCCCTCTTCTTCTCCATCTGCCTCTTTCTCTCCACCTTTTTCGTTATCTTCCTCTCTTTTTTCATCTCCTTTTTCTTCGGAGTTCTTTCCCAGCAGGTAGGCGGGCCTGTCGTCTATCTCTTCTGTCCCGAGAAGGGATACACCGCTGTCATTCAGGAGGCCTTCAATGAACCCGGTACCACTGTTTTCTCCAGACTCTTTCTCTGCAGATTCTTTTTCCTCGGATTCTTTTTCTTCGGGTCCGGAAGTTTCAGGCAGTTTTACTTTTATGGTGGTGTTTTTCCAGGGGTAATAGGTCCACATGTACTCTCCGTCCGAAACCTCTTCTTTTTCAGTTTCTTCTCCCGGTTTTTTCGTTAGAATTCTGTACATGTCCGGTTTCTTGCACATGACCTCATATTCCCTTTCCAGGGCTTCTCCCTCTAAAAATAAGTTCAGGTGTATTATACATGAGTAATCTTCGATATTGCCCTCGTTTTGCTGTATATGGGCTGCAATTTCTTCTATTGTAAGTCCATTCTCTTCTGTAAGTTCCTTTTCTACAGTGAGTTTCTCCCCGCAGCCCGAGGTAAATAGGGCAAGTGTCGTTGCGATAAGTACGACGATAAGTACGGGCAGTATTGTCTTTGTTTTCATTTTCTCCAACTTCCAGTTTTTTTTATTTACGTTTTCCTTTTGTTTTCTTGATCTTTTTTCTGTTTTCGGGCCAGTACTTCAAATTTTAAAGTTTGTTTATGATAAATCTTTCGAAAAAATATTATAAAATATATGTCTTAATTGTGAAATTTCTGCCTATTCATTGGAGAATTTTATAGGTCCGGCATTGAATAGGCATTTCTACCAGAAACAATAGAACTACCTGTAACCGGCAGGAGAAAACAGAAATGTATTATCATGTAGTTGGATCCCCAATAGGCCCAATACTTCTGGCAGGGGACGAGGAAGGCCTGAAATACTTAAACATCCAGACAGGCAAAAAGAACATCGAAGTTCCTGATGGCTGGGCGGAAAATGAGGATTTTTTCAGGGAAATTTCCGGGCAACTTGAAGCTTATTTTGCAGGGCAACTCAAGTCTTTTGACGTAAAGCTGGCTCCCGAAGGCACGGAGTTTCAGAAATCTGTCTGGAAGGCTCTATGTGAAATCCCTTATGGGGAAACCAGGACTTACGGAGAGGTCGCAAAAAGCATTGGAAACCAGAAGGCTTCCCGGGCCGTGGGGCTTGCAAACAACCGGAATCCGATCGCAATAATAGTGCCATGCCACAGGGTTATCGGGGCAAACGGGAAACTTACGGGTTATGCTAGTGGGCTGGATGTAAAAGAGTTTTTATTAAGGCTTGAAGGAAACAATTTGAAATAAGAAAACACAAAGATCATTCCTCATTTCTCTGTAAATCCTGTTTAGTTCTCTGTGAGTTCTGTCAACTTTTCTTTAATCTATATACCAATTTCAAAAACAGGAATGCAACTGTAAGATAAAATATTGTCACAAGAACAATCATTATTTCAGTCATGTGCTGACCGCTTTGGAACAATACTTATTCCCGGAGAAATCATGTGCTGACCGCTTTGGAACAATACTTATTCCTGCAGATTTAATTACCTCAGCTTTTTCTGGAAAGGCGGACTCGATGTTGAATTTCAGCTCAGTTATTTATATTGCCGTTAACGGAGTTGAAATGTTTTCCGAGAGATTCTGTGATACGTTTATCCATAGACGAAGGTCTCTATAAGGCATGCAGATGCCCTCTTCAAGTACATTCTTCTCGTCCTCATTGTAGAGCAAAAATCCAAGCGTCATCTCCGTTCCCTCAAAGGGTGGGGTTATGGTAACTGCTTTTTCCCAGGTCTCGTTGTCCCCGAGAGTTATATACTGCTGATCAGGGGGTAAAGGCAGAGGTGTATCTTCGAGCCTGACTTCCATTGTATAATTCACGGGTTTGTACTCATGGTTCACGACTCCTACTATTACTGTTCCGCTTTTTCCGAGAACGTAATCTGTTGGATAGTTCTCAGCAGTTCCTTCAGGTCCGAGGATATAGAATTCGGTATAAGGATCTAAAGATTCCGCGATTTTCAGCATCTCGGCTTTTTCGAGAGATCCGCTCAAGGTTATCTCAACTCCTCCAAGCTCCCACTGCAGTAGATTCAGATCTTCTGGTCCTTCAAGGTATTTTGCATCTCTTTCGTTGATGCTAATTTTTTCAGTCCCCTCCATGAACGTATTTTCTTCAAGCTTGTCTGGGTAGACTGTTATTTCAGCATCCCCAAACTCCCATTTGCTTTCGTAGACTGTTTCCTTTATCTGAAAGCTTTTGTTCCCCTTTTGATAATTAAGGATGACTATTTTGGCATCCTGATCTTCAGGAGTTATATTGCCATTATTGTATACTATCGAATAATTGAAAACATATCCATCGGGCAGGTATTCCGGGGTTATGATCTCAAAGCTGGCTTGTTGTCTGGCTTCTTCAAGGCTAAGTTTTTCGGGAACTTCAGAGTCTTCTTCTGAATCCGGGGGTTCTGCAATCGTTCTTTCCTCGCAGCCTGATGTAAAAAGAGTCAGGCTTATGAGAATCAGTATGAATAATATTTTTGTATGTTTCATTTTCGCCACGCTTTTTCTATTTCCCTCTATATTTTCCAATGTAGGACTGTATCTTCTCACATCTTAATATTATTTCTCAATTCGCCATAGTGTAAAATAGCAAAAAAGCCGAATAATATTCATGTCTGTCATCACCCTTACCACCGATTTTGGGGACCTCTACCCTGCAGCCATGAAAGCCGTGGTCCTGCGTATCAACCCCGACGCGAAAATCGTTGATATAACTCACTCGATCTCAAGGGCCGGTATCCGGGAAGGCGCTTTTGCCCTTTACTCTCTTGTCCCTTATTTTCCGGAAAAGACTGTTCATGTGGCAGTTGTCGACCCCGGGGTCGGGACTTCCCGCCGCGCCCTTGCCATAAAAGCCGGAGAGGCTGGCCGTGAGCAGTTTTTCGTGGGGCCTGACAACGGGCTCCTGATCCCTGCAGCTCGCTGCCTGGGGGAGATGGAAGTGTATGAAATTACAAACAGGGACCTTATGCTCAAATCCGGGATTTCCGCGACATTCCACGGCAGGGACATCTTTGCACCTGTGGGAGCCCACCTCTCAAAAGGTATGCCAATCGAGGGTGTCGGGCATAGAGTCTCGGATTTTGTGGACCTTGATTTCGGATATTTTGGAGTTGACGGGCCTTTTCTTATGGGGAAAGTTGTTTTTGCTGACAGTTTCGGAAATGTGATTACGAATATCCCGGAAGATGCCATTCTGCAATTTTGCACTTTTGGCTCGAAGGTAGAGGTAAACGGCCGAAAAGTCCCCTTTGTCCGGAGTTATGGTTTTGTCGGACAGGAAGATGCACTTGCACTTATAGGCAGCCACGGTTTTCTGGAAATTGCGATAAACCAGGGAAGTGCTGCACTTCAGTTCGGGCTCAGAGGTGGGGACCCTGTGGCAATTAAAATTTTATGAGTAGCTTCGCCTTCAGGCAGGTGAATATTTATAGAATATTCTTTATACAAACTGCCCGTTAAGTATGAAATTAACTGATGTAAAAACGTACAAACTGGAATTCTTTTTCTTTTCTATTCTGATTGTTCTAAGCTATGTCGCTCTTTCCGGAAATGATCCCGGAACCAGGGCCGGAAGTATGAATAATTACTTCTGGGTGCCCTCTGCGGTGATGCAGTCTATAGCTGCAGTATATGCCGTGTTTATTGCCATTTTTGCCCTGTCCTGCAGAGGGCCCGGGACAGCATCCATTCGATTGCAAACCGGTTAAAGCTCCCTTTGAAAATCGTATCATACACGGCTGCCGGAAGCATATATCTCAACGGGCTGATGCTTATCATTTTCAGCTTATATTCTCCCCCAGAAGTGAAAATAAAGTTCATGCTTTTCACTTCTCTGTTTTCATTAGTAGCCTCCCTCGTCGCCATCGTTTATCTTTCCCTGGAGATGTTAAGTGATGTTTCCGGGCTAAAAACTTCCTCCGAAAAATTTGCTCATCTTTCGAATCTCCTTCGGGAGCTTGAGGGCTTGGGGTCTTCAGGGCAAATGGAGCTCAGTGCCGAGGATACGGAGTTCTGTATCCAGGCCCTTGATGACGAAAAACCGGATGTCCGGATGGTTGCGGCTCAGCTTCTGGGTCGGTTGGGGGATGAACAGGCAGCAGATGCACTCTTAAGAAAATTGGCAGATAAAAATTCCCGGGTGAGGGGAGCTGCAGTTGAGGCTCTCGGTTGTGTTGGGAGCGAAAAAACCGTCGATGTGCTTGTTGAAAAGCTTGAAGATAAAGATCCTGACTTCAGGTCGCATACCATCCGGGCGCTTGCCAGGCTCGGAGATGAAAGGGCAGTTTTCCCTCTTGCCAGAAGGATGGACGATAAAGTCCTTGAGGTCAGGGTTGCTGCAGCCGAAGCTCTCGGAAACCTTGGAAGCCGGAATGCGGTAGATGCCCTTCTCAAAAAGCTGGAAGACCCTCAGATGGCAGGCACTCCCGTAGAACTTCAAAAACATATCATGGTCGCTCTTGGGGAAATCGGGGATAAAAAAGCCCTGGAAGCCATTCTTTCCAGATTGGATTCTCCCTACCCGGAAATCAGAAAGCATGCCGCAGAAGCTCTTGGAAACCTGGGGGACGAGATGGCTGTTTCCCACATGGTCAAAAAACTCGCTGATCTCAGCCCTGAAGTAAGAAACGCTTCCGCATATGCCCTGGGAAAACTCGGAGACAAACGTGCAGTTGAGCCTCTCATCGGAATGCTTAACGAACCCGACCCCGAACTCAGGATTACTGCCGTATATGCACTTGGAAACCTCAGAGCCCCGCAGGCAGTAAGCTCTCTTATCAAAATGCTGGATGACGATAATCCCTGGGTAATAAAGTGTGCCGCCGAAGCCCTCGGAAAAAGTGGAGATAAAAAAGCAATCGAAGTCCTCGTTAATAAACTAAATGACATGGACCCGGAGGTCAGGAGAGTTGCAGCCGGAGCCCTGGGGATTATTTCCGAAAACCAGGATTTCAGGTGAAAAAGGATCAAAGGAATAAGAAACATTTGATACGGTATTCCGGTTGCCCTGTTTTTCGCTCCCTGAACTTATCCCCACACCTGTTTTAAGTCCTCTTGAGCGAACAAAGTGAGCGAAAAGGACCGCGTGCTGTTGCACTTGCAGTGCAACTCCCAGAAAATCTCCGATTTCCTGTGATCCCGAAGCGCAAATCGGGAAGCGCAAATCTGCCGTTACATCCACTCGTAATGCATCAAAACTTCAGGATTGAAACTCTGCATCAGGCTATTTTCAGTATACCCGAAAAAGAGGCAGCCTTCGCAATTCTGCACTATTTCTTTCCTGCGCTGTGTAGAATCTTCCCATACTTTTTCAAATCCGTCTTTCATAACGTTCCCGAGTGGTTCATGCTGTACCCGGCAGGTCTCGGCAGTCCCGTCATGTGTGACATTGATAATAATGCCGCTTGCCCTGCATGTGTAATCCATTTTTCCATCCCTTACCATTTTGAGGTAGGTTTTGGAGTTAATAATGGGGAAGCCCTCTTTTTTCAGCTCGATTATTCTGTCCACAACCCGGCGGAATTTTTCTTTGTCGCGGATTCCTATTTCGCTCCAGATCTCTTCGCTGATTCCGGGAAACTCATGTACAGGCTCAAATGATATTTTTACACCCAGTTTTTTCGCAAGCAAAATCAGGGTTTCAATGTCGTCCAGATTTTTTCCTGTGAGTACGCAGTTCAGCAGGATTGGATTTTTCTGTTTCTGGTGTTTCCTTACCTCGATAGCCTTTTTTAAGCCTTTCAGCAGGGTTTCAAAATCCATTCTCCGGATTTCTTTATAGCTTTTTATCCCATCTACTGAAACCGAAAGGAAATCCACATCTTCAAGCTCTTCTACTCTTTCGTAGAGCAGCTTTCCGTTTGTGACCATGGATGTGACCATCCCGAGTCCCTTTGCATGAGCCATTATCAGGGGCAGGTCCTTTCTGAGAAGAGGTTCAGTCGTCCAGGCATTATAAACTCCTATTCCGAATTTTTTCGCATCATCGAGCAGCTTGAAGACCTCTTCTCTTTTTGGTTCTTTTCCGGGCTCTTTCCAGTATTCACAGAACTTGCAGCTCATATTGCAGCTGGCATTTACGCCGTGAGAGATGACAAAAGGGCGCTTTTTAATCCTTATCTGCCAGAGGGCTTTTGAAGCCATGATGGGGTCAAATCGGGACATAGGGATCTCTTTCTGTTTTTAACAATAGCAGTTTTTCCATTCAAGATTAATTCCTCTATTCATGAGCTTTTTTATTATAACTTTTTTGTAAGAGAAGCTGAATAACAGGAGAACTAAAGAGATTAAAATGTTTAAGAGAAGGTAAGAAAATAATCACTTAATTGGCCAGAAACATAATCTTAAACGTTAGTATGGAAAAACAGCTCGGAGAAGTAACCTTCAAAATAGCTGAACATTGAATCTCTGAATAGGGAAACAGTTAAGCTTTAACCAAATCTGAACTATGGGAATATTTATTATGAGTACAAATTCTTGTTTTCAAAACGATTATTTTTTAAAACGATTATTTTTCAAAACGATTATTTTTTAAAACCACTAAAAATACTTCAAAAGTTTTGAAATCCAAAAAAAAGAATGCCCGCCCTGAGGCGAGCTATGGGTATTGAAATCACCCGAAGAGGGCGCCGAGACCGGCCATTCCGTCTTCTTCGGAGGTGTCTTCTTCTTCTGGTTCCTCAACAGCAGCTTCTGCTGCTGCAGGGGCTGCTGCTGCTGGAGCTGCTGCTGCTGCGGGGGCTGCGAATGCGGCCTTTGCGATTGCTTCTTCGATGTCCACGCCGTCAAGGGCTGCGACAAGGGCTTTTGCCCTGGCTTCGTTTACTTCTACACCAGCTGCCTGAAGAACGGCAGTGATTGCTTCTTCGGAAATTGCTTTACCTGCGTTGTGCAATAAGAGAGCTGCATATATGTATTCCATCGTTGATCACCTAATTTTATATTATCGTAAATTGTAAATCGTAAATCTGTTTATCCGAAAAGGGCACCGAGTCCGGCCATTCCGTCTTCTTCGGCATGGTCTTCTTCTTCCTCTTCAGGTTCTTCTTCCTTCTTTTCTTCTGCTGCTACCGGAGCTACTGCTGCTGCCGCGCTTGCGGCTGCTCCGAGAACTTCCCTCAGATCTTCATCCACAGCAGCTGCGTCCTTATCTGCAGCTTCGGATGCAACAGAGGTCATCTGGACATGTGCTTTTGCCAGCAGGGCGTCCATGACTCCCGGTTCAAGTATAACAGCATTGACACCAAGGTTCTTTGATTCTGCATGTGCTTTTGCCAGCAGGGTGCCGATTGTTGCGCTTGTCGGGTATGCAGTGTTGACTGAGAGATTGAAAGCATTCTGAACTGCACTGATAATGTCAGAGAAGTACTTGCCTTCATCAATTGCAAGGAGTTCCGGCCCGTAAATTGTCCCTTCCTCATAGGCGGCTCTCATGTCAAGCCCTACAATGAGTGGGAATATTTCCAGCTTTGCGAGCATGGTGGCGAGCTTCTGCGGGACTGCCTCACCTGCTTTACAGACAACCTTAGTTTCCTTTATTGCTACCTTCCCGGCTTCTATTGAAGCGGGAATCCCTGCGCTCTGGAATTCACCCAGAATCGGGCCAGGTGGGAAACTGGTGGGGCCCTTCTGGACAATTATATCCACAGGAGCTATTGCGCCTCCTTTTATTGGAGAAGGTGTCTTTGTCTGCTCAAGCAATTTGTAAAGCTTGAAGGGACTTTCATTGGTAAATACCAGAGCAGTCTGTTTGTCAAGGTATTTATTCATCTCGGGAATGGTTTCCCCGAGCTGGTTTAAAGCCCGCTCTGTGAGGGTGTTCCTGGAGACTTTGAGCACCGCAACGTCCTTAAGGTCCCGGCGAATCTTCTGGATCTTGTTTGCAAGAATGCCTTCGATCCCTACCATCCCGAAAACTTTGTGGGACTGGATGAGTTCCTTTATGTTTTCGATTTCATCCTTTTTCCACTGCGGGACGTGCTCGGTGTGATGCCTTTCTTCTGCCATTTACACCACCCTCTCTGATTTCCCCATGGTTGTCGTGACATAGACCGTTCTGAGGTTGTGCTTGCCCTTATCGAGGACACGCTCAAGCCTGGCCATAATAGTCTCAATATTCTCGGCAAGGTCATCAGGATTCATAGTCCTTCTGCCGACAGCCACGTGGAAGGTAAGTCTGTCTTTTGACCTGAGCTTGACTGCATTTTGCTTGCTCTGGATCAGTTCGCCGATATCCTTGTTCGGCATGAGTGGGATAGGCATCTTGCCTCTGGGTCCCAGAACAATACCAAGGTTCTTACCGATTATCGGCATGAACTGAGTTTCTGCAATAAAAAGGTCGCATTCGTTTGCAAGAGTTCTGGCTCTGTTTTTGTCAGCTACCAGCTCTTCGAGCTCAACATCAGAAATAACATACGCAGCACCGGCAGCTTTTGCCTTCAGGCCAACGTCACCCTTTGCAAAAACACCGATCTTCAGCTCTTTTCCGAGCCCGTGCGGAAGAATTACTTCTTCATCGACTCTGTTCTTCGGTTGGTTCATGTCAAGGTTCTTTAAGTTAATCGCCAGATCCACGCTTTCCGAGAAATTGCGTTTTGGCGACTCCTCAATAACTTTCTTGACAGCTTCCAGTATAGTCTTTTCTACCATCTTGTTCCTCCCCGTAGTGTTTGAACTCAGTGTCCAGACAGCCACTCCGGCTTACTACGGTGGTTGTAGGGGCTCCCATCCGGGTCTGTTACTCTTAACAGTAAGCCACCAATAACTTTCTCTAAGCTATTCCAGTAGAACACTGTTCAAGGCTCTTGTGCTATTAGTGGTATCCAATTTAAAACTATTGGTGTGTAGACAGACCACGGATTAAAAGGTAAAAGGAGAAGAAGGTTTACCATTCCTCGCTTGCAAGCAAATCGTCAAATTTGCCTTCATCGAGTGCCTTCTGGCAGTCCTTAGCCTTCATTCCCTCTACGTTCACGCCCATAGGGACACAGGTGCCCATTACCTCTTTCATTGTGGCTTTGAGGTCATAAGCAAGCACGTCTTCCTTTTTCATACGGGCGATCTTTGCAACCTGCGGGATGGTGAGGTTTCCAACAACCTCGCTTCCTGCATTTCCTGACCCTTTCTGGATCCCCAGTTCTTTCATGACCAGGGATGCGGTCGGAGGGGTGCCTACCTCGATCTCGACGTTTTTCTTGTCGTCAACAATTATCTTCACAGGGACCTGCATTCCATTGTAGTCCCTTGTTTTTGCATTGATCTTTTCGACCACGTCTTTTATATTGACCCCGAGCGGACCAAGTGCCGGACCTAATGGTGGTCCGGGATTCGCTTTTCCTCCGGGGACAAGTGCTTCAACAATACTTGTCATCTGAGTCTCACCGGTTTTTATAGTATAAATTTTGTAGATTTGTTTCAATCCACTCTGAGTACTGGTGATTTTTGTTTATTAATAAGCTGGAATGTTTCAGGCGTTTCCATCCGATTTCTGGCTTAGTCTTTCTCTTTTTTGAGTATTCTTACGGTATCGCCGCGAATCGTGATGGGGATCGGAACCACAGCATCGAAGAGTTCCACAGTAATTTCCTCATGCCCTTCGTCAACCCTTTTAACCCGGGCTTTTTCTCCCTTGAAGGGTCCAGAGGTGACCTCAATTATAGCCCCTTCCTTGATTCCGGTCACTATTGGCTTGGGCTTAAGGAAATGCTCGATTTCAGCGATTGAAGAACTCCCTTTAACAATGGCTCTTGCGTGTGGAATTGTCTGGATTGCCAGTTCCACGATTCCGGACTTTGGGGTCTCGACAAGGACATATCCTTTGAGCTCATCAGGAGCCAGGATTGCCCTTATGTCCAGTCTCTCCTTCTTCGAAATCCTTGCAAGGGCCATTGCAACTGATCTTTCCTGGTTTGCCGTGGTTTTGATTACGAATATCTGGGAATCCTCACTCATTGGGCCACCCACTGGGGCAACATTGTCAGCAGTACATAGATAATAAATCCAATTGCGCCCACAGCCAGTATGCCGGCACCTGCAACTTTGGCAATGGTCAAGAACTCTTCCCTGGACGGTTTTTTCGTAAGTTTCAGGACCCTCAGGTGTGCCCGGATTGCCTGACCAACGCTTTTTGTGGTTATTTTCGGTTCAAATGTGGATTCTGCCAATTAATTCACATCCAGGTTTTTATATACATCTTTATTTTTTTCTGGAGTTTTACGCGCGGCTCTTCCTTTGTATGCTGCATCTCCGAAATTTGCTTTTATATCACAGAATATCGGATTTAATATCTCAGGAAGGACGGGCGGATTATATTATTAATTCCTATTATATGAAGATATCACTGGCACGGTCTTTTAAACATCCAAAAATTTAGACGCAGGATTATTACTCACGTAAACCCCTTATCGTGTCAGTAAATATTTATTCATTTTTGATGCCGAATTGTATCGGCATCATACTGCATTTACCATAAAAATAGTTTTCGATTGGATTTATATTCCTACGTTCCTTCTTTTTCCTTTAAGAGGAGGAAAACAGTGTTTTTTCCAACCGAGCGTTTTAACCCATTTTACTGTTTCATTCCTGATCTGATCACTCTACGAAGTCAATTCCGTACTTATATGTAATGTTCTTATCGTTCCCGTGACCGTAAATCTGGGCGGAGGTAACTCCTGTGACCACGATCATGGTACGTACTGTCTGTTCGAGGTCAGGATCGATCTGCGCACCCCAGATCAGGCGGGCATTGCTGTCTATGCGGCTGTAGACTTCCTGAACCACACACTCGGCTTCCGAAATGGTCATGTCAGGGCCTCCAACCACGTTAACAAGAGCAGAGGTCGCACCTGATATGTCCACGTCAAGGAGCGGGCTGCGCAGAGCTTTCTGGACAGACTCGACAGCTTTGTTCTCGCCGTCTGCCTCTCCAAGCCCTATCATAGCAACGCCTCCGTTTTGCATCACAGTTCTGATATCTGCAAAGTCAAGGTTGACAAGTCCGGGCTTTGTAATCAGTTCGGTTATGCCCTTTACTGCTCTCATCAGGACTTCATCCGATACTTTAAAGGCAGCCTGAAGCGGAAGCCTTGGGACCACTTCAATCAACTTGTCGTTGGGGACAACGATAACTGTGTCGGCAACATCTCTCAGACGCTCGAGACCGGCCTCAGCGTTTGTCCTCCTTACATGCCCTTCCACGCTGAACGGGAGGGTTACGACTGCAATCGTAAGGGCTCCTGCATCCCTGGCTGCCTCAGCCACTACAGGCGCGGATCCGGTTCCGGTTCCTCCTCCAAGGCCTGCGGTAATAAAAACCATATCTGAGCCCTGGACGATCTTGTTAATCTCATCAATACTCTCGATTGCAGCATCTTCTCCTATCTGGGGGAGACTGCCGGCACCAAGTCCTCTAGTTTTCTTTCTCCCTATGAGAATTTTTTTGCCGGAGCGTATATGAAGAAGGTGCTGAGCGTCAGTGTTCAGAGAAACAAGGTCTGCTCCCTGGATGCCTTCGCCCATCATGCGCTGGATACTGTTTGAACCGCCGCCTCCGCAACCTACTACTTTGATAGTTGTTTTAAGGCTTCTCAGTATTTCTTCAAGTTCAGCATCCACTTCTAAATTTTCATTAGAGTAATCTGGATCTGAGTACTCTCCCTGCCCGGCGCGTCCTTCCAGGGCAGATCGAGCAAGGGCTTCTTCCACAATGGACCTCATACTACTGTTTTCCTCCATTCTGCTGGGATGATCATTTAACGGATTGTATTAGAAATAAGTATACTACAACAAGGAACAAATTATTTTAACCATCACATATACAGTTTCCAATTTAATAGTTTTCCTTTTCCAGTTTTTGAATTTACACTGTATATGCTTAATAATTTTATTAATGTTACTCTATTTTCCTGTTTGATTTTATATTCCTTGCTCTTCGGGATTATCTGGTCTGTTTCTCTTTTCTGCCTGCACTTCTCTAATTTATTTGTCTCAAATGTATATTTTTTTATTTTGTATGTTTTTTGAGGCTGGTTCCTGTATTTTTATCTTTCCCTTTTTTCCTGATTTTTTTTCATGTTTCCCCTTAATCTCATACCCGCCCGGAGCTTATTTCTGCTAAATTTTCTGCTCAGGTCGCTGCTCAAGATTCTGTTGGTTCTCTGCCCGGATCCTCTCCCGGAGTCCGGCAAAAACGGTTATGTTTTCAGTTATGCTTTTCCTCTTGATTCCCCAAAGATGATGCCTGTTGCAATTAGATGGGCAACCCTGAGAGGCTCCGGAATATTACTTCTTATTGAAGTGAGGCGGACTATCTTTTCTGCGCTTTTTATCCCTATTCCGGTTTTCTGGATATAAGTCGGAGTCCCGTTTTTTTTCGTTATCAGCTTTTCTATTTTGCCGGCTTTTTTTATTATGTCCCAGCGCACATCTCCATCGGAGAAATGCCTGAGGGCAGATCGAATCTTTTCAAAATCAGGGTAGGAACGCATGATTACAATAACAGGAAGTCCTGTCTCTCTGTAAAGTTCCTCTATATCAACAACATTGAAGCCTCCGTAAGTGATTCCATCAAGCATGATAATCCTGAGCTGGCCGTAATGCCTGCTATTCTTTATCATCGTGCTTATCACCTCGGTAGCATCAAGTCCGTCTCTGGTGATCTCCGAGCGCAGGACTCCGTCTATCCAGTCTCCTCCTCTGAAAACAGTTCCTACTATCATTACCCTTTCATTAAGAAGCGCAGAGTCGTCTATGCCCAGAATTCGGATTTCGGGTTTGATGTGAAAATCTGAACTCACAGGTATCTTTATGTCTGAATTACAAAAATAGTTTGCCGGTTCCCCATGACGCCACTCCCAGCAGAAATCAACGGGAAACTGGAATTTTTTCTGTAAAAACGGGCACCCCCGAAAGGTCTTTTTTGTGACTCCCTGTTTTTTACACGAACATTGTCGTCTCAGGAGGGCTGCTAGGCATCATTTTTTGCGTATCTGCAGCCACAGATACCTTACCCACTGCTTCGAGGAAATCTTCCATTTCAACGAGTTCCTTATCTTTTCTGACCGCGAACATGCCTGCTTCAGTGGCAATTGCCTTCAGGTCTGCTCCGCTC
Organism: Methanosarcina sp. 2.H.T.1A.6; assembly: GCF_000979455.1. Taxonomy (GTDB): domain Archaea; phylum Halobacteriota; class Methanosarcinia; order Methanosarcinales; family Methanosarcinaceae; genus Methanosarcina. The sequence continues at coordinate 172,833 of NZ_JJOY01000048.1, forward strand.
ATCCCTTCGGTAGCTTTTGCGAGCTTTTTAAAGTCGATTTCTCCCGCAAGAGTCATCCTTTCACAATGGATCTCGAGGATTTTTCCTCTGGCTTCTACTCCGGGCATCGGAACATGGACAAGCCTATCAAAACGGCCTGGCCTGAGAATTGCAGGGTCAAGGACATCCGGTCTGTTTGTTGCTGCAATGATCCGAATGTTCTTTCTCTTGTCAAAGCCATCCATTTCTGCAAGAAGCTGCATCAAAGTTCTCTGAACTTCTCTGTCTGCGCCAGTCGTCTCGTTTAAACGCCTTGCAGCTATCGAATCCAATTCATCTATAAAGATGATACTGGGAGCTTTTTTCCGTGCCATCTCGAAGATTTCCCTTACCAGTTTGGAGCCGTCCCCAATGTATTTCTGTACAAGTTCAGAACCCACAACTCTGATAAATGTTGCATTGGTTCTATGGGCTACGGCTTTTGCAAGCAGGGTTTTGCCCGTTCCCGGAAGCCCGTAGAGTAGTACTCCTTTCGGGGGCTCAATCCCTATCCGGGCAAAGCGCTCAGGCTCAATTAGCGGAAGTTCGACTGCTTCCTGAAGTTCCTGAATCTGCTCCTCGAGACCACCTATCTGATCATAATCCACTTCAACACTTTCGATAACCTCCATTGCGGCAACAAAAGGCTCTTCTGTGGAAGGGATAACCTCTGCAATGGCAAGTGTATGCTGGTTCAAGGCAACCTTTGCCCCTGGCAGCAGTTTTTTCTCGTCAATATATTGTGAGACGTTAACCAGAAACTGAGGTCCGTTACTGCTACGGACAATTATACGATCATTCTTGATCACGTCAATAACCGTACCAATGATCAACGGAGAGGTCTTCATGCGATCAAGCTCTGACTGAAGCTTTCGTATTTCTCTCTCATACTTGATCTTCTGGTTCTCTAAATAGCGTTTTTCGGACTCTATCTGGCTACACTGCTCTTCCAGAAAACTGTTGCGGCTTTCAAGTTGCCTCACTCGGTCCTGGACGCTTTCAGTTGACTCCCCCAGCTCTCCAGGCTCGATTCCGTCATACACAGATCCGGACTTCACAAGGTGACTGCGCATGCTTTCATCCTTACTTTTGGTACTTTCCGTCATGGAGCTCCGAATATTATTTAAGTTCATACCGTATATAGCGTTTTCGAAGTGATCAATATGCAGTGCGAAATATGTGGTGCAGAGATCCGTGAAAAGCCTATATCCGTTACAATTGATAACAGCGAACTCCAGGTCTGCCCGAAATGTGCACCGTACGGTAAGCCCGTTGATAAACGGACGCCCGTATCAAGGAAAGTCTCTCCGGTAGTTCGTACGGTATCACGAACTGAAAAGAGGCCAAAGAAGGATTTCTTCGATATTTTAAAAGATGAACTTCTGGACAACTACGATCAGATTATCCGAGACGCCAGAGAAGCCAAAGGCTGGTCTCTTGAAGATCTGGCTGAAAACATCAAGGAAAAAGCATCCCTGATCAGAAAGATAGAGCGAAGCGAAATAGTACCCGAAGAATCTGTTAGAAAGAAACTGGAACATGCCCTTAATATCAAACTCACCGAACGCACGGATGCCGCAGGGCAGGAAGTCTCTCACATGAGGAAAGATACTACTCTTGGCGACATAGTAAAAATTAAGCGCAAATAAGTGTGGGTTTTAACTGTAAAGGTTTTAATTGAGGTTTTTTTTCCAGCAGTAACAATCGTTTCCGGCAGGTTTTTCCTTCCGGAAACAATTCTAATGGAGAGAGTTTTCATTCTAATAGGTTTTCCTTTAAGCTTCTTGCAATTGTTTTGTCCTCTGCTTTTTTACCCGTCTTAATCTTTGGAGTCGTGTTAAAGCTCGATCTCTATATCATAAACCTTTTCAGGATTTTCTTTATGAATGGTCCAGAAAGGTTCTTCCCCATGCGTTTCAATTAGTTTTAGGGTCCTTTTCGGGATCGTCTTCGGGCCAAGTACCGCCCCCGGCCTGTCAGGGTCATCAATATAATCAGTTTCCATCATAAAGCGAGTCCCTTCTTCAAGCGCCTGCTCGATTGCTCCTTTAACCGATATGACCCCTGGAAAAATCCCAAGTTCTTCACACGTATTTACAAGGGGGGGAGAGTAATGTTTGACTACCCTGTACATTTTTATTCCGGTTTTTTTTGCCCTTTCTGCTATATCCTCAAGTTCGGGCTTTCCCACGCTTTCCGTATGGAGCTGGACTGCGCAGTCCTGTTCTTTTCCGAGAGAAAAGGCATGTTCCATTATCTCATTCGAGGCTGCCCATATCTCTGGGGGTACGGGATAGTGCGGGCGTCCTGATTTTATTCCAACCGCAAGACCTTTTTCCACATATCCGGCAGCAATCTCAAGGCCTTTTTTCATGGTTTCCGTAGCTTCTGATAGTTCCATATATTCCGTAAGCTTTGAGATCTCAGCAGGGTGGACCCCGAGAACCGGAAAAGCCCCAACCCCAATCTCGCGGATTTTTGATGCTATTTCCACGGTTTCGTCAAAGACCGCAAGATAATCCTCAGGTTTCCTGACCGCAATTCCAAGGGACCAGCTGGGTTTGGCGACCAGGATTATATGCGTCCCTCCCGATCTCTGAAACTCTTTTACGGCTTCAAGCCCTCTGGCTCTTGGGTCTATATGCATATGGTTGTCGGTAATCGGAATTTTTGCAGGCATGTTTATTCCTCGAAAATGTCCTGAAAACTCTCTTCAAAACTCTCTTCAAACTCTCTATTCAGTAGCCTGAATTCTAAATCTCTGGAATTTTTATGAAGGGCTTTCTGGATTGTAATACTATAATCTGAATACTAATTGAGCTCTTTGTTGTTTCGTGCGAGTCTCATCATAAAAACCAATGAGGTCGTGAATTGAGAATCATCCCCTTCATAGAGAATGACGAAGAGTCACTAATATGTGCAGGCAACGGTTTAATTTGAACAGTGTACCTATCTTTGTAGGGCACGAGGACAGGATTATATTCTGTGGACCCGTATCTATTTTCCGGATGCATTATTCTATAATACTATTATATTATTACCCAAAAGTTGAAATATGAGCCTTACGTTGAGTACGCGGCGAGACTCAATTATTCTTTCCAAATTCTTCAAAAGTTTCCCCTTTTTAACTTTTCAATCGCTACGGTTCTTTTAACACGAACCTTATAGATCTGGTGATAACATGACTAAAACCGCAGCAGTAATCAAAGGTGACGGGGTAGGCCCCGAACTTGTGGACGCAATGCTTAAAGTTGCAGAATCCGCTGGTACTGATATCGAATTCGTGATGTGTGAGGCAGGAGCAGGCTGGTGGGAGCAGCATGGCGGCAATTCCCTTATCCCTGATGAGACCTGGCAGATCCTTGATAGCTCTGATGCCTGTTTCAAGGGTCCTACCACAACCCCCGGAGGAATCGGTTCTCCGAGAAGTGTGGCTGTATCCATCAGGAGAAAGTACGACCTCTATGCAAATGTCAGGCCAATAAAGACCTTCCCGAACTCAAGTGCACCTCTCGGGGATGTCGAGATGGTCTGTGTGCGTGAAGGAACGGAAGGACTTTACATCGGAGAGGAAATCCAGCTCACAGACGATGTTTCCATTGCAATCAGGAAGATTACCCGCACGGCATCCAGCAAGATTGCCCGGTATGCCTTTGAAGACGCTAAAAGGAGAGGTTACGACACTGTTGTGCCCATCCATAAAAGCAATATCCTGAAATTGACCTGCGGCTCTTTCTTAGAAGAAGTCGAAAAGGTTTCAAAGGACTACCCGAACATTGAGGTCTGGCCCTATCATATTGATAACATTGCCCAGCAGCTTATCAAGAACCCCCAGATCTTCAACAAAAAGGTCCTTCTTTCCACCAACCTCTTCATGGACGTTATCAGTGAAGAATGTTCAGCCCTTGTTGGCAGTATCGGGCTCATTTATTCTGCAAATATCGGGGACAATTTTGCAATGTTTGAACCGGCTCACGGCTCGGCCCCGAAGTATGCCGGCCAGGATAAAGTAAACCCTGTTGCAACCGTGCTTGCAGGAGCCTGGATGCTGGACTACCTTGGTGAAAAAGAGAAGTCTGAAGCCATCTTCAAAGCCACTGAGCGTGTAATCTCCGAAGGCAAGTATGTGACATATGACCTTGGAGGCAGTGCAAAACTCAGTCAGATGACAGATGAGATCGCAAAATACACAGCAGAAATCCTGAAATAAGGATTTTGAGCATCTGAAAAATGAGAATCTGAATGCAACCTAAGCAAAGTAAATGATGAAGACTGATATAAGGTTTTATAAAACTGATCTCAGATCTGAAGAACCTTATACCACTTTATCTAATTCTCTTTCTGATTCTTTTTCTGATTCTTTTTCTGATTCTTTTTCGTTTGCTTTCTTCTTTTTGTCTTTTATTGATTCTTTGTCCTTCGGTTTCTGATTTTTCTCTGTTATCCCGTATATTCTGTTTTCTTTCGCGACTTTAATCCTTTTCTTCTTCCGGTTCCTGGATCTTTCCTTTGCTTTTTAATTTTCCTCCGCCTATATGTGCAGGGTCACAGATTGGCTGGTAGAGGAAGTATTTCTCAACGTAAGCAAGGAGTTCTTCATCTGAGATACAGGAGACCCTTTCTTCTTTATCGTAGAGCTTCTGGATTTCGGTCTGGATCTTAAGCAGTCTCCTGTCATCTTTTTCGACTATGGTTTCGACATCAAGGAGGTTGTTTAAAGTTTCCTGGATCTTGTGACGTATTACCTCAAGGCCCGAAGAGTCGCCTATGAGGAGAAGCCTGGTGCCTCCTACCAGTTCAGGGGGGTAGGGTTCATAGTTGAAGGGATTTTTCAGGACCCCCGCGGCATGGATTCCTGATTCGTGGGCAAATATATTTTTTCCGACAACAGCTTTATTTCTCGGGACTCTGAGACCCAGCTCTTTTTCCATAAACTTTGCAAAACGAGTAACGGGCTCAAGATTATATTTGTCAAAACCTTCAACTCTGTCTGCCAGGAAGAGCAGGATTTTTTCCATTTCGCTGTTTCCTGCACGTTCTCCTATGCCAAGGAAGGTTACACTTGTCCAGTTGGCCCCATGCCAGAAACCTGTAATTGAACTTGCTGCCCCGAATCCGTAATCGTCGTGAATATGAGTTTCTATATTCTTGACCCCAATTTCTTTTTTGAGGTGCTGGATAATTTTCGGAATTCCGTAAGGTTCATCAATATTCATGAATGGCATCCCGTATCCAACGGTATCGCAAACTCTTATTATGCAGTTAGGATCGATCTCCATAATCCTTTTTACCAGGGGGAAAACAAAGCCATAGTTGTCAGCTCTAGTCATATCTTCCAGATGAGCCCTTGTACGAAGCCCATGATCCACTGCATACTGAAGGGCGTCAAGATACTTCTCTTCAGCCTCCTCCCTGCCTGAAAGCCTCATCTTTGAATGAATATGCGTATCCGAGACAGACATCAAAATCCCGGTCTCTTCAAGCCCATCTACTTCCAGAATTTTGTCAATATCAGCTCTTGAAGCTCTTGCCCACCCTGTGATTTCAGGGCACTCATATCCCCTGTCGAACATAAGTTCAACAGCATCTCTGTCTCTTTTATTGAATACAAAGGCTTCAAGTTTCTCAATCCCTATCTCGTGCAGGTATTCATAGATTTGAACTTTGTGTTCTCTGCTTAAGACTATTCCCGGCATCTGGGAACCGTCGCGAATAGTGCTGTCACTTATGAATATCTCGTTTCCATAAGGCAGCTTTAGTTTGGGCAGATCTTCATATGATTCGTAAATTTTCATCTATTATCCTCCTTTTCTTCAGGCGGCAGGGCCCTGCATCGAGAGAGCGGGCTTACACTGCTAGGGTTTTCCTGTCAAAAAGATACTGTTATGTATACAGATTAAAAAATTAGATATTAAACCGAAGACGTTCCGCTTCTTGTTTGAAAAACATTTCTTTCGGGGAATATCTATCGTTTTTTTCTTAAAAGGGCGTTTTAACTTTTCCTAAAAGAGGCACTTTATCAGGAGTACCGGAAACTTAACTATCATGTGTTGTTATAGTTAAAATCTCTTTCTTTCAAAGTTACTACATGTATTCTGAAATTTATTCAATAATAATATTTTGGACGTTCCCTACATTGCAGGACATTTTCATTCTCTCACTTCTTTTCAAAACCATTTTCCCACATTCTTTGAAGAATTCCTGCTTAAAAGATTCACTAAATTTTCGAAGAATTCCTGTTTTAAGTTTTGACGAATCCCTTTTAAGTTTTGGCGAATCCCTTTCAAGTTTTGAAGAAGCCTGTTTAAGGTCAGTCTCACTACATATCCTAACTTTTCTATATGTTTTCTCTCGGTTCTTTTGGGGCTCCATTAAAGTTTACTTTCCTTTACTGCCCTTCTTGTCGATAATAAGGTATATCTACAGCAAGTTATATTTATAATCGGGTAAATCTGAAACATCTAATTTATGAAAGTCTCTCCATATGCATCTGCATATGGTTTGCACCTGATAAAATAGTATATTGAAGGCTCGAACTATCACATCAAGATTTAATATAATTTTCAAATTAAAATAGTATATTGAAGGCTCGAACTATCACATCAAGATTTAATATAATTTTCAAATTATATCGCCATATATTTAATTCATATTCAATATATTTGCTTTACTTTTCCCGAGGTAGAACATGTCCGAAATAGTAAGTGTTAGCGGCGGTCCGACTAAACCGGAAATAATTGCAGTTTCCCTTTCCAAACTCGGACTGCAGGATGGGGATCGGTTTGCAGATGTAGGCTGTGGTACGGGTTCGGTCTCTATTGAAGCAGCCCGGATTACCCGGAACCTGACGATCTATGCAATCGATGCACGTAAAGAAGCTCTCTTTGCTACGGAAGCGAACTTCAAGAATTTCAAGATCGAAAATGCCAGGATCTTTGCCGGCGAAGCTTCGGATCTCCTTGGCTCTGAGGGGTCTATCGATTCAATTGACTGCGCTTTTGTTGGTGGAACTAAAAACATTGACACCGTACTTGAGAAGCTTGTTGAAAAAAAAGCCCGCAGCATTGTGGTAAACGCCGTCCGCATTGAAACCGTTGTCAGAACGATCGAGGCTATGAAGAGACTGGGAATTTTTGATGAGGTAGTCCACGTTGCCGTCTCGAGAAGTGCCCCGATTGCCGGAGAGACTATGTTCAAACCCGAAAACCCGGTATACATAGTTGTCGGAAAAAAGCAAGCTTGAAAATTATCCTTTAATTCCCCATCAGTTTAATGAAATCACGTTTTACATTTACCTATTAAAAAAACTATGGAGCTATAATATGTTAATAGGAGTAGGACTTGGTCCCGGAGACCCTGAGCTTCTGACCCTGAAAGCAGTGGATGTTTTGAAAAACAGCGATAAGGTATATGTTCCAGGACGCCTGGCAAAAGACCTTGTAGCCCCTTATGCGGATGCCGAAATCCTTGAGTTTCCCATGATAAGGGATATCGAAGTCCTGAACGCCCTCTGGAAAGAAAATGCAGATCGGGTAGCAGAAGAGTCAAGAAAAGGGACAGTGGCTTTCGGGCTTATAGGTGACCCTAACTTTTTCTCTACTTTCACCCACCTGAAAAAGGTCATGAGCAGGCATTACCCGGATGTTGAGACTGCAACAGTTCCGGGAATAAGTTCAATCACGTCTTTTGCTGCAAGAACTGACGTGGCAGTTGAGAGTTCCTTTGAAGTAAGTGACGGCTCTGAAATCGGATATAAGATCCACCTTAAAGCCACACAGCCGAGAAAGATTATGGAACAACTCGAAACTGAAGGATACAGGGAGTTTATTTTTGCAGAGAGGCTCTTTTCGGATAATGAACTGATTATCAGTAAGAAAGATGATATCCCGGAAAAAGGGAACTATTTCAGTATCATTTACGGAAAGAAATGAATCCACTCAAATGAAATTTTTAATGATCGTTATACAACTTTGAGTATCGGTATACGAGTTTGAATTTCAGCATATAATTTTGAACCAGTTACAGAAAAGCAAAGGGAATGGTCAGATGGAAAGAAAAGTATATTTTGTAGGGGCAGGCCCTGGAAACCCCAAACTGATTACCGTATTGGGGCGTGAGATGCTTGAAAAAGCGGACCTTGTTATATACGCGGGCTCCCTGGTAAACCCCGAAGTCCTTAACTACACGAAGGGAGAGAAAGTAGATAGTTACGGGCTTACCCTTGATGAAACCACGAAACTAATTGCCGATGCTGTGGATGCAGGAAAGTTCGTGGTACGCCTTCACAGTGGAGACCCCTCTCTTTACGGGTCTGTTATAGAACAGATGGAAGAGTTGAGAAAATACGATATAGGAGTCGAAAGGGTGGCAGGCGTCTCGTCTGTCTTTGCAAGCTCAGCCGCTCTGGGCACCCAGCTTACTCTCAACGGTGTTTCAGATACTCTTATCATCACCCGCCCTGCAGGAAAAACCCTGGAAAAAGACCTTATTCCCGAGCTTTCTGCCTATAATACCACCATGGCAATTTTCCTTGGCACTCAGAAGATCAGGGAAATTATGGAAAAAGTCCGCTGCCCTAAAGATACGCCTGTTGCAGTTGTCTTCCATGCGTCCTGGGAAGATGAAGAAGTCATCACAGGGACAGTTGAAGATATTGCTGATAAGGTAAAAGATGCAGGGATCAAGCGCTCGGCAATGATAATCATCGGTGGGGTTGTTGACCCTAAAAACTACAGGAGGTCCTACCTATACGGAGTGGCCCAAGAACCGTTGTAATTACCTTTGAAAGGAACAGGGAAATTGCATCACGGATAGCAGAGCATCTTGAAGCCGACCTTCTTCCCTATGAAAAAGGGGTGTTCAGGAAAGCCTTTGAAAACTACGGGGCAATCGTTGCAGTCTTTGCTACAGGCATTGTAGTAAGGGATATTGCCCCTCTTCTCGATAATAAGTGGTCAGACCCCGCAGTGGTCGTTGTGGACTCAAACCTGAATTTCGCAATTCCCCTCCTTGGTGGGCATCACGGGGCAAACGAGATTTCCCGGAAGATTGCGGAATTGGGTGCGGTTCCTGTGCTCACCACAGCTACTGAGGTTCACGGTAAACCCTCTGTTGAGGGAATTGCTGATAGGTTTGGCTGTGAGATCTTCAATAAAGAGTCCACAATCGCTGTAAACTGTGCACTCCTTGACCAGCAGGTAGAGGTTCTTGAGGTTAAGGGGCCCAGGATTGTTATTGTGGACGAGGATGTTTCCGTGCTTGTGAGAAAAAAACAAGCTGCTGAAGTTAAGGGTGAAAGTGCCGGAAACAACTAACAATTTACGCTAATAGCTGACTAAATTACGAAACTGCCTGAAAAAGCAGTGGATAAAAGATTACTGATGATTATCGGAATTGGAACCCGCAGGGGCATAACAAAAGAAGAAGTCATTGACGCCGTAAAACAGGCGCTTGATGAATGCGGCCTGAGTCTCAAAGAGATCACGGGCTTTGCCTCTGCGAAACTTAAAGAAAATGAACAGGGGCTGCTGGAAGCAGGAGAACTGCTTGGCATTCCGGTTAAGTTTTTGCCGGACGAAGTGCTGAACAGCTACAACCCCCCTTCCTCATCCCAGGCTTCGCGCTTTGGGTTAAAAGGGGTTGCAGAGCCTGCAGCTCTTGCTCTCTCGGAAAAACACGAATTGATTTTCAGGAAGAAAGTCTATGGCAGAGTCACAATCGCAATCGCAAGATAAGGCATCCGGCGGAAAACTCTACGTTGTAGGGATCGGACCGGGCTCCGTGGAACAGCTGACCCTCAAAGCCCGTGATGTAATCCTCAATGCTGATTATATTCTCGGGAACAGTACCTACCTGGACCAGATGGAAAGCCTTCTTGGCACCCAGGAAGTAATCCGAAGTTTCATGGGAAAAGAGGTTGAAAGAGCCCGAAAAGCCGTGGAACTTGCAAAAACCGCAAACGTGGTCATGCTCAGCGGGGGCGACACCAACGTCTACGGCATGGCAGGCATCGTGCTGGAGGTCGCTGAACATGAGAACCTTGATGTGGACATCGAAATCCTGCCCGGGGTCACAGCAATCCTTGCCGGGGCAAGCATTCTCGGTGCACCCGTGGTGACGGACTTTGCAGTGATCAGTTTAAGCGATCTTTTAACTCCCTGGGAAGTCATCGAAAAGCGGCTTCATATGGCTGCAGACGCTGATTTCGTGATAGGGCTCTACAACCCAAAGAGCCGCAAGAGACAGTCCAACTTTGCAAGGGCAATCGAAATCATCCGCAAGTACAAGGCCGATTCCGTGCCTGTGGGGCTTGTCAAGAACGCCATGAGAGGCGAAGGGGAGGACCAGATCGTGACAACCCTCGGGGAAGTCATGGAGTCTGAGGACTGGGTGGATATGAGCACAGTCATTCTCGTAGGCAACGGGGATTCCCGGACCTGGAAGTCTCCGAAAAAGGATATCATCATAACACCCAGGGGGTATCATAAGAAATATGACTACTGAAAAAAGCAGTGAAGGGAAAGCAGGAGCTCTCGAAAACCTCGAAGAGTTTACCGAACTTACAGTGGAAGTAGACCCCGAACTTGTGGGCATTTGCAGGGACTCCGGCGCAAGGACTGAAGAGGCCAAAGCCATCTATATGAAAAGCCGGACAATGATTCAGGAAATCGTCGGGAACAATACTCCCGAAGACCGTTTCCGTCAGCGCTGCGTTATTGCCACCGGAGACCTCTCCGTTGCAGACATCATGCGCTTTAACAATGACCCCATCCCTGCCGGGGTTGAAGCAATTAAAAAAGGTGCCCCTATCTTTGTGGATATCAACATGGTAAAAGCCGGGATCACAAAAGCCGGGCACAAATCCGAAATCATCTGCGTGCTTGACGAAGACCGGGACGCTGCAATCGCTAATAAGTACGGGATAACCAGGACTTCGGCAGGTTTCCTTGCTGCCAGAGACAGGCTGGAAGGAAGCATTATCGCAATCGGAAATGCGCCTTCTGCCCTCATCATGGTCTGCAAGCTGATCGAAAAAGGCGTGAGGCCTGCTCTTATAATCGGGCTTCCTGTTGGTTTTGTAAACGCAGCCGAATCCAGGGAAATGGTCAGGGACCTGAAAATCCCCATCCCCTCAATCAGCTGTGTCGGGACCAGGGGAGGGACTCCGATGGCAGTTGCCTGCGTAAACGAGCTCGTAGCAATCGCAAGGGAAAGTGAAGAATAACACTTTCTACTTTCCTTTTTGATTTTATTTTCCTTTTTTCCTTTTATCTCAGCTCATTTTTTGTTTTCTCGCCGGCTTTTTAGTTCCTGCTTGCCTTACATGATCTCGTCCTTTAAGCCTGCGGTTCCACCGGGAAAAAAGAGAGTATAATTTTAAGGTAACTATGGATAAACAGATTACAAACACAGTTAAGATGGAGATTCCACATAGTCATACTTTAGTCGACATAAGGTTGTACAGTAAGGACTATGAGTCAGGTGAAATTGTTCCTATTTTCATGGAAATCGCAGAAGTGGTATGAGAAGAAACTGGTCAAGTTTACTGTTTTCTTTCCCATATTGTATTTTAAATTGTATTTCAAAATATACATATTATTATTTACGAAAAACTTAAAGTAGCCAACTTAAGTGGTTCTGGTAGACCATCGAGAGCCCTACAAGGATAAGCACTATTCCGGCTCCCTTTTTGAAAGCTACGTCATACTTTGATATGAGCTTTATTTTCGAAGTTGAGAGGTGAGCTGAGTATGCGAGTAGTAGCATAGGCACTGCAAACCCTGCAGAATAAATGGAAAGGGTTAGTGCACCGGTAGCAGCGTTTCCTTCCAGGGCTACCATGGTCAGGATTGAGGCAAGGATCGGGCCCACACAGGGGATCCAGAGCACTCCGAGGGAAAGCCCTAACAGAAAGCCAGAGATCGGTCCTTCGTCTTTCATTCCTGCAAGAAGGGGGAATCTTGCAAAGGCGTTAAACAGGCTTATATCAAAGAGTATTGCAAGACCCATTGTGATGATAAGAATCTCTGCAAGGATTTTCAGCTGCCCTATGTACGCCTGAAAAGCTGCTCCGAAAGTGGAGGTCACAACTCCCATGAGGGTAAAGGATATCGATACTCCAAGTACTATAGCAAGGGGTCTTAACTTTCCTTTTCCTGTTGAGCTTGCAAGGACTGCAGGAAGAAGGGGGAGGATGCATGGGGACAGGACGCTGAGTACTCCTGCGCCAAATGCAGCTAGAGGGGAAATCGCTTCATAATACATGGTCTGGTTCGCTGTTTTTCAGTTCGGTTTTTTACTTTAGTTTTTTTTAGTTTAGTTTTTTACGATACTGCTTTTTTATCCGGAAATCTGTTTTAGTCTAAACTCCGTCGAAAGCCTGAATTTTCAGCCGATGCAGGATGTTTGAAGCCGTTTTTCCGGGCAGGTCACTTTTTATTCTGCATTTACGTTCTCATAGTAAAGAATAGCCCTGTCAAGGAGCTCTTCGTACACCTGCTTTTCTCCAAGTCCCATAACTCTTGCCTGGAGTCTGTCTGTGGTAACGTTTCCATCTTCCTGCATGTAAACATATTCTCCGTTTTCAATGCCTACGACTACAAAGGAATCCGGGATATAGGCTATTCTGAAATATGCTGCTAGGTGAGGGCTCTGATCTATATCTGCAGACATGACTGTGGCTCTTCCTCCGTATTCTGCTGCCAGATCGCTCAGGATGGGTTTCATCTGCCGACACGGTCCGCATCTCTCAGATCCAATTTTCAATAAAACCGGGCCTTCCTGAATGGATGTATTTATCTGTTCCAGATCGGTTATTTCTACAACAACACTTTTTTCCTGGATTTCCTGAGCATTTCTTAAATCTGGGGTAAGCTCAGTTGTGGCGTTTTCCGGGTCTTCAGTACAGCCTGCCGTAAAGAGTACGGCTGTAAGCAGGATTAGTAATATAATTAATTTATTCATGTTCTCAACATTCGTTGTTCTTTTTGTAGTTCTTTAGGCTTTCTGTATTGATAATTCTCTCTTATCACAAATAATTTTGTTTCCACTTATTCTGAAAGCCTGAATTTTACAATAGAATTATCCATAACACTCAAATAATTATCCGTAAACTACGGTACTAATCATTTGTAAATACTCCTCTGTGACTATATATATACCAACTACTCGATTAACGGGGGTGCATAGGATACATATCAATAACTATATTAGAGCTCACTTTCCTCAGTATTTTTTCGAAAAACAATATTTTTTCTGATAGCGTTTTTGAAACAAATCAAATTAATTTGGACTTTTAATGGAACTTGGTGAAAATTGAATAATATCGTTTTTTGGTCTCTCTATGATACACCATATAGCTGCTTTACAACCTGCATAAAAGTCCAATAAATCCACGTTTGATTGAAAATTGATCGCGGAAATAAGTTATAAATATACGAAAATTTTCTGCGGAAAGCGGGTTAGAGTCCTGCGGCAGGAATGGAATCAAAAATCCGGAAAATACATTATATAAACAAAAAATAAAAAGAAAAAGGAAAATAAAAATGATCTATTCCGATAGAGGAATGGAATTTCGATAAAAGAAGCTTAACTAATTGAGCTCATCCCAAAACTCAAAAATTACTTCTTTGAACCTCAATTTAAAAACAATTAATTGATATACTGATCATGAAGGTAGTTATGAAACTTTTATGTTGTGGGATTAAAAAATGGGTTTTGGGATAAGCTCATTATGAATCGTATAAACCTTTTTCCTTTTTACTCTGCCTTACTTTTCCTCGTGGATTTTTTCTACTGCGTTCACGACATTTTCAAAATTCTTCTGCCACTCCGTGCTGTGTTTAAGCTGGTCCTGAACGATCGTACCCTTGTCTTCCATTTCTGCGATTTTGGGCTCTATAGGAAGTCTGGCAAGGACGGGGACATTAAAGTCTTCTGCGGCTTTTTCAACGCCTCCACTTCCGAATACATCTATAGTCTTATTGCAGTGAGGGCAGATCAGCCCATGCATATTGTCCACAAGCCCTATTATAGGTACATTTAGTTTTTCCGAGAACGTGATTGATTTCCGAACACTGATAAGGGCTACATCCTGAGGGGTTGTAACAAGCACGGAACCGTCACAGTTGGGGATAAGCTGGGCTACACTCAGGGGTTCGTCTCCCGTTCCCGGAGGAAGGTCGATAATCAGAAAGTCAAGCTCCCCCCAGTAAACTTCTTCCAGGAACTGCTTGATTGCTCCCATTTTGGCAGGTCCCCTCCAGATTATAGGTGAGTCTTTGTTTTCGAGCAGGAAACCAATAGACATTATTGAGAGGTTGGGAAGCACCTGAATTGGGATAATTCCTTCTTCATTTACTTCAGGTCTTGCGGACTCCAGCCCGAAGATAGTAGGGACAGTCGGACCGTGGATATCACAGTCAAGAAGACCGACCCTGTGTCCGCGGAGGGCAAGCCCGACAGCGAGATTTGCGGCAACCGTACTTTTTCCTACTCCGCCTTTCCCGCTCATTACCATTATCTTACGTTTGATGCGCCTGAGGTTGACTACGATTTTTGGCTCCTCGGGCTTTTTCGATAAGCTTTCCAGTGGTTGAACCTTATCTTTCATTTTTTATCGCCTGTGTAAAAATTCCGCATTTTTCAGTTTTTCCCCGTTTCAAATCTCTCTTTTACGCGTCAACATCTTCTCTAATGTCAGTACCCTCAGCCCTGATATAGTTACCGCCTTTTATCTCAATCGCTTTTCCTGTGCTGAGGGCGAGTGCTACTTTCATTCTGGCGGCTTTCAGGTCTTCCCAGAATGCTCTCCTTGATATCCCTACCCTGGTGGCCGCATCCTCCTGTCTAAGGTCTTCAACATCCACAAGCCTCAGGGCTTCAAGCTCTTCTACTGTGAGGGACACCACTTCAAGATCCGAAAGTGGAACCCCCCTGGGCTTGAAATATGTGACATCAGGGGTTTGCTCAACGCGCCTCGGGCATTTTGGTCTTCCTCTGCATTTTTTCATAGGTTACTTATGTACATTGTTGAATAAATATATAACAATTTCTCTTTTCAAATGGAAAACTATAAATATTTATACCCATATGAGTGAAATTGTACTTTCTATATCTCTGACTTCTCTGGGTTTGTGCGGGGCTGATGTGCCTTCACTTTATTCGAAAAATCTACCGAGAAATGTATGGTTTGAGAGTCACCGGATTTTATATTGGAGCATAAAATATGAAAATCTGCATAAGTGCTTTTGGAAAGGATCCTGATTCTGAAGTGGACCCTCAATTCGGAAGATGCAATTATTTTGTGATCATTGATCCGGATATAGGGTCAGTAACATCAATCAAAAATCCCGGTTCTGAAGCCTCCGGTGGCGCAGGGATCCGGGCAGCAGAGGCAATTGCGGGTTCAGGGGTAGACACCCTCCTAACGGGAAGTGTGGGGCTGAACTCTTTCTCCATACTCTCCGAAGCAGGTATTGAAATCCATTCTGGAATCAGAGGGACGGTATCCTTTGCTCTTCGAGAGTATCAATCCGGAAAGCTTTCCCTCCTTGAGAGCCCGAACGCTTCCACTCATATCGGTATGAGGAAGAGTTGAGTTAAAGATCCAAACTTAAGAACAAAATCTCATAAATAAGAAAAATTTTGTAACAATATTTTCTGTGAAATGTCTGGAAATTTAAAGGTGATCTATATGAAAGTATGTGTACCTACAAGAGATAACAACGGCATGGAAGGAACTATAGAACAGCACTTTGGAAAGGCTCCCACTTATACTATCCTGGATACTGACAGTGGAGAAGTTTCCGTAATCCCTAATACTAGTGAGCATATGGGTGGAGTAGGCCTGCCGCCTGAGTTCCTTTATAAAAATGGGGTGAATATTATGCTTTGTTCGGGATTGGGGTACAAAGCTGTCAAGATGTTTGAGTCTTATGGAATCAATGTTTTCGTGGGTGTCGAAGGTACGGTTCAGGATGCGATCGAAGCCTGGAAAGCAGGTCAGCTCCGTAGTGCCAGTGCCGAAAACACCTGTGCAGAACACGAGCACCATCACTGATAGATAGATCCCTCAGTTTATGTACATGGTGAGAAGGCGCAGCTCATGAATATTGCAATTGCAAGTGGCAAAGGCGGTACAGGGAAAACCACGGTTGCAGTAAACCTTGCTCTTGCTCTCGAAGATGTGCAGCTTTTTGACTGCGATGTGGAAGAGCCTAATTGCAACCTGTTTCTGGGTTTTGAACTGGAGCCTGTGGAAGAAGTAACCTGTCTGGTTCCGGAAATTAATCCTGATAAGTGTACTCTTTGCGAGAAATGTGCTGATTTCTGTAAGTATAATGCTCTGGCTGCCCTTCCCAATAAAATCATGTTCTTTCCTTCCCTCTGCCATGGCTGTGGTGGCTGCAGCCTTGTCTGTCCGGCAGGAGCCATAGAAGAAAAGCTCCGGTCTATCGGAAGGATCGAAAAAGCATCATCTCAAACCTCTCTTAAATTTCTCCGCGGTATCCTGAATATAGGGGAGGCTATGGCAACGCCGGTCATCAGGTCGCTTCAGCGGCATCTCGATGAAAGCAGACCTGTAATCTTTGATTCTCCTCCCGGAACGGCATGTCCCGTCCTTGCAGTTATGGGGTGTGCGGATTACTGTGTGCTTGTGACAGAGTCGACTCCTTTCGGTTTCCATGATTTCCTTCTCGCCCTGGAAGCTACAAGGGCTCTTAATGTCCCTGTAGGGGTCGTTCTCAACCGTGACGGGCTTGGAGATTCAAGGGTGGAAGAGTTTTGCAGAGCCGAAGGGATTCCTATTCTGCTCCGCATTCCTAATGATAGGATGATTGCCAGGCTCTATTCAGAGGGCATTCCCTTTGTTAAGGAAATGCCTGATTGGAAGGAAAAGTTCGAAGATATGTTCGAAACTATAAAAGCACTGGTTTGTAAAAGTACGGGGGTACAATGAGGCAGCTGGCTATAATTAGCGGAAAAGGTGGATGTGGAAAGACCACCCTTACAGCTGCCTTTTCTTCTCTTTCAGGAAATTCTGTACTTGCTGATTGTGATGTTGATGCATCCGACCTGCCTCTTATCCTTAAGCCTCAGGTACTTAAAACAGAGGATTGCCTGGGACTGGAACTTGCTTCCATTGATCTGAAACTCTGTACTGGCTGCGGCATCTGCCGGGAAATCTGCAGATTCGGAGCAGTCCTTGAAAACTTCACGATAAATCCGTATGGCTGCGAAGGTTGTGCAGTCTGTACTGTCGCCTGCCCTGAAAACGCGGTTTCCCTGATGCCGAGAGTTTCCGGGCAGGCAGTTTCCTCCATAACCCGTTTCGGGCCAATGGCTCATGCAAAACTGGGCACTGGAGAGGAAGCAAGTGGAAAACTTGTGAACCTGGTCCGAAAAAAGGCCGTAGAACTTGCAGATAGATATTCCTGCAAACTCGTTCTTATTGACGGCCCTCCCGGCACTGGCTGCCCTGTTATGGCAGCAATTACCGGAACAGACCTTGTCCTTGTGCTTAGCGAACCCACTGTTTCCGGACTCCACGACCTGAAACGGGCAATCAAACTTACCGCACATTTCAGAATCCCGACTGTTGCCTGCATTAACAAATATGATCTCAACGAGAAAAAGAGCCTTGAAATTGAGGCTTTTTGCAGGGAAGCCGGAATTCCTCTTCTTGCCCGTTTACCTTATGCGGACATAACTACAGAGGCAATGATGAAGGAAGAAACCGTGATCGAATATGCCGCTCATTCCGGGGACTCCGGGGCTGTAGAGTTCGCAAATATTGTACGTAACCTCTGGGCAGAGCTCGAAATGAGGCTTTCAGAAACTTTCAAAAAAGAAATGTGCCCAAAGGCCCTCCGGATCAGGGGAACTTAACTTTTCCGTATAATTTTAACTTAAATGTTAGAAAGTTAAATAATATGGCAACTGTTAACTAATATCGCAGTCTGTCCTTTGAATATTATTCATAAATAGTTAATGAATCAGGTATTAATTCGGTAGCAAACTCAATAATTCTATAGTGAGTTCAATAATTCTATAGTGAGTTCAATAAGTAGTTGGTGAGGGAATAAAATGGATTATACTCAACTTGCAGAGAAACTGGTCAAGTTCCTTGACCTCAGGTATGAACCGGTGGCAGTGAAAGTTGTTAAAAAAGGAGAGCTTATGCCCGAAGGGTATCAAGAGCCCGAGAAAAACCTCAGGCACTGCCAGTCTATCATGAAAGCCAGGAAAGGGGAGTCTTTCATAATTCCTGCAGGTAAACATGCCTGCGTGGTAGGAGCCTCAAGCCTTGGGATCATTCCTTCGCCTGAAAAGGTGGCTTCAGGAGAGTTCCATCACAACCTTGGGATGTTTGACAGTGTGGAGGCGGCAGCAGGAATGATAGCAAACCGTCCCGCCTTTGAGTCCGAAAGCAGAACCGCAACTGTTGTAGGGCCTCTGAAGGATGCAAAGGTCGAGCCCGATGTAGTTATTCTTGTGGACAGGCCGGAAACCGTTTACTGGATAGTCCCGGCAAGTACCTACTATAAAGGCGGAAGGGTAAACTTTAGCAGTGCAGCTTTTCAGGCAACCTGCGCCGACACAACTATCCTGCCGAGCCTGACTGGAGAAATAAATATATCTTTAGGCTGCTTCGGGTGCAGGAAAGCCACTGACATCGAAAATGATGAAATGCTTATAGGGATTCCGTTCAATAAACTTGAAGACATTGTCAATGCCCTTGAAAAACTCTCCGAAGGTCCGTTGCCGAAAGCAAGGCAGAAATAAATCCTTGATTTTTCCATTTTTTTTCTTTTCTCATTGAGTTTTCTCTTTTCTCATTGAGTTTTTTCTTTTCTCATTGAGTTTTTTCTTTTCTCATTGAGTTTTTTTCTTTTCTCATTGAGTTTTTTCTTTTCTCATTGAGTTTTTTCATTTATTTTACTTATCATAAATTCTACCAGTACATTTTCTGGCTCTCATGGAAATATTTATACCTGCAAAGTTTATTTATGATTATAGTATCCTATTGGTGTTAAAAATCCCTTGGAGAAAAAGTGTGCAGTGTGCGTTGTGCAGAAATAAGGAATGTCTGATAGGCAAAAACTGCTCTGTTATCAAATCGAGACTTGAGTATAGCGGCGACGATCTTAAATCGATCCAGATGGCCTCCTGGCTTGAGTCAGACTCTGCAAAAAGGACAAAATTAGAAGAAATTGCAATTTACTCAAAGAGGCTTGGGTACAGGAAGATAGGAATTGCTTTCTGTATTGAGCATGAGAGGGAAGCAAGGCTGGTTTATGATCTACTTTCAAGATATTTTGAGGTGTTTTCAGTTTGCTGCAAGGTTTGCAGCCTCGAAAAAGAAAGTCTTGGTCTCAGAAAAACCGGCAATTTGGAATTTGAAGCTGTCTGCAATCCTATAGGGCAGGCCCTCCTCCTTAACGATGATCACACTAACCTGAACATCATGCTGGGGCTCAAGACCGGCTATGATATTCTCTTTGCAGAATACTCGGAAGCCCCTTCGATAACACTTCCTCTCCTGGAATTGCCCTATCTCGGGGATTCAGAAATTGATTTTATAGAATGAATTTGTAGAAAGAATTCTTTAATTTTTGTGATTTTAAGCCCTGGAGAAATGCATGTCTGAAAAATCGAAATGTAAATCTGAAACTGACTCTAAACCCGATTCCGAACTCCTGAAAATCAGGGCTCATCACCTCTGTTGTATCCAGGGATTCCAGGGATATGGATACAGCCCGGCTTTTGTTGCCAATATGCGGGCTGTGATTTCGGATCTTGAGACTCTTCCTTCCAGACTTCTCAAGCTTGTAACTGTGTGTGATGCAATCTGCGTTTCCTGTCCCAGTAAAAGGGAATGCACCATTCAGGAATCTGCTCTCTCCCGCGGGATCAGGCAAATGGACCTCGTTGTCCTGGAGAAATTAAGGATAGATGACGGAACTGTTATAAAGGCAGATGAAGCCTTCAGGCTCATAAATTCAAAACTTAACAAAGCTTCGGATATCGAAGATGTATGTGGGGCCTGCAAATGGAGGCAGAAATGCCTCTGGTATAAGCAGGAAGAAAGATAAGACGGTCTGGATTCAGTCCTCGAGGGGGGTATCGAGTTCCCGGTTTAAAACACTTTCTTAACCTTTTTTCCTTAAACCTTTTTTTCAAGCGTTCTGCCTGATTTCCGGTTATTTACCTCAAGCCTGCACTGATTTCATAGATTTTTGCAAGAAATTCAATGTTCTGGACTGCATTTTGTTCTATCCCCAGCTCGTCCGGAGAAAAGCCGAGAGCAAGGCCAAGGAGCTGGGAGTAATGGAGAACGGGGATAGAGTAGTCAGTTCCGAACTTCTCATTGACTGCAAGCTGCCCTTTGTCAAACTGAAGGTGGCAGAAGGGGCATGCATTGACAATACAGTCCACTCCTGCATTCCGGATGCAGGCAAGCTTATGTTCAAGCATTTCCAGGGATTCGGCAGCGTGCCCTGAACGGACGCCTCCTCCTGCTCCGCAGCACATCATTTTGTCTGTATAATCCACACTTTTTGCACCAGTGGCTTCAACCAGCTCATCAAAGAATACCGGAGCTTCCGTTTCTCCAAGGTTTCTGTCCTTTGAGGGCTTGATCAGGTGGCATCCGTAATGAAGGGCTACTTTCAGGTCAAGGGGGGTTGTGATGCAGCCCTTGAGTTTTTCAGGTCCGAATTCCCTGTACAGAAACTCGATTATGTGCCTTACCTCTGCGGTCCCCTTAAACTCCATGCCTATCTCTTTGAGGCAGGTGTTTGTGCAGGCTTTCATTTCAGGGTCTTTTTTAAGTTCTATATTCGCATCTGCCAGGGATCCGTAGCAGCCGTTGCAAACTGTCAGGACATCCCTCTCCATTTTTTCAGAGAGGGCGATGTTTCGGCTGGCAAGGGCAAGCCAGGTTGCTTTATCAAAAGACTTGAACACTCCCGGGGCAGGGCAGCAGGAGGCTCCTGGCAGGTCGGATGCATCAACTTCAAGTTTCTGCAGGCAGAGTTTTGTTGCTTTCTCAATTCCCGGGTAGCGGTTGGGTACGATACAGCCAAGAAACAGTGATAGTTTTGCCATATTTTTCTGCCTCCTTATTTTTCAGCCACAAGCTCGTCGAATTTGCAGGTTTTGAGAAGGATTTTCAGCCCTTCAAGAGCTTCCTGATATTTCTGGACGGTTTCCGGTATTGGGTCCAGCCCGAGTTCTTCCCTTTTTTTCTTTGTTTCCTCATCGAGGGGGACTGCATGTCCGCACTCAAGCACCATTTCCGAAACACGGCGGTGTTCGGGAAGCATGAACCCTTTTCGGACTGCAAGCCTCCTGAGTTCAAGAAGAGCATCTGTAATTGGTATTCCACGTGGGCAGCGCTCCTGGCATGTGTAGCAGGTTGTACAGAGCCACAGGGCGTCATCTGAGAGAACAGTAGCTCTGTTCTTGCGTGCATCTCGAATTATTCTTCGGGTATTGAGCCCGGTATGCCGTCCCGAAGGACAGCTTCCTGTGCATGTGCCGCAGTGCATGCAGGAAAGTACGTCAAGTCCTGCCGCCTTTAACACTTTTAGCAATTCTTCACTCATACAGGTTCACTGTCTGGTTTTGAGTCTGGTTTTTATATTGATTCTTCCGTTTTAAAAAAGCAAATATGATCGAAAGAAACAGATCGGAGTAATACACTGAAATCAGAGTAAGACATTGGGATCAGAGTAAGACACTGAGATCAGAGTAAAACACTGCACTCAGGGCAGAATTTCTTACTTTCCGGATGAATAAACTTATCCACTGGATTATTTCAGGGGATTTCTAGCAAATTATTCCTTTCCAGTTTATTTTTTAGCAGTTTATTTTTCAGCAGATTTTCCCCGCAGGTTCCTCTTTCGCTGAATCCCTTAATATAAATTCTCTACTATATGTTCGTATTACTCTCATAATATTTAACCTAAACTAAATCTATTCAGGGTTAAAATCCGAGATTGAGAGATGAAACACAGTTCCTGAATACTTATTGGAGACTTTATTGAAAACAAAAATAGCGTATATCTTTTCAGGAGTGGGTGTAACTTTATTTTTAAATATCATTTTTCAGGTCCGGTTTAACGTCCATGGGCAAAGGTTATATTTTTCTATGCCCCGTAAAATCTTTGATGGTTTCTAATATGTCTCTTCTTATATAAAAATCAAGTTGCCTGCCGTAAAATCCCACATCCCCATATAGGTTTCTATTCTTTCCGTGCAGCTTTTGCCCTGATATGTTCTTCCGGTTTTTTTTCGATTTTATTTCTCAAGAGAAGTTTATCCCAAGGTCTTTAAGCCCATTCAGTTTTGCAAGATTGATCAGTAAAGGTGTCAGAGATTCCATGGTGTTTGCCTGTTTAAGAGGGCCGCCGTCCAGGGGTTTGAGGCAACCCATATGCCGTGTAAGCTCCATAACAAGTTTCTTTGCGTCGGCATCGTCGCTGCATACAAGCGCATCGTGTACGGCTGTGCATTTAACAACATCTTTGAGCTTTCCTGCAGGGATGTTGTGGAAAGCTGCAACAACTCTGGCAGATTCCGGGGCATTTTTCTTAATTGCAAGGGCTGCTGAGCCTTCTTCCGGAGGTTTGTATGCCATAAGGCCCCCTTCTTTTACCATTGGAACCACAGGTGAAATAAGAATCTTATTTTCAATGGCCTCTTTTATCTCTTCCAGCAAAGGCAAAACGTGGTCAAAACGGATCGTAAGTATTATTACTTCGGCTGCCTGCGCGGCATCAAGGTTGCTCATACCGGTAATTGTTGTCCTTGATGTATCAAACCCGCAATTTTCAAGCTCTGATAAAGCTTTTTTTGCAGCTTCATCTGCAGTTTCCAGAGACCTGGACCCGATAATTATCTCATTCTTCACACCATCAGGCATAAGGTTTTGAAGGGCAAGCCTTAGCACCATTCCTTCTCCGATGTTGCCGGTTCCTCCAAGAACAGCTATTTTAAGCTTTTCAGAATTCAATTTGAACAAGACCTCCAGTTTGCTATGTCTTCCCATAACATATGTCCGGAAGTTAATATATCTTCTGTCTTCACTCATTTAATTATAATACGTAATGTTATGGTTAAATTATTTTATCAAGTAATTCCTGTTTTTGTAAAGCACTTAATAATTTAGTTTCTCATTAGATATCGTTTATTTTTAATTCTTGTTCTAAATTCATATTAATTATTAGTGGAAATATTTATAATGTATATCGATATATGTTAAAATAAGTTGATTCTGTTTAGTTCTTGCTGCAGGAATTACTTCGCATATACCTGTATCCTGTTTGCATCCTTAACTTACCATATAAGCAACATCGGGGGGTAGTGTATCTGGGGAGTTACACCAGGAGAGTATTGTACCTGTCAATATTAGTCATAGTCTTTACAGGCATATTTTCTCATTTCAATTTTATAGTACGTGAAGGAGTCGGATCTATCGAATCTGAACCGGAAACTTCTGGTCTAACTTCTGGTTTATTATCTTCCGGACTGGTTTCATCAGATTCAGGAGTATTGCACCCGCTCTCATCTCTTTCGGAACCGCCGAAAGGAGATTCAGGCAGAATCTACAACGAAGAAGTCGAAGAGAATCTTACTGCATATGTCCGGCTTTTTCCCGGTACGGATGCAGGGGTGCTGGATTCCTGTTCCAGGGTTAAAGAATGGGATGAAGAATCCGGTATTGCTGCAGTCTGTGTTAAACCGGAATCATTTGAAGAACTATCTTCTCTTAAAGGAGTACATTCAGTCCAGTCTGCTATTTCTCCTGTTATAAGAAAGGTGGACCGGGAAGAAAAAGTAACTTTTTCCTCTTCTTCTGAAGAGTTCTGGAAACCGGACGGTGCAACAGGAGCCGGAATTAAAATCGGGATAATTTCCGATGGAGTAGAAGACATATCTGAAGCCATGGCATCGGGAGTTCTGCCTGAGGATGTACGTGTCCTTTCTCCAGGAATAGGAAAAGAGGGTACAGTAATGCTCGAAATAGTCCACGAGACATCTCCTGGCGCAGAACTTTACTTCCATAGTGCAGGTCGCAACAAGCTTGAATTTAACAGAGCTGTTGATGCCCTCCTTGCCGAAGGTTGCCAGATTATATGCGATGATGTGGGTTGGCCTGATGAACCTTTCTTCGAAGATGGAATTGTAGCTTCCCATATCAAAGAAATAATAGAAAGTCAGGATATTCTCTATGTGAGCGCAGCAGGTAATGACGCAGGCCGCCATTATCAGGGTATGTTTTTTGACAACGGATCAGGCTGGCATGATTTCAGTTCCGGGGCCAGCACTTCCACAAATCTTTACATGGATGTCCCTCCCGGCGAGAAAGTGACTGTGGTCTTCCAGTGGAATGACCCCTGGAACTGTTCTGAAAACGACTACGACCTTTACCTCTATGACTGCTGCAGCGGAAAAGAAATTGCTGCAAGTGAAAAGGCTCAGAGTGGCACAGACACCCCTCTTGAATATATCAAATACGTCAACGGGGAAGAAGCTGTAAAAACACTGGGTATTTCTGTAAAAAAACATTCCGGAGAAGATAGGGTACTGGAAGTTTTTATTTACCCAAACTCCTCCGTAAAGGTTCATCCTGACAATCTGGTTGAGGAGGACTCGGTCTTCGGGCATCCCGCTGTTCCGGGCGTTGTCTGCGTTGGAGCTGTTAATTCCGGAACTCCGGAAAACAGAGATATCGCGGCCTACTCTTCTCGCGGGCCTGTAAGCATTTACTATCCGGAACCAGAACTCCGGAACAAGACCGACCTCAGTGGGCCCGGCAGTGTGAGAGTTTCAAGCATAAACGGAAAGGGCAGTTTCTTTATGGGTACAAGTGCTTCCGCCCCCTCTGTTGCAGGAGTCGGAGCTCTTATCTGGAACATGTACCCCGAAAAGACCGGCAGTGAAATTCGCGAGATCCTGTGTTCCTCAGCCGAAGATCTCGGAGAACCGGGGTACGACACTATTTTCGGGTACGGTTCAGTTAACGACCGCACAGTCCATCTTCTTGAAAACCTCTCTCCCGGCGGTCGTTTGTTATTGGAAAAATCCGAAACTTCGCCTGTGGAAACAAAAGGAATCTTTATACTGAAACTTTCCATGCCCCTTGAACGGATCTACTCTCTGGCAAATTTACCTGCCAGAGCAGCAATAAAGGGATCTCGTTGATGGGGAACAGGCTGAAAAAGGACGGCAGGATACTATTCAAAGGCTGTGAGTTTTTAATTAGGGGCTATAACCTGAACTCCATTAACTTAAACCCGCTCGGACTCACCCTAATTTTCACTCCAGCAGTAAAATCCCAACACATGCAGTTTTTTCAGGCTTGCAGAACTCAAGTACAAGCCCTGCCCCTTCCATTGCCTTCTGGACATTTATTCCGACAGCCTCAGGTGCAAAGCGCCTCATTTCCGGCTTTACGCATTTTTCAAGGTTGCAGACCTCACATTCGTTGCAGGAGCCGGGCCTTAAGAGCTGGGCGAAGATGAAGCCGTTCCTGAAAGCCTCCTGTTCGAGCTCGTACATTTTCCTGAAAGAGGCTTTCCGGAGTTCTCCCCAGGCTTTGAGGGCGTCCTCCCCGGAGGCTTCGTGCTCTTCCATAAGAAGAAGTGCATTTTTGTATTCCTGCAGGACTTTTCTGAAATCCTCAATAGAAAGGATGTGGGGGGGGCAGCTCAACCGTTTCCCGTAGCTCCGGCAGCCATAGGCGCATTTCAGGGCTATCCGGTTTTCCACCGGGATGTCCGCGGTATCCAGTAGATAGGCTTTAAGTCCCAGGTTTGAGGCTTTTTCAATCAGGCTGTTGAAATTTTCTGACAAATCCAATCCCCCTAACTTCTAATTTTTGAATTCGTGCTTGATATAATTTAGTAACTACGCCCTGATAACTGTACCCTGAAAAGTTATGGGAACATTTTTCACTACCCAGGTTACACTTCTATAATTGGTAGCAGATAACTTAGTAAAGGGGTCCCCATGACGAAGAAAGTATCTTTAACTGAACTGAAATGCCGTATGACCCGCTTCAGAACGCGGATGGACGCATCAAATCCCGACTGGGAAATCGCTGTTATCTTCAGCAAAATTAACCTTTACTATTTTACCGGCACGATGCAGGACGGGATGTTAATTGTCCCGAGGGACGAAGAGGCAACATTCTGGGTCCGGCGCAGTTATGAAAGGGCTCTCGATGAATCGTTATTCTCCAATATAGAACCCATGAATAGTTTCCGGGACGCTGCAGGGAGCATGGGCAAGCCAGATAAAGCAGGTAATGAAAGCAAGTTTTCGGATGCGGTATATCTGGAAACTGAAGTTGTCCCTCTGGCTTTATATCAGCGGTTTCAAAAATACTTCCCCTTTAAGAATGTTAAATCCGTTGATACCCAGATTGCCTCTGTGAGATCTGTAAAAAGCGAATACGAACTGTCCCTTACAAAAGAATCTGGCAGGATTCATCAGCATGTGCTCGAAGACCTTGTGCCTGAGATGCTGAGGGAAGGGATGAGTGAAGCGGACCTCGCAACCGAATTGTTCTCAGTTCTGATAAAAGAAGGGCACCATGGAGTATCCCGCTTTGGCATGTTTGATACGGAGATGATTCTGGGAAATGTCTGTTTTGGGGAAAGCTCCATTTATCCGACCTATTTTAACGGGCCCGGGGGAAAGCTCGGATTGTGCCCTGCAGTTCCCCTGCTCGGGAGTCGGGACCGGAAATTAAGGAAAGGCGACCTGGTCTTTGTTGATGTCGGGTGCGGGGTTGAAGGTTACCATACGGATAAAACCACGACATACATGTTCGGCTCTTCCCTTCCGCAGTATGCCATAGATATCCACAATAAATGCGTGACTATCCAGAACGAAGCTGCAGCAATGTTAAAACCCGGGGCTATCCCCTCGGAAATCTACAGTACCATAATGAGCGGGCTTGATGAGGAATTCCTGGAAAATTTCATGGGTTTCGGGGACCGTAAGGTAAAGTTCCTGGGGCACGGGGTCGGCTTGCTAATCGATGAAATCCCCGTAATTGCCGGAGGGTTTGACGAACCTCTTCAGGAAGGAATGGTATTTGCCCTGGAACCCAAAAGGGGAATTGAAAATATCGGTATGGTCGGAATTGAAAATACCTTTATAGTAACTGCTGATGGCGGAGAGTGCATTACAGGGAACAATCCGGGCTTGATTCCTGTATATTGATATTAATATTCTGGGCAAAAGCCACGATTACTCCTTTTCTTCTTTAGAACCCTTTTTGTCCTGATACTTCTTTTTTATTCGTTTCCCACAAAGCGCAATAACAGCCAAACTTATAAATACGCCTGATACGAGGACAAGCGGATTTCTACGGTCCGCAATCGGGTTATTTATCCAAACCTTTTCCATGGAATATTTGGTAAAGTCAGATGTTTTATTTTCCATGAAGAGGGTTCCATTTTCGTTTTCATACCCTATTTTCAGGTTATGACTGCCCGGTGCAAGAATCAAAAAGTTCCCTGGGTCCAGAGGTCCAAAATCATCTAGATAAAAATAAAGAGTCCTGTTTGAGTTTATGGAGTGTTCTGGATAATACCCGATTATATTACTTCCAGTTATATACTCTCCGGTGAATATATATTCTTCGTATTTCTCTTCCCCAGTATACCCTATTTCCTGCTGAGGAGGCTCTATATTTTTGTTTTGCTTTTCCTCATTTACAAAAGTTATGCTGTCAGTACCTCTGTTCCCATAACGGTCAGTTGCCAGAACTCTGATAGCATGTTCTCCTTCTAAAAGCGAAAAATCCCTTCCTGACTTTATATTTCCCAGGCTCTGATTGTCAAAAAAGACTTCTACAATACTTTCGGATTCAGAAACATTATATCTGAGCTCAAATGAGCCTCCTGAAACCTTTGAGCTGGAAATGTTAACAAATGGAGGCTGTCTCTCAGCGGGATTTGCCAGATAAATAACACTCCTAACTATCAGAATACTTGCGTTCCTGACTACTGAAAAATCGATATTATCAATAGTATCACTTAATTTGTGGGCATTTCTGTCATTGTGATGGCAGATTACCACTGCAGGGATGTTGTTTTCCCAGAATATTTCATGATCTCCTCCTGTTAAAGGATGGATAAAGTTAGAATAATCCGGAATTTCATGTTGAATTTCGATTCCTAAGTCTTTTGCTTCTTTTTCAAAAATATCTTTAAGCCAGGCATTCTGGGGAAGATAGTTTATGTAGAAAGGTTCGTTTCCCACACAGTCTACATTTATAACTGCAACAATATTGTCTTTCAATTCTGGATTGGCTTTAACCCATGCCTGGCTTCCAAGAAGATTGTATTCTTCCCCTGTAAAAGCAATGAAATATATTGTTCTGTCAAATGACTCATTTTGCAAGACTCTTGCAATTTCCAGCATGCAGGCAACCCCTCCTGCATTGTCATCCGCTCCGGTTCCGTTGGCTGATTCGCAAACATAAGTATCGGACCATACTGGCCAGAGATATGGCTTTCTGATATTTGAATCAAAAAAATCCCGTATCCCGGACTCTGGACGTACAATTATCCTTGAATCATAATGTGCGGTTACGAGAATTATCTCATCTTTAAGGTCATTCCCTTCTTTAACCCCCACTACGTTTTTGCAGCTCACATTCCAGTAATTGAAGTCACGTGTACGTACCCTTGCGGAAAAATTGTCCATATAAACCTGCAGGCCTGCTTTTTCCATCTCCTCTTTTATATATAGAGAAGCTTCGGCAGCGTTCTGACTTCCTATTTTTCTTTCTCCAAAGGAAGATATTGTTCGGGTTGAGTTTTCAAGCCCTGTCTCTGAAACATCAAGTGTAACTGACGTGTTATTATAATGAATGTTGAAATCGGAAGATATGTTATTAGAGGGTGCAATAGCTGTTGAAGAAGACACTAATGATATTAAAAAAATTATAGGATATGTATGTGAAAATATGTAATGTGTAATATTTTTAATATCAATCATGTATCTCCAAATTCCTCTTCATTAATCCTTCCAAATCAACAAATAATCAGTAATCAACGTTATGTTACATCCACCAGACAGGCTGAGATTTGAATATGGAATGAGTCCCTATGGTGCTATTTTTTATGTCTACTTATAATTTCTCTCCAGAGTATCAAACAATAAGTCACATAATGTAATAATACCTGAAAAAATTGTCATATTTTAAATGTATATCTTGATTGTTTGAGGATCTGGCCATAAAACTTATATACAGTTCGTCAAAAGTAGTTTGTGAGGTTCAAATGGACTTCCGCTAATCGGATATATGTAATATAAAACATGTGAGGAGCTAAACTCCTCTTTTTTTAGTTTTGGTGATATGACTAAAAATAATAAGATAACTGTTGTCCTTGGTGTTTTTATGGTTCTCATAGTACTTTTGGTACTATTTATAAAAACACCAATTGATTTGAAAATTCCAGTAGATACAAAAGAGTCAGTTGATAATATGTCAGTTAATGAACCGCAAGTAGCTGGTTTTCTTGTTCAATTTGAAAATGGAACAACTGAGCCGGAAGTTAAAGCCATTCTTGAAAATTACAATATGATATTGAGCTATAACATAGATTGCAATAGTGATAATGGGGGTTATAAATACTACATAAAGGTGGACAAAGATAATATGCCTGATGTAGTAAAAGATGGATTGAAAAATGATGAAAATTGGACTGATCCTGTTTTACCTTCTTTTACAAAAGGAGATTATATTATATATCCGGTAACAGAACAAGCTATTCATGATAAATATTTTCTTGATATACTGAAAAGACATAACCTTCAAGTAAAAACATTCGTCTGGTGTTTAATTAGCTACAGAGATAATTCAACTAATTGTTATAATCTGGGAAAGAATTGCATTACAGAGAAGGATGCAATCAGAATAACAAATGAGCTTGAAACGAATGAGAAAGTTTGGACTGTAATGCCTGATTATATTGATGGGTAAAAAATACATAATGATTTCGGGTATGATGATACTATAGACGGGAATGGACTTTATGTATTAGCAAATACAAATGGAGTTAGTGGTGACTGGCAATGGCAATATTGGGGAGAATTCCTAAATGACGATGGAACAGGTTATTCCGGTACAGCTACCGCATACGATGATTAAAAGGAGAAATAGGTAAATGACCTTTACTTCATTTCTTTACTTTTTTAGGGAGACTATATCATTTCTACTCCCACTGCTTAACACTATTTTACTTTTCTATATTGCACTGATGATAAAGAAGATTTATGATGTAATTAATGAAAAATGAAATTTTTATTGGTATAAAAATAAAGTTGTTTCTGGGATTTGCTCATAAAAAAGAATTAAACAAAGATGAAGCCCGAAGCTTCACCTTTCAAGTTTATTCTGTAATTTTATTCCTGTTTTCTTGCCATCTTTTTCGTTGCAAGCTTTTCGATAATCCCGAGGCTGACCTCGCCACCTACGCTCAGTTTCCCGCTGGCAACCGCGCTTTCCAGGAGGTACTGCCCTACCGGGGTGCGGACGATCAGGGTGGTGTAGCCATTCGGGCTTCCCACTGCGCCTGCGGAGATGTCGGCTTTGAGGGCGGTAAAGTCCGTGCAGACTTCGCAGCTGGGGCGGACAGTATCTTCAGTTCTTCGGCATGTGGACCCGGAGTCAGTTATTGAAAACTGTCAGCAGAAGAATGACTTTCAAATCCGGGTAAAAAAGGTTGATATTCCCATTCTCCTGATTCTATCGATAAATTCAAAATCAAATTTGCATTTTTATGAACTCTTCCTTCCCTTTACAATACCAAAAAAGACTTTCTCCCCATTCAATGGCCTTCGGATCTAAATTGAATAATCCTGTAGTGATGTCGTATTCAACGCCGTCTTTTTTGTACAGGCTCAGGGAAAAGCTTTTATCCGTAACAATGAGCCCAACTTTAATATCTTCACCAATGACTATTAATTTGAAGTTTTCATAATCTTTCAGTGCGTCTATTTTTTCCAGATAAGGCGATTGCTCCAATTTTTCCGCAATATGAAGAGGAACTATAAGCTCGACAGGGATTCCTTCTTTCACTCTTTCAGAGATAGAATCAGCATACCCTTCTGTTACCACGGACGATATGCCATGTATATGACCTGCCTCTTTAATTATTTTTAACTGGTTGTTGTAGACATCGAGGACTTTCATGCCTCTATCCTTGAGGACTTCAGACTCGTAAAGACATCCGATTTCTTTTAAGAGGAAAACGGGAATTCCTTCAAGGTAATGTCCCGACCAGAAATGTTTGAATTTATTAATTGTTCCTACTGTTGCAAATGAGTCAGCTAATCTTGAAGCCACAACTTTTCCTGTTTGAGTCAGGTAATACTCATGTTCTTTTGCTTCTATCAGATGATCTGCTTCGAGTTTTCTTAGTTTTGGAATTATTGCCTGGGATGTGCTCCCGGTAATCTCACGCAGCTGGGAAAGCTTTCTGCTGCTCTCGTTTAATGATAGAAGGATCTCGGTTATAAGTCTGGATCTGTATATTGCCTGGACATCATCTCCCATCTCTTTATAAATTTCGAAGCCTTCCATTTTCCTGTCGCCACATCTACAGATTTTTTTCTTACTTTCTTATTGAATTGTTCTAACACAATATATTCTTTTATCTTCTGTCGGGCATGTATGTTGATATCACTTTTGTCAATTTTATGGTTTAGTGATGAAAAGTATATTAAAATTATTTGCTAAAAGTGAGGTCAAATTCCTGACGTCAATTAGGACTCTGAGCCTTCATTATTTCGATGAAAAAGCTGATCTTTTGAGTGAATGTTAATCAGACTGATGAATATTCGTCGTCGTAATTAATGTATAGGAGAAGATTAATAAAGATTTTTAGATGTGAAGTTCAAACTAACTTTCCAGAGTGTATTTGAACTCCACGTTGCCCGGAGGCATGATTAGTGTTAGCTTTGTGAATATTTAAGACTTGCTTGATCCGGTCTCTGGAGTAAAGAAAAGAGGCAAAGAAGAAATGATTGCAAACAGAAAATTAGGATTAAGTTTGCTGCTTGGGGCAATGCTGCTGGTGAGCATGGCGTTTGTTCCGGCAGTAAATGCAGCAGATAATGCTACAAAAGAATATCAAGATGAAGACATCTTGGAACCTTGGTTTGAAAACGGTGATGAATTAAATCGGCTCAGCACTGATGAACTTCGTGCCCTCGCTGAGCAAAACGAAACGGTAAGGAAAATGCTTGAAGAAGACAAGAAACTTGAGCCTGTACAGATCGAAACTCTAGAAGATTTGGAAAATCTTCCTGATAATTATCCTGAAGATAAAAAAAGAGCAGAAATAGAAAATTTTACATCAAAAAGCATTGGTCAACAATCTTCAACCATACAAACAGAAACGACAAATACAGTTAATGTTTGGATAGTTGCAGATGAAGAATACAGGAGTCATTTTGGAAGTGATTGGCAAACTGCAGCACACGATGCCATTGAAGGTGCAGATGATGCATTCTACATTGATCATAATATAAATTTTGTGGTAGGCAAATACTCAACGTGGGATAGTACTGATAGTGAAGATAATACTAGTTTATTACTTGATGAAGCAGAGCTAGAAAGTGGGTGGACATCAAACCAGCAGGGCATGGATATGTTAGCGGTTTTCACAAATCAAGATACAGACCATAGAGGCGTATCTGAACGTCCAGGTGACGCGTGGCTAATGAAGCATCAGATAAGTGCAAGTTGGGATTGGCACCTTGCACAGCATGAGGCATCACATAATTATAATTGTCCAGATCATGGATATTTTGGTCCTATCTGTATAATGACTTACGTCAATATGATGGATGAAGAGAACTGGTGTGTGGACTGTGACCAAACCATAGAAACCAATAGAAATCATTTTTAAATTATTTTGTTCAGGATTTAATCCTGCACTTTATTTTTATGGTAAGTTTGGAGTGAATGCTATATGAAACCAAGAACAACAGTCTTAATGATTATTTCTTTTGCTGTTTTAGCATTACTTCTAGTGTTCTTTTTAGTGATTTACCAGCCTGGAGCTGGTATGTATATTAGAGCAGATAAACTTCAAGATACGCCAGAGAAATATGTGGAATTTAATTTAGCAGATCTTGAGAAGTATTCTTATGTTAAAGAAGCGATAAATAATCCCGGAAAAAACATTAAGCTCCCTTTTGATCATAATGAAAATATGACAGAGTTTGCTAACATCATGTGGGATAACAAGACTGAATATATAAAACTGAATAATGAGTATTATCATATAAGTTATTACTCTGCTGATTAAGATATAGTGATGCCTCGAATAATTTTTCCTTTTCAACTCTCTTATTTTTTTTTCAATTATTTTTTCAGCAG
Organism: Methanosarcina sp. 2.H.T.1A.6; assembly: GCF_000979455.1. GTDB lineage: Archaea > Halobacteriota > Methanosarcinia > Methanosarcinales > Methanosarcinaceae > Methanosarcina. The sequence goes on from NZ_JJOY01000048.1 coordinate 206,269, forward strand.
TTTGATACTATGGTCAGAAAACTTATGTAGAGTTGGTTAAAAGTAGCTTATGGAGTCCAAGCGAACTTTCCAGAGACAATTTGAACTCCACATTGCCCTCGGGCAAAGAAATGTTAGCTTTGTGAATATTTAAGGCTTGTCTGATCTTGCCTCCTGAGAAATAAACAGGAGTGATTATGACAATGGAGAAGAAATTTGTATTAAGTGTACCGCTTGCCGCAATGATGCTGATGAGCATGGCTTTTGTACCAGCAGTAAGTGCACAAGAAGTGATTGAGCAGAAGCTTACCTTTGGCCCGGAAACCCTTAACGAATTGAAAAGTAATCCGAATTTTATTGCTGCTTATGGAAATATGCCTGCTTTTTCAACTTCGGAAGAAAGGAAAAAATGGCTTGATATTCTTGATTTAATCTATACTGAAGTAAATATCGAAGTCAATGCTAATGAGCGTGAAATGTCGAAATATTTCTATCCAGATGGTCCTATTATAAATTATGGATTCACTAACATGAGAGTTCTTAAGGTAGAGGTAAATAAGGAAATTGAAAAGTCTTTTATGGATGAAATTTATCAAATTTTTGATTCTCATGCAAGCCGGATTGGAGTTAATGAAGTTCCTTTAGTGTTTTTCCGTGGAGACGTATCTGCGCTTACCGAATTGTCGGACACAGCAGATCTTAATGAAACTGAAAACAATACAAACCAACAAACTAAATCAGGCTCAGAGACGAGTAAAGAAAAGCCAAATAGTATTCCGGGTTTTAGTTTAATGTACGGATTGTTCGGATTATATCTCGTGTGCAGGATCAGGCATTAATCTGTCAAAATACTCAAAAGTCCTGAAGAGGCAGCAAAGTACGATAGCATGGACTTGTAAGGTATGTGAGAAGGTAAATTCTCTCAATTTTTTACCCCCCGGCTCAGAAAGATCCTTGTTTTACCCAGAGGCTGATGCATGAAATTCTCAACTGGCCTGAACAACACCGTAAAGGCCCCTATTTTGAAAATGCAACTGAAGTTTTTGACAACAAAACAATAAATGGGAACTGGACAACGTTCATTGCAGAAACAGATAAAGGATATATGCTTGGATTCAGGATAAACGAGACAAGGCTTGAAGATATCTCTTATGTTACAGAATTTGTTGCTGACTACTTCGACATTTTTGATCCCATAAATAACGGGAGCCCGATATTATTCCCGGTTGAAAACATTTCTGATATTTCTGTAGTTCCCTATGGAGAATATACTAAATATGCCTCGAATCCGACTTATGACAGCTATGTTTACGTAAGCGATAATCTGAAAGGAGGGACAGTGTCTTTCTATATCCTTCTGCAGGCAAACAATGATCCGGGTGAGTGGCCTGTAAAATACAGGGGTCAGTACATGAATGAAATTATAACAAGTGTTAATGATACAGGTAATGTAAAAGTTAGAGCTATTCTAGGACAGATTATACCTCATAGAAATACCACCTTGTGGAACAACCGATATGGTCCGGAATATTATGCTAATGAAACATCTTGATGGTGAGACGAAGCAGGGTATCCGGTACATATGCTGTGCATGATAATTAATGCATTCGGAGAAGATTAGCCACAGATAGCATCTTTAATTTTTGGCAGAAAAGTGCGTGGGAAATAAAAGTCATGGAGGCATATTTGTCATAAGAATAAACTAACTTCCCATGGGGTATTTTGTATTGAAAGTTAAATTAAAAATTACTTCGTTGATCTGTTTTTTGATTATTGGAAGCTGCGTTGGATGTATTGGTCAAGAATCAACTGGAAATTCTTCAAAAACACCAAATGACAGCATAGATGCATCTATAATTGAAGATGTAGGTAATTTGAGTATTAATTTCTCTACTATACCCGTTCTCCCCCCTTACAATTAATCTGAGTCTGAGTGGCTCAAAACAAATGCATCTTTTGTAGCTCAAATTACACTTAATGACAGCCGTGCTAAGCAAATGATCCGGGAAGGAGCAACGATTGTAGGCGTGGTTTATTCCTGTCATCCGGCTCCTGAAAATTACTCCGGGCCGGGGTGTGCTCCTGCTTTGAGGCTACAGTCAGAAAACAGGACAGTAGATTTCCTAGTTGATGAAGAAAAAGGAGTAGTAGTTGAAACGGTTACAGAAATTACATCAAATAGTAAATTCCCAGGGGAACTATTATAAATATAACCCAGGTTTGCAAAAAAGAAAGTAAAAAGATGGAGATTGCTCCATCCAAAAGCTGTTTTTTGAAGTAATTATTCCTGTTTTCTTGCCATCTTCTTTGTGGCAAGCTTCTCGATGATTCCCAGATTTACTTCGCCGCCTACGCTCAGCTTCCCGTTAGCAACTGCACTGTCCAGGAGGTGCTGTCCTACGAGGGTGCGGACGACAAGGGTTGTGTAACCGTCAGGGCTTCCTACCGAACCTGCTGAGATGTCTGCTTTGAGGGCGGTAAAGTCCGTACAGACGTTGCAGCCCGGACGGATAGTGTCCTCAAGTTCGGCAAGGGGGATCACGTACTGGGTCCCGTCGTTGAGGGTGATTTCGAGCTTGCCCTTAACATCAATGCGGCAGACCTTCATGGGTTCGAGGGCATACTCGCTTTTCAGCTTGCCTGCGATCAGCTTTTCGTAGTCGAAGCTTTCGGTGCAGAAGAGTCCGAGCACGAAGCGGATGGACTTCTTGTAGGGGCTGACCAGCTGGTGGTCGGTCTCAAGCATCTTGCGGACAGCCTGGACCACACAGGGGACTCCGACAACTGCAATGTTCCTGTGCTTCTGGGTAACAACGGCTTCCTTAAGTGCTGAGACCAGGGGTACCCACCAGTTATAGCGGCTTCCTGCCTGCCCGATGAGGGCTTCACTTCTGGTAATTACCATGGAGTGTGGCTTGAGGGTCCAGGGGTCTTCGGTGACCGTAACCACCGCATCTACAAGGCCTGTTTCCAGGGCGTTTGCAAGGATTGCGGTAACGGCTCCTCCGCTCTGCTTTCTCGGGATTTCGAATTCTGCCTTTCCGGTAGTGATCTCCAGGTAGTCTCCGAGCAGGCTTGAAGACTGTTCATCGAGCCGTGGGCAGACCTCATAGCAGGCCCCGCAGGGCACGTCATCAACAGCGGCTTTACAGTAGCCGTTGCTTTTCGGAGTTGTGGAATCGCCGCCGGTTTCAAAGTACAGGGCGTCAGCAGGGCAGACTGCAATGCAGGCCCCGCAGCCTGAGCAGAGGCCGGTGTCCCAGACTTTTGATTTCAGGTCAAGGTAAGTCTTGCTTATTGGTTTCTTTTCTGCCATTTCTGATCACTCCCAGACGTATTTGCTTGCAAAAGGCCGGCTGCTTGCAGGTCCGATCCTTGTGTAATTGGTGTCCAGGAACTCTGCGGGGTCATATCCGAATTGCTCGCAGAAGCTCTTTATGATCGGGGCTATGCGTTCCAGGTCGGCTTCCGTAAACTCGAACTTCTTGGCTCCGACTCCCAGCAGGTAGTCATCCACTTCCCCGCGGATGATGATTTCTCCGCCGTGGATTCCGCTACCAATTCCCCTGTCGGTCATGGATTTCTCCTTTCCGATTCCGAGCACAAGCACAAGGCCTCCTGCCATATATTCTCCGAGGAAGGAATGGGCTGTGCCGCCTACGACAAGTACTGGCCTGACATCCACTTCATACTGTTTCATGTGGATGCCGCCGCGGTAGCCTATGTTGTTCCTCACAAAGACCTTGCCTCCCCTCATGCTGTGGGCGACGGCGTCTCCTGCGCTTCCGTGGATCACAAGCATACCGCTGTCCATCGTGTTTCCAGGGGCGTGTTCGGCGTTCCCGTGGATTATGCAGGTGGGTCCGCTCATGAACATCCCCAGGTCTCCTCCGGGGACTCCGTTGATTATGATGCGGGTATTGCCTCTAACTCCGTCCCCTATAAAGCGCTGGCCGAGCACGTTATCGAGGATGATTTCCTCTGCCCCGTCAGCAACTGCTGCCCTTATTTTCTGGTTTAAGGGGGTGTAGTGCATGTCCTTAGCATCAATTCTTACCGTCTTCATATTCAGGCCCCCGCTGGCTTTACGTCCAGGATTTTAAGCATCCCTTCGTCCAGCATATATCCGCGCAGACGGTCCCTGTTTCCACGCAGGCTTTCGATACTGTTGATGCCTGCTGCACCCATGAGTTCGCTGAGTTCCAGGGTCCAGCCGTGTATCAGGTTTGAAACCTGTGCTGCTCCCGCTTCGGGGTCAAGCCTGCTCACAAGGTCCGGGCGCTGGGTAGCAATGCCCCAGGGACAGAGGTTTCTGTAACAGTTACCACAGACTCTGCATCCCAGAGCGACCAGGGCTGCAGTTCCTATGTAGACGGAATCCGCTCCTAGTGCAATGGACTTGGCAAGGTCGGCGCTGTTCCTTATTCCGCCGCTCGCAATGATGGAAATTTCGTTCCTTACTCCCTGTTCCCGGAGTTTCTGGTCAACGCTGGCGATTGCAGCTTCGATGGGGATTCCCACATGGTCCCTGAAGACCTTCGGGGCTGCCCCGGTCCCTCCACGGAACCCGTCAATGACCACTGCGTCTGCAGAGGACCTGGCAATGCCTGCGGCGATGGAGGCCACGTTGTGCACTGCTGCAATCTTCACAAAGACCGGCTTCTTCCATTCGGTTGCTTCTTTCAGGCTCCTGATAAGCTGTACAAGGTCTTCAATGCTGTAAATGTCATGGTGAGGAGCAGGGCTGATCGCATCGCTTCCGAGGGGGATCATACGGGTTTTGGAGACTTCTTCATTTACCTTTTCTCCGGGGAGGTGCCCTCCTATTCCCGGCTTTGCTCCCTGTCCGATCTTGATCTCAATGGCAGCGCCCCTTTCGAGGTAGTCGATGTTCACACCGAAGCGGCCTGAAGCGACCTGGACGATCATGTGGTCCTGGTAAGGGTAGAGCTTCTTGTGCAGTCCACCTTCTCCTGTCCCCATGAAGGTTCCGGTTTCGGCTACGGCTTTTGCCATGCTGAGCTGGGAGTTAAGGCTGATGGCTCCGAAACTCATGTGTCCGATCATGATAGGGGTGTCGAGTTTCAGGTTGGGGGCCAGCTTTGTTTCGAGCTCAACGTCTCCACTCTCGGTTTTTCTTAACTTGAGTTTGGATGGCTTCTTCCCTATATAGGTCCTGAGTTCCATGGGTTCTCTCAGGGGGTCGATGCTCGGGTTTGTGACCTGGCAGGCATCAAGGAGAAGACGGTCATAGATAATTGGCAGATCTCTGGCATTTCCCATCCCTGAAAGGATGATCTTTCCACTGCGGGCCTGGTTGATGATGTCTTCCCTGGCTTCCCGGGTCCAGACGGGATGGGAACGGTAGTCGATGGGTTTTTCCGTAATATTAATTGCGTCTCTCGGGCACATTGCAACACAGCGGAGGCAGGCGGTACATTTCCTGGATTCTATCAGGATTTTGTCGCCTTCTCTCCTGTATACGCCGTAGGAACAGTTTTCAATGCAGCGCCCGCAGTCCATACATTGGTCGCGGTCAATGCTGACTTTAAATTTTGGGGGTACGCTTCCGAGCGTCATTCGATAAACCTCCCTATGATGGGTTCTCCTGCCCTGGGAGTGTATATATTCTTTACTTCGGGGTCAAGGGTCCTTATTGCGGCTTCTTCGCTGGATATGTAAAGCCTGCTTCCGTTTTCGCCAACGACCAGGGGGCGCAGTTTAATCCTGTCAGTGAAGCCTACAATACCGTTCTCTGTCCCAACTACAATAGCAAAAGGCCCGTTCATAAGGGCAGACCCGTAGGTAAGGCGGATTGCTTTGTTCAGTTCGGCTTCCTTTGCAGGCATGCGGTCGATGTCGTCCCAGAATGGGGGGGCAAGGGCCTTGACAACCATCTCATGTGACAGTTCATGCTGCCTTCCGAGCAGGTCAAAAAGGTAAGCTACAACCTCTGTGTCGGTAAGTGCAGTGCATTTATAGCCGTAACCCTCCACATAGCGCTGGTTTGTGCCGTAAGAGGTTATCTCCCCGTTATGCACCACTGACCAGTTAAGAAGATTGAATGGATGGGCTCCTCCCCACCAGCCCGGAGAATTTGTCGGGTAGCGGTTGTGGGCAAGCCAGATGTAGCCTTTGTAGTCCTCTATTCTGTAGAAGTTTGCTACATCTTCGGGCCAACCGGAAGCCTTGAAGACTCCCATGTTTTTCCCCGAGGAAAAGATTGTGGCTCCTTTTATGTTGGCGTTTACTTCCATGAATATATGCGTTACAACGTCGTTTTCAGAAGCCATTCTCCCTTCCATCAGGCCTTCTGAGGGTTTAAAGAAGTATCTCCAGGGAATATGGACCTTTTTTAAGCCTGGCTGCGGGGTGGTCGGGATCTCTTCCTGGTGAACGATTTCTCCCCACTGCTGGAGGATTTCATCAACCTTCTTTTTTGGTTCTGCCATGTTGTCAAAGAAAACATGAAGAGCATAACAGTCTGCATATTCGGGGTAAATCCCGTATGCAGCATAGCCTGCCCCGTCTCCACTGCCTCTTTCGTTCATGAGACTGAGGGCGGCTTTTATGCTCGATCCGTCCATTCTGGACTTTTTTCGATCTATAAAGCCTATTATTCCACACATTTTGATCACTCTAGAGATGAATAAAAATGAACATAATGCAAATGTATTTTGTTAATGTCTTCCCGGATGATTTCTGCGGCTCATTTTTGAGAAATAGTTCTAAAAATTTGCCAGCTGGAGAAACTGGGTTTCAGGGGATATTTTATAAGTTTTCGTAAGTTAAAGGAATATTCTACTTATATTAATCTAATCTCTATTATATAATTAGCTTGAATTCATGACAGCTTTCCTGCCTCTGCTTTTAGTTATTTTAAATAAATTGTGAGGGTCGCCGCTAAGGGAAGTAAGTAATTTAGTACCTATTTGACAATATATATATGTTTCTTTTTTCAGGATCAGACCTGCTTACAGTAACACTGCAAAGCATGACGTTTTAACGCTTTATTTTTTCTTTCTTCCCGCTTGATATTGTTTGTATTCTAAGCAGTTTACAATGATTGTCCTGCTCAGAGCTGCCAGCCTTTTTTGCGTAAGATGAATTTTTGATACAGCCGCCTGCCAAAAAAGTAATAAGCCAAACTTGAAAAGGTTGAACTGAAATTGTAGTGTTTATTGAGGAAAGCATTTTTATACCGAAATCTTTTTCAGGTCCTGTTTTTCTGAAGAAAATTGAAAATCAATTTCTCTCAATGAAATGAATTCCCATTTTTCTACGAAGCTTCTTTCCCTTTTTCAATCAACTGGGTGTTTTTTAGAATCCCGGAGCACACCTGCCGGATAAGGTGTGCCTCCCGAACCCTTATTGACATGTTTTTCTTAGTTTCCATAAAACCTCGTCAGGAAACCCGTTAAATCTTTCTATTTAGCGGGTAGTTGACTATCAGATTTTCCGGCGTACTATAAACACTTCATGATGATTGTCCTTACAGCATGTGGAGGTATTTGTTAAGTTCCCAGGGGTGGACCATGGCTTTGTATTCGTCCCATTCTGCAATTTTTGCGCAGAGGTAGTTTTCAAAGACATGAGGTCCGAGCACTTCCTTTACGAACTCGCTTTTTTTCATTTCATCCGTTGCTTCTTTGAGGTTTGCAGGGAGGGAAATTATACCTTTTTCCTGGCGCTCTTTTTCCGTGAGATGGAAAATATTCACGTTGGTTGGCTCTCCGGGATCGGTCTTGTTCTTAATTCCATCAAGGCCGGCTCTCAGCATGAGGGCGAAGGCCAGGTACGGGTTGCAGGCCGGGTCCGGGCACCTGAGTTCTACCCTGGTCCCGTTGCCGCGGGTTGACGGAATCCTTATCAGGGAGCTCCTGTTGCTGGCGGACCAGGTGATGTAAACCGGGGCTTCATATCCGGGGACTATTCTCTTGTATGAGTTTACTACGGGGTTTGTTACTGCTGCAAATTCCCTTATGTGCTTCAAAAGACCGCCTATATAGTACATTGCATCTTCGGAAAGCTGGGTAGGAGTGCCCGGGTCATAGAAAGCGTTTTTTCCGTTTTTGAAGAGGGACTGGTTGCTGTGCATGCCTGAACCGTTTACTCCGAAGAGGGGCTTTGGCATGAAGGTTGCGTAGTATCCTTTGTGATAGGCAATGGACTTGACCACGTACTTGAAAGTCACTACATTGTCTGCCGTGCTAAGTACGTCGCCGAACCTGAAGTCGATTTCGTGCTGTGAGGGTGCTACTTCGTGGTGGGATGCTTCTATCTGGAATCCCATGTGTTCCAGGGCATAGTCAATGTCTCTGCGTACGTCCTGTGCACGGTCAAGGGGTGCGAAGTCGAAGTATCCGCCCTGGTCGGTAAGTTCGGTTGTAGGGTTTCCGTTTGCATCAAGCTTGAAAAGGAAAAATTCAAGTTCCGGTCCGACGTTCATTGAGAAGCCCATTTTCTCGGCTTCTTTGATTGCGCTCTTCAGGACGTATCTGGGGTCTCCCTGGAAGGGTTTCCCATCAGGAAGGTATACGTCTCCGAGAATTCTTGCGACTGCGCCCGTTGCGGGTCTCCAGGGGAGGATCCTGAACGTTGACGGGTCAAGCACGAGTTTCATATCAGATTCTTCGATCCTTGTAAAGCCCTGGATCGAAGATCCATCAAACATTACGCCGTTTTCAAAAGCTTCTTCCAGTTGTTCTACAGGAATTGCCCAGCTTTTGATGATGCCGAGTGTATCCGTAAACTGAGTCCGGATAAACTTTACGTCTCGTTCCTTTACAGTCTCTAATACGTCTTCTTTAGTCGTACACTTTTTCATCTGCACCATTTTATTCCATCCTCACCAGGCATTAGGTAATCATTTACCGACCTACTATTATATATATATTTCTATGCGTTGTGGCATAGATTACGCTTAAAGCTCCATATATATCTAAAAAGTCTCTAAAATTATTTATGAAATTCATCCCCACTTCACTACGTATATTTCTAACATCCTGTATATAAATATCATTCCAGAAGGACTGAATTTCTCAATAGGGTTTAAATTTTAACTCTCCGCTCTGGCATATTTCCCAACATACTTCAAACGACATAAAAAATAAATTATATATGTTTCGGACCTTATATTTAATTAGTGTTGAAGTGCAATATCTCTTCGGGGTCTTATATGTTTAAAGTGAATGTATTCAGGTTTCTGGTCTCCATAATTATCTGCCAGTTCGCGGGGGCAATTGGTGCTATATTTACATCTTCTTCTCTTGAAGGCTGGTATCTTTTGCTTGAAAAGCCGGCTTTCAATCCTCCCTCCTGGGTCTTTTTCCCCGTCTGGACAACGCTTTATACACTTATGGGAATCTCGCTTTATCTTGTGTGGGAAAAGGGGTTGCAGCAAAAAGAAGTCAAAGTGGGAATTTCCCTGTTCGGATTACAGCTGGGCCTTAACATACTCTGGTCTTTCCTGTTCTTCGGACTGCAGTCTCCTTACACTGCCTTTCTTGAGATTCTACTGCTCTGGCTTACAATCCTGCTGACGGTTATACAATTCTGGAATATCTCAAAAGCAGCTTCCTATCTCCTTATCCCTTATCTTCTCTGGGTCAGTTTTGCGGCGCTGCTTAATTACCAGATCTGGGTCCTTAACCCATGAGTGTATGTTCCCATGAGTATATATTTCAGATAAGGATTGAGTCCGTTAGTATTACGATATGGGCTCAGCCTGAGCCCTGTCCTTTACTGAATTGCTGAAAACCGCATTCACAAAAAAACTCTGAAAAAAAGGTCTATACCCGGGAGACCCAGGGTAAACTTTGAAGTTCGTGGAAGCTTAAATATTAGAGGGCACCGCAACCGCAACTTCTTCCTAGAAGGGTTGATACACGATGCTTCAGGTGGTGAATGTCATCTTCGGACATCTTTTCAAGTTCTTCTTTATGTTCTTTTTCTATGTGGTCAAACATAGTTTTTTCGACTTCTTCCAGCTCATTACCAGTAGCCATAAAGTTGCACTTGAATCCCAGATCGCCGCACTTAACAATTTTCATGGTAGCTCCTCTTGCAGTAAAAACTGATCAAAATAGTCTTCTTCTATTCAGATTAAATATAATAAAAGTTGATTGGATATAACATTAAGTTTTTTCGGATTTTTCCCTCTGCACGGCGCTTTTTGCTATCTTCAAGTTTTCACTCTATCGGAACATATCTTGCGCAAACAAATCCTTCTTTATATGGGACTGTTATAGTGAGCATTCCATTATTGTTCACTGCAATAGCCTTTTCCGGGTCTACGGGCCCGTCCAGAAAAAACGATCCCAGGTATTCAACAGTTTCACTGTAGGCTTTAAGGTAAAAACTGTTTTCATGCATTACAAGAGTTATGTGCTCGTCCATGACGTCCGGAAGTTCAAGCTCTATAGTAAGGCTTTCATGTGTATCATCGTGATACATGGCAATAATCGGGGTTTTTATTATCTTGGGTACGGGATTTTCCATTAAAATTCCCCCTCATAGGAAAATTGTGCAGCCTGGCCGTATCAAGTATCCGTTTACTCAATCTTTACGTCCACTGAATTTCCAAAAGGCTGCTGGTAAGGCACAGTGACTTTCAGTACTCCGTTTGAATAGTTTGCAGTAGCTTTTTCCGGGCTTATAAGGCAGCATACGTCATAGCTGTCCACATATACAGCCCCTTTTTGGTGGCTTTTACTTAAAAACCGTCATCTATAACCTTTTAATAAATATTTTACTTTTTTACCCTTGAGGAACCACTTCGATCTTCAAATTTTCATAAAACCTCAGCAGGAAACTCCGGAGTCTTTAGCTCAGGGGTAGTTGACGTATCGTCCGGATATGCACAAATAACGGGTGACACTCTTAAAATATCAGCCATAACGTTCCCCAAAATAAAATCACCAATTAAGATATTTATATATATCTTATCGATTTATTTCATTATATTCAGAATCGAATAAAGGAAAAAAGCTCTTCTTTCTGGAAATACTGCTTTTATAATCTCTTTTTATAATATTTTCGCTTATATCTTAAATACGTCTCATGCTTCTTTTTGTCTGAAAAGCAATTTATGTAAGCAACTCCTTTTTGTATGGGGGTTAAATGAGAGAGTTTTCCAGGCCGAAGGTTGTTGTCAGCAGATGCCTTGAATTCGACCACTGCCGATATAACGGAGATATGATTAGCAGTCCTGTAGTGGCAAAACTTAAGGAATACGTTGATTTCCTGCCTGTCTGTGCAGAAGTAGAGATCGGGCTTGGAGTTCCAAGAACTCCGGTGAGAATAGTCCTTGACAGAGGAGAACACAGGCTTGTTCAACCCTCGAGCGGGAAGGATGTCACCGAAGATATGATTACTTTCTGTACTCGTTTCCTTGACTCTATAGAAGATGTGGACGGCTTCATCCTGAAGTTCAGGTCTCCCTCCTGTGGGCTCAAGGACGTAAAGGTTTATCCCGCTGTTGAGGGAAAAGGGGCAGTTGGGAAAACTTCAGGGTACTTAGGGGGTGCAGTTCTGAAAAGGTACCCTTTCCTCCCTATTGAGGATGAAGGCAGACTCCGGAATGCCCGGATTAAAGAGCATTTCCTGGCAAAACTCTTTACATTTGCAGCTTTTCGAGAAGTAAAGGTTAAAGGTAGTATGAAGGATCTGATAAGTTTCCACACAGAGAATAAACTTCTTCTTATGGCTTATAGTCAGGCCGAGCTCCGTAAATTAGGGGCGATTACCGCAAACAGAGACGGCAAGCCCTTCAAAGAGTTGGCTTCCGATTATGAGGCGCACCTGTACAATGCTCTCTCCAGTGCTCCCAGATATACCTCAACCATCAATGTGTTAATGCATGCATTCGGGTATTTTTCAGATAAACTTTCGAGCCGTGAGAAGGCCCTGTTTTTAGACTGGGTCCAAAAGTACAGGGGAGGAAAGGTCTCCATTTGTCCTGCAATAAATACAATCAGGGCATGGGTCGCACGATTTGATAACGACTATCTTATGCATCAGACCTTTTTCGAACCATATCCTGAAGATCTGATGGAACTGAATCCGATAGAGTCTCACTTAAGAGAGGATCTCTGGAAATTTAATTAATGCGTTTCCGGATGGGCGTTAATTATGAAAGCTAGAACTAAACTGATTTTTCTTTTCTTACTCGTTTATATGGCCGGGGTTCTTTTCTTCTGGCCTTTTTCTGAGGTATCCGGAGATTCTGGCAACAAAGGACTACAGAAGAACCTGCCGGGAGCAGAGAATAAGAATCTTGAACCTTCCAGTAGCCTTGTCGCGGAAGAATCCGTAGCACCAGGGAAATCGTCCAGAACTTACTCCTGGAACTATGAAGGCTACAAATGGTACCTTACTTTGCTGCTTGACGATAAGCTTTATGACACGTATAAGTCAAGGACACGCAAAAGGGAATATGACCTTTTTGCTTCTGACCCGTATGATGACTGGCTAATTAAAAATATTGCAGATACTCTTTTATCCCTTTCAAAGGAGTACGGGCTTGAAGAAAACAAGGTTCCGGGTCTTTGTGTTTCTTTTATCCAATCCCTTAACTACACATCAGACGTTGCAAGTTCCGGATATGACCAGTACCCCCGTTTTCCTTATGAGACCCTCTATGATAACGGTGGAGACTGTGAGGATACCTCCATTCTTTCCGTAGCAATCCTGCAGGAGATGGGCTACGATGTCGTCCTCCTCGAACTCCCGGAGCACATGGCTCTCGGAATTAAGTGTGACCCTGAAACAAAAGGCAGGAGTTTTGAATATCAAAACAATCATTACTACTATCTGGAAACTACGGGAAGCAACTGGCAGATAGGGGAGATGCCTGATGAGTATAAAGATGAGTCCGTCCAGGTCATCCCTGTGTACCGAAGACCTCTTGTCAATCTTGATTTCAATGCTCAGTGTGAGTACTCGCAAAAAGAAGGGGTGGTGGACGTTAACGTTACTCTGAGAAATGTGGGTTCCGAAATAGCTGAAGATACCACCATTTATGTTTCCCTTCAGGCCGATGATGAAATCAGGGCATGGGACCAGATAGAAAGTGATCCTGTAAATGTGGAGCCGGAAGAATCTTACCAGTTTGCTGCAAAAGGGCTCAGAGTTCCCGGAGGCAAGACTTTCAGGGTGTATGTGCGGGCTATCGGGGAAAACCTGTTCTCTGAAGAGATAATGAGTGAGTGGGTAAGTATCTGATAGAAAAGCCAGTCTTGATTCATAGACTACGTTTAAAGCCGAAATTTCGGTGAACTTCGACATACTCAGAAAAATGGAGTCACTTATAAATCTTATATAAACAATTCCTTATATCAGGGGGACTCAAATGAAACCCGGTATAATTAGATGATTGGATATTTTTCAGGTAACTTAGAGTGTTTTCCTGGAGTAGAGGTAATCATATGAAGAAACTGTACAGGTCAAAGAAGAACAGGATCATTGCCGGAGTATGTGGGGGCATAGGTGAATACCTTGATGTGGACCCTACGCTCATAAGGCTTTTATGGGCGCTCTTTTCTCTGAATGGAGCTGGAATAGTTGGTTATATTATAGCCTGGATTATAATTCCTGAAGAACCTTAAAATTTAGAAAATTTCAGGTCCCTGAAATTTCTTTTTCTTTCTAAATGAACTTGTAATATTATTGTTCTTCTTCTTCTTCTTC
>NZ_JJOY01000025.1 GCF_000979455.1 Methanosarcina sp. 2.H.T.1A.6
GGGAAGAAGTAAAAAATCATTTCAAGCCTAAGAAAGGCTTTTTAATTGTTGATGATTCAACATTAGATAAACCATACGCAAAAGAAATGGCTTTTGTTCGTCGTATGGGAGTGGAAAATACCATCGTACTGTAAAGGGGATAGGTCTGGTTACCTTAGTTTGGATAGACGGTACAACCGTTATACCTCTAGATTTTAGGAATTATAACATCGATGAAGACGACAAAACAAAGAATGACCATTTCCTCTATATGCTTGACAAAGCCGAAGAACGTGGTTTTAAGCCTGAATTTGTTTTGTTTGATACATGGTATGCAAGTGTGAAAAACCTTAAAGCCGTTAGAAATAAAAAATGGTATTTTCTCACAAGGTTTAAGAAAAATCGTTTGGTAAATCCTGACAACGAGGGAAATGTACCACTTGAAACAGTAGATATTCCTCTAAAAGGACTTTTGGTTCATCTGAAAGCATATGGGTTTGTAAAGGTGTTTCGGATAGTTTCAAAAGACGGAGACATGCAACACTGGGTTACAGATGTGCAGGATATGGATGAATCAAAACGTGAAGACTTGGCAAAGAAGTCATGGGAAATTGAGGAATAGCATAGAGAGGGATAAAGCAGTTCTGTGGTGTAGAAAAATGTCCGGCAAGAAAGGATGGGTCACAAAGAGCGCATATAATGTTCTCATTAAGAACTTTTCTCAGACTGGAATTACAAAGAATCAAAAGTGGAATATCCGGGTTTGAACGCGCCATGAAAATTCAAAGAGTAGTAGTGACCGCATATTTAAATAACTCTACATACATATTGAATTAATTAACGGATTATGGAAGTTGGTAACAACGATGTGCTAAGTGCCAACTGCGTAACTCCTACTGTAATAGATAGGCATAGTAAAAATCAAGTGATTAAATGACCTCACAACCTTCAATCTCCGTTATTGTAGCCGTGTATAATGGTGCCAAAACATTACAACGCTGTATCGATAGCTTATATGATCAGACTTATCTAAATAAAGAGCTCATTGTCATTGATGGGGGTTCCACAGATGGTACCATAGATATCCTGAGAGCCAACAACGACAAAATTACTTACTGGCAATCAGAGCCGGATAACGGCATTTACAATGCGTGGAATAAGGCTCTGGATCATGTTAGTGGGGATTGGATATACTTTTTGGGGTCTGACGATTATCTCTGGAAAAGTACTGTATTTGAAGAAATTGTACCGCATCTTGTCAGGGCAGAATCTGAAAATATAAGGCTGGTGTATGGGCAGGTTGCAAGAGTAACAGAAAATGATGAGATTTGTTGTATCGATGGTTACTCGTGGGAGTACACATGGAGGGGCATTGTTGCAGATGGAATATGCACCTTTACACATCAAGGAATGTTCCACCATTGCAGTCTCTTTGAGATCTATGGAAAGTTTGATGAAGCCTTTCGGATTGCAGGAGATTATGAATTGCTTATTCGAGCCTTTAAGGAAGGTGGAGATGCTCTTTTTTTAAATGGATTGATTGTTGCGGGAATGCAAACTGGAGGAATTACTGCCAACTGTATAAAGTTGGTTAAAGAAATTGCCAAAGCACGGCGAAATAATCGATTGAGAGTTATTACAATTCCATGGCTCATATCCTATGCCTGGGCTATATGTCATCCAATTTTAAATTATCTGATTGGAGATAAGAATGCCAGGTATTTGGTTAACTTTGGAAAACGCTTTGTTGCAGTTCTTTCTTATAAACAAAATGCTATTATGGAACACCATACTGATTAATGCATTGATTCGGGATTATGCTTATATGCTTGCGATTTCCTGATTTCAAAGTAAACCACTATTTTTGTTCCTCCTGGTGATGTTGAGTCTATCCGAAAAGCCGTCCTGAATATGTTTGGGAATACAAAATTTTATGGCGCTTCTGAGACTCAGTACCAAAATCCAGTGATGAATGTAAAATGAAGTCAAAAACTATATTTTTGCGAATTTTGACTGGATCAATAGCTTGATAGTAGCAAAAAGGAATAAAATTACATCTAATATATAACAAATTTTTCTAAATTTAAATGAATTGTCAAGCCCAATTGAACCAAATAGAAGGGAAATATTCAGTATCAATTAGTGGGCACTGTCAAACTTAGGATACACTTATAAACCGTTACACTGAATTAATACAATCGATCTGATGCTTACTTCTCAATTTATGTTGAACTGCAAAAATGTACCTCTTAAAGGGGATTATCATGAATTCTGAAAGTCCTACATCAGCATTCAATACAAAAATTAAATCCAGCTGGCCATATACCCTAGCAGTTTCGATAATTGGCCTTTTAGCTCTGTGGATTAGAATACTTCCGGCAGACTCGGTGTTTTTGTCCAATGACTTTGTAAGATTCGGGGGAAACGATCCATGGTACCATATGCGGACGGTTAATGTCCTTCTTGAAAACTATCCTCAAAGGATGTTTTTCAACCCCATGACCAACTATCCCTACGGGAGTTACATCCACTTCGGCCCGTTATTTGATCAGATGATCGCAATTATTTCCCTGGTCCTGGGAATGGGAAACCCCAGCCCTGAACTTGTTAACTGGGTAGGGGCTTACTTCCCCGCAGTGCTCGGAGCCCTTACTGTAATTCCTGTTTACTATATCGGAAAATATCTTGGAGGCCATAAAACAGGCATATTGGCTGCAATTTTAATCGCCTTTGCTCCAGGACAATTTTTGTCCCGTTCAATGATTGGCTTTACGGATCATCATGTAGCCGAGTCTCTATTCAGTACCTTTTTTATCATGTTTTTCATGCTGGCTTTGATTTCTGCAAAGAGAACAAAGCTAAGTTTTGAACATGTAGCTAATAAAAAATTTGATGCCCTGAAAGAGCCTCTTATATACTCAATTATAGCCGGGATCATGTATTCAGCTTATCAGCTTTCGTGGCCTGGAGCTTCTCTTTTCTTATTGATCGCTCTGGTTTATGCCGTGATCCAGTATATCCTTGATAACTTCCATGGTGAGTCAAGTGATTACCTCGGGTTCACAGGTATAATCACATTTTTAGTAAGTACACTACTTATACTCCCATTTGTCCATCCTGAAATGGGCTTTTCGATGTTTTTTTACTCATGGTTCCATGTTGCCACTGCTTTTGGAGCAATGACATATTTTATAGCTTTGAGTTTTATTGAAAGGGAGTTCAAAAAAAGAAACTTAAAGGCTTATTATTATCCTCTGGCAATATTCGGAATCTTTATCTTTGGGCTTATTGCAGCAAAAATTGCGGCCCCATCCATTTACTCGCTGGTTATAAGTGCTCCTCATTCTATTTTTGGAATTAAAACTGGAGGAATGGCAACAATTGGTGAAGTTTCCTCTATATTTTACTTCTCTGAAATATTTTCTTTCGATAAGGTTTATGAATATTTTACAGCTCCTGCTTTCTTCGCTTCGATCGCGGGAATGATTCTCCTGACAATAAGTCTCATCCGGAAGCCGAAACCTGAAGAATTGCTGGCTCTGATATGGGGGCTTCTCATATTCATGGCAATTTATGGCCAGAACCGTTTTGCGTACTACTATTCAATTAATGTAGCAGTTCTCAGTGCTTATTTAGGAGGTCGGTTCCTTGATCTTGTAAAATGGGACCGGCTTGAAGAAAGCTTCCAGGCTAATGTAAAATCGCTTAAAGATTTACCTAATTTCTTCAAATTTGTAAAAATAGAACAGGTCTTTGCAGTCTTTACCATATTCCTGGTGCTGGTTCTCCCGGAGTACGGCGCTGCAATAAAGTATACAACAGGCACGGGAGGTCCCAACGGCCCATGGATTGAATCCACTCTCTGGCTTCGCTATAATACTCCTGATCCGGGAATGGCCTACAACGAAATTTACGAAGCCCCCGAGAACGGCGAACTCTTCCAGTATCCGGATACTGCGTATGGGGTCATGTCCTGGTGGGACTACGGACATTGGATTGAAACGATTGGGCACAGAATGCCAAATGCCAACCCTTTCCAGGCCGGAATTGGAGGGCGCAGAGGAAGTACTGAAGACGAAAACCTGCCTGGTGCTTCCACTTTCTTTACCGCTCCGTCGGAAGAAGAAGCAACAGCAGTTCTTGAAGCCGTTCACCCGGATCCTGACAAAGCCGGAGCTCGATACATTGTATCCGACATAGAAATGGCTTCTTTATTTAACGGAAAAGTTAACCCAAAATTTATGCCTATGACTGCCTGGACCCTTGATGAAGAAGGGTACTATGCCCAGTACCGGGTAGGTGCCAACTCTCAAATCCTTCCGACAATGCGTTATTACAACTCAATGGAATCCAGGCTTCACTTTTTTGATGGGAATGGCATGAAGCAGTATCGTTTGGTTCACGAGTCCTGGGCGGGTCAGAGTGACGAGGTCGGATACAAACAGGTGTACAACTACCTCTTCGGAGGCAGTATCCCTGAGACAGATACAGGGTATGTTAAGGTTTTCGAATACGTTAAGGGCGCAAAAATAACCGGGAGCGCTTCCCCTAACGAAACAGTTAATATCAAAACGACAATTCTAACGGGCCAGGGACGGACTTTTGACTATTCCCAGTCGACAACTTCGGATTCTGAAGGCCGGTATGAGTTTACGGTCCCCTATTCTACCGAAGGTCCGATTTCCGGGGAAACTCAGTTCGATACTGCTCCGGCAGGTGCTTATGTAGTAAGTTACGGGAATACGACTACAGAAGTAAGGGTAAGTGAGGTAGCCGTATTAAAAGGAGAAGATGTACAGGTCTGAACCAGTCTGATGCATGCGGTTTGGAGCTCTACTGAGTTTTTATCCTTTCTCTTACCTTCCACTTTTTACGGCTCTATTACTGTCTCTTATACACATCTCCGAGCCC
>NZ_JJOY01000029.1:0-480 GCF_000979455.1 Methanosarcina sp. 2.H.T.1A.6
CATCACCGTAACTTCTGATGTTTCAGCACCCGTTGCAAGCTTTACTTCAGATTCGAATGCAGGCAATATACCATTTATAGTCAAGTTCACAGACACCTCCACAGGTAAAGTTAGCAGCTGGACCTGGGACTTCGGCGACGGCAGCACTTCTACAGATCAGAACCCAACTCACACTTATGTGACCCTGGGGAGTTACAAGGTAACTCTGACCGCTACAGGTCCTGGCGGCAGTAACACGACAACTGCTGCAGACTCTATTACCGTCAGTGAGCCTCTTACTTCCCCCAGTTACAACGGAGGAATTCCACTGACAACAATGCAGGAAGGCACTGTTTCTGGTGGATTGTGGTTTGACTCGTATCCAGGGTTTGATACTTCCGCTAAAAAAACGTTTACCCTGCCTGCTTTTACTGACATCAAGTGGGCAAGGCTTTATGTTGATGTCTACTGTGGCCACATGGAGAATAACTACCGCGGTAA
>NZ_JJOY01000029.1:501-4030 GCF_000979455.1 Methanosarcina sp. 2.H.T.1A.6
AAGGTGGAACCGGTCCTGTCTGGTTAAGCGACCACATGAACAGGGTTACAAGCGACTATTTGATGTGGTATGATCTGACCGATGCAATTAGTGGGCAAACCGTGAACGTGCAGGCCACAACTTCAAAGATAGATTCGTCATTTGATGGCAGGGTCAAGGCTATGACGCTTGTTGTTGCATACGATGATGGCGATTCCGATAAGGTTTATTACTGGGTCAACCAGGGCCATGATACGGTTAATCCTCTGGACGACACTTATACCGGTTCGACCGTATTTGGAACCTCTTCGCTTGCAAACGGCTGGAGTTCTGCAAACCTTACTGCAATCTACCTTGCAAGTGTGGATGGAACATATACGTTCAACGAAAAGGCGCTTGTTTCCGGTGTTAAATCCGGGCCTTACTTTGGGTTCAATTCGTGGGATATAAGCAGCTTCCTTACTCCGGGACAGGACAGCTCACTTGCGTATAACAAGCAGGGAAGTAACTACTATAAGATCCCGCTTGTCCTCATGAGCGTAAGGTGTCCGTCAGCTTCACCAACGTTACCTGATGCTGCTTTTACGGCTGATGTGACGAACGGTACTGCTCCTCTTATAGTTAATTTCACCGATCAGTCCACAGGTTCTCCTACCTCATGGCTCTGGGACTTCGATAACGATGGAACCGCTGACAGCACGGAACAGAACCCCTCTCACACCTACGAAAAAGCCGGAAACTACACTGTCAGCCTTACGGTTTCCAATGCCGGGGGAAGTGATAGTGAAGTCAAAAAGGATTACATCGTTGTCTCAACTCAGGAAATTCCTGACACGACAAAACCTGTGATTGAGTCAGTTGTTCTATTCCCTGCCAACACAACCGCAGGTGCCACTATTAATTTCAGTGTAAATGCAACTGACAATGTGGAAGTAACTGAAGTTACAGCAGGAGAAGTCCAGCTCACAAAAACAGATGGAATCTGGAAGGGAAGCATAACTGCTCCTTCTGCGCTTGGGGACTATTCTCTATCGATTAATGCAACCGACGCTGCCGGAAACGCTGCCAATACTTCAGTTCCTTACCGTGTTGTTCAGCTTTCAGGTGGTGCCAACATTGCTGTTTCTCCAAGAGCAAGCAGTGTTACAGCAGGAAATAACGTTTCTCTAACTATTAAAGTGAAAAACACCCAGAACATCGATGACACCTTTATAGTTAAAATCAGTGTCAGTGAACTTCCTGCTTCATATCAGGCAGACCTTTCCGGGTTTGACTGGACTGAAAAATCTGTAACTCTTAAAGCAGGAGAGGAAGTTTTGATTCCGGTGAAAGTTACTGTTCCTGAAGGGACTGCTGCTGGGCGCAAGCTTTTCAGGGCAAACGTGAAATCGGAAACATCTTCAATTACAGGATTTGATACCGGATATCTGGTAATAGCCTGAAAAATGTGATCCGGTAAATTGAAATGTTTGTTCCCATGAATGATTTCATGGGAATTTTTTGATTTTTGATTTTTTTTGTATTTAAGAGTCTGAACATATGTAAAAACTTTGGCATCAGACTCACTCAATTTTTTGGATTTTGTGTATAGTTGCCATTTTTGTAATTACTCAACTATCCAGCAGTCAACATAATGAGGAGCCAGAATTTATGTTAATTATTATGTTTGGGCAAATATTAAAGAATTAATTATTACGTATTTTTATATTCGTGGCATTTATCGCCCATATAAATGCATTATATTCATATTTTTTAGATCAATTTAAATATCAACTATTTTATCAATCACTTTTGAAGTAATTAATTTCAGAGAATTGATTCAGGTCAAGAAACTTGGTTTCTATTAGGATCCAATCTCCAATGTTGTAAAAAGGTTGCAGGTTTGAGGAAAGTTCTCAATGCTTTGAACAGTTCTGCTCTTTACTTCCGAAGAGTCCTATATTTTACAGAGCAATTTTACTTCAATAACGTGGCCTGGTCTGAAAAACACAATCCAAATGCAGTTCCAAGTTTTTGAACAGATACTTTGACTGTTTTATATTTTTATTATGGGACTTTTCCTTCAAAATCTGAAGAGGTACAAAATAATTATGAGAAGTATAAGCCCCATAAAAATTCCCCGGTCCTTTTAAACAGGGCGCTAATCGTGGGAGTTTCGGGTGAAAATATCGGAACGTAGGTGAATGGAAAGATGAAACGACTATTTCTGATTCTCTGTATCGCTGCACTGATGTGCATGACTTCGTTAGCGTCCGCAGCAGTTGCAGATTCAACAGTTGCTGACTTCACTGCTAACACCACCAGCGGCACTGCACCATTAACTGTACAATTCACCGACACATCGGCCAATGCAACCGGCTGGGCATGGGACTTCGATAACGACGGTACGGTGGATAGCACCGAACAGAATCCGGTGCATATCTATAAAGAAGCTGGCACCTATTCGGCCAACCTCACTGTTACAAACGCTGTCAGTAGCGATTCTACCGTGAAGACTGATTATGTCACCGTTGAAGGAACAGGAACCTTTGGACTCGCAGACACGCCCTGGCCTACATTCCAGAGAGATTTCAACAACACAGGTCGGTCACCTTATAAAGGACCACAAACTAACAACAAAATATGGTCCTATACCACCGGGAAATACGTTTACAATTCACCAGTAATCGGGATAGATGGAACCATATACATCGGAAGCATTGACAAAAAAATATATGCTTTGAACCGTGACGGTACCCTTAAATGGACCTACGCCACTAAAAGTGAGATTCTCAATGGTGCACCAACAATAGGATCAGATGGAACCATATACATCACAAGCTCTGATGGTAACCTCTATGCTTTGAACTCTGATGGCACTCTCAAATGGTCCTACTCTACAAGAAACATATACGGATCACCTGCAATTGGAAAAGATGGAACTATATATGTCGGAAGTTACAACTGTAATCTCTATGCTTTGAACTCTGATGGTACTCTCAAATGGACATACAAAACCGATTCCAGCATTTACAATTCTCCAGCAATCGGGACAGACGGTACCATATATTTTGGAAGCTACAATACAAATCTCTATGCCTTGAACCCTGACGGAAAACTCAAATGGTCCTACAACATCGGAGGTACTGGCAGCAATTCACCAACAATTGGGGCAGATGGGACCATATACATCGGAAGCAATGACAAAAAAGTATATGCTTTGAACCCTGATGGAACCCTTAAATGGACATACACTACCGGAAGAAGTATTGTCAGTTCCCCTGCGGTTGGATCCGACGGAACTATCTACGTCGGAAGCAACGACAAGAAAGTATATGCTTTGAACCCTGATGGAACCCTCAAGTGGTCATACACTACCAGAAATTGTATTATTAGTTCTCCTGCGATCGGATCCGATGGAACCATCTATATTGGAAGCGGTGACAAAAAAGTATATGCTTTGAACCCTGATGGAACCCTTAAATGGTCCTATACCACTGGAAATGTCATTCAGAGTTCGCCAGCGATCGGATCTGACGGAACTCTCTACATCGGAAGTAACGACTATAAA
>NZ_JJOY01000016.1 GCF_000979455.1 Methanosarcina sp. 2.H.T.1A.6
CAGGACAAGTACATTAATTCAACAGAGCAGGACGGGGAAGTTTACGCATTCCTCCCCTGAGCTAAAGACTCAGGGGTTTCATGCTGAGGGTTTATGAAAGGGTGATGCAGCTTATTAGAGAAGCTTATGAAAGATACCTTACAACACTTAACTTATCAGGTAACCAGCTGACACAACTGCCACCCGAAATTAAAGAACTTAAAAACCTGACAAGACTTTACTTGAGCTCATCCCAAAACCAATTTTATTTTCATATCAATAAAAGTCTCAAAACTATTTTCATGATATGAAACTCGATTGGTCGTGTGGAATTTGAAATCCTAAGATGCGATTTTATGTTTTGGGATAGGCTCAAAAAGAGGTAAACAAATTCTGAATTGCCGGGAATATTATGAGCATTCGTTTGATATGAGCCTTTTGGCTCTTACTAAAGCTAATCTTGATTACAAGTTAGCTGTTAATTCTAACGCTCTTGGAGCGAAATTATAATAGATGGAGGTGCTTTAGGTTGGAAAAATATATTGCTCTTTTGCGTGGCATAAACATTAGCGGTAAAAACAAAGTGTCAATGCCATTATTAAAGGTGGCATTTGAAGATATGGGATTTTTGAATGTTAGCACCTATATCAATAGCGGAAATGTTCTTTTTTCCAGCGAAAACAATAATGAAAGCGAAATAAGCAGCCGATGTAAAGCCATGATAGAAGAAAGATTTATGTTAGATGTTCCTGTGGTAATCATTTCACTAAAAGAATTGTCGGAAGCGTTGGATAACACACCCAAATGGTGGGATATAAATTCTGATGAAGAAATGATATATCAGGCTATCTTCCTTATTCCACCCATCACTATTGAAGAAGTATATAAGGCTGTGGGAGAACCCAAACCAGAATATGAACAGGTTGGTTATTATAAGAATGTGATTTTTTGGTCTGCACCAAGAGCTACATTATCAAAAACAAGGTGGTATAAAATTGCAAGTTCTTCAGTGAATAACAAAGTAACAATTAGGAATGCCAGCACTACAAAAAAATTACTTTTGCTATCAAATGAGTAAACCTATTATGAGCAAACACCTTAGTGAGCCTTAATTGGCTCTACTAAAGCTAATCTAAAACTTAAGAAAGTGAGGACAACCTCGCCATTATCGGCAAGGTTGCCCTCTTTCTATTTTCACAGTCTTTATGCGAGTATCTGCCAGCTCGTCAATGGCACTGTTGAATTCATACCCGTTCTTACCACAGTCATGGAAATAGAGCTCGGCACCAGGAGCGATATCGTGGACGATTTCAAGCATGGCCGTCCCCTCATCTCCTCCTATTTTATTGCTAAGGACGTGTACGTCAGGAGGAAGGTCCCCTGAAGCCACCGCAGCTCCCAAGCTGTCCACTCCATCCGAGATTATCCATATTTTTATTCCTGCCCCGCTGACCCCGTGGAGCTGCCTGAGCCTGGAGGAATTATGGATCAAATCCCCTTCCGTTGAAACACTTCCGGTCCTTGTGACCGGGGGAAGAACCGTTCTGACTACTTTTACATCCGGCAGGGAAGCCAGCGCTTCAAGAGATGAAACGGGTACCCAGGCTACTGCAATATGCTTATTTTCATCCCGATCCACTACCTCACAGTACGGATCAAGCAGACTGAGGCTTGCGGAAGGGTCCAGGTATATGTAGACATAGACCTTATCCCTATCTTCCGGAGACTTTGTTCCCTCACTTCCTTCGGAACTTGTCATCAATTCGGGAGTGAAAGAGGAAGGACTCAATTGTCCAAGCTTTACCATCCGGGTTTTCAGGTTTTTTGGATCCTCAACTGGGGGCAGGTAATGCTCATCAATCAACTGCAGCAGGTCTGTGGAGAGTTTCTTCCGGGAAGGGCTCAAGGATTTCCTTAGATAAACCAGCCTGCCACACAGCTGCTGCCTGATATGCGTCGAAGCTTTCATCCGAAACCCCTTCAGCCTCCGAGGCAATTTGCATGTCTGCAAAACCCGAAGCAGGGATTCCCGACAAAATTATAAACATTAGAAATAGTGGGACAAATAAGTTAGAAATTTTCTTCTTCATAGTATCAACACGCGAAAGTTCATGAAATATTCTGGTAAATATAAAATGAGTCTTCAAAAGAATAGTTTATTTTTTATTATTCTGAGACTCATCCGATACAAAGCCTTTAGTCATCGTTTTTACGGAAACATCAGCGCCCTCAAATGCTTATAATTTTAAATAAGTATTTGAGTTTACAAATAGAGAAATATGGATAAGAAAGCCAAATATAGTTCCTGAAGCAACCTATTACACTTATCAACGCTTATATTCTCTTATAGCCCCCTCTTTACTTCGTTACTCAGAGAAAGCTTGTAATTCCTTCCTTTCTTTAATGCCGTAATTTACAGTTATCCCCACTAAAAGTACAGCTAA
>NZ_JJOY01000050.1 GCF_000979455.1 Methanosarcina sp. 2.H.T.1A.6
TTACTGTACTGAAGTGTGCGAGCCTTCGGGAACTCTGGATCGCTGCCAAACTCACCCTATACTACTTTAAATCTACTCTGAATATCGTTTTCTCTAAAAATGTTTTTCTGATAATTGATTTTTTGAATTGCTTTTTACTAAACTCCCAATTGACCGATAGGCATCCAGACATACCATAGTTTGTTTCACCCATCAGTCATTCCTCCTCATTTAAAATTCTTCTATATTCTTCTACCAGGGACTTTCCCATTACCAGAATTTGTGCTATTTCCTCAATTTTCATCTTTTTGCTTAGTTTTTCTACTTTCTTATATGCTTTAATGTACCTGTCACATGCTTCTTTCGTGTGATTTGTCATTCTTACAATATCTGAAGTTTGATTCCCTTCCTATATAACCTGAGGATAATCCTCTTGTGAGTTATTGCTCTTCCAATGTCCTGGATAATCCCTCTTGTTGGCAGTATCTCCCCTGTTCTTTGCATATACTCTTTTGCTTGCTCACAGTACCTGTAGAA
The DNA here is from genome assembly GCF_000979455.1 of Methanosarcina sp. 2.H.T.1A.6. Taxonomy (GTDB): domain Archaea; phylum Halobacteriota; class Methanosarcinia; order Methanosarcinales; family Methanosarcinaceae; genus Methanosarcina. Next base: position 517 of record NZ_JJOY01000050.1, read on the forward strand.
ACATTGAGCACCTGTAGAAACATTGAGCAGATATGCCATCTCAGAATGCGTAAGTAGTACTCCCTGTTCATATGCCTCTTTGAAGAGCCTCCTATTTTTTTTCATAATCTCCTTAGAATAACCCGCCTTCTTCATCTCCAGATCCTCTTTGGAAATCCGGGTCAAAACAATAGGTGTCAACGGTGTTTTCTTACTGTTTCTTTTTTTCCAAAAATGCTGTGAAGCTGGTCTAAACGTTCTTGATATTCCTCAGTAGAATAGGTTTGATCAATTCCTTGTATTCCCTAATTGTTTTTTCTGAGATGCCTGTTATAATCCTGAGTTATTCATCATCAAATCCTTCCTCCGTCAGCACCAGTATTCTTTCAAAGTCCTTCACATAGCGCATGATGGCTTCGCCACTATGTTTTGTCTTTCTTTTGATCTCAGTATATTCATAACCTTTGAGGTAAAGCTCCATAATTTTTTTTCTTGTGGCTTATCCCAGGACCTATGTCCCTCCATTTTTCCTCTAGTTGGCACCAGTTCTCCCTTCTTTTCCAGCGATGTTATATGCTGTGAAATTGTCTTTGTGCTCTCTTCAAGAAGGATTGCTATGTCAGCCTGGGTAATTAGGGCACCCTGAGCATATGTTTCACTACTGATGCGTTTGATCCTTTTATCTAACAACTCCTGCTGATCTTTGACAGTACAGTCATCAGGGCCATAGATCGTGATTTTTATGGGAACCAGATTTATTTCATCTACTGGTATGCCAGGAGGAACGTCTTTAGAAACTGCATGAAAGATAATCTGGCCTTCTTTGCGCTGACTGCTGAAATATAAGGTCAAAATAAGAAAGGAAAAGTTCAGATAATGATCTGCAGATAGCACGAGGAAATGAATAATCGTGCATGATTTCGTTGTAAAGCTGGGTCTGTAATTGACGATTAAAGGTTGAAAGATATTCTTTTGGAATTTATACGAACATGAGGGCCATCAATATTGCTTTGGTGGCAAGAATAGATAAACAATTGGTCAAATGGGGGTATTTAATGGTATATATCCTCTGTACCTCCGAGGTCGGGACGAAGGTGTGCACAAGGCCAACATCACTTTCAAAACAGGCATCGATATCTTTTTTTAGTACACGAGCAAGCCCACATACTATGGTATCAAGCCCTGCATTAGAAATCGACTTTACGGATTCTTTATCTCCTTCTGAAGATATGGGAAATCCGGCTTCTATTGTGTCTACCCCGAGTTTGTCGAGTTGATGAGCAATTTCCAGCTTCTGGGTCGAAGTCAGGGATACGCCCGGGTTTTGTTCCCGTCGCGCAGTGTTGTGTCAAAAACAGTTACTTTTTTATTCTGTATGGGTTCGATGTAAAAATTGATCCCTTCTTTCAGTGTGTGCATCCATAGTAATCATCAAATTGAATGTACACATCTGGTATATATACATCATGTAGATGTTTAAATATTTAGTTGAACTTTACTTCTTTGAGTTTTCGATCGAACACTATTTATAGTAGATGCTCCATTCTCTGTC
>NZ_JJOY01000018.1 GCF_000979455.1 Methanosarcina sp. 2.H.T.1A.6
TACTTCCGAAGAGTCCTATATTTTACAGAGCAATTTTACTTCAATAACGTGGCCTGGTCTGAAAAACACAATCCAAATGCAGTTCCAAGTTTTTGAACATATACCTTGACTGTTTTATTTTTTTATTATGGGACTTTCCCTTCAAAATCTAAAGAGGTACTAATTAATTATGAGAGTTATAACCCCCGAAAATGTTCCCAGGTCCTTCTCGGCATGTCAATAATCATGGGAGTATCGGGGGAATATTTCAGAAATGTGGAGTGAATGAAAGATGAAACGAATATTTCTGATTCTCTGTATCGCTGCACTGCTGTTCATGATTTCTTCAGCGTCAGCAGTTGCAGATTCAACAGTTGCTAACTTTACTGCTAACACCACCAGCGGCACTGCACCATTAACTGTACAATTCACCGACATATCTGCCAATGCAACCAGCTGGGCATGGGACTTCAATCACGACGGCAAGGTCGACAGCACCGAACAGAATCCGGTACATACTTATAGCAAAACCGACACTTACTCGGTCAACCTCAATGTCATGAACGCTGTCAGTAGCGATTCTACCGTGAAGACTGATTATGTCACCGTTGAAGGAACAGGAACCTTTGGACTCGCAGACACGCCTTGGCCTACATTCCAGAGAGATTTCAACAACACAGGTCGGTCACCTTATAAAGGACCACAAACTAACAACAAAATATGGTCCTATACCACCGGGAAATACGTTTACAATTCACCAGTAATCGGGATAGATGGAACCATATACATCGGAAGCATTGACAAAAAAATATATGCTTTGAACCGTGATGGTACCCTCAAATGGACATACACCACTAAAGGTGATATATACGGCGCATCAACAATAGGATCAGATGGAACCATATACAGTACAAGTTATGACGGGAACCTCTATGCTTTGAACTCTGATGGCACTCTCAAATGGTCCTATCCTACAAGAAATATATACGGATCACCTGCAATTGGAAAAAATGGAACTATATATATTGGAAGTTACAACTGTAACCTCTATGCTTTGAACTCTGATGGTACTCTCAAATGGACATACAAAACCGATTCCAACATTTACAATTCTCCAGCAATCGGGAAAGACGGTACCATATACTTTGGAAGCTACAATACAAATCTCTATGCCTTGAACCCTGACGGAAGCCTCAAATGGTCCTACAACATCGGAGGCACTAGTCAAAGTTCGCCAACAATTGGATCAGACGGGACAATCTACATAGGAAGCCATGACAAAAAAGTATATGCTTTGAACTCTGATGGAACCCTTAAATGGACGTACACTACTGGAAATAGTATTGTCAGTTCCCCTGCGGTTGGATCTGATGGAACTATCTACATCGGAAGCAACGACAAGAAAGTATATGCTTTGAACCCTGATGGAACCCTCAAGTGGTCATACACTACCAGAAATTATATTAGTAGTTCTCCTGCGATCGGATCAGATGGAACCATCTACTTTGGAAGTGGTGACAAAAAAGTATATGCTTTGAATCCTGACGGAACCCTTAAATGGTCCTATACCACTGGAAATGTCATTCAGAGTTCGCCAGCGATCGGATCTGACGGAACTCTCTACATCGGAAGTAACGACTATAAA
>NZ_JJOY01000024.1 GCF_000979455.1 Methanosarcina sp. 2.H.T.1A.6
CCTTCATATCTCTGGCATTTCCAACTATGACAGGCAAATGATCTATCAATGCCTCATAAATCGGAACCCAGAAATCACTTGCTGATTCACATGCAACAATATCACATTTTTCTGATGTTACCCAATTTTTAAGGTTTAAAATCCCATCATCATCTCTGGCAAAACGCTGTTGCTGTTTTTCACCAGATCTACTGAGGATAGTAGCAATAACAAAACGTTTGTGAATGTCTAAACCACAAGATTTGTTTATTTCTCCTTCCAATTTACATTACTCCATCATTTCCAGGACAGTAGAATTGCCTCAAAGGCAATTTGGCATCCGTGATCAAAGTCACATCTGAGCCTTCGATGGCAATTCAATGGTTAGTTTTTTGACGGTTTCGTAGAACCAAAGTAAAAACAACCTTCCTGTCCAAGGTAATGATGGAGTTCTATTATCAAAAAAGGTAAGGAAAAAGGACTTTCATTCTTTGGGCATGTTATTCGAAGAATATCATGTGCGTTTTTTTCCATTCGTTCTTATCAAAGCCAGATCTTATCAAAGCCAGATCTTATCAAAGCCAGATCTTATCGAAGCCAAATATTTCTGATTTTCAGGTGATCCCTTATTTTTCAGGTGATCTTTCATGTCCAGTACCATTCATGCTAAAAAAATATTCATGCTAGAAAAAATAGTATTTCAGTGAAAAAACGGAAGCTGGCAACACCTATGTCAAAAATTATTGTGAGAACAATAATTGTTCCTGCAAGAATATGGAACATTGTGAATAAAGGTGATAAGTTGGTTAATATTTTCAGTTTCTCTAATTAAATCCGAATCCCTTAACTTCAGAAAAAGATGAAATTCTTGATCAAGGGCTATTTTAGGAAGAGAAGGGTAAGAAAAGGGTTTAATTCAATTTTCAGAGAATTGAGAGAGTTTTTCTATTTCTGAGTTTCTGTTTATCATAATCTATCAAAATCCATCAAAATCTATCAAATTGATAGAAAATGGCAGGAATCGAAAAATATAAAGGAAAAATTCCAGGTCATCTAGCCCATAAAGGAACCTGAGCTTTGGGCTTCAGGCAAGCTAAGATTTAAACCAACATATGAACTAATTATATTTCTGATCCCGTCTATTATAAGCATCACAAGGGGACTATATTCATCAGGTTAATATTCATCAGGTTAATATTCATCAGGTTAATATTCATCAGGTTAATATTCATCAGGTTAATATTCATCAGGTTAATATTCATCAGATAATTTGTCAACCTCCTCGTTATCCCATACCTTTTAATATTCCAAATACCGTAACTATGAGAACTTACACACTCATAATCATATTCAGGTGACTTTTCCAATGTATTCTGACCGCATAAACGCATTACCACCATACCTTTTTGCAGCGATTGATGAAGCTAAGGACGAAATGATTGCAAAGGGAGTGGACGTTATCGACCTTGGCGTGGGAGACCCTGACCTTCCGACCCATCCGCATATTGTTGAGGCCATGCGCGAAGCTGTTTGCGACCCGAAGACACACCAGTACCCTTCTTATGCAGGGATGCCGGAGTTTCGGAAAGCTGCGGCTGAATGGTGTAAGAAATATAAGGGAATTGAGCTTGACCCTGCAACTGAAGTCCTTTCCCTGATAGGGTCAAAGGAAGCGGTTGCACATATCCCGCTAGCCTTTGTCAATCCGGGTGATGTCGTGCTCTATACCGAGCCAGGGTACCCTGTCTACAAGATCGGGACTCTTTTTGCGGGTGGGGAGCCGTATCCACTGCCGCTGAAGGCTGAGAACAACTTCCTGCCTGACCTGGACTCGATTCCTGCAGATGTCCTGAAAAAGGCTAAGCTCTTCTTCTTTAACTACCCCAACAACCCGACTGCAGCAACCGCGGACATGGCATTCTTTGAAAAGGTCGTTGAATTCTGCAAGAAAAACGATATCATTGCAGTGCACGACAATGCCTACTGCCAGATGACCTACGATGGGTACGAGGCTCCCTCCTTCCTTGCAGCAAAAGGCGCAATGGATATCGGTATGGAACTCTATTCCCACTCCAAGACCTACAACATGACCGGCTGGAGGCTCGGGTTTGCAGTAGGAAACAAAGCTCTCATAAAGGGGCTCGGGAAAGTTAAGTCCAACGTGGACTCAGGCGTCTTTGATGCGATCCAGATCGCAGGCATTGCAGCGCTTTCCTCTTCCCAGGCCTGCGTTGACGATGCCAACCTGGTCTACGAAGAAAGACGCAACGCCCTTATTGAAGGGCTCAAAGCCATGGGCCTTGAAGTAAACCCACCAAAAGCCACCTTCTACGTCTGGGCTCCTGTCCCGAAAGGCTTTACCTCAATCGGGTTTGCAAAGATCCTCCTCGAAGAAGCCGGAATCGTCGCAACACCCGGAGTCGGCTTCGGAGAAGCCGGTGAAGGCTACATCAGGTTTGCCCTCACCAAGCCCGTTGATAGGATAAAAGAAGCTGTAGAAAGGATGAAAAAACTGCAGTTCTGATCCGAAAAATTCCTGAAACCGGGCTCAGAGTCAGACTCAGAGTCGGATTCAGAGTAAATCAAAAAAGGTCAAAAAAGGCGGTATACCTTAAAAAGCCGCCTAAAATCTTTTTTAAATCGAATTCCTTAAGTCTGCCAGCTTTTCGATTTTGGGTTACATTTCCGGAAGCCCGGACAGAAAAGCATTTCTTTTTTAAGCAATAAATCCCAAGTGAACCAGCATGCCAGATCCCATAAAAGAACCAACCAAAGAATCGGTCACAGAACCTGCCAGCCACCCGATCAAAGAACACTTCCGGCTCAAGGAAACCATAGTAACGATCGCAGCCGACGATCAGGCTCATATCGAAGCTGCAAAAACAGCTATCGGTGTACACAGGGTAGCCCTTGAAACTTACATCCATTCCGACCCTTATTTTCAGATAACTCTCGAACCCTACGCCTGCCCGAAAAACGCCCCTGAAGTCGTCCGCAGGATGGTAAAAGCAGGAAACACTATGGGAATAGGGCCAATGAGTGCGGTTGCTGGCACAATTTCTGCCCTTGCCGTGGAAGCAATGGTAAAAGCCGGAGCAAAATACGCTATTGTCGATAACGGTGGGGACATTGCACTTATCAATGACCGGCCGGTGGTGGTCGGGATCTATGCAGGACAATCTCCGATTAAAAACCTGGGATTAATTTTCGAGCCCCGGGACTCGATTACAGGAGTCTGCACCTCGGCAGGGACAGTCGGCCCTTCCATCAGCTTCGGAATGGCGGATGCAGCTGCGATTTTCTCAGATGACGTTTCTCTGGCGGATGCAGCGGCAACGGCATTGGGGAATGAAGTAGGAATCGGAAAGGAATCTATTGAAGCTGCATTTAAAGCCGTAAAAGACGTGCCAGGAATAAAAGGCGCACTCGTAATTCAGGGAGAGTACATCGGAATGTGGGGAAAAGTGCCGAAAATTACGCGAGCCGATGTAAGGCATGAGTATATCACCAAGGCGTGAATACTTTTATTAAGGAACTTCGACATAAATAATCAGGTATCTGTTCAAATGTATTCAAATATATTCAAATGTATTCAAATATATTCAAATGTATTTTAATGTATTTTAATGAAGCTTCGGCCATATAGATGAGATTTTTTTAATGGGCAGCTGGAAAGCGTGGCCGAACAGGAAGCTTTTGACAAAGCAGGCTGAATAAGTGAACCGGATAAAGTGAGCCGGAAAGGCTGCTATATCCTTAATGTTAAAAATACCAGATCGGAGGAATCACATGCCCGGAGGCTATACTGGAAAGATCCTGGAAGTTGACCTTGACAGCGGCGAGCTTAAAGACTCGCCGCTTGACGAAGAAATGGCAAAGATGTACCTCGGAGGCAAGGGGCTTGGCCTGAAACTCGTGTACGATGAGTTCAGATCGGACATGCAGCCCTTTGACCCTGACAACCTGCTTATTTTTGCAACCGGACCTGCTACCGGGCAAAAGTTTCCCACAAGCGGGCGCTACCATATCGTCTGCAGCAAGTCCCCCCAGACCGGGACCGTGGGCAGCGGGAATTCCGGAGGAAAATGGGGACCCTTCCTGAAATTTGCAGGGTATGACGCTGTAATCGTGCGGGGGATCTCAAAGGAGCCGGTCTACCTGAGCATCGTGGATGGAAAAGCCGAGCTTGTGCCGGCCCCGGAACTCTGGGGGATGACGGTCCACGCGGTTACGGACGAACTGACGGAAAGGAGCGAAAACCTGAAAAAGACCTCGGTTGCATGCATCGGGCCTGCGGGAGAAAACCTGGTCCCCTTTTCCGGCATCATGAACGACAAGTACCGAACTGCAGGGAGGACGGGGCTAGGGGCTGTGATGGGGAGCAAGAAGTTAAAAGCGGTCGTGGTTTCCGGGAGCCAGAGGGTTGAACCTGCAAACCGGGAACTTATGGAAGATAGAGCCATAGAGTCCATGAAGCGCATCAGGGAAAACCCGATTACAGGCCCGAAGGGAGGACTTCACACCTACGGAACCGCGGTTCTTGTGAATATCCTCAACGAAAGCGGGGCCTACCCGACCCGGAACTTCCAGGAAGCCTACTTCCCGGATGCCGACGAGCAGAGCGGGGAGACCCTTGTCAAAAAATATCTGACAGGCCGCGGAGGCTGCTGGGGCTGTCCGATTGTCTGTGGACGGAAGTCCGATGTGCCCGATGGGCCCTACAGTGTCCGGGATACCGAAGGCCCGGAGTACGAGACCATCTTTGCCTTTGGTTCCGACTGCGGGATTACGGAACTCGACGCCCTGATAAAGGCCAACCACCTCTGCGACGAACTGGGGCTTGACACTATCTCCATGGGAGGCACTATCGCCTGTGCCATGGAACTCGTGGAGAAAGGGAAAATCCCGCCGGAAAAACTTCACGGCATGAACCTGCGCTTCGGAGACCCCGGTTCAATGATCGAAGCCATCTGGAGGACCGCCTACCGAGCAGGGATCGGAGCTGACCTTGCCCTGGGTTCGAGAGCCCTCGCGGAAAAATACGGAGCCCCGGAATGCTCAATCGCTGTCAAGGGCATGGAACTGCCCGCCTACGACCCCCGCCCAATCCAGGGGATAGGCCTGAACTACGCAACCGCAAACCGCGGCGGTGACCACGTCTACGGCTACACGATCTCCCCTGAAGTTTTGGGCCTGCCAGAAAAGCTCGACCCCTACTCAGTCGAGGACAAGCCCAGGTGGACAATTCTCCTCCAGGACCTGACCTCAGCCATCAACTCCTCCGTAGTCTGCCTCTTTACCTCGTTTGCCCTGGGTCTGCCCGAGTATTCGGGGATGCTGGCAGCGGTTACTGGCTTTGACCTTGACGCAGACAAGCTCCTGAAACTCGGGGAGAGGATCACAAACCTCGAGAGGCTGATGAACAACATGTACGGGCTCGATCGGAATGAAGACGTCCTCCCAAAGCGCCTTACCGAAGAGCCAATCCCGGCCGGTCCCGCCAAAGGTCAGATTTCCCATGTCCCGGAAATGATCGACGAATACTACAGGCTCAGGGGCTGGGTTGACGGGAAGCCCACGGAAGGGAAGTTGAAGGAACTCGGGATCATCTGAAGGATCAAACGAGGTGCCTGAGAACACCCTTCTCACTTTTTCCATTATTTCATTTCATATCTATTCATTTCTTTTTCCGGAGAGATAGGCTTGAAAGTACACATAAAGTTCCTTGCGACTATCCGTGAAATCACCGGAGAGCCCGAAATCGAGCTTGAGATCCACTCAGGGGACACCGTGGAAGCGGTCATGAGGACTCTGGAACACCGGTACGGGATAGAATTAAAAGAAGCTACGACAGGCACTACTGCTGGTGGGATCCCGAAAATCAGGATCCTGGTAAACGGGAGAGACATGGAGTTTCTTTCAGGGCTTGAAACCGAACTGAAAGCCGGGGATGTTATGGTCCTTATCCCTCCGGTTGCCGGAGGGTGAAAACGGAATATTGAGAAATTGTTATCCCCTCACTGAGGGCTGAAGCCAGCTCTCCAGCCATGCAAGAAAAATAGCAGGTGAATTCATGCTGGTATTAAAAGAAACTGAAATCAACAATGTCACCTACCCCGGCAAATAATTCTCTTGAACCTCGGAGACCGTTTTCAACCCACAGGTAAATATCGGACGCCTCCGCCAGCTTGTCTGGCGGCCCTGCAAAAAAAGGAAGAAAGAGGAAAGAAAAAGGAGGTAAAAAGAGAGTCGAAAAAGAGTATTTTTCAGATAGAATTTAATTCTGCTCCGTTTGGTATACTTACAGAGTTTTCGGTTTCTTTTCCTTGTTGATTTTTTGTTGATTTTTTGTTAGTCTCTTATAGGCTTTCCCGGTCATTTCTACCTGAGAGTTTCTTACAGCGTTCTCAGTAGTTTTTCACTTTCATGCTCTTTTTACCTCTTATTTTTTGTCTGAAAGCCGCTCTCCTGCGTCGAGCGTGACAAAAACGACATAATGCGGCTGGTGACGTTGTGTAGGTTAGAGACATTCATGAATTGGTCCTCTTGAGCGAAGCGAAAAGGACAGCGCACTGCAGAGCCGCAACTCTGCCGGGACAAAAACGACTCAATATAGCGAATAAGGTTGTATGGGTCAAAGAAATCGTAATTTAGCCTTCCTGAGTGAAGTTCACTGCTAAAATCCATAAATTAGTCCTCTTGAGCGAAACGAAGTGAAGCGAAAAGGACCGCGGGCTGTTGCGATTACATAGCAACTCCCAGAAAATCTCCGATTTCCTGTGATCCCGAAGCTCAACTCGGGTGGCCCAACTCGGGCGGCCCAACTCGAGCGGGACGACATTTATCGAAAAAAAAATCAAAAAAGAAAGTGGAAGGGAAAATGATTTCCCTTCATTATATCAACAGTTCAGGTTTTTTGTCTTCCTTTTTTATCCTCCTTACTTCTTTTTCAACAGGAACAGTACGGAAAGAATTCCCGAAACTGCAAAGACGAGCCCAAAGCCCGGACTTTTCTTTTCTTCGGAGGTCGTTTCCGGAACTTCGTTACCCGTTATTTTCTGTGCCTCATCTCCGGAGCCTGGAGTTTCTGCCGGCGTTATAGTAACGGCACCTTTCTTTTCCCCTGTAATCGAGTAGTAGGAAAAGCCAGGGGTTTCTGCTCTGAAGTAGAAGAATTCGGCGTCTTCCCCGGTTTTTTCGGTTGAAAGCTGGACCCAGGCATTTTCATGGAAGCGGTTCAGAACGAGGGTTGCTTCATCGATCATATTTTCTTCCATCCAGCTGCGGGGGACCTTAAAGTCAATCACGGCACTCTCAAAAGTCCCGGATTCCCCAAAGAACTGGCTTCCGATCACTATGTTCATGTACTGGTAAACCGCGCCTTCCGGACCATCCAGAATCGTTTTTGGCAGGCCGTTCAGGGTCTCCACTTTCCCGGTCACTGTCCCGGCATTTGTCCCTGAAACAAAACTGATGCCCGTAACACTGCATCCGGGGCCACTGAATGTAAACTCCGCCTGCTGGCCTGCGAGTACCTGCTGCCTGGAAACATCCACTCCCTGAACGTTGACAGAAGGCACTCCCGAGACGCCACTGAAAATGGCTGACCGGCTCCCGCTACTCCCCCTGTGTTCTTCTTCTACTTCTTCTCCGCCATCGGCAACTTCGGGAGGGTTGTAGAGGGGAAGGCTGTCAACCTGGCTTCCGGATCCCGGAATCTCGTAAGGGAGGTCACAGAACCCGTCCCCGTCTGCGTCAGGAGTGGTTTCGGAAAAGCCTGTACCCTTCGGGTTTGCCCAGCAGTTGCCTCCGATATACGGGTCCCCGAGAACATTAGGCCCTTCGGTCCTGCTGACGTTCCAGGTGTTTCCGGAACATTTCCCCATCAACTCGACGTTCAGAAAGTCGCTTGAGAAGAAATTGTTGTAGATGCTGTTATTGCAAGAATCATAAAGGGTGAGCCCTTCATCATTATTACTCACACGGTTTCCGACCAGACTTGAATTCGTCGTATTGTAAAGATAAATACCGTATATGTTATGCTCAAGCACCTGGTCTCTGACTGTTATGTTCTCGCAGTCAACAAGATACACTGTCCCTGCATTGGAAGAAGCATCGAGCACCCTGTCGGATTCCCCTACAAGGTAGTAAATGGGCTTGCCATCCACAAGGTTGCTGGTATCGATATCCCCGATTACACCTGCTATAAAAGGCAAAGCTCCGAAGTTGTACTTGTTACCTGAAATAAGATTATTTCTCAGGACGCTGGAATTGGAAACAAGAATGAGCCCAAACTCGTTTTCTGAGATTCTGTTGTTGTTCAGTTTGTTGTTTTCCCCAGCAGCAGAAAAGATTCCACACACATTATTCTCAACAGTGTTGTTTGAACAGTTGCTGCCGCTGTTGCGTGTATCCCGAATCCCAAAATAACTACCAGAAATGACATTCCCGCTTAAACTGCAGCCTGATGTATCTTTCATGTAGATCCCTGCCCTGGTTTCCTCCAAAGCTCCTGACACAGTAAACCCGCTGATGTTTACGGAGTCGGCAGTCACGCTGAAAACGTGTTCATCAGGAGTAGCCGCACGGACAATGGTATCTTCAGGATTTCCTGAGGAGGAAATGATACTGACCGATTTGTTCACCTTTATGTTTTCCGTATAAGTGCCCGGGCTTACAAGAAGCGTATCCCCTTCCCACGCAGCATCTACAGCTGCCTGGATTGAGGAAAAAGCCCCGGCTCCGGAACCCACAGTGAGGGTCAGCGGGATACCCGGTTCCCTGCAGATGGGCAGGTAATCCTGACTTCCGGTCATGGAGTTGATAACGTAAGGAGTGTCTCCAATCCCATTTCCGTCAGCATCAGAGCCCGCATAATCGCTCCAGTAGTTTCCTGAAGTAGTATTCCATACATTATGTCCCGTGTCCTTAACGTTCTTTATGTTGTGGAACGAATTTCCGTATATGGTGTTATTTTCGGCTACAGTAAGCCAGATCCCGAGTTCCGAGTTATTTGAAACCATGTTAGAGGACAGAACGTTATCCGAAGTGAAAGCTTCCCCGGTCCAGCCCTGAAGAGTGATGCCGCGGAAGTTGTCCAGAGCTCTGTTCCCTGAAAGGGTATTGTGCTGGCTTATGGTCAGGTCAAATCCGCTTTCACTGTTCGAATTTGCAGTGTTTGCTGTCAGGGTGTTGTAGTCCGAACCCAACAGACAAAGCCCTAGAGTATTGTTATAAGCACTGTTTTCCAGGAAAGTGTTGCCATTGGAGTAGTCTGCCTGAATTCCTGCATAACTCCCTGAGGCATTGTTTCCGCTTATGTTGTTACGTCCGGACTCGGAAAGATAGATGCCGCATGCCGAATTTCCGGCCAGGGCGTTGTTTGCCAGGGTGTTTCCTGAAGAGGACGTCAGGTAAATTCCCCGCGAATTGCCCGAAAATTCATTTTCTTTTACCGTATTGTTCCCGGAGTCCTCGAGGTACACTCCGTACCGGTTGCCGGAGAACGTATTGTTTTCAATTGCTGCTCTTTCCGTTCTGGAAAGGTAGACCCCAAACCGTCCGTCCCGGAACACCAGGTCCCGGACTGTTATGTTCAGGCAGTTAAGCAAACAAACAGAACCCGCATCAGACCCCGTTTCCAGGACATGGTCGGAGACTCCGGAAAGGATGTACAGGGACTTTCCATCCAGCAGGTTGCTTGACTCCACCTCAGGCACATTTTGTGAAGCACAGTCTCCTTCAATTCCAAAGTTGTAAGTGTTCCCTTCCATTCTATTGCCTGAGAGGGATTTCCATTCCGAATCTTCAATGTAAAGCCCGTAGTAATTTGAACTTGCGCTGTTGTCAGTGAAATTTAATCCGGTAGAACCACTGATGTAGAACCCGTAATTGTTTTTTGGCGAGCTAATGTTCTCAAAGTGAGAATCCACCGTATTGTAGAGGTAAAGCCCATAGTAATTTCCGGAGAGGTTCAGGTCCCTAACCGTCACGTTCTGGCAGTCAATACAATAAACTGTACCTGCATCCGAACCTGAATCCAGGATAAGGTCGCTTTCGTTTACAAGATAGTAGATAGGTTTGCCATTAACTGTGTTGCTTTTATCAATGTCATTTGCAGTCGAAGCATCCGGAATTGCAAAATTGTAAGAGTTGTTTTCCATACTATTGTTTCTCAGGTTATTTCCTTCCGACCCAGACAGATAGATTCCGATTTCATTGGATTCGGCCCTGTTCCCGTTCAGGGTACAGTTCCCTGAACCGATAACATAAATTCCACAGCAATTGTCCGAAAGTAAGTTTCCGCTTATGTTGCAGTCCCTGGCCTCATAGAGCCAGATGCCGGTGGTAGCGTAGGAGGAAGAAGAATAATATTCAGACCCTCCGCAGATGGAAAAACCTGAAATATTAACTGCATTTGCCGTTACATAAAACACGGAATCTTTCGGGTTTGCAGCCTTTACTTCCGTATACTCAGGTCCGGACTCGGAAATGATTGTAACAGCCCTGTCAACATCCACGTTTTCCGTATATGTGCCGTTTCTGACAATGATTGTGGCTCCGGGGGAAGCAGCATCAACTGCAGCCTGGATGGAAGTGAAATCTGCAGGCCCGTCATCGTCCACATAGATAAGGGAAGCGTCAGTCGCACTGATCCATTCTGTTTTTTCAAGAGTACTGTTTCCGTATTCGTTTTCTACGCGGAGTGTGACATTGTACTTTCCGGCTCCGGTATAGCTATGGGTCGGGAAACGGTCGGTAGAAGTGTTCCCATCCCCGAAGTCCCAGTGCCAGGCCGTGGGGGAGAGCGTACTTGCATCAATAAATTCTACCATGAGGGGAACCGGGCCCGAGGTAACATTGGCCGTGAAGGCAGCTTCTGCCGCTTCGCTCCGGTTTGTGAAGGCTTTAATGCAAACGTTCATGTTTTCCACAGCAAGGGCAGTGTCCACCCAGTTTTCCCCGTCCGGGCTGAAGAAACTCTCCCCGGAATTTGCCCTGGCTTTGCTGCTGTATCCTTCCTGTGGGTATTCAACTGCCACAGGGAAGGAATACCCGGGGGTAGTAAATTTTACAACTACTGAAAAGTTCTGTCCTGATTCAAGCGGGACTCCGGAGTCCAGGGAAACAGTATGGTAGCCTGCAAAGGCAATTGTCCCGTTAGCAGAACTTTCTGCTCCTGCAGGGTTTATGGGGCCGGAAACCGGATCGGTGTAGACGTAGATTTCGTACCCTGTGCCGGTGGCAGGGGTATAGAAACTCACAGCTTCAAGGGTCTCGGCTTCTTCGGCTGTAAAGACGTTGGCTGCCCAGGCTGTGTTGCTTCCTGAGGACCCGATACTTTCAACCCATCCCAGGGGGTCGTACTGGTACATATGGGAATAGGAACTGAGGTCTTCGGCAGTATGGACAACATTCTCGCCTCCTATCACGGTATCGTAATACGAAACATAGAAGAACCCTTCATCTCCCCAGTTGGTACCCCAGGAATTTTTGACAATGAACGCACCGTCTCCCGGAGCTGCAGGAGTGAATTTGTTTCGGTCAAAAGAATCGTCCCAGCCTACTATGCCTATCATATGGTTTGCAGAGTTCGAGCCTCCGTAATAATGACTGCAGTTGGCAGCGTCATAAGCATCGGAAGAAAAGTAAATTACAGTGTCAACGGCTCCGTAATTCGTCAGGGCCCATTTGATCAGGTCATTATCTTCGGGACCGCTTCTTGCCGGGAGGGAAATCACTTCCTGTATACGTTTTAAGGAAGGAAGGTCTGTCGGAGAGACACTGGAGTGAGGGTCGTAGGGGTCATCGGTCTCACTTACCGGGCCGCTCCAGCGGGCAAAGTAAGCCGTAGTCATAAGGGCGTTTCCGCCGTCATCAAAAGTGCGGTCAAAACCTTCAGGATACTCCTCCGAAAGCAGGTTTTTTATGTTGTTCTCGGAAAAGTCCATGTTTTTTCCTTCTGCTCCGAGAATGTAAGATTCAAGGGATGCATAAGCTCCAAATGTCCAGCAGCTTCCTGCATCCTTCTGGTCCCGGACAGGACTCACACGCCCAAGGGACCTGAGGTCGTAAGAAACAGGATAATTACTCAAACCCTCCGGACTTTCAACAGCTTTCAGGTGTGAGAGGTCTACTGGGGCGGGAGTATAGCCTGTAGCTAAATTTTCTTCTTCAGAAACCTCACCTGAGGTCAGGAGTATTCTATTCTTGTTTAGCTCCTCATTTTCAATGTACTCCTCAAAATCGGGATTCAAAGGAGCGAGGGAAAAAAGTCCTGAAGAATCATTTTTAGATGGAATTAATTCATAATTTTCAAAAGTTTGGGATTCATTATTTTCAAAAGATCCAGTCAAATTAATTTCAAATGTAGACGGTAAATTAGATTCATCTGTTACACATCCATTTTCTATCGAAGTCAGGTTTTCTGAAATTGCTGATGCTTGCCATGGAAAGAGGCATATTGCAGCAAGCAAAAATAATATAATGATTTTTTTTAGCATTTTATCCCTTTATACGTTTTATTTTGTTTTTTAATTATTTTAAAATTATAACACATATTAAACTTCATAATTGGCTTAAACGCAAAATGATCAGTACATTTTAACAAATTACATTAAAAATATTTATTTAATAAAAGCACTAAACTATTAAATATTTTATATTTATTATAGGTATTAAGTGTTTTTATATTTTCATGTTAGTCCAGAAAAAGTTGCTTCAAAGAAAAGGCTTAAGGGGTAAACTTATCGCAAATAACGCAAATAGAAGATCAAAGACGAGATGGATTGAAGGATAACTCTGAGAAAAGGGTGAAAGCTTGAAAGCACTGATTATCATAGACATGACAAACGACTTCGTGTTTGAGAAATACGAACATGAAGGCAGGGAATACGAAGGCAGCCTCGTGGCTCCCCTGGGCAGGACAATCGTTGATCCGATAGTGGAACTTGTGAAAAAAGCCCTCCGCAGGGGAAATACTGCTGTACTCAGGCTTCCGAAAGACCACTACAACGCTTTCACAAACCCGAGACTCGAACTGGAGCTTTCGGAGCTGGGTATTGATGAGGTATTCATGACAGGCCTGGTTGATGAGGTCTGCATCTACCACAATACTCTTGTCTTTCTTGAGAAGGGCTTTCGGACAAACGTCGTAAAGGGCTGTACGGTCCCCTTTGATGAGGAAAAAGGAAATGAAGCCCTTGGGGAGCTCAAAGCTTGCGGAGCAAAGATGGTAGATACTGTCCCTGAGGACATAGGGGTTATCCTGCTCCTTGAAGACGAACATGATGATAACTCGGAAGAAATTAAATCCGGCACCTGGCAGCCTCACAATATGAAAGGAACACCCGGAGCCCTTACAGTTAAGTCAATCAGGGATGCACTTAAGGTCAGAAATTAAAAACGAAGGTCAATTACCCCTGAGCTAAAGACTCAGGGGTTTCCTGCTGAGGGTTTATGAAATTCTTCAAATAACAGGCACAAAGAAATGAAAGTACTTTTCAAATCACAGTATTTTCATGCCAAAGGAAAGGAGGCACAGGGGAGAAAAGGGAAGAAAAATGAATAAAAGGGAAGAAAAATGAATAAAAGGGGAAAATAGGGAAGAAAAGGGAAGAAAAGGGGATCAGGAAATCTGTACCTTAAAAAGCCTGCTTTTCTTTTCCTTTTGCCACTAAGCTTAATCACCTGTTCAGTTTTTCAGTTTAATACCCTTTCTTCAAAGTTCAACACGCATTCGTTTTCTTCAAACTTATTTTCTTTCAGCTCTTCAATCACCTGCGGCGGTTTTTCCGAATTCGTATTAATATGAAGTACCCGCTGCGGGAAGGGAATTTCTATGCCGTTTTCTTCAAGAGTTTTTTTGATATTCCACAGGAGCCTCGTTTTCAGCCCGAACCATTCGTTCACAGGAGCCCAGATCCTGGCAGTAATGTTTACCGAGCTTTCTCCAAGCTCATTTACAAAAACCGAAGGAGCGGGGCTCAGGAGAGCAAAGGGCTCCTTGTCTATAAGGTCCTTGATCAGCCATATTGCAGCGCTGGCATCGTCGCTATAGCGGATTCTGATTGTGTATTCAAACCTTCTTACCGGGTGCCCCACAATATTTGTGATGTTTGTGGTAAAGACCTGCTGATTGGGTAAGCGGACAAGGAGCCCGTCATAGGTGCGGATAAGGGTTGAGATTATGCGGATATCGGTGACATAGCCAGCTGTCCCATTGATTTCTACCTGGTCCCCTATTTTTATGGGCCTTTCAAACATAAGGAAACATCCTGCGACCAGATTTCCAACAATGTTCTGGCTCGCAAAACCGATGACGATACCTGCGACTCCTCCTGCAAGCAGGAACCCTGAGGGGTCAAACCCTATTAAGGGAAGTATCGAAATGAAAACGACAATAAAAGAGCCATAATAAAGGAGTTTGAGGACAGGTTCGCCCACGTCCTTACTGACCCGGTCTTTAAGAGACCTCCGCAGGTAAATTGTGAGTACTTTGGAGAGGAGGACCGAAAAAGAAAGAATGAGAACAAACTTTATCAGGTCCCCCAGGGTAACAATTCCTTTTGAGGTTGGATACAGCTCAAAATCAAAAAAATTAATGTCCGGAAGGATCAAAAGCCCCACTCCATATAAAACTTAAGAGGTACAAAGCCAAGCTTCCGGAGGCTGTAAACACCAAAAGCCTCTTTCCTGATTTTTTGGTCTTTCACAAGATAACCTTTCATCTCTCCGTTAATAGGCTGCATTTCGAAACCAGTTTCAGCCGTGTTCCTGTTGAGGATGTCCATACGGGCTTTCATGAAGACGTCCCCGTCATAGTACAGTTTCATCCCGTATGCACTGAAAACAGCTTTTGAGATTGAAGCCCAATCAGAGGAGGTATTTCTAAGAGTAAGCTCCATAACTCCTTCCTGCAGGGGATTAAGTAAAGGAGAAAACGAGTATAACCTGCTTTTCCAGTGCTTGCAGACAACTCCATTCGAAACCTCTCCGTAAAGGGTAAATTTCTGCCTCACAAGGCTGAGCACATCCAGGACCTGGGGACTCTTATTTCCGTTTTCCGAGATAAAAACGCCTATTTCAACCGGAAAAGTCAAAAAAATCCGTTTTTTCTCCCCACCTGCAAGAAGCAGTGTTTTCTCAAATTCGATCAGCAGATTTGGGGTGATTTCTTTCGGAGTATTCAGAGGTTCAACTGGATTTATGATAATGCGCTTTCCATCTCCAAGGATGAGCTTTTCCACTTCATCTTTTCCAAGCGTCCTCTTATATACCCATCCATCTCCTGTTTTTTTTACGGATATAGAAATTCCTTCCTGTTCTACTGAAAATGGGGGATCGTAGTAGCCGTACATAGTATTCCAGCAATTAACATATTTTAGTCAATTTCTAAATTTCTTAATATTACATTCAAACTATTATAAAAAAATTACTTCGAATAAATTTTATAGAATTGTAGAAAAAGATGGTCCCTGATTAATTGATCCATTCCGGAACCCTGGAGGGAAGCTTTCAGTTCTCTCTCCCTGTGCCACCCGGAGCCAGGACCGGCCTGCCAGCCAGGATTAAAAACAAAAGGTGAAACGATACTGCTATTAAGAGAAACTTATCTGTGGAAAAAATATCCCCTGGGCTGAGAAATACTTTCCTTGACCCCGGAGTTCGGTTTTGAATCCCTGCATTATAGGATATCTCCGCCAGCTTGTCTGACGGTCCTTCCCAAAAAAGAGGGAAATAAAAAAGAGATTTGACAAAAAGTGTTTTTCAAGTAGAATTTGCTTTGTTTTGCTTTCGTCTGCCTTTTTTTCGGTCACTTTGACTTGTTTGGTTCTCATTTCTTACTTACAAGCTTCCTCAGTAGCTCTTATTTTTTCGGCTTTTCTTTCTTTCTTTCTTTCTTTCTTTGAAAGACCGCTCTCCTGCGTCGAGCGTGACAGGAAAGACCCGGTATGGCGAATAAAGTTGTACGGATCAGAAGATCTGTTATTTAGACCTCTTGAGCAAAGTTCAGTATTGAACATCCATAAGTTAGAACATCCATAAGTTAGAACACCCATAAGTTAGTCTGCTTGAGCGAGCGAAGCTCACTGCTAAAACCCATCGATTAGCCCTCTTGAGCGCAGCGAAAAGGGCTGCGTACTGCAAAGTCGCAACTCTGCTGAAACGGACCGCGTACTGTTGCATTTGCAGTGCAACTCCCAGGAAATCTCAGATTTCCTGTGATCCCGAATCGCAATTCGGGGTTTAGACCCATCTTCTCTTTTTAAAATAAAGAAACATGCTTATTCCCAGTAACGCCATGCTCAGCATGACTGCAGGGTAACCCCAGCGCCACCGGAGTTCGGGCATATAGTCAAAATTCATGCCATAGACTCCTGCGACAAAGGTAAGGGGGATGAAAATCGTGGCGATGATTGTCAGGACTTTCATGATATCATTCATCCTGTTGCTCAAGCTGGAAAGGTAGACATCTACCATTGAAGAGAGGATATCCCGGAATGTCTCTATGGAGTCTATGACCTGAATGGTATGGTCATAAATGTCCCTCAGATAAATCTGCGTAGTCTCCGTGATAAGCTCGGACTCCACTTTCTGTAGGCCGCTAATCAGTTCCCTGAGGGGCCATACCGATTTACGCAGAAGGATCATATCTCTTTTATATTTCTGGATAATTTTCAGGGTATCTGGCGCCGGGTTCCTGACGAGTTCATCTTCAAGATCCTCTATCTTTTCCCCAAAGTGTTCGAGGATCAGAAAATAATTGTCGATTACAGCGTCAATAAGGCCGTAGGCAAGGTAGTCCACCCCGTTCTTTCGCAGGCGTGAAGCCGGATTTTTGAGCCTTTCCCGGAGAGGATCAAAAACGTCCCCCTCCCTTTCCTGAAAAGACAGGATGTATCTGGGACCGATGATGATGCTCACCTGGTCAATAACAATTTCTTCCGTTTCTGTATCAAGGAGCATCATTTTTAATACAGTGTAGATGTAGGACTCATAGTCTTCCATCTTGGGCCGTTGCCCCGTGTTTAGTATGTCTTCGAGAGTCAGAGGGTGGATCTTAAAATATTTCCCGAGCTTTTCTATAACCTCAATCCGGTCTAGACCATCGACATTTATCCATAAATTCATTCCAGGCTGATCTTTTAAAGCCTGACATTCCTCCACGGTCTGCAGTTCTTTTTCGATAAGTTTCTCGTTGTTATAGATCCATGCCTGAATTACGACCTTCTCTACCTTTTTTTCCCCCACGTGGACAAGAGTTCCGGGGGCAAGCCCGACATTTGATTGTCTTCCTCCCAAAGTTTCCGGTTTCACGGCTTTGCCTCACTTTATAATAAAAATAAGTATATTATTTAATTAAGACTTCACTGATTTAAGCCTATGTATGGTTTTTTTTCTTGGAATATAATTATTAAGCTATTGAAACCGGTTCTATAATTTTCAGCATAACCCGACTCTCAGCCTGGAAATGAGTTTTTAAGTGTGCAGATAAATTGCAGATAATTTTATGTATTATCCATTAAATAGAATATTATAATAAATATAATATTAGGTTTTCCAAAAAATAGGGGAATTTGGAAAGATCGTCAGTTTTGAAACTGGATATAGGGGTGATTAATATGGTTCAAACGGAGATTACGAATAGTCTATACGATATGTTTGATCAGTTTATAGCATTTATTCCGACATTAGTGGCCATAATTCTTCTTCTTATTGTAGGGATAGTATTGGGGAAAGCTCTCGGGAAGATCGGAGCAAAGATACTGGATAAAATCGGACTCGATGATCTGGTCGACAAAACGGTGATAGGGGGAATGCTAAGAAGAGCACAGATGAGTACGGTCGGCTTTTTTGATGCAGTCATCCGCTGGTTCGTCTACATCATTTTCGCCATAATCATCCTGGATCTTCTAAATATTGAGGTAGTGAACAGCTTTGTCGATATCATAATATTCTATATTCCGCTTGTGATCTCTGCTCTCATTGTCCTGCTCATAGGTTTGCTGATTGTTGATTTCATCAGCGACCTACTCCAGAAGGTACTTAGTTCAACCGGAGTGGATGATAAGTTTGAACAGACAGCTCTCGGAGCTTCAATTAGATCCGGAGGACTGACAGCTTCAGGCATTATAGCTGGAATAGTTAGAATATTCGGGTACCTGATCTTCCTCACGGCTGCATCGGATATCCTGCAGCAGACCATGATTACTCAACTGTTGATAGATATAACTCAGTATTTGCCACGTGTAATCATAGCCATCCTGATCCTGATGATAGGAATTCTTTCTATAGATCTGGTAATGGACTACCTGAGTGTTACTGTAAAAAGCATGGATATAGAAGGGACAGACATCATTCTTCCCCTCCTCAGGGGCTTCCTGCTTCTCATTCTTGTTCTGGTTGCCCTGGATACAATGCTGATTGATACCAGTATCCTCTACCTCTTCTTCGGGCCGCTAGCTTGGGGAATTGCGATTGTGGTTGCCTTCAAATACGGGGTCAAGGACGCAATTGTTGCGTATGCAAAAGAAAGGAAGTAATTTCTTCCTTTCATTTTTTGTAGTCAACTCAGCAATTAATTACACTTTAAATACCCGGCTATAGTTTCGAATGTAACCATTCTATAGTCAATGTATGGGCTTCTTTACGTCACATCTCAAAAAATGATAATTCTCTTCCTGTAAAAGAGTTCCATTATAATCCCACAATCCTTTAGTCTTTGATCAAAAGCTGGCCACGGCAGACATAATCGCCTGATGGAGTTCTTTTGGATTCTTAGAGCTGATAACTACTCTTTTCCCGGTTATGAGTTTCAGGGTTACAAAGAAATTTGCTCTCCCGGAAAGAGTCGTATCTTTGCAATTCTTTCCGGTAAAAAGGTCATATGCCTGAATCTTGCAATCTTCAACCACATAAATAGGGATTTTCTTAAATGAGGTATTCAGCGGTATCAAACGGATATAGATTCCGTCCCTTCTAACTTCAGTTATATGTTTTGTACAGTGGAACAAAAGAGGAAAAAATACCCCGAATACAAACCAGAGAGCTAATATGTAGAGGTCAGGGATATTCTGAACCCCTGCAGGTTTTCCGAAGACCAGGCTGTAGACCCCGACGTACCAGAGCAGAAGAGCAGGATAGAGGACCGAAACCAAAAAAACGTTATTGTGCAGATCCTGCACCTCTCTAAAAATTAAACCTGTTTCCGGATGTTCCGTGACAATCCCTCCCTTATAGTATGAACTAACCAGACACATGCACTGATCAATGCATCCCTTACAGTACTTATCAGGCAAGTACCTTATTATACGAAACAGGCACCTTACACATACTTTAGTAACCTCACAGAAAATACATTTCGTACCTTAATCCGAAGACGTGTCTTTTAAATAAACTGATTTAATAAGTAAATGCCTTCAACAGAAAATATTTTTGACTTTAAAAGTTAATTAATTGAAAATCGTTTTATTTTTCTCTACTAAAACAGAGTAAATAAACTTTCCGAAAAAAAATATGAATTATATATCATATTCAATTTAAAAATACAGTTGATGATCAAAAATTAACTATAGTGATAAAATGCTTAAAGAAAATCTGGGATAAAATGCTAAATGCAGAAACATCCAGGAAAAATTTATATATAAGTAAATTAAAACTGTTCTTGAGGTACTTTCATCCTCCACCTGTCAGGCTGATGCCCTCCGAGGAAGGGAACTTCCCACTGTGCCTCCGCGCTCACAGAGTTAAAAGCCTGAAAAAACTGGCAGAATTATCCTTTAAGTTTGCTTTTTTATTGCCCTGTTAATAGCTTCGGAAAGTCTTTCCGGGACCTGAGAACCAATCATCAGCTTTTTTACTTTGCTCCCTTCCGCAAATTCAAAAAGCACTCCCCTGTTACCCTTTGCATTGTATGCAGTCCCTTTTAACCCGTAGCGTATCCCCCAACCTCCGTAATCCCTGATTGGGTTGTAGGTTATGACTTCGTAACTCTGGATAGTCTCGAAAGGAAAGGATCTGAAAGAAAAATGAAACGGGTAAAAGCGGACGTACAGGCCATCTTTCCTGACTTCGGTGATCATTTTGAGGGAATAGAATAAAAGAGGGAAAAGAACCCCGAAAACCAGCAATAAGACAAGCATCATCCAGTCAGGAGCAGGATTGTTCCCGAAAGGTTTCCCGAGAAAGAGCTGCTGGTAGGCACCATACCAGGAAAAAAATACCGGAATACCAACAACAAGCCTGATCCACACCTGATCCATCTTCTGGACTTCTCTAAAGAGAACTGGATTACGTATCCTGCTCATTCCTTCAGTTGTGCAGTACATTTTTTGCCGGTCTCCGAATATGTAATCAATATTTTACGGAATTTAGAGGAGAGGTTTATGAAATTTGAGGGAATATTTATAGGAAGTATTCTGAGAGTGAAATATTGTATACTCCCATGAGAATAAACCTACATAGGAATTATAATAACTAAAACGACAAACTGATTTAAAAATGATTCTAAAAAAGTAGAGAAATAAAAAAGTAGAGAAATATGGCTTTTTAATAGCCCAGTTTCTCCATTTCCTTCAGTACAGCTGCACTGAAATCCGTGAAATTCTGAATCCCGCCGGTCCAGGCAGCCATCATCATGGCGTCCGAGATCTCAGCTCTTGTGGCTCCGAATTTATGAAGCCTCTCCAGAATCTTGACTGCGCTTTCCGTGTTGTTGTTGGAGCAGGCGATAGCAAAGACCATCAGGTGCTTCTGTTTCATGGAAAGCCCGCCTTCCCTTTCAGCCCAGATAGCTTTGTAAAAGCCTGCAAGCCCTTCACCAAAATCCTCATTTATCTTTTCAGCATAAACAACAGACCTGGGCAAAAAGCCCTTTACTTCTTTGATTTCGTGGATATTCTTCCCCATAATTATCGATATGTGATAGGCAAGGATCTGATATAACAGTATCTCTTAACAGTGTTTCTTATCAGCTTGAGAAAAACTAACTACTAAAACCCATAAAATAGTCCGCTTGAGCGAAGCGAAACGGACTGCGGGCTGTTGCGATTACATAGCAACTCCCAGAAAATCTCCGATTTCCTGTGATCCCGAATCGCAATTCGGGCGGCAAAGGTTTAGAGCCATTATCCACATATTGTCGGGCAGACACGATCACCGGGGCAAAAAGATGTTATACCGCAAATTAGGAAACACAGGCGAAAAGGTCTCGATTCTTGGCTACGGCTGCATGAGGCTTCCCGTTCTCGAAGGAACGCCCGAGAAAATAGACGAGGAAAAGGCAACTGAACTCCTCCGTTACGCCATTGACCACGGGGTAAATTACGTTGATTCGGCATACTCCTATCACGGAGGGATGAACGAGGTTTTCCTGGGAAAAGCCCTTGCCGATGGCTACCGGGAAAAAGTCCACCTGGCAACCAAGCTTTCCTGCAAGCGCGTGAAGACCAGGGAGGACATGGACCGTTTCTTAAACGAGCAGCTTGAAAAGCTCCGGACGGACTGCATCGACTTCTACCTCCTGCACGCCGTAAAGAAGAGTTACTGGGAAAAACTAAAGGAACTCGGCATTATCGAATTCCTGGACTCAGCCCTTGCAGCCGGAAAAATCAAATACACCGGTTTTTCCTTCCACGACGAGCTGGACGTTTTCAAGGAAGTCGTGGACGCCTACCCCTGGGCGCTCTGCCAGATCCAGTTCAATTTCCTTGATGAGGACTACCAGGCAGGAATCGAGGGCCTGAAATATGCGGCTGAAAAGGGGCTTGCCATCGTTATCATGGAACCTCTGAGGGGCGGGAATCTGGCATCAAAAGCCCCGGAAGCAGCCCGGAAGGTATGGGCCGGAGCCGGGACTATAAGAAGCCCGGCAGAATGGGCTTTTCGCTACCTCTGGAACTATCCCGAAATCAGTGTTGTCCTGAGCGGGATGTCGGAACCGAAGCACCTGAAAGAAAACCTGAAAATTGCAGAAGAAGGGTATCCCAATTCCCTTTCAGCCGAGGAAAAAAGCCTGATCGCAGAAGTTAAGGAGATCTACAGAACCCGGACAAAGGTCAACTGCACCGGCTGCAAATACTGCATGCCCTGCCCATCGGGAGTAAATATCCCGCGGAATCTCAGTTATTTGAATGACGTTTATATGCTTGATGATATGGAAAATGCCAGGTTCCAGTATGGGGTCCTTCTGTCACCTGAGGAAAAGGCAAGGAACTGCGTTGAGTGTGGGGAATGTGAGGAGGTTTGCCCGCAGAATATTAAGATAAGAGAGATGTTGAAGGAAGTAAAGGAGTTTATGGAGGGGTGAAGAGCAGACCCCCAATTTTTTGACGTTCTTTCTTTTCACGCGCCGTACAAGGCTTGATCCCGTCTGCGTACAGTAGATATAAACGTGATCAATAGCCGTGCTGAGAGCTCTAATGCCAAAATATTAACCATGTAGCAGGGGACGACCGCTGTATTTGAGAGCGTCAGATAATAGTCATCAACTAACAGGATCCTAAAATTCAAACAATTCGAGTTTTTAATTAAATTTTCAGATATTATCTTTTTGCAAAAAGTGGGAATATTCCATTTAGGAAGTGGATTCCGCTTGCAACGTAAGTGCATGGAGTGGCTAAGGACCGGACCAAAAAGAAAAAAGAGTTGAAAAAAGGCATCTGATCCCTGAGCCGCTCCCATGGTTTTCATCCTTTTCTCAGGCTATTCCTGCTTTTTTCTTCTCCCGGCGAGTGTCCATCATCACAATCAGGGGTGGGAAGACCACGAAGGTGACAAAGATTGCCAGGAAAACATCAATGACCGTAACAAGCCCGAAATTGCTCAGGATGGGGAAGGGGGAGAAAATAAGGGCTGAAAACCCAAAGACCGTTGTAGCTCCCGAAGCTATCAGAGCTGAGCCGGTGGTTGCCATCGCCTGGTTGATTGCTTCCACAGGGTCCAGGCCGTTTTCCTTTTCCTCAAAGTAACGTTCCATCATCAGGATAGAATATTCGGACCCCACACCCAGGATCAGGGCTCCAAGCACCGCGGTCATTGGCGTGTATGAAAGGCCCAGCCCGGACATGACGAGGCCTGACCAGCCCACTACAATAAACATGGGGACGATCGGGGAGAGCGCTTTTACGTAGTCCCTGTAAACCACAAGCAGCCCAAGTAACACCAGCACGATTCCAAGCATGGTCATAAAGACCCTCCCGCTTGTAAGGGCACTGATAATATCAATCATCGCCACACTTTGACCGGTAATAATGACAGTAACTTCGGGGGGCGGCTGCAGCCACTGTAGGTCTTCCCCTACAATATCCCGCAGTTCTTTAATGCCTGTTATCTCGAGGTTCTCCATGGCCTGCCCTATATCAAGGTCAATTGTCAGCAACTGGCTGCCCTGTATGTATCCTTTTTTCTGACTTTCCGGGATTTCCCCGTATATTTTCCGTATTTCTTCAGAGGTTTCGGGTATGGTACCGCCGTTTTTTTCCTTTAAAAGGTCTACAATACTCGTAGCCTCGTACACATGGCCCCGGTTTTTAACTTCATACTGGCTAAACTCATCCATCCACTTCAGAACTTCCGGATCACTGTTATCCTTTACTTTAAGAATAATGTTTAGATGGTCTCCGGTTCCGGAAATCAGGTCCTGCATTTGTTTATAATTTACAAGGGAAGGCATGTCCTGGGGAATGAAAGTATTTGTGTCGGTCTGGATAGGGACTGACTGGTCTGCATAAATCCCAGCAAAACATGTAAGCAGGGAAATCACCAGGATGATCCGTGAATGTTCTATGGTAAAGTCGGCGATCTTTATAAGGGCTCTTTCAAGGGCTTTGGCTTTCTGGACTTCTGCTACTGGAGAATTGGAAGGATCGGTTTCGGGTTCGATTTTTTCGTCTTTCTTATTAAACAACCCTAAGGGGTTCTTCCTGGAAATCCAGTAGAAGCTGTAAAGGGCTATCAGTCCTAAAAAAATTCCAAACATTATCATAAATACCCTCCCACTTGTAAGGGCACTGATTATGTCAATCATCGTCACACTTTGATCGGTAATAATGTCGGTCTGGATAGGGATTGCCTGGTCTACATAAATCCCCATAAAACATGTAAGCAGGGAAATCACCAGGATGACCCGTGAATGTTCTATGGCAAAGTCGGCGACTTTCATAAGGAATCTTTCAAGAGCTTGGGCCTTCTGCACCTTTGCCGCGGAAGAATTGGAAGGATCAATTTCGGAATCGAGTTCTTCTTTTTTCTTCTTAAACAACCCAAATGGATTCGTCCTGGAAATCCAGTCGAAGCTGTAAAGGATTACCAGCCCGAAAAAGAGCGCAGAGATGTAACACATGACAATCCCTATCAGGAGCAATTTCCCAAAATCCTGGATCATGGGTATGGTGGAGGTAAAAAGGGGGATAAAGCCAAGAGCAGTCATTGCCAGGGCTATCAAGACGGCAGGACCTGTGTGTTTTATGGTGAGGACAAGGGCTTTTCCTGAACTTTTTCCAGCACGGATTTCTTCTTCCATCCTGTTATGGAACTGGATAGCATAGTCAATCCCCAATCCTATCAGGACAGGAAAAGCTGCCATAGAGACCATTGTCATGGGCACTCCGGCATATCCCATAAGCCCGAAAGTAAAAAGGACTCCCAGCAGCACAACCGGTAAAGGAAGCAGCCCCCACCTTACATGCCTGAAGACCAGGAGGAGCACGACAATCATCAAGAGGGAAGCTATCCCGAGCAGGATGCCCATGCTCTGGCTGATTTCTTTGTTAATATCAAGCCTCAGGGCGGGAGAACCAGTAACAATGAGGCCGTAGCCAGGGGGAAAAACGGCTTCTTTCAGGGAAATGTCCAGGGCATTAAGGATGTCTTCCCTCTGCTGGTCAGTTGAACTGCCTGCGACTTTGATCACTAGGACCATATGAGTATCGTCAGGCATGAGAGATTCGAACATTCCCGGCTGGATATTAAGTATATCCTGGACTTCCCGATCTGAATCCGGGACTTTTGCCCTCCCGGAGACTTTGTAATTGATTTGCTTTATCAGGGTAGCAGGGCTTGTGACAGACAGAACTCCCGGGACGGTCAGCATATTATGTTCCAGCCTATCTGCGGCTTTCATAACGGCTGAAGATTTGACTTCAGTTCCCTCAACCATCACTATAATGTTCTCGGTCTGGAAGTTTTTCTTGAAAAGGTGATCATAATCTTTATACAGTTGCGTGCCTTTGGAGACAAAAGTTTCCGTCCCTGACGCCATCTCAATCATCTGTGCCCCTTCAAGGGACAGCAGGATCAGAAGAAACATGACGGCAATTATAGTTGGGCGATTACTCTGGATGAAAACCCCTAATTTTTCGAATATGTTTTTTATGGCAGTACCCCCTTACAGGCTGCGTTTACTCTTTTTGTTTCTGAACAATCTTTATTTTTGACAGATTTTACCTGGACTCTCAGGTCTCACTGGAATTCTCAAATTTTGTAGAATTCAGATTTTACTGGAAGATCATAAGCACCATCAGCAGTTTTTCAGGAAAAATCCACAGCCACAGCTAGTCAAAACTGATTTCTCCATGAAAATTATTCAAAAAATTTTCCTGGTATCTTGATATCTACTGAGGAAATCCGGCTTAGATTAGCATTATATTTAATAATCAGGTAAGGATACTTTTCATAGGACCCCCTGAAAAACTGCTTGCTCAGATCCCCGGGTGCAGGGGACCGGGTTCTGTAAATGTTTTATCAGGAGAATCCGTCATATAGGACCTAATGCGTGAATCCGTTCTTTCGGGATTTATTCTTTCCAGGATCAATTTCCTGCCTCCTTTACGGAATCGATTTTCTTCATGATCCGCACCTCTGTTTTAAGGCATTCTTCATAATCTTTGATGTCCTGTTCCTCAAGATGTCCCATTAGAAAAGTGTCAACTTCTTCCATTTTCTTGTTCAGGATCTCATAGTACCTTTTCCCTTTCTCAGTAAGGGATACCGGAACTCTTCTGCGGTCATTTGGGTCTATTCTTCTCCTGACAATATCTTTATTCTCCAGGGAATCTATCATCCTTGAGAGGCTGCTCCTGTCCAGATTCATGCACAGGCCGAGGTATGAAGGAATTATTTCTCCTGCCGTGCCAATTATTATGATGGCAAGAGGCTGTTGTTTGCTGAGTTTTTCGAGTTCGTCCAATCTGGCCTGGGATATTTCTTGATAGACGTTTCTTTCGAACAATTTGTTGAAAAGTACTGTCCTTTCAAGCATCAACAGCCTTATTTCTCTTATTTTTTGATCATCTAACATGCTTCCTCCAGGACGCCATACATGTAACTGCAGAGTACAGATGCATGGATACCATAGCCAGATTACAGCGTCGGTCTGTAAGCGTCTGATGATCTACTTTAGTTTCATATAATGAAAACATACTGTTTGACAGCCACAACTGATGCAATTATAAATAATTGATATTTACAACAAATTAATTAGCTGATATTTAAGTTTATCGAATATTTATAAAAACCTCATTAAACATTCAAAAGATGATTATGGTTGGAATATATTCAGGCAGATTTATAAAAAAGTCTCTGCCTGAAATACAGGTTGTTAAGGAATTTTAATTTCTTACACACATCCGTGAACTACCCCCACCTATTTTCTGATGAAGGCGAGGAAGGGGACTTCCCGCTATGTCTCCGCGCTCCCGGAGTTAAATTTCAACCTCTTTTCCGTCAATCAATAAGCTCTTAATTACGGCATTTCCATATTTGTCAACAACAACCTTTACATTGACTCCTTCTTCCCCGGTCCACTGTTGACTTTCGATCTCTAGCCCCCTGCCTTCGGGGACAAAATAACTCTCAATACCGTACTCAACTCTGAGTTCTTTAATTTGGGGTTCTTCTGTTACAATACCGTCTTCATCTTCTTCCCAGTCGTAGATCAGTTCTTTTACTGTGCCTTTGATGTAAAGCCCATCCTCTGGCGGATTCCTGTACACTTTTTTGGGCACCCCGTACCCCTCTTCCAATGCAAGTGCCAGGTATATCCGGTCATTATAGTTAAAATGAGGATCTTCGGCTGGAACCACCTCCAGATCCAGGGTACTGATCTCGTAATTAAGGGTCACGTAGTCTCCCCTGAAAAGGTCCCTCGGGTCTACAGGTTCGGTTTTAAGTACGACTTCTGTCCCGGTTCTCAGGGTATATTCTTTGTACAGGATAAAACCTGAAAAGATCAGGAGCCAGAAGACTATCGTGAGATAAAAGATCTTCTTTTGATTCATCCCCGGATCCCCCCTGCTCCTGAAAGAACCATAGTTTCATAGCCCTTTAATCTCAAACAGCTGCTTTTCATTGTTCCTGTCATTGTTCCCCTCCTGAAAACTGGACCTTCAATTCCCTTCTTTTTCTTTCCAGAACAACACTTATGAAAAGCAGGACAAGCCCTCCAAGCATGAAAAATAGTGATCTTGGAAGCAGTTCCCAGAAGAAGTCAAAATATCTCGCAAAAATCAGGAGGACAAACCAGAACATTGTGGTATTTACGATCCCCATATTTTCGGTGCTGTACCCGGCATACAGGAGCAAGGTCAAAAGTCCGAGGAAGATAATATTGAAAAGAATCATGTAAATTTTTTCCGATGCGGGGCTGTATATTGTTGTGAGTGTGATCCCTGCCATTAACAATGCAACTATGGATATGCTCACATCTATCCGAAAACCTGTTAGCTTTTCCCTGAGTGGTTTTGGGAGCAGGACTGCCAGGAATAGGATTCCTGAGATGGCGTAAATTACAGGAACGATTTTTTCAACCTGGTACTCTCCAAGCTCGAAGGTGTGTACAAACAACGCAAAGAGCAGCGCCTGCAGCCCCATAAACTTAAACGCAGTTTCAGCATGTTTAATTTTTTCTGCCAGCCCGTGCAAAACCCCTATAAAATAGATGGAAATGCCTGATATGAGGTAGAGGTCCCAGATGTTAATCAATTTATTAAGGTCAGTCCTTTCCAGGTACAGAAGACTAATCCAGAGATAAAAGAGCAGGGAACAAAGCCCGGCAATTGGAGCGGACCGGTAGCCGTAGATCAGAGGAAAAACTCCAAGGACCCAGATAAAGACAAGGGTACTGTTGTTGGCGTTGATATTATAAATCTGGGCAATTAAAAAGAAGCTGGCTCCAAAGAGCAGGGCTGAGAGTAAAATCAGGGCAGAACCCAGACGGGGGTATTTCTGTTTCTCGTATTTTAAAAGATAACCCGCATAATGTATGCCCACCGTACTTCCAACAAGCAGCAAAACCTTGACAGTATCCCCGATTTTTTCCCAGTTGGAAGCCACAAACAGAATGGCACCGATCCCGATTAAAATCGCCCCTATGGTCGAAAAGGCAATGATTTGTTTTTTTGACCTGCGTTCCCTGTTATACTCCGCAAGGTCTTCCCTCATCTTTTCTGCCTGGACGTGATCAATGGTGCCTTCATCCAGCCATTTCAGGATAAGGTCTTCACCGAACATATTAAAACATATTGACATGTCCTATATACATTTTTTTAAACATATTTGTGACAGAATTTACGTCTTTATCTCACCCCCGTCCCTTCGCATTGATTTTTGATTTCAGTTTCACAGAATAATCTTCAGAACCATTGTTTCAAAAGCAGTTTGAACCTGAATTACATATTTTTTACATCAAGCAAATTGAGGTGACATGAAATGAACTGCGGCGAATTGAAGGAAGGTCAGATTCTTGTTTGTGAAGAGTGCGGGTTCGAACTTAAGGTAGTAAACGAATGCGGAGAATCCTGCTGCACGACCGACACTTGCTGTACAGGCAACATAACATGTTGCGGAGAGCCGATGAAAGTAAAAAAATAACTCCTGAAGAGCAACAGGGTGTTATAAAAGGACAAATCAGGAAGGAACGGGTACGGGAAATAAGTCGCGAAGAAATGTTTCTAGTTCAGGGCTGTTTTCCGGAACTTTCAAGAGGCTGTTTTCCTGCTGGCCGATTCCCTGTCATTCTTTTTCTTTTTTCCAGAAAGCCCTGCATCAGCATAATTGCTGCATAAGAACTAACAAACCAGACTACAAGGGCGATTGCCAGAGACAAACCCCACAGATTCAGATGTTCCATGCAAAAGGCGGCCGTGAGCACGCACATGGTGCAGCCCAGCATCCCTGCACTGGCTCCAAGGGCGATATCGGCAGCCTGTTCGGAGCTTCCGAAGTGTCCGGCCATGATGACCGCTGCAGCCATTACCGCAGGAAAAGCGGCAAAAATTCCTGCAAAAGATTTTGAAGGAACGAGCTGGAGCACAACATAACAGGCAGCGACAGCCAGGCCCCCGAAGATGAACCTCAGGCCCAGGTCACGGATATCAACTTTCATGGGCTGCCTCGTGATTCAGGGCTTGTTTTGATTTCCATTGGTTTAGTCCTCGATTGATATTTTTCCTTTGAAGATATTTCCCTTGATTGTTTTTTCCTTGATTGTTTTTTCCTTGATTGTTTTTCCCTGATATTTTTCTCTTGATTTGTATTTCCCTTCTCAAAACCCAAACCATGCGAGGTAAATCAGCGGAGCAAGCACCGCCCAGAAAAGAAGGGCAAGTCCAAGGCCTGTTTTCCATCCATACCTGAGAATAAAGTAGCTGGCGGCAAGTGCGCAGCAGATGTCTGCTGCCATTCCCACCAATGCTCCTTTCGAAAGCTGCTCGGTCACAGACAGCAGTTCGCTGCCCTTATATTCCATGCTCAAGCCCATGACTGCTGCCAGGTACACTGCCGGAAAGGCAGCAAAGATTCCTCCGAGCCTGCCCCCGAAAGTCCGGGCGATCAGGGTGGAAGCTAAAACCGCGCTTCCTCCGAACAGGAAGCGGAGGAATAAAGAAAACGGATCAATGTTAAACATGATGTTTCTGCCCCGGATACCAGAATGACCTTTATGGGTACTGGAATACCCATGGATATTGGGATGCCATGCAATGAACTTTATTCTTCCCTGCCGTACTTCTCCCGGATTTCAGACTCTTTTAAGACTTTTAACCCGAGTTTTTCCAGAATTTCGGATATCCGTTTTTTGTCTTCACTTTTCATGGATTTCCGGTCAAAGTAAGCAAATTCGGCATTTGATTTCTCAACCGCCTGCCGGACAAGAGCCTCGTCCACGAATTCCAGCTGGTATTTGGGGAAATTGTGCCCGAAAGATATATCGGTTTCAAGCAAAAGCCCTGTCTGGCGCATGGCATAGTGCCCTCCTCCGAAGCCGACGGCTACAGGCACTTTTTCAAGGGAAACTGCAAGAATAGCTTTTGCAGCAACCTCTCCGGCTTCAGGGTCTGTCCACTGTACTTCGGTGCTGCCGATCTCGGCATAGATGGAGGGTACAGAGAGTTCGGTTGGACCGTGATGGGTAACTTCCAGAGTTACGTCGTACTTCAGCCCTTTTTCTCCGACAAGCCGTTTCATTTCGCTCAGGATCGATTTCATAGCAGCCGGGGAAGCGACTGCAAGGGATTTCGGGAGGCCCCCGAGCCTGGCCTCACCCGAGGAATTTCCAGTACAGTGCACGGTAAGGGAATTGATTTCCTCTTTGCTCCTGTGTTTGGATGCGAAAATTATCAGGGAAGCTGGCAGCCCTGCAGCTTCGAGTTTTTTATCAAGTCCATCCTGAAAAACATGGATTTCTTCAATATCTACAAGCCTGAATTTTCCATCCGCTGATTCTCTGGCTGCTGAAAATCCGGATTCGGGCGGGAGTTCAAGGGGTTTCCATTCCCTCAGGCGCAAAAGATGAGTTTTGATGTTCTGGCTGGAAAGGTCAGGGGCAGAACAAATGATGGTGATTTTTGAATTATTTACATTCTCTGGCTTACTTATATCTGTCATTGTCAGATCAGTCCGGTTTTCTTCTGAATTTATCCTGATTTATTCTGGACTTTTGTTCAGAAACAATTTTGTTCAGAAACAATTTTGTTCAGAAACAATTGCCTTTAGAATTCGTAAAGATAGATAAAACCAACCCCAAAATTCCGGCTCTAATCAAAAAAATTGCTGTTTTGTTTTTGACCTCCGGGAAAAAGTCCCGTTTTCCTTTTTGGAGAATGCTAACTGCGATCCAAAGAACCTTTTTGTCCTGAAAAAAATAAGAAGCCGCCACCTGCTGAGATAAATCATTAATTTATTATAACCCTGCTCAAAGTGATACAAAAACAGTTATAATATATTAACTATATAATTAAAAAAATAACATAACTTAATTATTTAGATTCAAACGGTGCAGGAGTGAATTTCACGTCCAAGCGCCAACAAACTGCATTGAAATTAGTAAAGAAATTGCAAATATAAACTGTGTGTATCATAATAGTTAACATTAAATATTTTGGTATGATCCAGATGAATCTTTCCGAAAGAAACCAGATAAACATTCATATAATGTTTTGCCTGGCTGCAGTCGCAGTCCTCCTTTTGATAAGTATCGGCACTGCAGCCGCCAGTGAGATCCATGTTAACCCTGACGGATCTGGGGATTACCAGACAATTCAGGAAGCCGTAAATAACGCATCCAGTTACGATACGATAATTGTGGCTCAAGGGAAATACATTGAAAACGTCGTTGTCTCTGCGGATAAGGATAACATGACTATCCGTTCCGAACGCGGACCCGGACTTACCACGGTTCAGGCTTCTAATTCAGAGGATCATGTTTTCAAAATAATGGCAAATTCCGTTACGATCAGTGGGTTTAAAGTAACCGGGACGGTCAACTATCCATATAGTGGGATTTATCTTGATTCCGTTGAAGGGTGCAGTATTCTAAATAACACAGCATCGGACAACTATAACGGCATATACCTTGATTCTTCGAGCAGCAACACGCTTGAAAATAACACAGCATCAAACAACGAAAACGGCATATTTCTTAATTTTACAAGCAACAGTATTCTTTCTGAAAACCGGATGGAGGACAACAATTACAATTTCTACGCATATGGTAATTCTCTGGACACCAATATTGTCTATGCCAATAATAACGTAGACGGAAAGCCAATTTATTACCTTGTTGAAGTTTCGGATCTTGAAATAAACTCATCTTCAAATGCAGGGACTGTTTATCTGATTGACTGCAAAAATATCACTGTAAAAGACCTGACTATTGAAAAGGAAGGGTTCGGAATACTCCTTTATAATACTACGGACTCGAAACTGGAAAACAATAATCTTACGGAAAATCTCTACGGTATCTGTCTTTCTTCTTCAAGCAGCAACACATTTACCGGTAACACGGTAAATGAAGGTAATCTAGAGTATTCTAGCGGAATTTACCTTTACGACTGTTATGATAACACTTTCTACGGAAACGTAATTGGCAAAACTTGGCGCGCCATTTACAGCTATGATTCGAACAACGACTATATGTCCAATCAAGTTTCCGGCTCTTATATCGGGAACTACTATAGAGACGTTTACCGCAAATACTCTTTGACTGAATCCTCTTATCAATGGATCAACACCACCAGGGACAATGCAACCTGGTATGACACGTCAGATGAAGATTATTCGGAAAAGGTCCATATAGGCTTTAACCTCACCCTCGACGGGGTTAACTACACCGACATGCAGATCGGGAGCAACGGGGTGATCCAGCTAATTCCGGCGGGGTCCGGAGAGCTTAATGCTTCTTCCTGGTATGGTCTCAAACACTGGGTTGACACATATCCTGACGAAACGTTCATATTTGTCCTCTGTGACGACCTTACCGCAGAAGGATATGAAGAAGAAAATTTTGCATTTACCGACCTTGCAGCCACATCAGAAAAACATGGGGTTGAAAATACCTCCGCAGTTAATTTTGCTGAACCTGAAACCTTTAGCGAAAAAGCTGTAACAGAAAAGGACAGGGAAAAGAATGTTCAGGTTTCCATGAAATCAAATCCAGTTGAAACTGCCCTCATGGGAAGCACTTTCCCGGACGTTCAGTGGTACGGGTACACAAGTTACTCAACTGGAGACACTGATTCCGAGGACAACATTATCCCGTGCAATCTGACTGTTATCGATTATCATGTGATTACATATGGGGATTCGTATCATAACCGTGAGTACGGCGAATCCCCCCTCGATTTCCAGGTTGTGCTGTATGAAAACGGCACCATCAGGTTCAATTTTAAGAGGATTGAATATTCTTACTTTGATACTTCCCTCTACAGCGGTTTGTACCTGGGCAACAATTCTTCCATACACGCAAAAGAGCTTGTCCATGTTGCAAGGGCAGGACAGTACGGGAACGAGACCTCATTCAGCACCCCGGTAATCCGCACTCTTTCAAGCAGTTATGACACTGACGGAGACGGCATTGCCGACAGTGAATACGATATTGCCAGCAGTCATTACAATACCAACCATGGCACGCAAACCGATTACTACCCGCTCGTCCTTCTTTCCGAGGCAGGCGCCCCGTCCACAGCCAGCGGTTCGGGCACGGCTTCATTTACCGTCAGTACCACGTTTACCAACCCGGCAAGTGTCGGTGTGGACATGGTTGAGCTTTACTACAAGAAAGATGGAGGGGACTGGAGCAAATACGGAGATAGCAGCACTGGCAGCTTCACATTCTCTACCGCTTCAGCAGGTGACTACTACTTCTATACTGTCGCAACGGATGTCTACGGAAACATAGAAGGTTTGCCTGATGATTATGATTCATACACTTCGGTGAGCATCAGTAGCGGAAACGGCGGAAGCGGCGGAAGCGGGACAGGGGAAGCCAGGATAATCTCCGCGGGGACAGATGAAACCGGGGAGGAGTCTGATGAAGAAGAAGACGAATCTGACGGGTCAGTTATGCAGGTTCCTTCCTCAGGAGATACGGGTACATCCAAAAACTCCACAGCTTCTGAAGTAACAAAAGATTCCGGGGAAGAAGGAAACAACGGAGGAAATAACGAAGGAAAAGAGACCCCAGGATTTGAACTTGTATTCGCAGTTACAGGCATGCTGGCGGCTCTCTACTCCACCAGAAAAGAGTGAAACGAAATTATGATTGAGGGGTTACTTTTCTCTCTTTCCCTTTTTTCTTATTTCCTCTTCCCCTTTTTCTTCGATTTCATTTTTCTTATTCGTGAAGATTTTTGCCTTTTCTCGTTTATATGGAAAAAGTCCACTTCGATCAAGGGAACCGTTTTGTCTTGAAAAGAATAGAAAGCCTCCTCCAGCTTTTCTGGCGGCCCTTCTTTAAATGAAATTAAAAATTAAAAAGACTCTAATTTTTTGATACACCCTACAATTTATATGTCGTCTGATGTGGTTTTATACTGCAAAATATAAACTCCGGTATAATCCGCAGGCATTGAACAGGTATTCTTATGCGCTGAATAATCCGGTAAAGTATACTGATCCGAGCGGGCATTATGTTGAAACTGCCATTGATGTAGCGTTCCTTGCAATGGACATTAACGATATCCGTACCGGGAATGCTGATAAGTGGACATACATAGGTCTTGCTACTGATGTTGTATGTGCTCTGGCGCCGGGTGTGACAGGTGGAAGGCTTGGAGTTCAGGCTCTGGAGGAAACGGTTACTCATGCGGATAATGTAGGGGATTTGTTCAAGCTGCTGGATAAGACGGCGGGAGTTACTGCCACAGGGAACAAAGTAGATAATGTAATCGATGGAGAAAAGTCCTTGGAAGGGCTTGCCGATGGCATAACACTTATAGGTGACTCAATAGACAGTGGTCAATTCAGAAGAACACTTGGGTATGAAGGGAAGAAAATACAGATTAATAGTGGACATGGATATACTCGTGAACATCCAGCAAGTGGTAGTCTGGAAGAAGTTGGGACTATGAATGAAATTGAAAGTGCAATTGTTTTAGACGTAAATTCTGCTGTAAATTCTGGACTTGAACTACCAAATATGGGATATATTGAAAGAGTTGTGACTGTCAACAACAATCAAGTAGGATATCGTTTAATGCAAACCCAAGATGGTGTTTATAGAGTAGGAACATACTACCGTAAAGTTGAATGAGGTGTTGAAAATGGATATTCTTCAAATGAGAGATGAAATCAATAAAATAAGGAATTACAAAAAATCAGATTTTGATGAAAATGGTTTGATAAAAATAAGACAGCGTTTATCAAATCTCAGTGAAGAATTTAAACTTAAATTGAAAGAGACCAATGAACCTGCATTACTAGTTAGTATTATTGAAGAGGATAAAAAGAACTATGACATGCCGATTGATTTGATGTTTTTGGTTTATCAGAGATTAATAAAAATTCAGCCTCACAAAAACATATTGCTGGATTTTGCAAATTATTTGGGGTTCATAGGAGGACCAGATTGGGAAGAAGAATTAGAAGAAATAATAAAACTTGCGAACGATGATAGAATAAAAGAAGCTGCAGAGATTGCTCTGAAAGTTGATTACTTCAAGTACCCATTTAATGAAGGAATTGACTGACTTATACTCTGACATGAATAATAAGATAAATTCTGTAATTCATAGCATATTAAATAGCAAATCATTGAAAACATCCAGAACTACTGGATGTTTAAACCTTCTTTTTGCATTTTTGAGTCGACCTCATATTCGTTTTTCAAAGTAATTAGATCAACAACGGCACATCCACCAGCTACTTCTTCCGCGATGACGAACGCGTAGCCAAAGAAACATCCGAAAGCATGGAGTGGTACCTCTCCGACCATATAGGCAGCACTTCCCTGATGGTTGATGAAACCGGGCTTGAAGTCGAACGAACCGATTACTTCCCATACGGCCAGGTTCGGTCAGGCGGTCTGGAGAAATACGGGTTTACAGGGCAGGAGAACGATGCCGATACAGGGTTGATGTATTACGGTGCAAGGTATTATTCGCCTGAGTACAGGGTTTTCGTTCAGCCGGATACACTGCTTCCTGATCCGTATAATCCGCAGGCGTTGAACAGGTATTCTTATGCTCTGAATAACCCGGTGAAGTATACCGATCCGAGTGGGCATTATGTTGAGACCGCTCTTGATTTAGCGTTCCTTGCAATGGACATTAACGATATCCGCACCGGAAACGCTGATAAATGGACTTACATAGGTCTTGGTGCTGATCTGGTATGTGCTGCCCTGCCTGTAGTTACAGGGGGTAGAGTTGCTGTAGAGGCGGTGGAGGAAACAGTTACTCATGGTGATGAGCTTGCAGACTTCTTTAATCTGATGGATAAGGTGGCGGATACAGAGAAAAATCTAGATAATATTGACGACTCAACTGACATTGCAAAAACAATAAAAGAAGCTACTAATGTAAATCAAAATGTTCCAGAAAAAGCACTTGATATAGCAAAAAAAATTAAAGAAAATAATGGAAAAACCCCAAATGGGTATAAAGGGGGTCGATCCTTTAGAAACGATGGTAGAAATGGTGATCAATTATTACCTGGAAATGTAAACTATAAAGAATATGATATTGATCCTTACGTTCGTGGAAATAATAGAGGGTCAGAAAGGATCGTGGTTGGGGATGATGGTTCTGTATGGTATACTAATGACCATTACAAAACATTTTCACAAATTGAGGATGTGGAGAAATGAAACAAAGTGAATATATTCATTTCATTTTTTGTGATACAAGTCGTTTGGATAAGTTTATTGAAACTTTATCAAAAGGTAAAGATTCATACTTGGCAAAAATAGACGGTAGCAAATGTAAGGATCTTGATAGTTTATTCTCTGAGTTTAAACAGGCTTTCAAGTTTCCGGATTATTTTGGATACAACTGGGCAGCTTTTGATGAATGTTTAAATGACCTTGACTGGATTGATGCAGAATCATATGTGCTGGTCATAAAAAATATGACTGAAATTTTGCCTGATGACAATATAAATTTTGACCGGTTTTTAAAGTATTTATATGAAGCGCTTACTGAATGGACAGAAGGTAGGGACTGCGATGATTTTCCGACCGAAAAAAAGCCTTTTCACATATATTTTCATAGCTCTGAAGAAAACAAAAAAGTTTTAATTGAAAAAGTAAGGGGAAATTTTTCTGATGAATAATTGTACCTTTAACTCAAAAATTTAAATTTATTTCTTTTTCCCAATTTTTGTAATAATGAAAATCACCCTTACTGAAAATTAGAACTTCAACTTTTAGACAGCACACTGTCCATAGACAAAAACGGCCTTGAAGTCGAACGCACCGATTACTTCCCATACGGCCAGGTCAGGTCAGGCGGTCTGGAGAAATACGGGTTTACAGGGCAGGAGAACGATGCCGATACAGGGCTGATGTACTACGGCGCAAGGTATTATTCGCCTGGGTACAGGGTTTTCGTTCAGCCGGATACACTGCTTCCTGATCCGTATAATCCGCAGGCGTTGAACAGGTATTCTTATGCTCTGAATAACCCGGTGAAGTATACCGATCCAAGCGGGCATTATGTTGAAACTGCCATTGATATAGCGTTCCTTGCAATGGATATTAATGATATCCGCACCGGGAATGCCGATAAGTGGACATACATAGGTCTTGCTACTGATGTTGCATGTGCTGTCGTGCCGGGTGTGACAGGCGGAAGGCTTGGAGTTCAGGCTCTGGAGGAAACAGTTACTCATGGTGATGAGCTTGCAGACTTCTTTAATCTGATGGATAAGACGGCGGGTGTAGAGAAGAAAGTGGATAATGCGATTGATGCTGAAAAAACTGTTAATCATATTGATGATACACTTCAAGCAACAGATTATGTTCTAAAAGCAAACACTAAAGCTGAAGCAAAAAAAGCTGTTGATGGATTACCTCTCGAGATCAGAGATAAAATAAAAGATTTTTACAATGGAGGATCTAATAAATACACAGAGTTTACATTACAGAAAACTGAAAACGGATACTATGTAGCTACTATGACCAAACCAGGAAATGTTCCTGGTTCTTACGCTACCTACTATAAGGAGATTTCACCTTCTGGAGAAACTCTCAAGGTATACAAAGAAACGATAGATCCTTCTGGTAATCTTGTACACTCTAAAAATAAAATGGGATAATAGAAGGGAGTAAGATGATCGATCTAAAAAAAATAACAAGTTTTAGGGATTTAATCATCTCAAAAAAAGAACTCTTTGAATCTGTTCCATTTAATCCACCTAAAGAATATTGGAACAATCGAGTAGTAGTCTGCAGTGAGCATTTAATACATTTATTGGAAGAATATAAGGCTGGAAAGATTTCAAAGAAAGATATATTAGATTGGGTAAACACAATATGGTTCTCTGAATGGTATTATTACTGTGAGGACTATAGTGATTCTATTGCAAGCGTAATGGATGAACTCGAAGAAATCGATGAAGAAGGAAAGGAATTAACAGTAGAGAAGACAGAGCTTTATATCTCTGCTCTCCGAAACAACCTTGAGGAGTGGAAACTTAAAGACAAAGATAATATTTGATTATTCTTTCTCACAAATGACAGAGATTTGAACTTATCCCTTTATGCTTTTGCCTGATAACAGGCAAATTCACTTTTTTACTTAATTAGCTTTTTGCACAACCGGACAGTTTACTTCCTTATCCTTATAGTCCGCAGGCGTTGAACAGGTACTCTTATGCGTTGAATAATCCGGTGAAGTATACCGATCCAAGCGGACATTATGTTGAGACTGCCATTGATGTAGCGTTCCTTGCAATGGACATTAATGATATCCGCACCGGGAATGCTGATAAGTGGACCTACATATGTCTTGCTACTGATGTTGTATGTGCTCTGGCGCCGGGTGTGACAGGTGGAAGGCTTGGAGTTCAGGCTCTGTAGGAAACAGTTACTCACGCGGATAATGTTGGAGATTTGTTCAAGCTGCTGGATAAGACGGCGGATGCAGAGAATAAAGTAGATAATGCTCTTCAATCCCACAGGCGGTTCTATAATTCTGCTCCGCAACGCTTACAGAATTTAGCATCGCTGTCATGCCCCTCAAAACTGCAATTTTGACACACCTTTCCTTTAAGGTTTCTGCTTGCATAGGTCATCTCGGATGTGACAATACCTGTCGGAACCGCTATGATGCTATAACCTATTATCATGATAAATGACGCCAGTGCCTGTCCGAGATTCGTCTCAGGGACTATGTCCCCGTATCCTACGGTTGTAAGTGTTATGATTGCCCAGTAGATGCTCCGGGGTATGCTGGTAAACCCGCTC
Source organism: Methanosarcina sp. 2.H.T.1A.6 (assembly GCF_000979455.1). Taxonomy (GTDB): domain Archaea; phylum Halobacteriota; class Methanosarcinia; order Methanosarcinales; family Methanosarcinaceae; genus Methanosarcina. Next base: position 39,158 of record NZ_JJOY01000024.1, read on the forward strand.
TCTGCCCCTTCAATAACGTACATCAGGGAGCCCAATATCACCACCAGAGTCAAAACCGTAAATTGGAACAGGATTATTTTTCGCCGGCTTGCACGTAAAGCTCTTATCAAGAACTCAGCTTCACCAAGATACTGGACAAGTTTGAGCACCCTGAAAACCCTGAGTAACCGTAGACCCCGGATCACCACCAGATACCGGCCGCCTGGCAGAAGCAGGCTAAGATATGTCGGGAGAATTGCCATCAAGTCTATGATTCCAAAAAAACTTGTGGCGTATTTGAGGGGCCTCCCAACACAGATCAGGCGCAAAAGATACTCCACTGTAAATAGTATCGTGAAAATCCATTCCAGGGAATAGAACAAACCGCCATATAAAGCTGCGAGATTACTTACGCTATCAAGCATAACGACAATAATACTCAGCAGGATTGTAAGAATCAGGACTTCATCAAAAATCTTTCCGGCGGGAGTGTCAGCTTCAAATATTATTGTATATAACGTATTTCGCCAATTACTATCAGCCGGCCTATTTTGCGGGTTATTTTTCACTGAAGCAGCCATTGTTAACATCCACGCAGCAAGAGTTTGATATGCAATCTAACTTTTTGAAAATTCAGTTATGATGCAACATCTTAAAAAGCAGTTACATCCCCCTATGTTTCACACCATAATAAATATTTACTTACAGTGGGTTAATATTATAGTTAAATAACAGTTGAATACATCAGGTTTTTGACCTGTTCTCATAATATTGGAACTTCCAAAATTATGATTGATGTGTTCTCTTTTCCCTTTTCCTCTTTCCTTTTCCCTATCTTCTTTCCCTTTTCATTTGTTTCTCATGTTTTCGTTTTTGCGAAGTTTTTTCTCTTCTGCCATGATTCTGTAAAGGGAAAGTTGCATTATAGGAAATTTACATAAGATAAAACATGTCTATAAATATAAAGAAAATGATATAGTATATCCTGTACTTATAGAATTTCTCAAGCAACCTGGGTTTCTGTGGTGATTTCCAATTTTGTTTGAAGAGGTGTTCTTATGAACAGCAACACAGCAGTTAGAAATCTTGGCATAGGACTGACAGTCACAGGCTTAATCTTGCTGGTGGGATATGCCCTTTATGATATTTTTACCACAGAGTCCAGCCTCGTACTTAAAATATCTATCACGGCAATTGTAGCAGGTATAGGGCTGGTTTTATTGATCCTGATAAAGGAAAAAATGAGTGTCAAGGATAAGGAGATTGAAAGGAGATACTAGGTGAGAACATGATAATCGCAACCACAGATACAATAGCAGGAAAAGAAATCATACGTACCATTGGAATGGCCCGTGGCAGTACCATTCAGGCCAAGCATATTGGCAAGGATATCATGTCAGGTCTGCGCAGTGTCGTAGGGGGCGAACTGACAGAATACTCCGAGATGCTTGAAGAGGCAAGGGAGAAGGCGATCAACCGCATGGTTGAGGATGCCGAAAAGATGGGAGCCGATGCCGTGGTAAATGTCAGGTTCATGACCTCCATGGTAATGGCAGGAGCGGCCGAGATGCTTGCATACGGAACGGCTGTAAAGATAAGGGATAAGGAATAATCAAAGGAATAATCAAAGGAATAATCATTGTTCCTCAGGGAATAAGTCTTCACTGCGCAGTTAATAAACAACCGGAGAAGGCTATTCCTGTTAATCAGGCTTTAGTTTATGAATATTTTCAATTCGGTGGCTGCTTTCCTTTTCTTAGTAAACTATTCAATTAGATCTCTTTAATCCTGTGGGGTATATATAGTACCTTCAGGGCACCGAAAAAGTTACAAAAGGAGGAAAATCGTTTTTTACAGGGACCCTGCCCTCAAGGGGCAGAGCCTCTGCTCTTTTTTCCGGTAGGAAAAAAGAAAAAAAGGTTGTTTAAAGTCGTTGCGATCTCAGGCGACGTGGATGTAAGTGTCCACAAGTCTCTTGATTTCTTCTGTCTTACCGTAGAGTTTCTCGCTCAGCTGGTAGTCATTGAAGGCTTCAAGGCCACCAATGATTCCATCGAGCATGCCCTCGGTAAAGACATCGTACTGCATGAAGATATCCTTCTGTTTCTTCAGGGCCTGGGCGGACTCGTAGCAGGAAGCAGGGAGGTGCTCAAGTTCGGCAAGCCTGTCCTTGTGCTCATCCTTGAAGATGTTTACACTGATGTACAGCTTCTTGGAAAGTTCAAGGGCATTGTCCATCTGGAGACCGTGACGGGTACCGACACAGAGCCCTGCGAGGAGGAGATAGACGTCAGCAGAACCGTCAGCTGCACGGAACTCGTAGGTCTGCTTGCTGGAGTGGTCCTTGAGTTCTTCGCTGTAGTTCGGGTTTGCGATGGTGATCATCTTGCTTGCTTCCCCGGACCAGCCGAGAGGCACACGGATAAGGGCAGAGCGGTTCCTGTCTCCCCAGCAGATATTGGTTGGAGCTTCCTGGTGAGGTACAAGACGCAGGTAGGATGTCGGGATCCTGTTTCCGAAAGCAGTGATTGATCCGGCAATATCCAGGCAGCCAACGATTGCTTTCTTTGCGGCATCGGTAAGCTGTCCTCCGTTCTCGACGGTTGCGGTCTTGCCATCTTTCATGAGTTTCATGTGGATGTGTAGTCCACTGCCTGCCTTTCCAACGGTGATCTTCGGGGCATAGCTGACTGAAACACCATACTGGGCTGCAAGCATCCTGAGCACCCATTTTCCGATGATCAGGCGGTCAGCAGCATCCTCGAGGCTTGTGGTCTCGAACTCGATTTCGTTCTGCTCGTAGTAGTACTTTTCATCGGTAAAGTTTCCGACTTCAGAGTGTCCGTATTTGATTGATCCGCCAGCTTCGGCGATTGCGAGCATGGCATCTTTCCTGAGCTGGTCGAACTTGGTGAAGGGGCCTGCTTCGTGGTAGCCTCTCTGGTCAACAGCCGGGAAGTCAGTATCAATCTGTTCTTTGTCGCTGATGATGTAATACTCGAGTTCAGCCATTGCATTTAACTCGTACCCGGTTTCATCCTTCAGAACAGCATGAGCCTTCTTCATGATGTTTTCAGCAGAGCTTGCAAGGGGATTTCCATCCTTGTCGAAGTAAGAACAGAGTAAATCAAGAGTCGGGATTTCCTCAAACGGATTTACAAAAGCAGTTCGGTATTTCGGGACGACGTAAAGGTCGCTTGAATCGGCTTCTATGTATTTGAAAAGACTGGATCCATCCACTCTTTCTCCGGTAGAAAGCACGGTATCAAGGTGTTCTTCATTTCTGATAACGAAGCTGAGGGCTTTGAGCCTGCCATCTCCACCAACATAGCGGAAGGTCAGCATCTTAATGCCGTTTTCTTTGATGAACTTTATGATGTCGTCTTTGGTGAATTCGTTTGCTGGCTTCTTAAGATACTGTACCAGGCTGTTCGGATTCAGTTCTACAGATGATGTTTTCATTGTTATCCCTTCTTATTGATTGAAATATGTTTGATTGGAATATTCGAGTATTCAAAGCCTCATTTCAATAATAATATTGTTCAGGCTTAATGATTACCGTATTAATCGTAATTTAGTAAATTTCTGCCTGACTAGGAAAGAGATAACTTACTGCGGTCTATATAAAGTTTTCTATTTTTTATTTTTTCGGATGAAATATAAACAGCGAATGATCATCATGGGCTTGTTCTGCATAATTCTGTTTTTCGGACAGACGGACAGGAGAAAATAGGGTTTTTGCCCAATAAATATATTGGACAAATGCGACATAGATATTTAATAAATATAACCATAACAAATTATAAGATTGGTGGGGACAGCCAGAGATTTCAATATGTTTTCTATGGCAATTTTTCTATGGCAGATTTTTCTATGGCAGATTTTTGATTATTCCATAAGGAAGAATGGAGGAAAAGTATGGAAACTTATAATATTCCAGAGATTGCGAGGAATGTTTTCGGTGTCGGGTCAAAAGACTGGAACCGCAGGATGTTCGATTCATTAATTCCTCTTCCAGAGGGTACCAGCTACAATTCTTATCTCGTAAAAGGCGAGAAGAAAACAGCCCTCATAGATACCGTGAATCCGGGTTTTGAAGAGGAATTAGAGGTAAAAATCAATATGGTCTCGGACCTGGAAAAACTTGATTACCTGATAATGAACCATGCCGAACCGGATCATGCCAATGCAATTCGATTTATCCTTGAAAAAGCTCCTGATGCCCTTTTTGTAACAACTGAGAAAGGAGTAAAGATGGCCAGGCTCTACCATGAGCTGCCTGAAGCCCGGATCAAAATCGTTGCTGAAGGAGACAGTCTTGATCTGGGAGGAAAGACCCTTCGTTTCATAGAAGCACCCTGGCTCCACTGGCCTGAAACTATGTTCACATACCTGCCTGAAGACAAAATCCTTTTCCCATGCGACTTTTTTGGAGCCCATACAGCCCAAGGAGTTTATGATGAAGATATAGAGGACCTCATTCCTTTTGCAAAACGCTACTACGGCGAAATTATGATGCCTTTCGGGAAAATGGGGGCAAAGGCTCTTGAAAAAATAAAGGATCTGGATATCGAGATTATTGCCCCCAGCCACGGACCTATTTACAAAAACCCGAAGAGAATTATGGATCCATATGCGAAATGGACTGCAGGAAAAACCGAGAATAAAGCCCTTATTGTTTATGTGAGCATGTGGGGCTCAACTAGAGAGATGATCCGGACAATTGCAGAAACCCTGCTAAAAGAAGGAGTGGATGTCAGGATGTATGATCTTGCAGTCTCGGATATAGGAGATGTTGCAAGAGAACTGGTTGATTCCCGTGCTCTTATCCTTGGAGCGCCGACAGTTCTTGGAGGTATGCACCCGATTGCCCTTTACGGCACGTCTCTGGTAAAAGCTCTCAACCCACCGGCAAAGTATGGGGTTGTACTCGGGTCCTTTGGCTGGGGTGGAGGGGCGCTGAAGCAGGCAGGAGAAATTCTGGCTCCTTTGAAAATGGAGATTGTAGGAACCCTTCAGGTGAAAGGCAAAGCTAGCGAAGAAGACTTAAAAAAAGTAGAGGAAATAGGCAGAGAACTGGCTCACAAAATGAAAGCATGACTCCGTGAATTTCAGGAGGAAGAGTTCTGCCTGAAGAATCCTCTCAGGCCTATTATCAGGCTGCTCCACGTCAAACATATACGGTTAATCTGGCTGATAGGTTAATCTGGCTGATAGGTTAATCCGGTTGAGAATCCTTATGTAATTTTTTCAGTAGCATGTGCAAATATCCATAAAGGGAAACGCCTAAAATTGCTCCCCATAAAGGCATGAGGCTTTCGGCTCCTGCCCATCCTCTTAGAGCTGTCAACAAACCTGCACTCAGCAGAGCTGTCAGCTGAGCTGCCTGCATCCGAAGAGGATCTAAAGGAATTCCTGTCATGTCCCCTCCGGATTTTATTTTTCTGGAGCTAAGGACAATGGGAATAAAAAGGAGAGAAACTGTTAGCATGAATAAGCCTGATTGAATAGCCGGAAAAGTGCTTTCTATATTCAGAGAAGTGTTTTCTTGTCCTGCAGCCTTTAAGAAAGCAATTACTGAAACTATAAAGGCCGCTCCTCCAAAGATACGGTTGTGACGATTGGGTGCAGGAAGGAAAGAGTCCAGTAAAAATGCAAGTGAAGTAAATAAACCAAAAATCCAGTTTCCTTGCAGCAAAATCCAGCCTGAAAGCAAAAGTACCGCAAGAGAATCGGAAGTTTTTGAAGGCATCCCGGTACTTCTGTTAACCATACGAATAAGCAGGAGTTCCAGGAAGAGACCAAGCAAAAAAGGAGAAGGGAAAAATAGAAAGCCTGTGCAGCCTAAAAAAGCTGCAAATAAAGCAGAGAGTTCGTTGTCCGGGTCCAGTTCCCTTGCAAACGCCCAGGCAAGAAATACCGCAGCTCCTGCCCTTAAGCCTGAGTACAAAGCTGCAGAAATATCTCTCCCCAGGAAAAATTGAAAACCTGAGATTCCAAAGAGGAAAAGCAGGGTAATTATCACAATCGCCCTGTTTGTGGGATAATCAAGGTCTATTGAGCGAGTAAGTGAACTTAGCCTTTCAACCTTCATTCTTACCTCTGCGAGCTGAACATTTATAACTTTTGAGAAAAGATTTAACTTTTGAGAAAATATATAACTTTTGAGAAAATGTTTAACTTTTGTGTTTATTACCCGAAATTCTGAAATCGAATGTCATCTGTGATATAATTTATGAAGTTAAATATAATTGGGAAAATTATGATTTATGGAAAATAAGGCTTTATATCAAAAATAATTTTCGAGAACATAGCGCATAGAACATAGTGCATAATAGATCTGTTTAGTAGGTCTGGTTATAGGCTTTTCCGGACCTGGTCTTTTCAGCAGGCCCGAGGTTCAATTATTAAGATTACCTTCAGGTCCTGATTTAAAGTTTCAGATAAGGAGTTTTCTTACGAAAAAGGGGTTTTCTTATGGAAAGGGAATCTGAACTAAAAAGGGACCTGAGTTTACCGGAAATTACTCTGGTAGGAATTGGCAATATTCTTGGAGCCGGGATCTATGTGCTGATGGGAAAAGCTGCAGGACTTGCAGGCAATATGGTGTGGTTTTCCTTTCTGTTTGCAGGATTTACTGCTGCACTTTCCGCCCTTAGTTATATGGAGCTTTCTTCAATGTATCCCCGAGCAGGGGCGGAGTATGAATTTGCACGGAGAGCTTTTGGGGAACGTACGGGCCTATTTGTAGGGCTGCTCGTTATCTATTATGTAGCAATTACAGGCTCTGCGGTTGCTCTTGGCTTCGGAAGGTACTTCAGTAACCTTTTCGGGGGTGGAATTATAATAGCGGCAGTAAGCCTGTTTATTGTCCTGAGCTTTATCATGGTTTACGGCATCAAGGAGTCCGCACGGCTGGCTATTCTCATGACTTTTATAGAACTTTCGGGACTTCTAATTATTATTTACGTGGGAATTCCTTATCTTGGTACGGTAAATTATTTTGAGACTCCGAACCTCTCAGGAGTCTTTGAGGCTTCTGCCCTGATTATTTTTGCATTTCTGGGTTTTGAGGATATTGTGAGATTATCCCAGGAAACAATAGATGCAGAGAAAACAACTCCCAAAGCTTTGCTTATTGCCATCTTCGTCACTGTTTTCCTCTATATTTGTGTGGCAGTAGCTACTGTAAGTGTGCTTGATTTTCGGGTTCTCGGAATTTCAGATATTCCGCTTGCTGATGTTGCGGCGGTCTCTCTTGGGAATAAGGCTTTTATCCTTCTTTCCTGGATCGCGCTTTTTTCCACAACGAACACCGTACTTGTGGTTATGCTTGGAGGATCAAGGATTGTCTACGGCATGGCAGACGCAGGTTCACTTCCTAAAATCTTCGCACGTGTACACCACTTCTTCAAGACTCCCTGGACTGCAATTTTCGGAATTGCATGCTTTTCGAGTCTGTTCATCCTCCTCGGAGACATAACAACGGTAGCAAATATTGCGAATTTCATGATTTTTATTGTCTTTTTTATAGTCAATATTTCCCTCATAAGGCTTCGATACACCGATCCGGAAAGAAAACGCCCTTTTAGAGTGCCGTTCAGCATCGGCCGTTTGCCCCTGTTTCCGGCTCTTGGTGCTCTATCTGCTGTTTTTCTTTTTTCCCAGATCAGTAAAGAAGTCATGGTTTACGGGTTTTTCCTTGCAGGAATAAGCGTACTTATAGTGCTGCTTAAAACCAGAAAAGAATTGGCTGAGATTCCGGCTGGCTGATTTTCTTTAATTCCAGTTATCTTATAGTAAATCTCACAAAAACATAAATATTATTTATACAGTTGATTCAAACAAAGGCATTTGAGCTAATTATAAAAAACCAAAGTAAAAGATATTTATCTTAATAATGGATTAAAAAAGCCTTAATTTCAATTTAGTCCCCAAAAAAATGTTTTTTTGCTATATTATAGATTAAAATCCGTTCTTCAGGTTTAAACGGCACCTTTATATTTCCGGAACATACAGGTGTTTCTGGAATGTTCTATAAATAGAAATGGGCTTTTAATGCTTTTAATAAGCAAAAAAAACATATATATAGATTTAATTGATTAAAAAAGATTAATTAGGCTTTTTTCCAAGATCTGACGATTTATATTGAATATTTTTTGATTTTAGTTATTATTGGGTCTTTATATTCAACAAGAATTAGTTTTATATACATAAAATCCAATTTGATTCGTTTTATTTCAGGGATTATCTATATTATAAATTATAAGTTTCAAAACTGAAATAAATCCGAAGTATACTAAAAATTTATAAACAGAACTGCCTAAATATAACTAAATAGTTTTTAAACGGATTTGTCACTCAGACCATAATAAAGTTTCAGTTCTGCTTACAAATAATTTCAGGTTAAAAAAGGGAGTAGATATGAGAAAAGAGCCTTATGAGTTCCCGCTGGAGGATTTCATTCCAAGAGAAGACTTTAACAAAATTAAAAAGTTCTCCCGGGATAAAGAAACACCATTTCTGATCATCGATCTTCAGAGAATAGAGCGAAGTTATGACGATCTTGTAGAGCACATGCCTTTTGCAAAAATTCACTATGCTGTAAAGGCCAATCCTATGGATAAGGTAGTGCTCGCTCTGAAGAACAAAGGTTCCAACTTTGATGTTGCAACTGTTTACGAACTTGATCAGTTGCTAAGGCTCGGGGTAGAGCCCGAGAGGATAAGTTATGGAAACACGATCAAAAAAGAAAAGGACATAGGTTATGCCTATGAGAAAGGAGTAAGGCTCTTTGTTACTGATTCAGAAAGTGATTTGAAAAAGTTAGCCCGAAAAGCTCCCGGCTCAAGGGTTTTTTTCAGGATCCTTACAGAAAGTGATGGTGCAGACTGGCCACTTTCTAGAAAATTCGGCTCCCATCCGGACCTGATATACAAACTGATTCTGAAAGCCGAAAAGCTCGGGCTTGAACCTTATGGGCTTTCTTTCCATGTTGGTTCCCAGCAAAGGGATATCGGGCAGTGGGACAATGCAATCTCCAAGTGCAAATACCTTTTTGAAGCAGTGGCCGAAAAAGGAATTCAGCTGAAAATGATTAACCTCGGTGGAGGCTTCCCCGCAAAATATCAGGCTCAGGCCCACGACCTTGAGACTTATGCCAGTGAAATCCGCCGCTTTTTGCATGACGACTTCGGAGAAGAGCTTCCTGAAATAATTATCGAGCCAGGGCGTTCTCTGGTTGCCGATGCTGGCATAATCGTAAGTGAAGTCGTTATGATCTCCCTGAAAGCCAGGTTCAACCAGTACAAGTGGGTTTATCTTGATATCGGAAAGTTCGGCGGCCTTATTGAGACCCTTGACGAATGCATCAAATACCCCATTTTCTGTGATAAAAAAGGATGTGCAGAAGAGGTCATCCTTGCAGGCCCCACCTGCGACAGCATGGATATCCTCTATGAGCACCATAAGTATTCATTCCCTCACACTATGAGAGAAGGTAACCGTGTATATATCTTCACTACCGGAGCTTACACCCAGAGTTACTGTTCCGTGAATTTCAACGGCTTTCCACCTCTCAAAGCCTACATTATTTAAAGGGCAGATGCCCTTACTATTTTTTGTTTTTCGACTGACCGCCAGGTAAGTTAGCGGAGGCGCTTATATTTACCTGTGGGTTAAGATGTGGTTCAGGAGTCTAAAAATAGGTACTCAGGCCACCTGGGGACGTTTCCGGCATTAAGTTTCTTTTAATAGCATAAAGGAAGTGGGAAACTGATATTATGTGGAATAACAGATTGTTGGATTGATGTTTTATCAAACAAACTACAATCTGGTTATCAGATGACGTAAGTGCTGTAAATGATATCTATATAAATACTTTTTTATTATATTTAGGTTAAAATATTCAACACCGTTGAAAGTTTAATCGCAAAGAAAATATATGGTCAATTTGAAAATTTGAACTAAAAAAGGTTTTTCGGGTCGGTGATGATATATATTACCGCATCGTTATAAAAGATAATAGATTGAGAGTAATAGGGTTTCTTCTCAATCTAGGGTTGGATCGCAGGTAGGGATCTCGAGAATAGGGACTCGAACCCTACCGTCTACTTCTAAACAAATAATTAATTTTAAACAAAATTCTCAAAAGACCTTTACTTCCGAATTAATTTTCAGTAAGACTTGCTCTTTTTTATAATGTATTTATTTTAAATAAACCTTATGACCGTTCCTAAATGTCTAAATTTCTAAATTTATTATATATTGTGCTCATCAGGTATGCGCGATAACACATATGCGTGGTCTTTTGCCAGGTTTTAAAATTGCCTTTTCTTGTTGAAACAATAAGTCCAGAACTCTTGCGAGAAAAAGACCGCAAAATAGTGAGTTTGCCCGAAAGAAGGAAAAGGCAGGTAGTTCCGGGCAAAGAAAATAAAGATTCGGTAAAGGTTTTTTTAGTTAAAAGACCATTGAATTTTTTGAACTTTAATCTCCTGCATATTTCCTTTTCCATATGCTCTGTTTATTATTCTACTTTAACGGTTTCTACTTTAACAGTAGTGTTGTTATGCGTTGTATCCCTCAGCCAGGTTGACATTTACATATACTACGGCTTCATTAGTGTGCCTGTAGGCATAGTCATCCGTAATTTCGGGCAGCCGGTCTGCTTCAGCCTGAGAGGTTACTACAGTACCTGCAGAGATGTATCTGCCATCAGGGATAGTTACACCAATTGCTACTGATGTCGGTTCAAGCACACAGTTGTTTCCTACCTTAGCCTTGAAAACGAAGGCCTGCATGCCAATGAATGTGTCGTTTCCAACATAGGCAGGGCCGTGGATCTGGGACTGGTGGGCAAGAGAAACCCTTTCCCCAACGTAAACTGCGTATTTTTTACCGTCAACCTCAACCAGATTCTTTTCCACAGGCTCGCCTTCCTCATCAATCGTCTCAAGGGCATGGAGCACAACTCCGTCCTGGATATTGGTCTCGTCTCCAACAAAAATCGGCATGCCTTCATCGCTCCGGACTGAAGCCATCGGGGAAACCATTACACTGGCACCTATTGTTACATCACCTATTACTGCTGCCTGGGGGTAGATGTAGGCAGTCGGATCAATAATTGGTTCGGTTGGTTCGGGATTCCAGGGAGTCACAGGATTTGCCTGGATGTTCGAAACCTCGCTCTCAACCTCTGCTTCCACACTTTCGCCTTCTTCTATTTCTCCGCCCTGCGAGACACACCCGCTTACAGCGAGGGTGAGTGCCAGGGATAGAAGAAGAGCCATAAAGATCCTGTTAAGTTTCATAGAAGTCCTCCAATAACAGCGTGAAGATTGTAAATTATTTAGGCATTTCTATTTTTATTTAAAAAAAGTTAAAAAATAAAAGTAAAAATATTTTACTATGGAAACCGGATGTGCAAATATTTTCAAAATGAGTTATCAGTAAGCTCAATTTATCAGGGTCTTTATCAAATCCAAAAAACCTTATATTTAAAAGATATAGAGGATGTTATGGAGGCTGTGCTTCAAGTTCCCTGGAAATTAATAGTTTCCGACCTGCCTGTATTTTCGGTGCTTGCAGTCTGGAATTTGTTTGTTCTCCTTGTTCTCTCAAAAAAAGTGTACGAATATTCTCTAAAAAAGGGAAGGTCAATCAATTCTTCAATATACTTTTCCAGAAAAGCAATCCATTTTCTAGCAGGCGGGTCGACGGCAATGCTGCTCCCCTTTGTTGCTCACGAACCTATCCTGCCGGCAGTGATGGCTTTAGGGCTTGCTCTTGCGACATATGTGCCGCATAAACTTAACAGGCGGATGTACTGGTTCCAGGACCCGGAAAACATTTATGATGTGGATTTCACATTGAGCTGGGGATTGATAGTGTTTTTTATCTGGTATATTGACAGGACTTTCTGGCTTGGAGTGATTCCGGTGCTTTTCATGGCATACGGAGACGGGATTACTGGAATAATAAGGAACCTGAAATATAATAAAAGAACAAAAGCCTGGGAAGGGACTGCAGGTATGATCGTGCTGTGCGTAATTATCGGCGCAAAAATGGGGGCGGCAGGAGTTCTTGCAGGAATAGTATGCTCATTCGTGGAAAGAATAGAAAATATGGACGACAATATCACAGTACCTGCAGTTAGCTTATTTATTCTACTCGGAGCTTACTATTATTTTCCTTCATTCACCATTTCTCTCTATTGATGTTTTCAGTATTCTTTACTGAAAGAATCTCCTAAATAATCGTTCCTTATTATCTTTCAATATTATCTTTCCTTATTATCTTTCCTTTCTTGAAAGCCTGATTTGAAAGCCTGTATGTTTTTAAATTATTCAGAATCAACAATCTAAAAGTTCTTATATCTTTGAGTGTAATATATTAAAAAATAGAGTGTGTAAGGGAATAAGCCATATAAAATATTAATAGGGGAATTTGCAGATTTTCATGCTTAAATTAAATGTTCACATAATAGAACTTCAACTTACTAAAGCACTAACTTTATAATAATAACATTGCATAAATAATTATTTTTTTAACGGCTTACAATATATATATTAAAAATAGCCTGAAATTTTTCAAGATTTATAGATGGGTCTTTACATTTATTGGGGATGGAAAGAAATGGATGAGAATACTAAGAATTTGAAAAAGAAGGTAGAACGCTCTGTTTTCGCGGGGAACAGGGCAGCCGCTGCGAAAGAGCTGGGGGAAACCGGAGACCCTGATGCAGTTCCCATTCTACTTAAAGCACTTGAAGACTCCAGCCCGAAGGTAAAAACTGCTGCTGCAGAAGCTCTGGGAACAATTAATGACCCTGATGCGGTACCGGAGCTGACAAAAATGCTTGACGATCCTGAAAGTTCTGTAAAAAAGACTGCAATAATTGCTCTCGGAAAAATAGGCACGCCAGAGGCAGTTTCCGGAATTGTTAAAGGGTTCAGTGATTCGGACAAGTTCGTACAGAAAGAATCGGTAAAAGCTCTGATGAGAATTGGGTCTCCAGAAGCTGTTTCAGGGCTTACGAAAACTTTTGGTTGTTCAGATAGCCCCCTGAAAAAAATCTCAATAATGGCCCTTGGGAAAATAAATACTTATGAAGCAGCCTGCGGGCTTATAAAAGCGCTTGAAGACCCGGATAACAGGGTAAGGCAGCAAGCTGTAGAAACCCTTGGAAAAAGAGGCAATCCGGATGTCCTTACAAATCTAATGGAAACACTGAAGGATTCAAGACAGCCAGTACAGGAGGCGGCATCAGAAGCCCTCCGCAAAATAATAGGTGCATCAGAATCAGTACCCGTTCTTGTAAAGGCACTGGATTCTTCTGACAGAAACGTAAGAAAGGCTTCAATAGAAGCTCTCTGGAAAGTAGGCACACCTGAAGCCGTTTCCGCCCTTTTGAGGGAGATTGATGATTCAGATTGGTATCTGAGAAGCCGGGCTGCGGATGCCCTTGTGGATATCGCTTCCCCTGAAGCCGCTCTGGGCCTTGTTAAAGCCCTTGATATCTATGATGGTCCTGTAAGGAAAATAATAGTAAGTGCCCTTGGGAAAATCGGGACGATTGAAACCGTTAAAGGTCTGGTTAAGGCCCTTGATGACACTGACAACTCGGTCCGGGAGGCTGCAGCTCTGGGACTTGGAAAAACAGGAAAAACAGAAGCTATTCCAGGGCTTTTGAAAGCTCTCCATGATACAAAAAGTACTGTGCAGGAGGCGGCGGCAGCATCACTTGGAGACCTGAAGGCAAAAGAAGCTGTTCCTGAACTGATTAAAGTCCTTGAAGACCCTGAGGCTTTGATACATAAAGCGGTAATCTCTGCACTCGAAAAAATAGGCACGCCTGAAGCAATTTCAGGTCTTGCAAGAGCACTTGAGAATCCTGACACTGCCGTAAGAAAAGCTGCATCAAAGGCTCTCGAAAAAGTTGAGAAATCAGGCATTGCACTGGAAAAAGTAAAAAGCATCGGAAATTCAAGCTTCGAGGTTTCGGAATAAGGCACCTGAACAGATTACAATATGGAAATATTTTTCAGGTTAAAGATTTTTAATCAAAGTTGCGCTGGCGCACCCCGCAGCAAGCAACGGGGTATTCGACGGAAAATAAACATAAAAATTTGAAAATTCTCATAGATCTCGCCTATCCCTCTTTTAATTAATTACATAATTTGAGATAGCCGCAAACCTATAAGCAATTTAGCCGGAAAATAAGTCAAAACTATGAAATAATATATATAAGTGTCAGAGGGATTTAGAGCTTACAAATCAGCTTTTCCCCGTTCAGGGGAATCGAAAAACCGAAGGTACTCCCTTTTCCGGCTTCACTTTCAAACCAGACACTGCCGCCGTGGAGCTGCACAATTTCTTTTATAAGGGCAAGACCAAGTCCGGTTCCCTGATATTTTTTAGATGAGGAAGAGTCTATCTGGCTAAAAGGCTTGAAAAGTTTGTCGTGGTCAGCTGCCGCAATACCTATTCCTTCATCAGATACGGCTATCTGTATAAAGTCGTTGCTTTGTGTTGCTTTAACTCTTATACACCCGTTTTCATTTGAAAATTTGACTGCATTCGTCATCAGGTTGCTGAGAACCTGCATGATTCTCTCCCTATCTGCAGAAATTCTGGGCAGGTTATTTTCAAGCTCAAATTCTATATTTATTCCTTTGCTGGTGGCAAATGGAAATAGCATATCCCGAACTTCAGCAAGTGCTTCAGCCAGCCAGAAAGTGCTGTAATGCAGTTCAAAGCTCCCTGCTTCTACTTTTGAAAGGTCAAGGATCTCATTAATCAGGCTCAGAAGGTTTTTTCCGCTACTGGAGACATTTCCGACAGCCTTAATCTGTCTTGCATTAAGGTTCCCGTAAACCTTTTCATATAAAAGGTCGGAGAAGCCTATTATTGAATTAAGCGGGGTCCTCAGTTCGTGGCTCATGTTTGCAAGGAACTCGCTCTTGGTATGGTTTGCGACTTCTGCATCCTGTTTTGCACGGAAGAGTTCAAGTTCATATTTCTTCCGTTCCGTAATTTCCACCCCGGTTTCAAGAATTGCAATGGTATCTCCGGTTTCGTTACACACGAGTTTTGACCTGAGAAGCCAGGTCTTTCCCTCAGAAGAGGTAAACTCCTGATCCGTCCAGCCGGGAGCCTGGGGATACCGGGATTTCTGGATAATGTCCTTATCCGCAGCCTGCGGGCTATCAGAGGTCAATTCTTTAGTCTCAACCATTAGCAGATCCTTATTTTTGAGAGCAGCCTCGTTTGCCCAGCGAATATTAAAGTTGGGGTCCCTGAGCACCACTATTTCTTCAAGGGAATCGAGAATAAACTTTTTTTCATACTCCCTGGACTTAAGCTCCTGCTCAGCAAGTCTGATGCTGGAAAGCATTTCGTTGATACCTTTTGAAAGCCTGTGAATCTCATCTTCTCCTTCCATTTCCAGCCGCTTTGATGTGTCTTTTTCTCTTTTTACTTTGTCAAGAAAACTGTCAATAGCAATTAGCCTTGATACAAGGAGACGATCCAGGCTGAACCTGGTCGCAGTTCCCATAACTATCCCGCTGAGCAGCAGTAAACCATAAATATAATTCAGGGTCTTTTTACCCTGTGCGTAGAGTTCACGGGGATAATCAGCTCTCATAATGGCTGCAGGCTCCCCGGTAATATCTCTCAGTATGAAATACCCGGCTACCCTCTCATCTCCAAGAATATTAACAGCATTTCCATTTCCTCTGACAGCCTCATCAAATGCATCCTGAAAGTCCGGGGGCATTTCCTCATTTAAAGTATAGAGAGATAAGGAAGACTGGGTACGCTCTTCAAGAGAGGCGATGTAAGAGTTGTCAATATATTTTCCAAAAATTAGAGTTCCCGCAGAAGGCCCTTCTTCAAGGCTTGCCAGAATGGGGCGGCCAACAATAAGCATCGGTCCCTCTTCAAGCAGTATGACTCCCTGTATATAATCCGTATTTCCCTGGGTCGTGAGAAGCCCACTGTCAATCCCCTCCAGAAGCTCTTTTGGAACCGAAACACTTGTCCTGTTTACCAGGTCTACAGACATTGGATAGACCAGATCTCCAGATTTGTTTACAAACAATATAATATTGAGGTCCAGGTCAAAAAGAGTGACTTCGGGCAGGTTCGACTGTATGTATTCGGGGTTTGAGGTATTAATGAATTCATATGTATCGTCCCAGTAAGCCCAATCCCTTGCGATTCTGTCGATATACAAAGCTTCCCAGGCAATTGTCTGTTCGATTTTCTCCGTATTCTTGATGGTATCCCGGGCTTCAAGATTAGAGAAACTCGATAAAAGGATGGTATGAGATGCAGCTATTAAAAGTACAGTTAACAAAGCAAACATTGTGAATGTAACTATAAACAATTTTTTACTAACATTCATACACATCACCAACAGGCTGCAGGAAGTGAAACCACATACCTGCAACTGGGTAGCATAAAGCTTTGTCCATGACAAAAGTTAAAGTGCAGATATCTGATATAAATATCAACTAAAATTATATATAAATGTTGCTAAGTAGGCCGAAATTTCGGTATAATTCAGGTAGATACTCAAGACCAGTACAGTTATTGGTATCATTTTTATGTTTCAAGAAGAAGAAGAAGTGTGTTTAGACCCTGGAGCTTATGGATAAATACACACATTTAAACTAAATTATGAATTAAGTAAAACTCACCGCCCTGAAAGCATGATTATCTGAAAATCGACAAAAGTCAATATTAAACCATTATATTTTGAGTAAAAATTAGGATGCAGGGCAGAATCCTTAAACTCATATTTTTCCCGAGCATTTATCGAAACTGTAAACTGCATACCTATGCGTATAAAGTCAGATAAAACAAAAGTAATAAACTGCTTTGAAGCTATCCACAATAATTTATTGAGTGCCCTCCTGCCCACAGCCACAGGTATCCTGTATATACCATTTTTGCGACTTGCAGCTTAAACCATAAAAAATTTAGGTTAGCCGGGTAAATTTTTTATACCCAATTTCACATTCATAAATTATAAATCTGTTAATATTTTTAGATGCAAGTTAAACTCGTTATTTCATTTTTTAAGCCTGACGAAAAAAGCTTCCTGAGGCATAGGTGTAAATATGACTTAATAAAAATATGCCCAATATACTCAGTTTTACATGGTCGAGGTTTTTAGATTGAGATTTAAAAAGATACCCATGCATATGTATGAGAACTTTCATAAGATATTTAGTGGGGGTAACCAGAATACTTTTAATATCTGCAGGGAATGCGGAGGAGCTTGCGAGCACAACAAAATAGGAACTCTGCTGCCTGGAGAAAAAGAATATATGGCAAAAAAAATGGGTATCAGTGTTTCCGAATTCAAACTAAGGTATCTGGATATTTTGAAAATGAATGATGGGACTCTTGTTCATGTATTAAAGCTTGGGGAATTATGTCCTTTTTTGAACAAAGAGACAGAAGCATGCGAATGTCGTGATTTCAAACCTGTAATCTGTAAAATATATCCTGTTGTTTTTACGGTTGACGATGGAAAGGTAAATTTCACAATAGATAACTGGTGCCAGTTATCAAGAAAAAAAGTTTGCAGGAACTATTTCAAATCTGCAATCCCCCTTTTGTCCCGTTTTCCTATCCCGGTTGAATGGTTCAACCATGTGGTAAGCTACGATGACCTTTATTTTGATTATGACCAGTTAAGAAAATGCAGAAAAGGAAAAGATCAGTACGCAGTTTTTACTCTGGAAGAACTTTTAAGCCTTCAGAGAGATAGTGTAGAAGCATATAAGGTAGAAGCACGTAAGGTAGAAATGTATAAGATAAAAACAGCAGTTTCAGGTATTGATTTCGGTCAGGAAATTGATGAGCCTACCTTTTAAATAAGAGACTGAAATACTTATGGTTAAGGGCGAAATGGTATATTGAAACGATTTTCAGTCAATTTGGCTTCTATTATATTTTATTCAATTTTACTCAGTTTTACTCAATTTTATTCAATTTTATTCAATTTTATTCAATTTTACTCAATTTTACTCAATTTTATTCAATTTTATTCAATTTTATTCAATTTTATTATTTTTCGGGCTCCTCTTAAAAGTCCTGGTTTTCAGCCGTTTCTGCGCGGGTAAGGGGTTTTATTTCGCCGTTGTCCCCATTTATTTTGTCTCTGTTTATCGGAAGTGTGAAGGCAAAGGTACTTCCTTCCTCGGTCTTGCTGCTGAACCAGACATATCCCCCATGCAGGTTAACAAGCTGTTTAACCAGTGCAAGTCCGAGCCCTGTTCCCTGGAACTTTTTTGAGGAAAAAGTATCTACCTGACTGAAAGGTTTGAAAAGCTTGTTCTGATCCTCAACTTTGATCCCTATTCCATTGTCCTTAACCGTTACTTCTACCAGGTCCCCTTTCTTTTTTGCCTCTATCTTCACAAGTCCATTTTCGTGCGAGAACTTTATAGCATTATCCAGCAGGTTGTACAGGATCTGAACAAAGCGAGCTTCGTCAGCACGGATTGTGGCAAGGTTTTCATCCACCTGGATTTCAACCTCAATCATTTTTTTGTCTGCAATAGGAGATAGCAGATTTTTTATTGAATTAAGTTTACTGGCAAGTTCAAACTCTTTATAATCGAGTTCAAGCTTTCCGGCTTCCACTTTAGAAAGATCAAGGATATCGTTAATAAGATTCAAAAGATGTTTTCCGCTCCTTGAAATATTCCCTACGGCCTTGATCTGTTTTACATTAAGTTCCCCGTAAACCTTTTCGTACAGAAGGTCGGAGAATCCTATGATTGAGTTAAGCGGGGTCCTCAGTTCATGACTCATGTTTGCCAGAAATTCGCTCTTCGTACGGTTTGCGACCTCTGCGATCTGTTTATCCCGGAGGAGCTGCTCGGCTTTCTTGCTTTCCGTAACGTCTCTGCGGGTTTCCATAACCCCTATAATATTTCCATTTTCATCCTCAACGGGAATTGCCTGGAAAAACCAGATCCTTCCGTCTTTTGAAGTAAACTCTCCTGACTTTTTCTCACCTGTCACGAAGACCTGTTCAAGTTGAGGATACTCAACTAACTGGCCGCTTATGTCCGGAGCAGCTTTTAGAAAACTTCCGACTGCCTTTTCCAGGTCCATTTGCATATATTTGAGGGCAGCCTTGTTTGCCCAGATGATTTTCATTTCAGGGTTCACAAAAACGACAAGTTCGTTGAGTGAATCAAGCAGGACTTTCTTTTCACGTTCCTGGGCCTTTACCCCCTGCTCCGCCAGACCGATTTCGTTTAACATCCCGTTTATTTCCCTTGACAGGCGGTAGAGTTCATCGTTGTCTTTGAGAGACAAACGTTTGGATAGGTCTTTTTCCGACCGGACTTTTGTAACGAAATCATCGATTTCTACCAACCTTGAGATAAACAGCCTGTCAAGAGCAAACTTGACCCAGATGCCGGTTAAGAGTCCGGTGAATAGCAAAAATAAATACATATAGTTGAGGGTTCTCTCACCATGCAAATAGAGTTCTCTTGGAAAATCGGCTCTGATGATAAGGGCAGGCTGGCCTGAGATGTCCCTCAACTCAAAATAACCTGCTACCCTCTCTTCACTGAGAGGTTCCACAAGGATCGTGTCAGGAGTTTCCGAAAACTTTTGAAATTCCTCCTGAAAATCGGAAGGCATTTCCTGATCGGTCCTGTACATAGACAGGGAAGAACGGGTAGTGTCTTTGAATGATTCAAGGAGGTAATTGTCAAAAAACCTCCCGAAAATGAGAGTACCCTTCGAAGGCCCTTCGTATTTTGTCGTAAGAATAGGATGGCACGCAATAAACATGGGACCTTCATCTAGCAAAACAATACCGCTTATGGTATCGTTTTCTCCTGTTGTCAGAAGAGTTCCGTTTTCGATCATTTTCAGAAGCCCTGCTGGAACCGGTCTTTCTTCCATAGAATCAATATCCACCGATTTTGTATAGACCACGCTCCCGGACTCATTGATAAAAAGCATTACATTAACTCTAATCCCCGCTAGTGTCTCATTCTGAAGGTCCACATCGATGTACTGCTGGTTCCCGTCTTCGATAAACTGATAGGTATCATCCCAGCAAGCCCAGTCCTGGACGATGTAATCAATATACCCCTGTCGGGTGGAGACTGCATTTTGCACACGCTCTACATTCTCCAAGGTATCAGCCTGCTCAAGCTCTAAAAAGTTTGACAGCTGCATATTATGGGTGAACGTAAACGCAGCCGTAAGGACAGCAAAAATCAAGAGGGTTATTATGAGAACCTTTTTACTGATATCTATTGTTGACACCTCTAGAGACTTGAGATTAAAAAGTAGCTTAAAATTAAAGATATTATAAATATTAAAAAGAGAAGAAAGTATATAAAATTGAGCAAAGTTATTAAATAATTTTAATAAGAAATATATTACTGATATTTATATTTATAAGTATAATGCCACGGAAAAATTAGAAAGAACTTCATTGGTCATCGGTTAAGACACAAAATGCCAGGAATGTGTTATATTCATGAAATTTATGAAAGCCTAAATATGGAAAATCGATCTGCATTATTGTTTTGAGTATCCATTTCGGGCAACCAAACTCCTTAATCGAATATAAATGGAATTTCAGTTTCCCGAAAAAGACAAAACTGTACGGGAACTGGGGAAGAAGTGAAGGGAAAAATGTGCCCGCGGGTTCTTTCATAGTCTACGGGGACTACAACATAGAAACAACATTATCTTATGAATGCAAAAATTACTGCGATGAATACAAAAATTACTGCGACGAATGCAAAAATTACTGCGACAAAAAGACAAGCCCATTAATAATACACTACCAGTCCGCTGAGCCCATAATTCCGGACACGATAAATAACGGAATAACCTTCCGCTGCACGACGATAGCTCCATGGGGTGAAGGGATAACACAGGGAATATCTTACACCCAGACGCTTGAAAACGGAAATGTCCAGGCAAATATCCGAAATGTGCACACTTACCCCGCTTTCGTGCCATCTGTCGTGCATGATATGTAACAACAGTTTCCAGAAGGCCGTGGTTTTCGAAAAGAAAGTGAAGTAAAAAAAAGGAAAAGTGAAGTAAAAAGGAAAAGTGAAGTAAAAAAGGAAAAGTGAAGTAAAAAAGGAAAAGTGAAGTAAAAAAGGAAAAGTGAAGTAGGATAAGATTCCAGGAAATTATTTTGTGGACCCTGGAATCTTTTCTTTGATTTCCAACCTTTGTTCGTTTCTACTTTTGCAAAACCCATTTAGGTTTTACCCCAATTTCTTAATGTATATGCCCGCTAATTCTGGGCATCTCACTTTTATCGGCATCAGGCACACTGGTTTTTGACCAGTGTCCTGCAAGGAAAGCTCCGGACAGGTTGTGCCAGATGCTGAATATTGCACCCGGAAGCGCTGCCGCAGCAGTGAAATGTTTTATCGCAAGAGCAACACTTAGGCCCGAGTTCTGCATTCCGACCTCAATTGCCAGGGTCCTTGCTTCTTTTTCGCTGAGCTTGAAAGCCTTTGCGACCCCGTAGCCGCCTGCAAGGCCCAGCCCATTATGCAGGACCACTGCAACAAGGACCAGAAGGCCGCTTTGTTCAAGGTTTTCGCTGTTTGTCCCTATGATTATGGCAATGATAACAACGATTGCGAGAGCTGAAACTGCCGGAAAGACATCCCTGACTGCTGTTATCCTTTTTTCAAAGAAATAATTGATTGAAAGTCCGAGCACTACAGGCACAATAACAATATTTACAACGCTTACAAGCATGCCCATGACATCCACATCCACAGACTGCCCGATAAAGAGCCAGGTAAGGAAGGGAGTTGCGAGAAAGGCAACCATTGTAGAGACAGATGTGAGTACTATAGAGAGTGCAACATCCCCTTTTGCAAGGTAGCAGATCACATTTGAAGCCGTACCGCCGGGACAGCAGCCAAGCAGGATTACACCCGCCATAAGATCGGCAGGAAGCTTTAAAGCCAGGCAGACTATCCACGCTGCCAGAGGCATAAGGGTGTACTGCATCAGGGTACCCAGCAAGACCACATAAGGCCTTTTCAGGACTGCAAGGAAACTGTCCACTGACAGTGTGACTCCCATTCCGAGCATGATAAGGCTCAAAAGGGGTACAATGAAGCCTTTATAGGGGACAAAATATTCCGGGTATACATAGGCTACTGCGGATAAAAGAACCGCCCAGATAGGAAATAAGGATGTGAACTTTTTAAACATTTTTTAGTACACCAGCTCTTCAAATTGACACTTTAGTCATTAAATAAACTGAGATTGTCATTTAAATATATGTCTATTTATTCCCAATAAATAATAAAGCTGTAATTAATTTTGAAATAGTAACAACGATACACAATGTATATTTTTGGCAGACCTGAAAATAGAAGCTTCACTCATTTCAACTGCCACCAGTTAACTTTCATCCTGTTAAAAGCTCAGGGTACCAAGAATTTCTCGAATGCCCACTTGCTACTTATATATACAGGCTCTGCCGATACAATCCCCCATGAGACTGGATTCATACCTTGTAGATATGGGACATTTCAAATCAAGGGGACGAGCCAAGACTGCCATTCATGAAGGAAACGTTAAAGTTAACGGCACTGTGGTAACAAAAGTTTCCAGGGATGTCTCAATTGATGATGTAATAGAAGTTGCCGAAGGCCTGGACCAGCCACAGGGCTACTTCAAACTCCGGTTTATTCAGGAAGAAAGCGGAGTCCTTAAACCCGAGGACAGAGTTCTTGACCTGGGATCGAGTGCAGGCGGTTTTCTCCTTTTTGCGTCAGAGATTGTAGACCATATAAAAGGCATAGAGTTCAGCCGGGATTTCAGAAGCGAGCTTGGAAAAATTGCATATGAGCGGGAAAACGTTGAGGTAATATTCGGGGATGTTTTCACCATACCTCTTAAAGAGCTCTCTGAGGAGCCTGTGGATGTTATTCTCTCAGACATGACTCTTGAGCCTGAAAACTCAATCAAAGCTCTTGCCAGAGTGCTCCCTCTCCTGAAAGAAGGGGGAAGGCTGCTCCAGGTAATAAAAACCGGAAAGAAGAAAAATCCGAGGCCAGTCCTGAGCAAGATTGAGAACCTAGGGCTTGAAATCCAGCAGGTCATCAATTCCGAAAAGCAGGAGGTTTACGTGGTTGCAAGAAAACTTCTGCCTGAAGAAAAAGAGTCCAGAGGAATTCAAACGGATGAAAGCTGATGAAAAAGCAGGCTTCTCTCCGAATAAGCACAACTGTACGGACAAGTACGCTAACGAGACCGGACTAAGGGTCTATGGGCATGGAAAACCTGTTCGCCTCTTTGCTGCAGGGCTGCATGGAGATGAATGGAGGGACACAACGGAAATCCTGATGAAAATAGAGCCTCCTGAAAAAGGCACCCTTGCGTTGATCCCTCTTGTCAAAAGGGGAGAATATACTTCAACTCTGGACCCGGCTTACTATCAGGTAATGGGGCTAAGTATACTCGAAGCCATTGAAGACCTGAACCCTGAAATTTACATTGAGCTCCATTCCTATTCCAGAGAAAACCTTGAAAAACTTGCAGGCAGGGACAGGCTGGAAAGGACCGGAGTACCTGCCTACAGCGTCCTGAAAGCTGGGGTATTATTGGGTTCGGTTTCTCCCTGGATTCGAAGAAAGTATTTTCCAAAAGAAGCCCTATGCCTCTCTTTTGAGGTCCAGAAAGGAAACCCCGGGTCAAGGGAGTTTGTTGCCAGCATGCTTGAAGTCCTCAAAGAAACTGAGTCAAGGGATGAGTTCGTTGAATACCTGAGAAAAGAATTTCCTGAACAGGCAAGAAAAGCTATCGAAGATTACCGGCGCTTTTATGGGGAAATCTGAGAGCTTGCCTGCTGAGATATAGATAAAAAAGGAGACTTCCCTCCTGAAAAGGGAGTCTTAAAGCATGGGAAGTGCATATTGAAATAGTAAGATATTGAAATAGTAAGATATTGAAATAGTAAGATATTGAAATAGTAAGATATTGAAATAGTAAGATATTGAAATAGTAAGATATTGAAAAGAGTGATTATATAAAAAATGAGTATTTACCCATACCGCAGTAAGGCATTCAGTTCCGAGTCTGTTTTAAGGAACGCCTGCTCTTTTTCATGAAATGTGCGTTGAGCGACGTCAATCCCGCTTTTCATGGCGATCTGTTCGGACTGGCTTGCGTTATTGTACGTATTTATAAGTTCGTTATAATAGGATCTTTCGGCCTCATAGTCAAGAGCCTTTATTTTCCAGTCCCTGTATAGGGAAAGGAAATCTCTATAGTTCCCCGGGTTACTGAAGGTCAGTCCCTGGTAGTACATCTCGTTTTCATCACTATATACAATATACCCACCAGTACATTCTACGGCTAACCATGAACCCGGAGAAACTTCAGCCAGAACCCATGCATGATTGAAGCCGTCAATGGTGCTCGAGTTCGACACATTATATGTACGGCCAGGAACTTCAATCTCCCCAAGTTTCCCGGAATCAGGGCTTTTATGGACAGTTTTCCCATTTGCAATTCTACTGTCGCCTGCAGATTCAAAATTTCCGACTGCTATTCTTGAGTTAATGCCTTTTGCCTTTAACATGTTCCAGACATCCTGGGCCATGTTATCACAGTCATAAACATCATCTTTTGAATATGTGTGGCTACTGGAATACTCGGTTGCTATTTGTTCGCATAACCGGATATTTTTATCAGTCTGTATCCGGTCCTGTGATATAGGACTGTTTGCACCGGGATATTCATTAGAGCCAAGGGCAAAAGTTGAATATGCAGTCAATAAGGTTCCTAAAATACAAATTAAAGCCACAATCCAGATCCCTTTAAAAATACACCTGTGGATGGGTATTTTATGGTTATTAAAAGAGAAGAATACTGTTTGAGTAAAATCGAGTTCTCGAGAAGTAGAGGTTTCGGACTCGAAATCCTTCATCTCAGGTTCAGAACTCTCTATATCAGGTTTGTTTTTAATTCTCTTTCCGCAACCTGAACAAAAAAAGTCTTCCGGATCTACTTTTAATCCGCAGTTATTGCAGTACACCTTCCACTACCTCTTAGGGGGGTTATCTTATACTCTTCAGGGGTTATTTTATAATTTTAAAGGAGCTTAAGGTCTCAGAACCTGTTAAGTGAAAAATGAAGCTTGACCAGCCAGCTCAAACTATTTTTCCCAAAAGTCCGTTCAGGAGCCAATTTTTTGGACTCAGGTGACTAAGGGTCAGGTAACTAAGGGTCAGTTTGAGAGTCCAGTGATTTGCCCTCCATTTCCCGGAGACCAGAAACATGCAGCTTGAAAAGTATCCTGTAAATTGAGTTTTCTGGTTAGCCAAAAGCTGGACTTTAAATCCTCTAAATTATTTTCAATTCAAATATAAAATTTACTTACATATATAATTGAGGTAGTTTAATGATAGTTTAATGGTAGAAAATAATAGAGAAATCATAAGATCGAAGATAAAAACAGATAATCTTAAAAGAGGAAAGTAAAACAGATAATCTAAAAATCCAAAAAGAAGAAAATAAACCTGAAGTGGTGACACTTCTTCCGAAAAAGGGAGTTGCAGAAAAGAATCTGCAACTTTTCCTGTAATAAACTAAGTTACTTCCTTTTCAATTGTTAAACTGAAAGGGTCAGGTTTTACCTGCGCATATTAAGTGCAGGTGCTGACATGCCGTCGTAGGTACTTGCCATATGCTCGGGTCTGACTTCCTGCATTGAGGAACTCTGGGCGCGGAGCATACTGTCCACACGAAGCACCATTGCCGCAGTTTCGGAGCCTGCTTTGATGGAGTTAACCTTTACCCTGAGAGGGTCAACAACACCTTTTTCAAGCATATCTTCAGCAGCACCGGTCAGGATATTTAAACCGGCGTTTTTGTTTTCTGCATGCTTTGCGCGGAGGTTCAGGATGGTGTCGATGGTATCCAGGCCTGCGTTTCTTGCAATTGTCCTTGGAATCTCTTCAAGAGCTTCAGCAAAAGCTGTGATTGCCGTCTGTTCACGTCCACCTATGCTGGAAGCGTAAGAACGGAGTAGGAGTGCAACTTCCATTTCCGAAGCCCCACCTCCGGCAACGACCTTGCCGTCTTCAACCACACATTTCACAACTTTAAGGGCATCATCAATTGCACGTTCCAGGTTGTCCACCACATGCTCGGTCCCGCCGCGAAGAACGATTGATACTGATTTTGCACCCTTGCAGTCCCTGAGGTAGGTTTTACCCTGGTCGCCGTCTCTGTCCTGCTCAAGGAGCCCTGCGTGCCCGAGTTCTTTTTCTGTAAGTTCCTTTATGTTCCTTACAGGTCTGCCTCCTGTAGCGTCAGCGAGGTGCTGCATATCGTCGTTTTTCACCCTGCGGGTTGCGTATATCCCCATGCTCTGGAGGTAGGCTGCGATCTTGTCATCCATGCCCTTGGAGCAGAAGACAGCATTTGCGCCTGCCCTGATTATGTAATCCGCCATCTCAAAAAGGGCCGCATCCTCTTGCTTTACGAAATTTTCGATATCAATTACGTTGCTGATCTGAAGCTTTGCCTTGTTTGCGGTCTTTTCGGTCTCCATAGGAGTATCAATGAGCGCGATATTGGGATTTACAACCCTGAGCGAGAAGTTTTTATCGAGTGCAACCTTGTCGATCACAACTCCCTCCACAAATTCCGTATTCTCAACAAGCCCACCGATATCTTTTGTAAGTATAATGTTTTTAAGGTCGGCTTTTCCTTCCTCATGAATGGCAAGAACTGCATCCACGCAGAGTTCTGCAATCAAACGGTTGTATTTTTCGGAAGCTTTGCCAGTGATGGAGGTTCTGGCAGTTTTTATAAGCAACTCTTTGTCTTCCTCGCCTGCAGTAACTGCCAGGTTCTCTAAAATCTCAACAGCTTTCTCTGCTGCAAGTTTGTATCCTTTGACAACAACTGACGGGTGGATTCCCTTTTCAATGATGCCTTCTGCTTTTTCCAGCAGAGCACCTGTGAACACAACAGCGCTTGTGGTCCCGTCACCTGCAGAACTTTCCAGTGACTGAGCAACTTCCACAAGCATCTTAGCTGTCGGATGCTCAATGGACATATCGTGTAAAATAGTAGCACCGTCATTTGTGATGGTGATGTCCCCCAGAGGGTTCACAAGCATCTTATCCATGCCTCGGGGTCCAAGCGTACTCTTAACTATGGTTGCTACTGCTTTTGCAGCTGCAATATTCATGCTGAGTACATCTTTTCCCTTTGTTTGTTCTTTTCTCGGATCTATTATGAAGATTTGCTGGCCACCTTTGTCCATATGAACAAAACCTCCTGAAAATACATAGTATGAATTGAAGGATAAATAATTGATAATTTGAAGTTGTTTTCTGGCTTGCGGTTGCTTTATCTCAGGTATCAAACCCAAGAACCCTGTTTTGCGCAATTTGTTTAACTTGCAGATAGTAATTTATCAGGAAATTACTGATAATACTTCTATAAAAATATTCCGGTAATACCTGTGATTTTTCAAAATAAACGCTGTTTCCGCTTCCTGTTATGCTGTGATGAAAAAGGCAGTACCCTGTCCTGCTTGCCACAGGGACCTGAAGGAAAATGTTTGCAGGAAGCACTTCTGCCTTTAATTTCTATTACTTAAAAGAATATTTTAATAGATTCATTCTTTTAAGTGAAATATCGGTTTTTATGCTCTTTTCCAGGGAATTTATTTGTGATTCTGTTTATTTCTACCGAGTTATCCGGCTTATTTTTACCTGGTTATCCGGCTTATTTTTGCTGTGTTATAATCTTCACAGACCCGTCTTTATTTCCTATGTAAAGCTCATCCACATTGCAAAAAATCCCATGCTCAACCACTCCTGGAATTGCAGATAGTTGAAGAGCAAGAGCTTCCGGATCTTTTATAACACCAAATTCTGCATCAAGGACAAAGTTCCCGTTATCCGTTATTACAGGCCCGTCTTTTTTTACAGCAGACCTGAGTTGTGGTTTTCCACCCAGTTCCAGAATTTTCTTTACGGCAAGTTCTTTTGCAAAAGGCAGGACTTCCACAGGCACGGTTTTATCAAGCTGCGTGCTCGTTTTCGACTCATCAGCTACAACCACAAACCGTTTTGCAGAAACAGAAACGATCTTTTCCCTTGTATGAGCTGCCCCTCCTCCTTTAATGGCACGGAGTTCGGAGTCGATCTGGTCAGCTCCATCAATGGCAAGGTCCAGTTCAGGGTGCTGGGAAAGGGTGGTCAGCCTGATTCCGGCATCTATCGCGAGCATCTCGGATTGGTAAGAGGTGACAACCCCCAGAATATCGAGCCCTTCCTCCCGCACAAGGCGTCCAAGTTCCTTTATGGTGTATGCAACTGTTGAGCCTGTGCCCAGTCCAACAATCATTCCGGGGCTGACAAGCCTGGCTGCAGCAATCCCAGCTGCCCGTTTTTCGGGAGAATCAGTAGAAGTATTTCTTTCCGTCATTTTATGTTCCGCCTTTAAGATTTAAAAAAGTTAACAACTATTTTTCAAAAACAGGAAATCCTTTCAAGCTTAAATGAAAAAATTGGAGGGTTTCAGGGAGAAAGTCTTCTCCTGTCCCTCGGGAAGAGTACTGTATCCCTGATATTGCCAGTTCCAAGCATGGTCATGACAAAACGTTCACAGCCCATTCCCCATCCGGCATGCGGAGGCATTCCGTATTCGAAAGCTTTAAGGTAAAACTCAAAACCGTCAGGGTTTAAGCCCTGTGATTCGATCCGGCTCTTGAGCAGGTCAGGAATGTGAATCCGCTGAGCTCCTGAGGAAAGCTCCATTGTACGGTGCATCATGTCAAAGGACTTGCTGAATTCAGGCCTGTCCTCATAAGGCATGGCATAGAAAGGTTTGATCTCCGTGGGCCAGTCGATAATGAAGTAGTGGGATTCGCCTGTAGTTTCGTAGACATAATCTCCGACTGTGTGTTCCCCGAGAGTTCCAAGATCATCTCCCCAGTGCATTTTCTCTTCAGAACGGCTGTTTATGATCTCGATTACCTCGTCATATGTAAGCTTCAGGAAAGGAGTCTTCGGGACCTTAAGCTCAACCCCGAGTGCTTCAAGGGAGACTTTGCAGTTCTCAATTACACGGGCATAGACGTAAGCAACCAGGTTTTCCAGAATTTCCATTACATCGAAGTGGTCGGCAAAGCTGACTTCGACATCGATGGAAGTGGCTTCGTTTAAGTGCCTGCGCGTATCATGCTCTTCTGCCCTGAAGATGGGGCCGATTTCAAAGACCCTGTCAAACCCGCCGCTCATGAGGATCTGCTTGAAGAGCTGGGGGCTCTGGTTGAGGAAGGCTTCCCTATCAAAATAGGTGATCGGGAAAAGTGCAGTTCCACCTTCGGTAGCTGTAGCAACGACCTTGGGGGTTGCTGTTTCAATAAAGTTATTCTTTACGAAATATTCCCTGATTGCCTGGAGAGACTCATGCCTTATCTTAAAAACCGCAGTTGTCTCGGCTCTTCTAAGATCTATAAAACGGGAGTCAAGCCTCGTGTCAAGTTCGGCTTCCACCTTTCCGGTTGTGTCCATAGGAAGAGGGGAAGCTGCACCGTTCAGGACATTGATCTCGTCAGGAAGCATTTCATAACCGTTCGGAGCTTTTTCTTCAAATTTGACAGAGCCGGTTACGGAAATTACGGACTCGCGAACGAGCCTTCTTGCTGCATCGAAGAGTTCTTTGTCAATTTTTTTCTTTACGAGTGTGACCTGAGCCTTTCCTTCCCTGTCCCTGAGAACAACGAAACAGATCCCTCCGAGGTCTCTGACTTCATGGACCCAGCCTGCGAGGGTTATTTTCTGACCGTTATCAACATTTTCTGGCTTGACATCGGCTGTATAATGTGTTCTGAGATTTGCTAAAGACATAAATTCACCTTGATTAGGGAATAAATTAAACGTAAATATAAGAATGAAGCTGAAACGTAGGTGAATAGTCATAACTCATTATTAATGTATTTGTTGCACC
The DNA here is from genome assembly GCF_000979455.1 of Methanosarcina sp. 2.H.T.1A.6. Lineage (GTDB taxonomy): Archaea > Halobacteriota > Methanosarcinia > Methanosarcinales > Methanosarcinaceae > Methanosarcina. The sequence continues at coordinate 69,161 of NZ_JJOY01000024.1, forward strand.
GCCCGAATTTCGCTTCGGGAGCACGAAGTCCTTTTCGCTCGCTTTGCTCGCTCAAGAGGACTAATTTATAAACTAAGTTTAACAGCACACACTAATTGATACTGAATATTTTCCTTATTTTTGACCTTAGGAATAGCCAGTCTGATTGATAACCATTCACATCTAACATGCCTTTAAAGAGGCGATTTTACATTCTCTTGCGGTTTTGTTTGTGTATGCTTAATAAATAATAATCCTACAGAAAAAGAAAAAGTTAAAGTGAAATTTCGGTTCTCTTTTTTCTCTTTTTGAATTAAAGATTCAGGAGTCTAAGTCTGCCATGTTATTTGAAAAAATATTAGCTATGTGAAGGTGAACAACCAACAATAAGCTTCTAAATTGGATATAATAAAATGTGTAGGACAAGCTTTAAAAAATCCTTACTCTCTGTATATTGCAATTGGTGTTATAGCTATCTCTGGATACGTGACAGACTGCGCCATCTTTTCGAGATTTCTATTTGCATCAAAAAGTCTTTGAAGTGCGTTTTCTATTTGATTACCCGTCATATTTAACATGTCATTAGATCTATTTTCAGGTGGTATTGAGGCAATCTGACCAAAAATAGTCCAATCCGATACTGGTGCAGTACCATATTTGTATATTATGCTTTCAATATCATCACGTAAATATATTTTATTTAAGTTGCCCACAAAACGAAAATCTGGATATTCTCTAAATGGAAAAATCTTGATTACTATCCTATCTTGGTAAAACATATCAATAACAAGAGTCAAACCCTTTCTTGTATCTTTATCAAAATTACTAAGAGATTTATTTACTAAGTCATCATAAGCCAATTTAGCTTGTGCTTTAGACAACTCTGTTCTATTAGCTATGTCGCACCTTGCAACAAATTTCGATAATTCATCAAAATTTTCTACAAGTTTTCTAAGCTGACTAAAATCATTAATGGCAATTTTTCCTTTGATCAAAATGAAAGAATTGTCAGTAAGTGAATTTCTTAAATCTTCAGAACACACACAAATTTCTTCATTTGGTATTCTAAGCAATTGACTTTCATTTAAAAGTAGTTTTTCGACTTTATTGTATATGTAATCGTGAAGATATTTTGTTTCAGATAATTGCCGATGAAAATTTAAGTTTAAATCGGCTTCTGCTTTAAAAAATCCAAATAATCCACCTTCTCCACATAAAGTTGATCCTTCGGAACTTCCGCTAAAGATTTGTGTTTGATCAATTAATCCCTCTTCTAACTGCGAAATGATCGACTTGACTCTATCAATATCTATATAAATGAAATCTCTTACGCATCGAGCATTCATCGTAAAACCCTCTAAATTTAGAGTTATTTTCTATCTTGACACGCTATAAAAATGTTACATATTCGACAGATATACAAAAGTTATAATAGTACATTCGGTTCCGATCTCTTTCGATAACAACGCCATTTCTTGGCAACTCACATAAATTCAATATTTCATCATTTATGCAAGAAGGAAGACACAGCGAGGACCCCATAAACTCCCTAGCCATCTTCATTTCCAAGAAAGCCTCCCAACCATTATACGCGAGAAAATGTACGCTGGGGGGTATGTAGACGCGAACTACACAGAATACCAGAGCGTCTAAGTTTGACATTCCACAAGTCGGAATCCCTTTTTCTAAGATACCACCTCATCAGGGTGTAAGCTGAGGCAGTGTCGCTAATTTGCTGTAAATTTAAAATCAACTTTTTTGGAGACTGTATGTGAAACTAATCTACTTATCCCAATTCTTGACTCAAAAACCTCTTAAAATTTGGAATTTTACAGAAAAATTGACAAGCTACCCTTGAATTTTAATACCGTTTTCGAGTTTTAGACTCTTTAATAGGAAAATGGAAACCAGAAAATAGATAAATAAGGGATAAAACTGGAATATAGGCGTAAAAAGTGAGGTTTAGAGGAGACAAAATAGCGTGAGAAAGAAACTAATAATTTTTCTGATAATTCTTGGTGTGTTTTTTGCTGTGGGCTGTGTTGAGAATAAAGATTCGGGAGAAACTGCGCCTACCACACCTGTAGAGGAAGCGGATAATAGAGGAGCAGCAGGAAACGAAGAGAATGTGACAGGAGCAGAGGATGATATTGTTGATATCGAGATCCGGGGCTACAAATACATACCCCAAAACCTTACTGTGAAAGTTGGACAGACTGTCAGGTGGACTAACAACGATACTGTTCTCCATGATGTGGTAGGTTCGGGTATTAAATCCGAGTACCTTCAAAAGGGAGAGGCATTTACTTACACATTTGAAGAGGAAGGAACATATGAGTATGTATGCAAAATACACCCCTGGATGGCAGGAGAGGTAATTGCAGAGGTCTGAATAGAGAAGAGAGTTCCTTAAACGAGCTTAGCAAGAATCAAAGGCTGATAAGGAGTGGAGGTTAATAAATCATCACATATCGGCACTCTGGAAATGAGATTCTGAACTGTTGGAAAGGTACGCTGGAAGATCGATTGAACACGCATTTTTTGTAGTAAATATTTGTAGTAAATATTTGTAGTAAATATTTGTAGTAAATATTTTGTAGAATATTTTGTAGAATATTTTTTTATAAACTCCAAAACTTGAAAAACGGAATTCAATTTCATTATAAGTTCAAAACCCAAAAACAGGGATCTTTTTTAAAAAAATCAAAGTTGCGCTGGCGTACCCCGCAGCAAGCTAGCGGGGTATTCGACTGATAATAAAAACCTTTTCTGCGAGTCCAGATCTGGCGCGCGCCCGGATTGCATAGAAAAGAGAGGCTGAAATAACTGGAGAGATTATTTTATTTAGATATTTATTTTTGTGCTTATTGTTCATGAATGAAAATTAACTACATATTAATACAGTTTAAATGGGGTTGAATTATAAAGCCTCTTAATTATAACGAATTATAATTAGATTTACAAAAATATGTGTTTTTCACAGATACCTATATATAATGTTACTGAACTCCAGGGTTCTGAATACAACTAGTATTATAATATTATAAAATTTCAGAGAAAAGAAGGAGTAAAAAATTATACAGATTGTACATCTATCAGATCTTCATTTTTCAGAAGCGTATTTTGTCCCGGAAATTGCAGAATCCATGCTGCAGAGCATAAATCAGCTGAACCCGGACATTGTGGTAATTACCGGCGACCTGACAGAAAATGGGTTTTCAGCCGAATACGATGGAGTAAAGAAGTTTATTGACAGGATTGCGTGTAAAGACAAGGTCCTTGTTCCTGGAAACCACGACTCCAAAAATGCAGGATATATTCACTTTGAAGACCTTTTTGAAAATAGGTTCTCAAACCGGAATCTCGGGGGTGTAACCGTTGTAGGGGTTGACTCCTCCCAGCCGGACATTGACGAAGGGCACCTGGGAAGAGAAAACTACGGCTGGATCAAAGAAGCCTTTTCCGGGCAGAATTTTAAGATCTTTGCCCTGCACCACCACCTTGTCCCGATCCCTCTTTCGGGCAGAGAAAACAGCGTCCTTGTCGATGCAGGCGATGTCCTTGATCTCCTGAACCGCTGCAAAGTAAACCTTGTACTTTGCGGGCACTGCCACATTCCTCATGTCTGGAACCTGAACAACATGCTCGTTGTAAACGCAGGTACCTTCTGTTCATCCAAGACCAGAGGCAAAACCACGCAGTGCTTTAATCTGATCCAGGCTGAAAACGAAAATTCAGATAATAACAACTGGAAGGTCAGGGTTTCCAGGGTTTTCCCGCAGGGGAAAATGGAACTGATCACAAAAACAGTAATGTGAGGGTGCATAAGAAATTTTGACATTTCTTTGTCGCCGTATTTTCCTTCCTTTTTTATTTTTAATTACTCTGATCGGGCTGCGAAAAGTCTGCGAAACGGCTGCAAAAAGGCTGCAAAATCAGTGTCAATAAACCAGAAAATCGGATGAAATTAATTACAGTTAGACGAAATTAATTACATATACTTCCTCCGGATCCGCCATCCGACCAGATTATCCGTTTCAACCCTCTCAACCTCTTTTCTCTCAGCCAGGTCATCCAGAATTTCAAGAAGCTCTTTTTCCTCAATTTCAATCTCGTACCTGTCTTTAAACTCAGCAGTGAGCCGGGAGATATCAAGAGTCCTGTCCCCGAGAATCTTTTCCGCAAACCCTGCCAGATCCTCATAGCGAGCCCAGGGGTAGATTATCCAGCGCCACCTGATAACCTTCTGGCCATAGAAATCCGGAGTGAAGGAAGAACAGGTCTTGTGCTGGAGGACTGCAGTTTTGATTTCAGCAGGTCTCAGGCTCTGCACGTAGTCAACCGAAAGGTCCAGGGTCTCTCCGGTATCAGTGACGTCGTCAATGATGAGCACTTTTTTCCCACTGATGTCCACGGAGATGGGAAACTTTATCCTCGCTTCTGCCTGCATATCCGCACCCCTCATGTAGTGCTCAACCTTCATAGAAGTCAGGTCATTGAAAAGCAAAAAATCGCAAACCAGCCTTCCAGGCACATAGCCTCCCCTCCCTATGGCAACGATCAGGTCGGGCTGGTAACCTGAAGCTTTGATTTTCCGGACAAGAAGCCTGGAAAGACGAAAAACCTCTCCAAAGCTTATGAGCTCGCACCTGAAAGATACTTTTTTTGCAGGAGAGCACCTGGACTGCAGAGCTGCTTTTTCATTTTCGGTGTTCAGATTAATCGCCTTCTGCCTGTATGTCTTCTGCTGATATTCTTTCTGCCTGTATTAGATTCATCAGTAAAACCGTAAAGTAAATGAGAAACTTATCCTTCCAGTAGTTGACATAAGCCCGGATAAAAAATGCATCCTTTTATCGGACTCCGGGAGAAAACAGAAGTAAAAAGTATATTTGAAAAACATCTCCCGATTTTGATCCCCCAATTATAATTTTACTGGAAAATATATAAGGTTACTTCTGCAAAAGAATAAAGGATCTTCTCCTGTTTATTAATTCTAAACAACCTTTAGATTGACTATTCCAAGGTTCTGAAACCTTAAAAACCAAAATAGACAGCCGGATAAAAAATAAAAACCTAACTCGACTGAAAAAACAGAAATGGGCTTCAAAAGCGGTAAAAAACGGCATTTTTATATACCTGCATTCCAGTACTATTTTTACAGACAAAAAGGATTTTTCTTGATAGTTTTTAAAAGGAGGATAACAGTTATGGATTTTAAAGCAATTCTTGCAATACTTGCATTCTGCACTCTTTACTACATCTACCACTATTCATCCGGCGCCATAGTCTGAGAAAAAATTGTAGAAAAAGGAGTGTAAAGCTATGGATTTTAAAGCAATTCTTGCATTATTAGTCTTTGCCGTCCTTTACTATATATACCATTATTCCAACGGAGCCATAGCCTGAAAAGAAAAAAAGAAGAGTAATGCGAGAGACTCCATAAAACTACATTATAAGATCCAATGGATATGATTGCATTATGTATGAGTGCTGTATCCGGACTTATAAAATATTTTAATTTAGTATTAAAATTACCTGGTTCTACCTAAAATTCTAAGATCTGTGGAAACAAGAATGGAGAAAGTGTATTTTTCAGGGATATTTTATGTATATATTTAATTCGATTTTAATCGCACCCTTACTCATTTTTTGGCATATTTTTTTCTTACGCTTAATTTTCTGTTACCTCTGAGCTAAAAGACTCAGGGATTTTACGCTTTGTTCTATAAATGCTGTAGAGGATTGCATCATAGACTTGAAAATTCATCTTATTACCTGAAAATATTTGAACCAGGGAAAACATAAATATAATGTAAATTCGGGGGAGAAACAGAGGATAGGGGGGATTGATAAAATAAGGGATTTTTTAAAAAGAATAGACTTAAAAGCTTTTCTTGCAATTCTCGTTTTTCTGACACTTTATTATATATACCATTTTTCTGGCGGAGCTATAGATTAAAAACAAATAAAATAGAAAGATCAAAAGAAATACATATTAAAGCAGTAACGGACGTCTTAGAAGTACTCATAAAAAGAGAAACAGGGGTATTATACTAATAAAGGCATAACTGATGAAAAGGAGCTTCAAAGCTGTGCTTTCAGGAGAAAATGATCAAGCAATGCATAAAGGGCTGGATTCCATCGATGAGGAGTTTGATGAAGGAGTCAGCCAGGCTCTTACCTCCCTGACAGAGATAGGTAAAGGTTACCTTAGCGAAAGAAAGGAACTGGAAGCTGAGAAGACGGTATCTTCCATAAAAGAAATAGGACAGGCTGCTGCCCTTCAGGGTATGGAAAACGCAGCAGTCAATGCTATAAGATCCCTGGAGAAGATGCTCCAGATCTCAATGAAACAGAACATGGAAGGCACAACTGTCAGGGTCCTGCTCTCTTTTGGGGCTATAGGGAAAATCGCCGCCGAACAGCAACTTGAGATGGTAGCCAAACTTGCAGCATCGGTGCTGGGGGAAAGCGGGAACACGGCGGCTCTCCTCAACAGGGAAAGAGAAACCATTGCTGTTACAATCAGCCTTGGGGAAATTGGAAAAGCGGTTGCCAGGATGAAATTCCCTGATTATTCAGAAAATGCCGCTATATGTATCACCTGCCTTGGAGAAACCGGGAAACTGGCTGCTCAGAAAACCCTTGAAGAAGCTGCAATAGGAGCAGAACTTATGTTAGAAGAGATGGCTGCAGCAGCCATGGAAGAAAACCTTCAAAGTGCGGCAGGAAGTATCGCAACTTCTATTGAGGAGATAGGAAAAAGCGCTGAAGAAGAAGAGATGGAAAATGCCGTTTTCCAGGCTGCATCCGCACTCCAGACAATTATAAGCAGTGCTGGGAACAGATACCTGAATGATGCCTCGATTGCAGCAAAGGTTGCCCTTGAATCTTTTAACGAATTTGATATAATAAACGACGAAGCCAGTATAAGGAAAATAGAAGAAATCAGGGAAATGATGAGAGCACTGTGGATGAATACGAAGTAAAAAACGGTAAAAACAATGAAAGTAAAAAACAATGAAAGTAAAAAACGGTAAAAACAAAAAATAATCCCAAAAAATAATCCCAAAAAATAATTCCGGAAAAAGGTTCCGGAAGTATCTTTAATTTGTAAGAGACTGGATAGGAGCCGGAATTCTTCCTCCCCGCTTTACGAAAGTCTCCGAACTGAAATTGCTTACTGCCATAATAGGTGCACTTCCGAGCAGCCCGCCGAATTCCACGGAGTCTCCCACTCTTTTTCCGGGTGCGGGAATCAACCTGACTGCAGTTGTCTTTTTGTTTATTACCCCAATTGCCATCTCATCAGCAATGATTGCCGAGAGAGTAGTCGCAGGGGTATCACCGGGGACTGCTATCATGTCAAGACCAACGGAACAGACGCAGGTCATGGCTTCGAGTTTTTCGAGAGAAAGAGCCCCGGCTCTAACTGCTTCGATCATGCCTGCGTCCTCACTGACCGGAATGAAAGCCCCGCTGAGGCCTCCTACTGAAGAAGAAGCCATTGCTCCGCCCTTTTTTACGGCATCGTTAAGAAGTGCAAGGGCAGCAGTTGTTCCGTGGGTTCCACAGCGCTCAAGCCCCATGGCTTCCAGAATCGCGGCAACACTATCCCCGATTTCCGGAGTTGGAGCAAGCGAGAGGTCGAGAATCCCGAATTCCACACCAAGCCTTCTAGAGACTTCCCTTCCGACCATCTCTCCCATGCGTGTGATTTTGAAGGCTGTCTTTTTGATCGTCTCGGAAATTTCTGTAAGGTTAGGGTTTTCAAGTTCGCGAACGGCTGCGTTAACCACGCCCGGCCCACTTACACCCACATTGATAACACACTCTGGTTCACCTATTCCGTGAAAAGCTCCTGCCATAAAGGGGTTGTCTTCAGGGGCATTTGCAAAAACCACCAGTTTGGCACAGCCTATCCCGTCTCTGTCAGCAGTTAATTCCGCAGTCTTTTTGATTATATTTCCCATCAAGCCGACTGCATCCATGTTAATGCCTGCTTTTGTGGTTGCAACGTTTACGGACGAGCAGACCTTTTCAGTAGAGGCAAGAGCTTCAGGAATGGAATTTATCAGTTTGAGGTCTCCCCGGGTTTCCCCTTTATGCACAAGGGCGCTGAATCCTCCTATAAAGTCCACACCTGCGGCCTTTGCAGCTTCATCCATTGTCTTTGCAACGGAAACGAAGTCCGGAGATTTGCAGCTTTCAGCCACTATCGCTATGGGAGTTACGGAAATCCGCCTGTTGATAATAGGAATTCCATAAAGGCTCTGGATTTCATTCGTTGTCCGGACAAGCTCCTTTGCCCGGGAAGTTATTTTTTCATAGATGTTCTCGTTGAAAACCTCAATATCAGGGTGGCTGCAGTCCCGGAGGCTGATTCCCATAGTGACGGTCCTTATGTCCAGGTGTTCCATCCTGACCATCTGAATTGTTTCCAGAATTTCTTTCGGGTTTATAAGCATGAAAAATCCTCCTGCGTTCTCACAGATCAGATCCTGTGCATGAAACGGAAAGCATCTTCATGCTGCACCTTGATCTCAACTCCAAGGCTCTTTCCTTCGGCACCCATAGCCTGCTGGAAAGCCGCAAGGTCAAAGTTTTCCTTCGGGGCTTCTGCAAGCATGATCATGGTAAAGATGCCCTGCATGATAGTCTGGCTGATATCGACAATATTTACATTGTAACTGGCCATCACCGTGGTGACCCTCGCAACAATACCTACCCTGTCACTGCCAATAACCGTGATAATGAAACGACTTGATGTCATGAAATATCTCCTGTTGATCCTGCTTTATTCTACAGGTTAATACATGAAAACTATAAACAAAGAAATTTTGTTCAGATTGAAGACCTGATAGATAATAAAGTAAACTGCTCAGCCCCTAAGTAAACTGCTCCAGTCCCTAAGTAAACTGCTTCAGCCCCTAAGTAAACTGCTCCAGCCCTGAAGTAAAACCTCTAATACTGAAGTAGATGCTCTGATCCCGCTATAACTAAAAATCTTGAGAGAGTATGTAAAAGAAACCGGGTTTGGAAATAAAACAATATCGAAGTCGGGTTAACCCGCCATCTATGAAAAGCTGATCCTTAGATCAGGCCTCCGTCTCAAAACAGAGCTGGATTATCTTCCCCATAATCCCCTTAATATTTTCCCTTCCTTTAAGTTTTATTGAAAAATCAGCATACTTAGAATACAGAACCAGCCTTTCTTCAAAAAGTTCTTTAAGGCTTCTGTCCCTGAGCCCTACTATGCCCCTCTTTCTTGCGTTAGGGATCCTTTTTACGATGCTTCTGAAAGGAGCGTCCAGAAAGACTATCTTTGAGATTTCTTTTAAGTGTCCCATGGCTTTTTCGGAATAAACCACACTTCCGCCAGGAGAGATGATACAGTTATCCATCTGTCCAAGCCCCAGAATAGCTTCTTCTTCAAACCTGATAAGAGCGTAATCGCCCTGTTTATCAATCAGGGCTTGAAGAGGCAATCCAGTCCTCTGCGTAATCAGGCCATCGACATCAATAAAAGTATAATCCAGGTGCTTTGCAAGTGCCCTTCCGATAGTACTTTTCCCCGCTCCTGCCATGCCAATTAATGTTATGTTCATTGCCACACGCTTCCTGCCTGCAAAAATCAAGGAATTCACTGACTGAAATTCCCATAGGTGAAAGGCCTGCAGTCCATAAGTTATCAGGACAAAATATAATCTTCTGCTATATAAAATATACAACGCTAGTATTTTTAAAAAAAAGCAAAATTATGAGATGCGTCTTGAATTTCTTACGTCTGACCCGGAACTACCCGGACAGGTTTTACTATTATTGAGATAATTTTATGCAAAAAGTTCATAAAGTTTAGAATATTGCCCTCTGCTTCACCGCATAAGCAGGAAGAGATAAGGCTTATTCTGTAATGCCATGAAAAAGATTTTCAAAATAATATATTTCAAAATAATATAAGACATTGAGAGGCTATTTCCTAACCTGCTGCTCTTTTCTGTTTACTTGCTGAGAACTCAGGCTGCAAATACATTTTTCAACCTCTTTAGAGGAGTGCATGAAAGCAGAAATATACTCCAGAAGGACAACCCTGCTGCCGGAGATATAATGCCTGAAAAAGCTTCGTGTCGTCAGCTTATCCACATGTTCCAGGGAAACAATTGAAAGGTACATAAGAAGCCGGATAAAAAATACAAGATGGAGCACAAGCATTTTGACCCAGGGGCTGTCAGAACTGATAGCCAGCCCGCAGATCCAGTTGCAGAGCTTGAGAGAGTGCGAGAGCAGCCTGATATTATAAAAGTGCAAAAAAAGAGCCAGGACTGTAAAGAGAAACGCAGATACAGCTAATAAATTAATTTCCTGCGCTGTTAAGTCCATATGGTTCATTAACCCTTATTTCTCGCTATTATTTGAATTTATTCTTTTTTAAGGTCCGGTTTTCAATTTAGATCAGTCAGGCATTTGCTGAAAGCAGGTTTAAGTTTATACTTTCCCATTTAAAGCTCAATCCAGGGAAGTTTATTCAGAAAAAGAGTAAAGAAAACCGGAAGGGATGCCCGACAAATAAAGTGTCTGACCAGAAAAATTTGTCTACCTGCACCCCTGTAACCGGACCTTACCTCAATTTTCCGGAGCCGTTAAAAAATCACACCTATCAGCCCCTTCTTATGGGAAAGAAAACGGAAAATCCGGATATTGCCGTTAGCATGAGGAATGGTCTGCCTATGGACACCCCTCTTATGTAAAACTTATATTTAACACTTATCTACAAATTCGTAATAAGAGGTGAGATCGTGTCTAATTAAAGACTTTAAATCTCAGGGATCTATCTGTATTCAAAAAAATATAAAAATGAAAATTAATAGCCGGGATAATTTATAGCCGGGATAATTTATAGCCGGGATAATTTATAGCCCGGATAATTTATAGTCTGGCTTATTCCCTGACGTTTTCGATTACGTGTTTGCCCCTTTCAGCCGGGATAATTGTCAGTTCGGCACCTGGAAACTCTTTCTCAAGCGGCTCGCCCTCTGCGATCCTGTCCATTGTGATTGCAACTGCCGCAACTTCGGAGTGGGGCTGGCCGCCCACAGCTACGTTCCAGTCAGCGAGCTGGTAAATTTCAGGCGGAACCTTTTCTGCGCCGACAACGATCATGAGCTTTTCGCACTTTTTGAGTTCGCCAGTAACATCTGGCAGGTTAACCCCGTACATGGAAAGGTGACAGACTTTTCCGCCTTCTTCTTTCCAGTTCCTGATTTCCTGCTTGAAGTTAACATTATTTTTAATATAGAAATGCCCACCCCAGCGATTGACCACATCTTCGAGGCTCTGCACAATCCCCGGGTCATCAGAAGCAAGAAGCATGCCTTCAGCTCCCAGCATCCTGGCAGTTAAGCCAACATGGGTGGTAATTCTCTTATCCCTCTCAGGGCGATGCCCCAGGCGCAGCAATACAATCCTCTTCATGCTCGGCTAAAACCCTGACAAGGTATTAAAGGGTTTCACTGAAGTTTCACTGAAACAGGGAAAAAAGGAAAAAATATGGGTATTACTGGAACCCATAAATTCCAGGGATTCTCTTCAGAAGCATGCCTTCGACTATTATCGGGTTTGTTCTCTGGGCCGTTGTCAATGCGATATCGAGCTTGAATTCTTTTTCAGCATAGATTGTGAGAATAGAGTCTCCTTTTTTGACCTGTTCTCCCATTTTCTTGTGGATAGCGACCCCGGCTCCTTTGTCACTCGGAGCTCCTGCAAGCCTGGCAATCTCAATTATCCATTTATTGTCAAACTCGATAACATATCCATCTGTAGAAGCAAAGATATCAGCAGTATACTTGCCTACCTGTATATCATCGGATTTAATATTCGGGTCTCCGCCCTGGGCTTCAATGATCTGTCTCATTTTTTCAAGGGCTTTTCCGCTCCTGAGTGTTTCCAGTGCAATTTCTTTTCCGCGGTCCCTTGGAGCCGCCCCTCCCATCTCAAGAAGAATGCCAGCAAGGGCAGCGCTCTTTTCAATAAGGCTGTTTGGACCTTCCATGCTTTCCAGCACTTTCAGGGCTTCTATGACCTCCAGTGCCGGACCCACCCTTCTTCCTATAGGGGACGAACCGTATGTGATAGCACACTCGACGTTCATTCCGAGCCTGTGCCCCAGGTTGATCAGGTCTCTTGCCAGTTTCTGCCCTTCCTGGACAGTGGGGACCTTTGTGCTTGGCCCGACGGGGATGTCCATTACCACATTATCGGCTCCTATAGCTCCCTTTTTTGCCATGATTGAAGCAAGCATCTGACAGTACGGATCAATGGATAGAGGGTACTCAACTCTGATGAGCTTGTCATCCGCAGGTGCGATATTGGTGGCTCCACCCCAGACAAGAGCACCTCCCACTTTCTCGGTTATCTCCTTGACTTCCTGAGAACTGAACTCAACAGGGCAGAGCACTTCCATGAGGTCTGCAGTGCCTCCGGCACCTGTGATTGCTCTGGAACTTGTCTTTGGGATAAGCAGCCCGTTTGCAGCGACAATAGGGACAACGAGGAGAGAGATCTTGTTTCCGGGTACTCCTCCTATCGAGTGCTTGTCCATGATAGGATGAGTGTCAAATTCGATCCGGTCTCCGCTGTCGATCATAGCCCTTGTCAGCCATTCGACTTCATCATCAGTCATCCCATGAATATAAGAAGATGTTATAAAAGCCGAAAGTTCGACATCACTGAGGTTTTCCTCCACGATGTCATTTACAAGCAATTTAATCTCGTCCTGAACAACAGGTTTTTTGTCCATCATCTTCTTGATAATGCTTGCAGATTTGGAACGGAATGCCGGGACAACTTCTACCGGTTTATCCCAATCCTGGAAGTGCGCATAAACTTCAGAAAAAACTCCAAGCGTGCCCGGAGGAACCATGTCCTCGGTTGTGTCCACAATAGCAGAAAGGCTTTTATGTCCACGGATGCGGACCCTATCTCCGGGATTAATTCCCAGTTCTTTCGCATCGGCAATATTAAATAACGCTTTGTGCTGCCCTATTTTTATGTCAAAATGTTCCAGTTTCAATTGCATTAATTAAACACCATCCTTTTCATTCTCAATATTATTGTGAATTTGTAATTGTAATTTATTTCGTCCGAATCAGACACTCTGCTGGTTTCTAAACCCCGTAAACCGACAGAAAGTCTGAAAAAGATGGAAATTAAGAGCAGAGATAATAGATATCAGGTAAGATCTCAGACCATATAAGATCTTAGACTATAATATTAAACTGAGCTAACATATTAACCGTCATATTATTTTAAGTAGTTCCGTAAAACCTTTTTGGAAGCAAAAGAGACCTCAGGAAGAAAGACTGCAGGAAGAAAAAATAAAAGAAAAAAGGGTTCATTTTCGGTCCTGTATCAGTATAACTGCCGCAAGTACAAGCAGAACCCCTGCTAATTGCCAGCCTGATAGCATTTCCCTGAAAAAGAAAAAACCTACAAGGGTGCCCACAACTGGCTCCACCGTTGCTACTATGGATGCCCTGCTGGATTCGACTTCCTCAAGCCCTTTCGTGTACAGCAGGTAGGCAAGTACGGTGGGAAAAAAGCCCAGGCCTGCAAGGTAGATCCAGAAATTACTCGTAAAAAAAGCTCCTGTAAAATTATCAAAATTGTTAAAAGGCAGAAGAGCCAGGCTTGCAAAAATGAAGGTATAAGCTGCAATTGTCATTGTATGGTACTTTTTGAGGGCAGCTTTTCCGAAAATGCTGTAAAGGGCATATCCGAAACCTGCCCCTAACCCCGTAAGAAGCCCTGACCCGGAAATAGAAACAGAATCCCCGAGCCCCGGAAGATAACCGGTTACAAAAGCGCATCCCACAAGGGTTAGCCCCAGAGAAACAAATTTTTTTGTTTCCAGGCTTTCCCTGAAAAAAACTCTGGAAAGGACTGCAACAAATGCAGGAGCTGTGTAGAGCAAAGTAACGGCAATTGCAATCGAGGTTTCCCTGATTGTGGTAAAATAGCAGAGGTTAAATAAAGCAAGGCTGAAGATGCCTGTTCCCACAAAATAAAGAGAATCCCGAACCCTTATTTTCAGCAGTTCCGGCCTTGTAAAAAGAAGATAAATCAGCATGATTACAGCCGCTGAGAGAACCCTCAGGGTTACAACCTGAAGCGGGGAAAATCCTAAACCATAAAAGCCTCGGACAAAAATCCCTATCGTACCCCACAGGACCGCACCTGCAGCAATCAGTAAATATGCCCGTTTTTGCATTCCGTAACCTTCTTTTGCCAGATCTTCAGTTTAGTGTACCTGTTCCCATTTGAAATCTTCGTTTAGTGGAATTTGTGACCGAAGGATCCAGCTGAAAAAATAGAGCATGATTTGAATAATCACTCATTAAATCAAAAAAGAAAGAGAGAAGAAAGAGAAAAGAAAAAGGAATAAAAATAAGTACGCATTGGAGTTTATTTATTTGTACTTAGATATAGAAACAAGACCCCTGGCAATAGCTATTGCAATAATAGATATCAAGAACGTAGTTAAGAGAACCATGGTAAGATTCTCTTCATCAGCAAATTTGAACATAAAATAGAAGAGAATAGCACTTAACGCTAATCCAACAAGCAGCAAGATTGCTGCAGGTCCTCCCAAAATCTTTTCAGTATCCTTACGCATAAAGACAGTCCCTCCTGAGATAATTCACCAGCAAATTATATTTCCAAATTGTCGTTTCAAATTATTATTTTCAAGTTATCCATTTTAAGGATCTTTAATACTTCAAGAAACCTGAATGTAACAAAATTAAGCGGTAACTACATTTTCTAACGGAAAGAATTGATTTTAATTCATTAAAGCAACCAGAGATGAGAATGCATTATTAAAGGGGATCTCTATAGCTTTAAGCGTACCGATTCTTAATATTTTATAAAAGAATCAGGATTATTGATATATATGCTTCAGGTATTTACAGCCTTCTAAGTATTAAATAAATTTATAGTTTTTGATATTGAAAATCAAATGATACATCTACAGAAGAACCTGTTTTTTGAAATAACAAATTTATCAGGAGAGCGGTCTTGCAAAACAGCCTGTGAAGGACGGGGTATTCGTGACCCTCCGCACTCCATTAGCAGTAAAAGAGTGAGCCTGTATAAAAGTTCGTCAAAAAAATGAGTTGCTTTTGGAAAAGGGATTTCCCTTCTCCAAAAGCTGTGGTCAACGTTTATTCGGAAGAAGGAGCCGGATCATATAAATTCCTATAACCAGGACTATCAAACTGAAGATCGCCTGCATAAGTGCCTGGTACCTTGGATGGAAAAGGGCAATTATCGCTTCTTGCATATTGAAGAAAAAAGAGAAAAGGGCGATGAAAATCAGCGTTACAAGGGCGACCAGCACTGCTGCATTTACGAGTTTTTTAAACGATGCATCATTATTGTCCTGTGCATCCCCTTTCCCAGGCTTTCGGACCCCCATAGCCTGATGATCCGTATCCTTTTCCTCAACGCAGGAATTACCTTCTTCTCCAGTCATATAACCCCTCATTCCCAGATCTCTTACTCTTCAAGCCTTTCCTGTGCATAATACATGCTGTCAGCAAGAGGGCTGCAAATACTATCGCACCCCCAAACCCGGGAGTATCTTCTTTTTCCGGGGCTTCAACAGGCATGTCTTCTTCCATAAGCGGGTAATTTTTGGTAACTTGCCGCTCTATCTGATCCATTTTTATTGGTTCAAGAACTTCGGAAGTGACAATTTCTCGACCATTTTCTTCCACAGTAACCGAAAATGTATATTCGTCCCTTCTAAGGAGCACAAAGCGCACATGCCCTCTAAGCCGGCTTGAACCTTTGACAATCCCGAGTTCGTCACTTTCAGTATATGCGGTGTAGGGATCGGTCCTTGCAGTGATCACCATGGTCAGAGCTTTGGAATCTCCTCCCTGATTATAAACCCCCGGAGAGATATCCACCACAGCCTTTGCGTCCCTATCAGTGAACTGGGTAATTACAAGGTTCATGTCGGTAAGCAGGATATCGGCCGGCTGGTCCGCGAAGGTTTCCGCTTTTATGGTAACAAAGCTGCCCCCTGAATCAAGAAGCTGGCCTTCCTTGAAAAGCTGTACCTCAACCTCATAATCCCCTGGGTCCGCAACTCCCAGAGAAACACTATTGTAGGCCAGGGACCGGGCTTTGATATAACCCATGTCGAGATCTTTTTCTGCCACAATCAACCGGGTTTCCTGATCAATGATCTTGACTTTTACGGAAAGCATCGAACTGTCAGTGTTCTGGTCATTCCGGATATAAGGGGTGACCGTCAGAAGAGCACCCTCACCCTGCGGAGTGGACATCACATCCACATCCTGGATGAAGATCTCCTCATACTCCCTGAAAACGCCTCCGGGGTTCTCAAAACAGCCGGAAGAGGACAAAACCAGGGAAATGCTGATTAAAAATCCAATAAAAAATAATAGGGGAGATTTTTTAGATTTTATCGGAGCCCTGAATCCCATGGAGACCAAACCCATATTATAGTTTCACTTTAAGTACAAGGGTCTGGGAATCAATAAGATAATCCCCCTGCATCAGATTTACATACACATCGGTTTCCCCGTTGGGAGCGTCGTTCAAAACCGGAAGCTTCACACCCCAGGTATAGGAGGTCCCACCCTTTGCCATCGCCTCGGTGATGTTAATGCTCTCATTGCTCCCAATTAGCTTATTTTCAATATCAACAAGCACGTACATGGACCCGCCTGTTATGGTTGTCTGTCCATGATTTTTAGCAGAGAATTTCACAGTGACGTTTTCGCCTTTCTCAGTTTCCCAGGTAGAAACAGGAGGTGCTGCACGCAACTTGTCGATGCTTTCGGCAAAGCCTACGAACTGTAGCTTCGCATCAGGAAGGACAACGGTCTGAACAGGCACGGCCTTTGTCCTGATTACTGGTTTTCCCTCTTCATCAATACCCGAAGCATACGACAGGATCAAGATAGAGGTATTTTCAACCCCGCCAAAAGAAGGAGCCATAACCCTGAAACTGACAGAAGCCCGCTTACCTGCAGGAATATTCACCTGTGAGCTTGACCCGACAATCGTAAAAGGATCAAATGAACTTACAGACACCGCATCAATCGCCTGGGCGCTGTTGTTGTTGAATACGGACACGGAAACATCCTGCTCATTAAACTCTTTGATAACCAGGGGTTCTGCGCTCACATCCAGATCTTCAGAATCAACCGGAGAAGTCGTTGATTCGCAGCCAGATACAAAGATTACTGAAACGAGTAATATCAAAGCCAGAAACTTCTTCATGTAAGTACCTCCTCAAATTTCAAAGTCCAGTATTTCTGGAGTTAAATAGCGATGAGTAAATATGACTCCTTAGACCCCTAACCCGTTGATTAAAAATAAGCATGAACATACCCAGTAAGCCGGAGCTTTAGTTTTTAACAGATTTTCACTATCTATAAAATCTGCATATGGACATATAATGGTTACTACATATAGTCGGACATAAATATAAATAGCGGCTATAAAAATAGCTGAATAAAATGGTGTCCGGCCACCCCAACCTGAACAGGCTGTCCTGCAATTACAACAAATAACAAGATAATTCCTTCTTTTATGATTAAAAGGCTTTAAACTCCTTATTTTCACATATTTTTGCCCTGAAAATAAATTTTCGGACAACCTGTGAAGGACAAGGTATTCGTGATTCTCCGCACTTCCGTAGTAATAAAAATGACATGAAAAGAGTAAGTACTAAATAAGATCGAAAAATCGGTACGAGTACAAACAAAAGAGAATTAAGCACGCATTAACAGCACTGTTTTTACTCAAGTTTTCACGACATGTCGACTACAGCATTCGTGGCGAGAGAGGATACGGCCTGAAGAAATCAGCCGATAAAAAATTAAGTTTTTAGAGAAACTCAAGGCATAGGCATACGTAATATTCTCTTGCAATTCTTTTAAGCCAGTCTGGAACAATGCAGTACCTGTCAACAATAAGCTCATTCAGGTAGTAGAGGGACTCTTCAGTTTTGCATTCACTTAGCCTCTTTAAAGCCGTCCTTCTCCCCCATGCAGATCTCTCGTTGTCAAGAGCTTCAAGATAAAGCTGGTATTCTTTGCTATCATCCATTAAAGTAAAATTATCTACCAAAGAATATAAATATTTGTATCCGGTGTCGGAAGCAGCGATATCCAGAAGATTTTCAAGAGATTTTCAGAGACTGCAATTGTAGATTTCGATGGAAAGGACAATTTTAGGACTTTTCAACGTATACGGATAGTGAACCTTAAGAATTCCGGGTAAATCTAAAAAAATAAGGACTTTTCTAAAGAAAAGGTCAGGGTAATCAAAAATCGATCCCTGAAAAGAATATAAAAGGGAATCCCCTTTATACAGTGATCCGTAAAAAAGTGTTATCAGGTCGTAGAGTATAAAAATAGGAAAGGAGAATTCCCATGCAATGATCAGTTGATGAGAATTCCTGCACAAGGTTTTTTGTTCGCTATGCTGACGAAGTAAGTAATAATTCTTCAAAAAAGATATATAATTACCGGCATTGAAATTTCAATATAGGTAACATATTGGCTCACATTGAAATGTTTAACGCCAGCAATAATTTTAAGAGCTTCACTAATTTTTTACATATTAAAATTATTTTGAATTAAACGATGAAAAGTGGAGAACCAGAGAAATAATTACTAATTTAACAGATGTCTTTCCGTGTGTGGGACATACGTATTCAACTATACTTAAGTGCTAATTTCTACTTATCTGCACTCATTTATACTTATCTGTACTCCATATTTTACCTAAGTTTCATATTTTTATAAGTTTTATTTCCTGAAGGTTGTATTCCCATTCACTGGTCATCGGTTAAGGACTTTGAAGGCAATTTTCCAGATATCTCTATGCAAAAGTGGGGAAAATACTCTATATAAATACTATATATGGACTTTCTGACGGTCTAACTATCACAGTAATATACTGTTATCATATCCTCATTCAGCGCTCACTCACTGAGTAAAGCTAATGATAGAGATCTTTTCCTTAAAAATGTGGCAAATAGGACACAAAAGGCGGCTGCACAGATCATTCCTGCCGGATATGAGATACTGCCTGGTAAGCCGAACCCCTCAGGAGCTTGTAAGATGTATGTTGTTACCACTGCTGTCATAAATGTAGCCGGGGTGGTAGCGATCCAGTGAAATTTGTCGTTATTTGACAAATATACCGCAGATGTCCAGAGAACTATGGTAGCCAATACCTGATTTGAGAACGCGAAGTAACGCCAGACTTTACTGAAGTCGATCAGGGTCAGACTGAACCCCATGGCAAATATTGGAAAAGCTATTATTAACCTGTTCTTTAAAGGTCTCTGGTCCAGGTTCATGGCATCAGCTATGGTCAGACGTGCACTCCTGAAGGCTGTATCTCCGGATGTGATGGGACAGGCAATAACTCCCAGGATAGCGAGAATTCCTCCTGCAGGCCCCAGCAAACCCAATGACACATTTTTTACCACCAGGGCAGCACCTCCTGCGGCAGTTATTTCACTCAGGCCGGCTACCCCTCCCGGAAAGAAAGACATTGCGGCAGCTGCCCAGATAAGGGCGATAATCCCCTCTGCTATCATGGCCCCGTAAAAAATACGCCTGCCATATTTCTCATTAGTCAGGCATCGGGCCATTATTGGGGACTGGGTCGAGTGGAACCCGCTAACAGCTCCGCAGGCGATGGTTATGAAAAGCATAGGCCACAAAGGAAGGCCGTCAGGATGGAAACTCCTGAAGGCTATTTCAGGTATCTCATATCCTTTGATGAGAAGCATGGAGCCGATGCTTAATGCCATAATCAACAGGACAGCTCCGAATAAGGGATAGATACGGCTTATGATCTTATCGATTGGAAAGACAGTGGCTGCGAAGTAATACAGGAGGATAAGGGCCAGCCAGAAATTCGGGTGGGCCAGCAGCCCTGTGAACCCCAGATTTGTCAGAAGTCCTGCCGGCCCGGACATAAACACCGTTCCTATAAGTATGAGCAAGATGACAGAGAACGCAATCATGGCAATCTTCGCCTGTCTGCCTAAATAGATCCCCACAATTTCTGAAACGCTTTTTCCCTCATGACGGATACTTAACATCCCAGAAAAATAATCATGCACTCCGCCTGCAAAAATACTGCCCAGGACGATCCACAGGAAAGCAGCAGGACCGTATAAAGCTCCCAGAATAGCGCCATATATGGGGCCCAGGCCAGCGATGTTGAGAAACTGGATGAGGAATATGCGGGACCAACCGAGGGGGACAAAATCAACCCCATCTTCCTGGGTGTATGCAGGTGTCCTTCGTGAGGGATCAGCTCCAAATACATTTTCGACAAACACACCATAAGAAAAATAACCTAGCACAAGAGCGACTAGAGAAAGCAGGAAACTGATCATATTATTTAAGAATGAAACTTTTTATTATTTGTTGGTTTCCCTTCAAAATATTTAGCAGCAGTTTTAATAAATCTAATGCATTTCTTATGTACTCTGAGGATTTATCCTTTTGAAAGTATTATGTTAAAATAAAATAGGAAGTAGGATATCTACAGAGCTTGAGTTTTCTTAAATTAGTAATCAAAATTGCGCTGGTGCACCCCGCAGCAAGCTAGTGGGGTATTCGACTGAAATAAGAAATAATCAGGATCTTTTGCCTTATTTCTTGGGAATCAACCCTTTGACCCCCAAATTCAGGACTAAAATCCGGTTTTTTTAGTTTACCCTATCAGGCAATGGCCGAACTCCTTAACTTTTAATAGTAAAAGAAATGGCCAGATATTACTAAAAATGAGGAGTTTTTTGGAAGATATTTGTTGGGGGTAATCATTACAGAGATTAAATACAAACACGATGTACAAAAATTGGAATGGTAAGTAAATTACTTACTTTTTAAAATTTATTTAACAACAGTCTTACGCTTTAATAATAAGTGTCTTATGAACCCACAACAATCCATTATAACCAGTGCACCTGATAGTCAGACCACTAATATAATAACCAGTCTTTGGAAACTTATGTACCGGATTTTTTAGTTGTGGAGTAATTTTTGTTCCTGAGAGAGAAGTTCCATCTCCAAAGTCCCATCTGATATAGGTCTCTTTACCTCTTGAAAGATCCTTAAATTGTACTATTCGCGGATCAGTACTTGAAGCGGCTACTGCTGTATAATCAATGGAATTACCTCCGCCGGTTAGACGTTGTGTTGCAGGGGGAGTTCCTGCACCAAGAGGAGTTTTGTATATAGTAAGTGATGCAGAGGCTGCTGAAGACAATAAAGTCAACACCGTTAATACGGTGAAAACAGATAATGTTATTTTCCATATAGACTTTCTATTAGTTTTCATTTTATTCTCCTATTTTTTTCAGTTTGATCCGGGAACACCCGTATTCAAAAATAATAGAAAAAGTTAACATATAAACATACTTATATTCTTAATATCTAATAAAAAAAGCGATGCAAATTTAAAACTTTATAAAGCTTTATTTTTGTATATAAAACATTACAACACTCTAAATTTATTAAATAATGATCTCCTGTCAAAGGCGGTTAAGAATCTTCCAATTTCGGCGGATTAAAAATATTTAATTATCTATTTTTGAGAAAAGTTAGAGGGTTGTAGATAATGCTGAAAGTGGAAGAATGGCTACTGATACGAGATTTGTATTCATAGGGCTTTAGCATCAGTGAAATCTCTAGAATAACAGGTTATGCCAGAGAAACTGTGAGGAAATATCTTAACAAAAAACCGCCCCAGAACTGCAGAAACGTCCGCCAAAAACGAGTAAACATGACCCATACAAACCTTACACCCAAAAAAAGATTAATACAGAACCTGTGGAATATGGTTAGAGGTCCAGTACAGTAGTATAAAATATGACGAGTAAATCTTGTAAAGGAATGGCTCCGGAGAAAGGTAAGGATTCGGTTAGTGGTGAATTAAATGAGATATATCAATGGCTGTAGACATAAAAGAGAGAAAAATTCGGAGAAGTACTGAATTCAACGACCTCGAAATACAAACTGCTAACAATACAAATATATAAATATAGATATCGGCCATAAATTTACTTCGATGTTAATGAAAAGAACAGCATGTGCTTTAATAGGAATAGTACTTATAGCAACTCTCTGGTCGGGTTGTATTGAATCGACCGGAGAGGCTACCAGTGAATCTGAGGACATAACCATAGGAGCACTTTTGCCGCTTACAGGAAATCTTGCTTCCATAGGAGAAGCAAGCCAGACAGCACTTGAAGTATCAGCCGAGGATATCAACAGCTATTTCTCAGGCCTTGGTTCCGGAAAGAACGTAGAAATAATTGTAAAGGATACCAAAAGTGATCCTGAGACAGCTCTGGAACAGCTCAAGGAACTTGATGAAATGGGGATAACGATGGTTATCGGCCCGCAGTCAAGCAATGAGGCAGAAGCTGTCATGGAATACGCAACCGAGAATGGCATCATCCTTCTGAGTACTGCATCAACAGCCCCATCTTTAGCGATCCCTGAAGATAACCTGTTCAGGCTTGTACCTGACGACACCAACCAGGGAATGGTACTGGCTAAGCTGATGACTGATGAGGGAATCGGTACTGTAATCCCCATGTACAGGAATGACCTGTGGGGCAACGGACTCGCTGATGAGGTCGAGAAGAGTTTTGAGGCTCTTAATGGCACAGTGCTTGAGGGAGTTACATATGAAACCGAAAACTCAAACCTTTCCGCAGAAGTAGAGGCACTAAATGAAAAAGTAGTAGCAGCCACTTCAGAACAAGGAGAGGAATCCGTAGCTGTGCTTCTTTGTTCCTATGGAGAAGTAACAGAGATCTTTGCTTTAGCCCGGAACTATCCTGCCCTGTCGGAGATCAACTGGTATGGCACTGATGGCGTGGCGCTGAACAGGGGACTAATCAGCGATGATAATGCAGCCGGTTTTGCCACAGCAACCAATCTCAAGGCGCCGATATACGGATACGTGAAAGCTAATGACCTATATCAGGTGATTGGACCAAAAATCGAAGAACGACTTGGAAGAATTCCTGAGTCTTATGCATTGACCGCATATGACGCTCTCTGGATAGCTACATTTGTTGATCTGGATGCCATTCCAGGCAATGATGAAAGTCTAAAAATGGCAATGAATACCATTACAGAAAAAAATTATGGAATTAGCGGATGGACAATACTCAATGAAAACGGAGATAGAGAATACTGGAACTATGACATCTGGACAGTCACTGAAGGAAATGGAAGTTACCAGTGGGAACTTTACGGCAAGGTATTCCTGCCATACAAGAATAACATGTTTATTATGCGGGGTGAAGAACTAACATTTCTTAAATAACCTGACTTTGCCAGTCAGGCAAAAATAAGTGCTCTTTGTTTTGTGTTATTCGGTCCAAGGAATATACACCAATGAATATACACACAAAACAGAGAGCATTACCTACAATTCGGAACAAGAATTACAATTTCTAACAAAAATTACAATTCCTAACAAAAATATATGTGTCCATATCGGATCGATTATTGCTGTCCGATCTTTTTATGAAAACAAGCTGGATGAAATGTATCTGGTGGAAACGGATCTGATGGAAATGGATCTGATGGAAATTAACATTTTAGCATTTAATTTATTATTTCTAATTTTACAGGTGTTACAATATGAATAATTTTAAAAATGTACTTACTGTTCTGCTCATTACTGTTCTTTTGCTGGCAGTTTCCGGCTGTGTGCAGTCAGAAGAACCAGTTGCTATTGAACAGAAAGAACAAATTATTGAAGAAAACCAGACCGACCTGTTAGCCCAGAAAGAGTATACAATGTCTCAGGTAAATGCAGCTATTGACCTGATAGAGGAAAAAGGAGAGCTTGCATTTCCCGATTTCAGGGAACAAAATAGCAAGTGGTTCCATAATGATTCCTACATCACCATCTGGAAGACTGAAGGAATACGTGTTGTTTTCCCTCCAAAAACAAGCGGCGAAGGCGAGAATGTAAGCGATCTTAAAGATTATAATGGGAAACTGTTAGGCAAGATGCTCATAGACACTGCTTTAAGCGAAGAAGGCGAGGGATGGGTCAATTATGACTGGCCAAAACCAGGCGAGACAGAACCTTCAAAGAAGTGCACATTCGTCAAGAGAACTTCTATCAGTAACCAGACATACCTTGTTCATTCCGGCTTTTACGTGGATGACTACATCTATAACAAAAACCTTGAAGACATTGAAGATATCAATTACTTTGGAGACGCAACCGTTAGAAATCTGATCAACCCGAATAGAGTTGAAACGGATCTGGACCTAAATTACAGCATTGCACATTTTCTAGTTAAACCAGGTAATCCCCTTGATTCCCTCATTATGAAGAACCCGGAAACATATTATGTTCTTGAGGGTGAAGGCATGCTCTACATAGAAGATGTACCATTTGAACTGAAAAAAGGAAAACTTGTCCTCGTACCTGCAAACTTAAAGCAATACATCGAGAATACCGGAGATGTTGACCTTGAGTTACTGGTTATAAACCAGCCTGCATGGAAACCGGAGAACGAGATAATTCTGGAGTGATTTTTCACTCCATTTTTTTAAAGAAATCCATCAAGTTTTGATAAATTAGGAAGTTTTTCTATCAAAGAAAGACTTTATAAATCGAATAACTAATTTGTGTAATTAGGGTTTTGTCTTTCTTACATACTTAACTGTCCCTAACACTACTGCAAGTACCCAGATCGGGCTCATGAAAGGAGAGCTTTTTTCTTTCGTTCCTGTATTTGTCTGATTCTCGGTTTGAGTTATAGGGTTTAAAGAAGTAGTACTGTTTGATTCCATAGTAGAATCGGATTTTGTTACTGAATCTATAAAATGCCCGGCAATTCCACAGGGACCGTTTCCTACATTCACCGTGGCTGTAACAGTATTTGTGGCAGTGTCAATTACAGAGACATTATTGCTGTCATAGTTTGTCACATATGCTTTTCTTCCATCAGGGGTTACTTCAACTCCAACAGGCTTAACTCCTACAGGAACTGTAGCTATAGCATTGTTAGTTGCTGTGTCAATTACAGAAACAGTATTATCGTCCTGGTTAACCACATATGCCTTTGTTCCAGCCGGGTTAACTGAGATTGAATACGGATAGTTTCCTACATTTACAGTGGCTATAACATTATTAGTTGCTGTGTCAATTACAGAGACATTATTGCTGCGTTCGTTCAACACATAAACTTTTGTTCCATCCGGATTGACTGCAACATCCCAGGGACTAATTCCTACGTTTACAGTGTCTATAACGTTGTTTGTGGCTGTGTCAATTACAGAGACATTATTGCTGCTTCCGTGCGTAACATAAATTTTTGTTCCATCCGGATTGACTGCAACTCCGCAAGGATCAGTTCCAACACTTAACGTGTCTATTACACTATTTGTAGCTGTGTCAATTACTGAGATATCGGTACTATTGTGGATAGTCACATATACCCTTGTTCCTGCCGGATTAACTGTAATTCCCCAGGGACAAACTCCTACATTTACTGTGGCATTAACTGTATTTGTCGCGGTGTCAATTACTGAGACATTGGCGCTGAGTAAGCCTGAGTCTGCCACATATAATTTTGTATCATCTGATGTGGCTACAATACCCCAGGAACAACCTGCCATAGGAATTGTAGCTATAACATTGTCAGTTGCGGTGTCAATTACAGAGACAGTGCCATTGCTTGTGTCGTTTCCCTCACTCGTCACATATGCAAATGGAGCTGCACCTGCAACACCCGCCAGTATCAAAATCGCAAGTGCCATTATTCCAAGAGATTTTATGGCAGTATATCCTCTGTGAGCTTTATTGGACATTGTAACAGAAGAAAGTGGAATCGAAAAAGTGGCAATCGGTATTGTTGACATAATTTTACCTTTCATAATTTATTCCTGATCAGTGTTTATCTTTCACGCTAGTGCGATTCTCAATAAATTCGTACTTAGGATATTTTTCTAAAACCGTCATTAATTTAAATCAATGTTAGTTAAAAATAACATTAAAAGATAAATATATAATTAATATTTAAAGAGTGATAAATAAAACGTATAAAAAACATTAGTATGCTTATATGCTCTTCAAAATTAAACGTGAAGTTTTATTTTACTGGTTAGTTTACAGTTAAAAAGCTGACATTATCCAGGCACATGGAAGTCGAACAGCCCAACCCTTGAGGAGCTGCTCAATGCCATAGCAGGTTCGGAAAAGCAAGGAACACACCCTGAGCGTCGAAGACTCTATGGTCCGTCTGGCCATCAAGGAGCTGCCATATTTCAAAATAACCGAGCTTACCTCAGAAAAGCCGGGACAAAAAAAATCCCGAACCCTGTATGCTAAAAACACCGGTTCGAAAGTAGTATTCGTTTAAAAAAGGGCTCTGCCTTGTTAATTAGTTTTGATTATTCCTGAATGCCCGTAAATTGCATCTCATGTTCTTTCTTTCCACCCACCGCGCTCCGCTTGAACCCGCCTGCATACAGTAGATAAAAATGAAATCATTAGCCGCGCCGGGAAGTCTGACCCCGGAATATCAATCAGGTAGCCGGATTCCATATTTATGAAGAATTACTGTCAACAAAAAACGAATCCATGAGTGATTATCTAACGCTTGACCGATGACGCATGTAATTCACTTTACTTGAACCCCAAATTCAGGACTAACAAAATCCGGTTTTTTGGAATTCTCTGTAAGGTAATGGTTGAACTCCTTAACTTTTAAGAGTAGAAGGAATGGCCAGATATTACTAAAACTTCCAGCATGGTCCGGATCTCAAACGTTTCTCTGTTTATCTCCTCCACACGATTGATTTTTCTCTTCTTTACTATCATCTCAGATGTTTTTAAAATGCCTCTGAAATCATTCTATCCATAACTCGGACAGGTTTTCTAAAAAGATAACTGATATCAGTAAAACAAGTAGTTTGATCTCGAAAAATCGGCTATCTATGTAATAATCCAAATTTGAATAGAAATGTTTAAAATTCTTTATACTGTTACCACTACTAATTTCTCTCAGTATTTTTATATTTATGGCGTTTATTTTTATAATGTTAGATAATTAAAGATCAGAGGACATATGAATGAATTCTAAGAAGAAAACAGGTTCAATAGTTTTAGCTTTAACAACACTTTTTTTATTTTTTATTCTCGTGTCATCTACGGTATCGGCAGCTTCGGTACAAAATTCTGTGGCCAAGGAGCCATGTGAGTATATTTCGAACGAAAAAAGCAACACTGCCTCCGTAATAATAGAAAGTCCATATACTACCGCTTTTCTCATAAACGATATCGTTGAGGTCCGCGGTCCAGTGTATAACGGCGCTGATATCGACGACATAATTGATACATATGGCGACGGTACCACCCTTACAATCGATGCTACTCAATTTACAGCATTCTATTATAACATTGACGAGAACGTGGCAACCGAAACCCTTTCCATTAGAGATACTGTAGGCACTCAAGGCAATGTTATTGGAGAAGGCGGTATTGTCTACCAGACAACCATTTAGGCTACTAATTATAAGTTTGAAGATTGGGGCATGTATCCTGTTATCGGCTTCTTTGCAGAAGAGTATATCCCGCTCAACCCTGACAAAGCTGACAAGCTCACAAAGCTCGTCCTTGACAGCGATGATGAGTACAACATCAGAACCGGCGAAACCCTCGACCTTGGCGAAGGCTATGCTATCGAAGCTAAACAGGTCGATGGTGACGGTAAGAAAGTCTGGCTCGAATTCACCAGGGACGGAGAATACATAGACGACGAAATAATCTCAGTCATTGATAACGGCACCAACACCTTGGAATTCGAACTTGATGACATCCAGGGCGAATACGGTGTCGTCGTCCTCAGAGTGCATATCAACCAGATCTTCCAGGACGCAGCTGGCATGATTGCCCAGATCCAGGGTATCTGGCTCATTGACTATGCAAACGCAATGAACATCGAGGCTGACGATGAATTCGGCAAGCTCAATGATGTTTCAATCAACGGTGACACCCTTTTTATCACCAATGCAGACATCTTCACCTTTACCAGGAACTCTGATCAGGAAATCGGCCAGGGGATGTTCTTCAAGATTGCTGATACCTCCGCCTCTGAACTCAGGTTCTACCCATTCGTTGAAAAGGTCATCGGAGAGAACAACAGCAAAGTACTTCCTGTAGCAGACTTCAGCACAAATGTCACCAGCGGCTATGCTCCCCTTTCCGTCCTCTTTACTGACCTTTCACAAAACGCAACATCGAGGAGCTGGGATGTTAACAATGACGGAATTGAGGACTCAACCGAGGCAAGCTTTGTTTATGTGTACACTTCTACAGGGACTTACACCACTAAACTGACTGCGATTAATGCAAACGGCAATGATACAAAAACTACTCTGATAACTGTAGAGAGAAAGAGCAATGGGGGAAGCAGTGGGGGAAGCAGTGGAGGAAGCAGCAGCGGTGGCGGTGGTGGCGGTTCTCCTGAACCTGCAAGAAATGTTGAAGTGAAGGAACTTTCACAGGTCTTCATTACAAACGGAAAAGCTGTAAAGTTTGATTTCACGAAGAAGGTTACTTCTGTCATGTATATCACTTTTGATTCAAAGAAGACTGTTGGCAAGACAACAACCATTGTTGAGATGCTGAAAAATAAATCTACGCTTACCCCGGAGCACCCACAGGTGAGGTCTATAACTACCTGAATATCTGGGTTGGAAACGGTGGGTATGCAACTGAGAAGAACATCGAAAACCCGGTAATCTGTTTCAAGGTTGAAAAGGCCTGGGTACAGGATAAAAAGATAGACCGGTCTTCGATTACCCTGAACAGATTCAGCAACAAAACATGGGAACAGCTGCCAACCAGCCTGTTAAGTGAAGATGACAGGTACCTGTATTTCACAGCCAAAACCCCGGGATTCTCTCCCTTTGCAATAACAGGGAAGGTAAATATATCTCCGGAAGAAACTGCAATTGGAATACAGCCTGGAGATGAGTCTGACAACTCTGGAGAGAACACGGAGGATACAGGACCGGAAGCTAATCAGGAACCCGAACAGGAAGCAAGTACAGGCATGCCGGGCTTCGAAATTATTTATGGCATAGCTGGCCTGCTTAGCGTATTCCATTATATAAGAAAGTAAAAAGGAGAAATACAAGGTTAAATGTGAAAAACAACGGATGAAAGGGAAATCCTTTCACCTTTTTTTACATTTTTGTATTCAATAAATCGGTCGTGGGGGTCAATTACTGAAAACCGCAAACCTGAGAGTGGTTTTCAAATTTAGACAAAGAAGGCATATGTGCTCGTTTTGCCAGATTTAATCAATAACTCACGGACACTACTGAAGTTAGATTCTTCCTGAGTATCAAACCCTCTCAAGCCTTAACCTGATCCCCAAAAAACCAGGTTTTCCCATTCCCTAATCCTCTCCAAAAAATGGCTATTAAGGGTGAAAGGCATACAGGTGAAAGGCATATCACTTTTTATTTTCCTGTTTCTTGCCTGGTGGTTCCTGGCATAGCTATGCTGTCCCAAAGCCGGTCCGCTTCGAGCCTGTCTTCTTCGGTTAAGGGGGTACCTGACTGAAGATTACACCTTCGCGGGTCGCTATAAACCGCTGCATGGGGTCATATAGATGCAGATCTATGCCTTCCCCGTCCGGTTCTGCCATTCTGGGCCACATCTTATCTATTGCAGCCTGATATTCTTCGTAAGTCATGCCATCCGGGTCTACCCATTTGGGGTCGAACCTTTGGAAGAACAATGAATGCTGGGTAATCACATCATCAAAATAGGCAAAAGTATAAAGGGAGAGTTCACCGTTATAAGCGATTACTAACATTTAAGCAGTAAATTAATCTAAACTTTTCTGAAGTTGTGCTTATAGCTCTTAATTGTTTTTGATATATCATAAATATATAAATATGAAAAAGCAATTAAGTAGCTTTTTCAGACAAATCACGGAAAGTCTAACTATGAATAATTTTAAAAAACTAGGTCTCAGTAATGCTGTTTTGAAATCAATAAATGAACATGGTTTTGAAAACCCTACAGCAGTACAGGAAAAATCAATTCCCCTAATACTTGCTGGGGAAGATGTTATAGCCGGAGCCGCAACAGGTTCCGGAAAAACACTCGCATTTGCTTCCGGCATATTACAAAATTCCGAAAAAGGAAAAGGAATTCAGGCTTTGATCCTGACCCCTACAAGAGAACTGGCGGAGCAGGTGGCAAATTCGTTCAGGAAATTCTCAAAATACGACCCATTAAATATCGTATATATCTATGGTGGTGTAGGGATCAATCCACAAATTAAAGAATTAAAGAATGCAGAGGTTGTTGTGGGAACACCCGGTAGGCTACTCGATCATATCAGCAGAAATACTATCAAATTCAATAATGTGAAAACCCTTGTCCTTGATGAAGCAGACCAGATGTTTGATATGGGATTCAAACCGGATGTAGAAAAAATTATCAAGGAATGTCCTCAAAACAGGCAGACCCTTTTGTTCTCTGCAACCATTACAAAAGATATTGTCCAGCTTTCCCGCAAGCACATGGAAAACCCGGTTCGAGTATCAGTAGAATCTTATATCGACCCGCAAAAATTGAATCAGGTCGTTTATAAAGTACAGGATGACATGAAATTATCTCTGCTCGTGTATCTTCTACAAAATGAAAAGTCAAACCTCGGGATGGTTTTCTGCAACACAAAAAGAAACACTGAAAAAGTCGCAAAAAACCTGAGAAAATCAGGCATCAATGCCGTGGCAATTCATGGCGGATTGACACAGAACGAACGAACTCGCATAATGGAAAAATTCCATGCCGGGAACATAGGTGTCCTTGTATGCACAGATGTAGCCGGAAGAGGACTTGATATACAGGGTGTTTCCCATGTTTACAATTATGATATTCCCAGGGAGAGTAAACAGTATATTCACAGGATTGGAAGAACTGCACGAGCAGGAACAGAAGGAAAAGCGATAAATATCCTTTCCAAAAATGACCATGCTAATTTCATGAGTGTGCTGAAAGACAATCATGTAGATATTAAGGAACAGGCACTACCTGCTCTGAAGAAGATTGTAATTGAAAGACCGGAAATAAGATTGCCAAAGCCGGTAAATAGGATGAACAACCCCTCCAGAAAAGGTCATAAACCCAGGCACAAAAACTGTTAAACACCGTTCGTCTGTGCATTGCATTATAACTAGCCATTGATCGATTGGCATCGGCAGGAGCAATGGACTGCTCCTGCAAAAACCCAGGCACGAGAATAAGAACGACGGCCAGTTCGTGCCACTACGATGTAGAAATGCACCCTCCCAATGCCTTCGGACCTATGGGCAGAGGTCGTTGACTGCGGGGTGGGAGATTTATGCTAAAATCAAAATTGCGCTGGCGCACCCCAACCTGAACAGGCTGCCCGACAATTACCTCCAGTAATAACTGAATTCCTTCTTCTCCAATTTAAAAGCCTTAAATGTCTTTTTTACCATCTTTTTATCCTGAAATAGAATTGTCGGACAACCTGTAAAGGACGGGGTATTCGTGACCCTCCATGCTCCCTATGTAATAAACCTATAGCCTTTGGGCAGTTTATAAGTTCTATCCCTGCACAATCAGTGCTTCCTGTTCCAAACTTCAGCGCCAGTGCTATCGCTCGTAGCCAAATGGACCAGGTATATCCCGGAAGGTTCCACAACGCAATAAAAACAGAGGGAAATTTTTTATTTCCTGCTACCACATTGAAATTAGAAAACAGAGTAATGCAGTGGGTTGGGTTGTGAGTCAGTAAACAAAACGGTTAGAGGAATTTTAACAAAGAGAAGTAGAATGTTAGTTTTATTTTTTGTCTATTCCATTCCATTCCATTAAAGCCTTCTCAATAGATATCAACGTGAACATAGTAGTATTGAATATCTCGTCCGGGTGTTGCGACAGCCAGCTGATTTCGTCGAGAACGTCTTTTGGGAGCCGAACAAGGTCGTTCTGGTCTTCTCCTATCTTCATGAAATATTCAGTATATCGTGAACCGTACCTGCTGTTATCACTTGCAGTGATAGAAATATACTGAGTAAATGACCCATCATTCAATATATCTCTTGAATATCTGTATTGAATTTCTTTAACACAATCCGAGTAATCGTTATTCATTCTTCTGATGGTATCTGGAATCGATTCACCATCTTTTTGCAAAGCTTTCAGGTCTGAAAATACACTGTTAGAAAGTCTGAAAGTTTTGTATTGCTTCATACACTACTCGTACAGTTAAGATGTATAAATAGACTACTAAACAAGTATAGTATTTCGCTGAAAATCCTCCCTCTTTTTATCCCCTCCATTTACCTCAGACACTCCACTACTATCCCGAAAGACTCACAAATCCACATTACTCTATATCGAAGTTTTTCTATTTTTCGGATAGCTCTTAATGCAAACTCCCCTTAGAAAACCCCAATTTTTTCCACTCAACATAAGAAATTATATTTATCTGGAACTACGGATTTTAAGGAAAAGTTCGACGCTCTCCGATTAATTAGTTATTATTATTCCTGAATGCCCATTAATTACATCTCACGTTCTTTCTTTTCACGCGCCGCGCTCCGCTTGAACCCGCCTGCGTTCAGTAGATAAAAACGAAATAATTAGCCGCGCCGGGAAATCTAATCCCGGAATATCAACCAGGTATCTGGATTCTACATTTATGAAGAATTACTGTCAACAAAAAACGAATCCATGAGTGATTATCTAACACTTGACCGATGACGCATGTAATTCACTTTACTTTTTGATACCGAAGGTCTGTGAAGATTGATAGTTATTATCCGGGTGCGCAGAAATGCTTTTTTCTCAGGAATAAAATATGGTGATATTATTCATGCCTCGGGATAAAAGTAATAAGGAAGCTAATTTCAATCCATTGTAGAGGCTCTGCGTGAGTTGCAGGAGACTTATCAGAGAGTGTGCCTCGTGTCGCATCTTGTGAAGGATAGAGGTTCGAATACCACCCACCGCACTAAAACTGGGAGATATATACAACGGGAAAACGTGTAAGCTTTTGGAGATTCAATGCACAACTGAATATTCTATTTATAATATAACTGTACACCATTGTATATAAATAAATATTTTTAGTAAGAATGAATAATTGTCACTGTATAAATGAACTGATTTAAAGTATTAAAGCTGACCGTTCAAGCGTATTAACAGCGACAGAAAGTCGATATTTTGAAAATGTTGATCCTGAAAATTTGAAAAATTAGTTTTTTGGTTTATTTCTTCAAAAAACCTTATTAAATTTTAGCTCTGGCAACTCATCAACAATATCAACATTCTGGACCCTGAGATTAATAATACTGAGAAGCAAATCAAGGATATAATGTCCTTTTGATATTTATTAGGGAATTTCATACCAACTGTAAAATATTTGCCTTCAGTGCCTGTGACCTTTACATCCGTGTATGGAGAACAGTCTCATAATTAAGATGTAAGTCCGTTATTTTCGTCCTGCCATACTAAAACTCTTGAAGTCTGTAAGTTGTCAACACCTCCCAACCAAAATACTCAGTCAAACGTCTTCATAATGCCGCTAATTGAGTGTAAGGGTGGTTCAATATAAAATGCAAGTGCATAAGAGATCACTTCTTCTGTATATTTACCACGTTCACAGAGGGCCATTCCCTGATAATACCACCCCCTTTGGTTTCATAACTCTTAAATATGTAGGACTTACGTAGTTGAACTGAGAAATCAACAGCATTAAACCTTCAACTGTATAAAACACTAAATCGGTCACAATGCTGGATGTGTTTGATTTTGCACATCAAGTGCGTAAGTCCTAATATAGTCAAATTGTATAATTATGATAGTGTTCATCAAGCCATTTAATAAGGTCTACTTCCCTCAGTATGTTATTTCCTGCGGTTTTTCTGGCTTGTGATTTTGACGGCCCAGACCCAACAGCAAAATAGTTCTGTCCCCCCAGTTGCAAATTTATGATAGCCAATTTAATATCCGACGATAATTCGCAAGTCCAGGATGCTCCACTTACGGTGTCTAACCGGGCACTGAGCAGTATTAGCATGCCAAAAACATTTTTATGAGCCTTATGTTTTACCCAAGCTACCAATAATTCACCTGTATTATTACTCACTTTCATTGACTCGACCTGGGACCTGTTAGGTTTACGGAAAATAAGTTCTTCAGTATCAATAGATGTTGTAGGAGATACCGTTTTTTCTTGTGACAGTAGTATACTACTTGCAGGCTTAATCTTTGCATACTGAGGATTATCACCACTAATGGCGAGAAAGGCGGGATATGAGGCTTCATTTATGGCTTTATCCGCTTTATCTCTTAAATAAAGGTATTTTTGAGCGGCTTCAGCTTCAGCCTTCTTAACTCTAGTTCCTTCTCCTGTAGACACAATTTCACCATTTATTTCGAGTCCAACGGTGTATTGTTTACAATGATCAGGACCAGTTTCCTCAAGCAAAGAATAATGAATATTATTTTCACCATAAAGTTCTTGAATTTTGCCTTTTGGGTCTAAATCTGATATTTTCTCCAAAGCACTTTTAATATCAAAAAACTTATTCACAAATTCTTTTGATTTAGAAAATCCTTGATCTCGGTAAATTGCTCCTATAAGTGCTTCGATTACGTCTGCATATACATCTTCAATATTTCTTAAATCTCCATGGATTATATGCTCTTTAAGATTTAGTTTACATGCCACAGGAACTAGACTTTCGTTCTTTACTAGTACTGTCTTAACATTAGTTAAGATCCCTTCTATTTTTTTTATGCCATTAGCTTTCGCATATTCCTCGATATCTTCATTAAGATAAAAATGATCCGCAATAATAAGGTCTAATACTGCATCCCCCAGAAATTCTAATTTTTGGTAATTAGCATTTCTAAGACTATATTTTTGCTTGAAAATATTCATATTTGATGGAAGGCCACAAAAAAGAGATTCATGTGTTAACGCCTCTATTAAAAGGCTAATATTTTCAAATTCAATACCGATTATGTTTTGAAAACCTTCTAAATCATCTGAAAAGTCAGAGTAAATATTCATAATTCCTCACATTCTTGATTTTATTGTTTATAAAGCAATTAATCAAAAACATAGGGAACAATAATTGTAAAAATAAGCTATAAAAATACACTTTTAGCAAATAGATCTCAAGATTCTATTTGTTAGAAGGGTATTTTAATTGTTTATAGTTATGATTATGTTCTTTATGTTCAAAGTTAAACTAATGATAATAGTAATAGTAAATATAATCTATTAAAGTACCTTTTAGCAAATAAATCTTGAGAACTTATTTGCTAAAAGCGTAGTTTAATAGATTAGTTTACTACTATTAATCGCATTAGCTTAACTATAGCAACATTTAACTTATAATATAAATAACTATTTGTTAAAATCGAATTATAAATCTAGTGTCGCATCAGCAGTAAAATGTCGTATAAAATCAATTACAACTATTCAGAATCAGTCAATACTTGAGGATTGACACGACACTAGTCATGTGTAGTAATGTGTCTTTTGTTTCAAATTAAAGTACTTATCAATCTCTTCACACTCCTGGCCTTAAAATTCAAATTACTTTCCTTTGCTTTTTTTCTTCAAAATAAGCCAAATCACTTCCATGCGTCTTCGGTTAAGTAAGGAATCATGATAAATTGCCTCCACTTCACAACAGTTCTCAAATATTGGATCATATTGTAAGCTGGAACAGGGTATCGATTTCATGTTAATAGGCCAAAACTTAAGGCAGGCTTCTGGTGCAAAATCAATAGCTTTAGGGTAAGAAAATTCCTTAACCGATGACCAATGAAATCTTACTTATTTACCAAAAACGCCACCATTTTTTACTTTGTGCATTTTCTGGCAAGGGTCCCATTGTTATTTTTTCTTTTAGCGCAAATTTTTCTATTTCCATACTTGTTATTTGATCCCAACGTATTGCTTTTACTGTGCTGCCATCATTTAAAATTATTAACGATTCATTTTGTATATCGTCGATTTTACCAGATATCTCCACCGCATTTGTTTTTATTCGTAAATGAGGAAAATCATCAATATAATAATCATTTATTTTTTGCTTAAAGAGATTTGAGAATAATTTAGCGTTATTATACAACATAATTATGAAAACACAGCTCAAACCAATAGAGACTAAATAAACACAAATAAAACAAAGGGATACAAAATAGTTTATAAGTCCTGTTAATGAGCTCGTTATCAATTTTATAACTACGTCATCAAAATAGATCGTAAAAAATAAAACGATGGCGTTAAATCCAATAATTATTCCCATTGAAAACCAAATTGAGTAATAAAAATATTTTGAACTTCTTTTTAATGACAATTCCTTTGTAAGTTTTGGCTCCAGGTATCCTTTTGAGTAGAAAACAATTAGATAGAAAGATATAATCATACTCACGACTAAAGTAAAAATGTTAAGAGTTATAAGTATCATAATTAGATCTTTATCGTTATGTCCATAATTCAAATAACTGTAATATGGTGAGAGTAAAATAAAATTATTAAATCCTCTTATTTGAGAAATCACAAAACATGAAATAAATAAAAACATCGAAAAAAGAGCTCCTATCGGCGCACCTTCAACAAACCACACGTTTTTCTTCCACGTATCTTGTTTATATTTCTCTATTTTATGATATAGATCACCTATCGGTTTGGAATTGATGATTAAAAAATTTTGATATGCGATTTTTCCTAGTGCAGGTAAATAATTTTTATTAAAGTGGCTTGAAAAATAAGCCTGAATTGGAATACATAAAAGAGGGATTATAAGACTTGTTATAATAACTCCAAATACCCCATAAGATTCCTCGATATTTATCACATTTTGCCATAAGATAATTAGGTGTAAATATAATTTATGAAATTTTTGTGATGAGATATACATAAAAATACGTTACCAAAATTTCCACCAGGTTTTCCTATCAATGACTTCTGGCAGAGCTTCATATTCAATTTACTATTCTCCTAAATCAAGCTCTGGATATTTACAGCCTGTTTTTGTGTGACTTCGTTAAGCTGGCTGATCTGGTCATCCTAAGATCTCAAAAAACCGGACCCTAGAACTCGATTGACTCAAAGCCGCGCCGAATTCTAAAATAGGGTTTTGAGGTTCCAGCCGGCGGTGGAGACAATTTTCCTTTAGGTTTTATCCCATGCACTCCCTGTTTAATTAGGTTTTATTATTCCTGAATGACCGTAAATCACATCTCGCATTCTTTCTTTCCACCCGCCCCGCCCCGCTTGAACCCGCCCGCGTAAGTAGATAATAATGAAATCATTATTCGTGCCGGAAGTCTGATTCCGGAATATCAACCATGTAGCCGGAGACGACCAGAATTTTGGCTTCACAAAAATTCCTGCAGGTCAGCAGGAAAGTGAAAGTATTCGGTTGAGCCGTTTAAAAGGCAAAAATAAAAAAATCGATTAATTCATAATGGGGCGTTTCATCTTCTCAGGAAGGAATTGAAAAAATGATTGATTAATACTTTCAGTCCGCTATATGACTTTATTAATAAAAAATCGACGTTTTGCTATATGTGTTGAAAAAATCGGGACACGTCCCGCAGGGAAGAATTCCGGACAACTGGCACGGGTCATTTATAACTACCTATTTATAATAATACGCAGAATTATCTGCCTGAACACATTATCCGAAAAGTGAAAAGAAAATATGAAGAGAAAATGTGAAGAGAAAATGTGAAGAGAAAATGTGAAGAGAAAATGTGAAGAGAAGTTCTTCAAAAATGATTTTGCTTCTTGCTTCAGATTATTTTTATCTTAACCTCAAAATCTTAACTCAAAGTTTTTAAGTCCTTACTTTATCCATCCAATTAATGAGAAAAACCCGAGAGAAGAAATATGAAAAATATCATCGTTAAAGGGGCGCGGGAACACAACCTGAAAGACATTACCGTAGAACTTCCGCGGGACAAATTCATCGTTATCACCGGCGTCTCAGGCTCGGGGAAATCCACCCTGGCCTTTGACACTATCTATGCCGAGGGGCAACGGCGCTATGTGGAGTCCCTCTCTGCTTATGCGCGGCAGTTCCTCGGGCTTATGAACAAGCCGGATGTGGACAGCATCGAAGGGCTGTCTCCGGCAATCTCGATAGAGCAGAAAACAACTTCTAAAAACCCCCGGAGTACGGTGGGGACCGTCACTGAAATCTATGACTACCTCAGGCTGCTTTTTGCAAGGGTTGGGACTCCTTACTGTCCTATCCATGATATCAAAATAGAGTCCCAGTCTCCGGAAAGGATCGCGGACAGCCTCAGCAGGGAATGCGAGGGAATGGTTACAATCCTCGCTCCCATAGTCCGCCAGAAAAAAGGGACTTATCAGCAGCTTTTCAGGGACCTGAACAGCGAAGGCTTTACCCGGGTCAGGGTAAACGGGGAAATCTACAGGACCGACGACGAGATCTCCCTTGACCGCTACAAAAAGCATGATATTGAAGTGGTAATTGACCGCCAGGACCCTGCCGAAGACCGGTCAAGGCTTGTCGAAGCCTGCGAAAATGCTCTCCGGAAAGCTGAAGGGCTCTTAATTGCCGTCGATTCCGAAGGGAAAGACCACCTTTATTCTTCGAACATGGCCTGTCCTGTCTGCGGGATGGCTTTTGAGGAACTCCAGCCCAGGATGTTTTCCTTCAACAGTCCCTTCGGGGCATGTGAAACCTGTAACGGGCTCGGGATTAAGATGGAGTTCGATCCTGACCTCATAATTCCTGATAAAAGCCTGTGCATTGCCGACGGAGCCGTTGCTCTTTACAGGAACTTCCTTGACGGCTACCGAAGCCAGCACCTGACAGCTGTTGCAAAGCATTTCGGTTTTGATATATTTACCCCTCTTGAAGCCCTCTCAGCGGAGCAGTACAACGCCCTCATGCACGGCTCAGATGATCGAATCCAGTTCAGCATGAGCATGAAGAACGGGGACGCCCAGTGGTCCCACAAGGGCACATGGGAAGGGCTTCTTCCGCAGTCTGAGAGGCTTTATAACCAGACGAAGTCCGAGTACCGGAGAAAAGAACTCGAGAAGTTCATGCAGGTTCGCCCCTGTCCGGATTGTGAAGGCAAGCGCCTGAAAGAAAAGGTTCTTGCAGTCAAGCTCTCCGGAAAGTCGATTGTGGATACAACAGACCTTTCCATTATCCAGTGTATCCGGTTTTTCGAAAACCTGACGCTTTCGGAAAAAGAGCAGGAAATCGCAAAACAGGTCTTGAAAGAAATTCGTTCCCGGCTGGGTTTCCTTGAGCACGTGGGGCTTGGTTACCTGACCCTTTCCCGCGGTGCAGGCACTCTTTCCGGGGGAGAAGCCCAGCGGATCAGGCTGGCAACACAGATCGGTTCAAACCTCATGGGAGTACTCTACGTGCTTGACGAACCTTCCATAGGGCTGCACCAGAGGGATAACGAGCGGCTGATCCAGACCCTGCAGACCCTGCGGGATCTCGGGAACACCCTCATCGTGGTAGAACATGACGAGGATACTATCAGGGCTGCGGACTATGTGCTCGATATAGGCCCGGGTGCAGGGATACATGGAGGTTATGTGGTAGCCGAAGGGACACCCGCAGAAATCGAGAGAAATCCGGAGTCTCTGACAGGCAAGTACCTCTCAGGAGAAAAGCAGATAAAGCCTCCAGCCCTCCGCCGCCAGAGCGAGGCCTTCATCCGACTGAAAGGCTGCCGGGCAAATAACCTGAAGGACATCGATGTGAATATCCCCATAGGGCTTTTCACAGTAATTACCGGGGTTTCGGGTTCCGGAAAATCTACCCTTATCTATGATACTCTTTATAAAGCCCTGATGAAGAAGATTAACAAATCAAACGTGACACCCGGGGAATATGACGAGCTGGTTTTTGACTCCGAGCTCGATAAGGTAATTGTTATCGACCAGAGCCCCATAGGCAGGACCCCGCGCTCGAACCCTGTGACCTATACCAAGGTCTTTGATGCGATCAGGCAGGCTTTTGCCGAAACAAAGGAAGCAAAAATCCGTGGGTACAAAACCGGGCGCTTTTCTTTCAACGTAAAAGGAGGGCGCTGTGAAGCCTGCCAGGGAGACGGGCTGATCAAGATTGAAATGAATTTCCTGCCTGATGTTTACATTGAATGTGAAGAATGCAAGGGCACGCGCTATAACCGGGAAACCCTTGAGGTAAAATACAGGGGCAAATCGATTTCCGAAGTCCTGGACATGACCGTGGAAGAGGCTGCCGAGCAGTTTGAGAACATCCCTGCAATCAAAGGCAAGCTCGATACCCTCACGCGAGTAGGGCTGGGATACATCAAGCTCGGGCAGAGTTCAACGACCCTTTCCGGGGGAGAAGCCCAGAGAATAAAGCTGACCCGCGAACTTTCTAAAAAGGGCACAGGAAAGACCATTTATCTTCTTGACGAGCCCACAACAGGGCTGCATTTCCATGACGTTAAAAAATTGATTTCAGTCCTGAACGGCCTTGTTGCAAAAGGAAACACTGTGGTTGTTATCGAACACAACCTGGACGTCATCAAGTCAGCGGACCATATAATCGATCTCGGTCCCGAAGGCGGGAATGCAGGCGGGGAGATTGTTGCCACAGGTACGCCAGAAGAAATTGCCCTGGTCCCGGAAAGCTATACCGGGCGCTTCCTTGCTCCCAGACTTTCGGGAGAGAGGAACTCATACCTGGAGTCGGGAGCGCAGCCCGTTGAGGCAGTTTTCGAGGACGGGGAAGATTATGAGGCCGATTTTGAAGAGTTCGAAGAGGACTCGGATGAAAGTCTTGAAGGAGAACCAGAAGACTTCGATGAAGGACCGGATGAGGTATTTGAAGGACAGGCGCTTTAAAGGATTTCTGAAAAAAGATTTCTGAAAAAGGATTTCTGAAAAAGGATTTCTAAAAAAATTAAAACCTGAAAACCGGATTTGAGTAAACCAAATTTGAACGCAATGAGGCTCAAAAATGATTGATCTGGATGCTCTTCCGCACCTGCCCGGCTGCTACCTTTACATGGACGAGGACGGGGTTGTGCTCTACGTGGGGAAGGCAAAGGACCTTAAAAAAAGGGTGAACAGCTATTTCCAGAAAAGGGACCACGACCCTAAAACAGCGAGCCTTGTGCAGGCTGCCAGGGGCCTTGACTTCATTGTCACAAATACGGAGGTGGAAGCCCTGCTCCTTGAGAATACCCTGATTAAGAAGCACTGGCCCAGGTACAATATTCTCCTCAAGGACTCAAAGCGATATGCCTGCATCCACCTTACCGGAGAAAAATTTCCCCGGATCATGATTTCCCGGAAAAATACCGGAGAAGGAGAGTTTTTCGGGCCTTTCGTTTCTGCAAAGGAAAGGGACTACATCTTCGAGGTCGTAAGAAAAACCTTCCAGCTCAGGACCTGTAAAAAAATGCCTGTACGTGCCTGCCTCCGCTATCACATCGGAGTATGCAGCGGACCATGCATAGGCAGTATTTCCATGGAGGAGTATGGAGAGAAGGTAAAAAGGGCCACTTCTGTCCTGAAAGGCAACATCAGGGAACTTATCGAGTCCATGGGAATAGAGATGAAAGAGCTGGCTTCCAGGCAGCAGTTTGAGCAGGCCCTGGAACTCCGAGATGAGATTGCAGCCCTTGAAAGCCTTCAGGAAAAGCAAAATATGGAGAGGCAGAAGAAGCATGACGAGGACATTCTGAACTACATTGTCAGGAATGATACCGTCTACCTCATGCTCTTCAAGGTTTACAAAGGGACTCTGGAAGACAAGCAGGACTATGTCTTTGCCTTCGGGCAGGAGTTTCTGGAAGAATTTCTGGTGCAGTATTATTCCGAGAATGACCCGCCTGAGGAACTGATCGTTCCCGAGCCTCTTGAAGAGTCCCTTATAGAATTCCTGGCGCATGTGAAGGGAAAGAAAGTGAAAGTAACAGTTCCGAAGCAGGGAGAGAAAAAAGAACTTCTCGACCTGGTCCTGAAAAATGTTGAAATAGGATTTTTCGGGGACAGAAAAAAAATCGAAGCTCTGCAGAGTAAACTCTCTCTCCCCAAACTCCCGAACGTTATCGAGTGCTTCGATATCTCCCACCTCTCAGGCACGGCTACGGTCGGTTCGATGGTGCAGTTCAGGGGAGGCAGGCCTGATAAACATAATTACCGTCGCTTCAAAATCGAAAGTATAGAAGGAATTGATGATTTTGCTTCCATTGCAGAGGTTGTGCGGAGGCGCTATTCCCGCCTGCTTGAAGAAAAACACGACATGCCTGATTTAATTATCATAGATGGGGGCAAAGGGCAGCTCTCTTCAGCTTTCCAGGAACTCAGGAAACTGAAGCTCAGAGTCCCGATTATTTCCATTGCCAAGCGGGAAGAGGAAATTTATGTACCAGGGCTTAAGTCCCCTCTCCCCATAAAAAAAGATGAAAAAGCCTCTCTCTTTGTCCAGGAAATCCGGGACGAAGCCCACAGGTTTGCAATCAACTACAACCGCCTGCTCAGGCAAAAGTCACTGATCCCGTAAATAAAAGTCATTGGTCTCGTATAACTATAGAGAAGGTCTTGATTACATGAAAGTTTCCAGCCAGACACCCGAGCCATTATCCGGAAAAAAGTTCGAAACAATACACGATGCACGGTACTGGGACAGCCCTCAGTTTAAACTGATTTCCGATTTTGAGCCCAGGGGCTCTCAGCCAGAAGCTATCAGGCAGCTTGTAGAGGGGCTGGAGAAGAAAGAAAGATGCCAGACTCTTCTAGGGGTCACAGGGTCAGGAAAGACCTATACGGTCGCGAATGTCATAAACCAGGTCAGAAAACCGACTCTTGTCATTGCCCATAACAAGACCCTGGCTGCCCAGCTATATAATGAGTTCAGGGAGTTCTTCCCTGAAAACCGCGTTGAGTACTTTGTCTCATATTATGACTATTACCAGCCTGAATCCTATCTTCCTGCCAAAGACCAGTACATTGAGAAAGACGCGCAGATAAACCCGAAGATTGAACAGATGCGCCTTGCAGCTACAGCCTCCCTGATGTCACGCCAGGACGTAATTGTGGTGGCTTCCGTGTCCTGCATCTACGGGCTTGGCAACCCTGAGAACTTCCAGAAGATGGGGTTTGAACTGAAGGTTGGAGATAAGGTCCAGAGAAAGGAAATCCTTGAGAAACTTATCGATATCCAGTTTGAAAGAAATGACCTGGAACTCATGCCCGGGCGCTTTCGCGTAAAAGGAGACACTATTGATATCATTCCCGGTTACTTCGATGACATCATCCGGGTTGAGCTCTTCGGGGACGAGGTTGACCGTATTTCCGAACTGGACAAGCAGACAGGGCAGCGAAAAGAAGAGATGGACTACTTCTTCGTCTACCCTGCCAGGCATTATGTTATCCCTGAAGAGGAGCAGAAAAGCGCAATCCAGGCTATCCTTGAAGAGCTTGAGGAGCGCCTGCCTGACCTCGGGCTGCTCGAGTCCCACAGGCTGAAGCAGCGCACGCTCTATGACATGGAGATGATTGAGGAAACAGGCAGCTGTAAGGGCATTGAGAACTACTCAAGGCACTTTGACCACAGGCAGCCCGGAGAACAGCCTTTCTGCCTGATTGACTATTTCCCTGAAGATTTCCTCCTGGTCATTGACGAAAGCCACCAGACCATCCCCCAGCTGCACGGAATGTATAACGGAGACCGCTCGCGGAAAAAGAGCCTTATTGATTACGGCTTCAGGCTACCCAGTGCATTTGACAACAGGCCCCTGAAATTTGACGAATTTGAAAAATACATGAAAAACGTGGTCTTCGTCTCGGCAACCCCTGCAGACTACGAGCGGGAGCAGTCCGCCCGGATCGTGGAACAGATTATCCGCCCGACAGGCCTCGTTGACCCTGAGGTTGAGGTACGCCCCCTTGAGGGCCAGGTCAGGGACGTTATGCAGGAGGTCAGGAAAATAGTGGACAGGGGAGACCGCGCCCTTGTGACTACCCTGACCAAAAAGCTCGCAGAAGAACTGACCGAATTCCTTGCCAGAAACGAGATCAAAGCCCGCTACCTGCACTCCGATATCAAGACCATCGAAAGGACAGAAATCATCCGTGAACTGCGCCTTGGCAAATTCGATGTCCTTGTCGGAATCAACCTGCTCAGGGA
The DNA here is from genome assembly GCF_000979455.1 of Methanosarcina sp. 2.H.T.1A.6. Taxonomy (GTDB): domain Archaea; phylum Halobacteriota; class Methanosarcinia; order Methanosarcinales; family Methanosarcinaceae; genus Methanosarcina. Next base: position 113,437 of record NZ_JJOY01000024.1, read on the forward strand.
GGGGCTTGACATCCCCGAGGTGGGCTTCATCGGTATCCTGGACGCAGATAAGGAAGGCTTCCTCAGGGACTCAAAGAGCCTAATCCAGATCATAGGCCGCGCAGCCCGGAACTCCAGTTCAAAGGTCGTCCTCTATGCCGACAGGATGACCGATTCCATCAAAAAAGCTGTAAACGAAACCGAACGCCGCCGCGCAATGCAGATCGCCTACAACGAAGAACACGGCATTGTCCCGACAACCATCCGAAAACCAATCAGGGAAAAAGTAGTGGATATTACCGACACCAAACACATCCCGAAGACCGATATCCCCAACGTAATCATTGAACTGGATACGGAGATGAGGGAAGCTGCGGACAGGCTGGACTTCGAACGCGCAATCCAGCTCAGAGAAATCATAAAGAGACTGGAAAAAGAGATAAAAACGGTGTAAGTAGTTGAGATAGCTGAGTCTTTAACTAAACTCAGCTATTTCCCTTTTTCTCAAGGTAATGAATTTTCGTTCATCTCATAATTTTCGTTCATCTCATAAGCCAGAAAGGCCGGAACTCAGGGCATCGGGCTTAAAACCTCTTTTTCTCCAAGAAACATTTCAGAGTAGTCTGCCGATCTACCGGCATCTCTGGGGCAGGTGAAAGTAAGGCTTTTTGGTCCGAGAATACAGGACAGGGGTTTTGCTTTTTCAAAATCCATTCTGCCTTCCTCATCAAAGAAGTTCTCATCAACTTCCAGGTTTACGACTTTTCCTATTATCAGGGAAAACTTTTCTCTCAGGATCTCCTCCACAAGGGTGCATTCGGCCCAGGCAAGGCATCCTTCAATTCCGGGAGCACTTACCATCTCAGAGAAGTGGGGCCTTAGTCCGGCCATTTCGAATTCATCTACTTCCGGGGGATAATTCCGGGAACAGACCATGACGGCTTCTTCCATCCCGACGGGAGGAATATTGATGACAAATTCCCCTGTTTCACGGATATTTGTGAGTGTATCACGCTTGAGCCAGGAAGCAAGAACTACTTCCTCCAGGGGGCGAAGGATTGGAGTTATATTAGACCAGGGGGCAGCATTTCGGGTTCTTTCTTTAGAGACCGTGGAAATAAGGGCAACAGGCAGGGGAAAGATTTGCTCTCTTTTACTCGGTTTTAATTTCATTCGTTCACCTCGAAACCTCATAAATTACAATGTTATTATTTTGAATCCATTTAACATTTTATGTTATTATTTATTGACATGTTACGAATATCTAAATGTGAATCGGAAAAGAATGCTTCATATCCTGATATGACGGATTATAGAATCAGAGTACCTGTGGCAAGAGCATGTATCCTCCTAAATCTCATGACAAAAAGATGCGGGCCTGAAAACAACATAAAGTCTTCTTCGGAAAACCATATCCCAGATATATCTTTGAAATGGATGTGGAGAATAGGGAAGCTACTGGCAGGCTGGACTTCGAGCGTGTAATCCAGCTCAGGGAACTGAGAAAGAGCCTGGAAAAAGAGGTAAAAACGGTGTGAAGGTGAGAAAAGCCTTCGGAAATGAAATTTTTCTTCAGTTTTTCATTTTTTAATAGTTCTTTTCATTATATTGTCTTGCCTTAAAATATCCCTCTATATTAGTCTTTTCATTTTTATATTTACTTAGTATTATTTTTTTTGAGGTTTGCTCTGCTTGAATCTCAAATTCTCATAAATTTGATGGAAATTTATAACCAAGATGAACAGTTTGCTTCTATCTTTACTTTTTTTATAATTATATGTAACTCCTTATATTAAATGAATATCAAAAATTTCTATAATTTAATTTTGACCAGAAGGTCTATTGATACTGATTGCTTAGGTTTTTATGCCCTATACTGTTTTAAGTATATTTAACTAAATAAGTTTATCTAATCATTGATCGATAGAAAAACATTCACTTAATTTCTCTAAAGGAGGTTTGATGGGTGAAGTTAAAATATATTATTGGAGTTCTTGCACTCTTTCTACTTATGGTTGGCACCGCAAGTGCAGAAACATTCTTATTAACTGAGACAACTGATGATTATAATTATGGTATATCTATAAAAGTTCGGGTAGATTATAATCCCACAGACAACACTTTGACGTTCCAGGTTATAGAACCTCAAAATAAAGTCTATGATGGTTACACTATTTCAAACGTAGATCTTAAGAATATCTGGATCAAAACCACACCTGATAAAGTTAGTGTCATCTCACCTAACAACGTGTGGAACGATCCTGCTAATAACCATGGTAGTATAGGTAATTTTGGAGCCTTTGACACCCAGATCACTAAAGAACAAGATATTAAATCACCAGGTCCTGTTACCATAAAACTGGCCGATGGCCTTACTCTAGACGACCTTATAGCAAATTCAAATGATGGCTATGTCGTAGCTGTACATGTTGGATTTCAAAAAGCTGGAGTAGCTGGAGAAATAGGATGTAGTGGTAAGGTTAGAGGCAATACATTAATTCCAGAGTTCCCCACAGTCGCTCTGCCTGTCGCTGCAATAATGGGAATAATGTTCATTTTCGGTCGCAGAAAACAGGAATAAGCGACTAATCTTTAAGGCGCGAACCCCCCTTAAAAATTAACCTTTTCTTTTTTTTCGTTTTTGGGGATTCACTCAATCCTGACGCTTCATTCTCCGTCAGCGTCAGAGTCATCATTTTCATTTTCGTCTCTTTCGTCTCTTTCCGAATATCCTGTTTCCTCTGTCTTTCTTGCTTCTTCTCTTTCCTTTTCTGCTTTTATGAGCTCTCTTTCGGTTTCAGTTCCTAATTTCGTTTCTTGTGACTTTTTTGCGCCATATTTTGTATAGGCAAACATAGCCATCAGTACTATAAATGAAGCAAGTAAAAAAACGAGCATCGTATTGAGCATGTGACCATAAGTACCGAATGAAGTTTCAGAACCAAAAGCCAAATACAGTTACTCTCCAATTTTTTTAAAAAAATATATGCGTTTTTGTAAATGAAAAATCAATATATTTTCAGGATTTAATTTAATACTCAATGTCTTTAGCTGAGGATTAATTATTCTTTTACAATTACACTGTTTAAAGTATATTTAACTAAATAAGCTTATCTAGGTATAATTATATTAAAAACATTTTCGTAGTTTCTGTAAAGGGGTTAAAACAAATGAAAACAGTATATGTTATTGGAGTACTGGTGTTTTTACTGATTACGGTGAGTTCTGCGAGTGCAGCATCTTTTTATTTAACTGAGGTAAATGATCATACATATGATGGAAAGATTCGGATTGAAGTATCTTACAGTGGAAGCACTATAACTGTTAAAGATGTAAGTACTTCTCTTGATGGTATCTCAAACGTGGACATTAAAGAGATTGGAATTCAGCTTCCTACCGGATACAGAGTTACAAGTGTAGTCGATAGCAGTAAACCTGCTAATCGTTGGTCTGCTAGTTCCGGTAATTATCAGGAAAGTGAATTCGGACGTTTCAATACACAAATTATCAGAGACCCTGGTAAAAGCTCAAAAACTAGGGGTCCAATTACAATCAATTTAAATAAAGAGTTAGAAGGCACTCTTCCCTTAAACAACAATCAAAACAGCGTTGTTGTCCATATTTCATTTGGTGAAAAAAAAGAAGCTCTTGTAGGCAGCACATGGGTCGGAGGCAGTGCCCAGATTCCTGAATTTCCCTCAATTGCCCTGCCAGTTGCAGCAATAATGGGCTTAATGTTCATTCTGGACACCAGAAGAAAAGAATAAGGAATTAGAAAAGAATAAGGAATTAATTTTAGTTGTTTGCATGGATGCCCTTTCACATAATAAAGGGCTTTTCTCTTTTTACTCCATCTCTCAGGAAATCGGTTATTATTCTTCTTTTTCCTCCATCAGCTCTTTAAGTCTTTTTTTCTCAGCAATTTGCCGGGCAATTCTTTCAGCTTCGGCTTTCTCTCTTTCTTCACGCATTTTTTTTGTGACTTTCTTTGTATAAATAAATACAAACAGTAGGGCAACAAATGAAATCAGCAAAAAAATGATTATCATGTTCAGTGTGGGTTCGATGTTCATTCCCGGTCACCATTAATAAGTTGGTGGGAGTTCTATTTGTTAATTTCTAAAAAATGGAAGAAAATCTTCTTCCTGAAAGCTTATTTTATAATATCCGCCATACCTTTCAGTAATTTCCCTGGCAGTATTGTAGGCATCATACAGATTGTAGATCCAGAACAGCGGATAGAGGATGTAACCGATTAAAACTATTGCTCGGAAGCCGAAAAGAAATGCAAGAATGATAAAGACAATCCCAATAGAGGCAAGAATGAAAAAGATAATCCCTTTCATGATCTGCCCGTTATAAATCTGCCCGAGGCCCGGGATGAAGAATGACAGTACTGCAGCAATACCGGGGGTTTTCCCTGGTTGAGACATTTTTTATGCTCCCTTCCCTGTTTTTGATTGTTTTTTTCCAGGTAATATTTTCACCGGGTAATATTTTCACCGGTTGATAGAGCCTATTTTTCGAACTCAAGTAAATATTCGTCATATAACCCGGATTAAATTAAAATCAAACTTGATTATTTGTCAAACTGACTAAACATAATAAGCTACATAGAAGCGGTAAGCAACCTTAACTTCGTCCATTTCCCTGGATACCGGTTCAAAATCCAACTGATCAGTTTTGTAAACTTTTTCTCCGAAGTCTTTGAATGTGACCTCACATTTTGTATTTTCGGGAAGCTGAGCCTCAAAACTATCGCATTTTCTGCAGATTTTATGAATAAGAGTTTCTGTTTCTCCGGGACTAAAGGTTTTTTTGTTTTCAGGCCTGTAATTTACTTCAACCGTCAGTTCTTCTTTGCTGAGCAGATCTGCCCAGAAACCAGAGAGTTCTGCTCCTTCTATCCTGTAGTCCTGAAGTTCGAAACTCCTTGTTATCGTGTTCTTTATCTTACCTTCTTCCATATATTTAGTTTAGAAAGTGGGTATATATAAACTATTTCAATAAACAACAGAGATACATTAAAAAAGGTATACAAAAGGGGAACTGACAAAATGAGATTTAGTCCATGAGGCTGAAATTCCGGCTGAAACTTCCAGTTGAATTGTTTTATTTTGGAGTCATGAAACTGTCGTTCGTGAAAACGCGCCCGTGAAAATGATATATAAATGCTGACAATAGCCCTGAAGTTTCGGGTGACTTAAACAAAAAAGCTCTTTTGACCCGGATTAATAAAAAGTGAAATTAAGAGTGAGTTTGGTCAAACTCAACTCATCTGGCCCTCTTAATCAGATCTTCTTAAGCATGAGAGACATTATGCCCGGCTTTGAAGGTTTCATTGTCTGGGGCATAAACATATCCATGCCGCCAGCGGACCCGAACATTTCCTCGTTGACTCGTTTGGTTATTTCATCGAATATCATCTTATAGGCAACGCAGTGCGGGTCGACACCTTTTATTTCCCCGTCCGTGGGTACTATAGCATTGTAAGGGCATCCGCCTCTGCAGTACTTGATATGGGCGCATTTGCCGCATTCCGTGTCTACGTACTCCTTATATTGGTGCATGAGCTTCCAGGCATCGGACTGGGCGAGGTCTGCCATGGTTGGGTGGTCATATACATTGCCCATGACATACTCGGGCATGCCTACGAAACGGTAGCAGGGGTAGATTGCTCCATCAGGGCCCACTGCAAAGGTATCTCCCATGCAATCCACGAAGGTGCAGACAGTGCCTCTGCCTGTGAACACACACTTGCACAGGTGGTCAATGTTCATGACCTCAATCCTGCCCACGTTTTCCAGATATTTGTCCAGAAGGTAAATTAAGAGTTCCCCATACTCTTCAGGATCAAGTGCCCATTTCTCGGGGTTGTCATCCTTCAAAGACGGCAGGCAGGCGTGCAATTTAAGTGTTAAACCTTTTTCCAGGTAAAAATTGAAAATATCCTCCCTGAACTTTACGGAATGGGAGGTAAAAGTAGTGATGAATCTCACCAGCAGCCCGTGAGCTCTGGCAATCTCATAGCCTCTCATGGTCTTTTCATAGTACCCTTTTCCCCTCTGCAGGTCGTTAAGCTCCTGGGGACCATCCAGACTGGAACCGATTGGAATATTGTATTTGGCAAGAATCTCGGCTATTTCCGGGGTAAGCTTCCAGAGGTTTGTCTGTATGGCAAAAGCAACTCTCCTGGAACTCAAGCCTTCAGCCAGCAAGGGTAAGGCTTCCCGATAAAAGTCCGCTCCTGCCAGGAGAGGCTCTCCACCATGGAAGGTAAAAGTAACCGAATCCCCCCTGAAGCCCTTAAGCCATTCAACCACTTCTTTAATGGTTTCGATACTCATTATCGGGGATTTTTCCTCGGAACTCCAGCAATAACTACAATTCGCAGGGCAACCCAGGGTAGGGATTAGCATCACATGAAAAGGCATATTAAAGCACCTTTTTTATAAGCTTCTTTAAATTATTAGTAGTTTTCTAAAAGTTGTCCTTTCAGTAAATCAGTTGTTAAAGGATTCTTCAAAGAATTTTATTCTTCATTAAAAGTTTTCACTCTGCTAACTTCTCTCTGCTAACTTCTCTCTGCTAACTTCTCTCTGCTAATTTCACTCTGCTAATAGATAAGTAAATTTGATGAAGCCTAAATTGTAGTTCTAATTTTAGTTTCCTATACATTTAGATAGATTATTAATTAGTTAATTGAATCAAATCTCTTAAAGGGTTCTCAAACCCACTCAGAAAATATCCTTAATCGTTAAATCTTAAGTTTCAGTGCTTAATATTTGAGATATTCTAAATCTAAAACACGTTCTAAAAGAGCATTTGGTGACTGACGACAGATCGTTTAAAGTTTGAACCTCCGGATTTAGAGGAGGATCAACTGAGGGGAATAGAATGGCTAAATTTGAAGTTTATCCGGATGAATCCGGAGAATACCGTTTCAGATTGAGAGCAAGAAACGGGCAGATTATCGCTGTAAGCCAGGGCTACAAAAGCAAGGAAGGTTGCGTGAGGGGAATCCAGTCCGTAAAAGCAAATGCTCCGACTGCACGGATAGTTTTTCTTGAAGAGGAACCTGATATAAAAAAAGGAGTTGGAGTTTCAGTTTAATCTCTCGAGTTCGATTCCTTCAAACCGGCATTTTGTGATTTTTCCTTCATGAAAAGCATAGAGAAATACTTTGAAAAGGGCATAAAGCCTGAAATAATAAGAAAGCAGGACAGGAGAACAAAAGCCACTGATATATACCAATCTCTTATCATCCCGGATAGAATTGTCAAGGAACCTTACAATCCCATCAAAGCTCTCCCTTTCAAGGGTGCTTCCTCTGGGCAGGCGGGGACCGAGCACAACCACATCTTCTTCCATGCCGTCCGGACTCGTTGTACCCTCTACGAAACCATAATTAAAGATAGTAGGCAGGGGAGAAATAAAAGCTCTTTCATAGCCTTTTTCTGTTTTTCGGTATTTCGAAAAACTGTATTTGGGAGTTTCTATAAATATTTTCATATCAAATTTTCCTGCGTGTGTTCAGGATCAGCTTTTATCTCTATTTCGCTTTTTTCTTTTCTCAGGCTTTGTTTCTTTTTGTAGCTTTCGCAATTTCAATCCTTCTGTTACTCTGTATGATTTGTACTGGCTCAACAGAAAAAATAGAAACTGAAGCGTACTGAAAGGCAGAGAGTGAAAGTCAAATAATAAAATATACAAAGATGAAATGCCTGCATAAGTGCCTGAATAAGTGTCTGAATAAGTCCTGAATAAGTGCCTGAATAAGTGTCTGAATAAGTCCTGAATAAGTGTCTGAATAATTAAGTTTCCTATTAAGTGTCCTGATAAAGAACCTGAAATGATGAAAGGTCTGCAATTTTACCAGACAGAGGTGTCCTGAGATGAGTTTTCGAGATAGAGTGACCCTGCGAGATACAATGAAAGGAATAGTTGAAGAACCCCTGCTTCCCTTAGTCCCAAAGCGCTTTGATTATGTAGGGGATATTGCAGTAATTTCTATCCCAAAGGAACTTGAGGCTTACAGGGACTCTATTGTTTCAAAGATTCTTTCGATGAGGGGCAATACCCGGGCTATACTCAACAAGGTCAGCAAGCTTGAAGGGGAACACAGGGTAGCCCAATTTGAACTTATCTCCGGAGAATCTGCAGAAACCCTTCACAGGGAAAACGGCTGCACATACAGAATGGATGTAAGAAAGGTTTTTTTCAATCCCAGGCTTTTCTGGGAAAGGGCACGTGTGGCCTCAAAAGTTCTTCCTGGAGAATCTGTTCTGATCCCTTTTGCAGGTGTGGGCCCCTTTGTGCTCCCTTCTGCAAGAAAAGGGGCAGTTGTCTTTGCAATCGAAATAAATCCTGACGCCTGTGCCTGCCTGAAAGAAAATGTCCGGTTGAACCGACTTGAAAGGCAGGTGACCGTAATCCAGGGAGACGCTGAGTCTATTCTTCGTAATCCCGGCTCTTTAAACCCTGATATCAAGCCCGGAAACGTGGTTGAGATCGAAACCGGAAACGTGGTTGAGATCGAAACCGGAAATGCAGTTGAAACCGAAAGTGCAGTTGAAACCGAAAGTGCAGTTTTTCCTTCTGTAATTGCCGACTCCGAATCCGGGAAAATTAAAGGATTCCGGGTTTCGGAAAATGGGTTTGACAGAGCAATTGTGCCAACTCCTTACGGCAGGGATCATTTTCTTTGTGAGGTTTCAGGACTTGTAAGAAAAGGAGGGAACATCCATTTTTACACTTTCAAAAAGGATTCTCAGATCCCTGGATTAATTGAAGAGTACGGAAAAATAGGGTTCGAGGTCGAATATTACAGGCGCTGCGGAAACGTTGCCCCAGGCGTCAGCAGGTGGGTTTTTGACCTGCTTAAAAAATAGCCGCGTAAGACTGCAACCGGCCTGCCCCCGGATAAGAAAGGAAATTATATCGATCCCGAAAACCGTTTTTAGTCCAATCTTCATCGGATACCTCCGCCAGCTCGTCTGGCGGCCCTGCAAAAAAGAAGCAAGAAGACAGAAGAAAAAGAGATTAAAAAACGATATGCAAAAAAGTATTTTTCAGATAGAATTTAATTCTGCTCCGTTTGGTATACTTACAGGTTTTTTTGTTGATTTCCCGTGCTGGTTTTTTGATTTTTTGTTGATCTCTTATAGGCTTCCCCGGTCATTTCTACCTGTTAGTTTCTTACAGTGTTCTCAGGAGTTTTCACTTTCTGGTTCTTATTTTCACTTCTTTTTTGTCTGAAAGCCGCTCTCCTGCGTCGAGCGTGACAGGAACGACCCAGTACGGCGAATAAGGTTGTATGGGTCAAAGAAATCGTAATTTAGTTCGCTTGAGCAAAGCTTTCAGTATTTAATTCGTCTTTTCAGCGGTTTTTTCAACCTTTAAACTGAGCTTTTCAGTCCTCAAGCCCGAGATGTTTCATAATATGGTGGTAGTGCTCAGGAGACAGCCGGGAATAAAAGGCTCTTGTGACGACTTCACTTAGGGACGGATGGATGTCCATACTGCGGATAATTGGCTCTGCACTTCCCGATGCCGTGTACATGAGAGGAATAATCTGGTGGATCAGGACCGAAGCATGGGGTCCTATAATATGGGCGCCCAGAATTTTTTCTTCCTGCCCGTCCAGAATCACTTTTACGAAATAATCCCTGGCTTCCATAGCAGCTCCCTTTGCCGTATCTTCAAAGAGTTTAAAGCCTATCACGACCCTGTCTTCCCCGTACTCCTTAATAGCTTCCTGTTCTGACATCCCTACGCCTGCAATTTCAGGGTAGGAGAAAACTGCGTGCGGTACGGCATGGTAATCTGCCTTTACTTTTTCTTTCATGATTGCATTGAGGTAAACTATTCCGGACTCATAGTTTCCTACATGCTTGAGCAGATATTTTCCGTTTGCGTCCCCGAAAGCCCAGATATTTGGCTGGGAGGTTTCAAGATACTCGTTAACTAAAATCCAGCCGTGGGGATCTGTCTTGATTCCTGCCCTTTCGGGTTGGAGGATATCAGTATTCGGGACTCTGCCTGTTGCCACCAGGATTTCGTCTACAGTAACTTTTGTCTCCTCTCCTGAGTTTCTTTCCTTTGCAACAACGGTTTTCTGCCTGTTACTTTCTTTTCTGACCTCTATGGCTTCGTGGTTTGTAAGGATCCGCATATATTCCGACATCTTTATCCTGGCAAGTTCGGAGATTTCTGGCTCTTCCTGGGGAAGAAAATGCGAATTTCTTCCTATAACCGTGACTTCTGCCCCCATGGCTGAAAAGAAGTGCCCGTACTCGGCTCCTATGTAACTTCCCCCGAGAATGGCAAGACTTTTCGGGCATTCATTGAGTCCAAGTACAGTGTCGCTTGTAAGGTAGCCGGTTTCTTCAAGCCCTTTAACAGGCGGGATTGCAGGCCTTGAGCCCGTACACAGGAAGATCATCTCAGAGTGAAGGGTTTCTTCACCAACCCTGAGGGTATACGGGGATATAAATTCGGCAGCTTCGGGATAATAGTCAAGGTAAGTACTCTCAGTTAGCCCTTCCCTGATCATATCGATGTCTTCCCCTATCCTTCTGCGCATCCTTTCCATGATCATGCGGAAGTCAATATCTTTTATCTCGAGCTTAATACCGAAAAGCGGAGCTGTCTCAAGTTCCCTGACAAGCTCTGCAGGGTAGAGCAGAAGCTTTGAAGGGATACACCCTTTTGTCAGGCAGATCCCCCCGGGTTCATCCTTATCTATAACAGCTATTTTGAGCTCCGGATTCGAATCGATAATTGAGTTCACATAGTTCATTCCGGAACCCGTGCCTATCACAATCAGGTCATAATTTTTCATAATTTTCCCCTCACAGCAAGCATAAAATAAGATCTCAACCAGTTACTGGATTTGTTAACTGGATTTGTTAACTGCAATAATTATCTGTCTGTTTTGCTAATTACACTTATCCTTAAATAAAATGATTCTTATAGCAAAAGAAGACCTAAACCCACTCAATCACAATTCTAAAAAAGACTGTCTCCCGGATTGCAGGGGAAAGATACTTTCTTAGATATAAAATTAGTAGCAGATGTCTGTCTTTCTGAGATACAAAATTAGTAGCAGGTGTCTGTGGAGTAAAGTTTCTTACAAAAAAGTTACTTTGATCTTTGAATATCTTCCAGAGCCGGCGTGAAAACCTTTCCGAGCGTAAGTAATAAGATACATAAATATTTTTAAATCATATTTCATTTTAAATAATTGTTTGAAGGAAAAACAACTATCTTTTTATAAAGAAAAACCTATTTTATGTAGCTTCTCAGGAAGAATAAAAAACAAAAGATGGCTTAGAATGAACAGAGCTACCCCCCTCCTAGAAAATGGGAGTTCCTATCACGGAATTCCTGTGATGCACATCTTATATCTCCTGCTTATTCTGATAGCTCCTTTTGCAGGGGTAGATCTCCTCCTCCTTCTTTCTCTTGTCCTTTTTCTGGGACTGAGGTTTTCTGGAAAGTTTCTTTCCTGCAGCAGAGATGCGGTCAGCCTTTCTTTTTCCCTTACACTGATGCTGCTTGTTTCTGCAGTTTCTAAAGACCTTCCGTACACATTCCCATTTTATATAGTCCTTGCCGCCTTTGCAGTTGCAGCAGTAGGAAACCACAGCTCTTTTTTTTCGGAAAGAGGCTTTACGGCGGATTTAGATTCCAGAAAGAGCAGGATGAAGAAAAGAGGTTTTTCACTGCTATGGAGTTCGATTTTTCTTGCACTCAGGATTACTGCGGCGTTTCTTGCAGCAAGCTGGATTGTCTACTGGCAGGGACTTCCGATCTCGTATAACTTTGTTTTTTTCATAGCTGTTATTGGAGCAGTTACGGGTTCTCTTTTTGAGTCCATTCCTTCAAAGATAGACAGTAATATCCCTGTGACTCTGGGAGCAGGGATGACGATGTGGATTTTTGAGGAGTTCAGGTACTGGGTCCCTCCTGAGAAAATGCTTGTAGCCCTTGCCTTCTCCCTTTTCCTCGGTGCGCTGGCGTACAGGGCGAAAATTGCCGACGTTTCTGCCCTCCTCAGTGCTGCCCTTCTTGGAGTCCTGATAATTGTTTTCAGCGGACTTCCGTGGTTTTTGCTCCTGCTTACTTTTTTCATTCTGGGAGGCGGGTTTACCAGGTACAAGTACGCATACAAGGAATCAATCGGGATTGCTCAGGCAAAAGACGGAATCAGGAGCTATGAAAACGTATTCTCGAACAGTACCGCAGCCCTTGTCCTGGCAGTAGCATATGGTGTTTTCCAGGAACATAGCCTTCCGATTATTTATGCCTACATGGGAACTGTTGCAACCGCTACAGGCGATACTCTGGCAAGTGAAATCGGGACCACGGCAAAAGGAAGACCCAGAATGATCACAACTCTCAAGCTTTCGGAACCCGGAGCTGATGGGGCTGTTTCCTCGCTGGGGGAACTTGCCGCAATTTTTGGTTCTGCAGTCATAGGCGTGCTCGGTTATGTTCTAGGGATATCTGACAACCTTCTGCTTTCAGTCCTTATTACAACTGCAGGAGGCTTTATCGGAACAAATGTGGACAGCTTTCTCGGGGCTACTCTTCAGAAAAGGGGTCTGCTCTCAAACAGTGGGGTAAACTTTGTTGCGACCTTTATGGGAGCAGGGATTTCAGCCGGGATATATCTTCTGGTATCAGGTATATGAGTAAAGGGATGTATAATATATGATATATATCCACAATACTCGATATATATTGAATATAATATAATTTGCCATGTAAATTCCACTGAGCTCTGGCTTTTGTTCAGGGTTTGAATATTTAATTTGGCATAAAAGTACTGTGATTTGAAAAGCACTTTCATTTCTTTGTGCCTGTTATTTGAAGAATTTCATGTTTGTTTTTTTGTAAAATGTGTTTATACTTCCGAAAAGACATCCATTTATATCTTTAAGAATATCTTCTTACTCGGGTAGGGTTACTGCAATGTCCTTTAATGTAATTTCTGAGTAAGATTGTATGTCTATTTAAGCTCTCAGGTAAATAAACCAATATAAACTCTCATCAGCTTTCGATTTCGGTCTTTTCAGATACATTGCAGGATACAATACGAAACAGAACTCCTGTCTCTCAGTAATCCATCTTTCTTCAGACTTTATTGTTTTTCAATGAAGATAGACAGAAATCTCGCATTTTAAATATACAGGAAGGTAGCCAGATGACAGAACCAGAACCCAAAGGAAAAAAGATTTTGCTTGTTATTGCTCAGGAGCAGTTCAGGGATGAAGAATGCTTTGTTCCAAAGCAGATATTTGAAGCTGCAGGGGCAAAGGTTACGGTCGCAGCCGAGTTTACTGAAACTGCAAAAGGAGCACTGGGAGGTACGATTAAGCCTGATATCAAGATCTCAGAAGCCAGAATTGATGATTATGATGCAATCGTAATTTCCGGAGGGCCAGGCTCAAGAAAGTACCTCTGGGACAATCAGTACCTGCATGAACTCGTAAAGGAAGCTGATTCCCTTAAAAAGGTAGTTTCTGCGATCTGCATCTCGCCTGTGATTCTGGCAAGAACAGGGGTCCTGAAGGGGAAGGAAAGTACGGTTTTTAAGAGCCCGGATACTGTACACGAACTTAAGGAGCATGGGGCTGTCTACCAGGACAGGGAAGTTGTAGTTTCGGGCAGGGTAGTGACAGGGCGAGACCCAAAAAGTGCGGAAGCCTTTGGAAAAGCCGTCCTTAAAGCTCTGAAAAAAGCATAATACCTCTGAAAATAGAACTCAAACAATTAGAAGCCAAATCTACGGATTGAAAATTATTCGGTAGCAAAGCTGGTGCCCTGTTATGAATGCAGAACTTGAAGCTATACTGTCTTATCATCAGGCTAGCAAGCATGGCTTTAAAGCCTATGCTCCCGGTCCTCAACTCCTTGAAATGTCAATCAAGCCAGACCCTTTTCTTAACTACAAAGGAGCTCCGGTTTTAAAGCTCGACACCTGGAGTGGAGAAGATATAAAGTCCGAACTTTTTCCTACATATGAACAGGCATTTTCTCTGGAGAAACTGGAACCCTCGGGGCTGAACCGGAACAGCATTTCTCAGCTTTTTTTTGACAGCTTTGCTCTTTCAGTATGGAAAAAAGCAGAAAGCACAAGATGGGCTCTCCGCATTAATCCTTCAAGCGGAAACCTTCACCCAACAGAGGTTTACCTTATTTCCGGGCCGGTTTCGAAGCTTCTGGAAAAACCGGCTGTCTGCCATTACGCTCCTTTGCCGCATGCGCTTGAGTTAAGAACTGAATTTTCCCGGGAGACCTGGGAAAAGCTGAGTTCCGGCTTTCCGGAAGGCACATTTTTCATAGGGCTTACTTCAATTTATTGGCGGGTTGCCTGGAAATACGGCATCCGGGCTTTCAGGTATGCAAACCATGATCTCGGACATGCTATTGCTGCCCTTACTTTTGCGGCATCCGGGCTTGGCTGGAGAACAAGCCTTCTTGTGGATACGGGTTCGGAGGACATAGCAAAACTTCTGGGCGTTTCCGGAAAGCGAGGCCCTGAAAAAGAGGAGCCTGCCTGTCTGCTTGCAGTTTATCCTGCAGGAAAGGAATGTCCATCGAGTAAGGTCTCTTCATCTGTACTTTCTGATTTTGAAAATCTTTCCTGGAATGGTATCCCTAATCGCTTGAGTCCTGCGCATGTAGAATGGGCTGATATTGAAAAAGCTGCTTCAGTAACCAGGAAGAAAGGAACTCCCCATGCCGATGAAAAAAAGCCGGAGTTGAAGCCTGAAAGGCGAGATTCAGGTTTATCCGGGACAATTTCTGGCTGCGGAATCCCTTCAGGCCTGGACACGGTCCCTCTGCGCAGCGTGATTCACAGGAGAAGAAGTGCTCTGGAAATGAATAACAGTGCTTACATGGACAAAGACAGTTTCTACGGCATACTGCGAAGAACCCTTCCCGATAAAAACCCGGTTTTCGATACGCTTGCTTTCGGACCCTTTGCACACCTGCTCCTTTTTGTAAACAGGGTGAAGGGACTTCGTGAAGGTCTTTATATATTTCTGCGGAAACCCGGAGAAAAGGAGAAATTTAAAACCGCCTTCAGGTCGGATTTTCTGTGGGAAAGACCTGAAATCTGTCCTTATGATCTTGAATTTTACCTGCTTGTGGAAGAGGAACTGCATCATTTTGCAGCCCAGCTTTCATGTGCGCAGAGAAAGGCAGAAGATGCCTGTTTTACTGCCTGCATGCTTTCGGAGTTCGAAGAGCCTCTGAAAACATCCGGCTCATGGATGTACCCTTACCTTTTCTGGGAATGTGGAATCCTGGGGCAGCTCCTTTACCTTGAAGCAGAGGCCCGCGGTTTCAGGGGCTGCGGGATAGGGTGTTTTTTCGATGACCCTTTGCACGAAACCCTGGGGCTTAAAGGGCTTGAGTACCAGGATCTCTACCACTTTGCAGTAGGTTCGCCTCTTCAGGAAATTGGGGTTTTGACCTCCCCTGCATATAAAGAGTAACTAAGAAGTGAACTTTGCTTCTTTTTGCTCTTTACTTCTTTTTAATCATTACTTCTTTTTGTTCTATGATTTTCTGTTCCTTCCTTCTTTGTTCTATGATTTTTTGCTCTTTACTTCTTTCTTTGTTCCAGGTTTTCTTTTCTTTTATCTTTCCTGAAAGTTGCCCTTCTGACAAATCCCGGCTGCCTTTCAGGAGGTAACTCACATCCTGAGCCCACATCGCATTCGACCACAATTCCGCGGAGCAGCCGGCCCAGAATATCCGACCCTGTTACGATACGCTTTTCCTCGCCCCAGTAAAGAATAAGGTCCTGGTCAATTACATCATCTTCCGGGTACTGCGGATATACCTTGAACTGCCGGATTACTTTCTCAAGCCTGGTTTTCGGAGACTTTACCACTACAGGGAAATGGCAGTAAGAAAGCGGAATAAAAGGCCCTTTTTTATATACTGCATCCCTCAGGAAGCCGTCCGCATCCAGCACCATTACAGGCTCATCTGCCAGGTTGGCGATGATCACCCATTTTTTTCCGGATGCTTCTATTTTCTGCAGGAAGGGGTCAGAAGGTTCTCTGTTGAATGAAGGAAAAACAGGGCGGTTATTTTCCACAGGAAGAGAGATAATGCTTCTCTGGTCTATTATAGAGCCTTCGTCAGAAATGTTAACATCATCTATGGAAAGAAAGTTCAGGGCTCCTATCCCTTCAAAAGTGCCTATATCGGTCTTTCCTGACTCGATATGTTTTTCGAGCATAATCCTCATTGCCTGCTCCCTGAACAAATCAAGTTTTTCCCTGCCTAACCACCAGTCAAGGATAAGCGCTGTCGGTTTTGCAACCGGATAGAGCAGCATCTGGTAAAAGCGGACAAGAGGAGTCAGCTTTGCCCCAAGCTCAAGCGCATTCCGGGAAAAATAAGCCTGGGGCGCAATCTCTCCAAAACAGGTAATACCAAAGGTCGAGAAGAGAAAAGCTGAGGTTCCTGCCATTACGGAATCTGTGAGCAGAGCAATAAGTACATTTATGCCTACGTTCCCCCAGAGCATAGTCGTAAGCAAAAAATTGGAGTCACGCCGGACCTGCAGGATTTTTATTGCATTTTTATTATCTGCTTCGGCTTCAATCTCAAGCCTCAGCCTTCCAAGACCGAAAATACCGATCGTCAGCCCTGAAAAAATCGCAGACTGTGTCAGGCAAAGTGCAATTAGTATCCAGGTAATGATTTCATTCATTTTATGTCCATAACCTCTAAAATATCTGTATAAGTCCAGTCGAATCCTTAATCAGTTAATCTCTTATAAACTTAATCTCACCACTCCAGGCTTAATGTTATGCTTTAGCTTTTTGCATTTAAATCAGTTATTTTTTGTATTTCTATATTCATATAAACTATTGCTGAGGATTCGGTTGCTTTTTTAGTGACAGTGTAGCGAAAGTTCTGTAAAATATGAATGACTCTGTATCCTTTTCCTTTCACCACAAAAAAACAGGATGCAGAGTCAATGGTAAATTTATTCTCACTCATAAAAGATTATCTTGTCGATCAGAAAGCTGGAATTCGCCAGCTAATTACCTGGTTTTTAAACCTCGTAATGGAGGAGGAAGCCCTCCTCCAAGCTGGAGCGCACCGTTATGAGCGTACTGATTCACGTAAAGCCAGTAGAAACGGTTACATTCCTCGTACCCTATATACAAAACATGGAGAACTCGAATTGTTAAAGCCTCAATTCCATGAGTTCTTTGCGTCTGGTTTAAGTAACGCTGGTATTACCCCTAAACGATGATCAATGAGTTTGTTTCAAGTTAAAACTCAAAATTAGGCTCTCTAATAACAGAGTTTAGCAATTCCTTTGTAGATTTAATCTGTTCATCATTTCCATCTATTGCAAGCCAGATAGCGCCCTCAGCTCCACTTACTCCACCACCTGCAACCTGTTTTGCACTTGCACCAGTCAGAAGTGAAATCGCTTCGATTTCAGTGACAATTTCACCAGCTACAGGTAATAAACGGGGCCCATGCGAACCTGGAGCATTTAATTTCCGTGCTAACTCATTTAAATCGTCATAAACGCGTTTTTCAAGTCCTGCAGGAAGTATCAGTCTGACACGTCGGCCTACAACTGCCTGAATAGATGCACCAATAGTTCCACTGTGAGAATCTCCAATGTAAATGCCTGCCTGTCCTTTTGGAAGGTTCAACGCATTAACACCCTTTAAAATCACGTCTCCTTCCTTCAAATCATCCACTACGTTAAAAATGGTTTCCCCCTGCTTCCAGATACCATCTTTAATTACTACATCTCCTGGAAAACCCGTTTCATCTTTAATACGCCCTGAACTGGTTACAGGGCCGCCAGGAGGCAGTACAATACCCCTGAAGAATCTTTTTCTTGAAAAATTTTCTGCTTGACCTATAAAAGACAATATTTCTTCAGCCACGTAACCATTTGTAGTTCCAGCAATTATAACAATGGTTCCAGATGCAAGAGCTTCATTTACTGCTGGATGTTTTGCTAAAGCTTTTGCTATTAATCTTTTCCCTGCGGCAGGGGTTATTAAAAACTGTTCCATTTATTTCCACCCGAATTATCTTCAATCAGTTTAATCACATAATTATCACATAATGTTTTGATTGATATTGAGCCTATCCCAAAACCAACTTTTATTCCCAAACTCATAAGTATCAGAACCAATTTTCTGATCAGCAGCTCTAATAATTATTTCAAAATTGAGTTCAAATAAGTGATTTTTGAGTTTTGGGATCAGCTCTTTGACTACTTTTTTTCTTCCTTCCATTTCATTCTGCTTTTTATGCAGGGCCACCAGACAAGCCGGTTGAAGAGTCCGATATCATGAGCTCATAAAAACCGGCTAAATGGTATAATATTTAATAACAAGCAGGTAATACAGTTTCTTAATCAGTCAGTCTTGAAAACGAAGAATACCCGGGAAATGTATTATCACTTAAAGCCACTCCCTGAAACATACATAATCTGCCGGGATCTCCGGCCTCTCGAATAGAAGACTAATATCCTTCTGATCAGTGATATACATGGTAAAAGAAATGAAAAAATCCGGAGTACCTGGTGAAGTTCCGGAAATCTTCCGCACTGATGCTTCTCCTGATAATACCGCGGAAAAACGAATTGTACTCACTATTGCGATACTTGCCGGATTTATCACTCCTTTTGACGGTTCGGCAGTAAATATTGCCCTGCCTACAATTGGGGCAGAATTTCATATGAACGCGATTGCCCTCTCCTGGGTTGCGACCGCATACCTTCTATCTTCAGCCGTGTTTCTTGTCCCGTTCGGAAAAATCGCAGATATTTACGGACGGAAAAAGGTTTTCCTCTATGGCATTTCTATCTTCAGCCTTGCGTCCCTGGCAATGACCATGGTCCCCTCGACAGAAATACTGATCGGAATCCGGATTGTCCAGGGGCTTGGAAGTGCTATGATCTTCGGGACAGGAGTTGCCATCGTTACCTCCGTTTTCCCCCCGGGTGAACGTGGTAAGGCTCTCGGGATATATATCACTGCAGTTTACCTCGGGCTCTCCCTTGGACCTTTCCTTGGAGGTTTAATGACGCAATATCTGGGCTGGAGGAGTATTTTCTTCGTAAACGTCCCTATAGGCATCATGGCGGTTATCCTCATCCTCTGGAAGCTCAAAGGGGAATGGGCCGAGTGCAGGGGAGAGAAGTTCGACCTTACAGGGTCCGTTATCTACGGGGCAGCGGTAGTTGCTGTCATGTATGGGTTCTCAACTCTTCCGGACTTTAAAGGAGCTGCCTTCATAGCTGCGGGAATTCTCGGGGTAATCGGCTTTGCTCTGTACGAAATGAGAATACCTTCCCCTGTTCTTGACATCAGGCTCCTGACAAAAAACAGGATCTTTGCCCTTTCGAACCTTGCCGCGCTTATCAATTACAGTGCAACTTTTGCAGTGACTTTTCTCTTAAGCCTGGACCTGCAGTACACAAAAGGCTTCACGCCTGAGCACGCAGGTTTTATCCTGATAGCGCAGCCGGTCGTCCAGGCCATGGTTTCCCCGATTGCCGGCCGGCTCTCTGACAGGATTGAGCCGCGGATCGTTGCATCGGCAGGAATGGCTCTTACAGCAGTCGGGCTCTTCTTCCTCATTTTCCTTACAGAAACGACACCTCTCTGGCACCTGGTTCTCATCCTTCTACTACTCGGTGCAGGGTTCGGGCTCTTCTCTTCCCCGAACACGAATGCAATTATGAGTTCGGTTGATAAGAGGTTCTACGGTGTCGCATCCGGGATGAACGGGACTATGCGGCTCCTCGGCCAGATGCTCTCGATGGGTATCGCGATGATGATCTTTGCGGTTGTAATCGGTCCTGTGGAGATCACACCCGAATATCACTCCCAGTTCGTTTCGAGCCTGCATTATGCGTTTATCCTGTTTACGATATTCTGCATCATCGGGGTATTCGCGTCTCTGGTAAGAGGAAAAACCAGTTCGGTTGTTCGCACAGGCATACCTGAAGCGGGCAAGAAAACAGTGCGTTGAAAAAATAACTTTCTTGAGATTCCATTTCGAGTAATCTGGCATATCCAGAGGACGTGCAGCCGTGGAGAAGTATATCTCAATTTTATATACTTTATCTGACATTTTCTGATAAGGAGTTTATAGAATCTACTATCTGGTGGATTTTTAATTTACTGCCAGAAGTCCAGAGCAACAATCTGTCTTGAGTAAAACGCTATAGATATACAGCTAACTTAATTATTGCAGGGGGTTTATTTAATGGATCTGTTTAGCCGGAATAAAGAGAAAGGAAACCATGTTTCCGGAATTGACAGGGGTAAGGTCGTAATGTACGGGCTGAGCACCTGTGTATGGTGTAAAAAAACAAAGAAACTGCTCACCGATCTGGGAGTGGATTTTGAGTATATTTATGTGGACAGGCTGGAAGGAGAGGAAGAAAACAACGCTGTTGAGATAGTCAGACGTTTTAATTCTTCAATCTCATTCCCAACAACTATTATAAATGACGAAAAAGCAATTGTGGGTTTTAAGGAAAAACAAATCCGTGAAGTCCTTGGCTTTTGAGGGGGAGTTGGGTTGAAAGAAGAGAAAACTGCCGAAGAAGGCATATCCGAAGAGAAAGTGGACACGGTCTACAAGCGGTTGAAGCAGGAGGTTGAGAAATCAGGCTACCACCTGAACCCTGATGTTGAGTTCACTAAAGACCTTGTGCGTGGACTGCTGGTCAATGAGGAGCGTTACGGCTACTGGTCCTGTCCATGCAGACTGGCTTCCGGAAATAAAGAGGAAGACCTGGATATTATCTGTCCCTGCTACTACAGAGATCCTGATCTAAACGATTATGGAGCCTGTTACTGTGCACTCTATGTTTCGGACGAGGCCATTAGAGGAGAAAGAGAAATAGAATCTATCCCGGAAAGGCGCCCTTCCCGCGAGGAAAGAGAAGCTGAAAGAGCCGAGGAAGCTGAAAGAACGGAGATGATGGAAACTATGGAATTCTCAGGGAAACTTTCAAAGCCAGTATGGAGATGTAAGGTTTGCGGATATCTCAGTGCCATGGACGAGGCTCCAGGGGTCTGTCCTATCTGTAAGGCG
Organism: Methanosarcina sp. 2.H.T.1A.6; assembly: GCF_000979455.1. Taxonomy (GTDB): domain Archaea; phylum Halobacteriota; class Methanosarcinia; order Methanosarcinales; family Methanosarcinaceae; genus Methanosarcina. The sequence continues at coordinate 134,542 of NZ_JJOY01000024.1, forward strand.
AAAAAGGAAAGATTTGAACGGTTCATGTAATTTTTTCATGTAATTTTTCCTTTTTTGTATCCTCTTCAAATTTCAATTTTAAAAACTATGTCAGAACTGCTGCAGGTACTTCTTTTCTTAATATGTTAGGACTTACGTGGTTGAACTGAAAAAATCAATACTGTTAAGCCTGTAGCAGTCTAAAATTAAAAGTTAAACCACAAAGACTATATACATTGATTTTGCGCCTTAAGTGAGTAATATAAGTATCTCTTATTTACTTTGCTAACAGAATTAACTTTTTTCAGCATAACTCCATACAAAAAATGTTCTTATTTGGAGGCTTTAAGCTATGAAATCGAATACTCAGGGCTTTAGCAAATACGGTTTTATTTGAGTAAATCCATATTTTCCTTAAGTTAACTGCAGTACACACTAAATTAAATTCATTTCTGACTGATTTCAATCCTCTAGTGTCCTGGCAATTTAATTATTCTACATAATACGTTGACATTTTCTCATCGGCATTCTTCTTCGTAAATTTCCATTCAATTTTCTTTTCGTATTCGTTTCTCCTCTTCGTCCATGCACCCACTTCATGGGTAAGTTTTTCCATGTCACCAATTCTTCTGTTAGTACATTCAATATCCATCACATTGATCTCTATTTCTGCAGCGTTAAGCCAGCTTGCATGTTTTGGCGTGTAATGGAATTGTATCTTGTCCAGAATCTTTTTTGCTTCCTCTTCGCTGAATGTTTCGTAGAATGACTTTTCCTTATGGATATTGAGATTATCCGTAACCAGTCGGATTACTTCAGCTTCAGAATAGTTTTCGGTAACGAGAATTTTCACGAATTGTGCAAAATCCTTCATTGTTCTCCTTTTGGTTACCTGAGTCATCCTTTTTCCTGCTTTGAATTCTACCTCCACGAATACATTTGCTGTTCCATTCCTGACATATTCGTAATCATATTTTTCTGGACTTCCTGGCTTCATTGGAATGGCCTTTCTCTTATCTTCAAGAAGTTGTTTTGGTTTCTCGTCAAGGCAGATGAGAGGTTTTTTAGGATCGTAATCCTCTTCGTACAAATAAAAGAAATAACTCACCTTATCTTTAGTTTTCCTGATTCAGTTCTTTGAATTAGCTGATTAGATCTCTATGAAATATAGGAATTGTTAAAAAAAGCAAAAGTTAAGTAGATTAGCGGATATACTTGATCGGAAAAAATCGAGTTAGTAAAATTGAAAGGTATTACACTAATTTCACCATATGTAATTTATTGTTACTTAGCTTATTTCCTCCTGTCAATTGCTAGTGATTGAGTTTAATGGGAGAAGAACATGACTTATATTGAGTATCCGCGAGGTTCTGAGTGGAGAAAATGGGATCTTCGCGTTCACACACCAGCTTCCATTGTCAATTCATCTTATCCGGGCCCAGGTCCTTGGGAAGCATTTCTAACGGACCTTGAAGCTTTACCTCCGGAATTCAAAGTCATTGGCATTAACGATTATCTGTTCATCGATGGTTACAAACGCGTACGGGAAGAAAAAGTCAAAGGTATAATTAGAAGATAAGGAGTATGACAATGGAAGAAATAACAATCCACGAATTTGATTTTGCCCTCATCAATGAATTTTTCACAGAGCTTGAACGGCAGGGACCCGGCAGCCCCGAAGAAACCATCAGGGCATTAGGTTTTATCGGCAATCTTTCAAACAAAACAAAAATTGCCGATTTAGGCTGCGGCACAGGCGTTCAAACAATGGTTCTGGCACAGAATACAGAAGCAACCATCACCGCCCTCGACCTTTACGCCGGCTCGATTGACAAACTTAACACAACAGCCGGAAAACTTGGTTTACAGAACAGGGTAAAAGGTATTGTCGGTTCAATGGATAATTTGCCGTTTCAGAATGATGAATTTGATCTTATATGGTCTGAGGGAGCTATTGCCAATATAGGTTTTGAAAAAGGCTTGAATCACTGGAAGGGCTTCCTCAAAAAAGATGGTTATATTGCCGTAACATATGAGTCATGGTTTACCGATGAGCGCCCCGCTGAAATTGAGAAGTGGTGGATGGACGCAGTTCCTGAAATTGGCACAATAGGTTATAATATTTCCATCATGCAAAAAACAGGTTATATTCCTGTTGCCGTATTTACGCTGCCTGAAAATTGTTGGATAGACAATTATTTTATTCCGCAAAAAGCAAGGCAAGAGGAATTCTTGAAAAAGCATGCGGGAAATAAAACCGTTGAGGATATGATTGCATTTATGAGGCGTGAGGCAGACTTATACTCAAAATACAAACAGTATTATGGATATGTATTTTATATTGGGAAAAAGATATAACATAATGGTTTACGCCGCTACTTCATATACCAGACCAGAAACTGCTTCGCTGCTATTTCCATTGGAACGCATTGAAGAAATATCAGTGCCCAAAGAGGTATATATAGAAAATTACGTTAAGATTTTAAAGAAATAAAGGTCGTTGAGTGAGAATACCCGGATTATGGTATCTTAAAAAGATTTTGTAATATTTTGATGGGGGATGAGTTTATCAACTTGTCTATTTGGCTGCTTTTCATCGATAGCATATTGTATAAATGCAAACAAACACAAGATATATAAACAGCAATTAAGTATAATCAAAAATGTGTCAATCTCACAAAAAACAACAAATACAACAATAGACAAAGCAATACTCTTAGCGCCAACGGTCCTTCTATACTTTATTAGCTACTTTTTTATATTTATTAAAGAAAATCGAATGAAAACAATAACATTAGACTATACAACCGCCTTAATAAGCTTAATACCACCAATAATATTTTTAGCAGCAATATTTATTATTCACAAATTATCACGCAAACCGGTTAAGAGCACCAAAAAAATTCCTTAAAAAAGGTTAATTTTGTGAGACTTTTTTGTTTTCACCCTACATTCCGCAGATGTACACAGACGTAGAATATATTTGCCGATTTGCTCACTTTATTCATTAAAGGCAAAATGGATTTTTAAGCTACTGCCATATTGGGATAATTGATGGTGTTTCTGTGTGCATCACGGAAAGTGAGTTCGATAAATGTACCATCCTTTTTGTGCAGCTGGTCCTTCGACAGGCAAGGCATTCACGCTTGGTATTCTTAAAACCTATCCTTATCCCGAGCGATAGCCCTGGCCCATGTACGTGGCTTCTAGGTATATGCGCGTGGTAAGGGATAGACGCACCACGTCAGCCTTAAATGTTCTTTAACATATGACAAATGCTAAGTATCGTCTGTTTTTATAACTCTCTAAAAGATCTCTTAAAAAGCGTTATTAAGTATTTTAGTCCGGTTTGATGCGGATTTTTGCGGAAACGCCATCCCAGAAGAGGCCATAATAAAGTTCGAGGCGATGCCCACATCTGATCTTCCATAAGATGAAAAATAGAACCTGCTGCAAGGGTAAGGACGTTGAGATCTCCTCTTTTATCATATAAGTATAAACCTGTCAGAAAAAGGGTAAAAGAAAATAACAATGTATGAGCTATTATCCGTCCGTTTGCAATGGTAGAAGAAAAGATAACCATTCCTAGAGGTTTATCTATTAAGTCTGGAAGGAGCGATCCAATGACCAGATATGTTGGATCTATAATGGTCCTTAATTGTGGTATGAAAAATGAAAATCCGAAAAATACCCCCAGTGTGACGCCAATATGTCCAAAAAGAAGCATCAAAATTAAAAGGTACTTTAGTTACATATAAATATGGTTTAAAGATCTGTTTCTTGCAGAACTTTTCCAAAATAGCAACGCTTTGATCTAAAGTGCGTCATGGTGAACTGGCTGGAATGGGCCCTTGGTCTCGAGGTGATGTATCTCTGGTCATCGGTTAACAAATTTTATGCACAACTCCGAAGACCATTTTTGTGATTTTCGAGCTTAAATGTTAGATGCTGGCATAAAATTAACACTTTTTGAAGTTTTGTGTCTCAACTGAATCCAAATGAAAAAGATTAAGGACCTCATTATCTGGCAAAAGCAATGTATGGACTGCAGAAAAACTTTTGATAAAAGGGGAGTCTGCCTCCATCTGTGGCTTTCCTCTTAAAAAATGAGGTAATTATAAAAGAGTCAATTTTAAGCTGAAAAAAAAGATATAACGCTTGATCTTATAATACTGTCTTAATTTAGAGGTCCCGGAAATACAGCCGGATAAAAATTTCAGGTGGGAATAGAAACATGAAGGATATAGAAGATTTAATCCAGAAAGCTGTGGAACTGCAGAGTAACGGGCTTATTACCGCCCAGATTGCCGATGAACTCAACGTTTCAAGAGAAACGGTTACCTGGCTTTTAACCCGTTCAAAAAAAGAAGAAACAACTCCCGCTCCAAAGGATATTTCTGTAAACTGGAGCAGTATAGGGAAAAGTGCTGAACGTCTCCATAACATCTCGCTTGCACTCTGCGACATGGTGCTTGAGACCCTGGAAAAGGCAAACGCCGAGGTAGACGTGGTTGTTGGCATTGCTGCCAATGGTATTCCCCTGGCAAGCATGATGGCATATGAACTGGGTGCAGATTTAGCGATTTATCATCGTAAAGGACAGGATATCGTTCATACAGGCCACAGAGGGACCATCAGCAGAAATTTTGGATCCGTTGCCGGTAAAAACTGCGTTATCGTGGATGATGTTGTTACCACCGGTTCAACCAGTATGGAAGTTATTGAGCAGCTGAGAGAAATGGATGCAAAACCAAGAGTTGTAGCAGTACTGGTCGACAAAAAAGGTGCAGATACAATCTCTAATGTCCCAATTCAGTCTCTTGTAAGAATTGTACGTTTGGACTGAAAAGTTTCCAGGTTCGTTACGAAATAACTTAGACAACACATAATTATTCTGGAACAAAATCGATGGAGCTGCTTACGAAAATAGTTACGCACAGTGTAAAAATGGACCTGAGTTATTTCGCGTTGGGCCCTCAGAATGTCAACCTGTGTTTGAAGAGTTTGTCACCCTATGGGCAAGACTAAGGCAATGCCTTCACACCGGAGTCCAGAATACCTATCCTTATCCCGAGTGATAGCCCTGGCATTTTAGATTAGCTTCCAGATATACGTGCGTGGTTAGTATATACGTCACAAAATAGCTGTGCCAGATTCCCATCCAGATCACTACAATCCTGCTTTCGGCAGGTCGACATTAGAAATTAGAATCATTTTCATGATATCGTTTTTTGAACATTTGACAGATGTAGTTAGGTTCAAGGCTGGTTAACGCGTGGCTCAACTCCCACGGCGTATATAAGCAATGAAACATTTTTGCAATAAAGTTTAGTATGAGAAACTAATATTCTGCTAATGTAAACCCAACAACCACGCAAAATTATGGCTCATTATTTCAAAAGCACCATCAATAATTATTATCAAAATATAATGTCGACCTGCCGGGAGTAGGTACAATGCCAAATTCGATAGAGATTCTACGCCAGTTATACATGGCTGGAATGGGCCATTGGTCTATAGTAAAAGCTAAAAAACAGAAAAATAGTAATATTTAAGGGTAAAAGATTGCTATCTGAAACTAAGGTAAATAAGTTTTACTATAAAAACCTATTTACCTTTTGCTTCCTTTATATTTATTCGATTGTTTCTATTCTCTCTTTCTTGACAAAGGGTTTGCTGATTTTCTCTGGCATCCAGCTAGGCCTATTTTTTGGGGCTTTGACAACTTGTTTCCATGCCTTGAAAATGTGCACCTTCTTTGTCCCGCGTTCCCTGAGACGGATAATCTCTGGTTTGGATTTTGTTCCGCTGCTCCGGTTTGCTGCTTTCAGAGCAGCCTGACGAGGCTGTTTTCCAGTGAAAACTCCGTGTTCATTGCCGTCTTCGTCTCTTAATACAAAATTTCTTGTGTCAGACATAAGAGTCATCTCGCAAAATATGTTACTAGAGACTGATTAAGTGTTAAAGCATATAAACTTTTTCTTTGAATGTTGCCTATAGTTATTGGTTTTTGAGATAATCCCCATTATTTTGTGAAGAATATATAAACTAAATTTTTCTATATTGTTGGTAAAATGGGAAATATGTAAATATTTATATCTTAGGATCTATGGTGAAATAATATAGGCAGTATTTAAAAATGTATTAACTAACTTTTACAAGCTAGGTGGCTGATTTGACTTCAACTAAATTATTCATTGCCTGAGTTATTTTGGTATAAATACTTGGTTTTTCTATTTACTCGTCCTTTTTGTGTAGCTGGTCGGCAAGGAGGTAAACCTGTGCCTGGAGTTGATCCTCCAACAGGCAAGAATAAGGCAAGGTCTTCACGCGGGATTTCGAACATGCCTATCTTTATCCTGGTATAATCCTTCCACGTATGGTTATCGGGTTTAATAATGGACCGGATTAGAACCATACCTTGAACCATGTAGTTTTTCATCTTCTACTTTTATTTTATGCGATACAGTTTCACCAGTTGGTTTTTCATCTTCTACTTTTATTTTATGCCAACCACACAAACAGCAACCTTCGTTGTGATGCATGATGTGTTTTACAACACAAGCAAACCCTATTGTTGCTAAGATACAACCCGCTATTTTCATAAATTTATGCACAATTATTCACTCCAATTTATTATTGTACCTTATCATTTATGAAGATACGCAAACAAGCAGACTTGTTAAATTTGCAACTGGTGGATTTTTATTAACTTTGAACCTTCCATCCCCTGGTAGTTAAATTATTTGCATGTGCTATTCCTGTAATTGATGGTGCAGCATTTCCAGTTAAATCTAAAGACCCGCCATGAGTATTATAAGAATCCAGTGTTTGGAGTACTCCATCTACTGCTGTTTGATTTAGTGAATTACGACTAGCATTTAAATAAAGTAAACCAGGATCATTGGAAATATCTAAACTTGTGAGGTTATTTTTATAAATATTCACAGTACCTTTTCTACCAGCAGGGAAACAACCCGAAAAATTAGCAGTATTATACTGATTATTGGCTGATAGAACGCTTTTCAAATTTGTTGAAGTTAGGTGCAGAGTACCGCTTTGATTACCGTTCCATATATAAAAGTCTTTAAGGAGTGGAAACTGACTGACCGGAAACGTGCTGGTCATATGTGTGTTATCTCGAACACATATATGCCATATATGAGCCCCTGTAGTGCCCCAATTTATTGAATATGTTGAACTTCTCTGAGATGCTCCGCGAAGATCAGCCAGAGAAGGAGCTTCTGAGAGATCAAGATAAGAAATGTTGCAATTTTCAAGACAAAGCCTGGTCAGAGATGGAACGTTACGGAGTCTGATGGTAGCCAGTGATGTACAATAAAAACACTCAATCGTATGCAGTGCCGTGAAGTTATTGAAATCCAGCGCAGTTATTGGATTATAACTCGAAGCCCATACCTGAAGGTATGGCGCAACATTTTCTAAACCAGTAACAGCTATTACATTCTGTTTTTTTAAATTTTCTATTGTACTGGAACCTGGAGTTACTCCACCATCTGAACCATCATAACCTATATTGATCTTAGTTACTGCACTCCATGGTGTTACTACCAAAGTGTTTGCTCTTGTCCCTTTTGAACCAAAATTTACAGAAGGAGACTTAGAATCAGATGTTGAACCGTCACCAAATACCCATTGAATTTTAGGATTACCCGTAACTGTGATAATTGGTGAAAATGATGAACCAGTAGTAACAAACGTAATATTTGCTTCAGGTGTTGGAGGTATCACCTTTGCATTTGCACTGGAGCTTGAATTATTCTTATCCGAGTCTGAACTCGTACATCCCAGAGTAGAAACAACTAAAATAATTATGGCTAATAATCTTACAAATTTAATCTCATAAATTCTATGGGGAAATCGCATAACAGATCTCCTGATATTATTTACTTTGAGATTGTTTTTCTGAAAATTTACATTATTTTTGAATAAAGTGAGCTTAGGAAATACTTCACTTTTACTAAATATTTATACCTTCTGCCCTAAAAATGTTTTCTTTTTATCTGTAGTTTTTTCTTTCTTCGGGTACTTCACTAATCAGTTGATATTACCCCGGAACTCGAAAATGGAATCTTCCGTTTTTCTCTCTCCCACACAGGGCTGGAGTCTTCCTATCACCAGCTTCTCATTGGTCTCTTTTTTTGTCTGGAAGACCGCTCTCCTGCGTCGAGCAGCTGTACCAGTATTTTAAAATTGGTCCTCAGCGCAGCTAAAAGGACACGTACTGTTGCGATTACATCGCAACTCCCGGGAAATCTCCGATTTCCTGCGATCCCGAAGCAAAACACGGGAAGTACAACTCGGGTGGAACAAATCGGGCGATCATTTAAATATCGAAGGTGATATGTATAACAGGATAGGATGATCGACGAAGTGCTAAAGGTTTTCAAAAAGATCGATGCAAAGGATTTCAGGATACTTACAGGCATCGAGACAGGGATGAAACATTTTGAGTGGGTGCCGATAGAAGAATTGAATAAGTACACTAAAATGCCTCTCGATAAGCTTGAATACAGGCTAAGAAAGCTTGTCCGGGATAAGCTTGTGGTCAGAACCACCCAGCCTTATGAAGGTTACCAAATTTATTTTGAGGGCTATGATGCCCTTGCTCTCAATTCCTTTGTGAAAAGGAGAAGCATTAGCGCCATAGGAGACGAGGTAGGAGTAGGCAAGGAGTCTGTCATCCTGGAAGCGATCCGGCAGCCTGAGCTTGCAATAGGGAAGCCTTCTCCGGTCATAATTAAATTCCACAGGGAAGGCAGAACCAGCTTCAAGCAAATAAAAAGAGTACGTGACCACATTGGGGAAAGAGAGCACTTTTCATGGATTTATGCTGCTCGTCTTGCTGCCCAGAGGGAGTATGAGATCATGACAAAGGTATACCCTCAGGTGTCTATCCCAAAACCTCTGGATCAGAACAGGCATGCAATTGTTATGGAGATTGCAAAAGGCAGCCTGCTCTCAAAAACAAAGCTTCTTAACGCTGAGTGGTATCTCGATGAGATTCTCAGGCAGGTAAAGATAACCTACTCGCTTGGAATCATCCACGCCGATTTAAGTGAATATAACATCTTTGTATCCGAAGACGGCGTCCAGCTCATCGACTGGCCTCAGTATATCACTCCTGCCCATCCTCATGCTGACGAAATTCTCGAAAGGGATGTTTCAAATGTACTGGTTCATTTTAATAGGAAGTATGGGATTAAAAGGGAGCTTGAAGAAGTAATTCGTGAAATTAAAAGTGGAGCAAGCTTAATCGGAGCAACTAAAGAAGAAGCAAGCAGAGACGAAGCAATTATAGAAGGAACACTTAAAAGGGGGGAAGGTCTAAATGAGGGGATCAGCGAAGAAAATAAAGATAAAGAAAATGACAATAAAGAAGAAGCGTTCGGAGAAGAGAGGAATTAAAAGAAACAAATGAAAGATAAGTAAACTCAGATCGGATAAAGAAAATAACAGTTCTTTATCGTAATAATTTTTTATTGCGATAAATATTAGTATTTCGTAACTTGACTTCTCCTTCTGAGCGAGCTACAACAATGTCACATGTACCCAGGTCACCCGAAGACCGTCTTCATCCTCTCACTTATGATTTCACTTATAATGTGAAGGGAATGGAGCGATTATCCGTTTATCAGTAAATCAAATTATTTCTCTTTTACAGGCAATACAATTGTGAAAGTGCTCCCTTTTGTTACTTCACTTTTAACTTTTATTTCTCCACTATGCATCTCAACTAAATTCTTGACTATTGTCAGGCCTAATCCTGACCCGCCATACATTCTGGAAAGTGAAGAATCAATCTGTTTGAAGGGCTCAAAAATTATTTGTTGTCTATCTTCCGGAATTCCAATACCATCATCCCCAACGGAAATTCTGATTGTGTTTCCTGATTTGTTTGCCACAACCTCTATGTGTCCATTCTCAGGAGTAAATTTCAGGGCATTGTTTACAAGATTATAGAGAATTTGCTTGAACTTTATTTTATCTGCATATATATTCAGGTCCGCAGGTTTGGCTAAGAATTCCACGGATATGTTTTTGGAAGTCGCGAATGGAATTGCGATATTTTTTACATCTTCAAAAATGTCTGCAACATGTACAATTTCAAATGATAATGAAATGTCTCGGGATTCTATTCTGGAAATATCGAGAATATCATTGATCAAATTAAGAAGGTGGTTTCCACTTATTGAAATGTTTTTCAGGTACCTCAATTGCCTTTCATTAAGGGGCCCAAACATCTGAGCGAGCAGTATATCTGAATAGCCTATTACTGAATTGAGAGGCGTTCTCAGCTCATGGCTCATTGTTGCGAGGAACTCACTTTTGGTCCGGTTAGCCTCTTCCGCATGGATTTTCGCATCAATAAGGGCTTTTTCTGCCTCCGCCTTTTCAGTAACGTCTCTGAAACTCCATACGCGCCCTTTAATAATTCCATTGTTCATGAGTGGGGCCGATAAGCTTTCAAATACCCTCCCATCTTTAAAATAAATATAAGACGTATTTGTTTCTTTTGAGCGGTAAAGGGCTTGGATCTTTGATAAATATTCTTTAGAACATTTTACCTGGTCTGAACAGAAAGAAAGTAATTCGTCGTAATTTTTCATGTTAGCCAGGGCTTCGGGCATCCCCCACATTTTAACAAACTTTGAATTTGAAAAAAGGATTTTGTGGTTATTGTCGACAACAAAAATACCATCAACAGTTGATTCAAAAGTTGATTTCAAAATAGTGTCTCTATGTTGAATCTCCATTGAAGCTCGCTTTTGCTGAATTGCCAGTGCATAAATTGCAGCAACCTTTCTGATAGCTTCAAATTCAGAATCGGAATACCCATGTTTTGAATTTGCAAGGGATATCTGTCCCATGATTTCATTTCCAACTACTGCAGGAAAACTTAAATAATTATTCAGTTTTATGTGCCCTTCAGGGGCTCCTCCTGAACCCGGGTGCATCTCCGGAGAATTTGTATAAAAGCCTTTTTTTGTGTTTAAAGCGTGGCCGAATAATTTGGGATAAAGGTCATCCGGCCCTCTTGGAAAAGAGATTTTTTTATCGTTTTCATTAATGCTGCAACTTTCCATCATTCTGGTCAGAGTATGACATACGTTGTCACCGGTTTCGGGATCAATAGAAGAAACATATCCATGGTCGCTTCCTGTCAGTTCCTGAGAGGCTGAAAGGACAATGTTTGCAATTGTCTCAATGGAATTATTCGGGTCTATAAGGGCGTCTGCCAGTTCTGCCAACACCCTGTTGACAGCAAGTTCCCATTTTAATTTTTTTTCGGATTCTTTGTATTCAGTAATATCTGTGGAAAAAACAGCAAAGTGGGAGAACCGGTTAGAAGAATCATAAACAGGGTAAAAGTTGTTGAGAAAATGGATTCCATCCCTTACATCTTCAAACTTGCATGATTTTCCTTCAGCTAAAACAACATCAAGTATTTTTTTTCGGTTAAATAAAATGTCTTCAGGAGTTATGTTGTATAGACTATTTCCAATGCATTCTTCTCGTGTGGTCTTTAGCCTCTTAGCTGCAGTTTCATTAATATAATCAACTGTGCCGTCCGGTTTCAGGAGAATCGCAGATTCCGTAATAGCGTCCATCATTGAGCACAAAAGTTTTTCATTTTCGAGAGCTTTTCTTTCGGCTTTCTTCTGTGCTGTGATATCCTTGAAAACACAATGTGTCTGCTTGAAACTGCCGTTTTCGTCATATGCTATTTTTCCGTCAATAACAATACTGATCCTTTTACCGTCCTTCCTTATCGCTTCACATTCAATGCCACGTATCTCTCCTTGTGACCCGTATCGAAGAAAATTATTTTTGAATTTTTCAGCGTCCTCAGGTGCGAAGAAATCTCCTGACCATTTTCCAACAACTTCTTCGTAGGAATAACCGAGGGTTTCAAGCCAGGTATTATTAACATCAATGAAATATCCATTTTCGTCCAGGGAGTGATAGCTCAGTGGAGCTTGCTGGAAAAGGAGTTTGAATCTGTTTTCAGCTTCGAGAAGTGCTTTTTCTGTCCAGATAGCCTGGATTTTTTTTGAAACATAGGCAGTAATCGTTTCTATGGCAGACACATTAGGAACTTTTTGCCCTTCCGGAACCAGAATGGAAATACTGCCAAAAATATTCTTTTCGTTAGAAAAGCCAATAACCTGAATGGAGCCGATATTGAGATTCTTTTCAATTTGTTTACAGGAATAGTAGGGCACTTTTTTTGCCAGCAAAGCATAAAGGCTATCTTTGAAATGTTCAAGTTTGCCGCTTTTAAAGAGCTGGAGGTTTAATTCCATATCTTTCGGCCTGAAAGATACGTCCTCAAGGCCCCTGCCAGGAATATCGGCAACCTTTTCTATTAAGCCCTCAAACCCTATCGCTGCTCTTATCCTTACAGCGTTTATGCTGCTATCATAGAGTGATACAATAACATAGCAGTCCTTATTCAATTTGTGAACGGCTTCCCCAACTAACTTACATATCCTGTCGGTGTCTTCGACCTGATAGGTTTCGATTAAAATGTCGTTAATGAGCTGAAGTTCATGTAAACGTTCATTATAATCAAATGTATTTGAACCACTTTCAGGTGATTTGTTATTAAAGGTTTCATCGTGGACGTTCATCCTATATTTATCTCTTCATTATTTATATTTAAATATTCTTACTCAGTTAAAGGGCGATTTAAAATACTTTTTATCAATTTATAGTCATTTTTTTAGCTTAATTTAATAAATAGATCAAATATTTTGTTTTTATTCAAAATAGATCCTCAATTAAAAGGTTAATTCGCACAAAAATCTAGTTAAAGATATATTTTATACCTGAATAATTCAAATATTGATTAAAATTTTAAGAATTAAAGTTAGCTGAGGCTAGAGAGCGGGACCTTATAGACTATGTCAATTTTATAAAATAAAGGTAGAAATCAGTTAAATATATATTCATCCAGAGATAAAATATAGGTGTTCATGCAAAACAGGATCATCTATGGAATTGATATCGCCCGGGGTTCCCCCAGGGCAAAGGAACTTCCTCGCTATGCTCTGGCTATCCTGAAGGACGGAGAAGTTTCCCATCAGAGTATGCTCCGCCGCCAGAAAATCTTTAATCTGATCCAGAGGGACAGGCCGGAGATAATAGCCGTTGACAATATTTTCGAGCTTGCAGCTGACCGAAACGAGCTCCTTTCACTTATGGAACGCCTGCCTGATGGGGTAAAACTTGTTCAGGTCACAGGCGGGCTTCACCCGGAACCTCTGGTCAGGATTGCGCGGAAGCAAGGGCTTTTCTTTGACCCCAAAAACCCTAATGACGAAGCTGAAACCTGTGCCCGGCTTGCAGACCTGGGGGTTGGGCATGAGGTATCTCTTTTTGAAGATATTACGAGAATTAAGGTCAGCAGAGCCCGTTCCCTCGGACGTGGAGGCTGGAGCCAGAACCGGTACGCAAGAAAAGTGCACGGAGCCGTGCTTCAGAGGAGTCGGGAGATTGAAGATACCCTCAAGGACCTTTCACGGGAAAAAGGTATCAGGTTCGATGCCGTAAATATAAAGGGGTTCGGAGGCTATGTGAGGTCCGAATTTACAGTCTATGCAAAGCGTGGAGAGATTCCAATACATCCTATGGCAAGCAGCGATGCGCAGGTAAGTGTGAGAAGTGTCGAACGCGACAAAATCCGTTATGTTCCCCTGAAGCCGAAGAATCCCGGGCGTAAATTCACAATCGTAGGGCTCGATCCGGGAACAACCGTGGGAATAGCTATTCTTTCTCTCGATGGAGACCTCCTCTATTTGAAAAGCTTCAGGGGAATAGCTCCTGATGAAGTTGTCAAGCTTATTGCCGAATACGGAAAACCTGCAGTAATTGCAAGCGATGTCACTCCAATGCCCGGCTCGGTTGAAAAAATCAGGAGGAGCTTTAACGCAGTCCCTGCAAGCCCTGGAATTGAAGTCTCTGCCGAAGAAAAAATTGCGCTTGGAAAAACCTTCGGCTACTCCAATGACCACGAAAGAGATGCATTAACTGCAGCTCTTCTCACCTACAGGAGTTACAAGAACGTCTTTACGCGAATTGAAAAGAAAGCTCCGGAAAATGCGGACCTTGAGCTGATAAAGCTTCATGTAATCCGCGGAGACTCAATAGAAGCTGCAATTGAAAAAGTCCGGGCTGCATCGATTGCTCCTGAAAAGCCAGGGACAAGGGCTGCTCCTGAAAAACCCGAGGAAAGGGTAGTTGACGAATCTCTCCTGAAAGTGAGAGAGACTGTCCAGAGGCAGGGAGAACAGATTCAGAACCTGCAGGATTATGTAGAAGAATTAAAAAAGTCACTAATTGCAAAAGATAGGAAAATCTCAAAGCTTGAGTCAAGGTTGAAAGGCTTCAAAAAGGAAGCTTACGGGGAAGTCCGGAAATCGAAAGAGGTCCAGATCCGGGACAGCACCATAGAGAACCTGAAAAAAGAGCTCAGCAATAAAAATAAAACCGTAAAAGAACTCAGGCGCAGGAGCAACAAACTGCGTAAAATCCAGAAAATGGAAATTCGAGGTGAAGGCACTCCTGTAAAGGTTATTGCAGCTTTTACAAAGGAATCAATTGCCGAAACAAAAGAAAAGTACGGGCTCAAGCCAGGAGATTTGGTTTTCCTGGAAAATCCAAGCGGAGGCGGTGCTGCAACAGCCCAGATCCTTGTGGAAGCAAAAGTTCGGGCAGTACTTATCCCGGAAGATATTTCGCATGCAGCAGAAGAGACTTTTTTCAAGGGGGACGTGCCGGTCTTAAGGAATATCCCGCTTGAAAGGGCTGAAGATTTTGCAATGGCTGAGCCAGAAGGCCTTAAAGCTGCAATTGATGCCTGGGAAAAAGAAGCCGGGGCAAAGCGCCACAAAGCCAAGGAAGACGAATTGCAGAGCCTCTTTGAAGAGTACAGAAGTGAGAGGCGGAGGGGCCTTGTTTAAGGCTCTTCTGATCTTAGTTCCAATTTTTCAGTAAACAGCACCACGATTTATTTTCTGTCAAAGAAGACATTTTTCCCGGTCACACTCAGCGGAATTCCAAAAGCAACATCTGCATCCAGCAAGCCTGAGACCCTTGCTGCTGCGCCAACTGAGTACATGATCCTGTTGTCAATGCAGAAGTCTTTGGCTTTTGCAGCAGCTGCGCCTACAGCAATCCCGAGGTCTGCATACTTGAGCATGCAGTTTGGGCCTTTGAACTCGGTTTCCACCTTCTTTGCGTTGAGCATCTCTTTGCAGGTAGCAAAACCACAGGCTCCGCAGTTTAAGCCTGCTGCCCCGCTGGCTTTGACTCCTATGAGGACAGCAGCTCCTGCGTTTCTGAGGTTTCCGGCATCTCTTTTGAGGAAAGCAAAGCCTTCACCTTTTTCTTCCGCCAGCTTTTCCATTATCGAGGCAAGGATTTCAATATCATCTTTTTCAGCAAGGGCAGTTATTATGTCGTCCACTCCTTTGGCTTTCGGGGCAGTCCGTGCAGCCAGGAGGATGCTCCTTGCAAGCATCTCTAGGACTTCGGATTCAGGATTGAGGATCATATTCAGGTAATTGGAACTCGCGAGGCTTAAGCATTTCGCAGGCTTTGTAAGAAGCCTCATCTATGTCTTACCCTTCTCCATACCTTATCCTCATTCATGTTTTATCCATTCCTCCCTTTCTTTCCTCTTTTTACTTTTCCTCACTCAAAAACTGAAGGATTCCCCGTTTGCGGGTGCATAAGCTTCTACGCCGATTTCATCCGAAATCCACTGTGCAAAAGCTTCCGTTTTTTCTCCGTGCATGACAAAGACCCTTTCAGTGCCCTTTTTGCAGAAGTTTTTTACGAGCTGTTTAAGTTCCTGATCTCCGCAGTGGGCAGAAAAGTCGTACTGCTCGATTTTGGGCTTGAGGGAAAGGATAGCTCCATCGGTTTCGATAACTCCGTGTTTCAAGGCCAGCCGACCGTTTGTGCCTTCGACCTGGTAGCCTGTGAGCAGGATTTTTGATCTCGGGTCTTTGTAAAGCCGGCTTAGATAATAAAGTGCAGGCCCCCCGTTCAGCATCCCGGCTGTAGTGACAATGACTGAAGGCTCTTTAAGGACGTATTCCCTATGTCTGTCTTTTACGGAACTCGCACGCCCGAATGCCCTGTCAAGAAGATCCGGATTTCTCAGGTACTCAGGATATTTTTTGAGGATTTTGTACACCTCTCTGCCCATGCCGTCCACGTAAGCCCTGATTCCGTGGGCGTCAAGCAGCATCAGGATCTCCTGAGTCCTGCCTATTGCAAAGGCAGGGATAAGGGCAGTTCCTCCTCTCTCCAGGGTCTCACGGACCGATTCTATAAACCTTTCTTCGGTCTCTTTCCGCGGGATATGTTCTTCCCCAAAGTATGTGCTTTCAAGCACAAGGGTATCAGCCTCAGGAAACTTTTCTGCCCCCGGGACAAGCCTTGTCTCCTTCAGGCTGAAATCTCCTGTATAAAAGAGACTTTCTCCGGATTCGGACTCAAGGTGGATTCCCGAAGCCCCGGGGATATGGCCTGCGTTGTAGAAGCAGGCACTGTATCCGTGAGTTTTGAATGTTTCTCCGTAATCTTTTCGCCAGGTAAGCTGGTTAAGCCTTTGAAGGTCATTAGGGTCAAAAGGAGCTACACCCGAGAGGGTGGTTTCTGCAAGCTTGAGGGTATCTCTCCCGAGAAGGCTGGTAAACTCTGCTGTTGGCGGAGTCATGAAAACTTCAGGGCTCAGGTACATCAGGTTAGGGACAGCTCCGCAGTGGTCCAGATGCCCATGGGATACCAGCACTGCTTTCGGTTCGATGTCATTCTGGGGATATTCGGGTATATCCCCAGCCTTTATACCGTAATCAAGCAGAATCTCCCCGTTTACAAGCAAACCCGAACGTCCTACTTCTCTGCATCCGCCTTTAAAGCTAAGCTCCAGAACAAACACTCCTTGAATATTTTGTATGATATAATTTTTCGAATAAGCTTTTTTTAAAAGCCTTTTGAAATAACTCTGGCTTTACAGACTTTATAAGTTATGATACGACAGCTTAAAACTTAAAGGTACAGTAACTTAAAGGGACTTGAAATATATTCAAAATGAGTAATGAAACGTGGTGTGGTTCTGATCAATTGATTGATATTGTCCCGCATACCCAAAGATCGTATATTTCGGCTTTCTACATCCGTGCCGCGCAGGGTTTACGGCCAACTGGCATGAGAAATGATTCTTTGACCCCACAGACCGTTTTTCAATTTACAGGTAAATATAAGCGCTCCCGCCAGCTTGTCTGGCAGCCCTTCCCAAAAAGAAGAAAAAAGAATTAAAAAGAAGAAAAAAGAATTAAAAAGAAGAAAGAATTAAAAAGAAGAAATAAGAAGGAAAATACAGTAAAAAGCAGACTTGAGAAAGAGTATTTTTCAGGTATAACTTAATTATGTTTTGTTTTCATTTTGCCGATTTTTTCTGTCGCATCCAATTTTGTCTATTTCCCGTAGTTTTTAGTTGTTGATCTTTTCACATATTTTTTTGCAAGACCGCTCTCCTGCATCGAGCTTTCTTCAAAATCTGACTTTAAGGCCGTTTAAGCCGCTTTTAAAATGTCTCTTATGGAGATTAATCTGGCTCTGCTCCGAAAATCAATCCTGAAAGTTGTGAGTAAATCATAAATTCTCAGCAGGAAACCCGTTAAATCTTTAGATTTAGCGGGTAGTTGACAGTTACTCACTTTTCTACGGTCTCACACACTTATATTTAAAATGAGGTGAGTATATTATTATAGGGCATTTAGAGCTTACACACTTGAATATATTATTTGTTTAGAAATCAGTGAAAGTTATTAGGCCATTATAGGTGTTTTGAGTTCTTTATGCTTGTATTTTACTGCAATTTTTCATGGAAGTTGAATGCGAGTTGAATGCGAGTTGAAATCTGTAATGGAGAACAATACATGACAAGCGATTTATACCGAAATATAGTGATTGCAACAGACGGGTCCGCGAATACCCGGAGGGCTATTTCTTACGGTATTGAGATTGCAAAACTTAGCGGAGCCACTGTCCATGCCCTTCACGTAGTAAATACATCCTCTACAATTTCTGAAAATTGGACTGCTGGCAAAGAAACAATCTACAAAATAATGAGGTGTGATGGGGAGAAAGTAGTATCTAAAATTAAGCAGATTGGAGAGGACTCAGGGGTGGAGGTAAGAGAGGTCCTTTTAGATGGGTGCCCAAGTGATGAAATTATCTATTTTGCAGAAAATAATAACGTGGACCTGATAGTAATGGGTACACTCGGAAAAACAGGACTCGAAAAATTTCTGATGGGAAGTGTTGCAGAAAAAGTAGTAAGAGGTTCAAAGGTCCCTGTAATGGTCATACGGACTGGAAAACAAAGCTGAAACTTTCCGTCAATTACAATTGTCAATTACAATATACACTATTTTTTAGTTTTCCAACTACTAACTACTTTAAGAACAGCATTCGATATACCTGCAAAAACAGCAATAACAATTGACACCTTAAACCAAAATGTCGCTCCACCCTTAGACATACGCAACATATGGATACACAACTATAAAAAATCAGGTATTATATTATTAGATATATATTATATAAGCAGGAGAAAAAAGAAAAGAGAACATGGAGGGGATAAATTTTCTCTTTTCTTATCAAAAGAGTATTTTTTCAATCATTTAAAAAACTTTTGGGAGTTTTTGTTACATTGTCCTGATGCTCCAGAAACTCAAAACATAGTTAAAAAACTGTAAAATTGTCTTTTAGTTGGTCGGATACTCGGAAAAATACTTAGAGTTCCTTCAAATACTCTGAAAATAGGAACGATTTTAGCCACTTTTATACGTTTTTAGAGCATTTGCATGGAAATTCACAAAGAATACATGAGAAAATTAAATCCCGTGGAGATAGGAAAGTGAAAAAGAATCAGCTTGTAGAAATAGAGAAACAAATACAGAAATACACAGAAACAGGCTTTCTCAAAACTACATTTGATTCTACAATTTTAATAAAATGTCCCGCTATAATATCAAAGTATTCGTAAATTTCAGACGAATTTCCGATATGAAAGTAAAGTCAACATTATATTATTCAATTGTAGAAATGGATCGAGTTTTGAGACGGCTTGGAAAACCATTTTTAATTTTTGGATATTCGAGAATGCAAAAAATGGCTTATCGATAAGATAAGATAGGAAGACCTGAGTTAACTATGCTCTTTTTATTTTCCTTTTCCTTTCTTATCTTGTTTTTTATCTTGTTTCTTATCTGGTTCTTTTATTTTGTCTTTTGATTCCTTAACTTCCTCAACTGGTTTTTTAATCTTGTCGTTCGTTTCCTTATCCATCTTTTCGCGTTTTGCTGCCTTTTGTTTCTTGGTTGCCACGTTATAAACCTCTGATTATCTGTTTTACAAATAAATAATTATAAAACAGTCAGGTACTATAAATAGGTTCATCTTTTATTCAATCCATTCTCCGATTTTTCTGTATAATCTTCAAATATTCAATATATTCACTGATTTTTCTTTATTATCTTCAAATAGTCGATCTGTTATCCGACTTTTCGGTAGTCTCTTCAAATTGTATGGGATAAAGTAAGTTTCACATATTTGCTGAAATTTTAGAGAATCGAAAAATGGAGAATGTCATACGGAAGCCGGCAAAATAAGGCAGTGTGGCATATAGGAGCATACACTTCAGGATAAGGAAGTATCGCAGGAACAAAAGGCAAGAATCGAAGACCTGAAAACTCAGATCCAGGCACTTTATGATCATCTGCACACCAAGGATGAGCAGATAGAAAAGCTAAATGAGAATATTCATAAGCAGGCGGTTCATATTCTCAGAGCTTGATCCAGGAGAACAGCAGGTTAAATATTAAGCTGCTTCCGGAGAATACGGAAATAAAAAAGCCATGGTGGAAGCTCTGGCAAGTAAAAATATTTAACTGTTTTCAACATTTAATAAATCATGATAAGTGCTGTTATCAGCTCATCTGCTGCAGGATCCTCTAACCAAATCATACTGGGGTCACTTATTGTATTAATCCTTGTCTTTACCTTGATATTCTGCGTTTTCTATTTGTTTTACAGTAAAAGAAGAAAGTGAAATTGAATAGGTTAACAATAAAATATTTATTCGAGCTCATCCCAAAACCAATTTCATCCTTAAATCAGTAAAGTTTCAGAACTGTTTTTCATGATCAGAAACTCGATTGATTATTCCAAATTTGGGATTTTGAGAAGTAATTTTGAGTTTTAGGGTGAGTTCTAAAAAATAAACAAAAATAAAAAAGCCTACGTGAGGACTATTTCATAAGCCCTCACTATTCTCACAAGTCCTCAACTGTGCTGCCGCATGAAATCTGCCAGTTCTTAATCTTCTTTACGGTGACCTTTATAAGCTTCGCAAGCTCAATTGCATCGGCTTCTATCAAGGCTTCTATGCTGTTTATTCCTGCTTCTTCGAGTTTTCCTGCGGTTGCTTTTCCCACGCCTTCGATATCCTTGATGGATTTCGGTCTTTCCTTTTTCGGCTGCTGAGCCTGCTCTTCCTTCTGGGTTTTCTGCCACTCGATGAAATTACACTGCGGGCAGCCAAGGTCCCAGGCTCGTTTTCCCTGATTGATTATGCGGATATGGTGCAGCCCGTGAGTCTCGCAGGACTTATCGGTGACAATGATCTGCCCGCTCTTTGGCAGGGGCAGGGAGAAAGTGCAATTCGGGTAATTGCTGCAGCCTATGAAACGGCTTCCCCTCTTCGAACGACGGATCATCAGGTCGTTTCCGCATGCTGAGCAGGTGCCTATTATTTTATCTTCCCTGAGGCCTGCCTGCAGGGACTCTATGATATTATCCCTGTTTTTGTCGAGTTCCGAAAAGACCTGCTTCAGAATCTCCCGGGACTCTTCAAGGACAGCCTCCTCCTTGATTTTGCCCTCTGCAATCAGGTCCATATTTTCTTCAAGCAGCTTTGTCATGTCCGGTTTTGTAATCGTAGGGGAATACTTCTCAAGGGTATCCATTACGGCAAAAGAAGTATTTGTGGGCTGAACCGGGTTTCCGTGGATATAAGCCCTGGAATAAAGCTTACTTATGATCTCGTGTCTGGTAGCCTTTGTGCCGAGCCCCAATTCTTCCATTATATTGATTAGCCTGCCCTGCCCGTAACGTCCAGGAGGCTGGGTTTCCTTGTCCAGCATCTCTTTCTTTATTACTTTCAGGGAATCTCCTTCCCTGAGTTCCGGAAACAGCCTGTCTTCAGGGGCATTGTAGGGATAATACCAGCGCCAGCCGTGTTCCAGCAGCCTTGCTCCGTTTGTCCTGAACTCTTCCTCCTCGATATCGAGTCTCAGGCGCAGAGTCTCCCAGGTGCTCGGTCCGGCAAAGGTTGCAAAAAAGCGCCTGACCACAAGCTCGTAGACCTTCCATTCCTCTTCTTTCAGGTCAGTTTTCTTTGCAAGGGACGCCGGATAGATAGGAGGGTGGTCTGTTGTTTCTTTTTTCCCGCGCGTGGGGACAAGTTCGGCTTTCTCAAGCAGGGCGTTTGCATACTCCTTAAAAGGCCCTTCCTTAAAAATCTCAATTTGAGCCCTCAAATCCAGAGTATCAGGATAAACCGTATTGTCTGTCCTTGGGTATGAAATGTATCCGTTAGTATAAAGGGATTCAGCTATGCGCATCGCATTTGAGGGACTGAGCCCTATAGAGTTTGCCGCGTTGATAAAGCCTGTAGTATTAAATGGGGTAGGGGGCTGGTCGACCTTTGTCCCTTTTTCTATTTCCTTTACTTCCGCTTTTTTCCCCAGTTTTTTGAACACCTTTGCAGCTTCCTCTTTGTCCAGGAAGCGGCGAGTTGAGTGCTGGGCGGAAAAAGTTTCTTTTGATGCGGTTTCAAGTTCAGCGTGGATCTCCCAGTAAGGAGTCGGGACAAATAGATTCCTTTCCTTTTCCCTGTCAACAATAAGTGAGAGGGTCGGCGACTGCACCCTTCCTACCGAGAGGAACATTTTTCCAAGCCTGCCAGCTGACAGGGAAATATAACGGGTAAGGGCTGCGCCCCAGACCAGGTCAATGACCTGCCTTGAATGCCCGGCGTCTGCAAGATTAAAATCAACGTTTGTAGGATTTGCAAAAGCGGCTTCGATTGCTTTCGGGGTTATTGCACTGTAGCGGACCCTGTCAAAAGGGATATCCGGATTTACCTTTTTTATGATATTGAGGGCTTCGACTCCTATCAGTTCTCCTTCCCGGTCGTAGTCAGTTCCAATCGTGACCCTTTCTGCTTCTTTTCCCAGGCTCTTTAAAGCAGTCACTATCTTCCGGTTAATTGGAGTTGTTGTAATCTCGGCGTCGACTAGGGCTCTAGCATCAACTTTCTGCCAGTTGTTATACTCTTTTGGAAAATCTATCCCGACAATATGGCCGGAAAGCCCTACCACTGCAGTCTCCTGCCTGGTTTCGCCGGATCCGATCTCGTACCGGTATACATCTACTCCGCTGACTCTTTCCTTCTTAGGACTTTTTGGAGCCAGAATCGCAGCTATCCTCCTTGCTGCTATATTTTTTTCCGTTACGATAAGGTGCATTTAAAACTCCGGTATAACTTTTCTTGTAAGTACAGCTTTCATTACATTTTGTGGAGGAATGCTGGCGTACCCCTAAATTTATGCCAGTCTGAGTCGAAGCCTGCCTCCTAATTCTTGAAGTTTCCTTTTGCAATATATATTTTTGGATCAAATCTCTAAATATTCTGATATCCGTAATTATAATCAGGTTCAGGTATTCCTGATTTACCTGTTTTTCCTTTTTACCTGACTCTTTTTACTCAGAATTTTTACTTAAAGTTTTCACACTTCTTCTCTATACCTCTTATCTATTTTTCTTTTGTCCCTTCTTCAATGAGTCTGAAAGCAAGCTCTACAGCCCCCAGCGGGCTTTTTGCGCTCTCTGTGCCTTCGATTTTCCATCTGGACTCAAGCAATACCACCGGCTTTCCCATCTTCAGGCCAAGAGCTATTTCCGAAAGAGTCCCATATTCCCCGTTAACCGCAATAAGAGCATCCGAGGACTGGGATATAAGGGCGTTTCTGGCATGCCCCATTCCGCTGAGAATGGCTATATCTATCCAGGGATTTGCTTCCTCCCGAAGTGCTCCGGGCAAAATTCCCAGGGTTATTCCTCCTTCCAATTTTGCTCCACAAGCTGCTGCTTCCATTACTCCTCCAAGTCCTCCACAGAGAAGAACAGCTCCCTTTTTTGCAATCTCTTTTCCCACAGCTTCTGCAAGGGCTCTGGTCTCACTGCTACAGGTCCCGGCTCCTATAACCCCTATCTGCTTTCTTACTGACGGTTTCACCGTACATAACTCCTTTTAGCCCTTTTAGCCCTTTTAGTCCTTTTAATTGAGATCCGGTCAGATTGCGCTCCTTTATTTAAGTGGCTTCGGGATAATTGCTTTTCTCTCCGGGATAATTGCTTTTCTCTCCGGGATAATTACCTTTCTCTTTTGCCTTTCGTTTAAATGTAGCCGCCTTCAGATGTAATGGCTCTGCATTTCCACAATTTCAGTGCTGTTTTTTGCGGTTGAATACTCTTCAAGCGGTTCCCTGTTCAGTTCAAGGAAGCTGTGCCCCCAGTTAAACTTGGACATGACTTTTTCGGCCTGCTCTTTATATCCAAAAATGTACAGGGATGCTGCAAATGCCTCTGCAGAATTGAGTTTGAAGGGCCTTCCGAAGTTCACAGGATTGCCTGCAAGTAAATATGGAAGAGCTCTGTGTTCAAGGTGTAGCTTTTCCAGTTCAGGAAAAACCCTCTCGACTTCTTCCCAGGAGCAGTCAAGTACAATAATCCCCTTTCCGGGGTTATCGGCAGGAGATAGGGCCTTTTCTGCCATAGGATCGAGCAGAATCGCTGAACGAGGCAGCCTTGAAATCCTATCGTACATATGGGCAAGGTCAAAGCGAGCCATTTTTCTTCCTGTGCACTTTTTCGGGTCACACTGCCCTGCATGGTATATATAAAGGGGAATATCCCGGTTTTTTGTCGGATTCATCACTGATCCTCTGGAATATGGGATTCTATTTAAACAGTTTCCTTGTTACTTGTTTCTTTGTTTACCTGTTTTTCTCTTTTATATGTTTCTTTGTTTACCTATTTTTCTCATTTATATGTTTTCTTGTTTACCTGTTTTTCTCATTTTCTTTGTGTGTGGGTACCGAGCCTTTATTCCCGGATAAAAGAGCCTTTATTTTGAGATTTAATAATAAGTTTGTTTATATCTGATGATTTGTATATAATTATATATATCACTGCTTCGTCTTCTGTCGAATGGGGAAAGGGAATTAATCTTAATCTTGATATTGAAATTAACATTGAAATTAGCATTGAAATTAACATTGAAATTAACATTGAAATTAACATTGAATTTGAGATCCCAAAAAAATCCTGTCTTCATATGCTGCAGTGATAAATGAATAGTTATTTCAGCCTGCGTCATATCCGGGCTTTCAATGATGGAATAGATGCACTCAATCAGCACCTTTTACAATGAGGTTATTTGGGATTAATTAAGGGTAAGCTGTACAGATGTGAATTTAATCAATGAACTGCCCCGGAAAGAGGAAATTGCTCTTCTTTGTGGAGGGGGAAGGCAATCTTCTCTTTGACTCTGGTTATTCCTGAGTATACCGGAAATTATCCTGAAACAGGAATTTCCTGCTCTGGATGAGTGATGTTTCTTTAGCTGTGCTCACACCTGTATTCTGGTAGCGGGAATTATCGGTTGAAGCACTGAATAAATTGGGGAGATAAATTATATGGAACAACCAATTGATGTTATAGAACAGCCAATTGATGCTGGTAAAGGGATGGGGTATGAAATACTGCAGGCACCCTGGTGGGTAGTTCTTCTGGAAGGGGTTATCGCTATTATTATTGGCTTATTTCTTTTATACAAACCTGCAGTAACCACTATCTATCTCTTACAGATCCTGGGGCTTTTCTGGCTGGCAGGGGGAATTCTTTCCGTATTAGGGGCGTTTATATTCTCAGGGAATCGGTTATGGAAACTGCTTTCAGGTATCCTGGGCATTATTGCAGGAATCGTAATACTGATGTACCCTATTTTCAGCCCTTTCATAGTTCTCACATTCTTCGTTATTTTCATAGGAGCATGGGCTATTATCAATGGGGCTGTAAAACTTGTCTGGGGACTTAAGGGAGGAGGATGGGGAATGGGAATCCTTGGTATCCTGACCATAATTCTCGGCATACTCCTTCTAATCAACTCTCTGGCAGGAGCCCTGTTTCTCCCGTGGATATTCGGATTTTTCCTTATTGTCGGGGGAATGGGGGCAGTCATCGGAGGACTAAAAATGCGGACCTGAAGAAGGAGTTTTCGAGACAAAAACAAGGAGACAAAAATAAGGAGACAAAAATAAGGAGACAGGAATATGGAAAGACCTATCGGTGTTACTATTCTGACCTTTGTGGCTGTAGTTCTTGCGTTTTTAAACGGTATTGTAATGCTCCGGTTTCTTGGATTTTTACCCTTTCTGGGGCCTCTGGATATCCGTATTTTTAACCTATGGTATGCACTATTGTACGGCCTGCTCGCCTATATATGGGTGTGGCTGGCTCAGATGCTCTGGCAGGTAGATCCGCAGGCCTGGATGTTTCTGGCTGTGATTACCGTCTTTAACCTGTGCGTGGATTTCGTGCTGCTGGTTACCGGAGGGTCATGGTATGACGTTAACGTTTCAGTTATTCTGAACTCCCTTATTCTCATCTATATAATGCTGCCGGGGGTGAGGGGAGCATTCGGGCACGATTAAACATCAACTGACAATAAACGATAATGATCCAAAAAATGGAAAAGAGCTTCGGATTTCATTTTCTTCCTTTTTGCTATGACCCATCGCGTTATGAAGAATATTTTAGCCAGTGAGTAACGATAGTAGATCTATCCGTTGATAGCAGATCTTAGTAGATCTATCCGTTGATAGCAGATCTTAGTAGATCTATCCGTTGATAGCAGATCTTAGTAGATCCATCAGTTGATAGTAGATCTACCAGTTTTTTGGGTAGAACTGACATGAAGAATTATCTTTTCCAGGGTATAATCAAGCTGCCCTTATTATTCCAGTTCCGAAGTGGTTACTGTGGAAAAGAAGATTGTACTTGTTGCACTCACGCTTGCAATGTTCGTGCTCGTTATTGATACGACTATTATGAACGTCTCGATTTCGACACTTATCAGTGACTTCAATACGGACGTAACCACCGTCCAGGCAGCCATTACCCTGTATGCACTTGTGATGGCGTCCCTGATGATCATCGGAGGGAAGATAGGGGATATTGTCGGGAGGAAACGGGCATTCAGGCTTGGACTGGTTATATACGGGGTGGGTTCGTTCCTGACGGCAATCAGCCCGACAATAGCTGTACTGTTTGTGGGCTGGTCGATCCTTGAAGGGCTTGGGGCAACCCTTGTCATGCCCGCTATCCAGACGCTTGTGACCTCGAACTACAATGGGGAGGACCGTGCCATGGCTTATGGGATACTGGGGGGAGTCGTTGCAAGCGGAATTGCCCTCGGACCTATCATAGGAGGCTGGCTGACAACTGTATACACCTGGAGGCTTGCCTTTGTCGGAGAGGTTGTGATTGTGATCATTGTCCTGGCTTTAAGCCGCTACATCCTGGATGCACCCCTTGAGGCCGACGAAAAGCCGAAGCTGGATATATTTGGGTCTATCCTCTCCGCACTGGGGATGGGTTTTATCGTTTTTGGCATATTGCTGGCAGGGACTTACGGCTGGTGGAATGCACGCCAGACTTTCTCCATAGCAGGGATTGATATTTCCCCGTTCGGTCTTTCCCCCACTCCGTTTTTCATTGCAACAGGAGGCATTATCCTGCTGGGCTTTGCCGCCTGGGAACGCCATATCATTACCAGCGGAGGAATGCCGCTCGTAAGGCTCGACGTGCTCAGGGACCGCAGGGTCACATCGGGAATCCTTATCCAGCTGGTCCAGACCTTCCTTTTTGGAGGTTTCCTGTTCAGCATGGCCCTCTTCCTTCAGATCGTCCTGGGCTTAAACGCGATTCAGACCGGCTTTGTCTACCTGCCTCTTTCCATACCGCTTTTGGTCGCCTCGTTGACTGCATCCCGTCTCTCCATCTTCATTGCCCCGAAGCGCATCATCCAGGTCGGACTGATCATACTTCTCGCAGGGCTTTTCCTGGCTATTGCAACCATTGACGTGGAGGTCAGAGGGCCTGGCCTTATGATCGGCTTTGCCCTGATTGGGATAGGCGGGGGGCTTATAGCGTCCCAGGTAATGAACCTCGTGCTTTCCCAGGTAGTGCCTGAAAGGACAAGTGAGACGGCTGCCCTGATGGGCACTTTCCAGAACCTGGGCATGGCCATCGGGACTGCGCTTATGGGCTCTCTCCTGGTTGCAGGCCTGGCAGCAGGAGCCATTACCTTAATCGATGACAGTACTGCCATTCCGGAGGAACTCAAGCCCGACCTTATATCGGCAGTAGAAGAGAATGTGCGCTTTTTGAGTGATGAAGAACTGAATGCTGTCCTGAAAGATGCTCCCCCTGACCTTACACAGGAAATCTTGAGGATTAACGAAATCGCCCGCATTCAGGGGATAAGAACTACCCTCCTGGGGCTGGTGATTATAACAATATTCGGCATAATCATCTCGATCTTCCTGCCGCCTGAAATCCTGGTCCCTCCTAAATGAACCCGTTTATACTGGAACTATAATATTGCTGAAGAAAAACTATATATCCGTAGCTTTTGCAGTAAAACTGATGAGCTCTTCTCTGGTCACAGTTCTTCTGTCTTCCAAGAAGACAGATCTGTTTTTATTTCTAAAAGAGAAGCCCAGGACCATCGAAGAAATCAACTCCAAACTTGGCACCAACCCGGCTGCAATCCTGTTCCAGCTCAAAAGGTTAAATGAAAACGGGCTTGTTGTTCAGGAAGACAGGGTATACAGCCTCTCCCTTCCGGGAAAAATCCTTGTTCGAAGAATGGAATCTCTTGTAACAGCTTTCAGGCTGCTTGAGGACGATTACGATTACTGGCCAGGCGTTAAGCCCGGTGGAATTTCCCCCGTATTTTTTAAGCTAATGGAAGAACTTATGGCATATTTCCCTTCCCGCTATTACGGCGATGATGCTTCTTCAATGTATAAGGAAGTGACTGAAGCTTTTTGCAGCTCGAAACAGATTTTCCTTATTATTTCATACCCTGATCTTAGCTACCCGATCATCTGTGCAGAGCATGCAAAAAAAGGGCTGAAGGTATCGGTTATACTTACTCAACTGATATTTGAAAAATTCGCAGAAGAGTTTAAAGAAGAAATTGATACACTGCTTCTTTTTGAAAACTCTGACATATATGTCCTGGATAACGATATTACTCCCCCTACCGTTGCTGTAACTGATACAATGGTCCTTACATACTTTTCATCAGGGAAAAACGATGGAAATGAGGACAACAGTATGATTATTTTCGGGGAAAATGCCGTGCGGTGGGGTCAGGAACTTTTTGAACACTTCAGGGTGCTGGCCGAACCTCTGGTACCTGAATCGTCAGACCAGTTATATCTTGAATCCCGGTGTAAATGACGTTTTTGAGTAAGAAAATAATGGCCGGCTCCAAATAAAAAATCCGTATCTTCCTGCACCTTTCTGAGTTTTATTATAAGTTCATCACACAAAGCCATGAGCTTCTTGAATGGCTCAACGACTTGTCTCTATTATTTATAGATTTTTCTTTGAATGCCAACTCAATTAGTAAATTATATTAAAGTCTGCTACATTTTGACTTCCATAAATATTCGGAAGGGTAAAATGGACAACAGTTACACGATTAACGAAATAATAAAAATGATAGGAAGAAATGAAGTATATCTTCCGGCGATTCAAAGAAAGTTTGTTTGGAAACCTGAACAAATTGAAAATATATTTGATTCTATTATGAAGGGATATCCTATTGGAATGTTTCTTTTCTGGATTGTTCAAGGTAATGATAAGGATGAATACACATTTTATAAATTTATGCAGGATTACCACGAGCGAGATAAGGTATACAATGACATTGCTCCCAAACCGGAGTTAAAAGAAAAAATTATTGGAGTTCTGGATGGTCAGCAGCGTTTGAATTCTATGTATATTGCACTTCAGGGAACTTATGCATACAAAAAACCATATGCTCAGTGGAAAAATGATGCTGCTTTCTCTAAAAGAATGTTTTATTTGAACCTTTTTAAACCATCCAGTTTAAGCGAAGGAGAAGATCAAAATTATCAATTCAAGTTCCTTGATGATTCCGAAGCTAAAAGAATAAACAAGGATAATTTCTGGTTTCTTATAAGAGATGTATTAACTTGGGGAAACGACCCGGATATAGATTACCATTATGATAATTTATTTGAAACAACTATTGTTTCTGAGGAAATCGAAGATCTTCTCAAAGAGAAGCGAAGAGAAATAAAATACACATTAAGAACTCTGCATAAGAAACTAGTGGAAGATAAGTCAATATTGTATTATAAGGTTGAAGATAAATCTCTGGATGATATATCTGACATATTTGTAAGAGTAAACAGTGGAGGAACTATCCTATCAAAGACAGACCTGCTATTTTCAACAATAGTAGCAAATTGGGAAAAAGGTAGAGATGAGATAGAGAAGTTTCTCCTCAAGATCAATAAAAAGGGTGATGGATTCCGATTCAACAATGATTTTGTAATGCGTTCGTGCCTTGTATTAACTGATTGTCCTGTGCTTTTTAAGGTTAAAAGCTTCAAGAAAGAAAACATTGACAAAATAAAAGCTGAATGGGATAACATAAAAGCATCTATTGATAAGTCTATTGACGTTTTGATTAAGTTTGGTTTTAACGAGGAAAATCTTACATCACAAAATGCTGTTATCCCGATTGCTTACCACTATATGAAAAAAGGAAATGACTCTCCTGATTCGTTGGAAGGACAAAGAAGATACATCCTTCATGCTCTTTTAAGAAAGGCATATGGTGGTCAGGGTGATCAGGTGCTGTCTAGTTTTAGAGAAGTAATGAGAGAGAAAAAAGATGAAAACTATGTACTAAAGAGTAATAAGTTCTCTTTTGATTTGCTTCTGCAGACTAATTTGCCTGGAAATAAATCCTTGAAAATTATGGAAGACGACATCGAAGACATCCTGGAATATAAGAAAGGACCCTATACTTTTATGGTACTTTCACTTCTTTATCCGAGTTTAAAATTCGATCAAATAAAGTTCCATCAGGATCATATTCATCCTGTAAGTATGTTTATAAACTCCAAGTTCGAGAAATTTGGAATACCTGCTGAAAAATGGAGTGAGTGGCAGGACAAAAAAGATATGCTTCCGAATTTACAGCTGATGAAAGGGGAAGAAAATGAGAGTAAAAACAAAATACCATTTAAACAATGGTTAGAAGATACCTGTTCTCCTCTTGAAATCAGTAAATTTAAAGCTGAAAATTATATCCCTGAAACTGTCAGTTTGGAATTTGAGAACTTTGATGAATTTTTTGAAGAAAGAAAAGCTATTCTTAAAAATGAAATTAAAAAGTTTTTAATGTAATGGTGGATAGCTTTCTATCTTACCTCTTTATTTTTTAATTGTGAGCAGTTTCTGACTATATTACAAATATCTCTGACACATATAACCTTATTCACTATACTGTGTCGTTTTTTCACGCTCGACGCAGGAGAGCGGCCTTTCCAGTGAAAAAGAAGAGAAAAAGAGAAAAGTAAATAGAAAATAGATCAAAAGCCAGTAGTAAAAGAAGCCTAAAAAATCTGTAAGTTTATCAAACAATACGGAATTTATTCTATCCTTTTACTTTTTCTCCCTTCTGCTTTCCATTTATCTTTTGGGAAGGGCCGCCAGACAAGCTGGCGGAGGCGCTTATATTTTCTGAGAATTAAACAGCGGTTTCAGGGTGCAGAGAAAGTATTTCTCAGGGCTTGGCCGGGAGAGCCGGTACAACCTGAGACAACTTGAGACAACCTGTGCAGACCGGGAAGAATGTACTGCCTAAGATACATCACTTTAGGACTGCACCACCTTAGAGAGCTGGTTTTACTTCTGCATCCCTTCAAGCACTTTCTCAGCTTTTTCTCTTACCTCTGCAAAAATATCTTTCCCTTTTGTATCGATTCCTACAATGAGCGGCCCGAACTCCTGCACTCTGAGCACCCAGACAGCTTCAGGCATTCCAAGGTCAAGCCAGTGGACGGTTTTCACCTCTTTTATCAGTTCGGCGGCAAGGGCTGCACAGCCTCCTGTATATGCAAGGTAGACGCATCTGTCTTTTAGTGCAGAGGCAACGCTTTTCATTCCGCCTTTTCCGATAACTGCCCGAACATTGTGGGCTTTCAGCAGAGGAGGGGTCATTTTTGACATCCTGTCGCTGGTTGTGGGGCCTGCGGATACGACTTTCCATTCCTCCTCCTCTCCTTTCGCGGTCTGCTGCATAAGAGGACCGCAGTGATAGACTACGGCTCCTTCGAGGGAGAAAGGAAGTTCTTCTCCTTTTTCTTCGATTTCAAGAATTCTGGCATGGGCTTCGTCCCGGGCTGTCAGGATCTCTCCTGTGATATATACTATGTCTCCGGCGTTGAGATTCTCAATATCCTCTATCTTCAGCGGGGTCTGCAGGTGATGTTCCATTATTCCTCCCCCCCGAACACGACTGAAGCATGCCGGTTCGCCCAGCACTGGATGTTTATAGCAACAGGAAGGGAAGCCGTATGGCAGTGTGCGGTTTTCACATGTACGGCAAGGGCGGTTGTGCTGCCCCCCAGGCCCATACAGCCAATCCCAAGAGCATTTACCGCTTCAAGGATTTCTTTTTCGAAGCTGCTCATCCGGGTGTCGAGAGGCTCAAGAAGGGCTTCTTTTGCAAGCCTGGCGGCTTTATCAAAAGAACCTCCGATCCCCACTCCAAGAGTCAGGGGGGGGCAGGGCATTCCACCTGCGTTTACCACGGTCTCAAGCACGAAGTTTTTGATACTACCAACCTCGGTGGGATTCAGCATCCTGAGTGCGCTCATGTTTTCCGAGCCCGCACCTTTCGGGGCAACCGTGATCTTGAGCTGTTTTCCAGGCACGAGTTTCCAGTGGATGTCCGGAATTCCGACTCCTGTATTGTCCCCGCTGTTCTTGCGGGTAAGGGGGTCCACGGCATTAGGACGGAGAGGAATCTCGGCTGTTGCAAGGACAACTGCTTCCCTTATCGCAGCTTCCAGGTCAAAACCAGGCTGAAACTCGGACCCGAGCTCGGCAAAAAAGATCTGGATGCCTGTGTCCTGGCACATAGGAACCCCATGGTTTTTTGCAATTTCGGTGTTTTTCAGGATTGCCTGGAGCTGGGATTTTGCAACAGGATTTTCTTCCCGGGCTTCGGCGTTCCTGAGCGCGTCAAGGACATCATCGGGAAGCTCGATTTCCGCTTTTCTGAGAAGGTCTGCAATAGACCGGATGAAGGTTTCACGGTTTAGTTTTGAAGACAAAAAGATCACCATTATATTGGAGAAATGGATTTTTATGAAGAAAGGCATGAATGCAGAGTATATAATGTGAGCGCCTTAAGGGCTAAAATACGGACACATTTTTGTTTTTAACGTGTGAACTAACCCTCCCTGCTTTCTGATGAAAGCGAGGAAGGAGCTTCTTGCTTCATCCCTCGAACTACTGTTCGCAAGTCCACAAGCCCATCCCCTGCGTTCCGCAGGTGTCAGATTACTATCAGATTTTAATCTTGAAGAGAGAATTTTTTGATATTGATTGCAGCATTTGTGTCTCTGTCATGCTTTGAAAGATGCTGTCTAGCCTTATTCCTATTCTTAAAACCTTTAACTTTTCTATCTCCACTAAAAGTACAGCTAAAGAACAGTATTTTTGAACAGAAATCCTCGTATATCTGTGCAAATCCTCCATAGAGGATGCTTTCTTCGCCAATTTGAATATATCCTCTATTATGGATCTTACTGATCTGAACTCTTTCCATTTGCTTAGTAACTCTTTAAATTTTGCAATTATTTCTTTGTAGATTTTTATTTCCCTCTCAATTTCTATTTTCTGGTACATTCAAACTATAATTCTACATTTAATCAGAATTTTACGCCTGACTGTGAGAAGGAAATTGCTGTACATCACATGATTCTGGACACAAGAGTATAAGCAAAAGCACTTAAAACCAGCCTGATCGAAGAAAACACAACCGAAACCATTGAAAATGCCACCAGGTAAACATTGAGAGCCAGAATACCCGTGAAACAACCGGATAAATCAATATTTAGGAGCAGGGCAATCACATTTACCAGCAAAATGAAAGAAAATATTGTAATCAGACCTCTTCCTGCTCCTTTAAGATCTTCTTTGCTCAGGGCTATGTGGGAAGAGATCGCGATTGCAAGGGCAAAATAGATCCAGAAACTGGCTGAGGTTAAATTTTCTGCCGAAAAAATACTTTTAAAAAGCTGGGCTGTCAGTACGAAAATACTTTCTAATGTCCGGTAGTCAAACTGGCCGGAGCCAAGGGTCAGATAGTTTGCAAAAGTGGCGAAAGAATCAGGCAGGAAAAGGTACATTCCGAGGACCAGGGTAAAGGTTCCGCTGAATATGGGGCCCATACCTATGAAAAAGTTTCCTATGTTCTGGTAGAGGCTTTTCTGGTTCCAGCTGTGATTGACGTATCCAAGGATTCCGTCCCGGGGTCTCAGGTTAAAGAGCTTGAATTTAT
Organism: Methanosarcina sp. 2.H.T.1A.6; assembly: GCF_000979455.1. Taxonomy (GTDB): domain Archaea; phylum Halobacteriota; class Methanosarcinia; order Methanosarcinales; family Methanosarcinaceae; genus Methanosarcina. The sequence goes on from NZ_JJOY01000024.1 coordinate 168,374, forward strand.
TTACCTTATGCTTGAAAAGATAGCACATCAGCAGGTGGCCAAGTTCGTGGATTGGGGTGCCTATCCAGGCTGTAATCATAATTCCTTTCAGACCAAAAACGCTCTGGATATAGAAGTTGGTTCTATTCTCAATAAACCCCAGGATGAAGCCGATAAGGATCAGAGAGCCTGTGACGCAGAGGGTTTCGAACAGGATCAATTGCAAAATAGTGAGAAGTATATTTTCCATTTTTACCTCTAAAACACAAAATTCAGGCCTTCAAGCTTTCTCAAAACAATCTCAAATTCTACAATTGGGTAATATTCCAGTTCAATTTTTATTTCATGAAATCCGCTATTTTTTTCCTTGTTGTGTACAGTACACATCATAATAAATTCAATTTTTCTTTTCCCTCTATATATTTAGAGTAGTCGGGCTGTAGACATGAGATTACTTTCTATTCTATTTCAAATCAGTCAATATATATTATATATTATAATTATTTAATTATATTATGCGTATTGTTCAGGTACTCATTCCGGAAGGGAGGCGGGAGCCGGTACTGGCTGTGCTTGATGACGAGCAGATCGACTATGCGGTCTGGGACGAAACAGGGAGAGGGGAATTCGAAGCCCTGGTCCAGTTCCCCATACCGCCGATCGGCGTCGAACCGGTGATGGCCAGGCTGCGTGAGGCGGGAATCAGTGAGAATGCGTACACAATCGTCCTGTCACCTGAGACAGTTGTTTCCGCACGTTTGGGAGCGTTGAAGAAACGTTATTCAGGACTCCGCATTTCCAGGGAAGAACTCGTAGCACGTGCGGAAGATCTTGCACCTGCGACTTCTACTTTTCTTGCTTTTCTTATTCTAAGCACTGTTATTGCTACGGCCGGGCTGCTGCTTGACTCTGCTGCAACAATCATAGGAGCAATGGTCGTTGCCCCGCTCATGGGCCCGGCAATCTCCGCCAGCGTCGGGACAGTCGTCGATGAACGGGAACTCGCCGTCCGCGGGGTTAGACTGCAGGTGATGGGACTCCTGCTGGCAATCGCAGTTGCTACTGTAATAGGTACAATCATGAAAGGAACTCTGCTTTTGCCGCCGGGACTCGATATCCGCGAAGTAGGCCAGATTGCCGAGCGTACCACCCCGAACTTCCTGTCCCTCTTCCTTGCGCTGGGCTCGGGGCTTGCCGGCGGCATAAGCATTATGCGGGGCTCCGGGTCTACCCTTGTGGGGGTGGCAATTGCAGTGGCTCTCGTCCCACCGGCTGCAACATCGGGGCTAGGGCTTGCCTGGGGACTCTATGACGTGGCGATAGAAGCTGCCGTGCTGGTGCTTGTAAACCTGCTTGCTATCAACGTATCGGCTCTCATCCTGTTCTGGATTTCGGGTTTTCGCCCTGCTGAGGAAAAGGCTGTTGGTCGTGCCCGCACCGCGGTGATCTCACGCGCAGCAGTCCTCGCCGTTGCAATCGCCTTCCTCTCCATAGTTCTCGCTCTTGTCACTTACACCTCCTTCCAGGCCGCTCTGGTTGAACAGGAGATTAACCAGGAACTGGAGGAAATGTTCAAGGAACCTGAGTATGCAGAAGCAGAGTTTATACTGGGAGAGAGCATAGAAGTCAGTTATGGGCCTTCAGATTTCCTGTTCGGTAAACCGGCAGAGGTGACTTTTTTAGTGGGATATCGAGCCGGGGTAGAAATTCCTCCGGATATTGGCAGGGTAGCTGACGACCGACTGAAAGAAGCCACCGGCAAAGACGTTAAGATCACTGTCGGCTTTGTTGTGGCTCAGCAGATCACCGATTAAGCTACAGGGACAGCAGATCCGGCTCCTCTGACTCCGGCTTGCCTTATGGTAGTTTCCTGCTTCATAGAGCTGCCCTGGCTGGAAAAAAAATATTCCATGAAACCTTGCCATAACCCTTTACTCATTTTTATTGCTAATTCCTATCCTTAGACTAATGAGTGTAGTATCCAAAACACTCATCTTTTGCATTCTTGTCCGGCTTTTTCCGTAGCTTTTGCCATAGCTTTTGCAGCAGCAAAGGATTTCTTCTTTAAGTTTTAACATATTTAGATAAGTCCGTCTTTTTTAATTATTTACTGTCTACTGAATTTCAAACACGATTAAATAAAAATAAATATATATATTATAGTAGCGGAAATTACATTATGCGTATTGTACAGGTACTCATTCCGGAAGGGAAGCGGGAGCCAGTACTGGCTGTGCTTGACGACGAAAAGATCGACTATGCGGTGTGGGATGAAACGGGAAGAGGGGAATTCGAAGCCCTGGTCCAGTTCCCCATACCTCCTATCGGCGTCGAACCGGTGATGGCCAGGCTGCGTGAGGCGGGAATCAGTGAGAACGCTTATACAATCGTCCTGTCACCCGAGACGGTTGTTTCCTCACGTTTAGAAGCGTTAAAGAAACGTTATTCCGGACTTCGCATTTCTCGGGAAGAACTCATAGCACGTGCGGAAGATCTCGCACCTGCCACTTCTACATTTCTTGCTTTCCTTGTTCTAAGCACTATTATCGCTACGGGAGGGCTGCTGCTTGACTCTGCTGCAACAATCATAGGGGCAATGGTCGTTGCCCCGCTCATGGGCCCGGCAATCTCCGCCAGCGTCGGGACAGTCATCAATGAGCGGGAACTTGCCTCCCGTGGGGTAAAACTACAGGTGGGAGGGCTCCTGCTTGCAATCGCAGTTGCTGCCGTGATAGGTGCAATCATGAAGGGAACGCTGCTTTTGCCGCCGGCACTCGATATCCGTGAAATAGGCCAGATTGCCGAACGTACCAGCCCGAATTTCCTGTCCCTCTTCCTTGCACTGGGCTCAGGACTTGCCGGTGCCATAAGCATTATGCGGGGCTCCGGGTCTACCCTTGTGGGAGTGGCAATTGCCGTGGCCCTCGTCCCCCCGGCCGCAACATCGGGGCTCGGGCTTGCCTGGGGATTCTACGGCGTGGCGATAACAGCGGCTGTACTGGTGCTCGTGAACCTGCTGACCATCAACGTATCTGCCCTCATCCTGTTCTGGCTTTCCGGCTTTCGTCCTGCTGAGGAAAAGGCTGTTGGTAGTGCCCGCGCCGCGGTGATCTCACGCGCAGCAGTCCTCGTAATTTTAATCGCCCTCCTCTCCGTAGTTCTCGCCCTTGTCACTTACACCTCCTTCCAGGCCTCTCTGGTTAAACAGCAGGTTGACCAGGAGCTGTGGGATATGTTCGAAGAACCTGAGTATGTAGAAGCTGGGATTGGACGGAGTGAGGCTATAAACGTCAAATATACACCCTCAGACCTCCTGCTGGATGAACCGGTAAAAGTAGGTTTTTTAGTGGGGTATCAAGCCGGGGGAGAAATTCCTCCGGATATCGCCACAGTAGCTAGCGAACGATTGAAAGAGACCACCGGCAAAGACGTTGAAGTCACTATCGGCTTCGTCGTGGCTCAGCAGATCGCTACCTAAGCTTTACGGGGCACCCTCTCCCCGGAAGTTTCCTTTTTTTGCCTGCCCTCTATATCTCCTGTATCCGAAAACCGGAACACCTTACCTGCCAAAAAAAATGAGACTCTCCTGAAAACAGCTGCATGAGGAAGGGGAATCCTGCTCAGGCGGTTAAAATATTGCCGATACCAATACAAATTATTTTGAAAAACTTATAACGATTCACGCCCTTCAGCCCTGTATAAACCTGGATATAATTGACTAAAAACGGCTAGAAAGACTAAACTGCTGGGTGTATATATGAATGAACTGAATATTCGGGAAGCCGACCGGCTGGAAATAACAGTTTTTATGGACAATTATACGGATATGCTGTTAGTAGAAAGCACAGGTGTATACAAACGACCGCAGATACCTTTACCGCAAATCCTTCTCGCCGAACACGGGCTTTCCTGTTTAATCAAAGTTTATGCAGGGGCTGAGGAACATACCGTGCTGATGGATGCAGCCATAACTCCTGCCTGCCTTTTGAATAATATAGAACTTTTGAAGGCTGATCCCGGCAGCATCGAAGTCGTTGTCCTGAGCCACGGACACCCTGACCATTTTCTCGGGCTTGTCGGGCTCTTGAAGCTCATAAGTGAGAAAAGGGATAAAGGAGCCACACCTGGAATTCCGCTGATTCTTCATCCAGACGCCTTTCTTGAACGCCGCCTGAATATTCCTGCAATCGGGCGCCCGGTTCCAATACCTGTACTCAACGAAGATGTTATGAAAGAAGCCGGAGCTGTTCCCGTAAAGTCCGAAAAAGCTTTTCCGATTGCTAACGGCCTTATCCACACAACTGGAGAGATTGAGCGCAAAATCCCATTTGAAAAAGGATTCCCCCGGGCTGAGGCAAAGGTTGACGGAAACTGGATAACTGACCCTTTCCGGGATGACCAGGGACTTGTGATAAAATTGAAGGGAAAAGGGCTTGTTGTCATCAGTGGCTGTGCCCATGCAGGGATTATCAATACCGTAGAACATGCAAAGAAAATAACAGGCACAGATAAGGTCCATGCAGTCCTGGGAGGTTTTCACTTGACAGGGCAGCTCTTTGACCCCATCATCCAGCCCACCATTGACCAAATGAAACGCATCAACCCCGATTATGTCGTGCCCATGCACTGCACAGGCTGGAAAGCAATAAACCGATTTGCCGAAGAGATGCCGGGGAAATTTTTGCTCAATACGGTCGGCACTACCTATTTATTTGGTGAGAATTTTTAATTTGATCGTGGAACTCTTTAAGTTGATGGCGAAAATCTTTAAGTTGAGAAGCCGAATAAGGAAAAAAATCCGGCTCTTTAACGACCTTCAGTGCCCTATTAGAATAGCCGCAAAAAATGCAATCATCAAACATAAGAAAGTAAAGACGAGAGCAAGGATTGACTTTATCTCTTCTTCTTTTGGCATCCGATAAGGCTTTCCATTCACATATATTAGGTAAAGTACGGCTGTTGAGACTGGCACTGTCCAGAAAAAGTACTTGGTCTCATCATAAGATACCACCTCAGTTGCAGTCATCATGGTTAATGCAATCATCAACCAGCCTATGATGATATAAATTCTGATGACTGTTTTCTTTTTCACAGAAATAAATTTAGAGCTACTGCTACGGTATTGGTTCTGAGTTTTCGGACCTGTCAACTGTGCAACACCCTAATTTAATATAAGGACCTGGGTTTAAAACTGTTTCTTTCCCGGCTTCAGTCGATCAGGAGGATGGACATCGGTTCAGGCTGCCCTTTGATAGGAAACACTATGGGCATTTCTGCTTCTGCCGCCGTCTTTTTCATATTGATTCCTACAGCATGTTCCGGGATCCTTGCCATATTTGAGTGGAGGCAGGTTCCCTTTTCCACGTTGCACTTCTCACAGAGCCTGCAAGAACCGTTAACAAAGGCAACTGCAAAGGTAAAACCTTCGTTAAAAGCTGCTTTTTCCAGCTCAAGCATTGAGAGTAGCATTTTTTTGCTGTAGTCAAAATAATCGGACCAGAATTTTCCTGCTTTTTCCCTTGTTTCGTCAGATTCGGCAGGGTCAAGCCAGGTCTTATAAGGGGCTTTTGCTATCTCTGTATCTGCAACTGCAGGAGACCGGAATTTGACAAGCAGGGCATACCTGTACTCTTTAAGTATCTCCCGAAACTCGTCAACAGTAGGTACGTGCGGTGGGCAGGTCAGTTTTTTTCCGTACCCTATACACCCTCTGCATTTTAAGACCACTCTTTTCTCTACAAAGACCTGATAGGTGGGAATTATCTTTGCGTCAACAGCCTCCAGCTCAAGGGCTTTTTTCACAAGGAACTCAAGTTCTTCGGGGTTTATATCTCGAAACGACATCATATTCCCTTCTCAAAACCTATTGTTCACTCAAAGGCAGACATATGAGTTATTCATCTCTTCGCCATTTTACCTGAAGATTGGATACTACTTAACTTTTTTCAAATACTTTTGTTCTCCCGATTTTTGTTTCACTGAATGTCTGTTCTGTTTTCCCGATTTTTGATTTTTCAGATGTTATGCGATTTTTGATTCATGGACTTACTTCTAATTTTTTTATCAACCTGTAACCGCAAACTTTCCCGAAAATTCATGGTTCGATGCACGTATAACAATCGTGTATATAATTAATACCAAGTAGCAACAAAGTAAACAAAAGTATTAAATATTAGTTAGTCGTATAGATAAGTGTCTCTACCCGACAGACGCAAATATAAAATCGCCTCCTAAATCGTCGAAAGCACCTGAAACTCCTTTTTTGCCCCTACCTGAGAATAAACGGGTAGGGGTCAAGGGTGCAAAACTCAGGGAAAAATGATATAGAAAAGCATTCCGGCAGCAGAGTTTTTTTCTGTATTTTCGGTTTTCAAATTTCCAGGAAGAATCAATAGTCTCTAGTTAAGGATATAGAAATATAACTTCGATTTAGCATGCTTCGTCAAAAATACAAAATGACGAACAAATCAGGTGTTTCAGCCAAAAAAACGGGGTCTTGATAACAAGTTAATGATTGAAAATTGTGCCAGCGAGTACTATTCGATAGTTATACTTCCCTGACCACCCTGAATCCCAGGCTGTTAAGCCTCCGATCCTGCGCCGCAAAAAGCCTTTCAGCCGACCTGCAGCATCCGGCATTTCCGTTCCAGCCTCCGCCCCTCCTTATTCGTACAGGAACCGATATACCTGGGAAGTGACTCTCCCATGCCCGGCCGTCTGAAGGCGCCCCTTTGTAGCTGATGTGGTACTCATCCTGTACCCACTCCCCTACGTTTCCGTAGATATCATAAAGTCCCCAGGGATTTGGCTTTTTCAAACCTACAGGGTGAGTTTCAAGCCCGGAGTTCTCGAGAAACCAGGCATATTCTGTGAGTTTGGATTCGCAGTCACCGAAAAAGTGGCTGCCTGTGGTTCCTGCCCTTGCTGCATATTCCCACTCGGCTTCTGTGGGGAGGCGGTAGACTGAGCTTTTTTCGCCAGTATTTTCAACGGCATTAAGTTTTCGGATAAAAACCTGTGCTTCTTCCCAGGAAACCATTTCAACCGGGTGCTTTTCACCCTTGAAATATGAAGGAGAATTTCCCATAACTTTACTCCACTGTTCCTGCGTAACCGGATACCTGCCCAGATAAAAGGGTTTTTTTAGAGATACCCTGTGTACAGGGCTTTCCCAGAGCTTTCGGCGCTTTTCATGGGAAGGAGAACCCATATCAAATTCTCCTGCGGGTACAGGGACAAACTCCATCCCGATTGCGTTTCTGATCAGGTTGCTTATAGTGATTGGACTGTTAATAGAGCCTGCAGCCGAACCTTCAACTGAACTGTTAGTTAGAGTGCCATCTGAGTTTTCAGTTAAATTCTCAGTTAAGTTCTCAAACGTGGGTGCAGATTCTTTTGAGCATGTACATTTTCTACAAAAGTATATGTTTGGATCCAGTGGTTTCACAGCTCCAGTGAGAATAAATCTTCTTCAGGTTGCTATTTTTTCTTCTGTTTTTTATTTCTTCCTGTTTAACATTTTATTCCGATTTTATTTTGTTTTTCTTCTCCTTACATGATTTCCTATTTCTTTCAAATGTCGCAATTATTGGTTAACTTTTGTATATTCTTGGGTTTGTTTTCAAGAGATGTCTCTACTAGCCAACAATTAACTGTGGAGTCCTGAAATTTGAATAGACACAAATACATAGAGGATATTTATGCTCAAAAATAAACACGTTTTGGGCTCAAAAATAAATCTTTTTAGAGATCAAAAACAAAAACGTTTTTAGGAAATATATAGAAATAACGGGCAAACTGCAGGTGAACAGATGAAACAATCACTTATTAATCTCATCCTTTTTTCTGATAGGAGAAAAGATCTTTTACTTCTCCTGAGGGAAGAGCCAAGAGATATCGATACAATCAAAGAGTTGCTCAACATAGATGCTGGCTCGATCCAGCCGCACATTAAAAAAATGATGGATGCTCACCTGATAACCGAGGTAAAGAAAGTCTACAGTCTGTCCGAAATAGGTAAAATAATAGTCGAAAATCTGGAGCCTTTCCTGAATTCGATTGAGGTTTTTGAAGTCAATGACAAATACTGGAAGACCCGTGATTTAACCCAGATTCCCGATTTCCTTCTGAAGAGAATTGACGAACTTGGATACTGCGAACTGCTTGAGCCTGATGCGGAACATCTGTTTGAGACCCCTAAAGCTCTCCTGGAAAAACTCCTGAGTTCAAAAGAGATCTTTACCTTTGTATCCTACTTTCATCCGGAAGCCCCTTCCATTTATGCAGGCATTGCGGAAAATGGCACGAAGCAGGTTCTCTGCATGACAGAAAATGTTATAGAGCGCTTGTTTTCCAGTTATCCGGAAGAAGCTGACAGGCTGTCCAAAAATAAGAATTCAAAAATATTTGTCTGCCGAAAACCCGCACCTATTCCCTCAATTGTTGTAACTGACAGGCTCCTCGCGCTTAAACTTTTCGAAAATGATGGCAAATTGAGGGACCAGATACTTATAGCCACAGAGGAAAAAGCTTTAGGCTGGGGAAAGGAGCTTTTCTGGCACTGCATGCAGATGGCTGAACCACTGGAAGAAAAGCCAGGCTTTTGAACTTCTTTAAAATTTCAGTTAAACCAACTTTAAAACCAACTTTAAAACCAACTTTTAAACCAGCTTTTTTTACGAAAAACGAAGGCCGACTGCCCATTACTATGTGGCGGGAGGAATGCCGTCAACTTCCGTACATTTACCATTTTTCGATAACTATTGGCTTAATATAAGTTCAAAACCTTTATATACATGATAAATATGAGAAAAGGAAGTTTATATAGGATTTATCCTGAAGAGGGCCAAAAGCAAGTGCTTGAACAGCATTTTGGTGGTGTCCGTTTTCTCTATAATAAACTTCTTCATATTAAATCTATTTTATATAGTCAGTGTGGATGTAGTATCTCAAGATCAGAACTTGATAAGCACATTCTTGTCTTAAAAGATATTTATCCGTGGTTGAAGAATGTTAATTCTCAATCTTTGCAACAGGCAAACAAAAACTTAGATACTGCTTATCAGCGTTTTTTTAAAGGATTGGGGGATTATCCAGCTGAGAAATTAAAGAAAAAACAACATTTCTCATTTCAGGTTCCTTAACATTATAAAATTAACTTAACTACTTCTGAGATCTTTCTACCCATTATTGGCTGGATTAAAATCAATATACATAGACCCCTTTTTGAACCTGAATTCTTTGAAACTCATATCAAAACAACTACCATTAATAACGAACTCATATTTGAGAAGGATCTTAATTCAGAATTCTTAAGAACTGCTACCGTTTCCAGAACATCAGCCGGAAGATACCACATTAGCATCTTAACCGAGGATCTGAATAAATATCCGGTAACTCAACAATATTCCGAATCAACTCTTGTAGGCGTTGATGTTGGTATCAAGACATTTGCAGCCATATCTACAGGGGAGAAAATTGAGAATCCCAGGTTTCTTAATAAGTCTATAAAGAAAATTAAAATGCTACAAAAAAGAGTCACTAGAAAGGTTAAAGGTTCTAAAAACCGGAAGAAAGCTGTTAAGAAACTTGCAAAACAACATCAATTAGTTTCAAACCAGAGAAATAATTTTCAGCATAAAGTTTCATTGTCACTAATACGCGAAAACCAAGCAGTTGCAATTGAAACTTTAAATATAAAAGGTATGATTAAGAATCACAAATTAGATCAAACTGTGGCTGATTCTGCATGGTACAGTTTTGTAACAAAGTTGGAATATAAGGCTCAATGGTTTGGCAAGACCATTTTGAAGATTGGAATGTTTGAACCATCTTCTAAAAATTGTCATGTTTGCGGATACCATAATTCTGAATTAACTTTAAAGGATAGAGAATGGTTTTGTCCTTCTTGTAATACAAACCATGACAGAGATATTAATGCAGCCATCAACATTAAACAATTTGCAATTAATAATCTAATCACCTCTGGAACAGAGGGTAGAGCCTGCGGAGTTATTCTCAAAAGAGAGAGCCGTGAAGCAGGATGCCCGTCATTTCAATGATGGGTAGTTCACTCTGACCTTCCTCAACGTTTCATTCTGTATTTTTATGAATTCTGACTTCTTCGCATTTGCAGTAAATCATCTGAATTTTCAGTCCTTTGTTATCAATTTCAGGTTCATGAGGCACATAAGCAAACCCATAAATGCTCCCAATTTTTGCCCATACCTGCACCTGGGGATGTAAACTTAAAAGAGTTTTTCCGAAAAATACCCAGACTGCGGGAAACAGTTAATAGCAAAAAAGGTGTACGAGTCTGTAGAAGATCAAAGGTCGGAAAAGTTATCAAGATTGACTTAAAAGTTAATAAAATAAACTTAAAGGTTGACCGAATGGATTAAAGGATTAATCAAATAAAGATTCAAATAAAGATTCAAATAAAGATTAATGGACTGTTCTGACCAGAATAATGTTTATGCAATGTGAAAATGGGCAGATAAGAAGTAAAAACTGCAGATTAAAAATGAAATAAGGAGACAGGTTATGAAGCTCTGGTTGCTCAAAGCCGCAGGCACTTTAGAAGACGAAGAAATAATTCGGGAGGACAGCGTGGTTACCATCGGGTGGTCCGAGTTCTCTGATTTATCGAATATTAAAAACGAAGAGCAGGTAAAAAAACTCATACTCGAAAAATATCCCGGCATGCGAGGAGATCGTTCCGGAACCTGGGCAGAGGATATCTGCTCTTTCATTACAAAAATAAAAAAAGGAGACCTTGTAGCAGTCCCCCTCAAGACCAAAAATGAGGTGCTGATCGGAAAGATTTCCGGGGACTACGAATACAGGCAGCTCAGTGACTTTATCAGCCATATAAGGAGGGTCAGGTGGCTCAAAACCCTTCCAAAAGGGGCCTTTGAAGAAGAATATAATGTGGACTTTAACTCCCCTGAAGCTCTCCTCCTGATAAAAGCAGACCCTGCAAAGCTATCAGATTTCATAGAAACAAAAAGCCTGGGAGCTCTCATCGAAGAAATGAGCTTTGCCCTTGAAGATCTGGAGTTCCTGAGGGAGCAGATGCTTGACATGGTCTACAGGCTGGCTGAAACCGAAGAAATACCTGAAGTCCGGAAAATAGCCGCAGAAATGGAAAAGATGCTGAGAGAAAAATGATTTAATGAGGGATTGGGAAAAGGGTCAAAAAGAAAAGGCAATGATTGCATATAATATGCCATTGCTTTTCCTATCATCGCCGTGGCGGTGTTAACTCCATTTCTCATCCTTAATGAACCTGTATCTGGTCGATAATCCCCTTTGCTTCATCAACCATGTAATCCGCTTCAGCAGCCGAAATCTGCTCGCATACCTTCATTTTTTCAGCGAGATGAATGAAGGATTTAAGCATGGAAACGGCTTTTGCATCATCTCCTTTTTCGTGGAAACCTTTCGATGTATCAAGAAGCTCAGTAAGAGCGTTTTTTGTCAGCACATGGCATTTGTAGGTATTTTCCACATACTCCCTGAGAGCCTTCATTCCCTCCAGAGCCGGCACCTCAGCCGAAGCAAGAGTAAACATGTAGATATCGGGGTTTCCATTGCGGTCATCCTGCCACACTATCCGGTCCCCATATATATCTGGAGCCCCATGATAAACGGCTTCATCGCTGGTTATCGGTATTTCCCTGGAACTGGAGATTTCATACATGTAGATGTCTGGGAACACCATTCCATACATCAACACTATCCTGTCTTCGTAGATTGCCGGGCTCCACGCATCGGCGGCAATGAAAGTCAGTTCTGAAGTAGAAAGGTTATACATCCAGACTAAATCGCCTGCCCCTTCACTCATATACACTATCCTATCCCCGTAGATAGCAGGCCCGTATTCAAGAAAACCTCCATCTCCTGCGATCTGAGTTTCCGTGGAAGTAGAAAGGTTGTACATGTAGATGTCGACGATGTAGGTATCCGCATTTCCATTCCGCTCATCTGTCCAGACTATCCTGTCCCCATAGATAGCAGGCCCTCTCTGGTTCGATTCGTTGGTGGTTATCTGAGTTTCGATGGAACTGGAGATATTAAACATGTAGATATCCGCATTTCCATTCCTATCATCTGTCCAGACTATCCTGTCCCCGTAAATAGCAGGCCCACTTTGATTCGATTCGTTTGTGGTTATCTGAGTTTCGGTGGAACTGGAGAGGTCGTACATGTAGATATCCGCATTTCCATTCCTATCATCTGTCCAGACTATTCTGTCCCCGTAAATAGCAGGCCCGCTCTGGTTTGATTCACTGGTGGTAATCTGAGTTTCGGTGGAACTGGCAAGGTCGTACATGTAGATATCCCAGTTTGGATCGTAAATGTAGGCATCATAATATCCATTGCGGTCATCCTGCCACACAATCCGTTCACCATAGATCTCGGGACCCATCTGGCTTGAGTTATTGGTAGTGATCTGAGTTTCAATACCCTGTGCCATATCCGCAGACGCGGTCGCACAGATGAAAGGCAAAAAGAATAAAGCTACAACTATTGAACACAGCCTTTTTCCGGTTTTCATTTTTATTCTCCCAGGATTCTGAAAATTAGTTTTCTTTGGTTGTTGGTTATTAGTTGTCTTTTTCTTTCCTTATTCAGTGTTTAGCACTCACAATCGTCCATTCCAGTAAAAATCAATATCAATATGCCTATTTTTCAAAAATCAAACAGATCTTATAAATATAGGCATACAACTGGCAAGACCATATTAATAAGTATATAATGACAATTATATATAATAACCACTGGTAATAATATATCGGCAGCCCCTGCTTAATTTGCAGATATTATTCAAAATATCCAAAAAGCAAATTTTTTGTATTTATTTTCTGACTTTTAGGGATGAAGCTTTCTTGTCAGCTACGTAAGAAAAATAATAACAGGTAATCATGCTGTTATTAAGAAAAAGCGTGTGTTATGGGAAACGCCTTCCCTACTCGAAGAATATTTCCCTTGTTCCCGGAAACCGCACTTTAATCCACAGATAAAATTTCAAACTACAGGTAAATACAAGCTGCTCCACCAGCTTGTCTGGCGGCCCTGCAAAAAAGAGGAAAGAAGAAAGAAGAAAGAAATAGAGAGAAAGAAGAAAGAAGAAGCTGGGAAAGAAGAAAGAAATAGAGAGAAAGAAGAAAGAAGAAGCTGGGAAATGTAGTAAAAGGCAATAAAAGCAGATTTGGACTCTTATTTGCCTATTCTTTACTTTTTCTTCTTATTTGTTTGCAAGACCGCTTTCCTGCGTCAAGCGTGAAAAGAACGACTTGATATAGTGAATAAGGTTAAATCAATTGAAATAGTCCATTTAAAAGTTAATTAAAAAAATCAGTTAAAAAAGTAAAGTTTAAAAGGTTAATTAAAAATAGGAAAAATTAACCTTCTAAATTAAATATTTTTACCTATAAGGTCATTCAGGTCAAGTTCAAACCCTACAACGGCGTATCCGAGCGCGAAGTTGTTTATTACTTCGGGGTGGAGTTCTCCAAAGACTCCGAGCTTTTTGCCGTTGACATAAACATCTGCCCGCCTGCCTTCAAGAAAAGCCGGGTCTTCGGACTCTTTTACCTCGTAGGGAAGCATCATTTCTCTCATGAAGGCATCTACAACTTCATAGATCTCGGTGAAGTTTGCCTGCGGGTGGATCGAGACTGCTGCTACGTGCTGACCGGTTGTTTCGTTGCTTACGACTTCTCCGAACTCGAAGATTTTCTGCGGGAGTTCCCTATGCTGGTTTAAGGCAAGGATTTCAAGAAGGTTAGGAAGCACGGTTGTCCTGAGCATTGTCTGGTCTTCGCTTATCGGGTGAAGCACGTGGGTAACGTCATCGGTCTTTTGCCTGCGCATGTTTTCAAAGTTGACCTTTTCGCTGGTAAGCGTAAAAGGCATAACCTCATAATATCCAAGCCCGACAATTATTTCGTTTACCGAAGCCCGCATCAGGGAAATCGGGTGGGACTTGCCTGCGGTATAGGTCTCAGGGACCCTTACTTTGATATTCTCATAGCCGTACCCTTTGGCAATGTCCTCTACAAGGTCATAGTTGTGCAGGATATCTGCCCTGTAAGCAGGCACCTTTACCTCAACGGTTTCCGCATCAAGGGCGCGTGCTCCAAAGCGCATCCGCTCAAGCTGTTTTACGATCTTTTCAACTGAGAGTTCCATGCCTATCAGGGATTTTACCTCGCCTGTGGTAAGCAGCCGGGTTTTGGGCTCAAGGTCAGGCAGGACAAGTTCTTCGCCCCCGGGGCGGATTAGCCTTACGAACTCGATCTGCCCCCCTCTTTCTGCAAGGGCTGTAACAACAATATTCAAAGCCGTGTATACAGCTCCCCCGAGGCCTGTAACATCAATGAAAAGGTCGGTTGTGCTTTCGGTCACGGACGTAAGTGTACCGTTGATGATGGGCGGGAAGGACAGCACATTGTCATTTGCGTCCAGGATGATCGGGTATTTGTCAAAACCCCTGACGAGATGGGCAAACCTTGTGCCTTTCGGGTGCTTATCCAGGATTTCCGTCATGCTCATCTTTTCAGTGTAATCGAGAGGCACGAACTCAAATCCGGGATCTACTGCCATATAGCGGAAAGGAGCCTTCACATTTTTAAGGTCATGGACCCCGATGGAAACTTTTTTCCTGTTTCTCCCAAGGCCCCAGTGCAGGTCTTCCTGCAGGTCCATGAGGGACTTGATGGAAGAGGATGTAAACTTTACTCCCCTTACAACCGCACACCCGAGGAAGGGCCTGATCTTCAGGATATCCTCACTGACAGATATGGATACCTCGTAAGGCTTTATCTCATATTCGGGAAGCCCGGTCTCAAGGTCCAGAAAACCCCGCATTGCCCTGGATGCCCCTTCCACGCTGTAAAGGTCAGGCCTGTCAGGGAAGAACTCGATATCGACGTACTCGTCTTCAATTCTTTCGATATCGGCCCCTATCATGGGCACCCTTTTTATGATGGTTTCCTTATCTATTCCTGTGAGTTTCTCAAGGTCTTCATAATGCAAGGTGATTACTGGCATGGGGAATTCATCTCATCTGTTGCTAGCTAACTTAACCCCAAACATACTCAACTTTAGATTTAATGCTTTTGTTTTACGGGGTGTTTGAAAGGTCTCAGAGTAAACAGTATCTCCGAAGTCTCAGAGTAAACAGTATCTCCTAATGTTATATGGCTTTTGCATGCAGCAAGCTAATTTTAATGACAAAAGTAGAATTATTCCCATATTTTGCGGGGTCACTATCAATGGCTCCCTGTTGATCCTGCTGATGTACGGAAAGAGACCCGGCCTCAGGAGATTTTGAGGAATATTAGGGCAGAGAGCTGGTGAATAACAAAAGCTTTTTTTTCAGATGGTGCATGTGTATGGGAGATGTGCAACAATCCCATTTCAACTAAGAACGAGAAAAGCAAAAACGAGAAAAGCAAGAACGAGAAAAGCAAGGTGGTTGTTTCCTGGACCGGAGGGAAGGACGGTTGCCTTGCATGTTACGGGGCAATTTCGGAAGGTTTTGAGGTCTCCCACCTCCTGAACTTCAGAGAAATCCAGAGGCGCGGTTCCCATGACATCAATCCTGCCCTGCTTTATGCACAGGCTGAAGCTCTTGGAATTCCCCTTATCCATAAGGACTTTATTTCATATGAACAGGAATTCAAAAAAGTGGTCCGTGATTTAAGGGATAGCGGGGAGAAAATAGACGGGGCGGTTTTCGGGCATATCGAGACGCACAAGAACCTTGTAGACAGGATCTGCGGGGAACTGGACCTTGAGTTAATAATGCCGCTCTGGCAGAGAAATTCCGAACAGATTCTAAATGGCCTCATAGATTTGGGGTTTGAGGTGATCCTGCTCAGCGTCAAAGCCGAGTTGTTAGGGAAAGAGTGGCTGGGCCGAAAGATCGATGAAAATTTTATATGCGACCTGAAAAAGCACAATCCTTCAATCGATCCCTGCGGTGAAAACGGGGAGTTCCATACTTTTGTTATCGACGGCCCGCTGTTCAAAAACAAAATAAAGGTCATGGAGAGTGAAATGGTCTTGAGGGAAGGCTACTGGTTCCTGGAGATCTCAAAGTTCGAGGCCGAGAAAAGATAAGCCTGCACTTTCGGCTTTCGGCTTTCATCTTTTATCTTTTATCATGCCTATTTCATTCCGGCTCCTACCATTTTTTACTCGTGTGATATTGCCCTCAAACCGCAAATTTTCAATGGTTTTAGACGGTTGTAGATCATTTATTTCAATCCACACACCCGAGTGGGGTGCGACAATTATGTGTAATTTTCCCGGTGTAGATGTTATTTCAATCCACACACCCGAGTGGGGTGCGACAATCGCAGATCGACGAACTCTATGCGAAATATAGACATTTATAAACTCTACACAAATCAGCTGCAGAAAACTGAAAATGAATAAACAAAAATGTGTCAAGCCATTAAGTTCAAATCAATGGAGGTTTGTTTTTAGAGGATTCTTATAGAGTCCTGTTTAATACTTTGAAAAAATATACCTTTACCTACTTTCATAAAGTAAAAAAACTTTCTTCCTTCAAATCAGGAGACAGCCGAGAATGATTATCGCAGGAATTGATGAAGCCGGAAAAGGTCCGGTAATCGGGCCCATGTGCATAGGAGGCGTAAAAATCGATGAATCTAAAGCCCATATCCTCAAGGTGCTGGGGGTTGCGGATTCCAAGAAGCTGACGCCGAAAAAAAGGGAGCAGCTTGCAGCCCAGATTAAAAAACATGCAGACGGCTTTTTTGTCCTTGAGATCAGCCCCTCTCAGATTGACGAGCTCCGGAAAATTATGACAATGAACGAGATCATGGTTGTCTGCTTTGCAAAAGTGCTTGAACAGCTGAAACCGGATATTGTGTATGCCGATGCTGCTGACGTAAAAGCCGAACGCTTTGCCGAAAACCTTCGCAGGCAGTATGCAAAAACCAGTCCTGACCATGCAAAGAAAATAGAGATCGTTTCCATGCACCAGGCAGATGCAACGTATCCTGTAGTTTCGGCAGCTTCTATCATTGCAAAAGTGCGCAGGGACGAGCTTATCGAGGAGCTCAAGAAAGAATGGGGCATGGATTTCGGAAGCGGCTATCCTTCGGACCAGAAGACAAAAGATTTCCTGTTGAAATGGGGAGAAGAACACCACGG
Source organism: Methanosarcina sp. 2.H.T.1A.6 (assembly GCF_000979455.1). GTDB lineage: Archaea > Halobacteriota > Methanosarcinia > Methanosarcinales > Methanosarcinaceae > Methanosarcina. Next base: position 185,546 of record NZ_JJOY01000024.1, read on the forward strand.
AGAGTTTCCCGCTATCGTCAGGCAGTCCTGGAAGACTGTGGAAAACATAAGAGAAGAACTAAACAGAAGAGAAGAACTAAACATAAAGGAAGAACTAAACATAAAGGAAGAACTAAACATAAAGGAAGAACTGGATAAAGCCGGGAAAAAGTGAAGGTATGAAAGCCGGGAAGCTAATAAATAAAAAATAAAAAGCGGATTAGAAGTTTTCAGTAATATAATCCGCCATTGACTCGAAAATCCGCCTGCCGTCATCGGAACCAAGGATCGATTCGGAAGCTCTTTCCGGATGGGGCATGAGGCCGAGAATGTTTCTTGAAGCGTTTACTATTCCTGCGATGTTTTCCAGGGAGCCGTTGGGATTGGCTTTATCCGTTGCTCTTCCTTTTTCGTCTACGTAACGGAAAACAACCTGTTCGTTTTCGTCAAGGTCTGCCAGGGTCTGTTCTTCAGCAAAGAACTTGCCTTCCATGTGGGCGATGGGCATCCTTATAACCTCGCCTTTCCTGAACTTCGAGGTAAAGGGAGTATCAGTGGTCTCAACTCTGAGATTGGCCCCGTGGCACCTGAATTTTGGGTACTCGTTTGTGGTAAGAGCCCCTTCGAGAAGCCGGGCTTCGGTCAGCACCTGGAAACCATTGCAGATCCCGAGCACAGGTTTTCCTTCGGCTGCGATTTTTTTTACGGAATCCATAATCGGAGTTCGGGCTGCAATCGCCCCTGCTCTGAGGTAATCTCCGTAGGAAAAGCCGCCCGGAACAACGACTCCGTCAAAGCCGGTCAGGTTTTCGTCTTTGTACCAGACAGTTTCGGCATCCACACCAACCACGTCTTTAAGGACATGAAGTACGTCCATGTCGCAGTTTGTGCCTCCGAACTGAATAATGGCAATCTTCATTTTTTTCCCTCAACCTTACTTTAGTATTTTCAAAAAATTTAGCCTTCTGGATTTTATTCTTCAATCCCTTTATTCCTGCAGGGAGCCCTCAGTTAAGTTCCTTGAGCTTTATAGTGTAGTTGTGGATGAGTGGGTTTGCAATAAGCTTCTGGCACATCTCATCAACCTTCTGCTCCGCAACTTCTGCAGATTCGGCTTCGAGCACTATTTCATACAGTTTTGCGGTCTTTACGCTTTCAACTGCATATCCAAGGTGTCCGAGCGCCCTTTTAGCGGTGGTGCCTTCAGGGTCAAGCATGCCTGCTTTCTGTTCAATAGTTACTGTTGCCTGGTACTGCATCTTTTTAAGCCTCAATTTTGAATTTTTAAATTAATCGGACTTTCACCTGCTTTTCGGTAGCCTGAATGCAACATCAGGTGAAATATGAGGTGAACTTAAAGGTAAACAATTTCCGGTCTGCACCATAATAATATAAGATGCTTGATTTTTCTAACCTATATTCTTTATCTATTTTTAGGTGTTGGATGATTTTGAACTCCTCTTGCCAGCACCGATTTCAGGGGAAATAAGGTTGAAAGTTATTTAATCTTATGGGTCTTAGCTTGTTTTAGATGCCGGTTGAGCTCGGTGAGGGTCAAAAATATAAAAAATGAACAAAAACTAATTCATGCGTCATCGGTTAAGCGTTAGAAACCCACTCCAGTATGCGTTTTTATATTAATTCTCTAAATATTAGTGCATCTTTCTCTAAATATTAGTGCATCTATGCCTCCTCGCTCCCTACTCTTGAAGACTCTCTTCGGGAAATGTTTCCCAAAGAGTGGTTAAGGCAAACTACCAAAGAAACTGGTCTGATAGTACGTGAGCGTAAAATTGACCCTGTCATCATCTTTTGGGTTCTAACTTTCAGTTTAGACAGCCTGTTAAAAAAGCTTTTTTTGAGCATTAATTCCAAAAAGATACTCATTTTAGCTCATAAACTTTAAATTATGCCTATTTTAGCTCATAATTTCAAAAATAACTTAAATAACCAATAAAATAAAAAAAATACTGTTGTTAATTCCGAAATTTAAAATAGACGCTTATTTTAGTTTAGAAATTTAAAATAGACACTTATATCAGTTCAAAACTTAAAAATGAGCGTTTATATGGGTTTAATGTCAGATAACGTTATATAAATATTCGCATATATCCTATGTGAAAATATACAATGCAGTATACAATCTTATATATATTTTTATTGTACAGGGGGAAAAATTATCAGGAAAATTAGACTTATTGTAGCATTGCTTATAGCAGTGGTCCTGTTTGCTTCCGGCTGTTCAAGCCCGACACAGGAAGTGGAAAACGAAACCGGTGGAATGGTCGAAGAAGTAACTGAAGGAGCAGGAGATATTGCTGAAGAAGCAGAAGATATAGCTGGCGAAAATAAAACCGAAACAGTGCCGGATAAGAATATCGTTCAAACTGCGGAAGATGCAGGTTCTTTCAAAACTCTTGTTACGGCCATAAAAACTGCAGGGCTTGAGGAGACCCTTAGCGGCGAAGGTCCCTTCACGGTCTTTGCCCCGACAGATGAGGCTTTTGCAGCCCTTCCGGCAGGTACGCTCGACAGCCTTCTCAAAGATAAGGAAGCCCTGACCAGAGTGCTTACTTACCACGTGGCCTCCGGAAAGTATATGGCTGCTGATGTTGTGGACATGACATCCATAAAAACGCTTGAAGGAAGCGAACTCCCAGTAGATACAACCGAAGGGGTAAAAGTAGGGGATGCAAATGTCACTGCAACGGACATAGAAGCCAGCAACGGAGTCATCCACGTAATAGACAAAGTGCTGATTCCACCGCAATAATCGTATTTCCGAAAACAGTATTTCTGAAATCAGTATTTCTGAAAAACGACCTTTTTTACATTTTTTATTTATTCCTGTTTGTTGGATTTTCATTTTCGGATATTATATTTTAAAAAAAATATCGTTTTTTGGATTTTGAAAGAAAAACAAAAAATATCGTTTTTTAGCTAACCCTTTAATGTTCATAAACCCTTAGCAGGAAACCCTTTACATCTTTTGATTTAGCGGTTAGTTGACTCTTAGAAATCCACTTTTGCCCTGTACCAGAATTCAACACTGTAATCAAGGAAATAAACAACTTCGGGTTCGACTTTTATCAGGATGGTATAGGGGTCAGGAGGCATATCAGCAGTAATCGGGAATTTTGCTGTCATGATTTCTCCGATTCTCCGCAGATCCCCTTCATCGGTCACTATCGAGGCTTTACCTTCCACCTGGAGGGCCTGCATACCAAACCAGTCAGGTTCGTCTTCATCAACCGTATAAGCCACATCCGGGTTGTTCGTTATGTTCCGGACTTTTCGGGTGTCTTTATTGGTCGCAAAATAAACAGTTGCGTTTTCGGAAACATATGCCATAGTATGGGCCATTGGTTTTCCTTCCGGGCTTACGGTTGCCAGGTTAAGGTAGTAATGAGTTGCAAGGTACTCGTAAATCTTTTCTTTGAGCTCGTCTGTCATCTTCCCCCACCAGTTTGTAGTATTACTCAGTATAACTTCTTTTATAAGCCTTTTATAAGCCTCATATTTCGAACCCGCAAGATATCTGCATATCCTGCAATGCCTCTGATCCCATAACAGGAAAAAAACTCTACTCCCTGTTCACGGCCGTTTTCCCTATACAATTTATAGAAACAAAACTTATAAATTTTGCTTATTAAATTTTGCTTATTAAATTTTGCTTTAAATTTTGCTTATAATTATCAGTTCTTATTCTGAGCCAGCCTGCTAGGTTGAAGCCTACTCTTTCAAAAATATATACTACATAATATAATTTCCTGTTAATATATGTATTTAGAAATCCATTATGGAACTGTAGGGGGAGACCATCAATGAATTCTAATATGCAAAAAATTTCAATATTCTGGAAAATTTCTTGTTTCTGTTTAATATTTTTACTGATAGCTACAGCAGCATCTCCTGCAGCCAGCTTGGAATCTGATGTTTCCGATCAGGGAGAAGAGAGGCAGACAGACGTTATGGATGTGGAAGTCAGAGTCAATCCTGACAAAGATGTCAACTGTGTGAAAACAATGGAGTTGGGAAGTACGAAGATTGCGGTCCTGGGATCGGCCGAACTGGATGTTGAAAAAATACTGGAAAACTCAGTAAAGGTAAGTTCGGTAAAGTCGGCAGGGGAAGTGGAACCGTATGCTATGGAATACAGAGACATTGATTCTGACGGGTATAAAGACCTCGTTATGAGCCTTGATTGTCATGAACTGATGACTCAGCTGGATCTTAGAAAATGCTTCTGCAGGGAAGTACCCTTAAATGTCAGAGCCGTACTTGAAGAAGACGCAGGAGCAAAAACAATAGAAGGTAGCGATACGACCCTTATCCTTCCGCGCTTCAGGTGATGGACAGTTCCACCCCCGAAGGTTCCGGAGAATCCCATTAATATTCGACATCATGAGATGTATTTTTTCGATATATCAACTGTACAGGACCGAAAAAAGCAAATATTAGGGGTGAGTTGCAATTCTATAAAGATTATAATAAACATAAAGAAGTGAAGAAAAAAATGTTTGTCTTTGATTTCAAAAACCCGGCAGAAACCCTTAAATGGGTCAGTATGGACGATAGGGTGATGGGCGGGACTTCAAGAAGTCATCTGGTTTATACCGGAGGAAAAGCCCACTTTAAAGGGGAGGTAGAACTGAATGAGGAACTGCTGGGATTCGCTTCTGTGCGCTCTAAAAACGATACATTTGACCTGAAAGCCTTTGAAGGCGTCCTTCTCCGGGTAAAAGGAGACGGGAAGACCTACAGGCTTAACATGAAGACCGAAAGGCACCACGACGGGTTCCTGTACCAGCATATATTTGAAACCCGGGAAGGGCAGTGGATAGATGTTGAAATTCCTTTTGGAAAGTTCCTTCCCTTCTTCAGAGGCAAGAAAATGGAGAACGCTGCACCTCTAAACCCCGAAGATATCAGATCCTTTGGTTTCATGATTGCCGGACAGAAAGGAGATTTTGATCTGGAAATTGAGCACATAAAAGTGTACGGTAAGTAATAGTTATCAAGATTAAGTTATCAAGATTGATGTTTTTTTCCAGCCAGTAGTTATTGCTTCGTGTGCATAATTTTACTCCACACAAAGTTTGAGAGGCAATGAACCTCCATTGAAAGCACAGGCTCGAAAAGCATCGCCGATCTCGCCCAAACAGGAAGCCTGCCAGCATCAAGGTCTAAAAGGATGAGGGGATAGAGCAAAACTAAAAGGGCGAGGGTGAGGATCACAGGGCCGAATACCGGATGGTGCAAAATTCCCATGTGCCCGAAAAACCGCTGGTGGGGTGTGCCAGATTACCTTTAAGACTCCCCAGCGCCGGCATGTGCTGCTCTTTATGTCAAGGTCCGGACTAAAAATAAAGTCCCAAAGCGATAGGCAAGTGAAATAATAAGTATTCTCCGGCTTTCCAGGTAACTTTCAGGGAAGGGAAGAATTGGTCTTTCCAGAAAGGAAAAGAGACTCATAGTACAGGAACAGTACAGCTAAGAACTGAAATTTTGAAGTTATATTTTTATCATTCCTAAGTTTATTTAATCATGCGTTTTTCCGGATGGTACGTTTTTATACCTGTTTTCCGTTTTTTCGAAAAACTGAGGTGTTTTTGGATTTAGGGCTGAAAACTAAATACAAATCGGCTATTATATATAAAATAAATTGGATAAAACAGGACGGTAGGGGGTAGAAGTCTAAATGGAAGAAGCAATCAAGCCTTTCGCTTCTTCACACAGTCTTTTAGTTTTTCTTCAAGCCGGATCCGTGAGATAAAAACCCCAAACTGGGTCGCAATGGTTTCAATAACCGTGCGCACACTATCCGAAAGCTCATATTCCATCCTCGAGGAAAGATAAAAGGCGGCAATAACCTTTTTTTCAGACTTTACAGGAATTATTGCCGTAGCCCTGAGGTTTTCCTGCCGGAGCACATCATCTCTGGAGGTGAGAAGAAGGTCTATATGCTGCTTATAGACAGGCTGCCCTATCATAACGAGCTTGGCATTTGGAGAATTTGCATTATAATAAGAGGCATTATCGACAAAAGTATGAGATAGACCACGATGGATGGCAAGAGTCATATCGCCGGTCTCTTCATCTACCAGATAGATACCACCGGCATTGATTTCATCTATCTGAAGGCACGAATCAAGCAGCCTGTCAAGCGTCTCATCCAGGTAAGTCGAAGTGCTCAGAGCGATTCCAAGGTCCCTCTGGATATAAAGCAGCTTCTCTTTTCGTTTTCTTTCGGTAATATCAAGAATTATGCCTTTAAGGTACTTTACGACCCCATTCTCATCGGCTTCGATAAAAGTTCTTTCATCAACCCAGCGTACTTCCCCGGACTTTGTCAATATCTGGTATTCCTGAGAGAAATCAACGTTGTCTTCTTCAATCCTTCTTGAGAGCTCTCTTTCAACCCTTTCCAGGTCGTCAGGATGCACAATGTTCCCATACAGAAGTTTTCCTGATGTGAATTCTTCTACCGTATACCCGAACTGCTTTATGTTCTCAGAAACAAACTCTGCAGGCCAGTACTTCTCTGGTCGCCATAGGAAAACAGTGACAGGAACTTTATTTATTACTGAGATCAGTTCCTTTGCCATCTCAAGTGCATTGCATAAAGCCATCTCATTGAGATATTTGGAGGACTTTTGCCTGCCATTATTTCCGTTTTTAGCCGAGTTCGAAGCCGCTTTAGCCATCTTATTCTCCATACAGGAACCTTTTACAGGAAACTATGAGAAAATTTCACATATTTAGTCTTTTTGCTATAACTACATAGAAACACACAATTAATTAAAAAGATTGTGGTTTGAACTTCCAGATGTATCATGATGCAGAGGCTCATTAATGTTTGAACGATGTAATGTCTAAACCTGGTAATTAGCAGGAAAAAATTAAAACCAGGAGAAAAATATATATACTAAACTTAAACTCGGCTTATTAGGAAGTCGGGAGTTTCAGGTAAGATATATAATATAAGTTTCTTTACAAATTCTTTTAAACAAGTTTCTTTACGAATTCTTTTACTGTCTTATCCTGCCATTCCTCTATTATTACGAAAATTAGTCATTGAGAAACTGGTACTGGTTTATTTAAAGATTGATTTGACTTTTTAAGTCAATTCAATAGGTCAATTTAATATATCACCGGAGACATCTTTATAAAGATAATTTTAACAGATAAATATAGTGGTAATTATTTAAAACATTTACGAAAGGCGATTACCAGAGACTTTTTTAGTGCACCTGTGAGAAAATAAAGAAAGGGGGATTTACAAATATGGAAGATAGTTTTCAAGGAGTATTGAAAGGACAGAAAATTGCTTATTTTTCCATGGAAATAGGGCTTCGCAATGAAATCCCTACCTATGCGGGAGGGCTGGGCGTACTTGCAGGCGATACGATTCGCTCGGCTTCAGACCTTAATATTCCGCTTGTAGCTGTAACTCTGGTTAGCAATAAAGGATATTTCAGGCAAAGCCTTGACGCCTCCGGAAGCCAGACAGAGCAGACTGAAGAGTGGGACCCTTCACATTTGATGACCAAAATGCAGCAGGAAGTGAGCGTTGAAATTCAGGACAGGGAGGTTAAAATCCAGGCGTGGCACTATAACTGCAAGAGTCTGACAGGTGGCTGCGTACCCATTGTTTTTCTCGATACCAATGTCGAAGGGAACTCATGGGAAGACCGCGGGATCACCGATTTTCTTTATGGGGGTGAACATCCCTACAGGCTCAGGCAGGAAATTGTACTCGGGATAGGGGGAGTGCGGATGCTTGATGCACTTGGCTTTAAGATCCGAAAATACCATATGAATGAAGGGCACTCAAGCCTGCTTGCTCTGGAACTTTTAAGACGCAATGGCAAAGATCCTACGAAAGTAAAGGACCTCTGTATTTTTACTACCCATACTCCTGTAGAAGCAGGGCATGACAAGTTCGATTATGGGCTTGTGGAAGACCTGATCCGGGATAAAAACGATGTGGTAATCCTCCGAAGGTTTGGAGGGGCAGACCGTTTTAATACGAGCCTGTTTGCCCTTAACCTGTCCAACTATGTCAACGGCGTCACAAAACGGCACAGCCTGGTCTCAAGCGAACTCTTTCCCGGATATTCAATCCAGGCAATAACAAACGGTGTCCACTCCTATACCTGGACCTGTTCTTTTTTCAGGCAACTTTTTGACCGCTATCTTCCGGGCTGGGCAAATGAACCCGAACTCCTGGTAAGGATCGGAGGAATCCCGGATGACGAGATCTGGGAAGCTCACTGGAATGCAAAAAAAACGCTCATAGATGAGGTTAACAAAAGAACAGGGGCGTGCATGGACTATGAGACCCTGACAATAGGTTTTGCACGGCGTATGACAGAGTATAAACGCGCAACATTAATCCTCTCCGACCTTGAAAGGCTCAGAAAGATAAACAGGAGAGGCAGGATTCAGCTTATCTTTGCAGGCAAAGCCCATCCGCATGACGAGGCTGGAAAACAGCTCATAAGAGATATTTTCAAAACCATAGAAACGCTCCGGAACGAGATCCAGATCGTCTTTCTGGAAAATTATGATATGGACCTGGCCGCTAAACTGGTTTCCGGAGTTGACCTCTGGCTGAACACTCCAACTCGCCCTTATGAAGCCTCGGGCACAAGCGGCATGAAAGCTGCCCATAATGGGGTCGTAAATTTTAGTATACTTGACGGCTGGTGGATTGAAGGGTGGATCGAAGGGGTAACTGGCTGGTCCATAGGACCTCAGCCTGAAGAACATCTTTCCGTAGAAGAGGCCAGGCTCTCTGAGCTTGATGACCTTTACAACAAACTCTACTACATCATCGTCCCCATGTATTACGACCGCAAAGATGAATGGTTTAAACTGATTAACAACTCAATAGGTATGGTTGCATATTATTTCAACAGCCACAGGATGATGCGGCGTTATGTAACTCATGCTTATCTGTGAACTTCAGGGATCAGGCCGCCCTGAAATCGGACGGCATTATTCCAGAAGCCATAAAGAACCGCAGCCGACCTCATTTCTATAATCCTAAATTAGACATTATATAAATGATTTTTTATATTCCATTTTTTTCATCCAGATGAATTATTCTGAAAAAGCCGCGCTGATAGCGCGGTAAATTTCCATGAAGATGCCTCATCTATTACTGGATTAAACAACTTTGCTTGTACAACAGCTCTCCCCAAAACCCATCTTAGCAATGATCGGGATGCCTAAAGTTCTCTACATCGCCAAGTTCAGCCCGGATCATAGCTGCAATTAAATCGCTAATTCCTGGAATTGTCTGAAGATAATGCTTATCCTTCATCTTTTTCCATGTCGTTAAAATCCTGGTTTCCACTTCTTTTATCTGGTTTTCTGTGTATTCAATCTAAGCAGGGACTCTATTTCAAATTATAAAGCCTCCTCAATAAAGTCAAGAGACATTGAATCCTTCGCCATTTCTAAAAGTTCTCCATGCGTCTTCGGTTAAGTGAGGAATTATGATAAATTGCATCCAGTTTCATAACAGTTTTTCAAAATTATATCAGTGTGGTGGGGTGAAGCAAGGTATCGATTTGAGGTAAAGAGGACAAAATTTGAGGCAGACTTCTGGCACAAAATCGATAGCCTTCAGGCAAGAAAATTCTTTAACCGATGACCAATGAAAAGTTATCTTGCTTTCTCAGGACTGTAATGATTCCGACTCATTTTTCTCATCAATTCACAGAGTCTTTTTTCCCCATTTCAAGCATATCTGAGGGTTTTGGTGCTTCATTTAGAATAGCTATCGATGTTTTGTGAATATGCTTGGAAACATCTGGTCATATCCACGAAAGATCAGATGAATGTTGCGTATTACCCGCTTCTTTAGATTAGCCACCTTTGATTTTTTTGATCCCCTAATATTGACTGCTACAAATCCCCTTACCTAAGAGGGATTGTAGAGATGGATTTCATAGTGTATTCTCCCAGCCTACATATCGTTTTTATGAAATTGCAGCAATAAAAAAATGCTGCAACTACCTTATATACGAGCGAAAAGGACAGCGGACTTCCGAGACGCAACTCGGGCAGCTGACGATTACGGCTGCAATAAGGACCAGGAAACAACCTGCAAGGGTGCCTGTTGAAAGGGCAACTCCGAGAAACGCCAGGTCGAAAAAAACCCCGGCAACAGGTTCGATAAGGGCCAGCAGGCTTCCTGTCTGGGACTTAAGGTTTGCAAAACCTATGGTCGTAAGAATCCCGCCCACTCCCACTGAAACAATTCCGAAAGCCATTAGAGGAAGTATATTGGGTACAAGCACGGAAACGGAAGTCCCTGCAGCAAAAGGTGCCATCAGGAGGCAGCTGATTGCAGTACCCCAGAAAGCGATTGCAAATTCGGAATGATCTTTTTTCAGGACCCGCACGTTCATAATGATAACTGCAAGGAGCATTCCCGCAAAGAGTCCGGATGCGATCCCTATGAAATGACTGCCGGAAAATTCGAGGGTTCCAAACCCGCCTTCAGGACGGATCACCATATAAACGCCTGCAATTGCGAGGAAAAGGGCTGCAATGCTCTCCTTTCCAACTTTTTCTTTCAAAACAAAAGGTGAAGCCAGCATTACGTAGATCGGGGCAGTGTATTCGAGCAGGATAGCCATGGAGAAACAGGTTTCCTTTACGCACAGGAAATAAAAGAACATGTTAACCAGGATAAAGATGCCCTGTAAGAGAAGACGAGCTCTCCCTTTTCCAGGTTTCAGTTCTCCAAGCCTGTTCGTTGCCAGAAGATAAGTGAAAATAAAGGTAAGCCCGAAGAACAGGCGGTAAAATATTATTGAAGTTATGGGTAGGTTGTGAATATTAGCAAGGAATAAGCCTGTCATCCCATAGAGAATACAGCCAAGTAACACTGCCAGATGGGCACCTTTTTTCACCTGAAGCATAAGACAGGTAAAACCCCGGATTTGCTTAAATAACTTGCCAGAAAAGTCCCTGGGGTCTTTTATCCGAGAGATCTGTTGTTAGGAGAGATTCCGGAATTCAGGGTAAAAGAGAATAACGCGGAATAAAAGAGTTATGAGCACAGAGATTTCCATGCTTTCCGTGTCTTCCTTGTTTATAGCGTTATTAGTGAGGTTTTCCATGTACAATCAGTGAGGTTTTCCATGTACATCTGTGTTTTCCGTGCTTATAAAGAAGAAAGAAGGCAGGACTTAAAGCCCTGCTCTTTCGACTATTGTGTCTGCCACATGTTTTGCATCTTTGAATGGGAAATCTGCTGCTGTGAGCAGTTTGCCTGCTTCCCCTGCTGTAACTGCAAGGTCGCCTGATCTGCATGTGGTGTCTGCACCGGCAGGGAATGCAGCTAGCAATTCTCCGGGTGTGTTTATGGGAAACTTTGCGCCGTTAAGGCCTGCAACAATCTGTTCGTGAATATCATCTCTTACAGTCATATCTTATTCCTCAGGTTTTGTATTTTTTTTCTTAAATTTTGTCATCTTCCCAGGTTTCGGGTTTTTTATTCATCTGGACTTTTTACTTCTTTGCAGTTTGATTTCCTCCGGAGAATTCATCCTACAATATCCCATTGACAGGTTATTGATATATACTTAATCGGCACTGGAATGTAGTTAAGGCATTAAAGTATACTACAACAACTATTAAAGTTATCTAGATATATCTCACGGGCTTACATAATTAGCCGCTTGAATCCGAAAATGGTTGAGGTCGAAAATACTTGAAGCCGAAAATAGACTGTGGTCCAAAATCCAGTGATTTTTACATTTTTTGATTGAAACACTGAATTTGCAGGAAGAATTCAGACTTCGAATAAACTCAATATTCGATATCTATAGACTTCAATTTTGGCTGACTTAATTCTAAATAATATTCTCAGCTCTCTTTTAATTCCTTGATCTAAAATTTTAATCCTCTTTTTTTGTTTTTTTCTTCAAATAAGCTAAAGCACTTCTGGCTTTTCGCTGTTTTGTGTGGATATTCTCATAAAAACCAACGAGGGCTTGAATTGAAAATCATCTATTTTAGATATAATTTCATTAAATTTGTATTTAAGTAAACTCTATTTACACTCAGTTTTCTTTATTCTATTAAGTGGATGGGTAAGGCTTATAGGATGCATACACAAAACAAAATGTCAAATGAATTGTGTTTTATCCCAATAGCATCAGAAGCCGGAAGCATGGAAAGGAATGAGACTATGGAAACGGGTGAAGATGTAGTATCAAGTTTACTTTTGAGGCCGGGACAAAAGCTATTTTTGTGTTTTCTATACTCCCCAAGAGTCAAAATTTATTTATACTACTAACTACAACCTTTACTAAATATTTTAGACTGCTTATGGGATGAAATTTCATACATCTTCGTCTTTGATCCAGAATTGTCTCACGAGTGATGTTACATTTTGTGATTTGCAGCTGAAAAATATAATTATTTCAAAAATAAAGGAGGATATAAAATGGGATGTAATCCGGTAACGTTTCATAACGTTACACCAAATGTATTTAATTGCATGAAACAGAAACTTGAATCAGCTGGTCTTCACGTTCCTTCAGGAAATAGTGGAGAAATCTCAGGGAGCGGAGTTGTAGCTGATTTTAACTGGGATGGTACAGCAAACCTTACCATCACAGTTAAAAGCAAGCCTTTTATCGTCAGCTGTGACACCGTAACTGGAAAGATCCAGGATTTTGTGCACCAGTGTGGAGCTTAATTGAAAGTTTTTGAACATATTATAACCTGTTCTAACAGTAATTGAGGGGAAAGGGGTTTTCCCCCTCAATTTTTAGTTTGGTGACAATTGGGGTTGAGTCAATCCAGACTGCTTTCAAAAGACTTTAATCCAAATTGTTTTTTGAAGGCCTTCATTTGCCATTATTGTATGGGGCATACATATATAGTAATTAGGTTATGTTAATCAGAACATGTCGATATATGTGGTTAGAGGTTACCCACTAGAAAAGCAAAACCACGCGCATGAGACTCCATAAATAATATGCTATACATAGTTAGGTACTCCACGGACTGAAAACGTATGTTTATGACAGGATAGATGTCCGGGAAATCTGTTAAATTCTGAAAAAGCATTATGATGTTGCAGCTATATACTACTGTGATCTGGTGACCAGGTTGAAAATTGAGAGGGGGATGTACTGCCCGGGTCACAGGCACCTCTACTTTGTTACCTCTTCCCAGCAGCACCACTGAGGTTGTGGAGAACAAAGCTTAGTTTATTATATTTTCAGTGGTATAAATCGCAGTAATCCGGACTCAGTTTCATAATTCATATTCCGAATCCTGATGTATCTTCAACCATACCTAATCCACTGCCGGTTTCCTTTAGTGTTATGACCTTATCCTCGGTCTCGATCTGAAAATCAACGACATCGACAAGGTTCTCTATATAACTGAAATTAAAGTTATTCATAAAGCTGAAAGATTCCTTACAATAGCTCTTCATGACCATGAAAACTTTGCCTTCTTCAGCGGTAATGACCCATCTTTTATTCCCATTTTCTGAAGGGTACTCATACACTTTTGCCTTTTTGAATAAGTGCATCTTTCTGGTCTCTGCATCATAGAATTCCATTGAATTGTGTATATCGTATTCTAATCCGCCAATCTCTATATTCGGGATGTAGTAGGTCAGGATCGACCCGTTCATGAACACGATTCTCGACCATTTCCAGGGGATGAAAGGCCCGACAACAATTACTTTCTGCGCATAGCACTTTCCGGAGAAATCCTTCTCAAACAGCACGCCCTCAAAATCAAAATACAGGTTAGCGAGCCTGTAACCGAACAAGCCTTTGAAATATTCAGACACCTCTGAATTGTAATTATTATCCTCCGGCTCTCTTATGTCTAAACAGCAGACCGTCTGACCATTGCTTGAAATATCAAGCATATACTTTGGAAATGACCCATAGAAATCCGCTTTCATCTCTTTGCTGGAGCAGGTAACCCTCTTATCTTTAACTTCAATGACCCCCAGGTCATCAGTGAGGTTTTTCTTTACCTCATCATATGCCCAGGAGACACAATACCCGTCTGTTTTATCATTTTTTATCCTGCTGTTCACTACATATCTGCCATTGACCTCGGTATCCCCCGCACTCCTGCCGAACGTGAGAAAAAACTGGCGCCTGGACCCGTCATCGGCTGTGAATTTCATGAACCAGTATTCTTTCCCGAAAAGCGGAAGGTCCTCAAAAGAAAATAGAAGGTCGTCAATGCCTCTTTTGAGTTCTTTCTTCACCAATAGCCTTTCGATTTTATCTTTACTTTCCTTTATCTCCTGTATTGACGCGATAAATGCTTTCTTTTCAATTTCAGGCAGGTTTCTGATGTAATCGTTTCTTTCTTTTATAAAACGTAAAAGCTTGTTTTTTTCGCTTATAATTCTCTCTTCAAGAGTTTTGTTTTTAATCTCTTTGTCACCTGATATTTCAGTCATTTCATCTTCCCTGGAACTTTAAGCAATACTTTTTCAGAAACATAACATCCATAAATTTTGAATAATATAATCTTATCGTAGAAAATGCTGCGTATGAATTTATTGTTGACAAAAGGAAGGCGAAAAAGAAGAGGAAAAGGAAGGTGAAAAAGAAGAGGAAAATAGGTAAAGAAAAGGAAAATAGGTAAAGAAAAGAAAACGGTAAAGAGAGAAAGCAAAGAAGGTAAAGAAAAAAGGTAAAGAAAAAATTAATAACGGCTTTAGAGCCGCTTTTATTTCAATTCCCTGGGCTGTTTTTCTTCAGGAAGTACAGGCAGGGCCATGGTATTGATCAGAAGTGGGCTTTTGATATCCTTTGCCCTTTCGATCACAAGTTCTTTTCCTTTCTGGGTAAGGGCAAAAAGCGGTACAGCAGTTCCAACCTGAGCAAGGGGTTTTACAAGGTCCCTGATAGGCTTTGAAGCGCAGCTGGTTACGATATCTGAATTTTCTACCAGAGTCTGAGCTCCTTCCCTGGTTAAACCGGTAACATGTACCCCAATTACTATCAAATCAAGCCCGAGTTCGGCTTCAAGCTTCCGTAACTCTTTTGCGGTTTCACCGAAAGCCGCGGTTACTGCGATCTTTCTGTAACCGAGTTCGGCTGCCTTTTTCACTCCGGCAACCGGGTCCATTACGGCAGTTGAAGGGTCAAGCACAATTCCGCCGCGTTCTGTGATTCCATTTATGATGCCATCGATTGGCTCGGTTTCGACCAGGCCAGACATCCTGCCGCCCATACCCTGAACAAGGGTAGGGTTATTGGAAATGACAGTTCCTGCTCCTTCACAGGCGGTTACCGTTGTGTCAAGTAAACCTCTGCTCAGGCCTGTCATCATAACTTCAGATGCTCCAAATCCGACAAAGTCCTCGAGTTCCAGACGGCGCTTGTCCGTAAACATCCCGAAATCACTGATCCTGAACTCCATATTCTTCTTGACTTCTTCGGGGGTGATCTTCTGGATTCCGCGCATCTTGGCAAAGAGGGGGCACCATTTGATTTCAGGCTCTCCGACTTCGACGACTTTCCCATCTTTTACGACGACTCTTGTTTTTCCAAGTAATTCCATTATATGAGGCATAGTTCCACCTTTAAAAGCTGAGCAAAAAATATGAGTGTTAAGAAATTCAAATCCGGTAAAAATTGCAGGTAAAGTTTGTGGTTGCTTACTTAATAGTTTATTGGTTTTGGGCTTTTTGATTAAACTTCTGGCTTGTTACTGAATATTTTATTGCTTTGGCTTGTGGTTTACTACTACTACTTTTTGAGTTATTTGCTATAAATGCAAAATTCATTGATTATTGTAGTCTGAGATTTCCACTCCATTTGAAGAGGATACCGTTTTTCTTTTTAGTTTTTTTTTAGTTTTTCTGATTAGTTTTTCTTTTAAATTTTTCTTATAAATTTTTCTTTTTAGTTTTTCTTTTTATTTCGTATTTTTTCCATAGTGCTCCGGCAAAAAGAAATACTTCCTTTTTGTACCTGATTTCAATTTGCCATCATACGGAATAAGACTGTAACCTTCAAGCAAAAAAGCTGGGTATTCCTGTTTGTCTCAGAGTTTTCCCTGCAGAACTCCATATTAACTTTTCAATCAGATTCTTAATATAAAGTCTTACTTTAGTTCTCTATAGTATCTGCATTTTCTGCTTGTTTGAAAATCACCAGAAATCCCTTCACGGTTTAAAATTATTTCGGATCTCATATAGTTGGCGTTATATATTATGTGTGATATAGGATAAATACAGGAGTATTAAATTCAATTACTTTCCTTTCCGGAAGATATTAAAAATAAGGGATAAGGGCTTCTTCGGTCAGGAAAATATCAAGGGGGTGCAAGATTGCTAAATATGAAGAGATATGGCAAGCTGTTGCTGAGCGCATATGTCATGAAGAAAATTAAGCCAGGGGGCTCCCAAAAGAATGGAGGAGTATTAAATAAATATGGTAAATTAGTTCTTGGGGCATATATACTTGAGAAACTCACGTCAGAAAAATCTCAAAAAGAATTAGGGCTTGAAATAGAATCCGAAGGAGTAAAATTAGATGAAGCAGGGGAGGGATCTTCAATGAATAAATTTTGTAAGATAATGATGGGTATGCTTATCGGAGCTACAGTTATTTATGCTTTTAAGAAACATGCTGCTAAAAAGTGTGGGTACAAAATCAAAGTGCAATGAGACGAAAGGAGGGGTACGATATTGCATAAAAATAATAACTGGGGCAAATTTCTTTTGGGGGTATTCGCAGGAGCTGCAATTGTATATACTGTTAAAAAGTATATGTGTAACAGGTCCCTTCCAGAGGCTTTCAAATCTCTTCCTCTTCACTTCAAACAGGGGCAGGTTCCTCCAAAGATAAAATCAATTTATCCTGACAGGCAGACTTTTGCGTTCAGGCATGATTCTCCTATCTGGATCGAATTCGATATGCCCATGAATAATGCAAGCATTACGAAAGAGACCGTAATAGTAAGAAGTTCCGCATCATCAGAGCCTGTGGAAGGCCTACTGGATGCAGGGTCCAGAATAATGATGTTCCGTCCTTATGGCGAATATCCTATGGATGAGTCAGGTGCTGAAATAACAATTACCTTACTTGGAACCGAAACCGGATCAGGAGTCATAATAGACGAACGGGGAATTGCTCTGGATGGCGATAACGACGGAAAAGCCGGAGGAGACTTTGTATATACTTACAGGCTTATAAACTGAAATTTCTGCTCTCCGAAATAATCCCAGTTTTTTAACCTGTTTTCTTTTTCAATTTCTTTTTTTTACTGGTTTTTATTTTATCTAATTTTGTATAATTTTATCTAATTTTATCTAATTTTATCTAATTTTATTTTGTTTTGTATCGTTTGTCCAACCTGTCCATTTTTACATTAGTCTTTCTCATTATATTCTGTTTGACTCAGTTCTTTTTCAATTTTTCCCCGCTTTCCTTCTCACAGTACCCTCCACCGCCCGGCGTCTCAATAACAAAAACATCTCCCCTTTTTAGCTTAATTTCAGCCTGTCCCTCAACCTCGAGAACACTGCTGTCTCTGCGGATAAGCGTGTTCTTTCCGCACTTCCCGGGCCTGCCACCTTTGAGCCCGAAAGGCGGGAGTTTCCTGTGGCTTGAGAGAATGGCTGCATTCATATCTTTCAGGAACCTGATTTTCCGGACAACTCCGTTTCCGCCCCTGAATTTACCTTCTCCCCCACTTCCCTGCCGGATGGAAAACTCCTCAAGCAAAACCGGAAACCTTGTTTCAAGGATCTCAGGGTCGGTAATTCTTGAGTTGGTCATGTGGGTATGGACAGCATCCGTCCCTGAAAATCCGGGGCCTGCCCCTGCTCCTCCGCAGATGGTTTCATAGTACTGGAAATCCGAATTTCCGAAGGTGAAATTATTCATAGTACCCTGGGAAGCCGCCAGCGTGCCAAGGGCTCCGAAAAGGGCATCAACAATGTACTGCGAGGTCTCAACGTTGCCTGCAACAACTGCTGCAGGATATTCCGGCCTGAGCATGGAACCTTCGGGGATGATAATTTCAAGCGGCCTTAAACAGCCTGCATTCAGGGGGATATCACTTTTTACAAGTGTCCTGAAAGCGTAGAGGACAGCAGCCAGGCAGACAGAGGCAGGAGCATTGAAATTATTTGAAAGCTGGGGGGAAGTACCCGTAAAATCGATTCTGGCACCCCGGTTCTTGCGGTCAATGGTGACTTTCACTTTAATTGCATTCCCGTCATCGAGCAAATAGGTGAATTCTCCGTCTGCAAGCCTGTCAATAACTCTTCTGACGGCTTCTTCAGCGTTATCCTGCACATGGCCCATATAAGCTTCAACGGTTTCAAGGGTGAATTCTTCAACCATCCTGCGCAGTTCCTGAAGCCCTTTTTCATTTGCAGCTACCTGGGCCCGGAGGTCAGCCGTATTCTGGTCCGGGTTTCTTGCAGGGTATTTTCCCGAGTTCAGCCAGGACTTCAGCTTTTCTTCACAGAAACGTCCCTGTTTGACTATTTTCATGCCCTCGCTCAGCACCCCTTCTTCTTCAATGGTCCTGCTGCCCGGAGGCACGGAGCCCGGGCTTATTCCTCCTACATCGGCATGGTGGCCTCGGGAAGCCAGATAAAATCGGATCTCTCCGGAACTGCCAAACATCGGAGTAACAACCGTGATATCCGGGAGATGAGTGCCTCCATGATACGGGGAGTTTATCAGGTATACATCCCCTGCGTGCATTTCCTGAAACTGTGTCCGTATAAGGGATTTTACGCATTCCCCCATGGAACCCAGGTGCACGGGGATGTGAGGAGCATTTGCTATCAGGTTTCCGTGCCTGTCGAAAATCGCACAGGAAAAGTCAAGCCTTTCCTTTATATTTACGGAATGGGCAGTTTTCTGCAGGGTGTAACCCATCTGCTCGGCAACGGACATGAACCTGTTATTGAAAATCTCAAGCATTACAGGGTCAGCCTCTGTCCCGATGGCTGTCCTGGCAGGAAGCGGAACTCTGCGGGTAAGGAGAAGGTGGTTGCGTGCAGTAATCTCTCCTTCCCAGCCGGGTTCAATTATAATGGTAGTGTTTTTTTCAATTAGAATTGCAGGCCCACTTATACAGATCCCGGGCCTGAGTTCTTCTATCTGGAAGACAGGGGTTTCGCGGAATTCCCCATAACTGTACATCCGGACTCTGGAAACGGGTGAAAACACGGGATTATCTTCAATTTCAAGCAGAGGGTCAGAAACCCTCTCCGTAACCCCTATGACCTCCACAGAGACGGCTTCTACAAAAATGGATTTTCCTTCCATTACGAATCCGAAGCGTTTCTTGTGGGCTTCCTCAAACCCGGTCCTGAGGGCTTCTTTGTCCGCAAAATCTACATCTAACTGCGTGTCCGAACCTGCATAGCGCATATGGACTTTAAAGAGTGCAGCAATGCAGTCTTCCTTAACTCCCTGCTCCAGCATCATCAGTCGGCCTTCCGCCTCATGCCCCGCAAAAACAGATTTTAACTCGTTTATCAGCCCTTCTGACAGTTCAGCTCCAATATATTGTTCTTTGATCAGCCTCTGGTCTGCAAGCCCCATGCCGTATGCAGAAAGAACTCCGGCATAAGGGTGGATGAAAATGCTTTTAATTCCGAGGGCATCTGCAACCCTGCATGCGTGCTGGGCTCCTGCTCCTCCAAAGCAGCAGAGGGTATATTCTTTTATGTTATATCCCCGCTGGACCGAGATTTTTTTGATCGCATTTGCCATATTCTCGACTGCTACGGAAAGGAAACCCTCGGCTGCCTGCTCGGCTGTAAGGACACCGCTCTCATGGGTGCTTCTCTCGCCAGAGACCTCTTCAGCAAGTTTTTCAAATTTCCTGCGCACAATTTCAGAATCAAGAGGCTGGTCTGCGCCCGGTCCGAAGATTTTCGGGAACAATTCGGGCTGCAATTTCCCAAGCATAAGGTTGCAGTCCGTAACCGTTAAAGGTCCTCCTTTTCGGTAACATGCGGGTCCAGGGTCCGAGCCTGCAGAATCAGGTCCCACCCTGAACCTGCCCCCTTCGTAATGCAGGATCGAACCCCCGCCTGCTGCAACTGTGTGGATGCGCATCATAGGAGAACGCAGGCGCACACCTGCAACTTCTGTTTCCAGACTGCGTTCGTACTCCCCGCTGTACTGGGCTACATCCGTGGATGTCCCTCCCATGTCAAAAGTGATTATCTTTTTTGCCCCTGCCATTTCCGAGGTTGCAACTGCCCCCACGATTCCCCCGGCAGGTCCGGAAAGGATGCAGTCCTTGCCCTGGAAAGCCCCCGAATCTATAAGCCCGCCGTTGGACTGCATGAACATTAGCCTGGGGCTATTTTTCCCCTTACTTTTTTCCTCCAGGCTTTCTTTTTCAGGTGCTTTTTTTTCGCATTCTCTTTCGCATTCTCTTTCTCTTTCTTGCAGGTTCTTTTCGACCATGTCAACATACCTGCGAAGCACCGGAGAGAGATATGCATCCACAACCGCTGTTTCCCCTCTGCTCACAAATTTTATTAGCGGGCTTGCCTGATGGGACAGAGATACCTGCGTAAAACCGATTTTTCTGGCAAGTCTGCCGAGTTTTAGTTCATGATCGGGATAACGGTAGGCGTGCATAAGGATGATTGCAGCGGATCGGATGCCAACTTTATATGCTTCTTCAAGCTCTTTTTTAGCGGCTTTCAGGTCCAGAGGTACAATTTCTTCCCCGTCTACCCCATACCTGCCGGAAACTTCGATTACCCTTTCATAGAGCTGGTCAGGAAGTTCGATTTTCTGAGCAAAAATATCCGGACGGTTCTGATACCCTATCCTCAAAGCATCTCCAAATCCCCGCGTTATGGCAAGAACAGTCCGTTCCCCTTTCCGTTCAAGGAGAGCATTTGTGCCAACGGTCGTGCCCATTTTTATGGCTTCAACTTCTTCCGAAGGAAAAGGTGCATTTTCAGGCAGCCCGAGGATCTGGCGGATCCCATGCATGGCTGCATCTTCATAATGAGACGGGGCTTCGGAAAGAAGTTTATGTGTAATCAGTGTTCCATCAGGGCGGCGGGCTACGATATCAGTAAACGTGCCTCCGCGGTCGATCCAGAACTGCCAGCGGGATTTGGGGGACATGAAGGGAATAATTGTAGAGGTGGTATTAATTATTAATCTGAATATTCTGAATGTAACTCGATTTCCATGCCTTATTTTCAAAAAGACTATGAGAAAATCATATCTTTATGGGAAAATCAGAATAAAAAGAAAAAGCTTTTGGAGTTAAAGTGTAAAAGGAAAGCAAAAGAATTGAAAGTTTTCTAGAGCTAAGCATGTAAATGAGGCAGATTGATGACAAGTCAACTACCCCTGAGCTAAAGACTCAGGGGCTTGTCTAACAAGCCCTGGTTGACCAGATCACCGATTAGGAGCAACGGAAAATCGGTAAACGATAG
>NZ_JJOY01000030.1 GCF_000979455.1 Methanosarcina sp. 2.H.T.1A.6
TTCTGCCTGTCTCGTGGGCTCGGAGATGTGTATAAGAGACAGATTTAGTTATTTATTTAGTTATTTATTTAGTTATTTATTTATTTAATTATTTAGTTATTTACTAATTCGTCATTTTTTTTGCCTGCGTCCAATATTCCATGAGCCTCCTTCAAGCCTTTCTGATTGAACAACCGATCATATTCAGGATAGTTCTGGAACTTGCCGGTAATCTCCTCAAATACATGGTGTTTCGGACTGATGATAACTACATGTGCCGGAGGATGAATTTTCTTCAACCTGCTAATCGCTGTCCCTGCATTATTACTCAGTTCCACAAGTGCAGCAAAGTTACATTTTGACCTGAGAGGCACCCCCATAACACTAACAAGAAGCGCATCTGCATAGTCGTTTTCGATACACCTGGGACTCGTTGAAAACTGAATGTCTCCGTAGATTTCCAGGTCGTGTAATGCGATTCTTACTTTTGCCGGGTCGTCTGCCCGGACTAATGCAAAAGATTTCATTTTTAACACACCAACAAGCTTTTAAGTCACTCCCAAACCATATAACTTTTTTCCAATTTTTACTCGAAAAAGCAGATTTTCAGTGAAAAATGAGTGTAGAATGTTCAGCAGGTCGCCTTATATCAGACGTTATCTGCATAACCATCTTCAATTTAAATATTAGTAGAGTTCAGTATATTTTCTGGAAAAGAAAAGTAAACTAATCAATCAAAAGGCGGTGCGAATCAATAATCCTTTTTTGCTGTGCACTGCCTTATTGATTTGACACAGGATTGTTTTCAGATTTCATGTGATCTTTTTATTGGTTGTTTTCCATCCACCCAATCATCTATGAGTGCCCATAACTCAGAGGAATTGCGATCGATCAACAGGCTACCGTGCCCCTGGTTATTCCAGCTTATAGTAGTAACCCTGCTATTCGTTTCTCCGACCTCATCTTCGTACCACCATGCGCCGTAATCGCCAAAGCCTCCTCCGAGTCCGATATAAAGTACCGGAGAGTCTATTCTGGAAGAATTTATCTCATACCCCTCCACATTGCCCATCAGGCCGGCCATATACTGGTCCAGATACTTTGGCGTATAAGGGACAGCTCCCCCGGTTAAAGTCAAATTAAGCAGCCGGTTTTCGTCAACATGATAGAGGCCGCTAAGATCCCCGCTCCAGTAGTGATAGTCCGGAGTATAGGGATATTCGGAAAAACTATATGTCTGGCTTGCCATGAGCCTGAAAAACTGCCTGTTTGTGAATGTAAGATTGAAATCATGCCCTTCAGGCTCTGTAGAAGCCTTGTAGCCTCTGTACATCATACCTGCCATACTACTATCATTATAACCTCCTTTTTCGATACTTTCGGAAATGGAAGCAAATTCCTGAGTCTGATTCGGTATTAATTCCGAATTTTTTGGATTATATTTGATAATAATATCAACAGGCACGACTCTGTCAACAGAGCCTGCAGGGAGATCGTCATACTCACTTGCCTCATAAGCCGTTAGAAGCAGTGCTCCATGACTGTGGCCAATTACTATAACCTCTATGCTTTCTGCAGATTTTCCGTTTAAGAGAGCTGTATGGCTTCTTGAGACATTGATACCTTTGTATGTGTCCTTAAGGTATTCCTCAAAAGTCCAGTCCTGCATAAAACTGAAATCAGTTTCATCCACTGGAATATTTGTCTCTCTCCTATCCAGGATATATGCGCTGTACCCCTGCTGAGCATAGTATATCGCCATGTCGGAATAGAATTTCTCAGTCAAAGCATGCCCTGGCAGAATCACCAGATTTTTATCCGCTTTTGTAGTCCAGGGACTTTTCTCCTGCACATAGTTGGTAAGAGTGATACTGTCATATTCTCCGGGCCCAACGTATAACTTGATTTTATACTCTGCCACATCCCCGGAAACAAGTCCTAATCTATTGCTTTCAGTTAGAGACAAATCTGGTTTTGAAACAGTGGACTGAGAAGAAGTGTACGAGGTTTCGGGACTACTCGCTTGATTGTAAATATTATCTATTCGTAAATCAGGAACAACGTCTGAAGCCGGAGAAGAAACTGCTAATAGAACAAATAAGACAGTTATTAGAAAAATTCGCATTTTCATGAGCTCACCTTTTTAAGAGTATAAAACGAAGGTACGGACTTGAGAATCATGCGTTTTAAAAGAAGACCTGTTATTCCCGTTTTAACGTCAAAGAGAGCAGTGTAAGACAATAAGAATAAGCCAGATAGCTAAAAGTCGCAGCACAAGGACGGATAAAGCTCCAGCCGGCTTTTTAAGATTAGCCTTGGGGATAGCTGACGAAAAGGCTTTCTCACTGGAAAAGTTATCTCACCGATTATATTCCTGTGCTCCTTATGCCCTCAAAACACTACTTCTCAAATAAATATAATTTTTACAGATAAGAATTGCGATTTTAATTTTAAGTTTGATTTTTTTATAGTGTTAGGAATAATTCTATACCTAAAATACTTTTAAGGTAAGCGGGAGACCTGAAAAAGAGTCAAGAAAAGTAGTGTTTCTCAACTCTTAATAAACTGCCAGTTATATTGCCATCCCTAAAATCTATTTTTTTATTGAGTTTTAACAAATGATACAAAGGAAAAGACGGGAGAAATACAGAAGCTATATCCTGATTTCAACAATATCGTAATTGGAAGGCAAACTTCACATAATTTTACTGCAGTAAGCCAGCCGAAAGTGAATTAAACCATAGGCTCGATAAACCAAGACGTACTTATTGGAGAAAAATAGTTCCTGGTGAGATCAAAAGAAAAAATTTTGAAAAACATATTTTGCAAAACAATTCTACAGGTAATCCCCTGGAAGAGGTATAGAGGATGAAAAAATATCTGTCAATACTATTAGTTTCAGTCCTTATTTTTGGGGCTGTACTCCCATGCGCTACTGCAGGGGCGAAGGCAAATTCATCAGGAGACAATTCGACTATTGAAGATGAAACTACTGTTGTTGATGTTTCTGATGACACTAATGAAAATTCTGTTGAAAAAGAAGGTACTATCGTTGCAGATGATTCTGTTGTAGTTGATACTACAGTAATATCAACAGATAACGATATTTACAATTCTGACGATGACTATAATTATGAGTCTTCAGATGATGATATTATTACATCTGTAAACACAGACGAGGATTACATCACAGCTAACAATTCTTCTGTATATAATGGTGATGTCACAATTATAGGTGATTCATCACAGACTAATATCCAGTATGTAGAAACAACACAGGTAAACATGGATAATAGCCAGAAGGTAACTGTTGATGTTAAGAATGACAATTCAGTTGTCAACAATATATATTTTGAATCAACAACAGATTCAGGCAAGGCAAAAGTTGTTATCGAAGATCTGAAAGATGATACATCTTTAGTTGAGAAACCAACAGGTGATATTTACAAGTCATTTAACATATGGATCGACAGTGATAATGTAAATGATATTGAAGATGCAGCTGTTAATTTTAAAGTTGAAAAGACATGGCTTCAAGCAAATGGTCTTGATAAATCGTCCATTGTCCTGAATATGTATGATAATAGTAAATGGGTAGCAGTACCAATTACAATAACAGGACAGGATTCAACGTATGTGTACTTTACAGCTGAAGTATCTGAATATTCCACATTTGCAATTACAAGCAAAACAATAACTGTAAATAATACTCTTACATCAACATCTTTGGATAATAATAATAATAATAATACAGAAGAAACAAACGGTCTAAAAAGAAGTGAGATAATACATATACTTGAAATGATTCTCGCATATCTTAAGGGAAACTAATTTCCCTTATTTTTTTTGATGAGGTATCATGCATAAACACATAAAATTAGCATGACTTTTTCTTTTCACTTGTATTCTAAATTTATTTTGTGGTTGGCACAATACCTCAATTAATATATTTGTTTATGGGTTAATTTTGATTTTAATTTATTTAAATAAATTTCATAGTATTCCATTTGATGTCATTTAGCATCCTCTTAGAGGCTGTCTTAAATTTAAATAATCCTTGTTTCCGGCTTATTCTTTAATGTCAAAACGATCTAAAAAACTTCCTTATCCCAGTAATTTATGGAACTTCAATGTTCAAGGCAGAGTCGTTTACTATTTCGGGGAAGATATTGAGAATGCAGAAGACTACACGCTTAACCTTCCAATCCAGGTAAAAACAGAATCATATCTCCCGGAGAGAACCATGCCCGGGTTCGGGGCAGCAAATTTAACGTTCTTATTAATGGCCGTATTTATCTTAAAAAGGGATGAAATCTGGCTATAAACTGCAGAAGCTATAAAAATTACAGGATACTGCAGGTTATGAAAATTACAGGATACTGCAGGCTATAAAAATTACAGGATATACCTTTTTTACCACCTGAGACATGAGGAAGTTGCTCCTGAAAAAGGTGCATCAATCTCATATTCCCGCGAAAGTAAAAACCTTATTTTTAAGACTGCTGTTCTTTTTAAAGATTTCTCGTCCGAGTGATTTTAGAGATAAAAACATGTATTTTAGCCACCAATATAAGCAAAGGGAGAATGGGGACTCAAACCATGGCAACGCTGAAAGATTCCGTAGTAATAAACAGATCACCTGAAGCTGTTTTTGAATGGTTCACCCATTTTACGGAAAACTACAGAGCCTGGCACAAAGACCACATACTTGCTAAGTGGGTTAAAGGACAGAATTTTGAAAAAGGCTCTGTGCTTTATGCCGAGGAATACCTCGGGGGCAAACTGGAAAAATTAAGCTTTGAGATTACCAGCTGTGTACGGAATGAATTGATCGAGTATAAGGTGCTGTTTCCGGAGTCTCTTATTTGTTCCGGCGGCTCGTTTTCCATAAAGCCTTCAAATGGCGGAAGTGTTTTTACTGCTGCGCTTTCATTTCGGTTTGGAGGGTTACTTTCAAAGGTTGCGGGGAAGAGGGTTGAAGATATCAGGGGGCATATGAAAGAAGAAGGGGAGAACCTGAAAATGTTATTGGAAAATGGAGAAAAAATGTAAGTACCTATGAAGAATGACAAAATGTCCTGACAGCCTTAATTTCCCGGGGTTTTCAGCTCTTGCTCTTATATTAACCAGTTTTTTGTGATTCAAGTATCTCAAGGAATTTTTTAACAGCCCTCCGCAGAGCCCCGCTTGTCATCAATCCTGTCATACAGCTCTTTCAAATCCCTGTGCAGTCTGAAGACTTCCTTTTCCCAATCCTTTTTACTGGACCCCGGGCAGGAGCCCATCTTCAAAGCTGCCATCTTCGCGTAGTTGCGGGAAACTTTCCTGTTGCTCCAGGAAAGGCCGAAAGCCTGATCGGTTTTTTTGATGCTGTATTTTTCGTGGATCAGGAACTCATAGAGTTCAGGGACCTTATCCAGCTTTTCTCCGGAGCTTTCGGGAAAGTCCGGGGAAAGGTCAGCCAGATTCTGAAGGTGGGACTTGACACCACAACTTTCGGGGCACAGTTTTTTCGAGTTTGCAAACTCAAGAATCTCCTTGAATTCAAGGAAAATATCCGTCTGCCCGAAACCTGAAGGCAGAGTTTTTCCGAGGAAGATGAGGACATGGATGCATTCGTGAAAGAGGATTTTTGCAATCAGAAACTCGATTCTCTCCTGAAGGTTCCATAACCTTTCGACCAGCTCCTCGTCCCACAGTTCATGAGGATTTACCAGAATGAGGGACCTGTAGATTATTTTCTTATCTTTTCCGGAAACGACCCTCTTCGGCTCGAAGGCTAACCCCTGCAGCTTTCCGAAAAACTGTATCCTGACCGCCAGTTCCCAGCAGTGTTCCCATTCTCCGGAATGTACACTTTTTACCCGGTAGTATTTTCCATCAAAGTGCACCTTTTTTATCAGCCGGTAAAGGTCCTCACTTTGTTCTTTAATAAGCGCTTTTATCATAGGCTCCCGGTAAATGTTCAGATCAAGCTGGAGAAGCCCGGGAGAAAAAAACAGGTACTCAGAAGCAGGAAAAGAAACAGGAGCAAACGCCGGAATAAGATAGGGGAACGGTGAAGCTGCAGAAGATAATTCCCCCCTTATTCCAACATGCAAACCGGTTTTTTCCCTGGGCGAAGTCTTTTTTGTTCCTGTTCCCTGAATTTCCTGCTTCATAAAGCCACCCCTCACAATTGACCCCGTTTTCCCCATATTATCAAGTTAATTTGTAATAAGATATTTGAGAATAATAGTAACAAATAATAGAGGCATTCTAAAGATAAATACTTATTCATACGAAATTGCATTTTTGTATTACAATATAAAAGAATATAAAAAACTGAGATTCTTCCGAATCAGCAAATAAAACCTGGTGTTTCAGGCAAAACTGCTGGACCAATATAAGCTGAAAAACAAAATTCATAAAAGGGAAGTAGGATAACTGAAAATTCATATAAGAGGGGTGGGATAGTTGATCATACTTGAAGAGCCATACGTTTCTCAAATTCTGAAGGACATCATCACAGAGATGAAATTACCTGTCCTGAAAAACAAAACCTCTGAAAGCCTGGGTTTCAACAAAGACGTAAAACTTCTTGAAGACACTGAATTCATAGAACTCCTCAAAAGCCAGAAAACCTGCAAACTATACAGCAATTCTGAAATTTCCCTCGTCTGGATAGCAAACAACCTCGGATTCACCGGCATCCCTGAAAAAATAGGGCTCTTTAAGGATAAGTTCAGGTTCAGGCAGCTGATTGAGCACATCTATCCTGACTTTTCCTATCAGGGAATGAAATTTGAAAACCTGGACGAACTGGATATCGGAGCCGTTAAAAAGCCTTTCATAATCAAACCGGCAGTCGGATTCTTCAGTGCAGGAGTTTATAAGGTCAGTACCGGGGAAGAATGGGAAAAGATCCTGCCAGCCTTAAAGCAGGAAATGGAAGCAATCAAGGGGCTGTTCCCGGCTCAGGTGTTCAGTTCAGGGAAATTTGTGCTTGAAGATTGCATCGAAGGGCCGGAGCTGGCTGTGGATGCTTACTACAACGGCGAGGGAAAGCCGGTGGTCCTG
The DNA here is from genome assembly GCF_000979455.1 of Methanosarcina sp. 2.H.T.1A.6. GTDB lineage: Archaea > Halobacteriota > Methanosarcinia > Methanosarcinales > Methanosarcinaceae > Methanosarcina. The sequence continues at coordinate 7,039 of NZ_JJOY01000030.1, forward strand.
AATATCCTGAAGCATCTGTTTCCGGCGGAAAATGATGTTGAAGACAAGGTCTATGTGACTTCAAAAAAGACCATTGAGACCTATCTGGAAGCAGCCCTGAAACTTCTACAGCAAATAAATGAAGCTGCAAAGCTGTGGGATTATGAGGTGCAAGGTTCTGAGTTGCCGGATGCGGGGCGGCAGGGACCCGGACTGCGGGATTTCCCGCTGCATATCGAGCTGCGGGTGGACAAAAACAACAGGTTAATACCTATAGAGGTGAACCCGATCAGGTTTGCGGGGTGGTGCACTGCCGATATCGCGTATTATGCTTACGGAATCAATGTCCACAGGTATTTTTTAGAGGGGCTGGAGCCGGACTGGAAGGAGATCCTGAAGGATAAGGATGAAGCTCAGGAGAGGGGGAAAGATAACAGTACATACTGCCTTTTGATTGCCAAAAAGCCGGATGACCTTAAAACAGAAGATATTGAAGCGTTTGATTACGAAGGTTTTGTTTCTCACTTTGAAAAACCTCTGGAACTGCGGAAGCTTGATTACAGGCAGTATCCGGTCTTTGCATTCCTCTTTACTGAAACAAGGACCAGTAACCCTGGAGAGATTGACAGGTATTTAAGGGCAGATTTGAAGGAGTATATAAAGGTAAAAAATAAGAATTGTAGTTGAGAACCAGATCTCAAAGCCTTAAAGGAGAAAACGAAAAATGCAGAACCAGAATGAATAATGAATATTTAAACCACGTAAAAAATGGCATAAAAAGAATTCAGACCATGAAATTCCTTTCCGGCCTGTATATCCTGATTATGCTCAAATCCAATAATTAAGGGGCTTCAGTGAAGCCACCTTCTTAAGCTGTCTTCTTAAGCAGTCTTAAGCTATATTTTTAAGCTGTCTTCTTGAGCAGTCTTAAGCTATATTTTTAAGCTGTCTTCTTAAGCAGTCTTAAGCTATATTTTTAAGCTGTCTTCTTAAGCAGTCTTAAGCTATATTTTTAAGCTGTCTTCTTAGCTGTCTTCTTAAGCTGCCTTCTTATGTTCACATTTCAAACCTTGTCATAACTCCATGAAGCTCATCAGCAGGAAGCCTGTAGAACTGGACAAACGACGGGGATAGTTTCTTTATTACGGAAAAAGTTTTCCATATTAAATTACTGGTAAATATGTCTTCGATTCCGTAAAAAATTGTTTTTTCAGTAACTCCATTGTCTTTCAGAATTTGTTCCACATCAATAATTTCCATGTAACCCATCTTTATTTCAAATAACCTCAATCCTTTTGCCAATTCTTTTGTGAACGAGCTCTCGACTCCAAATGGACTGTCTGACTTAATAATTGAAATAAAAATGTTATTTTCATAAATAATGTTATTCCTGAACATTACGTGGGAAATGTATTGAGGGATTCTGTTTATGTCTCGTGAAAAGAAAAGGGCAGTTCCACTGATTTTATTTTCGGTGGTATATACCTTATTATATTTTTCAAGGAAATCCTCAAATTTAGCGGGCTTCATCAGTTCATAAAGCTTTTTTTGCCCGGAAGTGTATATAACTATAAGAGCAAAGACAACAGCTGCTATAATAACGGACCAGTAACCTCCATGCGGTATTTTATAGGTATTTGAGAGGAGGAATACTATGTCGATGAATGTTATAAATAGCGAAATAATAACCTTTGACGTCTGTTTTTTGTGATAAAATATCGAAGTCATCAACATACCCGTAATCGTCATGGTCCCGGTAACTGCCAGTCCATATGCAGCCGCAAGTTTGCTCGATTCTTTAAACACAAATATCATGCATAATACGGAAATAAGGAGCATCCAATTTATCGCACTTATATATATCTGTGACTTTAATTCCCCGGATGTATAATCTATTTTTAACATTGGCATTATTCGGGTCGTTATTCCCTGATAAACTATTGAGAACACGCCGCTAATCATAGCCTGAGAGGCAATAATCGTAGCTATGATGCTCAGGATAAGGAATGGAATAAATATAATATGTGCCTGATGATTGATCATCTCAAATAAAACATTTTTAGAATCAGGATTTCTAATAAGGAATGCTCCCTGCCCAAGATAATTGAAAACCAATGCGAAAAATATCAACTTCCAGGCTTTTAAGATAGGCTCTCTCCCAAGATGACCCATATCAGCATATAATGCCTCTCCACCGGTACAACAAAGAGTAACTTCAGATAATACAAAGAAGCCTACAAGTCCGTTATGTGAGAGAAAGTCAATAGCATAATACGGATTTATAGCCTTTAATACAGCCGGGGTATAAAATATTGAGGCAATACCTGAAACTGCAAGAGCTAAAAACCAGACAACCATTATTGGTCCAAATGCCCATGCAATTTTTTCAGATCCTTTATTCTGGAAGGAAAAAAGGCCTATTGCAATCAGGCTGGCAATTAACATAAGAGTACCCTGTCCTATATTTTCAAATCCGGAAATAATGCGTACTCCCTCAACGGCACTCAGTATGCTTATTGCAGGCGTAATTACTCCGTCCCCAAGAAGGAACGAAGTCCCAATATAGGCCAATATCGTAATTAAAGAAACATTTCTACTTGATTTCAGCAGGGGAATAAGGATCTCTTTTAAGACTATAGTGCCTCCTTCTCCTTTTTTTCCCAAGCTCATAGCAAGCCAGGCATATTCCATAGTCACCAGTATAATAAGTGTCCAGATGATTAAAGATAAAACTCCTATTACGTGAACTTCCGTAGGTCTTGTGAGAAGGAATATAACTGTAAGGGTATAGATGGGACTTGTCCCGATATCTCCAAAGACAAGACCCATAGAGTTTACTATTCCCCTGAAATCGGATTTTGAAAACATAATCTATCTCCTATTTGTTCCGGGAATTTTTGGCAAAAAGTATGATTTGGGATGAAAGGTTATAGGTACTTGAATCCTGTGGCAACAAATCAGGATTTTACTTTGCCCAAAAAGAGTGAAAAGGAATTGAATTTACAGATTTTTTAACTCTCCAATTTCCCGTTTTCATTTAAAATTCGTTTCTATCTTTTGATTTTCAGCTTTTTATTTAATTAATTTAAAGTAAATATTGATTTATAATAAAGCATGTGCTGAAAATTACTTTTTCATATATAAAGATCTTGACCCATTATCCCGAAAAATCGATATTAGCCAGTGATCAAGCCGATTAATTGATATTGAACAGTGATCAAGCTGATTAATCGATATTAGACAGTGATCAAGCCGATTAATCGAATTTAATTAATCTAATCCACAAAATATGTTTCTCAGGTTCGTACTTTTTATCCCTGCATCTGGAAAGTAAGTAAAAAACATTTTACTGCGAATAAGAAAATGTAAAAGGCAGAGAGATCAAAGAAGAATAGAATAAAAAATATGTGATAGAATGAAAAATATATGAGTCAAAAAACGGCGGGAAAAATGAGCAAGGAACCGGCAGAAGAAAAATGGAACACCGGAGAGAAAGAGGCAAATGAAAGCAGGAATGAGATGAAAAAAACAGAAGTCCTCACACATCAAAAAGTTACGGAAGGTGTGGATGTCCTCCTCGGAGACCCTAAAAAAGCCGTGGTCAAGCTCTCAATTCCTATTATAGTTGCAATGTCCGTACAGACCATCTACAGCCTGACCGATACTTTCTGGGTTGCAGGTCTTGGTGCGGATGCCCTTGCTGCAGTCGGGTTTGCCTTTCCTTTTTTCGTAATCCAGATGGCGCTTACGGGCGGCCTTGGAGTTGGAGGAGGAGCTGCGGTTTCCCGGCGGATAGGGGCAAGGGACAAGGCAGGCGTGGATAACGTTGCAGTGCATACCTTCGTGATAATGTTCATCCTCACAGTTGCCCTTACCGTGCTCGCCCTTGCCTTTGTAAAAGACCTCTTTGTGTACAGTGGGGCCGGAGATACAACCGGATTAGGGGTTTCATATGCCCGGGTTATCTTTGCAGGCAGTTTTGTGTTCTTTTTTACAAACGTTGCAAACTCCATTCTCAGGAGCGAAGGGGACTCAAAGCGGGCAATGCAGTCCATGATCCTGGGGTCTGTCCTGAACATAGTGCTTGACCCAATTTTCATCTATACACTGGGGCTTGGGGTTGCAGGAGCTGCTCTTGCGACTGTGATTTCTTTTGCCAGCTCGGGCCTGCTGATGTTTTACTGGTTTTTTATCAAGAAGGACACATACATCTCATTTAGGTTCCACTCCTTCAAATTCGACAGGGCCATCGTCCGGGACATCTTCAGGGTCGGAATACCGTCATCAGTCGAGCAGGTCGCTCTGGCAATGACCGCCCTCCTCATGAACCTGATAATTGTCAATGTCAGCAGCACCGATGGGGTTGCAATCTACGCCACTGGCTGGAGAGTAGCAAGCATTGCGGTTGCTCCCTTGATAGGAATTTCAGTTTCCTTGGTCTCGATTAGCGGAGCTGCCTTCGGAGAGCTGAACTTCAAAAAAGCCCGGCAAGCCCTTATTTATGCAACAGAAATAGGCTTTCTGGTAGAAGCCGCCATAGGCATTGCTGTATTCGCATTTGCCCCGCAGATTGCAGCCATTTTCACCCAGGCAGAAACTGCCGCCCGTATCGCTCCGGAACTAACAAGGCTCCTGAAAATTATGACCGTATTCTATCCGGCGGTTGCCTTCGGAATACTCTCTGCCTCTCTTCTCCAGGGTGCAGGAAAAGGTACAAGCGCCCTTATTGCAACTCTTCTCCGGAGCCTTATAATGACTCCCCTCTTTGCCTTGCTCTTTGCCTATGAATTCGGCTGGGGGCTTACCGGAGTCTGGTGGGGGCTGGTTGCGGGTACGGTTATCGGGTCGGTGATTACTTTTGTCTGGGCCCAGTTCTATCTGAGACGTATGATCCATGCTACAAAACCCGAGGAAAAATGTTGATTACGTAAGAATGCCTGATACTCGCAGATATCTTCGATTATCAGATCATAAAATATAAATAAAACCTATTCAGTATTTAGTTTGAAATCGAACAGTACGAAAAGTAGATAGTAAGATTAAAGACAGTCATGATTCGGATGATAAATATAAATTAAAACCCAGTCAAACCCGATAAGCTTCGATAAACCCAACAAAAAAAGTCAAACCCGATAAGATCGGGAAAACACCCGCCAGAAACCAGTCAGAAGATTGAATCAAGCACGCCTCGCAAAACAGATCTTCTGGATCAAAAACGCCTCACAAATAGATCCATGGCTACTATCCCTGGCTTTATCATCCGGATCAGGACTGGAAAAAAGCACCTCACTGTGATAACCAATGAAAGAAGAAATAATAAAAGAGACGGTAAAACTTCAGTTTGAGATGATCCATCTCTTCCATAAAAATTTTGCCAAAACTTTTCACCAGGCAGGAAATAGCCCATACAGTCTTAACAAGAATCAAAATAAAGCTATCCTGATTATAGGTTCAGTAGGTGAGATAATGCCTACGACTCTTGGGAAATGCCTGGACCTTCAGAAAGGGAGCCTGACCAGCATGATCGATGCTCTGGAAAGAGAAGAGCTTGTCTTCAGAAAAGGAGATCCGGGGGACCGCAGAAAGACCCTGATTTCACTTACGGAAAAAGGAAAGGTTTACAGGGACTGGTTCACAGAGGAACTTGAAAAAAGTGTATCTGAAGTCCTTAACAGGCTTGCTGAAGAAGATATTGCAGCCTACAAGGAAAGCCTGAAGACAATGCTTGGTACACTGAAGGAACTGGATGGAAGTACCTGAAAAGGAAAAGCCCCGGACCCCGGGAAACGATACTGGATGCTGAGGTCTGAAATGTACACGGAGCTCATAGGCAAACTGAAGAAACTCGGATTCACAGAAAACGAGGCGAAGATCTATTTGGGACTCCTCAGCATAGGTGAGGCGACAGCAAGGGAAATCCATGAATTTACGCACGTTCCCAGGCCAAAGATTTATGCTACGCTGGAGAGAATGTCAAAAAAGAAGTATGTGGAAGTCATCGAAGGAACTCCAGCATATTTCAAGTGCATTAGTCCGGAGCAGCTGACCGAAAGGCTTAGAGACGAATTTCTTTTCTCCCTGAATGAAACATTGAAGGAACTTAATTCTGCAGGTTACGGGATAAAAAACAGGTTCATTTAATGTTTGATCTGAGTCCCCTGAGCTCCTGAAAAAAATTCTATTCCTGAAAAAGAGGAAAAGGAAAAAAGATTCTATTCTGAGCTCCTGAAAAAGATTCTATTCCTGAAAAAGATTCTATTCCTGAAAAAGATTCCATTCCTGAAAAAAAGGAAAAGGAAAAAAGACGTATTAAAAGGAAGATCACGAAATGAAAACCAGAGCAGTCGTAAATTCAAATCCCGTCAATCCTGAAAAAAGTCCGGAAACAAGCGGCGTAAAGATCCTTGAAGGAGACCCAAAAAAAGCCATTATCAAACTTGCGGTCCCGATGATTGTTGCGATGTCCGTCCAGACCATTTACCAGCTGGTAGATACTTTCTGGGTTTCAGGGCTTGGAGCGGATGCGCTTGCTGCAATGGGCTTCGTATTTCCTTTCTTTTTCATAAGCATGGCTTTATCCAACGGGCTGGGTATAGGGGGAGGAGCAGCCATCTCCCGAAAGATTGGAGCACGGGATAAAGCAGGGGCAGACAACGTAGCCGTACATACGATTATAATGATGCTGTTTCTCGTTCTGATATTTACCATACCATTCTATGTTTTTGCCCCCCAGATCTTCACTCTGGCAGGAGCAGGAAAAACAACCGATCTTGCAGTAGCTTACGCAAGGGTGATATTCCTCGGGAGCTTAGTAGTTTTTTTTACGAATGTAGCTAACTCCATCCTGAGAGCCGAGGGGGATTCAAAGCGCGCAATGCAGGCAATGATCTTTGGCGCAGTCCTGAATATTATCCTTGACCCTATTTTCATATACACCTTAAAGATGGGAATTGCGGGGGCAGCCTGGGCGACCCTGCTGTCTCTTGCAGTCTCTTCGGTTATGATGCTGAACTGGCTCTTTTTCAGGAAGGATACTTTCGTTTCCTTCGATTTTAAAGACTTCAGCTTTGAAAGAAATATTGTAAATGACATCTTCAGGATTACAATCCCCGCCTCCGCCCAGCAGCTTTCTATGTCATTATCCATGCTTGTACTCAACCTTATTATTGTAAAAGTAAGCAATACCGACGGAGTTGCTGTCTACTCTACTGGCTGGCGGATTGCAACAATTGCAATTGCTCCCCTTATAGGGATTGCAACAGCTGTAGTTTCGGTTTCAGGAGCCGCTTTCGGAGCAAAGGACTTTGAAAAAGCAGAAATTGCCCACACCTATGCAATAAAACTGGGCCTCCTCATCGAAAGTGTGGTTGCTGTATTTACGTTTATTTTTGCCCCGCAGATTGCAGCAATTTTCACGCAGACAGCAGAAGCCGCCCATATAGCGCCAGACCTCACCCACTTCCTGCGTGTGATCTGTATCTTCTACCCGTCAGTTTCTCTCGGAATGCTCTCGACATCTTTTTTCCAGGGAGCAGGAAAAGGCATGAGTGCGCTTACCGCAAACCTCCTGAGAACCATAGTATTTACCCCGATCTTTGCAGCCTTTTTCGCCTTCAATCTGGATATGGGCCAGGTAGGTGCCTGGTGGGGAATTGTCGTAGGGAACGGAATCGGAGCCGGAATAACCTTTGTCTGGGCAAGGCTCTACCTCAACACAATTCTGAAAACAGGATCTTTGAACAAACCTCTGGAACAGGGAGTTTGAAAAGATCTTTTGGGGAAGTAGTTTGAAAAACAAGATATAAACCTGAGAAGCGGAAAAATCCGGAAAAAATAGATAGATAGATAAAATTAGACCATAAAGATAAAAGGCCTGAAGCGAAGAGATATTAATTCCAGTCAACCGGGTTTTCAGGAAAAAAATACAGCAGACCGTATAAAGTTAAGAGGATCAGTACCAAGCATACGACTGCAGGCATTATAATTAATGAGAATGAAAGCGGGCTCAGGGAAGATATTCTGAATCTGCTGGACAGACTTGTTCCTCCTGGAGCCGGGCACAGGCACGACCGGCATAGACAATAATGCTGATGCCCATTTCAAAGCCGTGCTGCTCGGAGCAAGCGAAGCCCTGCAAATTGTACATGGAAAACTGGAACTCGGCACCTGGCAGAGCATATTTTTTGCCGAGATGGACGGCCCAGGGCACAGGATAGTAAATTTGACGATTTTAAAGATAGAATAAGGAAAGGGAACCCGGACGAGTTAAAATACAGGATCGAACCGAAAAGTAGCGCAGAACAGCCAAAGAAAAAAAATGAGAACAATAAAATAATAAAAGAAAAAGAAAGTCCCTTAAGGGCTGCCTGAAGAGACTGACTGAGAAGAGTTTTTAGCCTTACTGAAATCGTCCAGACGGGTCTGTTTTTTTCTGCAGATCTCACCCGGGATTTCTACAGGATATTCACCTGTAAGGCAGCCGACACACATGTCGTTCCTATCGCATTCAAGAGCTCTCATAAGCCCTTCAATGCTGAGATAACCGAGAGAATCAGCGTTTATAAGCCCTTCAACCTCTTTTGTAGTCTTGTACGAGGCGATAAGTTCCTGCCTGGTTGCCATATCGATCCCTAGATAGCAGGGGGCAATAATTGCCGGACTTCCGACCCTTGCATGGACTTCTGAAGCTCCCGCCTTCCTGACCATATCTATGATACGCCTGGAAGTCGTGCCGCGGACAATACTGTCGTCAACCAGGACTACACGCTTGCCTTTGATGTTATCCTGAATGGCGTTCATCTTGAGCCTGACTGCAGTTTCACGCAGGTCCTGTCCCGGAAGAATAAATGTGCGCCCTATGTAGCGGTTCTTCATAAGACCTTCCAGGTACATGATTTTGGATTCCCTTGCATAGCCGATTGCAGACGTGATTCCCGAGTCAGGGACAGGAGAAACTATATCTGCGTCTACATTATGCTCGCGGGCAAGCTCCCTTCCGATTCTTTCCCGGACCTTGTAGACGAGTTTACCATCTATGACGGAATCGGGCCTTGCAAAGTAAATGAACTCGAAAACGCAATGTGCAGGATGGGGCTCACTTGTGAGCTGGTAGCTCTCAAAGCCTGAACCCGTGAAGACCATAACCTCGCCTGGTCTGACGTCTCTAATAAGAGTGCCGTTCAGAGTATCGATGGCCACGCTCTCCGAAAAAACTCCGTATCCACCGTCAACTTCTCCAAAACAGAGGGGTTTGAAGCCGAAGGAGTCCCTGACAGCATACACAGTGCCGTTAATGAAGATAACAAGGGAATAAGAGCCAACAAGCTTGCGCATTACGATCCTGATAGACTCGATAGGATCATGTTTTATCAGTTCTTTCACAAGCAGGTGACCGATAACCTCAGTATCGGAGTCGCTTATAAAAATCCGGCCTTCGTTTTCCAGCTCATCCTTAAGTTCTCTGGCATTTACCAGATTCCCATTATGGGCGATGGCAACTGTTCCACCCTTGAAGTTCAGGATAAAAGGCTGACAGTTTTCAATCTTTGACCCGCCAGTCGTGGAGTAGCGGACATGCCCGACTCCTGCGTTCCCTATGAGATGCCCCAGGGATTCCTTGTTGTACACATCAGGCACAAGCCCCATGCCCTTGATGGACTTAGGAGACGTACCGTCATGCACCATTATGCCTGTGGACTCCTGTCCTCTATGCTGGAGGGCATACAGAGCGTAATAAAGCTTGAATGCGACAGCATTTGACTGAGGCCTGTCGTCAGGGAGGATTATGCCTGCAACCCCGCATTCTTCTTTCAATCTTAACCTCCGGTGCAGGTAAAAAATAAAGAAAATTGAGCAGGAAAGTTTAATACTTGCACTTTGCCTGCCATTTGTAAGATCTCATGCGGGTTGTTTTTCCGAAACCGCATGAAGTACACTCTTTTGTATGTATGTTTAATGAAACGCTGCCGCATCTTCTGCATTTGGCGTGAGTGCGCTTCTGTCTTTTTCCCATTGATGCCGTGCCTTTACTCATTCCTAGATCTCCTTATAAAAATCAACTTATTAGTGTGTGATATTCGATAATTCGAAGCAATTTTGTTTTTTGGAATTAATTCTCAGTCATACAGATTCTGCTGCTCACCGAGGTTTAACGTTAATAGATGAAGTGCTTGATATAGATTACGGAGATACGTATACCACGTTATCACCGCGAATAACGACACTGCTGAATTTACTTACAACTTCTCCTTCTCTTAATTCTTCAGCGTTGTCAAGCACGAGGTTCATGTGAATATCGTATCCTTTCAGCTCGCCCCTAAACTCACGTGCGCCTTTCAATCTAACAATTACAGGTGTGTCCAGTGCGTTGTTCAAAATATCCAGAGGTCGGTTTGCCATCCTTACAATCCCCTTAAAACATTATAAATCAATTCATTATCTATATCAATATAAATAGTTAATCCAGACTTAAACTGATCGCCGCGCTTAAGTATTTGATTATTTGCATCAAAGTCGCAAATACAATATATAAATGTATCGAAGCAATATATCCTTTTCAGGTTCCAATATATAAACGAACCCAAAATAGAAGAAAAATACTCTTTTCAGGGGAAAAATACAATATTACTAAAACACTTTCACTCAACGCTTTCAGAAATGATTTAAAAAGTTTGCAGAAAATAAAACCTGCAAAAAACAGTCCTTCATAAGCTTGCAGAAACATTATGTAATCCAGTTTTTCGAAAGACGGTTTCTTCAAAAGCCAGCTGCCCGGAAGTATCTGCAGTATAGAAATCTCTGCAGAATTATACAGATCACTCTATAGAATAAAATAAAAATTCCTTTGCCCGAGAAACAGAAAAGCAAGCTCTGGAAAAAGTCATTCTGGAAAAAGGCAGTATATGCCAGTATATTAAACATATAAAGAAAATATAAAAAAGAGGAGTATAATGACAGGAAATCCCTTATCAAAAACCCCTATTGTGATGACGATTGCAGGCTCGGATTCAGGAGGAGGAGCCGGAATTGCTGCTGACCTGAAGACCTTTGCCGCATTTGGAGTTCACGGTACCTGTGCCATAACTTCCGTAACTGCCCAGAATACAACAGGAGTTCTTAAGACATTTGACCTTGCCCCTGAAGCTGTTGCAAGCCAGATCGAAGCTGTCTGTACGGATATGAATATCAAATGGGTAAAGACCGGAATGCTTGCCTCATCGGAAATCGTAAAGGAGGTTGCAAAGCAGGTAAAAAAGCACAGACTTTCCCTGGTGATCGACCCTGTCATGGCTGCTGAAGCCGGAGGAGACCTCCTGCGAAAAGAAGCGCTTTTGGTCCTTATCGAAGAACTGCTGCCCCTCTGTAAGGTTACGACTCCAAACGCCTCTGAGGCAGGTGCAATTGCAGGAATTCCTGTCAAAACCCATGAGGATGCAAAACTCGCGGCAAGAAAAATTGCAGACCTTGGAGTTGAAGCCGTTATTGTTACAGGAGGGCACCTTGATGCGACTGACCTGCTCTATGAATCCGTTTCCGGCACCTTTACCCGCGTTCCCGGAACTTTTGTCAGAGGAGGAACCCACGGCTCGGGCTGTACCTACTCTGCATCGATGACTGCCTGCCTTTCCTATGGGAACAGTCTGGAAACCGCTGCCAGGAAGGCAAAGAAATTCGTGGAGCAGGCAATCCAGAGGAGCCTGCCTGCGGGCAGAGGAGCGGACCCTGTAAACCCCCTCGGAAAGACCCTTGAGGAAAAAGAGCGCTACCTTGCCCTGAAGGATGTAAAAGAAGCGGTATCAATCCTTGCAGACAACCCTGAGTTTGCAAAGCTCATTCCTGAGGTTGGATGTAACATAGGAAGGGCAATTCCGGGCGCCCGAAACTATGAGGACATTGCGGCTGTGGACGGCAGGATAGTAAGGTACAGAGGAAGGACAAATCCTGTTGGATGTGTTGACTTTGGAGCCAGCAGGCATGTAGCAAGGGTCGTTTTTGCAGCTCTTCGCGAGAATCCTGACATCAGAGCTGCCATGAATGTAAAATATTCAGAAGAGATCCTTGAAGCCTGCAGGGAAATGGGGCTTGAGATTTCCTCTTTTGACAGATCTAAAGAGCCTGAAGAGGTCAGTACCATGGACTGGGGCACTTCTGAGGCAATTAAAGAATACGGAGGAATGCCTGAAGTAATCTATGATGAAGGAGGAATGGGAAAAGAACCTATGGTCAGGCTTCTCGGTCCGGATGCTTCAGAGGTTGCAAAAGTTGCAGTGAAACTTGCCGGAAGATTGAGATGACAACTGTAATCAACAATCATAATCAACAATCATAATCAACAATCGTAAACAACAATCGTAAACAACAACCGGCGGAAAGCCGGCACACGTTTTCTTTTTTTCGTTTCCGTAATTTCGAGGGTGATTCTAAGATTCACAAAGTATAAAGGTGTGGTTTGGAGTTCAGACATGCAAAACAGATAACGCTTAAATACATCAAGGTACGATTTTGTACAGAAATAATGTGAAGGAGATTTTCATGGAACAGACAAAGATTATCCTTGATGAAAATGAGATGCCGAAGAAATGGTACAATGTCCTTTCCGACCTTCCCACTCCAATTGATCCATCTCTTGACCCCAGAACCTGGCAGCCTATAAGCCCGGATGCTCTTGAGCCTATTTTCCCGAAGGAACTGATCAGGCAGGAAATGAGCAGCGATCGGTATATTGATATTCCCGAGGAAGTGCTTGATATTTACAGGCTCTGGAGACCAAGCCCCCTATTCAGAGCCCATCAGCTGGAGAAAGTTCTCAAGACCCCTGCAAAGATCTATTATAAGTACGAAGGAGTTAGCCCTGCAGGCAGCCACAAAACAAATACCTCCATTGCCCAGGCTTACTATAACATGAAAGAGGGTACCGAGAGGCTCACAACAGAGACAGGAGCAGGGCAGTGGGGAAGTGCTCTTTCTCTTGCCTGCAACTACTTCGACCTCGAATGCAAGGTCTATATGGTCCGTTCCAGTTACTACCAGAAACCTTACAGAAAATCCCTCATGACCCTCTGGGGAGGAAATGTAGTGCCTTCCCCAAGCCCGGATACGGAGTTCGGAAGAAAGATCCTGCAGGAGCAGCCTGACACCCCAGGAAGCCTCGGGATTGCAATCAGTGAGGCTGTAGAGGATGCAGTAGCCCACGAGAACACAAAGTATTCCCTTGGAAGTGTGCTTAACCACGTTGTACTCCATCAGACCGTAATAGGCGCAGAGTGCAAAAAGCAGCTTGAGCAGGTCGAAGAATACCCTGATGTGGTTATCGGGTGCTGCGGAGGAGGAAGCAACTTAGGTGGAATTGGGATTGAGTTCATAAAAGACAGGCTTGAAGGAAAACACAGTGCAAGAGTGGTCGCAGTCGAACCCTCAGCCTGCCCTACCCTCACAAAAGGAGAGTACAGGTACGATTTCGGAGACACTGCCGAGATGACACCCCTCCTTAAGATGTATACCCTCGGCCACAAGCATACGCCTCCTGCTATCCATGCCGGAGGACTCCGCTACCACGGCGACTCTCCGATCATAAGTAAACTCTATGCCGAAGGGCTTATGGAAGCGGTTTCATATGACCAGCAGGAAGTTTTTGATGCAGCCGTACAGTTTGCCAGGACGGAAGGAATAGTGCCTGCACCTGAATCTTCCCATGCTATTCGCTGTGCAATTGATGAAGCCCTTGCAGCCAAACAGACGGGGGAAGAAAAGACCATTCTCTTCAACCTGAGCGGGCATGGTCACTTTGACATGGCTTCCTATGACAAATATTTCAGCAGGGAACTTGTCTGAAATAACCGGGGATAATAAAGAGCATAAGCTAAAAAACACACAAAAAATAAAGCCTGAAATATACGTGCTAACATATACGGGCTAAAACGTAAACTGCCCCTGGGCTAAAAACCCGGGGGTTTTACGCTTTGTTCTATAAAGGTTAAAGAGTATAGAATCGGACAGGTATGCCCTTCAGGTGTCCTGTGCTTTTTAGAGAAAACGTTTTCCAGATAATGTGTTTTTTAAAAATGTTTTTATACAGATATTTCCTTGCACCGTGTTACTGGTACACTCTGGCTGCACTTTCAATAAAGCTTATTACTCAAACTGCTTTCTGTTCAGGATATAAAGGATCATCTTTGGGCTGAGCTTGCTTTCCTTCGTTATTTTTTCGGAAATATTTTCGTCCGGAACTCCTTCTGCTTTCATCTTCCTTATTTTACTCATTACTGAAGGAGGGACGGTGTAATACTCGTTTATGTCCTTTCTGTGCCCCCATACATCTCCTTCAATCAGCTGGATCTTTTGCATTCCCAAAAACATCTCCATAGACTTCGAAATCGTCTTTTGATATGATTTCGGAAGCTGGACTATTTCGAGCCTCGGACAGATTTCAACAAGCAAGAAAATATCTTTATTTGAAGGCCTGAACGCAAGGTGAATTACCTTTTCGTTCGGGTTTAAGGAGAGAATTTCATCTCTTGAACTAACAACTCTTATTTTCATACCATTCCCCAGACCCTAATTAAGTTTAAGAATTAATAAAATAAGTTATACGGCAATATTTAAAAATGTTTCTCTGTTATGTATGAAAGGTTTGTTTTGTAGAACAAGATATATTTAAAAAAGAGAGATATGTAAAAGCAAAAATAAAAATATAGAAACAAAAATGCAGGATTTAAGGCATAAAAAACAGCTTAATTTTTATATAGAGATCATATAAATATAAAAATATAGTAATATAGAAATCAATAATTTTTTATGGAATTGATATAAACTGAAACTCTTTGACCGTCGCACCCGTCTGTTAAAATAATTTTAAAAAAGTAAAGATAATAGCTACACAAAAAAGTAAACATAATAGATATACAGGAAGTCAACTACCCTCTAAATCTAAAGATTTAACGGGTTTCATACTAAGGTTTTATGATTTAAAGGGGAGAGTACGAGCTCCTTTACATCTCGATGAAAAAGAACACCGTATTTGATTAAGGAAAATAATTGAGAAAAACATAGGCAAATTAGAGAAAATATTATTACGGCTGAGAGTTCCACCCCGTAAACCCCTTCAAAAAATAGATCTGGAAATATATGGAAAACTTTTTAAGACAGAGTCTTAAAAAGTTGACTACCCCCTTCAGTTAAGTTATCCTTCACGGGTGTACAGAAGAAAAACCGATTTGCCCCGAAAAGTTATGATTGAAAGGGTAGATGAATCCATGCTTCAGGACAATTCCATGCTTCAGGACAATTCCATGCTTCAGGACAATTCCATGCTTCAGGACAATTCCATGTTTCTTTTGCTCAGAATATAGAGTATCATGTCCGAATTAAGCTTGCTTTCTCTCGAAAGCTTTTCGGCAATCATCTCATTGGAGAAACGATCGGCTTTTAATTCCTGAATTTTCTCCATAACATTCTGAGAAACATTGTAGTATTCGTTAATGTCTTTCCGATGTCCCCATACATCCCCTTCAAGGAGATTAATCTTCTGCATTTCCAGGAACATTTCTATTGACTTTGAAACAGTCCTTCTGTAGGATTTAGGAAGCTGTATGGCTTCAATTTTAGGGCATGTTTCGGCAAGCATGAATACATCCCTATTAGACGGCCTGAAAGCAAGGTGGATAACCTTCTCATTCGGGTTTAGGGTAGGAATTTCCTCCCGTGAACTAACCACTCTGATTTTCATATTAATCCCCACTCTCCTTATTTAAAAATTAAATCTTTTTTATTTAAATATCAAATTTTGTTTACGCATTTACATTTTATATACATATCGACTAGCAGAAATATTATTTAGAGGGTTTGTACCCGAAACGGGTTCTAATAGCATCAGCATGTGCCTGCAGACCTTCTTCCTCAGCTAATGCGATTATAGTTTCTTTCAGACTTTCAAGCCCACTCTTACTGATTTTCTGGATACTTGAATATTTAAGAAAGTGGTTGATATTCAGACCGGAATAAATCCTGGCATATCCTGCAGTGGGAAGCACGTGATTGGTACCGGAGGCATAATCTCCAACCGGAACAGGAGCATAGTTCCCTATAAAAATCGATCCGGCATTTTTAATCCTGTCAAGTACGAAATCGGAGTCTTCCACCATAATCTCCAGGTGCTCAGGAGCGAACTTATTGCTGAAGTCAATGCCCTGTTCAAGAGAGTCTGCAATCAGGACTGCTGCATTTTCAAGAGAAGCTTTTACAATCTCAATTCTTGCAGTGTTTTCAGCCTGAACAAATACCTCTTTATTTACAGCTTCTGCAAGAGTCCCGGAAGTGGTCACAAGCACCGAAACTGCACTCGGATCGTGTTCTGCCTGGGCTATGATATCCGAGGCAACCATGACAGCATCGGCAGAATCGTCTGCCAGGATAAGAACTTCACTTGGACCCGCCGGAAAATCAATCTCGGCAACATCCCTTACCTGCATTTTGGCAGCTGTCACAAAAACGTTTCCAGGACCTACGATTTTATCCACCTTCGGGACAGTTTCGGTTCCGTAAGCCATTGCCCCTATTGCCTGCACGCCTCCAAGCTTGAAGACCTTATCTGCCCCTGCAACTTTCGCAGCAGCAAGCGTAAGAGGATGAACAGAACCGTCAGCCCTCGGAGGAGTGCATACGATAACCTGTCCGACCCCCGCAACCCTGGCAGGGATTACTGTCATCAGTACTGTTGAAGGATAGGAAGCCCGGCCCCCCGGAGCATAGGCACCCACACTTTCGAGGGGTGTTGCCTTCTGCCCCAGAATAACCCCGGGTTGAAGTTCCATAAACCAGGTAGTTTCAGGCATCTGGGCTTCATGGAAAGCCATGATATTTGCTGCTGCAGTTTTAAGGTGTCCCATAAGTTCAGGACCGATACCTGACAGGGCTTCTTCAAATTCCTCCTCGCTTACTTCAAAATCAGCAAGTATAACTTTATCAAACTTTTCGGTATATTCCCTGAGCGCGGAATCTCCCCTCGTGCGCACATCAGAAAGTACGGAGGAAACAGTTTTCCCAACATCTGCAAGCCCGGACCCCCGGGAAAGTAATTTCTGCATTTCAGCTTCCGAAACATCAGACAATTTTTTGAATAACATTGTGACCATCTCTGAGATTACCTGGTAAAACATGATCCAAATTGATCAATAAGTTTGGTATAAGCCTTGTATAAATGATATAATCTGATATAATCTGCTTTCATTAAATCCCTGATCTCATTTAATATTTTACCTCAGGTTCCGGGCATAAAAGAACAAAAAATAAGAATTCTGTCCTGTACAACCATATTAGCTATATTAGGTCGTTCTTTTTTATAGGGCCGCCAGACAAGCTGGCGGAGGCGCTTATATTGACCCGTGAATTGGAAACGGTTTTTTGGAAAAGGATTGTATTCAGCCCCGGGAATATTTCTCAAGTGTATTGTTTCTCGTAACTGAAGCGGCGTTTTATCGGGCACCTTTTATCTTTCGGGCAGGCTGGCCTAAGCCCTGCGCGGCGCAAAAGAAGAAAACTGAAAGATTTCCTCCGGGATTCCGGAAGAGACAAACCGATTAATCAGGACACCAATAAGTGAAAAATAAAAAAGGAAAGATCAATGATCATAAGGAAAAGATCAAAAATCATTGATTGTCTTCTGCCATTCAGGAGAACCTTTTTCAAGAGATCGGGCATCAAGGGCTTCGGGCACTACATCTCTTCTTCCGATCTGCTTGAAGATCCTTGCAGCAATCTTCGGCCCTACAAGAGCAGCCACCTGTTCAGGAGAAGCCTCTGCAAGGTCTGCTGTGGACTTGAAGCCTGCCTCATAAAGTTTCCTTGCCCTTACACGTCCGATGCTCCTGATGTCTAGCAGCCCCATCAGTTCAGGGCCTGCGCCGTAATGGATCCGTTTTTCAAGTTCTGCCGCTTCTTTTGCCCCTTTCAGGTCAAGGAGTCTGGCAAGCTGGGCAGCCACGTGCATGATCCACTCGGCAATGTCTGCAGTTGCACGGATGTCTCCTTCCCCTATGTTGAATTTTAAACAGAGCTCATTTTCAGGCTTTTCATGGATCCAGTCCATCAGCAGGAGAGCGGTCTTTACCTCGCTCAGGAACCACTCATACTCAACAACATTGAAGGGGCTTGGAACCTTTGAGAACTCTTCTGCATGTGCCATCACGTAATCATTGATATCCTGATAGTCCTGGCTCCGCATATACATCAGGCGCATATCAGGCGTACTGCAGACCAGGTGCAGGAGAGTAAGCTCGGTAAGAGTTCCGGCTTCTCTTAGACCCTTTGCAATAAGGGATGCGGAAAGTGGGTCAATATAGAGCCTGGAAACAAGTTTTCCGAAACCCGTGGAAATAAGGGAATCGGAATCCTTCTCAAGCATTCCCTCCTGCCGTAAAAAGTTCAGGCATTCATCCACAACCGTGGAAAGCCCGAAATTTGAGTACTGGAAAGCGAAAAAAGTCGCCTCCAGAAAATCCATAAGTTCTTCCCTTGTCCGGGCAAATCCGTTCGAGATAGTTGAAAGCACGTGCGTCCTGAGAGCGTTTTCCGTCCCAAGCTTGGACCAGATATCCTCGGCTCCGGCTTCAATATATTTCTCAAAAAGGAAAACCAATTCCTCGGATGTTTTTGCAAGCAATACAGCCTCTCCGTAGGGATCAAGCCTCGGCCTTCCGGCTCTTCCTGCCATCTGCTTGTATTCGAGCACCGGGATAGGCTGCATGCCTGCTTCGGAAGAATAACGCCGATAACTCCTTATAACTACACGCCTGGCAGGCAGGTTCAGCCCTGCTGCAAGGGTTGGAGTACTTGAGATAAGCTTTATGAGCCCTTCCCGAAAGCCGGCTTCTACAAGCTCCCTCAGAGGGGAGGTAAGGCCTGCGTGGTGAAATGCCGTCCCTGAACGAATGCAGGCTGCAAGAACTGAGGAGGTATCGGTTTCACTGTTTTCCAGGACCTCATCTGCAATCCCTGCAAGAGCTTCCCTGTCTTCTGCGGAAAGAGTCTTTTTAACTGCAGAAGTCGCTTTCTTTGCAAAGCCCACGCAGTTTTTCCTGCTGCTTTCGAAAACAAGGCACTGTCCGCCTTCCTTTAGGGTATCGAGCACAAGGTTTATGGCTTCATCTTTTGTGGGCTGCCCAACAGGTTTTTCCCTGTCCCTGCAGAAGAAAGTCCCGTTAAACAGTACCCCCTCCATAAGTTCGGTGGGCCTCCATTCGCTCAACACAAGTTCGGCATCAAGCCAGGCTGCAAGCTCATCGGCATTCCCGACTGTTGCCGAAAGTGCAAGGATCTGGCAGGAAGGGTTCATTTTCCGAAGCTTTGCCAGAGTGACCTCAAGGGTGGGCCCCCGGTCAGCAGAATCGATAAGATGGACTTCATCTGCCACAACAACCGAGATCTCCTGCATCCAGGCAGTCTCGTTCCTGAGCAGGGAATCGGTTTTTTCCGATGTGGCTACAATGATGTCGTTAATGCCGATTCCTTCATCCCGCCTGTCATAGTCCCCTGTTGAGATCCCGACCCTGATTCCCAGTTCGGAGAACTCCTGAAACCGCCTGAACTTCTCGGAAGCCAGAGCTCTCAGGGGCACGATATAGAGTGCCTTTCCTCCTGCGAGCACGGACTTCAACATTGCAAGCTCTGCAAGCAGAGTCTTTCCCGAAGCCGTAGGGATTGCAGCAAGCAGGTTTTTCCCTTCAAGCAGTCCCTTTTCAACAGCCTCTGCCTGGGGAGGATATAGTTCAAGAATCCCGGAGTTTTCATAAAAGCGCTTTACTTCAGCGGGCAGGTCGAGACTTTCTATCTTCATTGAAAACCAGAAACTCCCACATAAGATAAAAAACTATTTTGAAACCACGATACCAGTGCCAAAAACTGCTTTCCTGCAAAAGGTTGAGGCCCCCTTTTAAGGGAACCCCGGAGTTTTTCAGGATATTCTTTTCAGAATATTCAGTGGAAAATCTGGAAAAACTCAGTCTTTTACAGAATAGTCTTTTACAGAATCAGTCTTTTGCAGAATAATAGTAGTTTCCGCTTTCCTTCTGCTCCCGGTCAAGCCTTGATCCAAGGTTGTTTACGCGTGGGCGCCTCGTCTCTTCATCTCTGCGGAAGGTAATGCTCAGGTTTTTCAGGAACCTGTTCATACCGCTTTCCATACTGAACGGGCCGTGAGCCTCACCGTATACCGAGGGCTTGCCTTCAAAAACAAGGAGGCGCTGGCTGAGCAGATCTATCATATAGATGTCGTGGTCAACGACCATAGCTGTCTTCTGGTTGTTTTCGGCAAAACGGTTTATGACTCTGGTGACCATGGAACGCTGCTCCACATCAAGGTGAGCACTTGGCTCGTCCAGGATATAGAGGTCTGCTTCCTGGGACAGGCAGGCGGCAATCGCTACCCTCTGCAGTTCTCCACCACTGAGGTCTGTAAGCAGGCTGTCATAGATCCTTTCAAGCTGGAGTGGGTTTGAGATCTCAACCTCATAATAACTGGTCCCGAACCGCTTAGAAATACCTCTCAGGAAGTCCTGAACACTCACAGGAGTATCTGCTTTAATGTACTGAGGCTTGTAGGAGATTTTGACCTCGATTCCGGGGTCCCCTTCTTCAGGCTTGATTTCTCCTGCCAGGACTTTTACGAAAGTTGACTTTCCTATTCCGTTAGGGCCAACTATCCCGAGCACTTCCCCTTCACGCAGGCTTCCGCCTGTTGCTTTGAGGGAGAAGCCATCGCCGTACTTCGTTGAAAAGCTGTTAAAAGAGACCGCAGACTTAAACTGGGCGTCTTCTCTTGGAGGATGGACCTCGAACTTGATAGCTTCCGGCCGGATCCTGATATTTTCTTCAGGGAGGTAGCCTTTAAGGTACTGGTTGATCCCTACACGCACACTTTTCGGAAGAGTAATCACACCAAACCCTGCAGGTTCACCATAGGCGATATGAATTACGTCTGTGAGCATATCCAGGACTGCAAGGTCGTGCTCGACTACAAGCACTGCCCTATCCTTTGAAATATCCTGGATAAGGCGGGCTACGTTAATCCTCTGGTAGATATCGAGATAGGGGCTTATTTCGTCAAAGAAATAGAACTGGGCATCCCTTGCCGCACAGGCTGCAATTGCAACCCTCTGAAGTTCTCCACCACTTAATTCCGAGATTTTTCGCTCGACTACGCCTTTCAGGTCAAGATAATCGACAAGCTCATCCATAACCCCTCTTTCATCGGTTTTTTCAAGGAGCTCTGAGGTCTTGCCTTTGAAAGCTTTAGGAATCAGGTCAACGTACTGGGGCTTTTGGGAAACCTTTACCTTTCCGTCCACAACGGCTTTGAAATAGTCGTGAAGTGCCGTGCCGGAATAGTGTTCGAGTACCGTATCCCAATCTCCTTTCTCCTGCCCGAAATTGGGGATCAGGGTTCCGGAAAGGATCTGGACAGAGGTACTCTTCCCTATCCCGTTCGGACCCAGAATACCGGTCACCTTTCCTGTCCTCGGCACAGGAAGCCCGAAAAGGGCAAAACCGTTTGTCCCGTACCTATGAGTGGGTTCCTTCAGGGCTTCAGGAAGCCCTATGATCATGATGGCATCAAAAGGACATTTGTTAACGCATATTCCGCAGCCCACACAGAGTTCCTCGGAGATAACCGGCTTTCCGTCGGCTTCAAAAACAATGGTCTCGTCTCCTGTCCTGACTCTGGGACAGTACTTTTCGCACTCCTTGCTGCACCTTCTGGGCTGGCACCTATCTTTGTTAAGTATAGCTATTCTCATAATAGTCCCCGGAAATTCCGTTTTTTGATTGGTTGAAGTATAAATGAATTTAGTAATATGGGTTCATTCGTGTAAACCCGGTTGTATGAATTAAGTAATGTGGTATAGTTATCTGGTTTAAGTTAGTATCTGAGTTCAGTTTTGTGAGTTGTCTTTGTTATTCAAGCGCGATACTGAGACGCCTTTTACAATCAGAGTAAACAGGCATCAGGCATTCAGTATTCGTTTTCATTTAATTTCCGCAATTTTTCATATAATTATCGCAATAACTTAGTAATCACACAAATCAGTAATGGTAATTATGATCGAGGTTATAACGCATATAAAGCAATCAAGCATATACAGCAGTTATCGGTTATGAAATGCCTGCTCTGGTATATGAACCGTTGGAATGCTGCAGGCATGAAATACCACCTTAGTAAAAAATGTCATCGTGGTAAAGAGCATAATAAAAAATGAAGATAAAAACCGATAGCAAAAGAGCCGGGGTAAAAAGGCTCTTTTTTAAGGGAAAAGCCTTTTTTGAAGCCCAGGAAAAGAGTTTTTTCAATTTAGGAGCAGCGTCCAGGTCACAAGGAAGAAGTCTACAACTATAAACTCGACGTAAAACCAGTCCTTAGCCTTGAATTCCTTGACATCTATCTTAATCAGGGGGTAAACAAGCCTCTGGACGTAATATGTGATTCCGATAATTATCATGAGTATGGCATACCAGATCCGGTCTTCTCCCGCCCCATACTGGCTGAACATTACAACCCCGGCGATAATTCCAAGTATTGAAGAAACAATTGTTTTTATAATTCCATCCCTGTGAGCTTTCTGCTTTTCTTCAGGTGTCTTTTGCTTGGCAAGGATCTTTTTTTCTGGAACCTCAACACTTGTTGGAACACTTTCTACGGAAGCCTCTGTAACATTTACGAGTTCCTTTCTGGACTTTGACTTTGGGGTTTGTTTACTCAACCTGCATTCTCTCCTGAACGGCAATTATCCTTCCTGGGAATGTAGTATAAATTAAAAGCTTAAAATGATTAAAAATGGAATTATAGATTTCAATGATCATATTTGATTCGGTGATATTAGTTAATAGTTAAATTAGAGTTAAATTTGATCCTGTAGACTTAAATCATTAGACCATAACTTAAATCATTAGACCATAACTTAAATCATGCGACCATAACTTAAATTATTGGACTGAAACTTAAATTATTGGATTAGATTATTAGACTGGAGTCTGAAATTTGAATTGAAAACCTGTCAGACCGAAGTTATAAGATTAAAGTACCAGATTTAGATCATCATATTTAAATTTTTAGAATTAAATTATTAGGACTGAATTAAGGGATTTAAATAAATTCATTGCTTAAAACATTACCGATCTGATCTATGGATATCGAATCGATCCCTATTGAATTTAAATGTTTTGAAAATTTTGAAGGCCTGTGTCCTCCCGGGTGGTAAACAAGAGTAACCTCGGGATTGAGTTTTCTGACCATATCCTCAAGCCCGCACGCATCGAGGTGGTCACTTATCTTGATAATGGGATATGGATAATCAGCACGGCAGCTCAGCACGTACTTTTTTACATTCCACGGAAGCTTGTTAAGGTCCCAGGGAGCCACCACAAAAACATCATCCTCGCCCCCGGAGTCAAGTCCTGCAAGTTCTCCTGCATCCTCAAGCATGCTCCGCGTAAGCGCCCTGGTCCGGGCCTCCATACGGATTGCGCCGTCGTACCCGAAACCTCTCATTAATTCAACAGCACGCTGGGCTTTTCCGAACTCATATGCCCCGAAGGCAACAGGCCCGCTCTCAAAAAGGGCACATTTCATGCTTTCAAGGTCATCCGCAAAATGGCAGGAAGGGTCTTCGGGGTCCCCGTAGTTAGCTTCAGTAATAAGAACATCACAGGGAGGAAGCTTGCTGGCATCCTTGACATCCCCCGTGACCAGGATTCTTGTCCCTACATCGTTTTCCCAGTAAAAAGCCGTGGCGCCGACAGTGTGTTCCGTAGGGCAAGTCCTTACCCTGACCCCCTCAATATCAATTTCATCCCCGAGCCTGCACATGCTGCCCACGTACTTTTTTTCGTGCCTGATTTCAAGAGCAGTTGCTGTCTTTTCCGTACAGACTGCACGCGGAGAGAGCATAGCTGATTTTCCGTGATGATCGGAATGGGCATGGGTAATAAGATAGGCATCGGGCTGGGGGTACTTTCCTAGAGTCCGGGTAGTATCAATAGAAAAGGTACGTAAATCCCCCTCATTTCCCCTGAAACGGATTGAGACATGGGGTTTAAAGGTTCCTCGGGAGTTGCGCTGCCTGAGCGCGAGTACACCAAGGTCAATTAACTTTTTAGAAATCACGCCAATCTCTGAGGAGATAATACTTAAGGTATTTAAGAGTAGGGAAAAGGCGTGTAGATTAGTGACGTATTATATTACTATAATAAACTCACGAAGTAAGTACACTTTTAATACAGGTGGGCTCAAGCTGAACCGGGAGCATGGCAAGAAATAACTGAAGAGGTCATTTTGGTTATTTTTGTGCAATACCAACCAATTAACCAGGAAGCACCGCATTTGTAACTTATCAAAAGTAACATAACATGAGAGAAGGTTCACCGATGCCTGTACTGAGCATAATTGCCTGTAAAATGCTTGAAGATGAACTTGTTTATGTCCTCTCTAAAGATCAGAATGCCGTACGGTTGATCATAGTAGAAAACAGGCAATGTTTCAGGTTTGTTCGAAAGCTTAAATCCAGAAATTGCCAGGTCAGGCTTTTTCCTCCGGACCGGATATCTTTTTTCATAAAACAGATGCATAGTCCCGTATCCATGAAAATTCCGAATTTTCTATTGAAGGTTCCATTTTTTGGAGAAATACATGAGAATATGAAGGAAAAGAACAGAGTGAAGGCAAAAACCAGAGAAACAATCACCGTAGTGGTAAACATTCTGAAGCTTGGCCTGCATGCAGATTGTGACCTTTTAAAGTCTGAAATCTACCGAAATATGAAGGAAATGGCAGATTTTTCAGATGGTATTCTTATTTTTTATGGGAACTGCGGGCGCTCGTTAAGGAGCCTGGAAGCTAATTTCAAAGATTTTAATTGCCCCCTCTATTTTCTCGAAGATGAAAAGGGAGACATTGTGGATGACTGTATTAGTGTAGCTCTTGGAGGCAACGATGCCTATGCTGAAGTTATGCAGAGTGGAAACGGCACAGGTATGTTCTACCTGA
This sequence comes from Methanosarcina sp. 2.H.T.1A.6, assembly GCF_000979455.1. GTDB lineage: Archaea > Halobacteriota > Methanosarcinia > Methanosarcinales > Methanosarcinaceae > Methanosarcina. The sequence goes on from NZ_JJOY01000030.1 coordinate 32,048, forward strand.
CCCCGATGTGGGCCTCCAGCTGGAAAGAGATGAAAAATGAATCCGGCGGTACTTCTGACGTCGATGAAAGTTTTTTGAAAAATCCTTTGTATAAAAAAGTTGTCAAAATCAGTAATGAAATCTCCAGAGGAGACGAATTCGACAAAAATGTCTTAAATTTTGCCCGGACTTTTGATATGAGCATTGTTGAAAAGAAAGGCAGTATGGAAATTGCAAGTAAATCCTATCTGAATGCCAGGAACAATATCTGCAAAAAATGTTCCAATTCGCTTAAAAAGAAGATTTAACCTGGAGATTAGATACTAAATACGAAATGTGGAATCGATTAGCTTTATAATCTAATCTCCAGCAAAGTTTTAAGGGTATGCCCCAAGGGGAAATCAGGCAGTAGCTTCCTTATTCAGGATATACCCGACCATTTCAGGGTTCAGCTTGCTTTCCCTTGAAACCTTTTTCTCAATCTCCTCAGTGGATTTACCTTCGATTTTCATCTCCTTAATCTTTTCAATCACTGAGATTGGAATGCTGTAGTATTCGTTTATATCCTTCCTGTGCCCCCAGACATCTCCTTCGAGAAGCTGGATTCTCTGCATCTGAAGGAACATTTCTATGGATTTGGAGACTGTACGCATGTAAGATTTCGGTAACTGGATTACCTCAATCTTCGGGCAGGTTTCAACCAATCCAAAGATGTCCTTGTTAGAAGGCCTGAAAGCCAGGTGTACGATACGCTCATTCGGATTAAGTGTAAAGATTTCTTCTCTGGAACTAACTACTCTTATTCTCATGTTTTTCCCCCACTATAGGTTGTTTTATGTTTTAAGTTGTTTTATGTTTTTACTATATTAGAAAGTACTTATACTTATTATAAATAGTTATCTCATTGCACTAACATTATTTAGATAGTATATTAGTTGTTTACTGACATTAGGACCCTGAGAAATAGCCTTAAAAAGCCTTAAAAAAGATTAAAACCGCTTTTTGCAGGTAGATTTTTTGATTTCACGTCAGTTTTTACCAGGTTTCATGCTAAAAATATTTTTGAATACTACTTGAATTATTCTGATTTGAGCTCCTGATATATTATTTTCAACTTGAAGCTTAACTGAGATTTTATAGAAAGAAGGAAAAATTAAGCTCCAATCAGGATTGGTAAAAAATATATTGTGCTCCGTGCATCAAAAAGAAAGAACTTCAGAAGAGATATAAGGAGAAATATCGGGAGAAATATCGGGAGAAATATCGGGAGAAATATCGGGAGAAATATCGGGAGAAATATCGGGAGAAATATCGGGAGAAATATTTCAGGAATAAAAACCTCCGGCTGAGGGAGCTGTAAAAGAAGTCTTCTAAAAAAACTCGGTTAAAAAGTTGTGCGCCCTCAGGTTCCCTGAACCCCGGGCGGCTGTTTTCAGAAAAAATACAGGGATCAGAGAATTTTATCGAGTTCAGATGCCAGTACACTGCCCTGGGTTACACCCATAAAGCGCTTTACTTCAGTCCCGTCCTTCTCAATGATCAGGGTCGGGACAGCGTGTATGCTGTACTTTGAGGCAAGCTCCTGGTTTTCATCCACATCGACAACCTTGAATTCAACCTTATCTCCGTACTTTTTTTCGAGCTCTTCAAGAATAGGTTTTTGCATCCTACAAGGTCCACACCATGTTGCGGAAAAGTCCAATAACATAGGTTTCATAAAATCACCTGCAATACTTGAAACGTCTGAGACTTTTTCAGTTCTTAGTTTATCTACTCTGGTAAACGTGCAGAGGAATCGTACATATGCGTCCGTACGGCACAGATGCCAGAACCCAACCCAGAACGATAAATGACCTGAAGATGGAATTACCAGATACAGGATCGGGACTCAATTTATTGTATATATTATCGCCGAGGATATATAACGCTTATCTCAGTCCTGCGAGCTCGCTTTAAAACATATTTCGAAAAGGAAGTTCAGGCAAGCTTTCTACTGATTCTCTTTTTCCGGATATTCTTTCCGGCCTTTAATAATGTTGCCGAAATACATGCACCCTTCCATTGAAATTGTTGGCATCTCCGAAGACTCATCAACCATTTTTACCGGAGCGCCCCGGATAAGCACGCAGGGAACCCTTTCTCCGGCTTCCCCCATAAGGAGTTCAGCTGCGGAAACCAGGTTGTCTGCCGCTGCTTTGTGAGTCAGGATGAGGGGCTTTTCATAAATATCAAAAGTGCCCCTTGCATCCTCCACAGGCACAAAGCCTGAAACTCCGAGTGCAATCCCTGTGCAGCCTAACCGCAGGGGCTGAGTCCTGCTGTCCCCTATAATCACTCCCAGCCTGCAGGAGTAACGCTGCTCAAGCCTTTTCCGGATGTTCTCGGAACTTCTTCTCGGGTCCTTCGGGAGCAGGACTACGTGGCCGTCAGGAGCGTTTGAAGCATCTATTCCAGCATTGGGAGAGAGGATACCTTTTGTGATAGTAAGTGCGGCGCCGGGAACGCCACCGAAAAGCTCATCACATTCCTGAAGCACAAGCTCCATTTCCCTCGGGTCTATCCCGTATTTTTCCCCGAGAGATAATGCCCTTTCTCCTGGCATGACGCTGGCAAGCTCGACAATTCTATTTTCCGCTGTGGCAACAGCAGATTCAGCCAGCACAATAACATCCCCGTCAACTGGAATAATGCCAGCGTCCTGCAGCGAAGCTTCAAGGGTCTGCACGATATCGTCCCCTGCTCTGATGATAGGGGTCTTAATCCCGAACATCTGGATGGAAGTGATTTCTGGACTCATTTTGATGCCTTTAAAAACTGTGATTAATCTCGATATTCAGAAACATAAAATCAATATGGACAGAATCAAACCGTAAAATACCGAAAGGTATTGATAAATGTATCCAAAGGCTCCGGAAAAACCCTACGGCAGAATAAAAAAATTTTGAAATAAAGAAATCCCCCTGGAAAATGAACCTTATAAACTAAAAGTGATTTACTGAAAGATCAAAATCGGACCTAAGATAACATTTACCCAGAGGAACTATATTCAGACAGTTGCCGTAAGCGAATGCTTCAGTTCACTGTAACACATTTCGAAGATAGCCTGATCAGTTTCGATTTCTGTAATTCCAAACCCATAGAAAGCTGCAAATTCCCTTGCCCTGGAATCGAAATTCTGCTGATAGTTTAAGCCGGTATTAATCTTTGCTACTTGAGTATATCTGGCAGCCCGAAATACCAGCTTTGACTCTTCAAGATTTTCCAGGCTCCGGGCAAACCCATTAGCTACGACCATTTTTTCCCAGTTGGCAGCCCACATGGGAGTAATCATGAAAAACCTTTCACCCCCGAAACCCTTTATTTTTTCCACGAAAGCTCTTTTGCCCCCCAGGGTCGCACAGATGCAGTCATCAACGATGTTTCCATCTGGATCCCTGAGCAATGCGAGAGGACATTCAAGGTACTTGAAATCGTTCTCGATATCTTTGAACAAGTTACCGCAAAGCCCATAGAACAAAAGCATCCCGTCTGAGAAGAGCGACATCCTCAGAATCGCATCATATACGTTCGTTTTCAGCATAGTACGCTTTTTTCCCATGCCAACGACTTCAAGGATGTTGAGCACAAGCATGAGGCCCTCGCCGTCCACATGCTTCACATCCTTAAGGCACCTGTGCGCCTCGACATTATTGAGAGTCAATTCCCGGCAGGGACAGCCAATTTCACCAAACTTCCGTACAATGTCCTCCGAACTCCCGTTTTTCAGTATTAGAACTTCATCCACCTCTTCATCATGCTCCACGAGATGAACAATTTCATCCTCAAAGATTTTGCATGATATGATACCCATTATCCTCATTGTGACCTCCTTATCTGGTCCCCTGGCTCTGGAAAAACTCTAAATTCACCAGCAAATCCAGATTCCAGAAAGAAACAGAAAAACACCCATCACCAACACCCCAAAAAACCCACACCAGATACAATAAATTAAGGGCAGTGTCGATTATAATGTATTTCCTGTGAGTATTTAAAAGTAGGTAAATAGAACGATGTAAGAAGTATACAAAAAAGAAGTATACAAAGAAATTTTTTATAAAAAAAGAAGACAGCGGCACAAAATACACAGGATCTGAAGCCTTAGCAATGGAAGAAAAAGAGAATGAAGCCTTAGCAATGGAAGAAAAAGAGAAGAAACCTCCCGGTTAAAGGGAATTTTTGAGATTCCTTTATTTTCCTGAAATTCCTGCCATTGAAAGCAATCTCGGAGTGTTTTTGTGAGATCCGATTGGCATAATGTGAACCCCTCGAGAGAGTTTTGTCAGTTCTTTTATAGTATCGGAAGCTATCGAAAGACCTTCTTCTATAGGGGAAGATGCATCTTTCATCCGAAGCCTGATTTCTTCAGGCACATGAATTCCTGAGATGTTTTTATTCATATATTCAGCCATACTCAGGGATTTGAGAGGAATCAAACCTGCAATTACGGGTACTTCAAGATGGTTTACTGCTTCCATAAACTCCTCGAACATGCCCACGTCATACACAGCCTGCGTCTGGATAAAATCGGCTCCGCATCTGACCTTTTTTTCAAGCTTTATTAGCTGCAAGGTATTTTCAGGATCTATGCCTGAGACTGCGCCTGCACAAAAAGAAGTGCCCCCATCCAGCCTTTTTCCTGCAAAATCAATGCCTGAATCAAGCTTCCTGACGAGTTCAATGAGCTGTACGGAGTCAAGGTCATAAACGGGTTTTGAGCCCGGATGGTCTCCACAGGCAGGATGATCTCCGGTCATCAAGCAGATGTTCCGGATTCCCAGAGCGTATGCTCCCAGAAGATCGGATTGAAGCCCGATTCTGTTCCTATCCCGACAGGTAAGCTGCATGATAGGTTCATGTCCCTGATCTAGCAAAAGCTTGCTGAAAGCCAGTGAACTCATGTGCATAATTGAACACTGATTATCAGTAACGTTCAGAGCGTCTGCAACACCTTTTAACTGGCAGGCATCTTCCAGGGGAGCTGAAAACATAGTCCCCTTGGGGGGAGAGACTTCAACAGTAACCAGAAATTTCCTGGAGTTCAGTTTTTCACGAAAATTAAAAAGCATTAAATAAGAATATTAGGAATGAAATTATTTAAAACCATGCTCCTTAGGGGCATGGATAACGTAAAGAAGGTCAAGCCTGTTGATCCTTTTCAAACGTTCATAGATAAGAGTCCATACACAATTCATCTCCCTGTTGACCTCGCACATTCCGTCCACAGACCCTCCGCAGGGCCCATTGAGAAGGGCTTTCGGGCATTGAGATTTCGGGCAGAGACCACCATATTCACTTATGGTACAGTCCCCGCACATAACGCACTGGTTGGAAAGAAGCTTGCCCCCACTGGAGCCGCCAAGTGAAAGAGTGTTGTTCGAACCGTATATAGGCAAATCAACAACACTGGCAACAGCAGAAACTCCACTGCCACAACCCATAACAAGAATGCAACGCGCTTCCTTTATTTTCTCGTTTTTCTCAGCCAGTGATTCAAAGGACCGGATACTGCAGGCTGCAGTTGGAAGAGCCCAGCCTACCACGTGCTTTCCGCTCTCTTCAAGCCGCCTGCACATCTCAAGAACTTCAGGTTCTCCTCCGGTTTTCAGTTTTGCAGCACATACGTTGCATCCTATAACAAAGATATTGTCCTCATCTTTTAACAGGCCAAGGATTTCTTCAAAGGTTTTTGCTGAAGTTATGATCATAATTACCTCAAATATCGGTATTCCAGATCAGTCCGATTTGAAATACATTCGCGGATCATTTCTGCAATAGCTGGGAGGGAACGGGCCTGCCCATCCAGTTTTCTGGCAAGGCGTTCAAATTGCAGCAGGGTACCCATCACAAGCACGTCAGTAGTTTCCGTTTCATGGGAAACTGCCTCTCTTGCAAGGGCTGCATCTCCTCCCCTTGCAAGCATCTCCTGTTTTATTATCAGAGCTTCCGTGGTTGTAAGGTTCCTGATCTTTAACATAAGATGGATGCTTTTTCCCTGCATTACCTGCGAACCGACTTGTGTAGACCCGATATTTCTCATTGCAATACCTGCATCCTGAGGGGTTTTTACATCAAGCACCGAAACTTCATACCTGCCCTCCTTTACAACACTTGTCCGGCTTCTCAGGGCTCCTGAAAGCTTAATAACGTCAGACGTCTCGGGTACATCATGTGTACGAATAATATGTGCACCTTTGTAAACCGCAATTGCTGCTGCAGCCAGGCTGCCGTAGAGCCTTTCAGCGGCTGGTTTGCCCAGCACGTCCCCTATGAAGGACTTCCTTGAAAGGGCGGCAAGCAAAGGCTTTTCAAAAATTTTCAGGCGCTCGAAATCATCCAGGGTTTCAAAATCATACATAGGCAGCTTTTCTTCTGTCCACCTGCCTATTGCAGGGTCAAGGATGAGGCTTTCAGGCACTATACCTCCAGCCTCGGCAGCCTGTATAATGGAGTCAAGTGCTTCAATAATGGAATCCATTCCCAGAGGGTCTCCGGGAATTTTATTTGAAGCCATAACCACAGCCGGACAGCCGTGATCTGCCACCACTTCTATCATTCGAGGGTCTGCTGTAAAACCGGAAACATCATTAATGACATCTGCCCCTCTTTTGAGAGCCTCTTCTGCGATTTCAGAAAACATCGTATCAACGGAAATTACCGCATCCACATTGCCTTCCAGCGCTTCAAGCACAGGCAGTAAGCGCTCAAGTTCTTCTTTTCTGCTTATAGGTTCTGCAAAGAGCCACGTTGACCGCGCACCCAGATCCAGGAAAGTTGCTCCGTCCTCAACCATTTTCCGGGCAACATCCAGTGCAGATCCCGGGCTTGAAATCGAACCTTTGTAAAAAGACTCAGGGCTCACGTTAATAATGCCCATTACATGTGCAGGATATTGATCTCCTACTTTTATACCACAGATATCAGTATTAACTACCATTTTTGACAACCAGGCTATATCGCTTTTAACTCAGTTGGCGCAACAGCGCTTGATAAATATGAGTGAGCAAACAATTTACTTAAACAACAATTACAGTATTTTTAATCAGTAATGAAATTTGAAGAATGAAATTTGGAACCGATCTGCAGATGCCTTTACTTCCGTAAAGAAATACCCTCAGCATCATTTCGTTGGATCGTAACTGCAAACGCTGTTCATTCAACCATCCGCTAACATTCCCTGAAAAAGCCTTTTCTGCCCCATCACCTGAAAAGCTCCCTGCAGGCAAGAAAAAACAAAACAATTTTTCCGGCTGCGAAGCTAAACACTGGAGGACTTGAAAAGGAACTGGGGGATGCAAGTCCGGTTAAGTTTAAGAGCTTCAGGAGTTCAGGCCTCCTGAGACCTTATATATGGAAGGGGATGGAGTTTAAGGTTATGGGAAATACATATCTAACTGTAGTGATTTTTCCACTGCAATTATCGATAATGGATAATTACAATCAGAATTCCGGATAATGTGATATCTAACTGGAATGTATGCAATTATGGAAAACGGGCGGAGTATTACTGGAACTCAATGCCATCAATGTATATCAGATAGATTTGTTTAGAGATTACAAATAACTCATTTTAGCGCCCGGATATTTTATGAAAACCTGACTATTTAATTAAGACTTCATAAACCATTTTTACTATTTATTGATGGCAGACAGGATTATAGTAAAATAGGCTTCAATGATACATAAAAATATTGATGTGTAAAATTATGTTACCACAATTAGGCAAACTTTACTGCGGATTAATAAAAAGTATATATAGGAATCAAATACGATAACCCAAATAGACATGTGAAAGAAAACAGAGTAAAATATCCGAATAGGATAAAATTAAAAAACAAATTTACTTGTCCTGGTACAAAAAGATTGAGAAGATTGTTTTGTGCCTAATCCACAATTAAAGAAGCATCAGAATAAAAGACCCGGCAAAAGTTTTAAAAAATTCGAGTAAAAAATTTGTTAGTCCCCTGCTACATGGCTGAGATTTTGGTATGAAAGCTCCAGCAAGGCTATTGATCTCGTAATTATCTACTGTACGCAGGCGGGCTCAAGCCTTGCGCGGCGCGTGAAAAGAAAGAACACGAGATGCCATTTGCGGTCATTTCGGAATAATACCAACCAATTAATCAGGGAGCACAAATAAAAAACAAAATGAGAAAAAGCCATGAACTACCACTCCCTAAAACTTTCGCCCGAAGGCTCAAGTTTTTGAGAATTGACGGCTTTCATCCCCCACCTGCCAGCTCGGACAAATCCGAAAGGTCGAGGAAGGGGACTTCCAGCTTTATGTTAAAATAGAGGATTTAAAGGCTTTTCTCCGCACACATGAGCACATGCTTCATTAGCATGGCAATTGTCATGGGACCTACGCCGCCGGGGACAGGAGTTACAAGAGAAGCTTTTTTGATTACGTTTTCAAAATCAACATCCCCATAAACACCGTCTTCTTCTTTGGTGATTCCCACGTCAAAGATTACAGCCCCTTCTTTAACCATGTCTGCTTTGATAAGGTGCTTAACCCCTACCGCAACCACTATGAGATCGGCACCAAGGGTGTACTTCTTCAGGTCATCGGTAAAGATATGGCAGACCGAAACGGTTGCGTTTCTGTTCAGAAGCATTGCTGCCATGGGTTTACCCACAACATTGCTGTGCCCGACAATAACCGCATTTTTCCCCTGAACAGGCACATTGTACTCTTCAAGTGCCCTGATTATCCCGTGAGGGGTGCAAGGAACAAGACCTTCATCCCCGATCATGAGTTTTCCCATGTTATAGGGGTGAAAGCCATCTGCATCCTTTGCAGGAGATATGGCTTCCATCGCTTCCTGCGGGGAGAAGTGCTTCGGTAGCGGAAGTTGAAGCAGGATTGCGTGCACATCCCGGTTTTTATTAAGGGAATCAATCAGGGCAAGAAGTTCTTCCTGGGTGGCTTCTGCCGGAAGAAGGTAATCTTCTGCTTTGATACCCACACGCTCGCAGGCCCTGTGCTTCAGGCGGACGTACATCTTTGATGCAGGGTCGTCACCTACAAGGATTGTAGCAAGCCCGGGGGTAACTCCCCGGTTGCTTTCGAGGTCCTCGACTCCTGACCTCACTTCTTCTTCAACCTGCTGTGCAAGGACTTTTCCATCTATGATCCGTGATTCATAGCTTTCATCTGACAACTTGTAAAACCCCCTATCTCCTCAATTAGCTGTAAATCGGGAACCTTGAACAGAGTTCCCTTACCTTACCATTGACTTCTGACAGCAGAGCATCATTTCCTGCATTCTTGATTGCTGTCTCGATGTAGTCGGCAACCAGTTCCATTTCTTTTTCTTTCATACCCCTTGTGGTACAGGCAGGGGTTCCAAGCCTTACCCCACTGGTTACAAAGGGGCTGCGGGTCTCGAAAGGAACTGTGTTTTTGTTGGCAATGATTCCGGCTTTGCTCATTGCAGCTTCCGCATCCTTGCCTGTAATATTCATATTATTAAGGTTTACGAGCATAAGGTGGTTGTCAGTGCCACCAGAAACAATATCAAAACCCTTCTGCTTCAAACAGGAACAAAGAACCTTTGCATTCTTTACGGTCTGAGCCTGGTCCTGCCTGAACTGTTCACTCATGGCTTCCTTAAAGGCGACTGCCTTTGCAGCTATGATATGCATGAGGGGACCGCCCTGAATGCCCGGGAAAACTGCTTTGTTTACCCCCATTGCAAGCTCTTCGGTCCTGGAGATAATCATTCCGCCCCTGGGTCCCCGGAGGGTCTTGTGGGTTGTGGTGGTGACAAAGTCTGCATAAGGTACAGGGCTCGGATGCACGCCTGCAACTACAAGCCCTGCAATGTGGGCAATATCTGCAAGAAGGTAAGCTCCGACTTCATCTGCAATTTCCCTGAACTTCTTGAAATCGATCTCGCGGGGGTAGGCTGAAGCTCCGCATACGATCATTTTCGGTTTGCATTCTTTTGCCAATTTCAGGAGTGCGTCATAGTCCAGGGCTTCTGTCTCTTTGCTGACCCCATAGGGCACAATGTTATAGAGCTTTCCGGAAAAACTTACCGGGCTGCCGTGAGAAAGGTGTCCGCCGTGAGAAAGGTCCATGGACATGATTGTGTCTCCAGGCTGCAGTACAGAGAAGTAGACAGCCATGTTGGAGCCTGAACCTGAGTGAGGCTGGACATTTACGTACTTTGCCCCGAATATTTCCTTTGCTCTGGAAATCGCGAGGTTTTCGGCAACATCAACGAAATCACAGCCACCGTAATAGCGCTTGCCGGAATATCCTTCGGCATACTTATTGGTCATGATTGAGCCCTGGGCTTCCATAACAGCCTTGCTCGCATAGTTTTCTGACGCAATCAGGTTCAGTTTGAATTCCTGACGTTCGGCTTCCTTTTCAATAGCCTCGAACAATTCCGGATCAATTTTTTCAATATAAGACATTACTGTCACCTCATAATCCATGCATTTAAAACTTATTCGAAATCAAGGGTTTCTCGTTAGCGTGAATTGATTAACTGTTAATATGCTTACGATTCTGGTATTTACTTACATTAATGTGTTGAAAGCTGTAAGAACTGCCTGACAAACTAAAAGCCGGACGGACTGAAAGTTCTCAACCGTCCGGGCGGTCCTCGATAAACGGGAATTATCAAACAGTTTTACAACCTTCCGGACTGAAAGTAGCTCTAATTGAAGAGAACTCTAATTAAAGAGAACTCTAATTGAAGAGAACTCTAATTGAAGAGAACTCTAATACTGAGGTTAAGATCCCAGGAAAAATATCCCGAGCATATTAAGGACTCAGGAGATTCTGGAATATGGAACGTATTCAGTTGGCCAGTATAGTTTCGTGTGAGTAATATAATTCAAGTACTTATAACCATCAGAGTATTAATGAGTATACTAATGGGTAAAATCTATTCCGGTTTGGGACTACATTCTATTTTTGAGCAAGTTCTCAAAACTTATCCCACCGGAAGTTGCCCAATATTAATACTTTATCTTTCGATCCGGACTTCTGCCTTATCGGCTCAGATCTGCCTGATAAAACTAATGCAATCCAGAGTAATGCAATTCCGGGACTTCTGCAGAGTTCCTGGTCATTTAAGGGCTATTACTTAAGGGCTATTACATTTCTACCCTCAACTTTAAGTTTACCCTCGACAAAGAGCCTGACAGCTTCGGGATAGATAATATGCTCCTGCTCGAGAATCCTGGCAGTGAGAGTTTCGTCGGTATCTTCCGGAAGCACAGGCACGCAATTCTGAAGGATAATAGGCCCGGAATCGAGTCCTTCATCTACAAAATGTACGGTACAGCCTGCAACTTTTACTCCGTACTCAAAAGCCTGTTTCTGGGCATGAAGCCCTTTGAAAGCCGGAAGAAGAGACGGATGTATGTTCAGAATCCTATGCCTGTATGCCTCAATGATCTCGCTTCCTAAGATCCTGAAATAGCCTGCAAGCAGAAGAAGATCCGTATCATACTGTTTGAGGACATTCAGGATTTCCCTATCGTATCCGGCTCTGTCATGCCCTTCGGGATCAAGAAAAACAGCACTTATTCCGTGTTTTCCTGCACGTTTGAGCGCATAAGCATCGGCCTTGTTGGAGATAACCACATTAACTGCCGCATTTTTTATGTAGCCCTTTTCAATGCTGTCTATGATCGCCTGGAGATTTGAACCCCGTCCGGAAACCAGCACTGCAATCTTTACCGTCATTGAAGCGTTTAGATTGAAACAGTGATATATTAGGTTTTTGCATCTTTGGGGCATCCGTGACAAACTGAGAGTGAATACCCATCAAATAGTTAGAGAGTTCAAGAAGAGGATATCATTAACTAGAAGAAGAAGAAGAAGAAGAAGAAGAAGAAGAAGCTCAGAGGAAAAAAGAAAACATTTTTTAGTCTACCGATTAGCCAGAAGGGAAGACAAGAGCAGTTTACCCGTCACTCTGGGGTTCCTTACGCTCCTCTATGAACTCAAGGAGTTCCTGAGAATCGCTTATCTTGTCAAGTTCTTTCTTTTCGATCAGTACCGTATTTTCGACTGACTTCAGTTTGGAATGCCCGTTAATAATGAACACGGACTGAGTTTCCGTAATGCAAGAAATGCTGCTCATCAGATGAGCCCGTTTGATTACTGTTGTGTTAAACTCGCTGACACCTGTAAGGATAACTGAAGACTTATCCCGTGAGATAGCCTTGAAAGGTGCCTGCGCCGTAGGAAGGACATCATATCCGAGCATTGAAATCGTATTGAGGATCAGGTCTTCCGGCAAAAGCACATTATGTTTTACCTGTGGTTCTTCCTTTTCAGGCTCTGCCTTCTTCCTGGGCTTTCTGCTCCCGCAGGATTTCAGGATATCTATGGGCCTTGCCAGTTCGATCCCGAAAATGTCCTCAAGCTGGAGCACGACATCAATGGACGCATCCATACCTTCTTCTTCATATTTGCTGATAGTCCTTCTTGAAACCCCTACCATGGAAGCCAGGGTCCCGAGGGACATGGACTGGTCTGTCCTTGACTTCCTCAGAAGATCTCCTTCTATTGCGACATAAAGACCTCCGGGTGCTGCTGAAACCAGAGGCGGGATATTTTCTACAAAGTAGTCATGGAGGGTCTGGACGCTCAGTGCAAGGATATCATAGCGCATGTAGACAACACTGTCTTCAAGCATCTGGTCCCTTGTCTTGGCTCCAACAACGATAGCGGAACCTCCGAGATACTCAGCAAGATATTTCATCTCCCGGGCTGTTTCTTCGTTCAGGCCGTCAATGTTAAATAAAACCTTGCAAAGTAATAGTGTGTCATATTTCCGTGCGGCAACATCAAAGCTCCTGGGACGTATATTACATCGATCAGAGAGTGCAAAACCCGCACGCGACAATACATCAATAATTTGATGTATGAGAACTTCTTTTGTCATTCCAGTACCAATCTCTGTTTGAGCATCTATATATATATTTCTCCGACATTGGTAACGTATACAGGGGAAAAACAAGCCGGAGACTCCCGAAAAACTGCGGCATCCCCTCAGAATTGCAGAAATATTAAGGGAGAAAACGGGATATGGAAAAATGATCATTGGAATTGACGATACGGACTCAAATGAAGGCATGTGCACCACATATCTGGGAGCCCTGCTGCTTGAAGAACTGCAGGAATACGGGACTGTGGAAGCCCTGCCCCTCCTTGTGCGCCTGAACCCTACCATTCCTTATAAAACAAGAGGTAACGCGGCAGTTGCCCTGAAACTTAAAACTGACTGTCCTGAAAAAGTAATTGCGCATGTAACATCCAGAATAGGGGAACTTGCACGCATGGAGTGTGAAAAAACCAATCCCGGAACCGTATTTATTCTGGAGAAAGATTACGAAAACCTCAAACCCGTCCTCATGAGTTTTCTGGAAGGGGCTGTAAAAGAAGTAATCGAAATAGAAAAAGCAAAGAACCTTATTTCGGAGCTCGGGATTGCCTCGAAAAGCTTCAAAAACGGAAGGGGGCTTATAGGCGCTCTTGCAGCCTGCGGGGCAATGCTGAACCCTGAGAAGTGGGACTGCACTTTCGAACATCTGGCATACAGGCAGAAGGCAAGATGGGGAACTCTGCGTGATGTGGATAAGGAAAGTTTTTTTGAGGCTGACAGGCAGACATACCCCGGAACCTGGGATACTGTAGATCTTACAAACCGGCTCGTAGTCTGCGTGCCTCGCTCGGGAGACCCTGTATTATTCGGGATAAGAGGAGAAAGTCCTGAGATCGTTAATAAAGCTGCATCCCTGATCAGGGCAGAGCCTGTTGAGCGCTTTGCTGTATACAGGACAAACCAGGGAACGGATATGCACCTCCTGCCGGCACAGAATATCACTGAAATCACGGACATGCATTCTTACAGGCTTGAAGGTACGGTCTCGGCAGCCCCGAAAACCATTGAAGGAGGACACGTCATCTTTGCTGTCCGGGACCGGGAAGGAGACGAAATCGACTGTGCAGCCTTCGAACCAACAAAGAATTTCAGGTCGCTTATCCGAAAATTGGTGCCCGGAGACCAGGTCATCCTTTCAGGAAGTGTCACTTCCGGAACCCTGAACATTGAAAAAATAGAAATTAAAACTCCTACCCCCATTTACAGGGAAGAGAACCCGAAGTGTCCGGAGTGCGGAAAAAACATGAAGTCTGCAGGTCAGGGACAGGGTTTCCGCTGCAAAAAATGTGGGACACAGGCGCTCTCAAAAGTCAGGTGTGAAGCGGAAAGAGACCTTGAGCCCGGACTCTATGAAGTCCCCCCCTGTGCCAGGAGACATCTCGCGAAGCCGCTGGCAAGGGAAAAATGTCAGGACATAAGGATTTATCCATCCCGGTGAAGGGAAAGGCTATAAAACTTAAATTCCCGGAGCCTTACGCCTGTACCGGGCTTTCCCTCACCTGAGGAACTCAGTACAGTTCCGGAACAGGCGGAACTTTTCGTTTATGTTCGTTTCTCTCAATACGTCTGGTAACGGAGCTGAGCTGCTCAACGGATACCCCGGAAGCATTCAGAATTTTTTCAGGCTCCACTCCTTTTTCAAGCATCTTGAGCACCTCGTCAACCTTTACGTAAGAAATTCCAAGATCGTCTTCATCGGTCTGACCTGCCCATAACCCCGCAGACGGCTTTTTGGTAATGAGAGGTTCCGGGATTCCGAGCCTTCGGGAAAGCTCCCATACCTCAGTCTTGTAAAGCCCGCCTATAGGTTCAAGGTCGACGCCTCCATCCCCGTACTTTGTGTAATAGCCAAGAAGGATCTCGGATTTATTTCCTGTACCGAGGACCATTCGGTTCAGCTGGTTTGCGTGGAAGTACAGAAGAGACATCCGGGTTCTTGCCTTCAGGTTGCCTCTGGTGAGCCGGTCTGCAGATTCGCTCTCGGGAACAGCAGCCATGAAAGCCGATACAATGCCTGAGATGTCAATTGTCCTATACTCAATCCCGAGCCAGTCGGCAAGAGTTTTCGCATCTTCACACTCAGTAGCAGGAGTAAGGCCGCTTTCGGGCATATGGATGCCAAGAACCCTGTCTTTACCAAGAGCTTTTACGGCAAGAGTTGCGGAAAGAGCGGAATCAATTCCCCCGCTAATGCCTACAACTGCCTCGTTTACACCTGCTTTGCCAGTCTCATTCCGGATAAAATCAATAATCCTGTTCTGTGCTTTTTCAAGGTCCATGCTTTCAAATTCCTGGAATTTTGTGAATCATATGAAATCCGGTTATCTCGAAGTTAAAAATATGATTTAAACTCTTGTTCATCGGAAAGCCTGAATAATATATTATCTGAAAGGCTAATTCAGATTGTATTAAACAGTTTGATACACAGAAGCTGTAAATATATTAATCTTCCAGAAAAACAGAGTTAAGGGTAAACTTATTTAATAAATAGAGAATATAGAAGGTTTATCATCCGAACATAATAATAGAAATACTTGAGTATTAAAAGTATTCAGTAATTGCCCATTACTTGAGTATCCTGGCATCAGGGTGCTAAAGGTGCCTTAAGCTAGCGAAAGTATATTTTCCTGGAGTGCAAAAACAAAAATAGCTGGACATTGCCAGGCGAGAACTTTCAAACACTGATTAAATGCCCGTAATGGTCCAGAGTAAATGCGTATACGGGACAAATTTTCCCGGATGACAGGCATTAAAATAAAAAGAGCATCTAATATAGAAAGTAGATATTCCAGAATTACACGATCCGGAAAATTCGGGAAAAAACCGGCATCAGTTAATTTTATTTTATAACCAGATAAAATTACAATCAAAAAGAAACTATTTTCGGGATGACCCATGGAAGAAATACAGTTGAAGGTTGAAAAGGCATATCCTATTGACCTTGGAAGAGGAATTATCCGGCTTGACCCTACAGCGCTACTGAAACTTCAGCTCTCCCCCGGTGACATTGTGGAGATTAGGGGGAAGAAAAAGACCACAGCAAAGGTATGGAGAGCAGACCGGCAGGATTGGGAACAGGGAATCGTGCGCATTGATAATTTCATCCGGCAAAACGCCGGAGTTTCCATAGGGGAGAAGGTGACCATTAAAAAGGTCGAAGCCCCGGAAGCAAAAAAGATTATTCTGGCACTTCCGGAAAGCATGACCCAGGGTGGACCTGAAATGCAGTTTGGGGAACATGCAAATGAGATCATAAAGCGGCATATCCTGAAAAGGCCTGTGTTCAGGGGAGACATAATTCCAATTATAAACTCAATGTCTCAGCCAATGACTGAGTCCCTGACAACAAGCCAGGTAATTCCTCTGGTTGCCGTTGAAACAGACCCTACAAACACCATTGTCCTGATTACGGAAGCAACAATTATTGAGCTCCGGAAAAAGCCGGTACAGGGCTACGAAAAAGCGACCAGGGGTGTCACTACCTATGAAGATATAGGAGGGTTGGGACAGGAGATTATGCGCGTCCGGGAAATAATAGAAATGCCGATGAAACACCCGGAGCTCTTTGCTCACCTTAATATAGAGCCCCCAAAGGGAGTTATCCTCTACGGCCCACCAGGAACCGGAAAGACCCTGATTGCAAAAGCCGTGGCAAACGAATCGGGGGCAAGCTTCCATTACATTGCGGGTCCCGAAATTGTGGGGAAGTTCTACGGAGAAAGTGAGGAAAGGTTAAGGAAGATCTTTGAAGATGCAACCCAGGACGCGCCTTCAGTTATTTTCATTGATGAAATTGATTCCATTGCCCCTAAAAGGGAAAACGTAACAGGGGAAGTGGAAAGACGAGTGGTTGCCCAGCTCCTGACCCTTCTTGACGGGATGGAGGAAAGAGGGCAGGTCGTGGTTATAGGGGCTACTAACCGTGTGGATGCAATTGACCCCGCACTCAGGAGACCCGGCCGCTTTGATAGGGAAATTCATATTGGAGTGCCGGATACCAAAGACAGGTACGAGATCCTGCAGATTCACACACGGGGCATGCCAATTGAGAAAGACAAAGAAACCAGGCTAACCGAGCCCGAAACTGAAGCCGAAATTGAAGAAAGAACTGAAATCGAAGCAGGAACCGGAATTGAAGCTGGAACCGGAATCGGAGCTGAAATCGAAGCTGAAGCCGAAATTGATGAAGCTGCCATAGAGAGGGAAAAGAAAGAGGAGACAAACCTGTACCTTATGTACCTGGCTGAGAAGACGCAGGGCTTTGTGGGTGCAGATCTTCTGGCTCTCGTGCAGGAAGCAGCAATGCGCTGCCTCAGGGAAAGCCTGCCTGACCTTGACCTCGAAAAAGAAACAATTCCTCCTGAAAGGCTGGAAAAGATTGTTGTAACTAAAAAGAACTTCGAAGATGCCCTGATGGAAGCCGAACCCTCAGCTCTGAGAGAGATCTTTGTTGAGATGCCTTCGGTTAGCTGGGAAGATGTTGGAGGCCTGGATGAAGCAAAGCATTCGATTGTTGAAGCTGTCGAGTGGCCTATTAAAAACCCGGAAAAGTTTGTCCAGATGGGCATAAAAGCTCCAAAGGGAATCCTGCTTTACGGCCCGCCCGGGACGGGAAAGACCCTGATCGCGCAGGCTGTTGCCAAAGAGTCAAACGCCAATTTCATAAGCGTCAAAGGGCCGGAGATGTTTTCGAAATGGCTTGGAGAGTCGGAAAAGGCAATTCGGGAAACTTTCAAGAAAGCAAGGCAGGTTGCTCCTTGTGTTGTCTTTTTTGATGAGATCGATTCCATTGCTGCGATGCAGGGTATGGATACGGACAGCCGGACTTCGGAAAGGGTACTCAACCAGCTGCTTACAGAAATGGACGGGCTTGAGACTCTCAAAGACGTGGTCATAATTGCTGCAACTAACCGCCCTAACCTGCTTGACCCTGCGATCATCCGGCCTGGGCGTTTTGACAGGCTGGTTTACGTTGGGGCACCTGACCGTAAGGGCAGGATGAGAATCTTTAAGATCCACACAAAGAATACGCCTCTTGCAGAGGACGTGGACCTTGAGAACCTTGCCAGTGTAACAGAGGGATATGTGGGCGCTGACATAGAAGCGATATGTAGAGAGGCTGTAATGATTGCCCTGAGGGAGAACTTCAACATCGAAGAGATTGAGATGAGGCACTTCAGAGAAGCCCTTAAAAAAGTAAAACCCACAATTAACGAAAACATTGCTCAGTTCTATGAGAAGATAGAGGAGCAGTTTAAGGGAGGTCAGAAACCGGTCGAGACAGCTGGACTTGTGGGATACAGGTAAGAATTTAAGTCAACTACCCCCGAACATTACATTAATAAAAAACTAATTGAACAGAGCAGGACGGGGAAGTTGATGCATTCATCCCCTGAGCTAAAGACTCAGGGGGTTCCAGCTGAGGTTTTATGAATTAACTCATAAAAGGGAAGAGTTTATAAAGAAGAGAGTTTCAAATTGAATAAAATATTTAAAGTAAAAGTATTTAAACTGAAAAGCCGACTTTACCCAAATTCCGCATAACACTGAGCACGGAGACAAGATAATAATGTCTAAAGTATTTGCAAGAAACCTCCTCTTCAACAAGCAAGTGATGGCTACCGACGGAACGGAGATAGGAACGCTGAGCAACATTGTAGTTGAAATCAAAGGAGGAAAGGTCATTGACCTTGTGGTCAGCCCCAATCCCACATTTGATATTTCAAGATACAAAAAAGAAGATAATTATATCCTGATTCCTTTCGAATCCGTAAGCGCCATCAAGGACTATATTATAATAGACAAAATGAAAGCAAGGGCATGAATTGGAAAAGGGAAAGAAAGAAATCTCCTTTCCTTTCAGATCCTGTTTTCATTTTCAGTATACATTTAATTCAGCCAGAGGAACTCTTCCCGAATTGCGCCTCGGGAGTACGCGGTTCTTTTCGCTCGCTTCGCTCGTTCAAGAGGACTCTTATAAAGGTTAATTAATCGACTCTACCAATGAGCTGAGCTCAAGAGAATTAACAAAACTCTGCCTGCATAACAGTATTCAGCTATACCGAGTCATTCTTGTCACGCTCGACGAAGGAGAGCGGCTTTCCCATAACAAAAAAGAAGAGAACAAAAAATAAAATAATATCTACTTCTGCTTTTATCTCATTTCCAAGCTGTGTCTATCTTTTTCTTCCTTCTACTTCACCCCCTTCCAAATCCTCCTGCCTTTTTGGGTAGGGCCGCCAAGCAAGCTGGCGGAGGCTCCAATACCATGTTAATTTAGAAGCCTTTTTCAGGGAGTAGAATATTTTCTTGCTCTTTAGAGCCTTATGTAATACTGGATCGTTCTTGTTACGTCCGATGTATAAAGCTGACCTTTTCCAAGAAGAGTTATCAGAGGCAATGGTGGCTTCCATGTTCTAAAATGTAAACAAGATCTAATTGATTATTGTGGAGGAATTACTCTGACTGAAACAAAAAATGATTAAGTTGAAGAGACAATAAAATCACTTTTGCCTGACGAAAAATTTAGAAAGGTTTGCTTGTCTTTATTCCTACAGTCAATTAATCAAGCAAATTCATATGGTAGTAACAAGTGGGGTGTACATTATCGTCGTGATGGCATTCGGCTCCTAGTTGGTAGTCTCATTGTTTTTACCATTCACAAAAATGGTATCTGGTTAGCTCTTGACAAACAGTTATTAAATGAAAGGAAAGATACTCGGGAATCATTAGGAATAAATAAACTGTGGCAGTGGGATGATGGCAAGTGGTCTGAGTATAAAGCAGTTCCATCGATGAATGGATATTATACTCCTTCCAGTGAGAACTTAGAAATCTGGCCTATAATACGTGATTTTCACTTTGAGTATGTAAAAAAGGTTGCAAACAAATATGAGTGGTTAAATATTAAAAGCCAGTCAAAAAGTACTCCTGAACTATTGACTTACTTAGAAAAAGAACTTGGGCAAAGTATTCCTGTCCCAAAATATGGAATCCAGGAAGATAAAATTCTTCAAGATGACAACATCCTTCAAGAAATTAAAGATTATAATATAACTCATAAAGAGTTGTCTGAGACGGAACGTGAAGCAATAGTACAAAGTCGTATTGGTCAGGGAATATTCCGTTCTGATTTAAAAAAGTACTGGGGAGAAAAATGTGCTGTTACAGGATGTAAGTTAATTAAGATACTGAAAGCATCCCATATTAAGCCATGGAGTCATTCAAATAATACAGAACGCCTTGATTTATACAACGGTTTATTACTTATTCCAAACTTAGATAGCGTTTTTGATAAGGGTTATATCAGTTTTGATGATGAAGGGAAAATAATTATCAGTAATCTACTGAGTGAAGATGACAGGATTAAACTTGATATTCACTCTGAAATGAGAATAAGAAAAATAGAAGAGAAACATATTAAGTATTTAGAATACCACAAGCAGGAAATTTTCTTAAAATAATTGGTTCTGTAGAAATAATTTGAAGATTATATACTCAAAGTTTTTCGGATGCCTCGCCAAACAATACTTCCTTCATGGACAAATTAAAGAAGTTTAATTGGATAAAACTTTTGATAGGTGTTCAGGATGATATATACAAAATCCAGTAAATATGATACTGCTTTTGTTAAAGAGAATATGATGGGACCAAACTCAATGAAGATCATTGAGGAATTGGCAGAGTCTTTAAATCTTGAAAAGGACATGCGAGTACTTGACCTTGGCTGCGGGAAAGGATTAACTTCAATCTTCCTGGCAAAAGAATATGGAGTTACTGTTTTTGCGACTGACCTCTGGATCAGTGCAACAGAGAACTATGAAAGAATCAAATCAATGGGCCTGGAGGACAAAATAATTCCAATACATGCAGAGGCACACGATTTGCCATTTGCACAGGAATATTTTGATGTCGCTATAAGTGTAGATGCCTATCACTATTTTGGAATTGAAGAAGATTATTTAACAAACCATTTTGCCCCTCTTGTAAAAAAAGGAGGACAAATAGCAGTTGCAGTCCCGGGGTTGAAAAAGGAGTTTACGGATGGAGTTCCGGCAGAACTGCAGCCATACTGGTTTGATGATATGAATTTCTACTCATGCGACTGGTGGTATAAGTTATGGAAAAATTCAGATTCGGTCCGCATAGAAGAATGTAAGGAATTAAAGTGTTTAGAAGAGGCCTGGCAGGATTGGCTTTCGTGCGACAATGACTATGCCCGCAGAGATATTGGAATGATGAAAGCCGAGGGTGGGAATTACTTTAATCTGGTTTCAATCGTAGCTACTAAGAGCCTATCCGAAAAGTCAGTAATGCATGTTGAAAAGTCACAATAAGTCTATAATATCAGATTATCCTTTTCGGTTTTACATAATTGCATATTGTAAAAGTTACAGTAGGTGACCACTTTTCGGATAGGCTCTAAAGTGAACAGCATTTTTGCTGTTTTTATTAATTTTGAGCAACACGATTTTTAACTTTTTTAGATAAGTGTTTGATTATGGACTCAAAGCACTTATATTTCAAATGTGATTTAAATGCTTTAACTAACTGAGCCAGAAAACCAAAAACTAGTTCCTTTCTTTCATCCCTCCATGAATATTACTCATAAATTTCACCATGTTCCCTCTTTACCGTGAAATCTTCATTATCTTAATCCTCTTCAAGGTATTCACAAAAGGATTCACCTGATGATATTTTGAACTCTGCCAGGCAAAAACCTTGTGGGCGACGAATAACACTATTACACATATGGACGAAAAAAATAATACACTTACTGACATTTGTACTTCTAATGGTGACGTTTTACTTGCTCCTATTGATTTTCCCGTGATATTGAATATTAGGTGATAGTAACATCCTTTTTAGCATTTTCGGTATTTTTCAATTTATCCTGAGTTATTGGTTTTTTTGTGTAAGAAGTGCTATAGGAAATATCAGTTTCAGTCCCTCATGTCACGACAATTCAATTATGTAAAAGCTCCTCCCAAAACCAATTTTGAGACTTTTAATTATTTTCGGGATTTTGAATTTATTGCAATCAACTACCAGTGAAATTAATGGTCAGGTTTGGCGATCCCGGAAGATATTAAAATGTATCCGGAATACGAACATTTTTGGTTTAGTAAGATGAATCATATTTGAAAGGGATCTGCTGATTTATGAGAACGGATAGCATAAACCACTGGAATATTGTTGCTGAAAATTATAGTGCGGAAAATAATCCGGGAAAAAATATTCATTCCCAGATATACCTGGCTGCTGTCAATGAATTATTAGGAAATATAAACGGAAAACATATCCTTGATGCAGGATGTGGTGATGGCTTTTTTTCGTTAGAACTTGCACAAAAAGGAGCAATAATCACAGCTATCGACGGTTCTGACGCGATGTTAAATATAGCAAAGCGCAAGCATTCTCATGTTAATATTCAATACAATAAAATGGATTTGACCAGAACGTTAACTTTTGAAAATAGATTATTTGACGTTGTTGTGGCGAATATGCTATTAATGGATATTCCTGAAATCGAATTATTTATTTTTGAAGTAGCACGGGTATTGAAAAAGCCTGGCGATTTTATTTTTTCGATAACACATCCATGCTTCTTTTCAGGCAACTGGGAGGAAGACGAAAACAACATAAAAATGTATAAAAAAATTGGAAACTATCTGGATGAAAGAGTAGAAGAACTAAATTTTTGGGGTAAAACCTTACATTACCACAGACCTTTATCAAAATATATGGATGCGATTGAAAAAGCCGGGATGTACGTAAGTTCATTTAGAGAACCGGTTCCTTCAAGAGAATTAATAGAATTACACCCGGAACAGGAGTATCATTATAGAATTCCGTCATTTGTAGTTATCAGGGCAAAATCAATTTAAGAAAAATGCCCCTATATTCGTATAACAACGGCTTCAGTGCAAAGTTTCGGGCTTTTAATTACTATTCTTTTGTATTTAGGGGCAGTAAGTATGGATGCAAAAATGAAAGGCATTGTAAGAGTTGTGCTATACGATCCTGAGTGGAAAAACGAATTCTTGAAAATAAAAGCGATGATTGTTGATTGTGCTGGTGACCTTTTAATTGGTGTTGAGCATGTAGGAAGCACAGCGGTTAAAGGTCTTGCCTCAAAACCTATTATTGATATTGATGTGGTCATTGATTCGTATGATATTTTTCCGGCTGTAAAAGACAGGCTTTCAAAAATTGGGTTTGAACACGAAGGAAATTTGGGCGTTGAAGGCAGAGAAGCTTTCAAAAGAACCTTTGTAGATGATTTCATGCCATACCATATGTACGTATGTCCGAAGAATGGTAAAGGTCATCTTGAGCATATTGCTTTTCGTGATTATTTAAGGAATCATCCGGAAGCTGTGAAAGCTTATGGGGAACTCAAAATGAGATTAGCTGAACAGTTCAGGACTGATATTATAAGTTATGTAAATGCAAAGCATGAATTTGTACAAAACATTCTTGAAAAAACAAATGATCCCTGAATGAAGAATTTGCTTATTTGTTATTTGCGTTAGCGGGCAATATACAGCGTTTTTGAATGACGAGGAGTTTGTCCTTAATCAGGGGGACGAATTATTCATCCCGAAAGGAACAGAACAGTGGGAAAAGATAACTTCTTACTCACTTCAGCAATTTTAGATTCTCCTTTTTTCACCCTCTTACCATTTCCCAGCATGTTCCATCAAGCCATATTCAGGATAGATTCCGGCGGATATTGATTACTAAGAACACCACTACCACAACAAATCCGATAGTAATTACTAGGGTCAAAATATGATGCTGTGCAAAACTATTAAAGAAGGACGTGAGTGCAAGTCCGACAAAAGTAATCGCGATTACATAGTAATTTTTATGCCTTGCATTAGAACGATATAATTTCAAATTATTATTTATGAGTTCATTGCCTTCTCGATATCCTATCATGCCGCCCCTATGTACCAACCTTCTATGGTGAAATAACACCAGCAAATTAAAAATTGAGATTAAAAAAGCCATGAGCATACAAAAAAAAGAAAAAGAGATGTGACGGGAACCAAGGGCTTCAAGGATGTTAGGGACTCCTCTGCCGAAAATGAAAGAAAGAGCTGTAACAGAAAAACCGAATACTGTAAATGTCAGGAGCATCAGCGAGTAAAATCGATCCATAATTTTGTTTTGTTCATCGAATAGATCTTTTTCAACATTTCTTTGTATAGTTTGGACTTCATCCTCTTCCATACCCTTGCCCCCTACCTCAATATCTCCCTTAAATTCAGAAAAATCGCAGCATTTATGGAATATTTATGGACGGTGGACAATAAAAAAGTAGTCCCGTATTAGCTTAAATTTTATACAGGATTTGTATTATTCATTTACAGGTGGCCAAAATGCACGCTGAAAGCAATAATCTTCAGGATTACCTCAAAAAGAGTGAGGTCATAGATTATGACCATAAGCTGATTGTTGAGAAATGTCTTGAATTACGGAAAGGTGTTAAAGAGGAAGACGAACTCGGCCTGATCAGGAAAATCTATGAATTTGTCCGGGATGACGTTCATCATTCGGGGGACGTCGGTACACAGGAGGTCACCTGTAAGGCATCGGAGGTTCTGGAAGCCGGGCACGGGATCTGCTGTGCTAAATCTCACCTGCTTGCAGCCATGCTGAGATATTTCGGGATACCGACAGGGTTCTGCTATCAGAAACTTTGTTCAGGTCAGGAAGGCATTAACAGGAAAGTCCTGCACGGCTTGAACGCTGTATATTTAAAAGACTTAAACAAATGGGTCAGGCTGGATGCAAGAGGAAATAAGCCGGGTGTTGACGCTCAGTTTTCCATAGAGGGAGAGAAAATTGCCTGGCCGGTAAATGAAGAGCGCGGGGAAGAAGACCATCCGGTAATATTCGTAGAGCCGAATCCGACTGTCGTTGAGATATTAAAGAAAAGTAATAACAGGAAAGAGATGTGGGCGCAGTGGGATCTTGGGCTGAAACACCTGTTTCGAGATTAAAAATTAATTCTAGGAAGATAGTTATTATCCATCCGAATGTAACTTCAGCTTCGAAAAACTCAACACGTAAATAAAGAATAGCATCACACAAAATGATATAGGGCTGATGAATTATAAATTTATAAAATGTGCGGCTCTAAAATGCCACACCACAAAAATTTTATATAAACCTATTAGAAGCTTTTAAGTTCAACTGCTTTTTTGAAAGCTTTTAACGCTTCTACAGATTCGCCTAACTTATACAGAGCATCTGCCTTATTGCCCCATGCATCTGCGAATTGAGGATTAATCTCTATTGCTTTATCGTATACTACTACTGCTTCCTCATAATTTCCCAGATTATATAGAGCATTTCCTTTGTTGAACCAAGCAGCGTAAAACTGTGGATTAATCTCTGTTACTTTCTCATAAGCCTCTATTGCTTCCTCATACTTTCCTAATTTCGAAAGTAAATTTCCTTTATTATACCAGGCCTCAAAGAACTGAGGATTAACCTCTGTCGCTTTCTCATAAGCCTCTAGCGCTTCCTCTGATTTGCCTAAACTGTTAAGTGTACTTCCTTTGTTGTACCAAGCCTTTGCGTATTGAGGGTTGATTTCTATTGCTTTCTCATATGCTTCAATTTCTTCCTCAGTATTTCTTAAATATCCAAGAGCAATACCTTTGTTACTCCATGCTTCAAAATATTGGGGGTTGATTTCTATTGCTTTCTCATAAGCTTCTATAGCTTCTTCATGTTTGCTTAATATTACAAGGCAATTTCCTTTATTGCCCCAGGCGCCATAGTATTGAGGATCGTTTTTTATTGCTTCCTCATATGCATATATTGCTTCCTCATACTCGCATAAATCATAAAGAACATTCCCTTTATTAAACCAACTGTCTGAATTTTGTGGATCTATTTCTATTGCTTTATCGTAAGCTTCTATTGCTTCCTCATAGTTGCCCGAATCATACAGATCATTCCCTTTATTGAGCATTGCAGTTGCATTTACATTGCTGGAATTAACATCATCAGAGTATTTTGGAATCTCTCCTACTACTTCTTCCCTAGATCCCCCTACAGATTCTTCTTCAGCAGATTCTTCCACATCGGAATCAATACATCCTGCAAATAGAATCATTACCAATATAGCAAAATAAAAAATAAATTTCAGATTCAATCGATTTAACATACTAAAAAAATAAAAGTTAATATTTAAATTTATTTTGGCTAAGATGGTAACATAAATTTTATTTTGAACTTCAATTTACCCCTCAGAAAATTTACAGCTATTTATCTCTATCCTGCTTTGACAGATTCTACTAATTAGTACAGTAATTCCTTACAAAAAATGCATTGCTTCGGTACATCATATCTAAGAAATGAAACACGTCAGAAATCATAAAACACAAGACAAAACTTTGAATTGTATGAAGAAAATAGAAGTATGAAGTTCATTTATACATTATAATCTATATGCTTCTGTTAAACTAGGATTCTATAGCAAATTCAAGATAAAAAACAATAGATATCTAGCTGATTTATAACTGAATTATTTTCAATCATTTTTCTTATTTTAGTTTCTGATGAATGCGGTTACGATATAAACTGACCTCAAAACTCAAAATATTTCTATGAGTTTCAAACACGAATTCTTAAATCCAGCCTTTCAATTCCAGATACTCGAAGGCTTCTACTGCCCCTTCCCCAAATGAGGCTTCTGTCACGTAATTGGCAGCTTCCTTTATTTTTTCATCGCCGTTTGCAACCGCAATCCCGAAACCGGCAGCCTCAAACAGTTCAACATCATTTGCAGAATCCCCTATTGCCACAAAGTCCGAAGCTTCGAGTCCCATCATTCCTGCAAGCTTCCGGAGGCCTGAGCCTTTGTCGATCTTGGTGCTTTTGATGTGGACTGCGTATTTGGTGTCAACCATTTCGACATCGAAGGGCTGGGTTTTCAGGAGGGCTCTGGCTTTTTCGAGGTCAAAGTTCCGGCGGAGGGCGATTTCGGTTTTCCGGTAGAAAGGGTCGAGTTTGGTGAGCTGGAAATGTTCGGAGAGGAAAGAAAAGGCTTTTTCACATTCTTCCAGGCTTTCTTCAAAAGTGCCGTTCAGATCGTAGCGGACGGTAACCGCGCCTCCGTTTTCGGCGATCACAGCCCCGTCCAGGCCTATAAGCTTTGATGTTGTCCTTGCATAACAGAGGATGTTGCCTGTGGCAAGAACTACCGGAACTTTAAGGGAACGGATTTTTTTGACGGCTCCAAGGTGGAGTTCCCTGTTTTCGCAGGTAATTGTCCCGTCAATGTCAACGACAATAGCTTTGAATTTCATTAAAAAGATATGGGAACGGGGAGATAAAATGTTTCCCCATTCATAGTTATTAATTGATTTCAACCTTCACTGGTCAGTAATTCCGGCTGTGGTGACTGCAACAACAGCTTCCCCTTCGGGCAGGTTGGGGGAGTCTACCAGGCGGATAATTCTCTTTTCTCCTTTGGACTTCCGGAGGTAGAGTCTGAAGGTTGCCGTGTGTCCCACAATATGTCCTCCGACAGGCCTTGTGGGGTCACCAAAGAAGGCATCTGGTTTTGCCATGACCTGATTTGTAACAACCACGCAGGCATTGAACAGATCTCCGAAGCGGAGCAGGCCGTGCATATGCTTATTTAGCTTTTGCTGCCTGTCTGCAAGGGTTCCCCTTCCTACATATTCAGCTCTGAAGTGAGCCATAAGAGAGTCAACGATCAACAGGCGAACGGGTTTTCCCATTTCCTTGAGCTCGTTTGCCAGGTCTGTTGCAGAGTCTACAAGAAGTATCTGGTGATTGGAATTGTATGCCCTGGCAACATGGATGTTCTGCAGGAATTCTTCAGGATTAAGTTCCATTCCGTACTTCTCGGAAAGCCCCTTTACCATCTGGGTGATCCTTTCCGGCCTGAAGGTATTTTCAGTGTCGATTATAATGACGGACCCGCCGAGACCTCCGTGTTCCCGGTCCATCTGGACATTCACTGCGAGCTGGTGAGCCACCTGGGTCTTTCCGGAACCGAATTCTCCGTACAGTTCGGTAATAGCCTGGGTTTCTATGCCCCCGCCCATCATTTCGTCAAATTCCGTACAACCGGTAGTCAGCTTGCCTACAAGTTTCCTTCTTTCAAGCACAATATCTCCGGTTTCAAATCCCCCGATATCAGCAGCCTGCCTTGCAGCATTGATGATTTTTGCGGCAGTCGATTCCCCTATTTCGGCTGTAGTTGCAAGTTCAGAAGGAGAGGCTACGGCCACTGCTTCAATTGTGTTAAATCCGGCTTCTTTGAGTTTTTCTGCAGTTGCAGGGCCAACTCCTGGCAGGTCTTCAAGTGCTATTTCGCTCATTACAGATTCTCCTAGATGCACATGTTTGTATAAGGTGCATGACAGTTGCTTCACTATGGTTTGCAGGTATATATAGCTAGAGTAAGCGGGGTGAAAGTATTCAGAAGGCCCTGTAAAACGCAGTTATAATGCTGCAAAACCTGGCAAAAAGGAGGAAAATAAGAGGTATTTTTCTGACAGTTACACTTACAAAAGAAAGGAGAAAAATAAAGAAATCTTCCCGAAAACCGAAAAAAACCAAAACTTCTTTTTACTTTAGTAGATTATCACCCATCATGCCAAAGGTCGCCTTAGGCGGTACGTTTCAGTATCTTCATGACGGACACGCCAGATTAATTGAAAAAGCGTTTGAAATAGCCGGGGGCGGAAAAGTCCACATAGGACTCACTTCGGACGAAATGTTACAAAAAAACCACAGCGTCGATATGTATGAAAACAGAAGGGGGCGGCTGCTGGAATACATAGAAAAAATGGGGGTTCCGAAAGAAAAATATGAGGTTACGAGGCTGAACGATCCCTACGGCCCGACTCTGGAAGAGGACTTTGACTACATAGTAGTCTCCCCTGAGACCTATCCGGTTGCCCTGAAAATTAACGGCATCAGAAAGGAAAAGGGGAAAAAACTTCTTGAAATTGTGTACGTTGAATATGTGATGGCTGAAGACGGGACCCCGATTTCATCCACACGGATTGCAAAAGGGGAGATTGACAGGCACGGCAGGCTAAAAAAAGAGATTTGAGGTCTGAATAGCTGCATCTTTCAGGCATACCCCCTTAAAAAGGTATAAATCAAGACCGAATCATAAAGTGATAACATGTCCAGAGAATTTACACAAAAAGACATTGAGATTTTTAACAAGCTTGCCCCCGAAGCAGGAGGAAATCAGATCTCAAGGGAAGCGGGGCACCATTTTCCATTCATCCTGCGCCCGATATCACACAAGTTTGCCGAATCTCCGGAAGACTTCAGAGAAAGGCTAGAGAGGCTGAACGCGGAAGAACTTGACTACCTTGTGGGACTTGCCCTTGAAGGAAAGGAAGATGTCCAGTCCCTGGACGAAGACCTTGAGGAACTGGTGGCGGTAGTCGAGGAAAAGGTATCTCCGGAAAGGGCAAAGCAGTTAAAGGACTTTGTGGGAATTTTCTAAACAGGAAAAATATTCTAAAGGGGGATTCTGGAAAAAAGATCCTGAAAAGAAGTATTCTGGAAAAAAGTCTGGAAAAAAGTATTCTGGAAAGAAGTATCCTGAAAAGGGAAATTTTGAAAAACATGTCATCTGAAAAACTTTTATTTGGGACTGCAGGGGTTCCCAGAAGCGCAAAAGCCAGCAATAGTACTGCAGGAATTGAGCGTGTCAGGGAACTGGGTCTCGACTGCATGGAACTGGAGTTCGTGCAGGGAGTACGCATGAGCGAAAAAGGTGCAGGAAATGTTCTGGAAACAGCCGGAAAAGAAAACATAGCCCTGAGCGTACATGCACCTTATTATATCAACCTGAACTCCCCGGAAAAAGAGAAATTAAAAGCCAGCATGGAAAGGATTTACAGGGCTTCAAAGATAGGCAGCCTCTGCGGAGCAGAGTCAATCGTACTGCACGCAGCCTTTTACCAGAAGAGCAGCAAGCAAGCTGTCTATGAGAATGTCTCAAAAGCCCTCAGAGAACTCACAGAACAGCTCCTGGATGAAGGGATACCTGCAGTCCTTCGTCCTGAGACCATGGGCAAACGTACCCAGTTTGGAACTCTTGAAGAAGTGCTTGCCTTAAGCGAAGAAATCGAAGGGGTTATGCCCTGCCTGGACTTTTCCCACATGCACGCAAGAGAAGGAAAGGAAAACTCCTATCCCGAATTTACGGCAATCCTCTCGAAAGTAGAAGATACTCTTGGAAAAGAAGGGCTTGAAAACATGCACATGCATGTTTCGGGAATAGAATATAACAGGAACGGGGAAAAGAGACACCTGGCCCTTAAAGAATCGGACTTTAATTATCCTGAACTTTTAAAAGCCCTAAAAGAATTCGAAGTTAGGGGACGGATCATTTGCGAAAGCCCTATCCTGGAAGAAGATGCGCTTCTACTCAAAACGACATATAAAGAAATATAAGGAAAGGGAAGAAAAAAGAAGGACAAAAAAGAAGGATGAAAAAGAAGGACAAAAAAGAAGGATGAAAAAGAAGGATGAAAAAGAAGGATGAAAAAGAAGGATGAAAAAGAAAGATGAAAAAGGAAAAAATCAGACCTTAAAAGCCTCAGGGTTACTATCCGTTTCTTCAGTCCATTTGCATCCGTCTTCCCTGTTAACCACGCCAACAGTAAATTCTATCCCGCTTTTTTCCACATACTCCCGGGTTCTTTTCAGAGCATGATCCACCATTCCGCCTGTTGTGAGGATAAGGCAGCGTTTTCCACAGAGGGCCATCAGGATCGACTTGTCTATAACGCCTGAGGTAACGTCCAGGCGGATTCCGTCCTGTTCGGCAAGAGTCTTGCTTTTCTTGCCCATTGCCCCCACAAAGGCAATTTCTCCATCTTTCAGGATCTGCCTGATTTCTGGCAGGGAATAGCTATCAGTATCATAAAGCAGCACCCCACCAGCTTTTATCCCTTTGCGCTTCAGCTCAACAATAGCCCTGCCGTCAGGGTGGATGTGCAGAACCGTGGCATTAACCGCTTCATAAGGAGAATGGGTCGCATATTCCCCATACATAACCCCGAGATTCAGGTTGTCGCCTTCCCGGACTCCGGGAGGGACCTCAACCCACATAAGATCAAGCGGCTTTAAAGTGTTGACAAGGTCAGGTATGCTTTTAGGGGAGTTTTTGCCGTATGCAAGTCCCCTCCTCTCAATTTCATGATAAATTTCAAGGGTAGTGGGCTGGCGCAGACCTGTTTTTTTAAGAAGCTCCTGCTCTTTGAAGACCTCCACAGGTGTCCCCTGCCCTATAAGTTTGCTGTTTGACATGAGGAACACATAGTCGGACCAGCGGTAAGCCAGATCCACATCATGCGTGGAGATGATGATAGTGCTTCCGAATTGGTTAAATTCGTTGAGCAGATCCATTATTTCATCCGCACCCACCGGATCAAGATTTGAAAGAGGCTCATCAAGGACAATCACTTCAGGCTCCATAGCCATAACCCCTGCAATTGCAACCCTCTTTTTCTGTCCTCCGCTGAGATGATGGGGGGGCTTGTCCTTCAGGCGGGAGAGCCCTACCTGTTCAATGGCTTGCTGTACGCAGGCATCGACCCTTTCTTTTGAGTAACCCAGGTTTGCAGGCCCGAAAGCTATATCCTGATACACTGTGGGAGCAAAGATCTGGTCATCGGAATTCTGAAAAACTATTCCTACGGATTTCCGGATTTCCCGGAGGGACTTTGAATCGTACTTAATAGGGGCTCCATGGAAGAGGATTTCACCCTCGTTTGGCTTTAAAGTCCCGTTCAGAAGCAGGAAAAGCGTGGACTTTCCGGAGCCGTTCTGCCCTACAAAGGCAATCTTTTTTCCTTTTTTGATCTCGATGTTTATATCCTGGACAGCTGCAGTCCCGTCCGGGTATGTGTATTTAAGGCCCCTGGTCTCAAGAATGATCATGATCTGTTACCTCAAATGATGGATATGTTTTTTGTAAAATAAAAAAGTGCAAGAGCTGAAAGGAAGTAAACAGAAGTCAGCAGTAGTTCTATTGCCCTTACAGGCCTGTGCACTTCAAAGAGAGTCATTTTTCCGTCATAACACCTGGAATTCATGGCAAGAAAGAGCTTATCTCCCTGCTCCCAGGACCTTATAAAAAGTGTACTTCCAAGCATACCCATTGAATTAAGGGAGCGCCTGAAGTTCGAGTAGCCTAACCTCACAGTCTGGGCATACTTTATTGAAAGGGCCATGTCCAGGAAAACAAAGATGTACCGGTAAATCAGCATGGAAAGCTCGATGAGGGATTCCGGAAGCCTGGTAGCCTTGAGCACGGCAAAGAGTTCTATCATAGGAGTTGTAAGCGAAAGGAAGTAAAGGCAGCACATCCCGCTTAAGGACCGTGAAAGTACCAGGAGAGCAAGCTCAAGCCCATCTGCCCTTACCGAGAGAGGATAACCTGCAAGGTTGAAGGACAGAAGCTCCTGCCCCGATCCTGAGAAAAAAGCAATGATAACCACACCTGTTAGTGCAAAGCCTACAGGGGCGAGCAGGAGTTTCAGGTATAATTTAAGGGGAGCCCTGCCGAGAGCAACTGTTGTAAAGCTCATGCAAAGGGCTATGAAAAGAGGAGTTATAGGGGATGTGGATGATACTCCTACAAGCAGCCCGAAGAGAACTATTACCAGCTTCAACCAGTTGTTTCGATGCCTTAGAGGGCTCATAAGGGCATAATCATCAAGGATATTGGTCATGTGGGGAACCTGCAGATAGGTAGATGAAAGCAAAAATCAAGGGTTAAAAATAAAAGGCAAAAGATAAAAACTTTCCTCCCCTGTGGGGAGGATAAGTAAAAGAGTAGAAGAAGAAATTATAAAGATTGCCTGTCGCTATCAGGCTTATTCTTTCCTTTGTATCCAAGCTCGTTTTCATAGTTTTTTTTAGCATTGTAATAGCCAAGGAAGTAACCGATGATCCCTGCGCCTATAGCTGCCTGAAGACCAAAGAGGAGGCTTTCGATTTCCCCGCTTGGAGGCTCCCAGAAAGGTTCTGCAATTGGTTCGTAGGTTCCGCCAGTGATCTCGTTAATCACATTTTCAGCTTCGCCGTCAGCTCCCCCATACTCAGCGTCCGTTGTGGACGACATATGAACGAACTGAACTGCGAAGATAAGAACAATTGCAAGCACAATAAGTTCCAGTTTTCTGCTCATGCGGAAATCCCTCTCAGTTTTTTCACGACTGCAGCTTCAATGACTTTCATTTCAATCAGGATATCGCTCTTGACGTTGACCACATACTTGAAGAGCAGGGCACTGATAGCGCCTTCCATGATTGCGAGAGGCACCTGGGTAACTGCAAAGACAGTGGCAAATTTGCCGAATGAACTCATAAAACCTGCAACGGTGAGTACTCCTCCTGCAGGATATGCCAGAGCAAGTTCCACAGAGGTGGTCACATAAGTTGCCCAGTCCCCGAAGGCTGTAGCAAGGAAAACCACAATATAGAAATTGAGATTTGCTTTCATCCCTGCCTTATAGACCAGGTATGCCACCACAGGACCAACGATGCCCATGGAAAAGACATTTGCTCCAAGAGTTGTAAGTCCTCCGTGTGCAAGGAAAAGTGCCTGATAGAGAAGCACGATGGTTCCGAGGACTGCGGAGATTGCCGGACCGAATATAATTGCTGCGACCCCTGTTCCTGTGGGGTGGGAACAGCTCCCGGTTACCGAAGGCAGTTTAAGGGAAGATAGCACGAAAACAAATGCACCTGCGACAGCAAGGAGAGGCAAAATCTCGCGTTTTTCGTTCACCAGCTTATTCATTTTATAGATGCCGTACATTATCACCGGAATTGACACTGCAAACCAGGCCTGCCACCAGGGGCTCGGTAAAAAACCTTCCATTATATGCATAGGATCACCATAAGGATATCAAGTAAATATTATTGTGAACAAGACAAGTTAAATTGAGTTAATGGATACATAAAGGTTACGGTGAGAGAGAAGCAGATGCGTGAGAGCCTATACAAATTAGTTTAGAGGTAATGATGTCCTCAAAACTGAGAGCACAAAAAACAAAACAAGCAAACTTGTATCAATTGAAAATATAATTCAGGAAATGCGTTATATAGAATATGCAATAAACACGACAGAAATCCATACCTGTAGAAGTCCATGAGAATAACTGAAGAAAAAGACGATGAGAAACATTGTAAATAAATCAAGAAAGTATAAGATATAAAGTGAAATTGCGTATAAATAGGAATAATAAAATGAAAAATAAAAAAAATAAAAAAATAAAAATGGAGGTTATAACCGAGCATATGCTCCGTTTTGAGGACCCGGAAAACAGGTCAGAATGGCAAGCAAAGCAAATAAAAATCAACTAAAATTGCTTTAGCAAAAAAGTATTGTAACCATAGCTATATAAATATATCCATCTAGTTCGTTTAGAGAAATGGTTTTGAAACAAGATCGCCAGATCGGGCGTAGTGTAGAATAAACATAAGAAGATTTAAAAGGAGAACCTGCCGGAATAAGGAATTACAATTTTTAAGATAAAAATTCCATATTACCGGTGAGAAGTTTAGATTCTTTTTGCCACTGGAAAAACTTAAAATCCGCCATTAAAAAACACTACCGAATAAGCAAGTACGAAATAACGCGCGAATTTCCCCAGAAAGACCAGGATTGAAAAAGACCTGAAAGAAAGTTGCATAAGCCCCGCAACCATGGTAATCACATCCCCTATACCTGGCACCCAGGTGAAAAGAAGAGTATAGACTCCATATTTATTAAAAAGCCTTTCACTTTTTTCGAGCTTTTCCGGGGAAGGAGAAAGATACTTCTCAAGCACATGCCTCCCTTTTAAACCGAGGTAGTAAGTGGTGCATGACCCGAGAAAGTTGCCAGTGGTGGCTACCATAACGACAGTAAAAGGGCTAAACCCCTGGTAAACTAGAGCGATTACCAGAGCCTCCGACCCGAAAGGCAAGACTGTAGAAGCCAGAAAACTCAGGATAAAAAGGTTCAGGTAACCGTAGTCAGTAATAAAAGCACTCAGGGTTTCAAGCATAGTACTCCTTCTCTTACATTCCTGCTTACTATTCTATTATATTATTTTATGCCTGCGTGAGGAAGCCTCCAGTAAAATATCAAGGAAAGTGTCCGGTTAAGATATCCAGAGAACTATCAAATGAAGATCCGGAAAGCTATCAGGTTGAAAGATGCGAAGAAAAAGAGAAGAAAAAGACCGGAATCAAAAAAAATTAATTTCCGGCCCCTGCTGCAGAAGAATTATCAAACCTGTTTAGTTCCTTCGTTTCCGGAGCAGTATAAATGCCGTGGCGAGTATTCCAAGAGTCGCAATGCCGCTGAGGAAAGGAGTTGACTTCGTTACTTCATAACTTCCGCTCATATCTCCTACCTCAACATTATATGTCCCTGCTTCTTCCTCAGTATGAGAGAAGTCGACCACCGTACTTGCACCAGCTTCCAAACTCACTGCTTTGGAATCAACGGATTCATTGTTGACCAGCAGTTCAACTTCGGTTTCTCCTGCAATATTGCCGGTGTTTTCAACTTTCACCTGGATTGTAACTGCATCTCCGCCCTTAACAGAAGCAGGCTCAATTGAGAAGTCCGAATATTCAAAATTGGCTCTGTCTTCAGAAACCTCAATAACCGTTTCTCCTTCCTCATAACCTGCCTTTGTAGCATTTACCGTATATGTACCTGGAGCAGTTACCCAGTAAGACACAGTGCCATCTGTACCCGTCTGTCCTTCAACTTTCAGTCCTCCGAAGAAGACATCTGCCCCGGAGACAGGTTTCTTTTCTACAGAGTCAGTAACCACTATGTTAATCTGGTCTCCTATCCTGACGGTTTCCGGAGAGATTGAGAGCAACAGCTTCAGGACACCTGCTCCGACAACATCCACATCCTTACTTCCGGAGATATATCCTGCCTTGTTTGCAGATAATGTGAATTTGCCTTCCTGATTGGGGGTGTACGTAAGAGTTCCGTCATCTCCTGTAGTCCCGATGCGCTCATCCTCAAGGAAGATTTCAACATCGCTGACTGAAACATTTCTTGCCATGACCTGAATTTCTGCCGCCTGTCCGACCACAAGGACATCTGGAGCTTCAATTTCCAGCTGATCCTGGGCAGCGCTCTCGACTTCAACAAAGGGATAGAAGCGCAGGACAGACGAATCAGCCACCTTGAACTTAACGTTGCCCATCAGGTCAATGGTATTGCCCTTTGAAAGGGAAATAGAATCCTCGTTTCTCATTGTGATTCCTGAGCTGGAAATAGTGCTTATTTCCATCCTGTCGAAAGACTCGCCCTGGGAAAGCTCACTGTAATCGTCTGAGATCTGGAAGACCCCCTCTATAAACACAGCATCGGTTTCCCGCGACCGGAAGACAGTGCTTAAGTGGACTGCGATCATCGGGACTTCTTCAGCTCCTCCGATGTCGGCTTCGTAGATATAGTCCCCATTCTGGGAAACGATTCCCGAATCCAGCAGCTTCCCATCTTTATACAGCTCAAAAAGCACACTTTTTCCGTTAATATCGACTTCTGAAGCCTTGAGCGAGTAGCCGTTCTCGAGAACTATTGAAGAGCCCGTAGACATCGACTTTTTGTTATCGTCGTCAATCAGGACTTTTGCGAGGATATTGTCCGAAAGCACACTCACGCTCTTTGAATTTCCAAAGGTATTCGCAGGATAGCCCGCGAAATACTTCTCAGCCATGAACCCGATAACCTCATAGCTTCCCCAGCCGTCATGCTCAAATTTCACAAGTGCCGGGCTGGTGGAATAAACAAGCGCTTCGTCATTAATTGACCTTCCACTGATTCCTTCTTTGAGGGTCAGGCTTTCGGTGGAGACATTTTCATCGATGCTGTAATAGAATCCTTCAAAGTTGAAAGGTGTCCAGACAGTTGTCTTAAACACTTCATCGTAGACCGTTCCTCTTAATTCATAGGTTCCGGGCTCGGAAGTCTCGACTATGGGAGCAAAGCGGAGTTCATTGGCATCAGCCACAACAAAGCTAAGTTTTCCCATTATGTCGATAGTATCTCCCTTGCTAAGAGTGATAGAATCACGGTTTTTCATTGTGATCCCTGAACTTGAAGTGGAACTTATTTCCATTTTCCCGAATCTGTCCCCATTCTCAATCTGGACGTATTCATCCGATATCTGGAAAATACCTTCAACAAAAACCGCATTGGTCTCTCTACCACTGAAGATCTGAGCTAAATGGACTGCAATGAGAGGTACATCTTCTGCAGCCCCAAGCTTGGTTTCATAAACATAGTCACTGTTGGAGGAGAGGAAGTCTTCATCCACCACATCTCCGTCCTTTTCGAGCTGTACCCATACGGTATCCCCATTAATGTCCACTTCCACAATGTTCAGGGAATAACCTTCTTCGAGTATGAGAGAAGAGCCCGTGTACAGGGATTTCCTGTCATCACTATCAGTCAGGATCTTCGAAAGCTGTCCTTCCGAAATAACACTTATATCGTCCTTTACAAAGCTGGAATTTTCTGTGTACCCCG
This sequence comes from Methanosarcina sp. 2.H.T.1A.6, assembly GCF_000979455.1. Taxonomy (GTDB): domain Archaea; phylum Halobacteriota; class Methanosarcinia; order Methanosarcinales; family Methanosarcinaceae; genus Methanosarcina. The sequence continues at coordinate 69,562 of NZ_JJOY01000030.1, forward strand.
CAAAATACTTCTCAGCCATGAACCCTATAACCTGATAAGAGTCCCAGTCCCCAAATTCGAATTCCGTTTTAATGGGTCTTGTCTCATATTGCAATTCATTTCTCTGGACACTCCGGCTGCCTTCAGTAAGCTGGATCGTCATATTCTCGGAGCCTACTCCGGTATCCAGGTCATAGTAAAAACCCGAGTACGTCTGGGGCGTCCAGGTGTAAGTAAAGTTCTGGTTTGAGTTTTCGTCCCATATACGGTTGCCTTCTGAACTTGAAACCTGTGCAGCTGCCGTTTCACACAACAATCCGAGCACTATAAGTAGACATAACATTTTTATATAATTTTTAATCCCCAAATTAGCCCTCCTTTTAATATAATGGAGCAAGGGTGCAGCCGTCCGGAAGCCCGAGAGAAAAACAGAAACAAAAAAGTTTCCTGAACACTCCCCGGAAGTTTTCCTGGATCCGGCTGCCCCCGTTTACTTTTAGAAATATTAAAACATTTAACTGGATACAGTTAAAGATATTGTATGGATAAGATAAAGATTTTTGGGTAATTGTAAGCATTAAATGAAAAACGAAATAAGAAATAATGGAAAAGGCAGGAGAATAGCGGAAAAAGAGAAATAAGGAGATAAAAAAGAAATAAGGACATAAAAGAGAAATAAGGGCATAAAAGAGAAATAAGGGCATAAAAGAGATTAAAAAGTAACATATCTTGACAAAATAATTTAAAAAGAAAAATTGTGAGCTAAAAGAGCTTAAAAAGAAAAATTGGGAGGGATAAAATGTATATTACATTTTTCCCGTTAAGCATTATATTTTACCTTTCAAGCATTTTTTTGTAGAGCACAAACCAGGGATTATCCAGAAAACCGATTATATTCTTACTGATAAGCTGCCCTATAAACAGAGGGAGAACTGGCATAACTCCATAAAAAGCAATGAAAACAAAGATCAGAGAATCCAGAGTGAGATTTACAATGTCACTTGCACTTGAACGGAGCCAGATGTAAGGATTTATCAGGGTATCATGCTTGAAGTTCTTTTCTTTATCAAAAAAGCGTTTTTTAAGGGCTGCAAAGACCCAGGCGTCAAGGTTCGAACAGACCATAAAAGAGACCCAGCTTGCAATTGTAATCCTGATGCTCAGCCCAAAGAGGCTTTTCCAGGCATCCTCCAGTTCAAAGAAAGGGGCAGGGCTGAGATTTGTAACCATGCCTATGAAGAGCACGAACAATACCTGGGTCGCAAAAGCGATAAGGATGGAAATATGCGTTCTCCGCTCCCCGTAGACCTCGTTAATCATATCCACTACCTGCGCAATAAAAGGATAGATGAAAACTGCCGCAGGAGCGTAGAAAGAGTAAAAACCAAGGTCAAATACAATAATGCGCGTGGCAAGGACCTGGGAAGCCGCCAGATAAACCACATAGAAAGCAGTGAGCACGGTAAAACCGTTTTCAGGCATTTTTTTTATAACATAGACAGACGCATAGGTAGCAATTGTTAGAGTGATAATCCAGTACAACCAGACGAACATTTTTTAACACAACCGGGTTTTATAGAGCTTGGAATGAACCGATGAGACTTGAAATAGAATGACAAGGACATGAAATGAGCTAAAAATTAAGAGAAGGTAAATCTGCAAACCTGCAAGATTCGGGAAATAGAAATACTGCCCATTTTATTTAAAGTGTGCATATATTCGTACCCCCGGAGTCTCCGGAGAATACCTTTATACCCGAGAATTCATCCCGCTCGAGAGGTTCCTCAGCCCTCCAATCTGGGAAATAGCCATCCTTTTTAAAATTCTACCCGGAGACCCATAAATTATAAGTTAAAAGAGAAGATTTCTGACCTGTAGAATCACAAATTAATTTCAGAATCACGAATTAACTCCATAACCATTACTAATCTCAGAATCATCAATAATCTCAGAATCATCAATAATCTCAGAATCATCAATAACTGAACTGCAGAATCCTGCAGAATCAAGAAATAACATATGGAGCCGTCCCGGGCATGGAAACGTACACCAGCATTCCAGAAGATCTGAAGCTTGCCGTACTTGAAAAGGTTAAACCCACGGAAGCCGAAAGAAAAAAACTCACAGCAGTTCAGGAGGAACTTGCCGCAGAGGTAATAGCGGCAGCTGAGAAACTTTGTGTATCGGATATTTTAGTAAAAATGGTCGGTTCTGCTGCAAGAGGCACCTGGCTCTCAGGCACCCATGACATTGATGTTTTTATCAGCTTTCCTGAAGAAACACAGAGAAAAGAACTGGAAATCAGTGGCATGGAAATTGCAAGGGAAGTGGCAAAACACGCAGAACATGCCGAAGACCGCCATGCCGAACATCCTTACCTGAACATTATTTTCAAAGGCTTTGACGTGGACCTTGTCCCCTGCTTCCGGGTTGCTTCGGCATGCCAGCTCAAATCCGCAGTTGACAGGACGCCTTTTCACAATGAATTTGTAAAAACCCACATAAAAGGGCGGGAAGACGAGGTCCTGCTTATGAAGCAATTCATGCGCGGAGGCGGAGTCTACGGCTCGGAATTGAGGACGCAGGGCTTTTCAGGCTACCTGACCGAACTCCTGATCATTCACTACGGCTCTTTCGAAAATGCCGTAAAAGCAGCCTGTACCTGGAAACCCGGACAGAAAATAGACATTATGCAGCACTCGGAAATGGGACATAACGAGCCTCTTGTTATAGTAGACCCGACCGACCCGAAGCGGAATGTTGCAGCAGCCCTCTCCCTTGACAAATTCTGTATGTTTATAGACCACTGCAGGGAGTTTCTGGCAAACCCTGAACTCAAATTCTTTTTCCCTGCCCCGCTCCTGCCGCTTGAAGACAAAGAAATCCTTGAGAAGCTGGAAAGCCGGAAAAGTTCCCAGCTTGCAGTTGTCTTCAAAACCCCGGACGTGGTCGAAGACGTGCTCTACCCGCAGCTCTATAAAATGGAACAGGCGACAGCTGCCCTCCTGAACGAATACGATTTTTCAGTGATCAAAACCGGGGTCTGGTCAGGGAACCCCGAGACAGTAATCATGCTCGAACTTATCTCAGGCACCCTCCCCAACATCAAAAAACGAATTGGTCCTCCGGTCTGGGTCAGAGAGCACGCTGAGAAGTTCAAAGACAAGTACGAAGGAGCTGAAAATGTTTTCGGAGGCTATATCGAAAATGGAAAATATGTCTTTGAAATCCAGCGCAAATACCCCACGGCAAAAGGGCTTCTTGAAGAACAGCTTGTAAACTGCTCCCTCGGGAAACAGGTGCATCAGAGCGTGAGTGAGGGCTTTGAGGTCATTGGAGACGCAGAGATTTGCAGGTTAAAGGATTCTGATTTCAGGGTTTTTTTGAGGAAATGGTTGTAAAAAGAATTTTTATTCATCAGATTCTAAGGAAAATGCTTAAAAAGAAATTAATAAAAAAGAGGTAGTAAAGAGAAATTAATACAGAGGGACAAAACCCTCCATCCTTTTCTGGTAAAAGAGGTACTGCTGGGCATACCCGCAATAGGAGCCGAAGTATTCTCGCCCCCATTCTCCCATACAGCTCAGGTTTGTGCAGGTTTCAAAGTAGCTGTCATCGATGTGGTAATGCTGGATAATCTGCCTGACGTGGGTATCTACGGGAAAGGCTTCCATTTTCTCGAAGGCGAAAAGAAGGACGCAGTCAGCAACCTTTTCCCCTATGCCGCGAATCCTCATAAGGCGTTCCCGCGCATACCTGTATTCCAGACGGAAAAGGACGTTAAGGTCAAGTTCACCTGAAGCCACTTCTCTGGCTGCCTCTTTTATGCGCTCAGCCCTGAAGCCGAGCTTGCATTTGTCAAGCAGGGACAGATCTGCATTTGCAAGAGCCTCGGAGTCCGGAAAACTGAAATATCCTTCTTCGAGCTCCTGTCCGAAAAACTGGCTCAGAAGGCAGATCCTTTTCTGAATTGTGGGGATGCTTGAAGCTGTTGCGAGCATGTAAGAAATCAGGCATTCCCAGGGGTCCTGTCTGATAAGATGCAGACCTCTGTATTTGCTGATCGCCCTGTTTATCAAAAGGTCTTTGTTTATGCTTTCATAGATCGAAGGCAGGTTGTCATCCAGCCGGAAATAATGAGATAAAAATTCTGGAGGAAGTTTGGAATTGACAAGCAGTTCCCCGCTGTCTTCCTCCTGAGAAAGCCGGATAACCTGGTCTCCGACAACTCCTGTCCACCAGTCCCCATCCTGTTTCCAGCGGAAAACCTGTCCGCAATCGAGAGTATAGTTCAGGTTAAAGATTTCGGGCTTAAGCCTGTACATCCAGTTCAAGCCCCCTTAGAAAAGTTCCTGCAGTTAGCGTGTCCCCGAGCCCCACAGTAGTTAGAGGAGATTTGCAGAGCAGTGTGGGGAGTATGCAGATTATGTAGCCTTCCATTAGAGCAAAAGCGCCCTGCCCACAGGTTTCTCCGCCGAATGCTTCAAGGAAAAGCCGCACCTGCTGCCTTCCAAACGGGCTCTCCTGAAGTTTTGAAGCTTCCTTTTCTACAAATTTCCGCCCTTCGAGCCTGCCTGAAGCCGCATATGCTCCAGCACACCTGAGCCCGAAGCCCATGGCTTCAAGATTTTTTTCGGCTGCTTTTAACAGGGCAGGGCTTTTTCGGTCTCCCCATTTCCCTGAAATCTCACCCTCGTCCGAAATTTCAGAACCACCAGAGCTTCCGGAATCCGGCTTAAAGGCAGCCAGGACAAACTCCCTTGTGTGAATGAAAAGTTTGCCGAGCCCATGTAGGGAAGCAAGTTTACAAGCTGCCATTCCTACAGCTTCGGCTTCCATACGCAAAATCCCTTCAGCCGGAATTCCGTGCAGGTTGTGAAGCATTGCAAGCTCGTCCTCGTTCATTCCGATGCTGTCTGATGTCCCGGCAAACTTTAGAAAGACAGCATTTGCAACTTCCCCGCTTGCAAAATGCCCGAATTCTACGTGGACCCTGAGCTTTTCGTTCTTTGCCTTCCAGGCCTTGAGCCGGGAAAACGAATTATCAAGGACCTCTTTGTAGGTGCTGCCGTCAGGATAGGTCTCAAGCAGAAGGTGAAAACCTGAGATAAGTGCTCCGTCCATCTCTCCGGCATGCTTCAGGGCATAGCTCTCAAAAGCAGGGCTGGTAAAGAGCCTGAAATTCAAATGGTCGCAGGTTGCTATGAAACGGTTTTCCCTCGGAGCCCTTATTTCTGTCCCGTAAAGGGAAAAGGTTTCACCTTCAGAGAAATCAAAAACGAAATGTATGGGATCCTGGTTGCTGAAAGAAGAAGGAGAAGAAGAAGAAGAAGGAGAAGAGGTGTTATTTCCAGACCCGGAATCCGATTTTTCCTCTGTTTGCAGAGGGACATCCGGGAAATATACTGCTTTTTCTGAGAATAGAGAAAGCTGGGTCTTTGAAGGAACTGCAACATTCGGGACTACTCTCGAAGCCCCGAGTTCGGAAAGGGCATTTGCCATTATCCCGGCGTTTCCGCCCATCCTTACAAGGGATTTATCAAAATAACGGTTCTTCAGAAACTCAAATACAGCCTGCTCAAAAACAAGCCATTCGGCTCCGCACCCGTTTTTCATACAATAGGCGAGCCCTGCCGCAAAATCGGATTCCGAAAGGATTTTTCCGGGAGGATTTTCTATTTTTTCAAGGATTTCGGTCCTTTCAAAAGCACTCAGCAGCTCCGAGATTTCGGCTCCGCTTATCCGGTATACGGAATCTATGTTTACATTATAACCGCAAAGTATGTTCATCTAACCGGTTCCTGTAGATTCAAATGGAAAAGCAGCCTCTTTTTCAGGCACTCAGATTGGGAATTTTTCGATCCATTACAAGACGAGGCAGATAGAAAATCTGCCTCATGAGGCTTATTTTAGAGAATTTATTTGTAGAGAATTTTGTTTAGAGAATTTATTTTTAGGGAATTTATTTTTAGAGAGTTTTGTTTAGAGAACTTTCAGAGAATTTATTTTCCTGCCTGTTTTTGTTTCATCTTCGCAAGCATGGCAGCAAAAGCGCCTGCTGAAATCGTATCTCCTATCCCTACCGTAGCTTTAGGCCTGTCTACTACCTTGGAAGGGATAAGAATAGCATCATGGTCCGGCCCGTAGATATATCCGTACTCAAACTCATCCGAACTGCAGAGCTTTCTTCCTGTGCAGTAAAGCTTGAAGTTTTCGAGATCTTCTAACCCTTTAACTGAGACAGGCACTTCCAGCCCGGCTTCGGCTTCCGTAAGGTTCTCGATATTTCCATTGAGGGCCTGGGCAGCTGCCAGAACCGAGGAAAAGAGCAGGGCGTCCCTCTGTTCTTTCAGGGTTAGAGGGTGGCCTTTTGCAAGGATGCAGATGTAAAAGCCAAGAGAGTGCACATGGACTCTCTCAAGGTCCAGGTCCTTCATGAGCTGGACAGCCCCCTGGTAGAGGGACATAATCCCGTTTTCTCCTTTCTTGATCACGGAATACGATAGTTCCTCATATCCCAGCACGTTCAGGGCATTTGCCACCTCCACGGTGTCAAGGCCTAGGGAATGGACATGCATGGCAACAATTTCCGTAAGGATGGCTTTTCTTATCAGCCGGTTCTGGATGGATGTAAGTTCCACATGAATGCGGAGTTCGGGGTTCAGGGACTTCAGCTTTTCAATAACCTTTACGGAATGTTCAACATAATCTTTATAGGTGGACCCGTCCTCGTATTCTTCCTTAATCATCTGATAACCGGAAAGCATTGCCCCGTCAACCGGGAGGAGGGAGTCAAGGTGTTCGTAAATCTGTTTATCCATGTCCAGGCGAAGCCATTTGGGGCGGGAGGAGATGATCAGGCGATTATCCCTCGGGACCTTGAAAGTGCTCCCGGCGCAGGCCACATTCAGGTCTTTGGAATATTCAAATATCCAGTTAACCTTTGAGCCGGTCCCGGGCTTGAAGGCTTCTCCAGGGGGCTTCAGGAAGACTTTTCCATTTTCCACCATTGGGTGCAGGAGATTGCCCGTAGCTGCAAAGTATTCTGCCTGCTCCTCAGAAAGCCAGGGAACATAAGCTACCACCTTTTTCAGCTCTAACCGGGCAAGGAGATTTGAAATAATCCCTGCCTGGCCGCCCATGCGGGCATAGTCAAAACCCAGGTGCTCCTTCAGCCATTCATGAGTATCTGCGGTATATGCAGGCACTTCTGCGGCTTTCCCTTCCCGCATAGAAATGAGCAGGCGGGCAACAAAGTCCAGAGGTTCTGCAATCTCTCTCGGGTATACCGCAACCCTGTCCTGAATTTCAGCCTCATCAAAAAGCCCGACAAGCTTTGACAGGTCTTCTTCAGTCAGGTGCCTGATAGCATCGATATTGCTGTTATAAGCTACAAACATCCCGTCCAGATAAGGAAGTGCTTCTTTTGCATCGTAAAACGCTTCTTTGTGACGCTGTTCCCATTCTTCTATGTCCACTTACGTAAACCCCCTGGGAATAAAACAAAGTATCCGGAATTAAGAAGTTTAATTGACCTTGAATAAAGGAAAATAAAGGGAAATAAATCAAAATAAAGGAAAAAATAAAGGAAATTAAATCAGGGTTTTTGAGTACCCTGGGTTATCCTGCTTATATTTTCCCTATTTCCCATTTTACGTTTATTTTATTTAACTTTGTGCAGATTGGAGACCTGAGGGCAGGTCAGGTTGATCTGAATTCGAGATCCTGCTGTACATTTTACATTAGATCCGGCTGTACATTTTACATTAGATCCGGCTGTACATTTTACATTAGATCCGGCTGTATATTTTACATTAGATCATGTAGTATATTCTGCATTAATCCTTACATAGTCGTAAGTCAGATCGCATCCCCAGGCAGTTGCGGACTCCTCCCCCATTCCAAAGTCAAGGGTAATGATAATTTCCTCATTTGCCATTATCTTTTTCAGGAGCGCAAGATCTGAAGCCCTGGAAATTTCTCCGGACTTCACAAGTTCGACTTCTTCTCCCCCTCCTGAGAAAGATAGGGAAAGCCTTTCCTGCTCAAGTTCGGCACCCGAGTATCCGGCAGCAGCCACAACCCTACCCCAGTTAGGGTCCTTTCCGAAGATTGCGGACTTGACCAGAGGTGAGCGTACAATAGATTTTGCAGCAAGCCTGGCGTCTTCATAAGTTTTTGCGCCTATGACCCTGGCTTCGATAAGTTTCGTGGCTCCTTCCCCATCCCTTGCCATCTTTTTTGCAAGGTCCGTGAACACGTAAATCAGCCCTTCCTCAAACTCGTCGAGGCACTCCATACAGGGCTTGACTCCGGACTTGCAGGTGGAGGTGAAAAGCGCCATATCATTTGTGCTTGTGTCGCCGTCGACAACAACCATGTTGAAGGTTTTATCCACAGCTTTCCTGAGAGCCGCATCAAGGACATCCGCAGGCACTTTTGCATCGGTGTATGCAAAGCAGAGCATGGTCCCCATATTGGGCTCGATCATGCCCGAACCTTTTGCAATTGCCCCTATCCTGACCCCGCAGTCGAGTTCCACAGCCGCCTCTTTTAAGGTTTTATCAGTGGTCATAATCGCCTTTGCAGCTGCCCGGCTGCATTCAGGGGAACTGCCAAGCCCCTCAAGGACTTCAGGAAGATGTTCCCTGATCCAGGAAACATCAAGCCTTCTGCCAATCACCCCGGTTGAGGCAACAGCAACAGAATCGGGATCGAGGTCAAGCTTTTCAGCGAGCGTCGAAGCCATTTCTATAGCGTCCAGAAACCCGTCATCGCCTGTAAAAGCATTGGCATTCCCGCTATTTACAATTATAGCCGAAAGCCTCTGCTCGGTTTCGATCAGTTTTTTGCTCAGAATAACCGGAGCTGCAACCACCTTATTCTTTGTAAAAACACCTGCTGCAGGGCCTTCCGCAAGGATGACCGCAATTCCCATTTTTCCGGGTTTTATCCCGTTTGCAGTTACGCCCCTTACTGCACATATTCCACCCTCGATTTGCTTCATGAAAACACTCCTCATTCAAAGCTTTGCAAGGCCTTCAATAATATCTCCGCGCGTGACAATTCCAACCACATGGTTATTTTCCATTACTGGAAGCCTGTTGATCCTGTGCCTGACCATAAGTTCAGAGGCTTCTTCAACAGATGCTTCGGAAGAGATTGTGTGCACGTCCTTTGTCATCATCTCTTCAACCTTTGTAGAACCAACATCAGAAAGCATTTTTTTAGTTTCTTCCCAGCTAAGGAGTTCCCTTATTGGGACCTCTATAACTTCAAAAGGGCTTGGAAGCCAGAGGTTTCCTTTTTCTGGAATTACGAGCAGCTCAAGCAGGTCAGCCTCACTTACTATCCCTACAAGCTGTCCATTCTCAAGGACAGGAGCTCCACTGATATTGTTTTCCTTCAGAACCTTTGCAGCTTCCCGGACTGTGTTGTCAGGCTTGCAGAAGACAACGTCAGAATTCATGACATCTTTTACTTTCATCGGACTACCCCAGAGATAAATTCCATTCTTTATTTTAATCCGTCACCAGTTATATGTTCTCGCCTGTTCTACCTTTACGGCGCTGCCGCAGGCAGCCAGAGTCCGCGAGTCTCAGCCAGTCCGAACATAAGGTTCATGTTCTGGATAGCCTGGCCTGATGCGCCTTTGACAAGATTATCGATTGCCGAGAGCACTACAACCCTGTTATTTTCTTTATCCGCCTCAAAACCTATGTCACAGAAGTTAGATCCCCTGACAGCAGTAAGGGAAGGGACTCCTCCCGGAAGCCGGACAAAGGGTTTACTCCTGTAAAACTCCTCATAAATCCCCTGCACATCTTCAGTAGAAAGAGGCTCTTTCGTAAAGAGGTGAGCAGTTGTAAAGATCCCCCTGACGGATGGGATTACATGGGGAGTGAAGCTGATGTTCCGAAGCTTTCCGTCCAGTCTTGTCAATTCCTGGAAAATCTCAGCCCTGTGCCTGTGGGCTGTAAGCTTATATGGGATAATGTTTTCAGCGAGGTTCGGATAATGAGAGGTTCCCGTAGGCGAAATCCCGGCCCCTGAGATCCCTGTTTTGGAATCAAAGACTGCAATATCGATTAACCCTGCTGCCGCAAGAGGGGCTGCTGCAAGGGTTGCTCCGGTAGGAAAACAGCCCGGATTTGCCACAAGCTCTTCCTTTGCAGCTTCAGGGTGAAGTTCTACCAGTCCGTAAACTGTCTTTCTGGGGTCTTTGTGCTCCATTCCATAAATTTTTTCAAATACCGGGATATCAAGCCTGTAGTCTGCACTGAGATCGATCACCTTTGTGCTGCCGTCGAGCAGTTCAGGTACATAATTCATAGCAGTCCCGTGAGGCACCGCCACAAACACAACATCACAGCGCTCCCTGATTTCTTCGGGATCCGGATTTTCATACTTTAAGTCCAGAAAACCTTCGAGATGCCTGTGGGTGCTTGTTACGGGTTTTCCTGCAAGACTCCGCGAAGTTGCCAGCTCGAGCCTGATATCGGGATGGTTTACCAGTAAGCGGAGGAGTTCTCCTCCTGTATATCCGGAAGCTCCTATAATTCCTGCCTTAATCATAAGTACTCACTGCTAGTGTAATGTCAATACAAGATAATTAAGCTTGTTATCGAAAAAACCAGAGAGATGGCTCTAAGGACTATTGACCGGGGAAAAGAATACGCTCATAAAGGTAATTCCGGCTTTATAACCATCTGCCTTTTGACTTCAAGATCACGCTTTGCAATAAGGGCACCGCTTTCATAATCAACCACCTTTACAGAAACCCTATCCTCCGGATCCAGTTTCATTGCAGGCAGTCCACTCTTATTCAGAGCAAGCACCCTGTGATCCCCGACTCCAAGGGTGCCCAGTGCAGAGTCATTGAGCGGGTATGAAGTCCCATTAATATCCATGATAACAGATAGTGAGGAACTGTCGAAAAAGAGATGATCTCCCCCATCATGTTTGAACTCAAGTGAACTGTCATCATCCGAAAAATACACCGTGAGTTTTGCTGCTGGTGACCCTTTGTGGAAGGAATCCGCATATCCCGAAAAAATGACTGCTGAAACGAGGCCTGCTAGAATGAAAACAATTGCAATTGAGAGTGCCGTCCCGATGACAGGAGCGGTTCCTTTTTCATCTGAGAACGCGACTACGGAAAAATGTTTGGCCGTCATATTACCCCCTGAACAGAAAATCGTACAAATAATATTAAGACAGTGTAGTTTAAATTTATAGATATATAAGTTTATTCCAGACAGTTCCGGACAGGTTCATATCAGCTTCAATCAAGAGCAAAGATATGAAAAAACTGTAGTAAAAGGCAAACTATTTTACCTTTATCAACCTTATTTCCTGCAAGAAAATTCATATAAGTGCTGACTTCCGGAGTGACAGGAGGAAAGAAACTTGAGCAAAAAAAAGAGAATATACCTTGCAGGCCCACTCTTCACGCATGCCGAACTCGAATATAACCTGAAATTGAAGGATATGCTGCTCAACAATGGCTTTTCCGTTTTTTTGCCCCAGGAAGACGCAGAAGATGCGGCACATGAGCGCGAAAGACAAAATCAGGAATGTATATTTACGAAATGCGTGGAAGGTGTGGATGCATCAGACCTGGTTGTCGCAGTCCTTGACGGTGTGGATGTGGATTCCGGGACAGCCTGGGAAATAGGTTATGCCTATGCAAAAGGAAAACCTGTTATAGGACTCAGGACTGATTTCAGGGCATTTTCGGACGGAATCGTGAACCTGATGGTGGAAATGGCTATAGTCTCCCTGGCAAAAGATGAAGAAGAACTGTTGAAAGTAACGGAAAAATTCCGATAATTTATTTCTTTTTTATTGTATGTTTATACCGGGTGCACATCTTATTTGTCTTATTTGTCTTATTTGGCTCCCTATTTGTCTCCCCGGTTTACCATTAAAGGTCAGTCCATTTACCGGTTTCTGAAATCATTTCACAAAAAAAGAGAGGGATAAAGCCTGTGAACTGAGTCTTAAAAATAACCTTCAGGTTTACAGATAACTCACAAATAGTCGTTTTTATTTTATATATATTATCTCCCAAATGAGATAAATATTAAAAAAGATTCAACGTCTGTAGCCATAATTTATAATGATTATTAATTTGAAAAATGTATATATGGCAGGCCCGACATATTACGTATAGGAGGTTAAAAAAATGACCTTTCCAAAAGGATACACTTTCACAAAAGTGAAGACATCACACGGGCCTGAGATGTACGTGACCCAGTTTGGAAAACTGGTAAAGGTTGTACCCTGCAGCCCGCAGGTGAAAATATCCGAAAGCTATGCAAGTAACTTGATCAGGCAGATCGAGTCAGATTAAAAGATAAGAATCAAAGATAAGAAATTATCTGAAAAGAAATTATCCGAAAAGAAATTATCCGAAAAGAAATTATCCGACTTTTTCTTTTTGACTCGGACCATTTTCGTGAAAAACCTTTTTCGGCCGAACCACTTTCGGTCCATTCTTTTCTGCATAACTTCTACATAGTGTACCGAGCTTTTTTTCAACACCATCCTGTCCTGAATTCTCCAGTCTGGCACTTATTAAACTGAATAAACTGAACTATCTACGTGGAATCTGTTAACCGTATATTTTTCCAGCGAGCTTATTTCAAAACTACCTCTATCCTTCCATACCAATTTTTTAGAGTGAAGAATTCAAGATCATCAAGCCTAATGGAAAATCTGCGTTAGGTCAAAAACATGAATAATCGGAATTTTGAAATCATCTCAGCAGGAACCTCTTAACCGGAGATGAGGATGTAGCCCTATAAAGTAACACATCGCCAATAGATTCCACCATCCAAGATATAAGGATATAATTTCAATTTTATATCAATAAAATAATCCTAACAAAAGAGAGGAATAGGATAAATTGATCAGAACTTACAGGGAAACAGACCTTGAAGAGATGGTAAGGATCTGGTACGATGCATCCATCATTGCCCATCCCTTTATGCCAGCTTCTTTCTGGGCTTCTTATAAATCCGCAATGAAGGAAAAGTACCTGCCTCTTGCAGAAAATTATGTTTTTGAACGGGAAGGAAAGATTACAGGCTTTATGTCGCTTGCCGGAGAGAGGGTATGTGCCCTCTTCGTAGCTCCCGAAGCGCAGGGGAAAGGAACAGGGAAAGCTCTTCTCGAGCACGCAAAAGCCCTGAAAGGCAGGCTTTCCCTTAAGGCCTACAGGGATAACAAAAAAGCTATCCTCTTTTATGAAAAGAGCGGGCTTAGAGCAGCCGGGGAAGAGGTTGATGAGCATACGGGCTGCTACCAGATTTTGATGGAGTGGGAATAAAGTTCCAATCCGGGGCTTCAAGACTTTGATGTATGAAGGCTTTGATGCATGTTCAGTTTTAAGGGCACTTACTGAACACAATGGGGTGTCACGAAAGAAAAGGAAGGAAGAGAAGAAAGAGAAGAAAGAGAAAAAGGAAGGAAGAGAAGAAAAAAAGAAAGAAGAAAAGAAGGACGGAAAGGAGTAAAGGAGAGAAAGGCCATGAACCATGAAACTGGAGATCGATCCATTAAAGGGGGGGAAGACTCACTTTTCCGGCATCTTGCACCCGATACGCCGGCAGTGAAGAAGATAAAAAGCCTGCAGGGTATAGAGTATGAATACGCCGAGCATATAGGAATAACAGAATATTCGATTGCCAGGCATTTTTGCGAGGCTGACAGAAAAATAAAGGATAAGGATGCAGTATCGGCATTAAAGAATATCAGAAAAAACGACAACAAAGATGTTTCTTTTTTTAAACAGGACCTTGAAAAAGAAATTGTCAAAAACCTGATAGAACTCCTTGAAGAAAAACCAATAACCCACCATGAGTTAAAGCTGGTAATAGACTACATTTTAGAGGTTATCGAGAACAGATCATGGATGGAAGATGAACAGGCATACATAAAGTGGGTAGCTTACGTCATGAACCTATTCACAGAAGAAGAGAATGAAGAGTATGAGAAGAGCATAAAACAGCTTGCTGCTAAACTGGGTTTGTCCGGTAAACACGCGGAACTCATTCTCATGAAAGGGGACGAGGAAGATTATTTCGAATTTGTAGAGGAATATGGAGAAGAAAATGAAGTAGAGGAAAGGGATGAAAGAGAAGAGCTGACCGAAAAAGAGATGATGGCAGAAGTGGAAAGCAGGTTCCTTTCAATGGAAGACCCCGAAAAATTCGATTTCCTGCTGGAAAACGGCCCGGAGTTTTACGAACTTGCAGGACTTTACATCTCCGAACTGTCAGAAAAAGGTGAATTTGGGAGGATTCAGGAAATTTACAGCAAACTCACTGAGAAATACGACGACTTCATTTACCTGTACGTTTTCATGGGAGCAACCTACCTCGAAATGGACCCTGCCCTTGCAAAATCCTATTTTGAACAGGCACTAAGAGCCCTCGATAAACTCAATGACCTTTCGGACTCCACAAAAGAAAGATTAAGAACAAACTTCCTCGCCCTGATCGAGAAAATAAACTGATTACAAACGGATCCGGATTTAAGGACCCGGTATAAACAGGTGAAAAGCCGGATAGCCTTTATCCGAAGATAGCCTTATCCGAAGATATTTTTTATGAGGGCAACTTGCCCGATAAATCTTTTCTCATCAGGAAAATTATGATTCACTGCCTGAAAAGGGGGTCTTTTGTCTAAAAATACAGCAGCGTCTGATAGATCACTGCACTATGTAAACTACAATATGTAAAGCACTGACCACTGCTCATAATCAGCAATTTTATAACAGTTCACGGCTTATCCTGAGCCATCATAAGCCATCATTACAGTGTTGATCATCAATGGCAAAAAACACAGCAAGCTCAAACGGCGCAAACCTCGGTTTTGAAGAAAAACTCTGGCAGACAGCAGATAAGCTCAGAAACAACATGGACGCAGCGGAGTACAAGCACGTCGTACTCGGCCTTATTTTTCTGAAATACATATCGGATGCTTTTGAGGAGATGCATGAAAAATTGCTCTCGGAAGTCGAAGAAGGTGCTGACCCGGAAGACCCGGAAGAATACCTCGCAGAAAACGTCTTCTGGGTGCCTCCCGAAGCCCGCTGGAGCCACCTGAAAAAGAACGCAAAGCAGCCCACGATAGGAAAAATCGTGGACGATGCCATGACCGCAATAGAAAGGGATAATAACACCCTGAAAGGCGTGCTCCCGAAAAACTACGCGCGGGAAGGGCTTGACAAGCAGCGCCTGGGCGAGCTGATCGACCTTGTGGGCACAATCGGCCTCGGTGATAAGGAGAGCCGCAGCAAAGACGTACTCGGCAGGGTCTACGAATATTTCCTCGGCATGTTTGCAGATGCAGAAGGAAAGCGCGGCGGCCAGTTCTACACCCCAAGGAGCATAGTACGGGTCCTTGTCGAGATGATTGAGCCCTACAGAGGCAGGATTTATGACCCCTGCTGCGGCTCGGGAGGGATGTTTGTCCAGAGCGAGAAATTCATTGAAGCCCACGACGGCCGCCTTGAAAACATCTCCGTTTCCGGCCAGGAATCAAACCAGACCACCTGGCGCCTCTGCAAAATGAACCTCGCTATCCGGGGCATAGACAACGACGGAATCAAATGGGGCGACACCTTCCATAATGACCTGCACAAAGACCTGAAAGCCGATTTTATTCTCTCAAACCCGCCTTTCAACGATTCCGACTGGAAAGGCGAACTCCTGGCTGAAGACGCCCGCTGGAAATTCGGAATCCCACCCAGAGGCAACGCCAATTTCGCCTGGGTCCAGCACTACATCCACCACCTCTCCCCGACCGGAATTGCAGGCTTCGTCCTGGCGAACGGCTCAATGTCTTCAAACACCTCCGGCGAAGGCGAGATCCGGAAAAACATCATCGAAGCCGACCTTGTGGACTGCATGATAGCGCTTCCCGGCCAGCTCTTTTACAACACCGCAATCCCGGCCTGCCTCTGGTTCCTTGCCCGCGACAAGCAGAACAGCGGTTTTCGGGACCGGCGCGGGGAAGTCCTTTTTATTGACGCCCGGAACATGGGAGTTTTGCGGGACCGCACCCACCGCGAACTTACAGATGAAGAAGTCCGGAAAATTGCCGACACTTACCACGCCTGGCGAGGGGAAAAAGTCGAAACCATAGAAAGCGGGGAATATGAAGATGTGCCGGGCTTCTGCAAGTCAGCAACCCTTGAAGAGATCAAGAAGCACGATTATATCCTGACCCCTGGCCGTTATGTGGGTTTTGAAGAAGCCGAAGAGGATGACGAGGAGTTTGAAGAGAAAATGGAAAGACTGACTGCTGAACTTTCGGAGCAGTTCAGGAAATCCGGGGAGCTGGAGAAGAAGATTAAGGAGAATCTGGCAGGGCTCGGGTATGAACTCTGAAGAAAGGTTGAAAGAATCCGAGACTCTTGAACTGAAAATCCGATGAAAAAGATTCACAAATGATCTGAAAGGTGGTCAGAAAGGTGGTCAAAAAGGTGGTCAAAAAGGTGGTCAAAAAGGTGGTCAGGAATCCAAAAACAATTGTAAATTTGAATGGAGAGTAGTGAGTAAATTTTATGGACAAGAAAAAGCTGCTGGAAAGGCTGGAAGAACTTGAGTGGGAAGACTTCGAAGTAAAAGAAGCCAGAGATTCCGTTCCAAAGAACAGTTTTGAAACTGTAAGTGCCTTTGCAAATACAAACGGTGGTTGGCTGGTTTTTGGAGTAAAGCAATCAGGAAAGAAATTTGAAATTACTGGCGTTGAGGACGCCGAAAAAATAGAACAGGATTTTACAACTGTTCTGCGTGGTGAGAAGTTCAACCAGAAAAATCAGGTTTCCAGCAGGAGATACAGTATTGAAGGAAAAACGATACTTGCTTTCTATATCCCGGCTTCAGAAAAGAAGCCTGTTTATTTTAATTCGAGGAAAAACACATTTATAAGAACAGGAAGCGGAGACCAGCGGGCAACTGATGCAGAAATTGATGCGCTGTACAGAGACTCCGCTTTTGGGACGAAAGACAGGGAGCTTACGGAATTCACATTTAAAGATCTTGACCCAAAAACGGTAGAGGATTACAAAATATACCTGGGAAACGTAAATCCCGAACACAGGTACAATAAGCTTTCATCCGAAGCCCTGCTTGAAAAACTACAGGCCCTTGTCAACGGCAAGGTAACTGCCGGCGGCCTGCTGATCTTTGGGACTGAAGATAATATCAACCACCTGCTCACCGATTTCAGGATCGATTATCTGGAAATCCTTGGCACTTCTTACTCTGACGCCCCTACACGGTACAGCTACCGCCTCTCGGAAGAAGAAAACCTGTTCCGTTTTTATTTCAGCATTTTCGAGCGCCTGATTAAAAAGATAGAGCTTCCTTTCACCCTCCGCCCGGACGGTTTTGCAACCGACCGCCAGCCCCAGCTTGTAGCCGTCCGGGAAGCTCTGGTAAACCTCCTTATGCATTCCGACTACTTCAGTCCTATGAAGCCCAGAATCCGTGTATTCCTCAACCGGATCGAGTTCATGAACCCCGGTCCCCTCCCAAAAGACCTGGCTTCAATAATGAAGGAAGACTTCACAATGCCCCGGAACCCCACAATCGCCAGGATCTTCCGCGCCATAAAACTCTCCGAAAATGCCGGCTCTGGCTTTGATAAAATGTTTTCCGGCTGGAAAGCCCACTACGGAATGGAGCCAATAGTAACCGGCGGCATTGACTTCTACAAGATAGAGTTCCCCCTGAAAAAAGATGAAACCGAAAAAGAAACAACCAGCAAAGAACCCGAAACCGAGGAGAAAACTAGGGAGAAAACTAGGGAGAAAACTAGGGAGAAAACTAGGGAGAAAACTAGGGAGAAAATCATTTCCTTGATTAAAGAAAAACCTGAAATTACAACAAATGAGATGGCAGAAAAACTGAACATTTCCGTTAAAGGTATTGAATGGCAACTCAGGAATCTGAGAGAACAGGGAATTCTTAAAAGAATGGGTCCTGATAAAGGCGGATACTGGGAAATAATTGGAAAATGAGTGGAAAAAATACCCAAAAGCGCTGGGAAAAAGATTCAGTGAACTAAAAAACAGAGGAGTTCGTTATTTCCGATCATTAGAAATCCATATAAGCCAATAATCAGAGAACGGTGTTTATGAGTCCTGATGAAAACAATCAGTTAGTTGAAGAAGATTTATCCTTGTCCGAATTTCTCGTGCCGGATACTCCGGAAATAAAGGAAATTAAAAGCATTTACGAGAGAGAACACGAGTACAGCGAGTATCTGGGTGAAATCGAATTTTCAATTGCCGACTATTACTACAACGAGAACCGGAAAGTAACGGATAAAGATTTCATAAGGGCACTGAAGAATATAAAGCAGAACCGTGACAAACCAATCAGTTTCTTCGAAAAACCCCTTGAGAAAGAAATTGTAAAAAGCCTGTTCGAACCTCTTGAGGAAAACCCGCTTTACGACCATGAATTCACCCTTGTCCTTGACTATGTTTTGTGGGTCATTGATAACAGGTCCTGGCTGGAAGGCAAACAGGCTTATGTGAAGTGGATTACATACGTGCTTGGCTTTTTATCAGAAAGCGAAGAGAAAAAATACGAAAGCCAGTTCAAAAAATTTGCACGCAAAATGGGCGTTTCAGGGGCTCAGGTTGATATGCTCCTCATGAAAAAAGATGCTGAAGACCTCTTTGAGGATGGAGACCTTTTTGAAGAAGGAAGCTTATTCGAAAACCTGAGCCCGGAAGATATTTTTGGAGAGGACAGGACGGCAGATGACCTTGAAACAGGTTTCTGTTTAATGACCGATGAAGAAAAATTTGATTTTCTGCTGGACAAAGGCCCGGATTATATTGAACTTGTCCAGGATTATATTATGGAACTTGAGGGAAAAGAAAACTTTGATAAAATCCAGGACTTTTACAAAAAGTTCAATGAAAAACACAGAAACTTTCCTCCTCTTCATCTTATAATTGGAACCGCCTATGTTGGTAAAGATCCTGCTCTTGCAAAATCCTATTTTGAGGAAGCTCTAAGGTCCGTACAGGAATCAAAAGAGTTCCCTGAAGAAATAAAAGAGGACTTGAAAAGTCATATAGACCTTCTAACGAGCCTCCTCCTCGAAGAAGCTACTGAGAAAGTAGAGGAAAAAGCAGGTGAAGGCAAAAAAGGCAAAAAGACATGCAAAAGCGGCAAAAAAACACCAAAAAAGGATTCTGAGAGCAAAACCAATGTTTGAAAAATAATTATAGGGGCTTGAAAGGACAACTACCTCAAAAGACTATCCAACAAGCGCCGGAAAAAAGTTCAGTGAACTCAAAAACAGGGGAGCCGTAATAGCTGTCTTTAACGTGTCTTGTCCGCTCGCTTCGCGAGCGGCCTTTCCGATGAAATCACAGAAGAAGAAAAAACAGAACTAAACGCCAGCCTGCCAAAACCGAAGTGTAAAAATCCACCCTGAATAATAAGTTTGGATTCTAATTCCACAAAAGTAATAAAAAATGATATGGGGAAGAGCAATTGGCCTCTGAAACGAAATACAAAGAAGATAGGACAAGGTTAACTCCTGAAAAGATGAATACAAATGTGAACTCAAAACCTTGGCCAGTTGTTGAAGTGCAAAAAGTATGCGATCTAATTGTGGACTGTGTCAACAAAACAGCTCCAACTGTTGACCATATAACTCCCTACAAAATGATTCGTACTACTAACATAAGATCTGGAAAAGCAGATCTTACTGTTTGTCGATATGTTGAAGCGGATACATACGAGAAATGGACTCGGCGTGCAAAAGTCAAGGCTGGTGACGTTTTACTTACACGGGAAGCCCCTCTTGGTGAAGTTGGTTATATTAGCCTCGATGACACTGTATTTCTTGGACAACGCATCATGCAGTACCGAGCAAACCCAAAAGTTTTGGATTATCGATATCTTCACTATGTATTTTTGTCTCCAGCCTTACGTTACCAATTTGGGGTGCATGAAGGCTCGGGTTCAGTTGTCAGCCACATAAGAGTTGGCGACTGCTACAAATTTAAGATACCACTGCCGCCACTAAAAGAACAAACTGTTATCGCTAACATTCTCGGAACTTTGGACGACAAAATCGACCTCAACAACCAGATGAACTCCACCCTCGAACAAATCGCCCAAACCCTCTTCAAACGCTGGTTCATCGATTTCGAGTTCCCGGATGAAAATGAAAACCCTTACAAATCAAGCGGCGGCAGGATGGTTGATTCGGAATTGGGGGAGATTCCGGAGGGGTGGGAAGTAAAGAAACTTGAGGACATCGCTGCCATTAATGAAGGTAGTATCAAGAAAGACTATCTTTACGAAGAAATACTTTACGTTGATATCTCTTCTGTAGATAAGGGAAAGTTGTTAGAAACGACAAAGTATGATATTGAAAAAGCACCAAGCAGAGCAAGAAGAATCGTAAAAAATGGAGATATAATCTGGTCTATGGTTAGACCTAACAGAAGATCCTTTTTGCTAATACTTGATCCACAAAAAAATCTTGTTGTTTCAACTGGATTTGCGGTCATATCACCTAAAGTTGTTCCTTATCCATATCTGTACCTTTGGTTAACAACAGACTCTTTTGTGAGTTATTTGAGTTTATCTGCTGATGGAAGTGCCTATCCCGCAGTTACAGCAGAACGGTTCAAGGAAGCGAAAGTATTGGTGCCAAAGCAGACAATACTAAAGGAATTTGATAAAATAACATCATCGTTACTCATAAAAAAAGACTTAAATTCAAAGGAATCATTAAACCTATCAAAAATAAGAGACTTTCTTCTTCCAAAACTCATGTCAGGAAAAATTAGGGTTGAGTGCTGAAATGTCAAAAATTGTTTTGATATCTTGCGTGAGTAAAAAATTACCCTATAAAACAAAGGCGAAAGATCTGTACGTTAGTCCTCTTTTCAAATACAACCTTAAATATGCAAAATCTTTGAACCCTGACAAAATCCTCGTTCTTTCTGCAAAATATGGTCTGGTAGATCTGGAAAGGGAAATTGAGCCTTATGATAAAACATTGAACAATATGCCATCTAAAGAGATCAAAAAATGGGCGGATTGCGTAATAGGTCAAATAAAAAAGGAAGCAAATCCGGAAGAGGATGAATTCATTTTCCTTGCAGGTGAGAAATACAGAAAATATTTGCTGCCTCATATTTCAAAATATCAAATCCCTCTTGAGGGACTGAAAATCGGGGAACAGCTACAGTACCTTAAAATGAGATGTTCAAATGAGTGAAAAATGCAAGCAACTGCATCAATGGTTCAATAATCTGGAAAGGATAAATTTTCCGTTTGATGAGAGGAAAATTCCTCGCAATGGAATCTATATTTTGTTTGAAAAAGGAGAAACTGCCCACGGCATGGACAGAATCGTCCGCATAGGGACTCATACTGGTAAAAACCAGTTAAGATCAAGGTTAAAACAACATTTCATTAAAGAAAACAAGGATCGGAGCATTTTCAGGAAAAATATAGGGCGAGCTTTACTGAACAGAGATAAAGACCCTTTTCTGGATCAGTGGGAAATAGATTTGACCAGCAGGAAGAAAAAAGAAATATATTCTGCCTTGATTGACTTTGAGAAACAAAAAGAAGTAGAAAAGGGAGTAAGCCAGTATATCCAGGCAAATATCAGCTTTGTCGTATTTGAAGTAGAATCTCAGGAAAAAAGGCTTGAACTCGAATCAAAAATAATCTCTACAATTTCTCTGTGTGATGAATGCTGCCCTTCATCTGACTGGCTGGGTTTGTTTTCCCCAAAAGAAAAAATACGAAAGAGTGGACTCTGGTTGGTAAATGGGTTATTCAAAGAGCCTTTGTCTGATGAGGATATGCGACTAATCAAAATTTCGCTGGCTCACCCCACTTCAATCAATGATGTATTTGACTGAAATAAAAAACGTAAGGCTTCAAGCTCGTGAAATGAATCCATTAAATTTTAAATTCAGTTCCTTGCGTAAAGAACCTCAATTTATTTTTCTTCTTTTGTGATTTCACGGAAAGGCCGCTCTTCGAGCGTGACAAAAACGACCCTGTATAGCTAATACGGTTTCCCAGTTTTCCAAAAAACTTTTCTTCAAAGCTGCCTGCCAGATTTATTCCAAATAAATTTTTTTTGCCGGCTCCGATTTATTCAATGAGTTTTTGAAAGCGGTAGACTGCACCGCTGACAAAAAAATATATTAAAACGGATATGAGCAGGTTAATTTGCTACAAAAATATTTATTGAGTAGTCCTCTTGAGCGAAGCGAAAAGGACCTCGTACTGTTGCGATTACATCGCAACTCCCAGAAAATCTCCGATTTTCTGTGATCCCGACGCGAAACTCGGGTGGCACAACGAAATAGCTACACTTAAATAAATTTACCGGAATACACAATTATAATTTTTAGACTTGTGTTTTAAAGACAGAGTCTCTCTTTTAAGCAAAAAACTGCCCTGATAAAGAAAAAATCAGACAAAAAGGCAAAACCCGAAAAACCAGACAAAAAAGACAAAACAGAAAGGAGAAATGTCTATTCCCACCATCATTCCCGAATCTGAAGTAGAAGCCGCAGCCCTTGAAATCCTCTCAGAACTCGGCTACGATTACCTTTACGGCCCGGACATTGCGCCCGAAACGGAAGATGCCGAAAGGGGGGACTTCGGGACCGTTGTGCTTCCTTTCCGGCTCAGGGCTGCAGTTGACAGGCTGAACCCGAAAATCCCGGCAGAAGCCAGGGAAGAGGCAGTAAAAAAGGTGCTTCGGGAAGAGAGTCAGGACCTCGTACACAACAACCGGGCTTTTCACAATATGCTGGTAAATGGGGTTGATGTTGAGTTTCAGGGCCAGGATGGGGAAACCGTCTATGACAAAGTCTGGCTTTTTGACTTTGGGAAACCTCTGGAAAATGAGTTTCTTGCAGTTAACCAGTTTACCATTATAGAAGACGGGAACAACAGGCGGCCTGACATCATACTCTTTGTTAACGGGCTGCCGCTTGTGGTTGTCGAGTTAAAGAAGCCGGACGAGGATAACGGGTTTGAAGATGAGGAAATTATCTGGGATGCTTACAAGCAGTTCCAGACCTACAAAAAAGAAATTCCAGCGCTTTTCCGGTACAATTCATTCCTGCTGATCAGTGACGGGCAGGACGCTATGGCAGGGACGCTCACTTCGAACCGGGAGTGGTTCGTGCCCTGGAAAACGGTTGACGGGGAAAAGGTTGCGGATTTTAAGGTACCGCCAATGGAGGTCCTGCTCCGGGGGATGTGCAGGCCGGAAATTCTCCTTGACCTTATCAGGCACTTTATTGTTTTTGAAGACGACCGGGGGAGGATAATCAAGAAACTTGCCCGGTATCACCAGTACCATGCAGTTAACAGGGCTGTGGAGAAGACGAAACTTGCTTCCAGGCCTGAAGGGGATAGGAAATGCGGGGTTGTCTGGCATACGCAGGGGTCGGGAAAGAGCCTTTCAATGGTCTTTTACACGGGAAAACTGGCACTTGAACTCGACAACCCGACCATTGTAGTGATCACGGACAGAAACGACCTTGACGGGCAGCTCTTTGATAACTTTGCCCGCTGCAGCGAAATCCTGCGCCAGCAGCCTGTACAGGCGGAAAACAGGGCGCACCTCCGGGAACTCCTCGCAGTTGCCTCGGGCGGGATTGTGTTTACGACGATCCAGAAGTTCTCACCCGAAGATGAAGAGGACCAGTTTCCGACCCTTTCGGAAAGGAGAAATATCATTGTAATTGCTGACGAAGCTCACCGCAGCCAGTACGGGTTTGATGCAAAATTTCGGGAAAGGGTTGTGGAAGATGAAAAGGTTGCGGAAATCTCCTACGGCTTTGCAAAGCATATGAGAGATGCCCTTCCAAATGCTTCTTTCATCGGGTTTACCGGCACACCCATCGAACTCGATGACCGGAGCACACCTGCGGTCTTTGGAGACTATATCGACATTTACGATATTGAGCAGGCTGTAAACGATGGAGTGACGGTGCGCATCTTCTACGAGAGCCGCCTCTCAAAGCTTGACCTGGTAAAAGAGGCAAGAGAGACTCTGGATACGGAGTTCTCAAAAATAACCGACGACAGGGATTCATACGAAGCCGAAAAGCTCAAGTCTCGCTGGTCTCGGCTCGAAGTCGTGGTCGGAAGTGAAGATAACCTGAAAAAACTTGCATCCGACATTGTCTTCCATTTTGAAAAAAGGCTTGAAGATGCCATGGACGGAAAAGGCATGATCGTCTGCATGAGCAGGCGGATCTGTGCCGATCTCTATAACGAAATAACCGCCCTCAGGCCGGAATGGCATAATGAGGATGACCTCAAAGGCGAAATAAAAGTGATCATTACCGGCAGTGCCGCAGATGACGAAATTCTGCAACCGCATATCCGGAACAAGAGCCGCAGAACCAAGATCCGGGACAGGATGCAGGACCCGGCTGATTCCCTGAAGCTCGTCATTGTCTGCGATATGTGGCTTACAGGTTTTGACGCTCCCTGCCTTCACACCATGTATTTCCTGAAATGGCTGCAGGGGCACAACCTCATGCAGGCAATAGCCCGCGTAAACCGTGTTTTCAGGGACAAACCGGGAGGGCTTATAGTTGACTACGTGGGGCTCCTTTACGATCTCAAGTACGCCATGGCAAACTATACTCGAAGCGGAGGCCGGGGCAGTCCTGCGGACTACAAGGACGAAGCCGTTGAGCTGATGCTCGAAAAATACGAAATCGTACAGGATATGTTCTACGGCTTTGATTACATGCGCATCTTTTCAGCATCCCCGAAAGAAAAACTTACAATCGTAAGGGAAGGCGCGGATTTCATAATTTCACAGGGCCGGACGGAAGATGAAAGGACGCAGGAGAAAAAGCGCTTTATCCAGCACGTAACCGAACTTTCCAAAGCCTTCGCCCTCTCAGTCCCACACCTGGATGCAGACCGGATAAGGGATGAACTTGCATATTTCCAGGCTGTAAGATCCATTCTTGTAAAGGTGGACAGAAAACCTGCAAAATCAAAGTATGAAATGAATTCGGCAATAAAAGAGCTTGTCTCAAAATCGATTGCAAATGAAGAAATCATCGATGTCTTTGACGCAGTTGGGATAAAAAGGCCTGATATCTCGATACTTTCTGAGGATTTCCTCACCGAAGTTAGAGACCTGCCACAAAAGAACCTTGCTTATGAAGTCCTGAAAAAACTGCTTTACGACGAAATCAAAATACGGTCACGCAGAAACCTGATTCAGGGGAAGTCTTTTGCCGAAATGCTTGAACGGGCAATCAACGAATACAAAAACAGGGGCATTGATACAGTTCAGGTCATAGAAGAACTCCTCGACCTGGCAAAAAAGATTAGTGAAGCCGACAAAAGAGGCGAAGAAGCTGGCCTCAGCGAAGAGGAGATCGCATTTTATGACGCACTTGCAGACAACGAAAGCGCTGTGGATGTCCTGGGAAATGAGACATTAAAGCTCATGGCTGCAGAACTGGTAAAAATCATCAGGCAAAACGCAGGTGTTGACTGGACCCTCCGAAAAAACATCCAGGCAAAGATGAAAGTCAGTGTAAAACGGCTGTTAAAAAAGTACGGCTATCCCCCGGACATGCAGAAACTCGCTACTGAAAATATCCTCAAACAGGCTGAACTGATTTGCAGGGATGCGGGTGTTTCGGCAGCATAAATTCATATTTAACTTTTTTGCATAAACTCAGTTTCTTTAGTGCAGACTTCGTTTTTAATTCCTCCATCTTTACGGGGTGAATTTATTATCTGAATTCCAGGGTTCTGCGCCGCACGAAAAAGCTCTTTCTGCCTGTAAATTCTACGATTTTCCTGAAAAATATCCTGCTTTGAGAAGACTGAAAGCAGGCAAGGGAACGAAAAATATAAATATGATGATTACTAACTAAAGGATAGTAACTGAGTAATAATACCCACTCTACAGTAACTTCAACATATTAACTGCAGAATGAGACTACCAGTTACCCTCTCAAAGACCTGTAAAAGCAAAGACCTGCGAACAGACAAAAGGTGAACAGTATCACCTAAAAACGGCTTTATTTCCTCCGCGAGAAAGAGGATGAGAACCTGAAACTCTCATCTATCCTGAGAGACATGGACAGAGCGAACAAAACAAAAACTCCACTCTCAAATTTCCACCCCTGGCAGGGTTTCCACGTCTTTCAGGCAGCTTCCTGCGAAGAAAGGATAGGAACTGTTCAACACCTCCAGAACCACTTACAGATCAAGCTGAAGGTCATCAGCCAACTGAAATAAGATATAAATAAGAAATACACAACCCAGGGAAATCCGAAAAGAAACCAGCAGAACTGGGATCTGAAGATAACCTGGAGTCAAGTAAGGAGGAATTTGTACATGAAACTGCCAGTAAAGAGACCATCCCGTGACGTTTACAGCTGGGACCCGTTTGATGAGCTTAGAAGAATGCAGGAACATATGGAACAGATGTTAAGAACATTTCCTGCACTGGAAAACAGATACGTAAGCGAGACCTTATCCCCACTGACCGATGTGGCAGAAGAAGATGACAGGGTAATTGTTACAACAGACCTGCCGGGCACTGACAGAGAAAATGTCGAGCTGAGCCTGAGGGATAACTTCCTTGTAATCAGTGCAGCGAAAGGGAAAGAAGAGGAAACAGAAAAAGAAGGCTACCTCAGAAAAGAGCGGTCTTTCATGCGCTACTACCGTGAAATTCCTCTTCCGGAAGGCGTAACCGAAGAAGGGGCAACTGCTCAGCTCAAAAACGGCGTCTTAACAGTTACCCTGCCAAAAACAAAATCCGTGACCGGAAGAAGAATTCAGATTGAATAAACCTCAGATTGAATAAACCGGTAAAACGGATTCTGTTCAGAGCTGCCATATCCTGAAGTTAGCCTGAAAAACTAAAAAAGGTAACCTCCATCTTTCAAAACTGTCTATAAGAAAGAACCTGCGGGCGAACTGATGCATCCAACTCGGTTCATATTAAGCCTGCAGGTTCCATAAAAACGAAAAATTAAGAATCGTCCATAAGTTAAAAATCAGCCTTTTTTAAAACTGTGTCAAACTGTGTCAAACTGTGTCAAACTGTGTCAAACTGTGTTAAACTGTTTCTAAAACTTTATTCAAACAATTATTTAAATAACCCCGAATTTTTATCCGGGGTGTCCTTCTTTTACAGGTTCTTTGCAGGCTCTTCTACTTTTTTGATTACCAAAAAGCCAGCCAGGAGCATAAGCAGGGCGCAGGCGTAAAAGGGTGTTACAAAAGTCACATATCCTGCAAGGAAGCCTCCGAAGATAGGGCCAAAAGCCATTCCTGCTGCTTGGGCAGTTGTGATTATGCTGAGCCTTGAGCTTAAAGAAGAGCCGTCCGAGAGATCGGCTGCAAGCGCCATTGCAGGCGTATCTATTGAGGCTACAAGCAGCCCCTGAAAAGCCCTGAAAAAGATGAGCTGGTTTATGCTTGTGATATAGCCCATGCCGACAACCAGCGGGACGCTCAGGAAAAGGCCGCCAACTATCAATTTTTTCCTGCCTATCCTGTCCGAGAGGCTGCCGAGAGGAGCCTGGAAAAGCAGCCTTGCGAAAATGTAAGCTGAGACCGCAACTCCCAGGGAAAGCTCGGACGCTTCAAGCCTTATCTCGTATTCCGGGATAAGGGCAACTACCATCATTATCCCAACCATCATCATTAGCATGGCACCTGCAAGAGAATAAACTGAAGCGTAACTTTTTTTGCAGCTTTTGTTTTCAGAAACCGGCACATGAGAGCCTCTGGTTTCTTTTACGAAAAAGGTCACAAGAACCAGGCTTACCACTCCGAGCAGGGCACAGGAGTAAAATCCGGCATCAAAACCCCAGTATCTGGCTATTGCTCCCCCAACAACAGGCCCGAGCCCGAAGCCGACCCCTCTGATAGTTGTATAGACTCCTACGGCTTTTCCCCGGGTCTCAGAGGTCGAGATATGCGTAACCATTGCGATAACCGCAGGTATGGTCGCCCCTACAGTAATCCCCTGCAGCAGCCGGATAAAGAGCAATTGCTCATAGCTTGTTACCTGCGAGTAAAAGAAAGAAAAGAAGGTATACCCTATCAGCCCGAAGAGGATGAAAGGCCTCCTGCAGTTAAGCCTGTCCGAGAGCCTGCCCATAAGGGGCTGCGTAAGGGCGCTGAAAAGCCCGAAAACCGTCATTACAAGCCCTGCCCTGGCAACAAGGGGAAGCCCGGAAAAAAAGGATACCCCAAGGTCAGAGATATATAAAGGAATCAGAGCAACCAGCATCCCGGACCCCAGGTCTTCGCAGAACCTGGACAGAGAGAGAACATAGAGCTCAGGATTAATATTACCGGAACATCCCGGAAACGAATTTTTCTGCAGGTTACAGGTATTCATGTTTGCTCAACTTAACTTAAAAGTGAGTTATATCCAAAAAATAAAAAAGATCTTACAATATAAAACGATATTGAAATCGTTTTACTCGAACGTGATAAAGAAAATCTGAAAATGAGTGGTAAATAACAGTGGACAACCAGCCTTGTATGGGTCTCAAAAATGAGGAGGCTCTCAGAAGCCTCAAAACTTCTCCTCTATGACTTCGCCTCCTGGCTCCGTTTCCTTGAAGATCTGCCCCTCGAAACGATATACCTCTGCTCCTTTAACCCAGGCATCCGGAGAAAGACCGGCTTTCATGCAGGTATGGCTCAGGAAGTCGATAGGATCCATATTGTTCTCAGGAGCGACCTGAGGAAGCAGCAGCCCCTGATAGTAGCCCTGTTTCACGATGAGCCCGTGCTTGCCGATCTCCACATTATCCGGGAGTTCCTTTGGAGCTACATTGATCTTTTCAGGTTGAGTCAGTATCGTAACCTCAACGACTATGCTGTCCAGCTCCTCCTTCTCGACCGGGGGAAAGCGCGGGTCCCGGGTTGCCGCAGAGACTGCGGAGTCCAGAATTGCTTCCTTAAGGCTTGAGTCAGGATAAGGATGGCCTATACAGCCCCTTAAAAGCCCATCTTCCGTCAGTGTGACAAAAACGCCCCTATTCTCCCCAAAGACCGGAGAAAGATCAATGCCTGACTCCTGCGGCCCGGGAAGCCTGCCCTCCGATAAAAATGTTTCAATTGATTTTCTTGCAAGCTTGACTGCGGCCCTACCTTCTGTTTCTGTAAGCATGCTTGAACCAACACCTGTAAACTGCGTTTAACCTGTTAATTATGCGTTTAAGCTGTAAATACCAGCCAATTAAGCTGTGAATATCAGCCAGTACTCTCAACCACTGGTTAGTATGATGGTATGTATGGAAGCTGGTATAACAATATGTTATTGAAGCTGGTT
The DNA here is from genome assembly GCF_000979455.1 of Methanosarcina sp. 2.H.T.1A.6. GTDB lineage: Archaea > Halobacteriota > Methanosarcinia > Methanosarcinales > Methanosarcinaceae > Methanosarcina. The sequence goes on from NZ_JJOY01000030.1 coordinate 98,923, forward strand.
AAAGTACATTTCCGGTACTGTATGAAGTCTTGAAAAGGGAAAGAGAATGAAAAAAGGATTGGAAAAGAAATAGAAAAAAGAGGAAAAAAGACTGGAAAAAGAAATTGAAAAAAGATGGAAAAATAAAAAAAGATTTGGAAAATAATTAATGAAAAGAAAAATCAGAAAATCCCGGCAGAAAATGACAGACAAAAATCCTTTCTTACTGCCGGAACTCGCAGGAAACAAAACCTTAAAGATTTTTAGCTTCCTGATATTTATTGTAGGCAGCCTTCAGAGCCTCGACTCCGGGCAGCTTTTCCCCCGCAAGGTAATCAATACAGGCTCCACCACCTGTGCTGATATGTGAGAAGCGGTGTTCCAGACCAAGGTGTGAAACCTCAACCGAGATGTGTCCGCCACCAATGATTGAGAAATCGGATTTAACAGCAGCTTTTATAATTTCATGGGTCCCGAGGGCAAAAGTATCGACCTCGGAAACTCCTGCAGGGCCATTTAAGACAACGGTTTTGGCGTTCTGAATTTCATTTGTGAACTCCACAATAGTTTCGAGCCCTATATCGTTAATAGGCAGAGAATTGGAGTTAAGCTCAGAGATATGAACTTCGACGCGTTTCTTGTCATCGTTTAAGGCTACATCCTTCGGAAGGCCAATCCGGCCTTCGAACTTCGCAAGCAAGCCTCTCGCCTTTTCAATCTGGTCTTCATAGCCCTGAGATATGATGAAATCCATATTTGCTTTTCCAATGTTTACTCCCGAGGCAGCAAGACCAACATTTGCAACCACTCCGGTAAGAAGCACTCTGTCAGCCCCTCCATTTGTGAGGACGTTTTCAGTCACTCTAAGGGAGTCGTCCACCTTTGCCCCACCCAGCACGAAAATGCTTGGCCGTTCCCCTCCTTTGACCCCTCTGTCAAGAGACGTGAGTTCTTTTTCCATTACTCTGCCAGCTCCCGATGGAAGGACCTCGGTAAATCCGACAACAGAGAGATGGGACCTGTGGGATACTGCAAATGCATCATTCAGGAAAATATCGACAAAAGGTGACAGTTTTTTAACCATATAGGTATTGGCCTGTTCTTCGGTCGTTCTTTCAAGACTTTCTTCCGAATAAAACCGGACGTTTTCGAGCATGATAACGTCCCCATTTTCCATAGAGGCAATCTGGGTTTTTGCAAATGTCCCGAAAATGTCATCCACGTAAGTAACTTGCCTGCCAAGATATCTGGACAGCAGGTGAGCGTGAGGTTTCATCGTAGTGAAATCTTTTTTTCCGGGCCTGCTCTGGTGCGCAAGCAGAACAACTTTTGCACTTTCAAGGTCTTTCAAGGTCGCAATATGGCTCCGGATCCTCATATCATCCAGAATGTGGCCCTGGGTGTCCATAGGAGAGTTCATGTCGACCCTTACAAGAATCGTCTTTCCGCTTATGTCAAAATCATCGATCGTAAGAAAGTTTCTGGAAGTCATTACCCTCAGCACACCTTTGTAAACAAAATTTTATATAGATAGGAGAATAAAACTTAAAATATAATATTGTAGAAAATTTTATTCATTCAGTATTGGTTATCTTTGTCATGGAATTTTTTCCATAAATAAGTTTGTTCCCGTTCACGCCTCAAGAGATGTGTCTCAAGAGATGGGCCCCAAGAGATGTATCACTAATTTTATATGAAAAACAAGAAAAAAGGCAATTAATTCAAGAGAAAAAAACAATTATTACCAGAGGAAAAGGCAGCTAACACCGGAAGAAAAAAGCTATTGATTAAGTACCGGTTTCAGGAAAAAACTGTACTCTCAGGATAACAGGAAAATACGAAGGAGACAAAGTTATGGCAGTAGAGGAAGAAGACTGTGGGAATTTTGAAGAGAGGGTTCGAAAACTGGTGGAAGCCGGGTATGCCGCTATTGGCAGGGAAATAACCGCCTGTACACGATGCCAGCTCCATAAAAATGCAATCAAAAGAGTAATAGGAAAGGGGTCCTGCAATCCGAAAGTACTCTTCATAGGAGAGGCACCGGGAAAAAACGAGAATGAAACAGGGATTCCATTCTGCGGAAGGGCAGGAAAAAAGCTGGATAAAATGATAGAATACATGGGGCTTACTGAAACGGACTGGACGGTGGTAAATACTGTCAAATGCCGCCCTCCGGAAAACAGAAACCCAACGGCGAGTGAAATAGAATGCTGCAAACCCTTCCTTGCTGCCCAGATAACCCTGCTTGACCCCGAGATCATAATTCTCCTCGGCAACACAGCTGAGAAGTCCTACTGCCCCGAAAGAAAACTGGAATGGGGGGTCCCTGTAGAACACGAAGGAAGAATGATCCTGAAACTCTACCACCCTGCAGCGCTGATTTACACGGCTTCGAAAATAGAAGTTCAGAGGGCTTTTATAGATAAAAACAGGGATATGTGGCAGTAAAAAAGACAGAAACTTACGAATATCCAGTCAGGGAAAACAGCCAGGGAAAACAGCCAGAGAAAACGGCCAGGGAAAACGGCCAGGGAAAACGGCCCTCGGAGAAATAATTAAGAATTGGGCTTCAGGAAACTGAGGTGCCATTTTTTAATTCATAAATTATAAATAAAACGATCCAGCTATTATTATTTGGACTTTTTATATAATACATCAGGAGGGGGAAGTATGTCAATGGTGAAAATGTCACCGGATGTGTTTTCATGTTCAGATGACCAGGGAAACCTGGACATCGAAATTGATCTGCCGGGAGTCAAGAAAGAGAGCATCGAATTGAAGATGGTTGAGGACGGCTTTTTCATAAGAGCAAAAAGAGAAGAGACCGGAGTTGAATACGCCGGAACTTACGCATTCTGCTGCGGGATTGTCCCTGAAAAAGCTGTTGCAAAGTATCTTAACGGCAAACTGTATGTGACAGTACCTTATAGGGAAGCCGTAGAAACAGTAGATATCAAAATTCAGTGAAAAACTGAAGAGTAATAAGGTTAACGCCAGCACTGGAAGTTGAAATGCCTTATTTCAGGGACTGATAAGATGGAGGAAAGATGTATCCAGTAATTGATTATAACAAATGTACCGGAGCTCTTGCTTGCTATGAAGTTTGTCCTGCGGAAGTTTTTGATATTGAAATGATAGATGAAGTAAAAAAGGCAGTAGTAGCCAGCAAGGAAAATTGCATAGAGTGCGAGCAGTGTGTGGAAGCCTGTCCGGAAGATGCTATCGAACTTGTTGAGGGCTGAGTTCAAATCCCAAAAAGGTGGTGAAAAGAGTGTATCCCAGAATTGACTACGACAAATGTGTAGGCTCACTCGAATGCTATGATGTCTGCCCTGTGGACGTGTTTGATGCAAAAGAGACAGAAGAAGGAAAAAGAGCAGTAGTGGCACGTCCTGAGGACTGCATAGAGTGCGAGCAGTGCATACAGGTCTGCCCTACCGACGCAATAGAGCTGGTAGAGGATTAAAAAGTTTGGGGAAGTAAGACCCAATTAAAACGGTTCCATTTACCATGTGCTTGTCAGGGCCCGGATGCTCATAATCGCCAGGAACCGGATGCAAGTTTCAATCCTGGTCATGGGCCTCCTTTACAGGGAAAAGCACGGCATAGCGAGCATAGGCCGGGAGAGCTTCCTGATCATTGTGCTTTTTGTCGGAGGATACGCGCTCCTCATTTATTCCTGAGCCCTCAGAAAGGGCAACTGCCTGGCCAAAAAGATTTGCCCGGCAGTTTTCCAGAGTTTTTTCCAGACTATCCAGGACGAAAGGGTCGCGATCTCTATTTGCCCGGGGTACCAGCAAAACCGGCTGCTCCGCCGGGGCATAGATTTTAACTTCACGGCCTTTACAGCTCCATTTTACCTGCCTGACCTTTATCAGGCCAACCTTTTCCAGCACGGCAAGGTTGTATGTCAGTGTATTCAGGCGGAGCCCAAGCTCTGATGCAAGTTCACCTGCAGACATCTGTTTTTTCTGAAGCTGTTTAAGGATTTGCATAGGAAGGGTCCTTGAAAGAGTCCTTGCAAGCAGAGACACCTCGTCCGGCAGCGACAGGACAGGTACGGGAACTAAATCCTCAGTTATCTCCAAACCTTTCGACCTCCTTTCCAGTTCCCTGAAGCAAATAACTCAAAAACCAAAGAACTCAAGAGCATTATAATCTCCTTATTCTTATTCCTTCTCTTATTTCCCGACTTATTATGGAGCTTCAGGCCCTCACAGATCTCCCAGAGCCCGAACATCTGCAACCCTTACAATTAAAATGTTCATTTGTTTTTCATAGTGATGGATCTCCAAAAGTTCCGGTACCATGAAATGGGCGATACTGTACTTTTGTCAGTGAACTTAACCAGTCCCTTTTCCGGAGAGGGGGATGCAGAGAAATCAGCAACTGAAGCATTATCAGCAACTGAAGCATTATCAGCAACTGAAGCATTCTTGAAAACAAGACCTCCGAGGTTAGATTCGTCTACTCCGCTGAGGATTTGTTCAAGTGTAAACTCTCCGAATTTATCTCCGATATTGAGGGTTCTGGCATTTGCATAATCAATAAGCCAGATCCCATCAATCTGGACGATGCTGATTTCTGCACCCACGAATAACTGTTTGACATGGACTTTCATGACAACAACATTGTTTTCACCCTGAACATTGTCAAGGGTAATAGTCCATGTCTGGTTTTCATCAGTATCGATTGAGACCGTTTTATTTGCAACATGTTGTCCGCCCCTGGTGAGTTCAAGCCAGACTTTCTCGGAGTCAATATCGATTTCGCGGACCTCAAGAGCGTAACCATTGCCAAGGTCGACATTTTCGCCGGGTTTGAGAGTGTTCGTTTCATTACTGTCAAGAACCAAACTGGCAAGCTTATTCACGTGAGAGTCCCAGATGTTTCCGTTAGTGCTAAACAGCGGAACATATTCTTCTCCAAATAAATCGATTACTGGGTACTGTTCATTGGACCAGTTATTGCATTCATAATTGGTTCCGACAACACTACAGATTGCGGAAGATTCTGTAGTAGATTCTGTAGTATTTTCAAAAACAAGACTACCCAGGTTAGATGCATCGACTCCGCGGACGATTTTCTCAAGTGTGAATCCTCCGAATTTATCCCCGACATTGAGAGTTATAGCATTTGCATAATCAATAAGCCATATGCCGTCGATTCTAACGATGCAGTCTTCCGCACCCACGAATATGTTGTTGACATAGACTTTCATGACAACCACGTTGTTTTCACCCTGGACGTTGTCAAGGTTAACAGTCCATGTCTTATTGTCATCAGTACTGACTGAGACTATTTGGTCAGTGATGTATTGCCCGTTTCTGGTTAATTCAAGCCAGACCTCCACATCATCAATATTGATCTGCTTGACTTTGAGCACGTAACCGTGACCAAGGTCAACATTTTCTCCAGGTTTGAGGGTGTGCGTTTCATTACTGTCAAGAACCAATTTGGCAAGCTTGTTAACATGCACGTCCCAGACATCATCATTATTGGAGAACAGCGGGACATATTCGTCTCCAAATAAATCAATTACTGGATACTGTTCATCGGACCAGCTATCGCATTCATAACTGGTGCCGACAACGTTACAAATGCTGATTCTACTGCTATTGTCTGCTGCACTTGCAGTGCCTGCTGCAACTGCAATTAAGACAGCAAGAGCAGCCAGTGAAACTGCTATATATTTCTTCATTTTGTTCATTCCTCCGTATTATTTACAAAACATTTCAGATTTTGTTGGGATTTTCAAATATCTAGCATGGCTTCCGCTAACAGTTGACTGCTAACGATCAAAAACCTGGAATTTTTAAGTTATCTCTCCAGAACCCCAAACTTTTGGAAATATTGCTAGACTAATATAAACGTGAAGTAAGGAAACTGTTTGCCTTTTTCTTTATATTCAATGGTATTTGATGTGTATTTGATGTGTATTTGAGGTATTTTTGGGATTGATTTTATCTAGAAATGATTTCGCTCCGAAACTTGCTTCGTGTTATTCATATATTCATAATTCAAACAATCAAATCAAGAAGTAGAGGAGACATTCGCCTCCCCACCTTCCTCTATTTTTATGAGTAACTCCTCCGCAGCATTCCTGACGTACCCGTATTCTTCCATATCGGTGCTGATCCGGCGCAAACCTTCGATAGCTTCAGGCCCTCCAAGTTCCCCGAGAGCCCGGACTTCCGCAACCCGAACCTCCCTTTCCCTTTCAGTTTCCAGAGCTTTGAGGAGAGGTTCAACGGCCCTCTGATCTCCAAGTTGTCCCAGACCGTCTGCAGCACTTTGCCTTACTCTATAGTTTTCATCTCCGAGAGAAGAAATAAGAGGATCAATAGCTCGAGGATCTCCGATTTTCACAAGGGAATCTACAATACCCTTCCTCACCAGCCATGAATCATCCCCAAGAATGGCAGTAAGAGAATCCACAGCTTCGGGATCTCCAATATTTCCCAGAGCTGCAACGGCCGCAATCTGGACATTCTGGTTTTTGGCTTGAAGTAGCTCCTTAAGATAAGGAATCGAATCTTTACTCTCAATCCTTCCAAGAGAACGAGCAGCGACTTCCTGTACCTCGGGATCTCTGTCCCCAAGAGCATCGATAAGAGGTAACTCTGTTTGAGCAACTTCTTCTGGTTCTATAAAATAGATCAGGGCATAAGCGGCCTCTTTTCTTACATCTGGAGCCTTATCATCCAGCATTTCAATCAGGTAAGGGATAGAAGCAGGGTCCTGGAGACCATAACACACCTTTACAGCGTTTACCCGAGTTGTGGGGTTACTACTGCGCAGAAATTTAGTAAGTTTTCCAAAAACCTCTTCACTTTCAAAGTGGCCAAGGGCATTAGCTGCCCTGGATCCAACGTATGTGTCATCCAAAAGATCCAGAAGGGGATCAACTGCCCTGGGATCTCCGATATCTGTTAAAGCAAGTATAACGTCCATGTGCATAGTGTAATCATCACTAATGTGAACAGTGTAATCATCATTGTTGAGAACTTCAAGAAGAGGTTCAACTGCCCTTGGATCCTTCAATGCTCCAAGAGCACACACTGCACTAAGAACTACCGTTTCATTTTCATCCTTTAGGAGCCCAATAAGAGGCCCGACAGCTTCGGAAGCCCTAAGCCAGCCGAGTGAAGAAGCTGCACGCATGCGAACCTCAGGAGAAGGGTCGTCCAGAACTTCAATCAGAGGGGCTGCAGCTTTTTGATCTCCGATTTCCCCAAGGGCATAAGCAGCAAGGCTTCGCACCTGGGGATCATCATCTTTTAGAGCTTTTATTAAAGAGTTCACTGCAGGCTCCCCGATATCAACAAGTGCATAAGATGAAGCAGAACTGATGTTCTGATCTTCATCCCCGAGACTCTTGACCAGTTTCTCTACCCTTGCCTCAAGAGGGTCATGACCAAGGCAACCGGAACAGATTCCTGAAAACAAAAGCAAGAGAATAAAAAATTTTGCATACCGGCAACTGAAAAGTTCATATCGCTTTGTCATATGCATCACCTGCTCCCCTCCTCAGAAGGTATCAGCAATTCAGCAGAAACCACCTGATCCTGCCACGTTGAAGTCACATTAATCAGGAATTGATCACCACCGGTTCCAATTACTACATTCTGAACAGGCATATAGGACTCACCTGAAGGATCTCCATGTGCAAGTTCCACAATTGCATAGGGATAATCAGGCCAGGTCCACAGGGCTGTTTTATCCTGACTTCTCACGTAATGAATAACGGAAGATGTGAGCACCGTCTTTCCTGTTTGTTCATCTGTCACTGTCAGGTTCGTTGATACATCTCTTGCCGATCCTGATCCGTTGTTAATAAGATAGCCGTAGATCCTGTAAATATCAGAATTATTTCTGCTTTCCATTTCATATTCCAGCTTGAGGTGAAGTTCAGGCATCGGGATCTGTACAAGGCAGGTTCCTTCATCCAGAATCCTGCTGTTCTCGACAACCTTTACGTTTACCGGGTATTCCCCTGAAAGCTCATATCCTAGCCACACGCTGACTGAGTTGTTTCCCGGAAGAAGATGAATCGGCTTCTGGAGCGAAACTAATTCAACATCCCATGGATTTTCAGAATCACTGGAAATAATCAGCCTTGATGTAGAACGTGCATCTCCGTTTTTGTCCACAAAAGCATTCTCGACCTCGAGCCACACGTCCACAGGTTTTGAGCCATTGTTCTGAAGCACCATGTCCAGCTGCCCGGACTCCCTGACCCCAACGGGGGGAGCATGCATATCAACAATTTTCACATCAGGCCCTGTTCCGTAATACCAGAAAATTCCCAATAACAGTATAAGGAAGGTAACTGAAGCATAAATCAAGGTGTTTTTCCTCACTTTATTCCCCCTCCTTCCCTTTTTCCTTCATTCCGGCATTATCCTTAAGCTCATCAGCAATCGAAATGCAATTGGTAAGCCCGTACTTTTTCTTTATAATTATGCCCCTCCGTTCCAGGTTCATAAGGACCCTGGAGACCTTGGCTTTGGAAAAATCAAGGGAATTCACAAGCTCATTCTGGAGAATCCTTCCTCCTTTTGCTGCAATCAGTTCAACAGCTTTCCTTTCATCTCCTTCAAGGGCCCGCAAAAGAACATCCGTAGGGTCAATGTTAGTCCTGGCAGGCTGGAATTCTTCACACGGGGCATTCTCAAGGGAGACTTCTAAAATCTTCTCCGGTGCTTCCTCCGCTGTGATATTGAGAGATTTTACCTGTGCTGCAGAGTCCATTACGGAAAAAACAGAGGTCTGAACCCCCAGGGACGGCAGAACCTGAGCCAGCGCCAGCCCTCCCAAAAATCCGGAAAAAAGGAGAATATATGCTTCTTTTACAGTATATACATACGGAATATCCACAACCTTGAAAGTGTCCCCTTCCAGCTGGATCACCACCGGTGAGTCTTCAAGCAGGAGATTGATGGCGACAGTGCTCGAAAGAAGCAGGATACCCACAGCCAGCATGAATCTTTTCCGTTCCCGGGTCATACTACCACCTCATTTACTACCTTCACTATGTACGAAACAAATGTTATAATTTTAGTTTGACCTGAACCCGAGACGTCTCATAATTCTGAAACCACCGGCAGATGATAACGAAAATTAATTTGAGATGGCATATAAAAAATAAGAGGATCTGCCGTGCAGGGGACAGAGAATAGGCTGAAATAGTAAATGAATGGGGCAAAGAACCAGGCAAATAGGCCAGATGAAAATACAGGTAAATGAATAGAGCCGAAAAACAGGCATGTTATGGAGAGATTAAGAAGAAAAGAAAGAGAAAACAGACTGCTCCTGAAAAAAGTAATCAATTCAATCTTTTTTTCTTCAAACTACCAGTTTATTTCAAAGTAGAATTTTTCCTTCAAAGTGTTAGTTTTTCTTCAACTTAAGCCTCATGTCCACAGCCACGGCTCCCTTTCCCTCTTCCAAAACCATCAGGGGGTTAATCTCAAATTCCTCGATTTCCGGAAAATCGCAGACAAGCCTTGAAACTCTTAAAATGGTATCTACCAGAGCATCAATATCCGAAGGCTTTGCGCCCCGGGCTCCGGTAAGGAGAGAGTAGGTTTTGATTTCGGTGACCATCTCCCTGGCTTCATCTTCATTCACCGGGGCAATGGCAAACCTTACGTCCTTGAGGATTTCCACATAAACGCCGCCAAGCCCGAACATCAACATGGGTCCAAAGGTCGGATCGCGGATCATCCCGATAATTACTTCTTTTCCTCCGGAGAGCATTTGCTGCAGCTGGACTCCTTCAAGAAATGCATCCGGCCTTTTCTTCGGGATGCTTTCAATCATTTCCCGGTAGGCAACCCTCACATCATCTCCGTTTTGCAGGGAGAGCCTGATCCCTCCAACATCAGATTTATGGGAAATCTGCGGAGAGATGACCTTCATTACAAGAGGATAACCTATCTCCTCTGCAGCTTTAATGGCTTCCTCTTCAGTCTGTACAAAAACGGTTTTCACTGTAGAGATGCCATAAGCTTTCAGGATGCCGAAGGATTCAATGCCCAGTGTATGCTGACCTTTTTCTCTGGCACCCTCAAGAATTCCAGCTGCTGTAGCCCTGTCTGTCCCGGGCTCAGGAGAGATGAGATCTACCTGCTTCATAATCATATGACATCTTCAGGACAGTTATTCTTTGAGAGTATTAATTTTGCAAATATGTGATAAAATTTTGAGTTCCTGTTTTAAGGCTGAAAACGTTTTTTCGACCTGTATAAACAGAAACAGAAACAGAAACAGAAACAGAAACAGAAACAGAAACAGAAACAGAAACAGAATAAAAGGAAAAGGAAAAGGAAAATTTCCCTTTACCATCAAATAGGTACTGAGCTGCGTAACTTCACTTCGGTCTCACAGATTTCCTTTGTTTCCCTTGCAATTGCAAGTTCTTCATTGGTCGGGATAACAAAGACCCTTACTGTTGCATCCGGAGTACTGATATCGATTTCCTGGCCTCTGATTTTGTTCTTTTCCTCATCGAGCGTTATGCCAATACCATCCAGGCCGGAGAGGATTCTCTTCCTGATGCTTGCACTGTTTTCTCCTATGCCTGCTGTGAAGACAACTGCATCTGCACCGTTGAGCACAGCTGAATATTCACCGATGAACTTCTTGACCTTGTATGCAAAAATTTCAAGGGCAAGTTCAGCTCTCCTGTTACCCTGGGAAGCTGCTTCATCGAGGTCTCTGAAGTCGTTGCTGAGCCCGGAAACTCCAAGCACACCTGACTTCTTGTTCATAAGAGTATCGATTTCCCTGGTTGTCAGGCCTTCTTTTTCCATAATGAAGGGAACTACTGCCGGGTCAATCGAACCGCACCTGGTACCCATTGCGAGCCCTTCGAGAGGAGTAAAGCCCATGCTGGTTTCAACAGATTTTCCTCCTTCTACAGCCGTAATGCTTGAGCCGTTTCCAAGGTGGCAGGTGATGATCTTGGTTTCTTCTGCAGGCTTTCCGAGCATAAGGGCAGCTCTTTCGGCAACGTACTTGTGGGAGGTACCGTGGAAGCCATATTTCCTGACCCCATGCTTCTCGTACAGTTCGTACGGGAGAGCATACATGTAGGCATATGCCGGCATTGTCTGGTGGAATGCTGTATCAAAGACGGCAACCATCGGGGTGCTGGGCATGATCTCCTGACAGGCAGAAATTCCCATCATGTTTGGAGGGTTGTGGAGAGGAGCCAGTTCGAAGCAATCCTTGATTGCCTTTTCTACACCCTCGTCGATCAAAGCCGAAGTTGTGAACTTTTCCCCACCGTGAACAACCCTGTGCCCGACTGCATTGATTTCGTCCATGCCTTTGATGACACCGAATTCAGAGTCGGTAAGAGCCTTGACTACTTCCTCAAGGGCGGTCTTGTGGGTAGGGAGGTCGGTTTGTTTTTCCAGCTTCTTGCCGTCAAACCTCTTCTGGGTAATGATCGAGTTGTCAATGCCTATCCTCTCGCAAAGACCTACTGCAAGAGCGGACTCATTCTTCATATCAATTAATTGATATTTGAGAGACGAACTCCCTGCGTTTATAACCAGTACTTTCATGTGTAAACCCCAGTTCAATCCATTGATTTCCAATCACATTTAGAGTTTCCGGATAGAATAATACTATATATGAAAGTTAATAAAACGCTTCCGAAACGTTTCCGAAACGTTTCCGATTATTTGTCCTGCGCTGCAGCCTGGACACAGGTAATTGCAACGGCACCGACAATATCTTCGTCACTGCAGCCCCTGGAAAGGTCATTAATTGGCTTTGCCAGTCCCTGGGTGATAGGGCCATAGGCTTCAGCTTTGGCAAGTCTCTGAGCAATCTTGTATGCTATGTTTCCGCAGTTCAGGTCAGGGAAGATAAAGACATTAGCCTTTCCTGCAACAGGGCTTCCGGGAGCCTTTGAAGCGGCAACTTTCGGAACAATTGCTGCGTCTACCTGGAGTTCACCATCGATTGCGATGTCAGGAGCAAGTTCCTGTGCACGCTTTGTAGCGGCTATTGTCGCCTCAGTCAGCGGGCTCTTGGCGCTTCCCTTGGTGGAGTAGGAGAGCATTGCAACCTTTGGAACGTCCTGAACCAGCAATTCGAAGGTCTTTGCGGAAATAACTGCAATGTTTGCAACGTCTTCTACACTCGGCATTTCAACCATGCCCGAGTCAGCGAAAAGGAATGTACCGTCGGACCCATATTCACAGTCAGGCACAGAGATTATGAAGAAAGCGGATGCAAGAGCTGCACCCTTGGCTGTTTTCACGATCTGGACAGCAGGTCTGAGGGTGTCTGAAGAAGAGTGGGCAGCGCCTGATACTACTCCGTCTACTTCCCCGAGTTTGGCCATCATAACAGCGAAGTAAACGTAATCGCTAATAATTTCGGCTGCACTTTCGAGTGTGACGCCTTTGTGCTTTCTCAACTCGTAGAAAGTGTTAATGTATTCATCTCTTTTCTCATAGGTTTTAGGATCTACAATTTTTGCTTTTGAGAGATCCAGATCTCCTGCGAGCGCCTTAATATCGGCCTCATTACCGACAAGGACAACTTTTGCAATACCTCTTTCAAGGATCTTGGCAGCTGCCTGGAGGGTTCTGATATCTTCAGTTTCAGGTAAAGCGATTGTCTTGTTAAGTTTCTTTGCTCTTTCACTAATCTTTTCTAAAAATGTTACCAATCGACCAACCTCCTATATAATTGGAGTAGTTTAAGTTAGCTGGGTCTTGATATATAAATTTACGTAAAATGCATAGAGAGATATATAAAAATCAAAAATATATATTTTTGGTTGTAGACATATATCAGTACGTAAATATTTATCCTGAAAATATATGAAGATATAAATAATTTTTACGGCAAAGGTAAGGTAACTTAAAACAATTAGTACTGAATATAAGTGACAAATTAATATAAAAGAATTCCGGAATGATTACAATGAAAATTATAGGAATTTCAGGCAGCCCTCGAAAGGGCCAGAACTGTGAGAAAATGATTGTAGCTGCCCTCGAAGTTGCAAAAGAAAGGGGTTTTGAAACCGATACCGTTTTTATCTCAAACGAGGAAGTTGCCCCCTGCAAAGCGTGCGGGGCTTGCAGAGATAATGATTTCTGTGTGATTGATGACAGTATGGAAGAAATTTATGAAAAAATGAGAGTTGCAGACGGTATAATTGTTGCAGCTCCCGTATATATGGGAAATTATCCTGCTCAGCTCAAAGCCCTTTTTGACAGGAGTGTCCTGCTTCGCCGCAAAAACTTTGCACTCAAAAATAAAGTCGGGGCAGCTCTCTCAGTTGGAGGCTCAAGAAACGGAGGACAGGAAAAGACCATTCAGGCCATCCACGACTGGATGCATATTCACGGGATGATTGTGGTCGGCGATAATGCCCACTTCGGCGGAATTACGTGGAACCCGGCAGAAGAGGATACCATCGGGATGCAAACCGTTTCCGAAACTGCAAAAAAGCTCTGTGATGTCCTGGAACTTATCTATAAAAAATAAAAGAAATAACCGCAACATATTTAAAAAAATAAGTCAGATAAAAAGAAAAGTATGAAATTTCCCTGAATAAAAGATTGGATCTCTCTTGGGGCAATATTTTGAAAACATACATTTAAATAAATGCTCGAAATCTTTGGACAACAAAGGTCTTTCAAACAGAATAAAACCCGAAGATCCGAATATTTATTTTGTGCTTAAGAAGATTTCAGGGAAATATTTGACACATAAAAAAAGTCCCCAAGAGGCGCGAACATTTGGAAGTTGATCCAGAGTCCAGATTCAGATTCCATAGCATCAAAGAATACCCCAGGCTAACGGAGTACATCAGCCGGTTTGACACCGAAACTACCAGGGTCAACTCAATTGCCATTATAATCGGGCTCCTGACAGGGCTCGTAATAGGAGTTTATGACCGCATTCTCCAATACAGTAACGTTTTTTTTGGAATGCAGCAGGGATACTCATTACACGAGCTTCCATTCTATTATGTAATACTCACGCCTGCCCTTGGAGGGCTGCTAGTGGGGTTAATCACCCACTTCCTGATAAAACAGAAATACGGTGTTGAAGGGCTTATAGAAACCGTAACCCTCCGCGGAGCAAGGATAAAGCTCAAGGATGCTTTTCTGGAGGTCTTTACCTCAATAATCACTATCAGTTCGGGAGGTGCCCTGGGAAAGGAAGCCCCGGGAGTCCTTGCCGGAGCCGGGACAGGCGCTCTTGTGGGGAGAATCCTGAAAAGCCCGGAAAGGCAGCTCCAGATCCTTCTCGGCTGCGGGGCTGCCGGCGGGATTGCAGCTGCATTCAGCGCCCCGCTTGCAGGTGTGGTCTTTGTAGTAGAGGTAATTTACGGGGAACTTGAAACCAAGACCTTTATTCCGATAGTTATCTCTTCAGTCTTTGCAACCCTTGTCTCGAGCACTGTTTTCGGGATAAAACCTATCCAGATATCTCCCTACCAGCTGGTCAGCCCCTACAAAGAATTAGGGCTCTACCTTGTCCTCGGACTCCTTGCAGGGCTCGTCTCTACAATCCTGATCCGGACGCTTTACTACACAAAAGATCTTTTCTCGGGAATCCCCCTCCATCCCGTCTTCAAGCCTGCCCTGGGAGGGCTTGCAGTAGGTGTAATCGGCCTTTTTTACCCCCGTGTCCTGGGGATGGGCTATGATGTGATTATGGACGCCCTGAACAACCAGTTTACTTTCAATATCCTGCTGATCCTGCTCTTTCTGAAGATCCTCGCCTTTTCCCTGAGCCTGGGCTCCGGAGGATCGGGTGGGACGATTGTCCCCTCCCTTTTCACAGGTGCAATGTTAGGGGGAGCCTTCGGGACAGCCGCAAACCTGTTTTTTCCGGGGATGACGGCAGAGTCAGGGGCCTATGCTATGGTTGGGATGGGCGCGGTCTTTGCCGGGACTGCCCGGGCTCCCCTTACTGCCATCCTGATCCTTTTTGAGATCACAAGGGATTACAGTCTCATCCTCCCTCTCATGTTTGCCTGTGTGCTTAGCAACGTGATGTCCAATGCCCTGTATCCGGAGTCCATTTTCACGGAGGGGCTCCGCAGGAAAGGATTCAAGATCCGAAAAGGCCGGGAAGTGGATATCATGGTTTCCATGCTTGTAAAAGATGCCATGGTCACACATGTCCAGACCGTCTCCGAAGAAAAGAATGTAGGTATCCTTATAGCCCTCATGCAGGCAAGCCGCCACGCCGGTTTTCCAGTCCTTGATTCAAAAGGCAAACTTTCAGGGATAGTGACACTCTCTGACCTCCGGAGCAAAGTAAAGTACGGAGAAGTCGACAAAAAGATAGGGGATGTTGCCACTCGCGATGTGGAAGTCGCCTACCCCGACGAAACCCTTGAAGCCGTCCTCAGACGCCTTGCCTCAAAGCAAATCGGCAGGCTCCCCGTTGTGGACCGCCTGGACAAAACAAAACTTCTCGGCCTCATCACCCGGAGTGACATAGTAAATTCGTATAACAAGAAAGTCGTGGAAAAAGTCAGGGACACAGACTGAAAACAATAGCCTGTAAAAGCCCCGGACAAAAAACGTTTCATTTAATCTCTTCAAGGTACTTCCTTTCCCCAGTATAGTAGCTTTTTTGTAGGACGCTGTTTATAATTATAAGGGGGATAGGATACAGAGTAGGCCATATAACGTATTATCAGACGACCTTTATCGGATGACCTGAAAGGGATACTTAAGTTTTCATACATGGATCCTGATTTTACTAAAAATAACACTTAGTTCTGGTCTTTCAATGTATCATGAGGACTCATGTGGAAAGCATGGACTGACTCTAATGTGTGAAGCGCTTGAGGGTAAAAGAAGCTTCACATAAAAAGGCTTCAAGCTTCCTGTTTCCAGAAGAGATCTTGTTTAATGGCGTTTATCTTAATTACATGATCTCAAGAGGATAACAATTACTGATCCGCAGGCGCCTATCACAAAATCGCTCCGCTGGAAAAGCTCGTCATGACTGGTTCTTTTTTACAGGAGAGTAGAGTAAGATGGTTCCGGCGACGAACTAAGGAATGAGTTTTGATAAAGAGGTATCGGTACATGACAACAGATAATCCTACCAAGATTGCTGCAGAACCAGGAAAACAGGAGATCATCATTACGCGGGAGTTTGATGCTCCAAGAGAGCTCGTTTTTAAAGCCTTCACAGATCCGAAGCTTTACAGTCAGTGGCTTGGACCTCGAAGCTTTACAATGAATCTGGAGACATTTGAACCGAAAAGCGGCGGGTCCTGGCGGTATATCCAGAAAGATCAAGAGGGCAACAAGTATGCGTTTCATGGAGTAAATCATGAGGTCACAGCACCTGAGAGAATCATCAGCACTTTTGAGTTTGAAGGGCTTCCGGAAAAAGGACATGTTGTTTTTGAAACCGCGAGATTTGAAGCATTACCGGGTAACAGGACAAAACTAACATCTCAATCTGTCTTCCAGACCATTGAGGATCGTGATGGAATGCTCCAATCTGGAATGGAAGAAGGCGTCAATGATTCTTACGATCGACTTGAAGAACTTTTGGAAAAACTGAAAAAGTAAAGATATGGATCTGAAATAAAAGTTTCTGACTATAATAATATTTAGCAAAAATTAGTACATAATTAGACTAGATAGCCCAAATCAGGAACGGATCAAAAAGGAGAAATCATGGTGGAAGATAGGAACTTGTCCACAGAGGCGGCTCAAGCCGAAAAAGTGCTTGAGGGACCAAAATATACTGGTCAGCACATGGATATAAAAGAACGTGAATCCGGCAAAATGAGCGGTAGCACGTCCAAGCCTATTGTCATCGTAGACTACTCTGAGGTCCGCAAGGGAAAGCTCGAGGAACTCAAAACAGCCATGAATGAGTTAGTCGAGTTTGTCGCGGTGAACGAGCCCCGTATGATCGCCCACAACATATACCTCAACGAGGACGGTACCCGGATGACAGTTTTCCAGGTTCACCCTGACTCCGCATCGGCAGAGTTCCATATGAAGGTGGCAGGTTCCGCTTTTCCGAAGTTTGTGGAGTTCATCAGGATGTCAGGGGTCGACATATACGGTAAGCCAAGTCCCGATCTGCTGGAGAGGATGCGACTCAAGGCCCAGATGTTGGGCAGTGGGACAGTGGTCGTGCACGAACCCCAGGCAGGGTTTTCCCGGTTCGGGGTCCCGGTCCCGGATGCTCCCGAGTAATAGGGAAGTGATTCCGCACTTGATGAGACCTGATGGCACTTCCCGGTTGAAGTGAAGCCTAATTGGATTCTTCCCCAGCCTGCGACAAGAGTGTGAAAGAATAAAGAAACCAGATGTGGCGTTTCATACGGAGCCCACAGGAAAGGGACCTGGAACACATGCCATATTTGATGACATGTGAGGGAACCTCATCAAGATATATCGGGCTCGATAACCGGTGATATAAACGGGGGATTGACAATTATTAGAGAAGCGCTTGTTTGCGAAAAAAATCCTTTTTGGAGAATTCATCATGACAAAGAGTACGACCAATGAAAGGGAGACTGTAGGCAGTTACGCCTCCATTAACGGTCTCAATATGTACTACGAACTGCACGGAACCGGCAGCCCACTAATCCTGCTTCATGGCGGCGTCGGTGCGAGCGAAATGTTCGGCCCGATTCTGCCGAAACTTTCTGAAAACAGGCAGGTCATTGCAGCCCATTTACAGGCTCATGGGAGAACAGCCGATATCGATCGACCTCTAAGTTTTGAGTTAATGGCCGATGACATTGCAGAGCTGGTGAAGCACCTGGAGAGCGAAAAAGCCGATATCATGGGCTACTCGCTTGGCGCTGGCGTTGCCCTGCAGACCGTCATCAGACATCCGGATCTGGTCCGCAAGCTCGTGGTAATTTCAGCTCCAGTCAAACGGGATGGATGGTACCCCGAGGTTCTGGAAGGTATGGAATCGATGGGCTCGGAGACTGTGAAAGCCATAAAGCAGAGTTCGCTCTATCAGCTCTATCCCGAAACCGACTGGGAAGTGCTCTTCACCAAGCTTGGAGACCTGCTCGGGAAGGACTATGATTGGTCGAAAGACGTGGCTGCTATTAAGTCCCCCACGATGATCGTCTTCGCGGATGCGGATGCTGTAAGTATGGCACACGTAATGGGGTTCTTCGCGCTATTTGGCGGCGGACAGCGGGATGCCGGTATGGATGGTTCCTACCGACCAATAGCACAGCTTGCGATTCTGCCGGGTACGACTCATTATACCATCTTATCTTCCCCCTCACTTGCCGCCTTCGTAACAAAATTCCTCGACGAGTCCGTTCCCGAGGTCGAACGAGTATGAACTTGCAGGTTGCCTGAACAAACCAGGAAACTAAGGAGAAAAAAGGAAAAAAAATAAATTCATTAACAGGTCAGCAGATCACGAACTCATAATTTTCGGAGCACAGTAGTAAATGAAAGAAGGAGGAATGATTATTTCAGACAACAATACGCAACTACAACAGCAACCTGAGCCTGATCCTGCACTCAAGCGCCTGGAAGGATTTGTCGGCACGTGGAGTATAAAAGGTCATACGCTAGACTCTAAGGTCGATAACATATCTGGGCGGACTACTTTTGAGTGGCTACCGGGCCGATTCTTTCTAAAACAGAGCTTTGAGGCTGACTTTATGGGCATGAAAATCCAGAGCCTGGAACTCATCGGCTACGATCCTGCGAGCGATACATTCCCTTCGCTTGTCTATTCCAACCTGGCAGGGACTCCGATTCCATATAGATATAATGTTAAGGGCAAAAGCGTAACAATAACTACGGATCTCGGTGGAGGGGCAAGGATGACAGGCAGAATCAGTGAGGACGGCAATAAGTTCTCCGGAGGCTGGAAACCTAACCGGGAAAGGAAAACCACGGAAATGTAGCATACGACTTTGTCGGAACCCGGATAAAATAAATCGTCTGCCAGGGAAACCCGGGTGAGAGCTTTTTTGGAAGAATGGGGAAAGGAGTGTGAGAAAAGTTATAATGTTTAATCGAGTTTCTGTTGACGGCTTTTTTGCCGGGCCTAACGGAGAAATCGACTGGTTTATAGCGGACCACGAACTTGACAGAGCGTTGCATGAAATGAGGCAACCCAATGCGGCTTTACCCGATATGGTTTTGCTTGGCAGAGTGACCTATCAGCTGTTTGAAAGTGTCTGGCCAAAGGTAGCTGCTGACCCGGAAGCTCCCAGAGAAGCACGGGCTATTGCCGACGAATTAAATCAGATGACCAAAGTGGTTTTTTCGAAAACTTTGAAAGAAGTTACCTGGGAGAATACCAGACTGGTCAAAGGCAATGTCGCAGAAGAGGTAAGCAGGTTAAAACAGGAAAAAGGTTCTGATATCCTGATATTTGGCAGCGGCACGATTGTACGGCAACTTACTGCTGAAGGGTTGATTGATGAATATTTGTTTGCTGTAACTCCTGTTATTTTGGGAATAGGAAAACCACTGTTTAAGGACGTCAAAAAATCAAATCTTAAGCTTTTAGAAACAAGAAGTTTCAAATCCGGAAACGTTTTGCTTCGCTATGGAACTGAAAAAGGAATATTCCGTCCTCCAGTTCAGAGAAGCGACTGATAATAGAAAAAACTTGTGTAATTTTAGGGGGATTAAAATATGCAAAATTTCAAGAAGAGACCTGATTTGGGGAAGGCCTTATGAAATCCAGTACTCAAAAAATAGCACCGTGTTTGACCTTCAATGACCAGGCCGAAGAGGCAGCGAATTTCTACGTCTCGGCCTTTTCTGCCATATTTGAAAATTCAAAGATTCTAAATACTGCTCGCTATAGCAAAGAAGAACTTGCAGCTCTTTCGTACTTACCCGAAGATATTCGACCCGGACCTGCAGGCAGCATAAGAACCGTTAGATTCCTGCTCAATGGATAGGAAATTGAAGCGGTTAATGGGGGAAACTTTTTTAATTTCTGTGAGGGCATGTCGCTGTACGTCAGATGCGAGAGCCAGAAGGAAATAGACTGGCTCTGGGAAAAGCTGTCGGAAGGCGGAGAGAAAAGCCAATGCGGCTGGCTTAAAGATAAATACGGCGTGTCGTGGCAGATTGCACCTGCCATTGTAGACGAAATGCTGAATGATCCTGATCCTGAAAAATCAAACAGGGTCATTATTGCAATCTATGGGATGAAAAAATACGATATTGAAGCTCTGAAGAGGACATATGAGGGAAGGTGAAGGAACACATGCAAGAAGAACAGGTTTTGCATATAAATCCCAATGGTCTACCCAGAAATCCGGCATTCACCAACGTAATTGTCGTGACCGGCCAGGTAAAGACGATTTACATCGGGGGGCAGGACGCAGTAGATGCTTCCGGAACAATTGTTGGAAAAGGCGACATCAAAAAGCAGACGGAACAGGTTTTAGCCAATCTACAAACGGCACTGCAAGCTGGCGGTGCTGAACTGGAGCATGTAGTCAAATGGAACGTATACGTAGTTCAGGGACAACCTCTCCAGCCAGGTTTTGAAGCATTCCAGCAATTATGGGGTCAAAGACCTGGTCCACCAGCCATTACCATGGTCTTTGTATCGGGATTGGCAAACCCGGATTTCCTGGTAGAAATGGACGCTATTGCTGTTGTGCCTCAATAATGAATACGAGGTTTCACACTCAGATGCGGTTAATGTATAGAACTTTGCTGCAACTAAATGGGCGCTGGGGAAGGTAAGGTGAGCATAACTTACAAGCTTTACGAATTACAGACCAGGTAAAACACGAATCAAAGGGGAATAAACACAAACTGATAAGAGGGAGCCAGAATCATGCAAAAAATTACTACACTCCTCATGTTTGATGGGCAGGCTGAAGAAGCAATGAACTTTTACACTTCACTTTTTGAGAAGTCGGAAATCCTGAGCATTACTCGCTACGAACCAAATGAAGCGGGCACTGGAGGAACAGTTATGCACGCCACGTTCTCGCTTTTCGGGCAGGAGTTCATGTGTATCGATAGCAGTGCAACTCATGAGTTTACGTTTACTCCTGCCATGTCACTCTATGTGAACTGTCAAACAAAAGAAGAAATCAGTCAACTCTTTGTGAAGTTATCTCAGGACGGACAGGTACTCATGACATTAGATCGCTATCCGTTCAGTGAATTGTTCGCCTGGATTTCCGACAGATATGGCGTTTCCTGGCAATTAAACTTACCCAGAAATCCATAAAAGTAAGTAATAACAAGGTAACAGGAAATAACAAAGGAACAGGAAGGATCGGGATTCAATCAGGCAAATATCTGAATGTAAGTAACATAACATGTATGACATGTATTACGATCCAGGGGACTAAAGGCCATGAACACCGGTAAATCACTTAAGAGATTACCCGTAAACTTCTTTTTTTTAGTTTTTGTTCTTTCCATTCCTTTCTGGCTGATTGGCGCACTGGCTGAACAGGGGCTTCCACTTCCGATAAATCTTCCCATGAGTGCGCTTTCGTTCGTTTGCCCGCTAATAGCGGCTTCAATCCTTGTGTATAGAGAAAACAGTCTTGCCGGAGTAAAACAGTTATTTAAGAAAACCCTCGATTATAAGAAAATCAAACCAAAGATCTGGTATCTGCCCATCGTTTTGTTGATGCCGGTTATTATGTTGCTCTCCTACTGGGCGATGCGCCTGATGGGGCGACCACTCCCAGAACCGCAGATCCCATTTCTGGCGCTACCGCTATTTTTTGTCCTGTTCTTTATTCCCGCTGTATGTGAAGAGGCGGGCTGGATGGGATATGCCGCTGATTCCATGCGGTATCGTTGGAGCGCACTGGGGGCTGGCATTATCATGGGGCTGGTATGGGCATTGTGGCATGTCGTGGGGTGGTATTTTCAAGCCCACCATACTTTTAGATGGACAGCAGGACAATTTCTCTCTACAGTAGCACTTCGAATCATTATTTTCTGGCTCTATAACAATACCGGGAGAAGTGTGTTTGCAGCAGTCCTCTTTCACGACATGATGAATGTCAGTGAATTTCTGTTTCCAAACTACGGGTCGCATTACAATCCGGTTATCACCGGAGCAATTTCCACAATTGTGGTTGCGGTCGTGACATTCCTCTGGGGCCCAAAAACGTTAGCCAGATTCAGGTATTCCCACTCGGTGGCTTGAGACCAAGGCTTGATATTGGCTTAAGATTTGAGGGAAAAATAATTAGCAGTAGTATAAAACAATGATTATAAAAACGGAGGGTAAAAATCAAACTTAAAAAATTTATACCGGATCGGAATAACAAAGGAGAGTGCATCAGGATGAAAAGAATGCCCGATGAAAGAAATAACGGCATCAAAAGCGGCTATGTTCCCGTTAATGGGATAGATATGTATTATGAAATCCACGGCACTGGCAGACCACTGGTTCTACTTCATGGCGCCTTGACAACAATTGAGACCTCTTTTGGAAAGTTTCTGCCATCCTTCTCAAAGACACAGCAGGTAATCGCGGTAGAGCAGCAGGCGCACGGGCATACAGCTGATATCGATCGTCCATTGACCTACGAGCAGATGGCTGAGGATACAGTAGCCCTTCTCAGACAGCTCAAGATAGAAAAAGCCGACTTATTCGGATATAGCATGGGAGCAGCCATTGCCCTGCAGATCGCTATCAAGCACCCGGATCTGGTACGCAAACTCGTGGCTGTTTCTGTCGCGTACAATAATGATGGGCTTTACCCCGAAATACTCCAGGGAGAAGAGAAACTGAAGCCTGAAGATCTCGATGGAACGGAGTGGCAAAAGGCCTACGCGAGGATCGCACCAAATCCGGAACATTGGCCTGTGCTAATTGCC
Source organism: Methanosarcina sp. 2.H.T.1A.6 (assembly GCF_000979455.1). Taxonomy (GTDB): domain Archaea; phylum Halobacteriota; class Methanosarcinia; order Methanosarcinales; family Methanosarcinaceae; genus Methanosarcina. Next base: position 121,740 of record NZ_JJOY01000030.1, read on the forward strand.
AAAGAGCAGCAACTTACGCGGGAATTTAAGGGTTGGGCACCTGATGAGATTCGGAAGATCGAGGCGCCCACGCTGATCATAATAGGGGATTCCGACATCGTCCGTCCCGAGCACGCAATTGAGATTTTCCTGTTGCTTGGAGGCGGCGTTCCCGGCGATCTCACGGGTCTTCCACGCTCCCGGCTCGCGGTGCTTCCCGGAACCACTCACGTTACGCTGGTGGAACGCGCCGATTGGCTGCTTTCGATGATTACAGAATTTCTCGACTCACCCATGCCGGAAACCAGGTGATTGGTATTCTCTGGATGGCCGAAGACGGATTACAATTTGCAAACGAAGAGGCTGTTGAAAAAGTCCAGGACACAGGCTAAAGCAGTAAACCTGAAAAAGTCCCCTAACAAAAAAAATAAGATTAAAAAGAAAATGGGGATATTCTTTATGAAATTGGGAGAACTTTATGCAAAGGGCTGAAGGAAATCCATGCGGGGACACAGAAGGATACCTGAAAAAAATAATACTTGAAGCCGCAGGTGAAATGCCTGATTTCTATATCGAACCGTCTGCAAGAGAAATACTACCTATCACACGCCGGATTTTTGAGGAAAACACTTTTCTTGCCCATGAATTCAAAATTTCTCAGCTTGTCGAAAAAGAAAAGCGCCTGATAATTTACGGAGAAGCGGGTTCGGGAAAAACAAGTACTCTCAGGTGGCTGAATACCACCTGTGCCGGAGAATATCTCGAGAAAAAAGAAGAATACATTCCTATTTATGTAACCCTTGATTCTTATGTTAAAGGTTCTTTTTATGCATATTTGAAAGCAAAAGCAAAACAAAAAGGGATTTTGGAACCTGATTTGAGAGAATTACTTGAAGGAAAAGCCCTGTTGCTTTTAGACGGGCTTGACATGCTCAGATCTTCCGAGAACTTTTCTCCCCTTGACGAAATTTCCGATTTCATTTCCGATCATGAAGACTGCAGATACGCTATCGCCTCAAGACACAGCCCCTCCGGCAGCATAAAAAGTACGTTTGCCGTTTGCAAGCTTGAGAAATTCTCAGATGAAAAAATAGAACTCTTCATAGAGAGTTCCGTCCCTAAAAGAAGACAGGCAAAAATTCTGAAAAGCAGAAGCCTGAATAAAACCAATTCACATCCTTTTCTCCGAAACCCCCTGCTGCTCAAACTCTGGATTAAAACTTCAATCGCCGGAATGAGGATGGTGGGAAAAGAGAGACTTAATCAGGAGCTTACTTATTTTGACCCTGAATTTATCCCCTCCAATCGGGCAGAACTTTATCAGGCTTTTATTTCAGAGCTTTTCAGGAATTCCGGGACTAAAGAAGATTTCTTCAGTTCCGAAAAGATACTCTCCCTGAAAGAAAGCAAAGATATGGAAAACTGCGGCCCGGGAAGCGGAGATTTGAGAAACTCTGAAAAACTACCTGCCAAAAGTACTCAGAGAACGGGCTCGGAAAAAATAGATTTTGAAAGAATAGAGATTGAAAATTTTCTAATGGACCTGGCATTCAAGCTCCAGTGCGAGCACAGGCTTTCATGCAAGTACGGATACGCCCTTAAAACCGCAGAAAAGTATACAAAACAAAATCCATCTGGAAAAAAAGAATCTAAAAAAACAGAAGCAAGAAAGCTTCTCAAGGCCTGCTTCGAGCTGGGACTCCTGACCAGAAACCGTTCTGAAGTAAGGTTCGGGATAAACCGGGACCTTCAGGAATACTATGCAGCTCTAAAGCTGAAGCAATACTTTGAACAAGGAATGGAAATCTCAGAAACATTCGGGAACCCGGGATGGGAAAATGTTGTGATATTTATCTCGGAAATGGTCGAATCAGGAGAAGAACTGGTAAGCTCCGTAATTTTGAACAAAAACCTGGAACTTGCTTCAAAATGTGCCGCGAAAACCAGCCTCGAAACAAAAGAAAAATTATGTTCGTTACTTGCCGGAAAACTGGACAGCAGGTACACAATGGAAAAAATGAGAGTAATCCAGAGCCTCGGGAGGCTCGGAGACTGTGGAATTGAAGCCATTTCAGGAGTGTTTGAATACGGAGACACGGGAGTAAAAAGAGAAGCTATAAGGATTCTCGGGGAGACAAGATCGGAAATGGCCCTTGTCCCCCTGACAGCTGCATTTTGGGATGAGGATTACTCTGTGAGGGTCGAAACCGTAAAGGCTCTCAGTATGATAGGGTCGGAAAAAGCTGTTGAACTTCTGACAAATGCACTGGCGGATGAGAACCGGGCTGTCCGCCTGGAAGCAACCGATGCATTGATGCGGATAGAGTCAGAAAAAGCTCTTGAAATCCTTGTTTCCGCACTTGGAGATAAAGATGATTTTGTCCGTTTTGGGGCTATGGGAGCTCTGGGCAGGGCAAACCCTCAAAAAGCGGCAGCCTCTCTCATAAAAGCATTTAAGGAAGAGAATAAACTTGTTCAGCTGGGAGCTGCCGAGGCCCTGGGTCAGATGAGATCAGAAAAAGCTGTCGAACCGTTCATGGATGCCCTGCAGGATGAGGACGAATTTGTACGATGGATAGCGATAAAGGCACTTGGAAAAATAAAATCGGATAAAACCCCTGATACCTTTACCTGTACACTTGGCGATAAAAGCCATTTCGTCCGAAGAGAAGCAGCAAAGGCGCTCGGGATGTTAGGTTCGGGGAAAACACTTGATCTCCTCGTTTCCGCGCTTTCGGATGAGAACGAATTCGTAAGAAAGGCAGCTACTGAAGCCCTCGGAGAGAGAGGACCCGAAATTGCAGGCTCAAATACAGCTGTTGGTGCACTTGTAAAGAGGCTCGGGGATGAAAGCCATTTAGTCAGGTTGGAAGCGGCAAAGGCACTCGGAATGGCAAGGTCCAGGGAAGCTGTTACCCCTCTTCTTCTGGTACTGGGGGATGAAAACCGGTTTGTCCGAAAAGAAGCAGCAAAAGCACTCGGGCAGCTGGAACCCGAAAAAGTCCTTGAACTGCTTATTCATGCGCTTGAGTCAGGTAACCATTTTATGAGGCAGGGGGCAGTACGAGCCCTGAGGCAGATGAGTTCTGATGAGACCCGGAACCAGATATCGGATAAAGTCTTCGACATTCTTGATAATGCCTTTCAGGATGAAGATAAGCTTGTACGGAGGGAAGCAGCCAGAGCTCTGGAAAATATATCCAGAAACAGGCCTGAAAGAGCCTTTCAATCCCTGATTAATGCGCTTGACGATGAAGACGAAGAGGTCAGGAGGCTGCTGGCCGGGGTACTGGGGTGCCTGGGTTCTGAGACAGCTGTTCCCAAGTTGATCAGGGCTCTCAAGTCCGAAGATGAAACTGTGCGGCGGTTTGCAGCTGAAGCCCTTGGGCAAATAAGATCCAAAAAAGTCCTTAAGCCCCTGATAGATACCATGTTTTTCGATGCATCTGGAGTTGTGAAAGGAGAAGCAGCCAGAGCTCTTGGAAAAGTAAAATCCAGAAAAGCCGTAGAACCTCTTATTGACGCCCTCCTTGATGAAAACAATGAAGGCAGATGGGGAGCTGCCGAAGCCCTAGGCAGGATTAAAGCTGAAACTGCAGTTGGACCCCTTATTCTCGCTCTTGCCGATAGAGACGACTTTACACGGTTTGCTGCAGCAAAAGCTCTTGGCAGAATAAAACCCAAAAAAGCTATCGAACCTTTGATTAACGCACTCTATGACCGGAACCGCTTTGTAAAAGCAGAAGCTACCGGAGCCCTCATGAAAATCTGTACGAAAGAAGATAAAGATCGGATGCAGGTATTACTTGCTTCAGAAAATGAGCTTGCGGCAAATCTCGCGTTCGAAATCCTGGAAGAAATTGAAATGCAGGAAGTATCGAAAACCCGGCTGTTTCCGGATTTGCAGTAAATACAGAAAAAGGAAAGATTTGAATGAGGCGATAAAAGCGATAATAGTGATTTAAAAAATTTAAAAAATCGGTTTAAAAAATATCATTTTCAAAACATCGGAGCCAGAAAAATGGAAAGAAATCTCAGGAAAAATTTTCTTAACGCCCTTCACGGAAATCCCGTTGACATGACCCCTGCCCTTTCTGTCACCCAGACCGGAACAGTTGAACTTATGGACCTTACCGGCGCCGCCTGGCCAGCCGCCCATTCCGACCCGGAAAAGATGACAGCCCTTGCTCTTGCAGGCCACGAAATTGCGGGCCTTGAAGCCGTCCGCTACCCCTACTGTCTTACCGTGCTTGCCGAAACCATGGGCTGCAATGTGCGGATGGGTACAAAAGATATCCAGCCCTCGGTCCTGTCCCATCCCTTTTCCGAAGGTCCGGATAAACTGAAAGTCCCTGAAGCCCTGCTCGAAAAAGGAAGAATCCCCACCATCCTCAAAGCAACGGAAATCCTTGCAACCCGGACCGGAGGAGAAAACGGGAAGGAAGAAGTCCCTCTCATCGCAGGCATGGAAGGCCCCCTTACTATTTTTACCCACCTTGCGGAAGTTAAAAACTACCTGATCTGGACCATCAGAAAACCCGAATACGTCAATGCCTTCATGGAAACCTGCACAGAAATCTGCATAGAATACGCAAACGCCCTCTTTGACCACGGCGCAGATGCCCTCTGCATGCCCGACGGCGGGATAGTCGGTTCAAGGATGATGCCCCCCTCGGTCCTTGAAGATTCGGTCAAACCCTTCTACAAACGCCTCTGCAAAAAAGTAAAAGGCCCCGTAATCCTGCACATCTGCGGCGATGTAGGAGATTCCCTGAAAACCCTTTCTGAATGCGGCTTTGAAGCTATCAGCATCGAAGAAAAAGCCAGCATAAAAGCTGCAAAAGAAGCCATTGGCGGCAGGGCAAGGTTAATCGGAAACGTCTCCCCCTCAAGGACCATGCTTTTCGGGACACCTGCTGACGTGAAGGCAGAAGCAAAACAATGTCTCTCAGCCGGTGTGGATATTCTTGCCCCGGGATGCGGGATTGCGCCGAGGACTCCGCTTGCAAATATAAGGGCGCTTGTGGAAGCCAGGGATGAATGGTATGAGGAAAAGGAATGAAGAACAAAATGAGAGGGGCAAAAAAGAAGGGAGAAATAGTGTTCTGGGATCAGAGAGACTAACTTTATAGGATCTCTAACCATAAAACGGTATTCGCTATACAAAACCGCTTTTGTCACGCTCGACGAAGGAGAGCGGCCCTTTTCGCGAAAAAACAGAAGAAGCAATTTCACGATCCACAAATCCGGCAAGGCTCCCGTTCTCAATGCCGCATTCCCCAAATTAAAAGAAAAACAGAGTGCAACTATCGAAAGCCTATCAGCACTTAACATTCCAAGTGCGGAACTTTTTTCAAATCCATCGAGAAAAAGGTGTTGATCTGAATTCAGAGTCTCTAATTCTATTTTAATTGGGACACAAGAAGCTAAGTCTTTTATTTCTATTTTGAGAAGGCCGCCCGAATGCGGGCGGTGAGAAGGCCGGTACCTGAAAGCAGTTTGAAATAAAGGGAACACCGGCATCAAAAGGAAATCCAAAAGTGCTATTACGCCATCAGTTCCGTATCCTCGTGCGAATACGCCGGCGCACAGCAGCAGAGAATTTTCAGCTCCTTTTCGGAGAGAAAAAGGTCCTGAGCCTTTTCCCTGGAGAAATCCCCTTCCTTGGCTCCGAAGGCAGCAGGAAGGGGTGTTTCACTTTCATTCACCACATTAAATTAATGGTACACCGCCGTCCCGTTTTCTGTCTTATTATCCCATGTGTACGATGGGTGAGTCACCCCATTCACCGTAAAGGTGAACGTTAATGTATTTCCTTTGAATTCTTTCTCATCTGATTTAACCGTCACTTTCCCTGTTTCACCAGTCACTGCAGAATCCGTATCACTGGTTGAACCGCTCCAGGAGCCTGAAACCGTGGCACCTTCGACCGGATTATTGTTGTCAAGGATTGTCACAACAGCGGTTGCAACGTAAGTATTTCCCTGAATTTTGCTTGTTGTAACATTCACATTCTCAATGTGGATAAGATTTCCCTGAGGAGCCTCAGGAGACAAAGATTTTTCGCCGCCGCTGGGAATATATACCGCAATATAGTCAATATTCAGGAAATGCATACCGCTTTTTCCATGGTTTGCCTTTGCAAGTATAGAGACGTTGAGGTTTTCAAGGTCCTCGGCATTTGTGATGTGGGGCAGATCTACTATTTCAGAACCCCATCGAGGGTTATGTTTTCCGGAATGGTATTCCGGCATACTATATTCTTCGAATCTCCCTTCCGTTTGATCCCATACCCGTAGCTTAACCCATTTAAATGATCCATCATGCCCATTATAAACAACTTTGATCTTTGCGCCGGAAATGTTGAGATTTTCATAATCCGAAAAAGTGACCCCGAAAGACTTGAGCACTGATTCATTCAACCCGAACTCGAAATACTCATACATTGAAGCTTCTTCATTCGGATAATAAGTTGTAAATCCGCCTCTGATTTTTTGGACGTCATCGAGGCATGCGGATCCTTCAATACCTTTTTGGGACCTGGAATTGTCGAGTGCAAGAAGCTGGGGCGGGATCCATATGTATCCGTCGTCAGGAATTTTATCTACCGGGATGCGGTCATTAGGACTCTGAATATCATCATCAAGATAAATAGAAGGAATTAAAGAACTCTGTATCACTTTTTTAGAAGGGGTGTGTATAAGGAGTACAACTAAGTCCTCATCACAGTTTTCGAGATCGAGGCCACACACTTCTGACACATTAAGAGAAATGTATTCACTCAAGTCCCAATACCCATTATCCCCACATTCTTCAATAAGCTGGCCGGATAGCTCTTCCCCGTTTATGATATACTCTGTGCTGCCTGAATGCAGAACAAGTTTAAGGTCTCGGAGGGGGACCGATTCGCCTCCGTTATTACAGATAACTATTGTGTCGTTAAACGGATCGAATTGTTCATAAATGTCAATATGTGGGACGTCTGAAGGTTTTGGTTCAGACAACACAAAAATACCAATTGACGTCATCATTATAACAACGATGAGAGTCATAAGCACCTGGCCGAAGACTTCTGAAACCCCGCAATCATTAAGTATAAACTTTTTTGAACACACCATGGCAAACACCTGTTAGTTAGAAAAAGCTTACTTAGCATGTTTTTAAGATTATTGAAAACCGAAGAATTATGCTGGTATAAATATGGATGCACATGTACATAAACAATTTGTTAACAATGTTGAATCAAGTGACTGGAGACTGTTTGCAGTGTTCAGACCAATGATAACGTTCGTTTCTTTCGAGGAGTCGGGATAGCCGGGGCCACAAAATAAGATGAGTTTTTGCCCATATTATTGAAAGATTATTTTTTAAGAACCGGACAGAAAAAAGTAACAAAAAAGTACTGGATATGGGTATAAAACCATCATTCTTTGATTCTAAGACCATTTTTCTCTCTTATAATATGCAGTCATCCCCATTAATTTTCAATTCATTCCCCCTCTTCACCCCGTCCCCTATACCTAACAATGCACCTGCCGCATTCAGGGCTGCACCAAGCTCGTCACCATTGATGAGAACCTGTACTACATCCCATAGCGTACTTTTAATAAAATTATATACACCGGGTAAGGATAGACAGAATATTTTCTGTAACCCACAATCATCAATTTATATGCAGCCACCAATATTTGGCAGGGGCAAATGGTTCATAAGAAGGGTATTCGTCAAGACCCATACATTTTAAAATGTCATCAAGGTCCTTTTTGAAAATATTATCCATTTCTTGGACTTTGTTCTTTAATCCTTCAATGTTGAGTTTTCCATCCAAATATTCAAATAATATTTCTATATACGTTCTAACGCTAATTAGTATGTCAAATTCATACTCATCAGCAAAAAATAGTCCTTTATTCCTATTGAGAAAATATTCTTTATATAATGGATCGAGTTCTTCGTTTGCCCTAAAAATATCTTTATATTTTTGAAAATCCGAGAAATATTCTTCGTACGTACCAATTAAGCCCTTTAAATCATTGTAAAGAGGATTTAAAAAATCCTCTTTATAGTCTTTCTCATAAGCCTTAAACTCTTCATCTATTTTTGATACTTCTCTCTCAAATTGGCTTGTGTTACATCCTATTTTCCCAAGAGAATCTAATATCCAGAATATTCCTTTTCTATTGTATAATGGAAAAAATGGAGTTTTAACTCCATAGGGTCCCACTTTTTTTGGATCTGTTTTCATTTCATTTATAGAATCCCGATAATACTCTAGATATCGTCTAAGCGCATCTAAGAGATACTTTTTGTCCATTTATTCACCTTCATATAAGCCGAATAAATCTGTTTGGATTGTTATCTATTTCCTTGGCAGCTCTTATAAACAGGGTTGCAATCTGGCCGTCTTTATTTCCTGCTACGAATTTTCCCGTGGAACGTTCGTACACCCCTAATGTGCCATGCAAAGTATCATAGTATTTTTCCACACCGACTTGTTCATTGATCAGTGCCACCGCCATATCAACATACTGTTGTTTCCCAACTAGATCAGACGGATTTCCGCTTAAACTGAGTTTTTGCCCATGTTTTGCAAAATGATAATCCAGATTCGCAGCTGATCCTATATTTCCAGGCGACCAAACACCTGTATACACTTTTTCCAGTAAAGTTTTGACTTTATTCAGGTCCACGTCTTTATCGAAAAGTTTTATGAGCGTATCGACTGAAACGCTGTGAGCAGTATGCAAAGCAGAAGCTGCATCATCACACAGGGAATCCATTACTTTTAATGCAGTATATGGTGGGAGATCATCAAGAACTTTGCTCAGTACTTTACAGACCTCAAAGATTTTTGTGGGATATTTAGAAACGAAGAGACTGATGGCTGCACCTGTTTTCACCCCGTCCCCTATACCTGACAATGCACCTACCGCATTCAGGGCAGCTCCTAATTCGTCACCGTTTATGAGAGCCTGAACTGCATCCCTTGCATCAGCTACAGCCCCGGCAACCGGGACCAGTGAAAAGCCGATCCAGCCCACAAGGTAATAAGGAGAAGAAGCAATCTCACTATCAACAAACCCGGCAAGGCTCCCGCCTTCAATGCCGCATTCCCCGAAGACTGCGCCAAGAACGATTGCACGACCTATCTCAAGGGTGCTGGATTCAGGGTCTATGCTGGTTGGGGAGAGAGGGTACTCGTCGTCAAAGTCAGTTATATTGTCCTTGTCTGTATCTGGAGAGAGGGGATTCGTGCCAAGTTCAAATTCTTCGAAATCGTCAAAGGCATCGATGAGAAATGGATAAAAAAATATTGCAGACTCGACCTCGATTGAAATCGAGTCTTTTCAAGTTTATATTTAGTTATTGGCCGTAAACTCAATAGAGAGTTTCTTCCTTATTGGAGATTATTCAATATCTGGAGAAAAATAGAAATACAGATTGTGTCCCGATTCTACTGCATCCTCTGCAACTCTTAGCACTATCCTAGTCTTTTCTTTTACCCAGTCAGCTACATTATTCCTAGCAAGCAACCTTTCACATTCTTCAACAAGAGGTTCTGGTTCAAGGTAACTCTCAGAAAGGTAAGTTTCCATGAGTGAAGCAAGATTAGGATAGTCACCCAGTTTTCTGATTTCGTCACAATACTTTTCAAGCTCACTGTTGGTACCAAGGAAATCCTCAGAACCACCTTCTAAACTGGTAATTGCAATAATCCCCGGCTTTTCATCATCTAACAAGAATTCAACTTTTATCTCAGGAAGAGGCTTTTTCTCCTGCTGTTTTATTTCAGCAGGTACGCTTTTTGCCTCATAGACATCGGCGAATTTCTCTTTCAGGTGGAAATAGTAGAGATAAGCCTTAAGTTTATGTCTGTTCTCTCTGAGACTTTTAATAAATTCCTCGATACCTTTTTGTGCATTTTTAAGAGTCTCATCAGTCGGATTCAATTTATATTCGCAGAGTGGAACAACAGCTTTGGTAAGCGCATATTCCACAGTACGCCACATTTCCACTCCTGATTTTTTATATCTATTTAGGTAAGGAACAACCTGAACCAGCAGCTCATGTGCCTCTTCGTATTTGCCAAGGTTTAGCAAGGAATAACCACGCCAGAGATGGGCAACAGCAATATCATCGAAATACCCTTCCTTCATCCAGAAATCAAAGTAATCTTCTGGAACAACAAAATTCTCGGCTGCCCATCCAAAAAGCTTTTCAGCGGTAAGCGAATCTGAATTTGATAGGTTAAAGTATATTGCTTCATTCACAAAATAAGTACTGTAATCATGTAAAAATCCAACATCAGCTACTTGTTCATCAGAAAGCTTACCATACCTGGAGGAGGGAGCATTGAAGGTTACGAAGTACTTAAAAAACCATGAAGACTTCTGTTTATCTCCAAAATACCTGTATATTATTCCTAGATCTTTATAAGCATCCACCAGATCTAAAAAAAAATCAGTTGGGTATTTTTCTAATACCCCTTTTTCTTTCAAAAAATTTTCCCATTTTTCTTTTTTTTCTTCAAGAAAAATGGAGAACTTGTCTTTCTTAGCCATATTCATTCCTCACATATTTGCTGCTATGATATTGATGCTAACTGTGCCAGTAATTATCTGTCCCTCTTTTTTATACGTATACGGTACTTGTGAAGCCTCCCCCAATTGTGAAATCAAACTATTTTTAATTGTCACACTTTCCGGACTATTTATATAAAGGACGAACTCCTTAGGGAAGTCTGGGTCCATGAAATGAGAGTCATCGCCAAGTTTATTAACCACATATTTAGTGTTGAATGTTAATTCGCCTGTAATTTTATCCTTTTTGATATAATTTTTCAAATCTGGCAAATATAAATTATTCCTAACAGCCTTTGATTCTCCTATTTTCAGAGTACCTCCAGCAACTGCTGCATAGTCTATGCCTCCCTTGTTTACATGGGACAAATCTACTACTTTAACTCCGCCAATGAACTCTGCCAACAGATCTTCTGTGTATGCACCATAAAGGTTCCTGGCACACCGGTCTACATAACCGGAATTTCCTTTTCTCTGGGCTGCAGCAAGTTTCTGCGCGTCGAAGGTTACCCGTTTTTTCAGGGTTCCGCCTTCTTCGGCAAATCTTGCCTCCAAAAATGTTTTCAAGCCGGGGTAACGATTAAAAGCATTACTGTCGCCCAAAGCCTTTTCGAAAGCTGCAATATCTACACCCGCTTCAAGAAGCTTTTTAACTGCATTATCAGTGAAACCTTTAGCAATTAATTCGTCTTTAGCGTCCGTAAGTTTTGGAGAACTATCTATTACCGCTTTTACAGCCTGTTCTCTAAAAGTGCCTGCAGGGATGAATTTAGCCGAGAAAATAGCGATATCTCCCGCTTCATCCGCATGCTTTGCAACAAACTCCCCTATGCTGGTTAAAATTTTAGCTGCATCTCCACCCAGCGGGACAAGACCAAGGCCGTTTAACAGTGTATCCACTACATTACCTGCTATTATGGATGCAGCCATATCCCGGATGTCCCCAAGTGCAACAAGTCCACTTACAAGGTGACCTGCAAGATAGTAGAGGCTGTCATGCTCATCGTAACCAAATTCGCCTAAAACAGCTCCCAGCACGAATTCCCTTGCAATCTCCTCATAACTATAGTGCTTTTCGTACACAAGAGGATCAAACAACGGATGATAATATTCCGCGAAATCTCCTAGCCCGTCAAAATCAGTGTCCTTAAGCGTGGGTTCGGTTCCGATCTCAAGTTCAAACCCGTCATTTAACCAGTCGTTATCGGTGTCAGAGTCCAGTGCGGAGCAGGAGAATTCTTCTTCATCAGGGTCGTCAATACCGTCGTTGTCAGAGTCGATTTTCAGGGGATTACTTATGAAATGGAAGAAGACCCTGCCGTCAACTGTGGTTACAACCCCGGCTTCTTCCCCGTCAAGCAGCCCGTCCCCATCAGTATCCGAATTATTGGGGTCGGTGGTGTACCAGTTGCCAAAGCCGTCCCTGAAACCGGTGGTTTCGGTGATGTCGGGAATGCCATCATCATCTGTATCTGTTGGCTCGATTTCTTCAGAGATCGTCCGGAAGACATCAGGCAGGTCTTCGGCAGTTGAAACGGAGAAATACTGGCCGCCTGTGGCCGTTGCAATACCTGTGAGCAGAGCGGTGTCCACATCGCTGCCAAGGCCGACGGTGTAGACGGTAATATTATTGTTTATTGCCTGCTGGGTGTAGGTATTGCTGTAGGTGCCCTGACCGTCGGTGAGCAGGATTACCATCCAGGCGTGTTCGGAATCCCCGGAATTGATAAGGTGGCTGTTTGCGGTGTTCATACCGGCGCCGATGTTCGTTCCGCCGGAGGCATCAAGGCTGTTTATGGAAGAATTTACGGCATCGAAGTCGCTGGTAAGGGGACGGATAAGCCTTGAATAAGAGTCAAAGTCGACGACTCCTGCCCGGTCCCCGGGGAGGAGAGCCCCAACGAAGTTCTTTGCAGCGGTTTTCCGGTAACCGTAGGGGTCGTTCCAGCTCATGCTGCCCGAACTGTCCATTGCAAACATGACGTCCACATAGACCACATCGACTCCACCGCCTCCTCCCCTGCCAAGGTTCATCTCGGCGTCGAAAAGGGCGTTCCATGTCGGGACATAGAAGATCGCAAAGGTCGAGAAGTGGGATGTGAGACCTGTTACGGTATGGTTTGCCGGGTCAACCGTAGATTCTACGGGCTCGAAAGTTCCGGCGCTATCATTGAAATAAAATAAGGACAGGTTTCCCGGGTCAGGCACTTTTGCAGGGTCGTAGGGAATTGTTACCTGTGCATTCTCAAAAGTCCTGTTCTCCAAGCTGAAGTCCACAACAGGGCTCACAAGTGCCGAGACGTTGGTAAACAGTTCCGAGGTTTCCTCGTATATGACAACTTCTTTTGCAAGGTCTCCAGTACCCTCTATTTCGACCATGACTCCGAGTTCGTCATCGATCAGGGTGGAGACATAAGTTTCATCTCCATCAGGTATCCCGTCCCCGTCGCTGTCCGGGTTCAGGGGATCAGTCCCGAGGCGAAGTTCACTATCGTCGGAAAGCCCGTCGTTGTCAGTATCCGATAACAGCGGGTCCGTACCCGAAGAATTTACCTCAAAGCTATCGGAAAGCGAATCCCCATCACTGTCCTCGCGCAGGGGATCGGTTCCGTACTCCTGCTCTTCAAGGTTAGTAAGGCCGTCTGAATCCGGGTCTTCCTGCGCATCAGACACTCCGTCTCCGTTTGAGTCCCCTGAATTTACATCAGTCAGGAGGCCCATTCTCATAAGTTCGAAATAATCTGAAAGCCCGTCGGAATCCGTATCCTCTTCAAAGGGGGAAGCTCCTATACGGGACTTTACAAACGCAGGCAGCTGGCCGCCAAGCATTTCCATCCCGTCGGGAATTCCGTTTCCGGCTTCGTTTTCAGGGGTCATGGTTGAGTCGGAGTCGGGGTTCAGGGGGTCAAAGCCCAGCAGGTATTCATAAGATTCCGGCAGCATGTCCCCGTCCAGCAGGAGAGTTGCCGAGTGCACCCGGCCAGCGAGATCGCTTCCTGAAACAGTAATATTAGCGGGGCCTGTAAGGTTCAGTTCGGTAGAGAAATTCCCGTTTTCCAGAGGAAGAACAGAAGTTATTCCATTGAAGGTAAGACTGATATCGGAAGTTATTAGAGTGTCAACAAAACCCGAAACATCAACAGTTCCGGAGGAAAACGTGTCATCGGAAGGAGAATTAATCGTAATAAAAGGAGATTCGTCTTCTATCCAGAGCGTAATCTGGCTTCCGGGAGCACTCCGCATTTCAACTTCAATATTAATGTCGTTTTCAGGTTCAAGAGATATACTCTTCTGGATCAGGTCTACGTTCTGGTTGAAGTCTGCCGGCCCGACTACGGGGACCCCGTTCAAAAAAATAAAAGAACTGCTGCTTGTATTTATTGCTCCGTCACCGTTTCTGATACAGAGGGTATAATTCTCATGAACATGATCCAGTGAAAAACTATCGTTTACTCTAACGGGTTTTCCATCCTCTCGTTCAAATTGTGCAGGCCCGTAGACTGTTGAAGCCATTACTGCGGGACTGAAAATGGAAACCATTATTATCGCTGCTAATACCAGCGCAGAGAACGCATTGGGTTTCATTCTTGTTGCTCCTGTTATACAAAAAATCTCACGGACATGGAGAGTTATTGTAAAAACTGTATTAAGAAAATTTGATAAAATCTCAACAAATTTGAGATGTGATATTATAAAGAGATATCTCGTTAGTTGCTCAAAAATGAGATTTGTGTTAATAAGTAATAATAAAATTAATTAAATAAACAAAGTTTGCATAAAAACAGAGTGCTCAGAATACCGTATCCAGCCGTTATTGTCATGCTTGTTTACGACGGCGTTTTCCATGATAAAAGACAGACACGAAAGTGAAAGCCAGTACCTGAAAGCAATCAAAAAACGCAATTCGGAAACAGATAAACAGAAATAAAAAATAGAAATAATCTTATGAGGATTTCAAAAACTCATTCCATCAATTCCGTATCCTCATGCGAATACGCCGGCGCACAGCAGCAGAGAATTTTCAGCTCTTTTTCACCGGGATTTCGGACCCTGTGTGGAGTTCCGGGAGCAATACAGATGGAATCGCCTTTTCTGACCTCGAATTCTTCAGAGCCGAGGGTCATTATCCCGCTGCCTTCGGTGATGTGATAGATTTCTTCGGTTACCCTGTGTTTGTGAAGGAACGTTTTCCCTCCGGCAGGCACGATGGCTTCGGCAAGGCTCTGGTTTGAGTTGCCGTGGACTGAGGGATGCATGAGTTCGCGGATTATTGAGCCATCTTTTGTAATGTAGGGCTTGACTTTGCTGTATTCGGTTTTTATCTGCATTCAGAACTACTGAAACTGCCAACTATATAACTATTTTTATTTTAAAGAGATGGGAGTACTTCGTCTTCCTGCAAAAATTCTGAAAAAAGCGTGGGGCAGTCCGGGATCTTTTCAGCATCTATCATAATCAGATTAAGGTAAAAAGGACCTCCGCCTTTAATGTCTACAGGAGCAAGGTCGACGAATTCCAGGATGTCAACCGGATATTCGAGATAAGAGATCTCAAGCTCAGGATGGTTCAAATTTTCTTTGCAGGGGAGACCCACAGCATAGATTTTGGAATCTAAAAGGTCTTCAGCTCCTGCATCCAGAATAAACGCAAAAAAGAAATACAGCCCATGGGGCAGATCAATCATGTACCTGGTGTCTGCATCAAGCTCGGATAATAAAAGGTTCTGTGTCTTTTTCCTGTACACCATCAAAAGCAACACTTTATCTTCGGAAAGGAGTTCCTGAACCGTATCTGGCAGGAAAAGACTCCCAAAGACAAACTCGTACTCTTCATAAATCGAAGCCGTAAAATCGTTTCTGACAAACAACAGGCCGTCCTGGTCCGAAAGCGAATAACTCATATTGCCCTGAAGATCAATTATCGGATATTTCCCTGAAGAAGTATCCTTCCAGAAACGGTCAAGAGCTTTGTCCTCTATTCGGGACAACAGGTGTATACATTTTCCAACAGCAATACCTTCCAATAGTAACCCCTCCCACTGATTCCGCGGCTCATATTCAGCCCGATTTTTCCTATAAAAAACCCCCTTTGTAGAATCAAAGGTCACATGATATTAATTTCAATAAATTATAAGAACGGCATAATATAAATGACTGGACATAAAAACAGGTCAAATAATTAAGAATTCAAGATAGAATTCAAGATGAAAATCCAAAAAACAAATCCAGATAGAAATCCAAAAAACAAATCCAGAAAATAGATCAGGAAAATTATAGAAAAAAAGAAAGAACCTTGAATTTCAAGGTAGATGAGGAAAACTAGATTTTACTCGATTGTTTCTATTTTCTCTTTCTTGACAAAGGGCTTACTGATTTTTGCTGGCATCCATTCAGGCCTGTTTTTTGGAGCTGCGACAGTTTGCTTCCATGCTTTGAAAACATGAACTTTCTTTGTCCCGCGTTCCCTGAGTCGGATAATATCTGGCTTTGATTTGGTTCCGGTGCCCCTGTTTGCAGCTTTAAGGGCAGCTTGCCGAGGCTGTTTTCCAGAGAAAACTCCGTGCTCATTACCTTCTACATCCCGTAAAACAAAATTTCTTGTGTCAGACATAAGGAATATCTCCTAAAATATGTTATAAGAGAATGATAAAAGTGAAGGTATATATAATTTTCTTTGTATGTTGTCAAGGGTCATTGGTTTATGTTAGATTTACCTCAATTCAGGGATTGTGTATATACCTAATTTGGAACTGGCCCTTCCAGGGAAAACAATATCATTAGCAACATTTTCATAAGTAAAATAAGCAAATCTCAACGAGATGGCTTTCTTTAATAACAGGTTAAGAATTTTATAAATTTATTTGACCCTTTCCGCCCTTTTTTTGAGGGCATTGTTCATATCCCCAAAGCTGCGTACCGTACCCTTCTCTATAGACCATGAAGTGCTGATAATAGGAATTGCAATGCCATTGAAGATCTCTTTCTGGATAAAGCGTACCTTGCGACCTGAAATTTCTTCAAGGATGAGGCTGTGTTCCCCATCGAGCAGCCCGGGGAAAAAGAAACTTCCTTTCCATGTAAACTCTTTTCTTGGCTCAAGGCGAATTATCCTCGGGTGAAGGGTCACGCCTTTTTTTTCCCAATCCGGCTTCATATAGACTTTAATTTTGCTCCCGACCTTTGCCTCCCCGCTGATTTCCTTTATGTAGGGGTTCCAGTTGGGGTAGGCTGCAAAATCCATAAGGATCTGCCAGATGCGGTCCGCAGAAGCGAAGATTTCAATTTCTGTGCTGATTTCTTTTTTGAACCCGATGATTGCAACTCCTCTTTCGCTTTTCCTGTTTTTTCTTAGTCTATCGAAGGCAAACTTATTAACCCTGTTTATTTAGATCGGAAGCAGGGAAGATAAAATAGAAAAAAGAAGATCCAAGCTATAAGTTCAAGCCCTTCCGAAGAGTTTTTTCTTCAATTTTCGCTTTACGCTTCCCGACATCTGTTTCAGGATAATTGGAGTGGGCGTGTTTTTTCCTGCGGGGGCAACTTTACCTTCTCTTATTGCCCTGAGCACTACCTCGACTGTGTTTTCGGAAGCATCGATTTCAGTGTACGCCTGCCCTACCATTTCAGGAATATGGGAATCACTTCCTGCAACTTCGGGTATTCCGAGTCTTTTTGCCTCAGCCAGAGCTTTCCTGTTGGCTCCGTTAAAAAGGCAGCGAGAATTGAAGACCTCAACTGCATCAATATCAAGCCCTTCAAAACTTCCAATGCCGTGGGAGCTGCGCTTGAAAGGGTGGGGGATGATAACCGTACCTCCAAGTTTTCGAGCCCTGCGGATAGTTTCTTCCGGACTTAACAGAGGCTCTATATTCTCCCTGATTCCCAGAACCAGGATATGCCCTTTTGAAGAACTCACCTCCACGCCGGGAATGACTGTGATTTCAAGACCAAGCTCCATAGCTTTTTTTGCACAGGCGAGCCCGCCTTCAACCGTATCATGGTCACAGATGGCAAATCCGTCAAGTCCCCTTTTGCGGGCAACCTCAAGGATATCTTCATGGCTTGACTCGCTATCTTTTGAATGCTCGGAATGTACGTGAAGATCGAATTTCATGCTAATATAAAAATGAGCGATGAAGTTATATAAATTTTGAAACGGAGAAGAAGAAAGAGAAAAAGAAAGATAGCAGGCGCCTGACGAATTGGAATTCAGAAAAAGGAAGAAAAGGATCAAGGAAAGTAAAATCAAAAAGCAGGGCTCTGTGAATTTAATTCGGAAAAGAGAATAAGGATAACTGAATAAGGATAATTGAATAAGGATAACTGAATAAGGATAGCTGAATAAGGATAAACAAACTGAAAAAAATGAAAGGAGGAATAGCGAACGGGCAAGTGTATATAAAAAATCTGGTGTAGGGGTAGTTTAGGATATTAGGAGGGTCTGATGTATTCAGTAGACACCCGTTCGCAAATAAACAAACAACTTTCGGGTATAAATGTCTTTCGTAGATATACGAACGATGTTCAGGTTATGAAAAAAAATATCGGAAAAGAAAAACATTGGTAAATGTACGGACAATATACCAATGGTTATTATATAATTGGAAAAGCTTTTTATTCTTCAATGCCGCCTGAAAAAGCACCATAAACGTTATTCAATGTCGGTCATCCAGAGTCTGTTCCAGAGATTTTATCCTGTTGATTACCTCTGTTCTGGCTTCATAATCCACTGAAATTCGCTTCCCGTATTCAACCCTGTGTACAATACCCTCTTCATACAGCCAGGAGAGAATTGACATCCCTTTTTCCGAGTTCGGAAGGGAAAAGGAGTAGAAAAACCAGGCAGGAAGGTGTTTGATTATCTCGGCTTTTAACTCCTGCATGCCAACCTTTTCTTTTGCGGAAATGAACACAGGATTGGGAGCCATATAGCCTATTTCTTCCATAACAGCTTCAAGTTCGGATGCTTCAAGCAAATCGGCCTTGTTGAGCACTGTAATCACCGGAACTCCCTGGATGCGGTCCCAGAGAGTATCGTGAGCTGTGGAAAGCTTCTGCAGGATTATCTCAGGTTTTTCGCTTACATCAACTACCAGCAGGATAAGGTCGGAAAGAAAGATCTCATCGAGGGTAGATTTGAAGGCATCAACCAGCCAGTGCGGGAGCTCCTCTATGAACCCTACGGTATCTGTCAAAAGAGCCTTTCTTCCGCCCAGGTCAAGTGCCCGGGTAGTCGGCACAAGGGTTGTAAAGAGCATATTCTGTGCTTCAACGCTTTCATCAACAATGGCATTGAAGAGAGTGCTTTTTCCGGCATTTGTATAACCTGCAAGGGAGACCAGGGAAAAACCCTTCCTATGTCGAAACGCCCGCAGAGACTCATCATCTTTTTCTGCAGACTCAAGTTCATTTTCAATCTTTGTTATCCTTTTCTTCAGGTCCTGTTCATAAGCGTCTTCATAGTCCCCAAGCCCCATGAAACCTGCCCTTTCCTCCTTTTTCAGAAGGGAAACAATAGCTCTTGCCCTCGGAACCTCATACCTCAGCCTCGCAAGTTCAACCTGCATCTTGGACCTGCGTGTGGTAGCTCTTTTTGCAAAGATTTCAAGGATAAGCTGGAACTTGTCTATTACCTGGCACCCGCAGATTTCCGATATATTAAAAAGCTGAATTGTAGAGAGCCTGTTATAAAAGATGACCTTTTCAGCCCTCTTTATTCTCACAAGTTCGGCAAGCTCCTCTATCTTTCCTCTCCCCAGCTGGTATCTGGAATCCGGAAACCTTGTCTGAGTAAGCTCCCCAACAGTAACATAGCCTGCAGCCTTTGTAAGCTCCCTGAGTTCCTCAAAGAGATATTCGCTGCGTTCAGGATCAGCACGCGGATTGGTTCTTTTTACGAGAATTACCCGATTTTCGGTTTCTATTTTTTGTTCTGCTGGAATTTTCACGCCTCAATGTTAAGTTCTTTAAGAAGTAAATTTCGAGCGCTCAAAGAGATATGGTGAGCAAGTTCGATAGCCCTTCTCTCAGCTATGGACTCCTGGTACTTAAATGCCCTTGAAAACATACTTTCCGGCACCCAAAGGGGCTGGTTATACATATCCCCTTTTTCTGCCACAATTGTCCCCTCAAAGGAAAGCTGATTAGCCGTATCCTCAATCAGCTGCACGATATCAAGCAAGCCGGGTGCTCTTTTAAGCCAGAAGGGAAGGATCTTCACCTGCTTAACTTTTTCGATATGGTCAGCAGAAACAGTAAGAGCTGCTGCCGCACAGACCATGTAGTAGCCGCCTTTGATCCTGTGCCTGCCCGAAATGTCCACTGCAATGATATCCCACATTTATGTTTCACCCTCCTTCCGGGATGAAAACCCGATTTTCACGAACCCTTGAGAGAACGGTGAATGTGTTTACTCAGGTCTAATCTACTAAGGCCTAATCTACTAAGGCCTAATCTACTAAGGTCTAATCTACTAAGGTCTAATCTACTAAGGTCTGCCCGAAGAAACCTGAGGTAAAATCTCATTTTGATATAGAATCACATTTTGACTCTGCCAATATCCAGGTACTCGACTCCTTCCCCTTTCTCGACTGCAAAGAGCATTCGCTTGCGCACACTGTTTGCAAGCCTGACAGCCCCGGACATAACCGGAAGCCTGAACTCGTAATCTGCAGGGATAGCGTTCACAAGATACTCGGAATGAGGAATTTTTTCAATGGAATCGACTTTCCTGTAGACCCTGAAATGGGTCCCGAACTTAAAACCTGTCTTGACCACGTGCCCTGAGTCCCGCAAAGCTTTATACGCAAGGTATTTCCGCAGGAAAGAACCTTCGATTTTCGAGGCTTTCTCAACAAACTCTTCGAATGAAAAGACCTTTCCTTTCCTGTCTCTTACAACTATGATCCCTCTGGAAAAGAGGTAGAGGGACTCAACAAGGGAGAGCTGCAGCCTTTCAGAGTCAAGCATTTTCCCGTAGAAACCTCTGGTATAAAGGGCCCCGGAAGCCTCAGCGTCCCAGGCTATTACCCTGTCTTCGAGAAAAGTTGTATCGGTTTTGACGGCAGGGAAGGGCTCAGGCATCTCCCCTTCAGGGGCAGCGGTTTTAATCTCGTAGAAGGTGAGGTCACTTTCTTCATCCACCACAGCTAGGATAAACTGCTTATGCACGTTTTCTGCCGAGACGACCGAATCCTGCAAAAGCTTTACAGAAAGAAGCTGCCTTTCCGACAGGACATGAACAAAAATTCTTGCCGCACTTTTTCCGGGATGGCTGCCTCTGGGGTATACCCTGAAGTCCACAGCTGAAGGCTGGACATAATACCCCCGCTCTTTGAGGTCTTTATACACGATATACTTCAGCTCGAAATTCGGCTGCCTCAGAGAAGCCTGCTCGAAAAAGGCCCTGAAATCAAGCGGTTTTCCTTCAAGCTCAATCTCGAGTTTTCCTCTAAACTGAAGGTATGCGGCTTCCACAAGTGAGAGTTCAAGCCCGTCCCCCCTGGGACGCCCGAAATAACCTGTTTTGTAAAGTTCGGCCACCGCGTCCTTTCCGGCAAGGACCCGGTCCCCTTTAAGTTGTGTTTTCAATAGTTTCACCTGAAAAGAAAATAGAATGAAAATAAGTTTTATAAGAATCTTTTTTGTAACAATCTGAATTGTAACAATCTGGATTATTATGGCTTTTAATAATCCAGCCTGTAATTCCTGGTGTGTAATAATCTGGCTTAATATAATATTGTTTTTTCGACCTGCAAAGGCAAGTGGCCCGCAACCGGCAGCATGAATATATAACTTAGAATAATGCCTTTCGGTTGAAAACCCGGATCAAACCTGCATTTATATGTTTATCGGGAAGCCCTGGAAGCCCTGAATTTACGGGCAGCTTCAACAAATGAACCTGCAAGTTCCCTGTATGAGACTCCGTGCAGGTGGGCGTAAGAACCGAGGGTATTGCCGACAATAAGCCCATCCTGATCTCCTTTTATTCCAGTGCCCCTTGAGAGGGTTATTGCAAATTCCGCATCATCAGGGATTTCCCGGATTTCGGAGTGGTGGAACTCATGCCCCTTGAAGCTGTTGCCTTCTTTTCCTAGAAGGCAGTCCCTATCAAGAGTCCCGATATTGTAACTGACAACCCTTGTCTGCCCCATAATTGTGTGGCCAGGAAGCGCACCAACCATTGAATAGGTGGACTCGGGCATCGAAGCGTCGTGGTATGTGCCTTTTCCGGGGACTCCGGTACTGATTTTTTCCGTAAGGTACATGAGCCCACCGCACTCGGCGTATATGGGCATACCTGCAGCAGAAGCTTCTTTGATGCTCATTCGCATGGACTCGTTGGCTTCGAGTTCGGCTGCAAAAAGTTCAGGGTAGCCGCCTCCTATATAGAGCCCGTCAACATCAGGAAGCCCGGGATCTTTTATCGGGCTGAAGTAAACAATCTCCGCCCCGGCAAGTTCCAGCAGGTCGATATTATCATGGTAGTAAAAGTTGAAAGCCTCATCAAGGGCAATACCTATCCTCGGTCCGGGAGATCCTGCACCGGCAGCAGGGGAAAAAATGCTATTTTCGGAACTTTTCAGGGGTTTTGCACTCCTTGCGATTTCCAGGAAGCGGTCCACATCAATTCCTTTAGTGATAATCTCTTCAATGCCCCGAAGCCTGTCCTCAAACCCTCCGTCTCCAAGCCTCCGCCTGCCTTCAAGCGCAGGCATGAGCCCGAGGTGGCGCATGGAAATCTGCATGGCTGGGTCCCTTGGAATAATTCCTATAACCGGCACGCCAGTATAGTATTCTATTGCCTCTTTTGCCTTTTCTGCGTGGCGGCGGCCCCCTATATTATTAAGGACAACGCCTGCGATTTCCACATCTGGGTCGAAATTCTTATAGCCGCTTATAAGGGCTGCACTGGAACGGGTAATGCTGCGGGCATTGATTACGAAAACCACAGGGCATTTAAGGATTTTTGCGATCTGGGCGGTACTCCCCAGGTCGCTCAAGCTTTCAAAGCCCTCGTAAAGTCCCCGGACGCCTTCGATGATTGCAATATCAGCTCCGTCCCCGGTTTCACAGGCATGGGAGTAGACGTCAAGGATCCCGTCGTCATCCATCAGGTACCCGTCAAGGTTCCGGCAGAACCTTCCCGTGATTTCGGTATGGTAACTGGGGTCGATATAGTCAAGAGCGACTTTGAAGGACTGAACTTTATACCCTCTTGAAACAAGGGCAGCCATAAGGCCCATGGAAATTGTGGTCTTACCTGAAGAGGAACGGTCTGCAGAAATAAGGACCCTGGGAATGCTCCCTGCCTCTATTCCGGATTGTTTGCTGTAGGACATGCTTTCAATAACCCCTGAGTTCGGTATATCCATTTATTGCGGCACAGGTAAGTTTTTACAGTTCACTGCGTCATTTCCCTTAGCCTCTCATCGCTCAGGTGGGCTGCCAGGACCTTCTTTTCGTTATTCAGGATTGCTTTTCCAAGCTGGCGGTAGATTTCAGCAATGTCGGAGTCAGGAGCTTTCTCCATAACAGAGTAGCCTTCCCTTTCGCAGTCCTGCACTTCCTGCCGCTTTGGAATGAAAGACATCAGCTGGCTGCCGATCTCCTCAGAAAACTTTTTGACAATTTCCTCTTCTCTGCTAGCGTTTCTGGAATTGCAGATAATCCCGCTAAGCGGCATTCCAATCTTGGAAAGCCCTTTGCAGATATTGTTTGCTGCATAGAGGGGCATATATTCTCCCGAGGTCAGGACATATGCCTCATTTACATAGCCCTTCCGGACAGGGGCAACAAATCCGCCGCAGACAATGTCTCCCGGCACATCGTAGATTATAAGATCCTGTTCTTTAAGGAGTTCTTCTGAAATGCTTTTCAGTTTCTGGATTGCAACTATGATCCCGCGCCCCGCACAGCCTATGCCGGGCTCCGGGCCTCCGGCTTCTACACATTTGACGCCTGCATACCCTTCAAAGACCACATCTTTTTCCTTTACATCCACACCTTCGCGGAGAAGGTCGAGTATGGTCGGGATCCTCCTTCCGCCGAGAAGGGTTATGGATGAATCGCTTTTGGGGTCGCAGCCTATGATCATGACCTTCTTCCCTGCTTCCGCACAGGCGGCTGCAACGTTTGAGGCTGTGCTCGATTTGCCTATGCCGCCTTTTCCGTAAATTGCAATGATCTTTTGTTTTTTCAAAGGATCTTCCTCCCGTTATTTGACTTTATCCTGCTTTTATCCTGACTCTTTTCGGTTCAGGCTTCCTTTGCAACTTCCTTTGCAACTTCCCTTAATGTGGCTCCGAACTCGGATTCCACAATTTCGCTGACTCCAAGGGTCTTTGGGTGGAGGTCGATCTCAACCATAACATGCTCATGCCCCATCTCTTTTAAGGGCAGGACCTGCCTCGGGCCGTTCGTAACCGAGATCAGTTCCATGTGCTGCAGGTTTTCCATAGGGATTGCATGAGGAACGCCTGTGATAACTGCAAAATCGTAATCACTGTATTTTGTCTTAATTAGTTCACTGACCTTTTCCCCCGCAATCGGGTACTCATCCATGCCGCCGATGATTTCGTGAATCTCAACCCCATGAGCTTTGAAGTCCCGCATAATGTATTCAGCATGCTGCCTGACCCGCGGAAGCCCGAGTTCCGGGTCGATATTTGCCATATTGACCAGGTTTTCCTTTTTCCCGAGCGCGGCTGCAACCTCATTGACCGCAAGGGTGATGTCTGCAAACATGTAGCCAGTTTCTTTTTTGGCGTTCATTATGACAAGGCCTTTCTTGCCTTCCTTGAGGAGTTCAATAACCCGCCTTGCAACCTTATATTTGAGGTCGCCCCTGGAGGGGGCAAGGTATTCCCTGCTTGCAGCTCCGAACCTCTTTTCAACCTCTGTGGCTTTTATGAGGAGGTGCTCCTGGCGCTCGAATTCTTTATGGTCAATTATCCCGGCATCGAGTGCGGATTCAAGGGCAAAGATCACGCCTTTTGTGTTGTTGTGATAGCCTGCGTGCACTTCGACTTCAATAACAGGGATATCCGGGTTTGCCTCGAGTACGGCTTCGTGCATTTCCTCCCCTATGATCATGCTGGCACAGGTGCCGACAACGCCCAGGACTTTCGGGTTGAAGAGTTCGATGGACTTGTTGATGAGCTGTACAAGCCGGTCATGCCCTCCGAAAACAAAGCCGTTCTCGTCAAGCCCTGTAGTGACTACATGAATACCGTCTTCTTCGAGCAGTCTCGCGTGCTTGAATGAGCAGCCAGGGGGTCCGTGCAGGATTGCAACATCGACGTTTAAGTCCCTGAGGGTATAAAGAGCCGCAACGATTGAACTCGGGCGGGGGTGAATGATTGAAATCTCTTTTGCAGTCATGACAAATCCTCTTATTCTGATTATACGAATGTTTATATGGGTTTCACCCGGGAGATTCCGGAATCCCGCAGGACTGTGAACCCCGCCTGGACGGGAAGAAGGTATCCGGAAGCATGATCAGTTGAAAGTTAAACAAGCAATGGAAACGAATACAGATTGGAAGACCCTGTATAAAATTGTATCATAAAATTCCTGCGAAAAGCCCGCAGCCTGACCCGGAATTCCTGCCAATTTTCCAGGTCCGGCCGGAGAATTTTCGGAGGGACAATTTACATGGGAGATTACCCGGAGGGACAGCGCTCAACGGAAACATTTCACTGAGGAAAGAATTATATCTTCTGTTCCTGCAAGTTCCGAAGCTTTCAATAGCCCTTCCGGAAGGCTGCCTGCATAAGAGGCATTTTTAGCAGCTACTGCTGTCATTCTCTCTCCAACGAGTATAATGTGCCTGCACTTTGCACCGAACTTTTCTACAAACCCCTGCACTGAGACAGGAGGCAGCCCTTCACATACCTGAGAAGCTTCTTCTCCGAGTACAAGGATTATACTTCCCTTTTTTTCGTCCTTTTTCTTCAGGAGAGCGTACTCAAGGGCTTTTTCTGCAGAAAGGATGTCCATTCCGGAGTTGGAGTTGTCAACCAGGGCAACCCCATTAAGCTCTTTTTCCTGCATCCTGCCTGAAAGCCCCCTGAACTCCTCAAGCACGGAAACAATAGTTTTTCGCTCAACCCCAAGTTCGAGAGCGGCTGCAGAGGCTGCAACAAAGGCTGTCATGTATGCCGAACTGTTATATCCGGGGCGCAGGGAAGCTGAAAAAAGTTCATCCCCTCTGCGGAGAAAATGCAGGGTAGAGCCTGAAGCTCCGGGAGTGATTGACGGTTCTGAGGGAGTTGACGGTTCTGAGGGAGTTGACGGTTCTGAGGGAGTTGACGGTTCTGAGGGAGTTGACGGTTCTGAGGGAGTTGACGGTTCCCGAGCAGCGGATAACTCCGGAGTAATTGATGATTTTTGAGTAGCTGACGAGTCTTGAGCAGCTGATAATTTTGCAGTCCCGGCTTCAGTTTCCAGAACAAAATCCGGAACTTCAGACATCTTCACATGGGACTCTGCATAAAATGGATCCTTAAAGGTGAGAACCTTTGCCCGGCTCCCTTTTGCAGCTTCAAGGGCTTTTTCTGCCCCGGCATTGAGAAGAAGGGTGCTTCCGGGTTTTGCGTTCAGGATAAGCTGGAGCTTTGCATCGCTTGCAAGGGAGGTATTGTTCGCAATCCCATAATCAGGGGAAAGGGTTGTCAGGATCCCGAGGTTTGCGGTACCCGTACCTCCGATAGAGATTTCAAAGATGAAAAATTCCGGCCTGATTCCTGCCTCAAGGCTTTTTTCAATGGCTGTCAGGATACTCCCCGGAGTAATGCTCAGGCCCCTGTGAATAATAAAAGGGACACCCTCTTTCCAGGCTTCAAGCCCGCGCGAGGTATGGAGCACGACTTCGAAACTGCGGGAGAGCATGTCAGCGAGCAGGGACGCAGTGCTTGTCTTTGCTTTTACGCCTGTTATCTCAATTATTCTTATATCCGAAAGCTCCGGGTCGTCCTGCAGGATTTTCCCTATGGCTTCGTGGTGTGAGAGAACTGTTTTTCCTTCTGACCTGGCTTTTGAAAGCATGGGATAAGCCGGGTCCAGATGCACAGGCGCTACCAGCAGATCGAATTCGGATAAGGGGAGAGGAGTTTTTGAACAGCTGATGCCGTACTTTTCCTCAAGCTCCCCAAGCAGCACCTGATCCACGGTCCCGTAAACGTCTACTCCGGATACATCATTTCCCAGAGCTGCGAGTTTTATTGCGATTGGAATGCCGCCGTGTGTAAGGTCGAG
This sequence comes from Methanosarcina sp. 2.H.T.1A.6, assembly GCF_000979455.1. Taxonomy (GTDB): domain Archaea; phylum Halobacteriota; class Methanosarcinia; order Methanosarcinales; family Methanosarcinaceae; genus Methanosarcina. The sequence continues at coordinate 148,555 of NZ_JJOY01000030.1, forward strand.
CACGGCGAGCTTCTTCCGGAACAGGTCCATAATAAAAACCGGACCCAGATGTTCAAATCTACAGGGATTCCTGCACCCTTTTAAAGACGAGGTCGGCGATCAGTGTGTCGGCTCCGAGGGGTTTTGCGTAGCAGAGAGGAACTGCTTTCCCATCGATTTCAAGGGTTCCGCAGCCGTTTTCGTCCAGATTAAGGATTTTAGGGATATCCTTTGTGATGTGGACGCCTGAAGCCAGGAAAACAGGTACTGCTGAAATCTTTGTTACTCCTGTACCTGAAAAGCCTGCAATTGCTTCTTCCAGAGTTGGCTCACTGTTTTCCATAAAGCCGGCTCTAACAACAACATCAGAATACTTCTGTGCAATGTAATCTGCGATCTGGCTGACTACTTCTTTATTGTAAGGAAGTTTGCTCCCGTGGCCGATGGCCAGGATTCCGATTTTTTCTGTCATTTTTAAGACCTCATTTTAAGTTTAAGCTTAACACTATTATCAGAATTTGTTTAACACAATTAGTTTAATTTGTAACATCACAGAGTTTAACATAGTTAGAATTTATATGATATAACCTTTTTGAAAAAGGGACAACGGGAGAAAGTTTTGAGAGAAGCGGAGAAAGAAAGTTTTGAGAGAGAAAGCGGGAGAAAGAAACTGAGGATAAGGATAAAAATGCGTAAAGCCAGCAAGCCGCAGGAAGGGTATTAAAACAGGGCAAAATTTTCATTCATTAATTCATTAATTCATTAATTCATTAATTCATTAATTCATTAATTCATTAATATTCATTTATTTATTCATTTATTTATTCATTTATTTATTCATTTATTCATTCACTTATTCATTCACTTATTCATTCACTTATTCATTCACTTATTCATTAATTCCTGCTTTAGAACTCGACCAGGCCGTTCGGGTAGTATATAATAGACGCTCCCTGGAAGTATACACCGCCGGGATGTCTGTACCCGTTTGACCCGCTCCAGTCGAAGTTGAGCCAGTACTGCGTTCCCTGCCCATCTTCAAGCACCCTTTCCGAGTACCAGACATTTTCGGCAGAGGGGTATCTCTCTGCGATATAATCCAGTATCCCGTAAGCTGCGTCCCTATCATCCCCTATGTAAAGTTCGGGATAAGCGTGCCCATAAGACTCATTATATGCCGTAACTATCCTCGTATTGAACCCCATATTTTTCAAAAGGGCAGACATAACAATCGAATAATCATCGCAGTCTCCTATATATCCACTGTCAATAGTCTGTGAAGCCCCGAAGAAAAACTCGGCATTTTTGTCGTACCTGTACTGCCAGTTCCGGTTTACGTGATTATAAACAGCACAGGCATCTTCGAGATTGTATCCTGAAGTCTTTCCTGTGATATTGAAGACCTCTTCTCCTGTCCTTTTCTCTCCTGACCCTATAGCCCTCCGGAAGTTCAGAGACAGCAGCCTGTATTCTTTTGGATAAACCGCACCTGACTTCTCTTCGGAATACGAGGGTACCTCAGGTATCCCCTGGGAGGCGATACTTTCAGCGCTTTCAACACTTCCGACAAGATCAGCCTCTTCGGCTTCGAGCTCTTCTTCCGGGACAGTACCCTCAGGCAGCAGTTTATTCATCCCATCGGCGACAAGACCCTCCTTAAGGTTCCCGGTATCCATACAGCCGGCTGTCAGGGAGACGAGAAAAATGAGGACTATAAATTTTAAAGCCTTCACATGGACCACAAAATCAGCTCCTGAAGTACTGTATAAGTAATATAGGTTAATAAATTTCTGTGACAGCCCACCCGAATAAATTCGCAGGCACCTATGGCCTTTCAACCAACGCTATTCTGCCCAGGAGCGAATATTATTCTGGTCTCGCCAACACCGTTCAAAGTTTTACATGTAGAACTTCCCTACATAACTTCATACTTTAAGTTCAGAGCAAAGTCTAGCTGACCTACTTGAGCTTATTATGCTGATGGTAGCAAAAACTAGCCAATATAGAAAAGGACTGGGAGATAAATTAAGGTTTACAGGTAAACATTATCAAGAGAGTTTACGGCTGTATCCCGCCATAAAAATGACGGAGATTAGCCTCTACGCTCCGAAATATAATAAAGTAAATCTCTTTAAATTCTAACATTAGACTCTGGTTTCAATACATAGTTTATATTCCCCTTTTTCGTCTCAAAAATATCCCGCATTTGGGATAGTCGAGACCCTCACAGTATTTTCCTTTAGGCTGGAATTGAGAACATGATGAACAATATTTACACTTTGTATGTAAGATAATGGATATTATACCCATATACAGACCCCCCATACATTCATAATATTAAATGTGCCCATGTATAATCAGATGGGTCCATATACATTAAACGTTGCATTGTTTCCTCTTCAAACCCGAATCGACCTTATTTCACTCGCTGATGCCCTTGCATTTCCTGAAGTGATCTCGGTTATTTTAAAGTATGGCAACCCCTGAATTGCTAGCTGGGCCATCGAGTACTCGATATCCGGAGTAGGTCCCTTAATCCTGAGAGGACTGGCTATGACGTTGAGCAGTTCCGCAAGGTTGGGGCTGTTCGACTTCCAGGTCCCGTCACTCTGTGTTTCAGCTGTAAAGATTTTCCATTCAATTTTCACGGACATTAGTATTCTCCCATATTCTCCCGTATTCTCCCCTTAAAAAAATGGTTATTCGGTCGAGCCAGTTGCTCAAAAAAATAAATTATCAGTACTCGAGCCTAAGTATTTTTATATGTTTTTACCTATAACTTTATATCACCGATGTAATTCGACTTTTCCCCTTTCAAAGCCTTGTTATTGACCAGAAAAAAATGCAGAATAATCTAAAAGGAAACTACTTACTGCTGACTCAAGGGACAAAAATCATAAGTGTGCAGACTGAAAAAGAGATTTTTAAGCAGAGAGTTGTTTCAACCTAAATTGAGTTTATCCCACCCCTATCCAGCTCGGGAATAGCCGGCTCAGGAGCAGGAGTATTTATGTTAAAGAGGGCTCTTAGCGGCTCCCTTAAACAGGAAATTACGCATGCCTTTTTGCTGCCTCACAGAAGACTCAGGAAATCCAGCACAATCCAATTAAATTCAGCAGGTTTTTCCATATTTGGCACGTGGGCGGTATCGGACATGAGAACCTTTTTTGCCCCTTTGATCTCGTTAGCAAGCAGGTCAGCAGCCCGCAGGATTTCAGGATTATCAAGAGAGCCAGCCATGAATAACGCAGGAACGGCGAGATCCCCAAGCCGCCCGGTGGCCGGCGGATTGAGCGGATTAAGCGGGTTGGCGTCGGCTATGGCCCAGGTTCCATTCTTGACCGGAATCCGGTTCATCTCAGTTGCCCGCTGACGGACGCGAGAGTCGACCTGCTCCGGCTGACGGAAACTGCCATCAACCCAGAGACGGATCTGCAGGTCACTTACGCGGTTCAGATCTCCCTGTTCGAGAGCCTGCAGCATCTCCAGAAGCTGAGAGGGAGGGGCGCCCCTCATTTCAAAGCCTCCAGGAGTCCCACTGACAACGATCAGCGACAGCACCATATCAGGGTGCTCGAGAGTAAAATCAATGGCTATTTCTCCCCCCATGGAGCAGCCCAATACATGTGCACGTTCAATACCGAGTTCCTGAAGCAAGCGGTACAAATCCTGACGGCGGGAAACAGGCCCTGTTGCAGGATCGGATTTTCCGAACCCGCGCATATCAAAACGAAGAACCCTGTAATGCTGTATAAAAGCGTCCCACTGCCCATCCCACATGCGGCTGTCAACAAAGCCCGCATGGATGAGCACGAGCACCTCACCCTTTCCCTCAATTTCATAGTAGAGTTTCCCGTCTCCGGGGTCAACGTATCCGGTAGTCATGTTCTCTTATGCACCTCCCCTGTAATTTCAGCCCTGATTCCTATTTTGATGGATATTTCATTTTTATTGTTTGAACCCGGACTCCTTTATTATAGTGTGTTTTCTCTTATTATCGTGTTTTCTCTTATTATCGTGTCTTCTCTTTATCGGGTCTTAATCCCGGCATTAATCCTGCTCTTAATCCGGGTCTTTTTCCTTTCTGATTCTTGCATATATCTTCCGACCAGATTTTTTCAGCAGGTAGTTCAGACTTTCTTTTGATATCGGCTTTGATTTTTTAACTATCATTACCGGCTTTCTGGAATGTCTGGCAATCCTCTGAGAGAGGGTACCGAGCAAAGAAATCTTAAATCTCTCGCTTGAATCGCCAATAATTGTCAGGTCGTAGCCGTTTGAAACTTCCAGTATGGCATCTTCTATAGAGTATCTTTCAAGCAGTTTGAAGCTGGCAGGTATAGAAGTTATCTTTTTGACCAGCCCATCAAGTTCTTCAGTAATTTTTGCCTTTTTGTCCGGGTCTTCATCAGGGCTGATAATGCTGATTATTCTAATTGAAGCCCCGGTATTTGCAGCGAGTTTTTTTGCAAGATAAAGGCCGTGTACCGAATTTTCTCTTCCGTTATATGCTACAAGGATTTTCTTGATGCTGTCAGGTAGATGTCCTTTTAATAGAGCAATCTGGCTTTTTGAGGACAGAAGAACATCATTTGTTACGTCTCCTAGTGAGTACTTGAACCTCTTAGATTCGTGCCAGCCCATAATAATTATGTCTGCGTTCTCTATTTCAGCCTGTTCAATAATTGAATTTGAGATTTTGTGGTCAAACGCAATGATAAATTCCCTTTTATTTCCGAATTTTGCAGGGTATTGCTCAAAATCTTCCTGGAAACGACAGTCCATCTCTATCTTTTTCTCATGGTAGGCTTCCTGAACTACCATTAAGGTTGTCTGGCGCGGAACTTCAATTATGTGCAGGCAAATTATCTCACTTCCCAGGAAATCTGCCAGCTTCAGAAGGTCTCGTTCATGCCCCGGATTGGAAACTGGCACAAGTACCCTGCCAACAGAAACCGGTTCAATGCTCACTCTTTCTACATTATTTTCCAGCAGGTCAAACAGGTTATATGCTGGCATGGCTTTGTCTTTTCCATAGAACATGTACCAGCCGGCTCCGGCAAATATCATTAATACGGTAAACAGTAAAGGTAAACCACCAAGAAGAGGCAGCAATAATATGCTCCCGACAACCCCGAATATTTGCGTGAAAGGATAGAAGGGATCGCGGAATGTTGGTTCATATCCGGGTAAAGTCCGTTTTCGGAGGATGATTACTGCCATATTGAGCAGGATAAATATCAAAATGTTAAAAGCCCCACCAAGTCTTGCCAGCTGCTCTATGTTGAAAAAAAACAGGAGTGAAACCATTACAGTTCCGGTGACCAGTATAGCATTGTGAGGAGTCTCATACTTTTTATGGATCATGACAAACCATTCTGGCATCAGCGCATCTCTGCTCATTGCAAAAGGAAACCTGGAAGATGACAATATGGCGCCGTTGGCTGTGGAAAGCGTTGCAAGCAGGGCAGCAAAGGCAATGAAGAATTTCCCGGTGTCTCCTGAAATCAGGCCTGCGATATCCGCCAGCGGAGTGACCGTTGTTACTGCTCCTTCAGGACCTGAAAATCCTACAGTTACTGCCATTATACCGACATAAAAGAGAGTTACTACAACCGCTGAAGCGATAAACGCCCTCGGTAAGTTCTTTGATGGGTTTTTAACTTCCTCGGAGACCGCGGCGGCTTCTGCGAGTCCCAGGTAAGATATGAAAATAATCCCTGTTGTAGTGAATATCGACATTATCCCATGCGGAGCTACCGGGACAAAATTATCCGGCTTGACCAGGAGAGATACTTTTCCTATGAATAGAACCAGTATTACCAGTAAAATAACAACAATAAAGTTCTGCAGGGAACCACTGCTTTTTGCACCGCGGTAATTAATTACTAACAGAAGCACTCCTGTAATAGCTGCGACTAAATAGAGCGGTAGAGGGTAAAAGACCTGAGAATACTCTGCAAGCCCTATGAGTGCAAACGTGCCTTTGAATACCAGCGCCAGCCAGGAGCCGAGCCCGATTACTGCGCCAAATGCGGCTCCCATTGTCCTGCTGATATAGTAATAGCTGCCGCCTGCCACAGGCATGCCTGTTGCCAGCTCTGACATGCTGATTGCTGTAGCTATTGAAATGAGCCCGCCCAGCAAAAATGAGATTATTGCTCCTGAACCTGCATTTGCTACGGCTATTCCGGGAAGAATGAATATTCCTGCTCCTATCATTGTTCCGGTGGCTATTGCAAAAGTTGAGAAAAAACCCAGGCTGCGCCCCAGCCTTTCCGTTGTTTCAACTGGCGCCATATATATCCCCGTCTTTCAAGACTCCAGAATAGGTAAACCAAGCTCTGCATAAATACTCAGTTTACAAGTATGTTTACAATTTTGATAATACATTTCCGCACCATGCATCCGGGCAGGCAACGAGAGTCCAAATCCCTGCTTAATTGATCCGGCTGTCGAATAAAAATCTCCGAAAAACGTCATTATCCTCCGGCAGTACAGTTTCAATCCGTTTTTTAGCGGGTCTTGCTACAGTTTTATTTAGAGGAATAAAGCAACCTATATCTGATCAAAAAGTTTCAATTATGCTTTAATGCCTCTTGTTTTCGAATAGTACATATAATTATCCGTCAGAGGTATATTAAAATCGAATAATCCGGACCAAAACTGAATCCTAATAAAAAATAAGAGTCCTTATAGCTTGAAATCAGGGTAGATCAGGGTTTATAGTATTCTTTTACACATCCTCCAAATAATTTTTTGGATCTTTCAAATCCTTCATAGATTCCATCTAAATGGTCCTGAGAATAATTTGGTTTTTCTTTAACTGCAATCGTATCTATCATCAGGTTAAATCTTTCCTGCAGCCTCTGTATCTTTACAGCCGGATCTTCCTCTGAAACGAGTGAAATAAATACTCCCACGTTTTCCTCAAAAGTATCTTTGGCTATCTCTAAACCTTCATTTATTCCTTCTTTAAAATCTGAATAAGCCCGACTATCTTTATTCCTCTCGATTAAATCACTAAATCTTCGAACTGTCTTTGTAATTAGTAGTTGATCCAAATTTTGCCCCTCCCTACAGAAATATAAAAAAGACCGTTAATACCATAACAAGAAGTTCAGATCCTTATTTTAGCGGATCTTGCTTTTGAATAATGGATTTGTTTAGTAGTCAATGAATTTAGTTATTAGCATCAATACTTATAGGTATTTTCGTTTCAATCCCGGATTTAGGGGATCTTGCTCGCGAATATAAAAAATAATTTGAATTATTTGAATAATTTATTATATATTGAAAAAATAGCGCTCGACAGATGTTCCTGCTTTATGTGTCCGGCCCCGCCGCGTCCGCAAGAATTAACCAGCCAATTGTAAAAGAGCTTCGATAATTCCACACCCGCCGTGTCGACGTACTTATAGAATAGATAGCTCAACGGAATTATTAAAAATAACGACAGGATGCATGAAATTAAAACAGCTGCGCCATATGGCAATACCGGGTACAGGACGAGGAACAGTGCACAGGTGAAACTGCTTATCACCAGGAAATGTACCAGGTACAGAGAGTAGGAGATTTTCCCGAGGAAAACCGGCACGGGAGATGAAAAAAAGTTTTGCAGCCGTCGGCTGTTCAATAAGACATACATCATCATGCCGGCGCCTAGAATATGATAGGTAACCTTTGGGGTTTGGAAGAAACCGGTATTAAGAAAACCGTATAAAGAACCGTTTGTCACAGGGCTTATAGGGTACGACCCGAGAAACAACCCCGAAACCAGTATAATAGATAGTATTATTTTATTACCTGTTTTAAATACCGGGGTCTCATTGTTGAACGTGTCGGCGAACACCATTCCAATTATAAAAGCCAGATAATAAGAGTTTAAGAAAAGCACGGCTGCGGCAAGATAGAATGTCCAGCGGTTGCGTATCGACCCGAACAGCAATGCCATTGCGAAAACGAGCATCGATCCAAAAAATTCGATTTTCATGGTCCATAAAACCGGGTTGTAGGAGGTCTTGCCGCCTACAAAAAACGACCCCCACACAGCCTGTTTAACCGCATCGACGATGCCTGGCGTAAAGTTCCAGTAGTCGCGGTAATTGCTGCCTGCGGAAATTACCATCGTTTCGAGATAATAACGGTATAATCCGGCTGATGCCAGTAAGTACGAGAGCATTACTACTGCAAATACCGGAATAAACAATCTGAGATATCGGCGCACTGCGCTGCTTATAATTACGCCGTTTTCCTTCGTTTTAAAATATTTATGGGTTAATACGTAGCCGCTCAGGACGAAGAAGATGCACACTGAAAAGTTGCCAGCGCCAATTAATCCTAAGGGTGTGCTCGAAAAAAGCCGGTCAAGGTTTCCGAAATGCGAAGGCAGCTGACTACCATAGATCATGCCCGGGGCTAATGCGACAAAGAAATGCATTATCATGACATTAACCGCAGCTATACCTCGCAACCCATCGAGGTAGGTGATCTTCCCGGCCATATATATCGCTCAAAGTGTATTATTGAACTGTTTTTATATACCTTGTTTTAATGTATCTTGATTGCGAATCAAAAGGCAAGAATCCATAATAACCTTTCTTTTTGTTTCAATTAACCTTTCTTTTTGTTTCAAGCCTTGTTTTAGGGATCTTGCTCGCAAATAATTCTATATACAATTAAGCATATATTAAAAAATATGAAAGGATTTTCTATTGATATCGAAAAAGCCACTCTGGAAAATGACAATTTCCGCAAGGTGCTCTATACCTCAAAGCACAGCCAGCTGGTACTTATGAACCTCAAACCCGGGGAAGAAATCGGGATGGAAGTCCATGAGGAAAACGACCAGTTTTTCCGTTTCGAGAAAGGGCAAGGGAAGTGCATAATTGACGGCAACGAGCATGAACTCAGTGACGGGGTTGCAGTTATTGTGCCAGCCGGCGCACAGCACAACGTCATCAACACTTCGGCAACTGAGGACCTGAAGCTCTATACGATCTACTCCCCGGCGCACCACAAGGACGGGATCGTGCGCGCCACGAAGGAAGAAGCCGAAGCCAATGAAGCGGAATTCGACGGAGTGACTACAGAATAAGCTCATAAAAAGCGGGAATCGATTAAGAAGCATTGAAAATGCAACAATCAAAATTGCGCTGGCGCACCCCGCTGCAAGCAACGGGGTATGTTCGTGCCACCGCTCTAAATTCCGTTAAAGTAGACAGTAACCCTAAAAAATCAGTTTGAGCAGAAGTTAACAGCCCAAAAATGGAATTGATAAATCATATTATCATTAACGGTTACCGGGGAAGTTATCCATCCCCGCAGCAAGCTAGCGGGGTATTCGACTGAAATAAAAACGCTTTATTTTTTACAAGCAGTATTACTTTTTATATCCAGACTTTTTTTATGTATAGAAGTGAAAGGCAGGGGTTTGTTTGCAGGCGTTGCGGGACCTGTTGAATTTGTATCCCAGTATTTTTACCCATTTTCCAGGATGACAATATTGATTTGCGGCCTGGCAAAAAACCGGATTGGTAAAAACGTGTTGCCGACGCCGTTGGAAATCAAAGCCGTGGTTTTATCGGTTTTTACAATTCCAGTCCTGTATTTTTGTCCGTAATAGGAAGGCACGTATGGAGCCCATAATCCGAAAAATGTAATTTGCCCTCCATGAGTGTGGCCGGAGAACATCAGGTCGACTTTACTGGTTCTTAATTCTTCGGCAAAATCGGGCGTATGTGAAACTAAAATTACGAAATCATTTTCTTCAGCGTCTTTGATCAGTGGATCAATGTCAGAGTCACGGTTAAAGTACCAGCCTGTATTCCAGTCTATGCCCGCGATTTTAATTTTATCTTTGTCGATTTCCAGCCACTCTGCTCTATCGCTCAATACAGTAATACCGGCCTTTTCCATGCACTTTACCGTGAGATCGTGATCTCCCCATTCGTCGTGATTTCCCGTAACTCCGAAGACTCCCATTTTTGCTTTGAGTTTGGAAAGTTCTTCAAAACAGGGTTCGATGTATTCCGTATCTCCAGAAACATAATCTCCGCCGAGGATGACGATGTCGGGGTCAAGCCTGTTTATTTTACTTACCAGGCCTGCGACTCTTTCTCTCTCGAAATATGGACCGTGATGAATATCGGAAATAAAAACGATTTTATTGCCCACGAAATTTTGCGGCACATCGCTGTCGCTAATGACAGTTGTCTTTTTTTCAGTTAGATGTGGCTCAATAAAAGAATAGACAAAACAAGTTATCAAAAAGGCAAAGAGAATTACAAATACTTTTATAATTTTCAGGAGTTTTTCTTTTTTAGTTTTCATAATTATGATGCGGACCCGTTTTCTTTGTGAAATCAAGAAGTTTGTGACAGGAACTCTAAAAGATCCTTGAAATTTTGATTTTATATTTGCACTATCGGAAAAATTATATATCTGACTTTGCATTTCACTTTATAGCGAATTGTTTCCGCAATGAAAGCCCAGGATGGGTTATTGTATTAGTAGACCTGCATTTATCATTTGCTTTTCTAACTTGTGGATTAATTTTATGAATAAGTGTCAATCCTTGTTTTAGTGGATCTTGCTTCTCAAATGGTTTGTCTGCTGCTATACCACCAAAAACAAAAGTCATACCAACCGAAAAGCTAACCATCAGATTTCCAATCAAAACAGTCATTCAGGATCAGAAACGCAGCAGAAATAAAAAATAGGCATCTTTTACCACTCTTTTAATAACCAATATACATATAAGAAAAGCACACCAAATTTTTTCACCGAAGTGGTATTATGCTGGATATGCTCAAAGGCATTACGATCGATGACGTGACAACCCGGGACATGGATGATGCAATCTGGGTGGAAAACACGGAAAACGGCGGTTGGCACGTCGTGGTCATGATCTCGGATGTCACAAAGGTAGTTCCTGCGCATTCCGAGCTTGACCGAATTGCGATGTCCCGGGTCGAGACAAGATATTATGCAACCGGTAACAGTCCGATGCTGCCCCGGCGGCTTGCAGACGAGAAGCTTTCCCTGTGGCCGGGAGAGTCGAAGTATGTCCTCGCCGTGGATATCATCCTCGGCGTGGACCTGTCGGTCCTTGAAACCAGGCTTTCGTGGACTGCGATGACCAGCGAAGCCCGGCTCACCTTTTCTGACATCCCCCGCATTCTCTCTGATCGAGAGCACCCGCAGCACACTCTCATCAAACTCGCAAGCCAGCTTGCGAACGGTCTTTTGACGCAGCGCCGCAACCGTGGAGCGCTGGCATTCTGCGACTTGAGTCGAGGGCTGGTGACGAGTGAAGAAGGATCGCTTCGGCAACTGAGACGCAGGGAGGATACCATCGGCTATGTCATCATCCAGGAACTGATGATTCTCGCGAACATGACAGTAGCAGAGTACGCGATCATAAATGATATTCCTATCCTTTTCCGTAACCATACAGCCCGGAGCGCCACCCCTGAGCGGGAGGACTTGCTGAAGCTGCTCGAAAGCACGGCTGTAGTCCCCGAGATAAACATAGCTACCATCGGGCATACCACGTACATGATGTTCAATAGAGCGGAATACGCCCCCACAATCCTGGGCCATTTCGGACTGAACATCGGAGTGTATACCCACTTCACCTCGCCCATCCGAAGGTATGCTGATCTCGTGAACCACCAGCAGATCCGGGCATACATCCGGAACGAGCCCTTGCCCCATTCTAAAGAGGAGATTCAGGCAATTGCATCGCACGTCAACCTGATTCACCTAGAAAACGACAAAGCTAAAAGCGAGTACATGAAGGAAAAAGCGTATAGAAAAGCTGAGTCGGCCATCCTGGGGAACCGGATCGAGGATGCAAGCGATACAGACTTTGAACGCATCACCAAAGTTCTTATCCGCAAAGGGGAGGACTGCCCCGAGACCTACTGCGATGCTTTCCGGAAACGCCTTGGCAAACTGCCGATCATCTGCGCAGGGCTGGTACTCCTGCAGGCCCCTGATGGTGAAAGATGGACCGAACTTAAAAAAGAACTGCTGGAAGAGATGGCAACTGCACCTCACCGGGCAACCTCGATCTTCGATATCGCGCAACATATACCGGGCTGGCAGATGCCCGTATTCGAAGTGAACGAAACTGCCCGGGGCAACCTGCCGGTATTCACTGCCAGGAGCGCTACTAGAGTCGGTGATAGAGAGTACCGATCCGCTGCATACGAAGACGTGACAAAGAAAGGCGCCGTGCAGCGGGCATCTGTAGACCTGCTCGCAGCCATTGCAGGCTTACCCGCTCCGGACCTGAAGGCCACGATAGCAAATCCGCCGGCCAGCAAGGAAGAAATGACGATTAACACGTCAAAAGACCCGATTTTTGCCCTGCAGGAGTATTGTCAGGCAAAGAAACTCCCCTTGCCAGCTTATTCATTTAAGACGGAAGGCCCGACCAACAAACCGATCTTCACCTGTACCTGTACCTTTGGCTCCTCGACCAGCACCGAACAGGCGGGAAAAAAGCAAAGGGCCAAACGGCTAGCGGCTAGAGCGATGATATACACTTTAGTGTCCGGGAATTGATATCGAGTAAGAGGTTGTAATGAGAAACTCAGTGATTCTTTTAGTTTCAATCCCTGTTTTAGTGGATCTTGCTCGCGAATCTGTAACTACCAGCGTTTCGACTACTTTCACTGATGGTTTCAATCCTTGTTTTAGTGGATCTTGTTCGCGAATACGATGGATATTCAAGACTATTTGTAACGTGGATGACATAATTCCAATTCAAGATTTACTGATGGGTAAAAAACTCTTCATTGGTCATTGGTTAAAGAATTTTTTTGCCTGAAGGCTATCGATTTTGTACCCGATGTCTGCCTCAAATTTTGCACTCTTTACTTAGAATCGATGCCCTGCTCCACTCCCGATTATGTTAAAATTTTGGACAACTTTTGTGGAAATGGATGCAATATATCATGTGTTTCACTTAACCGAAGACGCATGAAAAACTCTTAGATAATTATGAGATTATTCTCAAAAAAATAGAAAAAAGATCGATGAAAAGTAATGTATAATGTTATCTTTTTAGGAATCTTTGTAAAAAATTCCCATAATAGATTCTTCTGAATCCAACAAAAGACCAAATTTAGAACTGTAGTCAACACTTGCAAATATCATATCAGAGTCAATCTGGATTTGATTATTATATTTTAGTTTTTTGTATTGACCAACATTTATCGAGACGACATATTTCATAGCTTCAAAATACCTTTTATTTTCGATTTCCTCAAGATACTCAAGTTTAAACTGAGTTGGAACAACTTCAACGGATTGATATAGGTTGTAAAACTCTTCCTGATTTTCTCTTTCGTTTATGAAAGGAACAATTTTGCTATGAAACTTGGGAAAGTTTTTTTTCACCATTTCGAAAGATGCCAGATCTGAACCCTGATATCCATTCGAATAAACTTCGTCCACAAGTTTTTGAATTCTACTTTCTCTTAGAATATTCTCTTTACCTAACAGCTCCAGACTTTTAGCGACTAATTCCTGATTTTTATAAACGTATTTGTCTTTTTCAGATCCTTGCTCAAAAATGTATACGGGCTTGATTACCTTTTGTTCCCATCCTTTTCGATTAACCCTTCCAAATCTCTGGATAAGGGCATCGAGGGGGGCTGGTTCTGAAAATAGTACATCGTAATCAATATTAAGAGAGACCTCAATTGCCTGTGTGCCAACTAGAAGGTTCAGATTCTCTAATTTTGATTCAATTTCCTCTCTGTCTCTGAGGATAAATCTTCCGTGAATTAATGCCGAGTTACATACTTTTTGAGAGAGCGATTTATAGATATTTTGGGCCTGAGCTACGGTATTACAAACAACAAGCACTTTTTTGTTATCATCAATTTCTTTTTTGATGAGATCCAAATTATCTAAAATGCCTCCCTTAAGAACAGAAACTCTATGTCTTGTAAACTCATTCAGTTCAGGTTCTGTAAAGGAGATTTCTTTTGTGATTCCCAGTTCCCGCTTAAACATTTCTTTAAGAAAAGAAGGAAGAGTCGCAGACATAATCAAAAAATTAGCTTGATAATCTTTCAAGATCTTCAATGTTTCAAGGATCAAGGCAGTTGTATGAGCATCATAAGCGTGAATTTCGTCCATTATGAAAAGAGCATTGGACATTTCTGCAAGATTCTGCTCAAAACCTCGAATTCCAAACATTGATTTAAGAATCTGATAGGGAGTCGCTATTTTATAAGGTCTATAAATTTTATCAGTGAGGTTTTTTATTTGTTTTGCTTTTTTACTTGCAATCAGGTAATCTTCTTCATCCTCAAAGCTTTGGTACAGATAGTACATAGCTTTTCCATGTTGGATACCAGTCAATTCAGGATCTTTAAAGTCCCTTTGAAGTCGTTTATACATTGCATTTATACTAGCAGTGTAGGGAAGCAGGTAAAAGACCCTTTTAGACCTACCAGAATTCTGATTTGCCTGACTCCAGAACAATGAGGCTTCAGTTTTCCCACTTCCAGTAGGTGCGATTAAAAAAGCATCACCTTTTGTTTCTGATGCTTGACTCTGCGTTTTTCTCAGTTCAGAAAAATTATATACAGCTCTCATGTCTTCAATTCCACATAATAAGCTGTACTTTCCCCCTGATGCGAGATGATCACAGGCTGTTAAAAATCCCTTGAGGAATATCCCGTACTTTCCATGTAAACTTGTTAATTCATAATCTTCAAGCTGATTTTTATAAGGTAGTACGGCATTTTTATACGAATCAACCATTTCTTCTATTGATTCTACTTCTCTAAATTTATTTAATTCAAAGCCCAGGTACTTTTTGCTGATTACTGGAATTTTTCGTTGAATTTCCCTTAATTCTTCAAAGTTAGGAGTTAATTCCTGTAGCTTTTCAGAATACCGTTTTTTGCCAACTGGACTCGGATGCGTCTGAAACCTTTCCCGCAAATGAGATACGTCTTTGTGGTGCGTAATAATCGCCATGGCTATGGCTTCTTTAAACTGGCTCTCATATTCAAGCCCAGAAACAAAACCTGCAGAGAGAATTTCATGCCTGTATTTCCATTTCTCCTTTCCAGAGAGAGATTTTTGAAATCCTGATGCAGCCTTTCCAAAGTCATGGAAAAAAATAGAGTAGAAGAGGTGTTCCCAGAAGTCAGGAACTCCACAGACCTGTGGGGTTTCAGGGTATGCATCTTTTACGCTTTTGAAGACCATGAGGGCTTTTTCGGTATGTTCCAGCAGAGTTTCATCCGGTTTTGCAAGAATGACCATATTTCGTCCCTTACTTTACGAATCAATTCTTATGAAGCCAGACTGCCCAGTTCATTTCTGGGTCAAATAAACACTTATCAGGATAGGTAAAGAATTCGTCCATCAGAAGATAGGGTTTTACTCCTACAGCTTTTCGGGGAATAGTATCAGTAAAATGACTTGGAAGAGCCTGCACTAGACCATATGCACCTTTAATTCCAAAAGGAAGGATAGTTTTCCCTAACCTCTTTCCAGCCTCTTCTTCAAGCTCCAATTCCTTTATTTCTGAAACTTTTGCCAGGTCTCCGGATCTACCAAAAAGGAGGGGATACTGAGGCTTACGGAAATATTTACTAAATTCGGGCCTGTCAAGATAGAGATAAAGTTCAGGATTATACAAGAATTCTCTTTTTATGACATTTGATTTTGCAGAAAGCCCTGGACTTAATTCATAGATCGTTTCAAGGTCTACTGCTTTACTCTCAAAGTCAAATACATAACCAATATTTACATCATCGGGGACAGTTAATTCTCCTCTCGCTGCTGAAATCAGCCCATATACAGTACTTATGGGAGGAGCTGTAAGAGTAGGCTGAAAACCGCTTATAAATCCGGGATACCTGAAGGATGCGGTCCAGCCCTCAATTTTGATCCTTAAGACTTTCATCTTACCTCATCAGCCCGGGAATCGTTTGCACAAAAGAATCAACCATTTCGTTTATAGAACCGTAAATTACTTTTTGACTGTTGTCGGCATATTTTTCAGTTAGAGCTTTAAGTGCAGGATCAAGCTCATCCATAAAACCCTTACGTCTTCCGATATAGATATCAGTCAACAGGATATCGGAATAATCGGAAATCACATCTTCCAGAGCTTCAATGTCTACAATGGCTTCCCCATTTTCCTCTCTGACCAGATTCATAAAGAGATGATTTCCACCGTCTACCCCAGCGAGTATGAGAAGTTTTGGCGAGACATCAGTGAGATGGGATGTTTGTTTCGCACCGCCTGTAAGGTATGGAAGAGCTTTTAACACGTCTTTTGCCCTCTTCATTCTGACTTCGGCAGGCATTATCCATTTACTTTCTACCTTTTCCGCCCCATTTTTTTCTGCAATTGCTTCGAGTTCAGAATACATATTTCTGTATCCTGTTTTTTCGTTCTTGTAAAACACACCGATGTTGTCAAGGTCAAGGGAAAAGATTCCTTTCAAAACCGTGGAGTAAAATTCGTGCTCATAAGGAACAGGGTCACCTTCGTGGCGTGCCATCACTCCGAAATCTTCCGTAGGAACCTGACCTGCAACCGAAACAAGAGGAGAATTCTTCAGGACTGAAAGCCTTGTGACGGTGCCCCCGTCTGCTTTCTTGAGCGCTCTCATGTAACCAAATACGTCGTCATCATCGTATTCAACCGGGTTAGCACTTGTAAACGCTATTTTTTTCTCCCGCTCAATAGGGGAAACATTCCAATTGAACTTCTTTTCGAGGGTTGTGCGCCACCAGTACCTGAGAGCCTGTCCTGAGACATAGGGGTACACTTTCCTTCCTTTCCGGATTGCCTTCACTCTGACAACGTTTTCCGTCCTTTCACTGCTGTCATTTCCTGCGTTGTTGAGTGCTGAATGGGGAGCATCGATAAGCATGAAACCGTTTATTGTATGTGTCACAATTATTCCTCCTCAGATAATTCCGTTTCTTCTTCCTCGCTAGAGATGAGTTCAGATTTCAAAGCGTCCTGTCCAACCAGCCAGTTGTGCAGATTTTCGTAAATCCTGAAAAGTAAAAGATCCTGAGTCTCTTTCCATCCCATATTCCCTTCAGGGAAGAGGTCTTCCATAAATTCTTCAAGAGTAAAAAGTGAGTTTTGAGAACCTTTTTTTATTCGGTCTTTTTCGATCAGCCTCAATAGATTTCTGAATGTGACAAAATTACTTGCCATTTCAAGCTGATTCAATTTTTTTATGTTTTGAGTATCCTTTATGTAATCTGAGATGCTGTCCCCAACTTTCTTGAGGGTATCCAATCTTTTACCACCCATGTTTCTTACCTCTGTCAAATAATATTCCAGTAACTGCCAATCCCCGTAGACCTGCCTCGCTTTATTGTCGATGAAATATTTCACAATAGAATGACCTTTTAGAAGATTTATGTAAACAGAATTGCCTTTATTTTTGTATTCATCTCCTTCCTTAATTTGTTCAAAATTAAAATAGCCCTTTCTAACAATTTTTATCCATTCTGAAAACTTATCTTGGTGTTTGACATAAGCCAGGAACCTGAATACTGGAGTAGGAACTCTATAGATCTCAAGATCGGGTCCCTGGTTATAATTTGTAAAATGGTACATGCTTATAGAGGGATTCTCTTCAATCCATCTTTCTTCATATTGGAGAATTAAATCCTCAATTATATGGAAAAGAGCATTAACAGGATTTTTGTAACCCTCATCAAAACAACCTCTGTAGCTATTTGCTGAAATCTGTCTCCGAACATCCTTTATCGCTTTTTCTGCCCAATAATGCATTACTTTGTTAGAGTTTGAGTGGATGAGCAAAAGTTTTCCACATGCATAAAATATAAAAGGTGAGAATTGAACGGCAAGTGTGCAGGCAGCACAGTAATCAGCGCCTTGCTGACCGTAGGGGAAAAAATTAATCAATGTTCCTGAACCTATGAGGGGAATTTCTGTTTTTGTCCTAACGTCCTCAACATCATATCTCCCACAAGAGATGCAGTTACCGAACTCTCCTAACCCTCCCTGAGATTCAACCTGACCAATTAGCTGCTCTAAAAATTCAAGTAATCGTTTATCCTTATTTTTCACAGAGGGATTAGTAACCGCGTTATTCGGAAAAACAGAATAAAGGCTCTTTGCCCATTCCGGACTTAAATATACAGAGATCACATCTTGTTTAATTTCTCTGAGATCCTCCACTGTAATTTCTTCAGGCTTTTTTCTACCCGACCACTCGCATATAGCCCATATACCAGCATCCACAAAAGGATTCCCAGTAAACGTATAAAGAAAACCCTGGCTCATTATTGTTACTTCCATTTCCAGAAATCTTCACTTTCACAAAATAATAATATTTCAAAATAGAGAAAGGTATTCAAATAAGTAACTTTTCTTTTTCATTAAATAGAAAAGATTAAATGTGAATTGAAGGATTAAGACCTCTAAGAGCTGATTTTAACAAATTTTATAGGGACATAATAAACATTTCGGAATAGGTTTCAATTCCTCTAAGGTATGATTTTAATGCTATAACGGACCCCATTTTATTATTCAATATTAAATGTTTCAATCCCTCTAAGGTCTGATTTTAACCCTCTGCCTGCAACCTCTCGGAATATTTAAACGAATGTTTCAATCCCTCTAAGGTCTGATTTTAACAAACCCCCTCCCTCTCCACCTTATACGGAGCTATCAGGTTTCAATCCCTCTAAGGTCTGATTTTAACTATTCTTCTATTTTGATTCCTCCATGTGTCTCAATTGTTTCAATCCCTCTAAGGTCTGATTTTAACGCTCTGCTGACCTTAACGAAGAGCTTGCAGATATCCGTTTCAATCCCTCTAAGGTCTGATTTTAACATCCAACGGCGAGGACACTTATGCTCTGATCAATCTGTTTCAATCCCTCTAAGGTCTGATTTTAACGCTATAGCCGTTCTTGGTTATGTGCTGATAAAGAAGGTGTTTCAATCCCTCTAAGGTCTGATTTTAACGCGAATACAGGATTAAGATCAATATGGTTGGATTCTACGTTTCAATCCCTCTAAGGTCTGATTTTAACAATATTCCGCTTCTTTTTGCAGTTGACGAAATAGGAGCCCGTTTCAATCCCTCTAAGGTCTGATTTTAACGGATTTGGTAGGTAGGGTACTGTATTGCATAGCTCGTTTCAATCCCTCTAAGGTCTGATTTTAACTTTTTAAGGTTCAATTCAACATGCTTTTTAGGAGGTTTCAATCCCTCTAAGGTCTGATTTTAACTCAGATATGGAAAAAGTGTCCGGGGAAGATTGGCACATAAGTTTCAATCCCTCTAAGGTCTGATTTTAACCAGAGGCGCAACCAACGCAGGCAGAAATCAGGCTCGTTTCAATCCCTCTAAGGTCTGATTTTAACCTGGAATGGCGTTTTTGATTGCATCTAAAGCTGCTTTGTTTCAATCCCTCTAAGGTCTGATTTTAACAAGGGATAAAAGCTATTGATAACTTCTATAATGGAAATGTTTCAATCCCTCTAAGGTCTGATTTTAACGATTAACCGTTTTTTAATAGAGCGAGGGGTCTTTAATGTTTCAATCCCTCTAAGGTCTGATTTTAACGCAGCATATGAAGCGTATAGGCATGGGGTAGAGGAAGTTTCAATCCCTCTAAGGTCTGATTTTAACCATCTTCTTCGTCGTCTCTTTTTTCTTCCACGTCAATGTTTCAATCCCTCTAAGGTCTGATTTTAACCAATCTGGTCTGAATGGGTCAATGTCTGTGCCTGTGTTTCAATCCCTCTAAGGTCTGATTTTAACGAGATGGAGCGCATAGATAGATGAATCACTCTATAAAAAAGTATCAATCCCTCTAAGGTCTGATTTTAACGATGCTCTCGTCATATGTAGACGTGTCGTGGTTATGTTTCAATCCCTCTAAGGTCTGATTTTAACACTGAATAGCGATTAACTGACTATACCGAGTAGGCTTGTTTCAATCCCTCTAAGGTCTGATTTTAACCTGATTTGGATACAAAATCGAGAGCTACAAAGAGGCTGTTTCAATCCCTCTAAGGTCTGATTTTAACTAAATTTGATTTTGAACTGTATCAAAGAATTAGGTTGTTTCAATCCCTCTAAGGTCTGATTTTAACTGAAACTTGTAAGTAAGCGCTTACAAGTTTTACAACGTTTCAATCCCTCTAAGGTCTGATTTTAACAAATCCGCATATACATTACTGAATGAATATACAACATGTTTCAATCCCTCTAAGGTCTGATTTTAACATCAAGGATCAATGACGTAATATTGTCTAATGCGTCGTTTCAATCCCTCTAAGGTCTGATTTTAACAGTTTTTGTGATCTTCTCTATTTTGACTATATCATGTTTCAATCCCTCTAAGGTCTGATTTTAACAACCTTTCACTGAAGATACCACTGTAGGAGTAGACGTGTTTCAATCCCTCTAAGGTCTGATTTTAACCAGTATTGAATTTTCTGTCACCCTCCCTGCTCTGTCGGAGTTTCAATCCCTCTAAGGTCTGATTTTAACTCTTCTGATACATCCTCAATTGCCGGGCCCTATATAAACAGTTTCAATCCCTCTAAGGTCTGATTTTAACCAAGGAAATTTTCCCCGAATTTAGGCAAATTAGATGCAGGATCCTTTCAAATGGTAGCTGAATAATTCGGGTTTATGATGCTGTTTTTAGGCAATTGTATTTGGTGCTGTACAATATAAAAGTATTCTTTTCTTAATGGAGATTCAAGAGGAATTCTCGGGGATCGTTCTTCTGGCGTTTCATTTATAAAGATCCACGAAAAAAGAAAAGAACCCGAATCTACAGACAGTGGAGTTATAATAAATATATAAATAAAGTGTTGGATCTTGCGTGAAAGCTTAAGTAGTGAAATACACAGATGTGGCAGATCAAATTATGTTGCTTGTATCTGCTTTTGGAGTTCCGAGATTTTCTATTCCAAGGTATTTTTTATCTCTGGAACTGTAGAAGATAATGTGATCATGGCTTTCTTCAATTAGTTCCTTAAGCCTTGACTTAATTTTCAGGAATTCGGCTTTTGTAAGTTCACCTTCAAAAACACTATTTTGAACCCAGTTCAGGTATTCCCTTAAAAAGCTTCTCACTTTGTTTACCCTTTCCACTCCTACATCGTACACAATTACCACGTACATTTTACCACCACATTACGAGAGGTTTGTAGTCTTCTGCACCGAGGACATGCTTTGAAAGTTTGTACAGCTCAAGCCGGATAAGGCGTTTGTATGAAACACTCTTGTTAAGGCCTTTGTGTTTGATGGTGGTTTTGAGCTTTTCGTCATATTCTTTGAGGAAAATCTTTTTCCCTTTATCACTCAATAGCATGTTTCCGATTTCTCCCCGGAAGCAGCCGTCATCCAGCATATTTTTGTTGACAAGCTTAAAAATGATCCTGTCTACCAGGATAGGCTTGAAGATCTCGCTTACATCGAGAGATAAAGAGAACCTGCGTTCAAAAGGCTCGTGCAGATACGAGATTGTGGGGTTAAGCTGAGTATTGTAAATCTCTGAAAGGGTCGTGGAATAGACAAGAGAATTTCCAAAACTGATTAGTGTGTTCATTTTGTTATCTGGCGGTCTTCTGGTACGTTTTATTATCCTGTATTCCTCAGGGAATATTTCATCAAGCGCATTGTAGTAGAGTTCCCTAATTTTTCCTTCCGTCCTCATCATGGAAGGTACTGTCTCCGCATCATTCAGCCGGGAAAATTCGGTTTCTATGGAGGTTACATAATTTTCGACTGTATTCTGAATGTCTTCCCGGTTTCTTGCATAATATTTGAGGTTTTTCAGGATATTCCCACAGGCACCTTCTATAAATTTTCCAGCAAGATCCAACCGTTTTTCGGGATCAAGGTAATATTCAGCCTGCCGTATAACCAGATCTCCACTGATTAGGGTCTCCCGTGGATACATCGAACCCTCATAGAAGCCGTAGTAATTGAAAAAATGAATCGGAATTCCTTCTTTTGAGAGGTAGGAAACAACTCCTGAAGAAAACGATAGGTTTCCGTAGGCGAAAATAGAACTTATTTTGTTTATTGGCAGGATCTTTCTGCCTTCTTTGTTTTCAAAATAGACCGTGTTTTCTTTTCTCTTCAAAATTCCGTCCTGTAAAATGTAAAAATCTTCCCGGATTCTTTTACCCCCTCTTACTTCTAAATATTATCACGATTTCTCTGGTTCGTTCATGCTCCATCTTCGTCGCCCTTACCACAGAAACAAAATTCCTGATAAGCACATTTTAAACAGATTTTTTTGTGCATTGGTGCAGGCATTGAGCTAAGAACTATTTTTTTAATCTCCTCAATATCTCTTTCAGTATTGGCTTCGTCTTCTGCATTCATTTCAATTTTCTCTGTTTTATTCAGCAGAGGATAATTTAAAATTCCTACTGCATCAAAACCTCTTTTCTTGAGGTAATAAAGGTAAAATAAAAGCTGAGCTCTATCCGCAGCATCCATTTTTTTGCTTTTTTTGATTTCGTGAATCTCAATTCTTTTTCCTGTTTTCACAAAATCAATGCTTATACCATCAATGGTAACATTTTTAAGATTCTTCTTATAACGGTCTTCGTGCAGAATCTTTCCCAGGGAAACATTATCGTTCTCCCTCTCAAGATTTATATTATGAGAAAAAAGCCAGAGTTTTGTCTTGCAGATATGATAGTAATTTACCTTAACTCCAGTAATCCGAACTGAGTCCAGGAAAACCTCTGCATATATATTTGTTTCAGGCCCATCATTCAGCTCTAAACTATAATCTGTATCTTTAACAGATTCATCGTTCACTCCAAAATCCCCTTACCTTGTGTTTACTTCAATATATCCACACACCCAAACCCCATAGCGTTTTTTTCGCCCAGCCCGGCGTCATACGCAAACTCCAGGAGTTCCGGGTTTGCAGATAGAGATAAGTCCATCAAACTGCAGCGTCTATAATTGTTTTCCACCGTTACGCGCTTGGGCTTGAAGTTTGGAATACCCATAATTTCGAAAAAGTCCTTATCGATTTTTGATCCGTAGAATTCTTCATATCGGGCAACTAGATTCTTATGCAGGTTTTCGTGAAACTTTGAGTCTTTAGGGTACAGATCGAACTCTACCAACCGTTCTTCCTGTTTTCTCAGGGTTTTTAAGTAAATAGGAGAAAGGGTCCTGAAGGTACATGTATCCGAAAAATGCATAACAGGAAGAACTTCAATTCTGTCAATTATAAAGCTGGTCTTATTTTCATTGTTCCCGAGAAAAAATTCAGGTTCAAGCAAAAGTCCTTCTGCAAAACTTCTTATAAACTCTGGGTCAGGAGATGAAAGGAAAAAATGAGCCTTCCTGAAGTTTAACCCGTTTTTTTCAGGAATTCGGTCGTCAAGAATAAGGTTTGAAAACGTATAAAATTTAAAACCTTTCTTACTATGAGTTTTATCTGCAAGCTCTACATTTGAGGCAGCTAATTTTAAGTACAGCATTGAGGCAAGACCATACTGATAATCGTAATGGAGCGGACCGGGAGATATTTTTTTTATACTTACCCTGCATCTCATAAACAACTATTAGAACTTTCGGTATTTATAACTGAAAGTATTGTGAGTAAAAGCATAAATTAATAGGCTTTTTTCTGCAGAATTTTTCCAGTCCAAATGACCTCTACTCCTTCCCCTCAATTCTCAAATATTCACATTTTATCTCCAAAAATAAAAATAAAGAATCTCTGACACATTACATTCTCGGGGGAAGCATAGAAAGAGAAGAGAGAGGGTAAACTTTCTCATTAAAACTTAGGTAGTGTTAAACTGTTATTATTACTGAGCAAATAGAAAAAAATACTTGTGAAGACATTCAATTAATTGGCAGACAGACAAAGATTGCACAAATGGATCCGCCTGCAGACCAGACTGCCGGCAAAATATATGGGAACAAGAAAACTAAGAAATATGGGGGAGAAAGGAGTTCAAAGATGCAGTATGGGGGTACTGTATCAGAAAAACTCCCTGCTCCCTTAAATTTTCTTAGCCTTCAATCTGCTCTTCTCTCAGTCTACTCTTCTCTCGGTCTGTCTTTCTCTCAGTCTGCTCTTTCTGCTCTGTTCTGTATCGCCTGTTCATTAACAAAATATTCAATCGCGATTTTCCGGTTTTCATTTTTGATTTTTCCACAGCCTAACTTTCCACAATTCATTTTTCCGCAGCTTATTTTTCCATAGCCTTAGCCCGGAGGTCTTCAGGGAATTTTTCGATTGCGTACCTGAGGGAGGTCCTGGGCATTTCTTTTTTGTTTTTCATGACATAATCGAAGACTTCCTGCAGGTGGGATTTGCTGGCTTCTTTCAGCATCCAGCCATAGCCTTTCCGGACGAGGTCGTCTTTATCTGTGAGGAGAAGGTCTGAGATTTCGAAGATATCCGGCAGGAAAAGGCCTTTTCTTGCAGGCAGGACAAGAGTTACTGCGGACGCACGCCTGAGCCAGCGGTTGTCCGATTGGGTCCAGAGCTTGAGGTTTTCAATATAAGGTGGGAATTTTTCGATAAAAAAGCCGACTGTGTGGTTGCAGAGGGTGTCGCATTTCGCCCAGTTGTTAACGTATTTTTCGACCCAGTGCTCAAAAACAGAGAAGTCGGCTTCGGTGTATTCGGCTCTTACCTGGTATGCCCATTCGAAGGCGATATAGGCTTCCTCGCAGTAGTCCGACTGAAGGAGTTCTTCACACAGGAAAAATATATTTTTTTTGTCTGCCTGCCCTGCATTGTTCAATTCCTTTAAATAGTCCTTTGCGATTTTTCCGACAGCAGAAGACTTAACCCCATAGCACTTCACTTCCTCTTTAAAAAAGCGGCAACAACTATTTTTTGTCTTTTCGTCAACGCTTCCGGCTAAGTCCTTCCTGACCCTGGATACGACATCGGTTTGCACAGTTTTGTATTTAATCAAAGGTTTACTTATATCTTGTTTTTCAGGCACGAGAAATGGTCAGATATGAGAAAGATACGCTGATCCGGATAAAAGGTACGCTGACTCGGATGAGATCTGTTGAAATAAGATCTGTTGAAATAAGATCTGTTGAAATAAGATCTGTTGAAATAAGATCTGTTGAAATAAGATCTGTTGAAATAAGATCTGTTGAAATAAGATCTGGAAAAAAATCCGGAAAGAAAAATGGAAGGCGTTAAAAACATTTTTCATGAGGAAAGCTCAATTTTCCATCATGCCTCAAGTAAAGATTCGCCCTCAGGAACTTTCCGATGCCAAGCGTTTTTTTGAAATTTTAACACACACGGACTTTGAGTTTATAGAAATCCCGATCGAAACCCTTGAGGATGAAAAGCGATTCCTGAATCTGAGCGAGGTAAAAAGAAAAACCAATTTTGAACACAACTATTCAATTCTTTTGGACGGAAAACTTGTAGGACTCTGCGGGATCAGGATAGACCAGCACAGGCCGTGGGCGGGGGAAATAGGTTATCTTGTGGATAACGCTTACCAGGGACAGGGTGTTGCAACCGAAGCTGTAAAGCAGCTTGAGAAAATTGGTTTTGGGGAACTGAAATTACAGAGGATTGTTATCCTGATGGATATTCGAAATCTCGCAAGTGAGCAGGTCGCCCGGAAGTGCGGGTACGAAAAAGAAGGGGTTGCAAAAAAGATCCACAGAATAAGAAAAGAGTATTATGACTGCTTCGTATATGCCAAAACCATGTGAGCAGCAGGTAAGCAAGTAAGCAGCAGGTAAGCAGCGAGCAAGTAACAGGGCAACAACAGGTAAGCAGTAAAAATAGAGTTCAGATCGACCAGTGGGAAAAAATAAAAAATGAAGAAACAGGGCCTGAATTCGGAGGGTCTGTAATAACTCAGACTAGCCCCACAGTTTCTATAAGGCTGACTCCGTACCAGACTACCATAAGGTTGTTTATCGTTACCAGGATGCCTACGGATTCTATTATGTGTTTTGTGAGAGCCCAGCGTCCCTTTGACGTTTTTATAATCGGAGCTACGTAAAAGAGCAAAACGACAAATGCAATTTTTATAAGCAGGAGATGATAAATTCCGTACTTTTCCAAGATCATTGCAGGAACAGGGTTATATTCTGCACCGAACGGCAACGCGTAAAAGGTAGAAGCCCAGTCTCCGATCACATAGAAAAGGATGATAAAACGGATATCGTAAAGAAAAGACCTGAACGAACTCCGAATATAGCTAACTTTCAACAAAAACCCCCTCGAGTACTTCTCTGTTTTTCGGTTAAAGCGACTTTAGATTATAAGATTATATAAACGTAAGAAACTAAGATAGAGGTTTACAAATTTTAGGAAGGGGGACGTAGCTTGTTTTAAGAATATATAAGATGTTTACTGGCTGTCGAATATGGAAAGAATGTTTAAACAAACTTAAATAAGCTAATAAACAGGACAATATTTAGTACACAGTGTTTTTTAGAGCTAAAATAAAAAAAGAAAACTTAAAGGCGCTTGAAGTTGTTTCTGAGAAAATTCCCGACATCAGCCCGAACAGATGCCTGGGGTTTCCAATATTAGACGGAACGGATTTTTTATGATCTCGCTTTCTGACCAGTTAAGGAAATTTCTGCAAGTATGGAAAAGATTTAAAAAGGGGAATTTCGACTAAAAGGAAAACTCTGACGAAAAGATAATTCCAGAAATAAGTAATCCGGCAAAAAGTAATCCGGCAAAATCAGAAGTGAGAGCCCTGCTGGAGAAACGGCTAAAGTACGGGCTGAAAGTGTAAAGTACGGGCTAAAAATCTGATTTCAAACTAAAAGATGATACTAATGGCTGAACAATTGGCTGAACAATTACAAAACCCGGGGATGGAAAACTTCCCCTCCCTGCTGGAAATGAAAAATGTTACGGTGATCAGAGGCGGAAAAAAGATCCTTGACTCCGTATCCCTTTCCGTCAAACCCGGAGAACATGTTGCAATTATCGGGCCCAATGGCTCTGGCAAGTCCTCCCTGATAAAGACATTAACAAAAGAATATCACCCACTGGCAGGAGCCGACGGGCTCGTACTGAAAATCATGGGTAAGGAGACCTGGAATGTTTTTGAGCTCAGGAATTTACTCGGGATAGTCTCCGGGGAACTCCAGCAGACGTGCTGCCGCCAGATCCGGGTCCTTGATGTAGTGCTCTCCGGGTTTTTCAGCAGCATAGGCATATATTACAACCACAAAGTGACCCCTGAAATGGAAGCCAGAGCAGAGGAGGTTCTGGAGTTCCTTGAGATTTCCCACCTTGCAGACCGATCGATGTGCGAACTTTCCACAGGAGAAGCAAGAAAAGTTCTGATAGGGAGAGCTCTTGTGCACGACCCGCAGGCTCTCTTCCTGGACGAGCCCGCAAACAGCCTTGACCTAAAAGCCCTTCACAGTTTCCGCGAAAGTGTCCGGAAAATTGCGCTTTCAGGCAAAAGTGTGATTCTTGTCACCCACAACCTGCAGGATGTCATTCCCGAAATCAGCCGTGTGGTCCTCATAAAGGAAGGGAAAGTCTTCAAGGACGGGAAAAAGGAGGAGATCCTGACAGATGCAAACCTCTCGGAACTTTTTTCCCTCTCCGTAAAAGTCCTGGAAAAGGAAGGTTACTACCAGACCTGGAGCTAAAGAAAAGCAGATTCCGGCTCCAGCCCTGAAAATCCACCCTTTTCAGAGCTTACCGGGACAGAGGAAAAGGATTCAAAATTTAAAAACCCACGTTTTCCGCTAAGAGTTATTAGCTCTCCCGATAAGGATATTCTTTAATAGTCCCGGATAAAGTCTATATCATGACAGTGATGGGCATAATAGGCTGCAGGATCTTCGAGGATGAAATTGTTCATGTGCTTTCAAATGACCTTGAAGTGGAAAGAATTTACCTCGTAAAAAACGAAGAAAACATCGGCCTCCTGCACAAACTTGAAGCTCAGGGGCTTGAGTCAGTGGTCCTTCCTGTTTACGAGATCAGGGCTTGCCTGGAGCAAAGTGATGAATTCAGCGTCATTGTCCAGCTTCAGGAGATCGGGCTCCATATGAACCCTTCCGGACTCAAAAGTAAAACATATACAAACCTGAGCCTGATGTCCGGGTTTGCAGACGGGATCCTCCTTTTTTACGGGTTCTGCGGGCATGCGTTTTCCCGGATGCAGACAGATTTTGCGCGTACCGGATGCTCTCTACAACTGCTGCAGGACAGAAGCACAAGCGACACGGCCCGACCCCTTGAAGACTGCATTGCAGCGGCCCTTGGAGGCAGTTCCCGCTACCGGGAAATTCTGAAAAGCCACAGTGATACATTTTTCTTAACCCCCATGTGGGCCGTAAACTGGAAAAACGCTTTCGGAGTGGATGATAAACTGCATCCGGGTTTTGAATTCACCCCTGAAAACCTGAGAGAACTCGGGTATAAAAAAGTTGCAAAGGTCGACACAGGGCTTTCCTATGAACCCGATTTTGAGAAAAAAATAGAAGAATTTGCGCTTAACTTCGGTTTCGAAGTCATAGAATTTGAAGGCAGCACTGAAATAGCGCAACAATCATACAGTCTAATGCAAAATATGCTGCTCAGGCCCCACTTAAAGCCTGAAAATATTTTGTTCAAAAAGAGCTTAAAGAGTTTTAGTACCTGAGGATTGACTCAAAAACAATTAACTTTTTTGAAATTCGAAACTATCTGGAAGGCATTACGTCAAGTTATTGAAATATACCAGATGGTTAATTAGTGCATTTTAATAACGCTCATGTATATAAGGATACACTGAAAATAATAACTGGATATTTTTAAAAGTAAAAATATAGCTTTGTAGAAAACCTGATTTGTAGAAAACCTGATTTGTAGAAAACCTGATTATATGATTTTTTTAAGAATATAATTTTTAAGAACATTATTCTGGATATTACATGAAATCCCTCAGGGGCCGCCCTGTCAGCTTTCAAAATGAGAAAAC
The DNA here is from genome assembly GCF_000979455.1 of Methanosarcina sp. 2.H.T.1A.6. Taxonomy (GTDB): domain Archaea; phylum Halobacteriota; class Methanosarcinia; order Methanosarcinales; family Methanosarcinaceae; genus Methanosarcina. The sequence goes on from NZ_JJOY01000030.1 coordinate 177,515, forward strand.
AATGAGTTGCACATGCCAGAGGAATTAAACATGCCAGTAATGACTATAATAGGGTGCAGGATGTTCGAAGACGAGATAATGCACCTTCTTGAAAACGACCCCGAGATTGGAAAAGTGCTCGTCGTGGAAAACGAAGACTGCAGCGGTATCATGAGAAAGATGGCCGAAGCAGGAATTGCACACACTGCTATCCCCTTTGAAGAGATTCCCGAAAAATCGGCAGGGGAAGATAGAGGTTTAACCCTGATTATATACATGCTTGAGCTTGCCCTGCATGCAATCCCTGAAAACCTTAAAAAAACCGTTTATTCGAAAGTAGAACTTGTGGCTCCCCGTTCGGATGGAGTCCTGCTCTTTTACGGGCTTTGCGGAAACGTACTCGGAAACATTGAAGAAGACTTCAAAGCCCTGGACTGCAAGGTCTGCATCCTCAAAGAAGAAAACGGAGAAATCGTGGATGACTGCATCGGGGCTGTGCTCGGAGGCAGGGGACAGTACCTCAAAGCCCTGAAAAACTGCAGAGGAGTAGGGACCTTTTTCATGACCCCCATGTGGGCTGTGAACTGGAGGGAAATGATCCGGACTGCAGGCCTGAGCCAGAACCCGGATGATATTAAGATGTCAAAGTTTGTCTTTGACTATGCGGGTTACAAAAAAGTTGCAAGATTAAATACAGGCCTTGCCTATGAAAAAGACTTTGATGCCTGTGTAAAGGAATTCTCTACCCTCTTTGAGTTTGAGGTTACAGACCTCGAAGGGACTCTGCAGCTTGTAGATAATTGTTACGCAAAAACAAAAGCTTCAGTGCTCGATGCCTGCCCTCGCACCCATGCCTAAAAAGGGGTCTGAAAAGCTCATTTTCCGGCCTCATCCCAGTCCTTGAATTTTTCGTTCATTTTTCGTTCTTTTTTTCTTTATTTCATTTAAGCAAAAACCAATAGCCGGTCGAAATCCTTAGAAAGGGATTTCAGATCGGCTCTGGAACTTATATTGAGTTTACAGTTTTCAGTCTTACACTTATTACCTTATGATCTCAGCCTTACCGTCCCCTATCAGTTTCCTTTATCAATTTATAAGTATTAATATTCAAAGGCAAATTGAAAAAGGACACGAAATCTTAACTGCAAAAGACCTGAGGGGGAATTCAGGAGTTGGGAAACCATTTCATAATAATTACCGGAGAAGAGGCAGGTCCTGCATCAAACAAAATGGGCGGGATCTGGAACGTCATTAATGAAGAGGCACATAGCCTTGCGGCTCTCTTTGACTCCGGAAAACTCAAGGCAAAAGAAGACACGGAAATCCTTGTTGCAGGGCCATATTTCGGGCACAGGGGCGCGGACTGGAACCGGGGCTTGAGCAGAATTACGGATATGAACGGGCTTGATCCTCTCAGCACTGACGGAGAGCTAGAGAAAAATCTGAAAGCCCTTGAAAACGAAGGCATAAAAGTTTTCACAGGAGAAGAAATGGTAGGAAAAACCCGAATAGGTTACCTGCAATTTCAGACCTCTGATTTTGGAAAAATCCGCTCAGCATATATGGGAAAAGAGATGACTCTCGAAAGCAGGGTAAAAACCGAAGCCTATGAACTCCTGGGGCTTGACTCCCTGAGATATGAAAGCATGCCAAATGGCGCGGAATATACCCATTACCTTTCTCTTTCACATTCGATTTCCGAGCTTATCCGGCTCCTTGTAAGTTCGGCTCCCAAAACTGCCGACACCTGGGCAGAAGAGGCAGACTCGGGTAAAAATATAATTCCCTGTCCCGGGGTTTCCCTGCACTGCCATGAGTTCGGAGTATTTTATGCGCCTGCGAGACTTAAGAAACTGGGAGTCCCGATAAATACTGTCGCAACCCTGCACGCTACCCTTCCTGGCAGAGCTGCCGGATATAACTCCATTCAAAAAAGAAGAAACAATGACAGTACATGGCCTCCAGGTGTGCCTGAAAACCTTTCCTCCCTCGAAGCCCTTGCCCTTTACGCAGACACGGTTACGGCAGTAGGGGAATCTACGCGTCAGGAAGCCAGACTTTTTTACGGGATTAACGGGATTGTCATCAGAAACGGGATAACCATCGCATCCGAGAAAATAGACTGGAACCGGAAAGAACACTGCCTCGGACAGATCCGGAATTTCCTTTCCGAAAACCTGTACAGATATCACGGAGGGGAAAAGATCGAACCCGAAAAGATCATTCCCATTTTCACAATCTCCCGCATAGAAATCGAAAACAAAGGATACCCTGACCTTCTAGATTCCCTTGTGGCTCTCGAGCATGTAATAAGGAACAGCATCCTGGAAGGGCATATGGAAGAGGGGATAAAGGTAATCTGCTTCCTTGTAGCTGCAGAAGGCCCAAAAAATAACCTCCCGGAAGGGTTTCCGGTAAACCTGCCAAAAGATGTGCTTGTAGGAAACGAGCTGAGGCTTCAGCAGATGATAGAGGAGAGAGGGCTGGATTTTCCGAAAATGGTAAGGGGAAAACGTTCCGTTGCTGCGTTGCTCTATCCCCAGATTATCTCAACAGAGGACGGAGGGCTGGGAATGGGAGTGAGGGACTTTATGGCAGGCTGCTGTGCCGGAGTTTTTCCCTCCCGCTACGATCCGTTCCTGCTCACGGGGCTTGAAGCCGGAAGAGAGGGCACCCCAAGCGTGGTAAGCCGGGTCTGCGGTTTCAGTGATGCCATAAAAACTATTGAGTCCCTGGTAGAAGGTCTTGGTGGAGTAATAGTGGTAGACAACATAGACCTTTCTTACTATGAGACAGTCCTTGACTACGCCCTGGCAGTCAGTTACTTTACCAGAAATTTCGTAGACGACCGGGTGAAATACAAACTTCTCTGCAGGGAAGCTTTTCTCCTTGCAAAGGATATGGACTGGGAAAACCCTACAGAACAGTATTATGAACTGATAAGCGGGGCACGCTTCTGTAAGCAGGAAAGTCAACTACCCCTGAGCTAAAGACTCAGGGGCTTGTCTAACAAGCCCTGGTTGACCAGATCACCGATTAGGAGCAACGGAAAATCGGTAAACGATAGGAAAGAATACATAGTTACCCTTGAATGTCGCCTCAGTTTAAGGCTCTAAGGATGCCGGTTAAACAGTCCTGAGAGGTAGGGACAGTGCTTGCATCGTTAAACCTTTCCATATCAGATCGAGAGGAGGACGGATTCCTGAATTGACTCCACAATTCGGATACGCATAACTCTTCGGAGGAAAACTATATGTTAGTTTTCGTAATCAATCAAAACAAAAAACCACTGATGCCCTGCAAACCCTCAAAAGCCAGAAAGCTACTGCAAGCAGGCAAAGCAAAAGTGGTCCGAAATACGCCATTCACAATCAAGTTACTTTTCAGAAGCAGTGGCTATACTCAACCTGTAACTGCAGGGATGGATACCGGCTCTAAGGTAGTGGGCTGTGCAGCCATTGCTAACGGAAAAGTGTTGTATCAGTCCGAAATCTACCTGAGAGAAAACGTTTCGAAAAAGATGGAACAACGGAAGATGTACCGGAGAACCCGGAGAAGTCGGAAGACAAGGTATAGACCCGCAAGATTTGATAACCGGGGAAATTCAAAGAAAGAAGGAAGATTGGCTCCTTCTATCCGAAGCAAACTTGAAGCTCATTTCCGGGAAAAGAGGTTTGTGGAATCCCTGCTTCCTGTAACCGAGTGGAAGGTAGAACTTGCTTCCTTTGATATTCACAAAATAACAAATCCGGAAGTTTCCGGGATCGGATATCAGGAAGGGGACCTTAAAGGGTTCTACAATATCAAAGCTTACGTTCTGGACAGGGACGGATACACCTGCCAGCACTGCAGGGGAAAGTCAAAGGATTCCAGGCTGCATTGCCATCATATCGTTTTCAGGTCACAAAAGGGAACAGATGCACCGGAAAACCTGATAACGCTCTGTGAAACCTGTCACAAAGCCCTGCACAATGGAGAATTCAAGCTTTCAGGGAAAAAGTCAAAAACAAAACATGCAACAGAAGTAGGCATTATCAAATCCCAAATCCGGAAATCAGGTTGGAATTTTGCAGAGACTTTCGGGTACGAAACCAAGTACAGGAGAGAGCAGGTATTGAAGCTGTTAAAAACACATTACTTTGATGCTGTTGCTATTTGTTGCAGGGACGAACAGAAAGTAGAGGTAGAAGAGTCTGTTTTTTTAAAAAGAAACGTTAGCAAGGGGGATTACCAGCAAAGGACAGGAAAAAGATCCGAAAAGAAAATACATACGGGGAAACTGTTCAACCTGAGAAAATTCGATCTTGTAAAAACGAGTAAGGGAATTGGGTTTGTCAAAGGCAAAAGGTCTTCCGGATTCTTTGCTATTTCGGATATGTTTGGAAACAAAATCTCAGATAGTGTTAACGTGAAGAAAATTTGTGAACGATTGAGGGCCAGGACAAGTACATTAATTCAACAGAGCAGGACGGGGAAGTTTACGCATTCCTCCCCTGAGCTAAAGACTCAGGGGTTTCCTGCTGAGGGTTTATGAAATCCTCAGAAGCCATATTTTTGAAATGCAGGAAGGCTTTAGCAAAAATAGATGTGTTTCTTCAGGGTGGTAACTCATCCGAGGCGGAAGATGAAAAACATGAATCCGGAGTAGAGAAGGAAAAGGATAAGCCCTTCAAACCTTTTTATTCTCCAGCCTGTCCGGATAAAGAGGAGAAGCAGGAGACTGATAAGCAGCATGAAAGGTGTTATGTAATAGACACTGATTTCGGTTACTGTGAGAGGGTGAACAAGTCCCGAACAGCCCAGAATCAAGAGAGTATTAGTGATATTTGACCCTATGACGTTTCCAAGAGCTATGCTGGCATAGCCGCTGCGGGCTGCAGAAACCGTTACCATCAGTTCAGGAAGGGAAGTCCCGATTGCAACAAGGCTTACACCGATAAGAGTCTCGGGAACCTCCAGAATCTGGGCAAAAAATATTGACTGCTCTATGAAATACTTTGCCCCGATTATTATAGCAAATCCGCTTGTGACCAGTTTTATAAACTCTATTAAAAGGCTGCTTTCAAAAAGATATTCAGTTTCATTTTCTATCTCAGTTTCATTTTTTATTTCAGTTTCATTTTCGGCTTTAATATCAGTGCAAGTTTTATTCTCTGCCCTAATCACTTCTTCTGTTTTAGTTTCTCTTTCTGTTTCTTCATAGCTTTCTTTTATGGCTTCCTTTATTCTTTTTTCATCTATTCGTCCTCTAATGCCGGTTTCAATCCTTGCTTTTAAATCGAAAATATATTCAAACTTGAAAAAGTAGTGAATAAAGTCTTTGAAATATATATCTTCTTCGTGTTTTTTCACCTTCTCAAGCAGGAACAGAAGATAGGCAACATATAGAAAAAGAAAAATTGAGGCTTCAATCCTTGAAATTCTGAAGTCCAGAACAAAAAGTAAAAAAAGAAAGGCGGAAAATAACATAATATAGCCGTCTCTTCTAAGCATTAGTTCTTCAGTCTTCACATTGGACAGAAGGGCAGCGGTACTCACGACCAGTCCTATGTTTGCGATGTTTGACCCGAGTACATCGCCCATAACTATTCCGCTTGCGTGTTCGAAGGATGCTGTAAGGGAGGAGGCGAGCTCAGGCATAGATGTCCCTATCGATACCAGAGTTAGCCCGATTATAAACTCTGAGACCCCAAACCTCTTAGCAATCCAGGACGAGGACATTACAAACAGGTCTGCCCCCTTTACAAGCAGCAGTAGCCCCCCGATAAAAATAAGGGCGTTAATTAAGTACACATTGAATTGTGAACTCGAGTTTTATTTAAAGATATCCTTTAAGCTGCCGTACCTGATAATATGCTAATAAATGACAACCTGTAAGAAAAGGATAATATCTCATCAGGTAACGCTTTTCAGAAATTAGAAACACTTGCAGGAAAATGCCAATTTTAAAAACAATTGAGGAGTTAATCAGGCAAGTTTTAACTCCATTATATAACAGGTCTCATTCTGGCCGCATATACCTTCTATTTTTTTGATTATCTGAAAATCCATTTTTTCGTACAACTTTATTGCAGGGGTATTTTTTACATTTACATACAGCAGAATAGAGTATATTCCGTTCAGCCTCATTTCCGTTATGCTTTCTTCCAGAAGCGTCCTGCCATATCCTTTTCCCCGGAATTTCTTGTCGATTGCAATTGAGTAAACTACGGATTTCTTTTTCAGTCCTTTGAACGAAAGTTCTGGTTTCAGGTAGTATATACAGTAACCTGCAATTTTGTCCTGGTTTTTAATTACGTAAAAGATTTTTCTGAATTTCTTTGAATATTTTATAAGATTTTCCTGTTTCTTACTATCAAATCCCTCTGCCTGAATTCTAAGAATCTCAGGAAGCATAGTTTCATCTACAGGCAAAATATGTTCCTTTTCGGTATGTTTCCATTCTTTTAGAAGATGAGCCCCGATTGTATCCCGCAGTAGTTTCAGAAAACTCGCAAAATATGAAAATAATCTCATGTAAATTTGTGTGGGATCCATAGAATCACCTTAAAGTGGAAAGCCATTGATATAATTCTCCGTGGGTTTTGTTGCTGCTATTAAAAGAAACTCTTTCCTTTGCTGCAGATATAAAGTTATGAACTACAGGCATACTGAACTGTAAAACCGAATTTTTATATAAATATACCCTCTGAGTCCTGAAATCAAAAAAGTTTAAGTTCCATTTTGTAGCACATCTCCTTTTGTCCACATACGTTTTCTACTTCTTTGATTATCAAAAAGCCCGTTTTCTCGTATAATTTTATGGCAGGGGTATTGTTTACGTTTACGTACAGGAGGACAGACAATACCCTATTCAGCTTCATTTCCCTGATGCTTTCTTCCAGAAGCTTCCTGCCAAATCCCTTCTTTCTGAATTTACTATCAATTGCGATCGAATAAATTACAGATTTTTTCTCAAAACCCCGGGATGAAAAAACCGGTTTCAGGTGATATATGCAGTAGCCTATTACATTATCTTGGCTCTTAATTACATAAAAGACTTTTCTGAATTTCTGTGAATATTTTATAATTTCCCCCTGCCTTTCATTTTTAAATCCTTCTGCCTGAATTCTAAGGATTTCCGGAAGCATGGTATCGTCAACAGTTCCAATATTGTCATATTCAATTTGCTTCCATCCCTTTAAAAGAAAAATTCCTGCGGTATCCCATAGTGTTTTTTTAAAACCTCTTAAATATAGATCTGGCTTTGCGTGGATTTTTGCAAGATCCATATATCTCCTGAAGTGCTAGAATTGAAAGAAATAAAACAATCATTATATATAAATTAAATAAGTTTTTCAGTTCACTCCGCTCATAAATCCTCAGCAAGAAACCCCGGAATCTTTAGCTCGGGGGAGAAACGCGTCAGAAAGGTTTAGCGATGCGAGCACTTCCCTACTTCTCAGGACTGTTTAACTGGTATCCTTAGAGCCTGAAACTGAAGCGGTATTTCAGGGCAACTATTTCTTTCCGATCGGTCCCCTATTTTCCGTTGCTCCAAATCGGGGATCTGATCAACCAGGGCTTGTCAGACACGTCCCTGAGTCTTTAGCTCAGAGATAGTTGACACTGTCCTCTCTTCAGGTACGGTTGTTAATCTGGCGTGCTTAACTCCCTTTAAACTAAGGATTTTTTCAGCCAGTTCCACTATTTTTTCTCCATCCCCTTCGAGGATTATCACTTCAAAGCAGAAATTTTCTTCGATATGGAAATGGACTGAAGAGCTTATCAGATCCATGTATTCATGCTGAATTTCTGCCAAGGCACTTGTTACGCCTTTTTTTGAGCAATCGTATACAATAGAGATGCTTGCAGCCCTTGTGCCCTTTATCTGCTGCATCCATTCATAGTGCTGGTTGTATGTTCTTATGGCATCCCTTATGCCTTCAGAACGTGAGGAGTATCCTCTCTTCATAAGGGCTTTATCAAACTTATCCAGAAGCTCCCCGGGAAGGGAAATCCCTATTCTCATAAGTCTTTTTTCCATACACCTCTCCTGAATATGGTATCCTTTCTGTCAGGCTTTTCTGGCCTCAGTCGTTTTACTGATGAAAAATCAAACCTGTTGACCAAACAGATAAAATCCACCATATATCCTAATCCCCATAAAATATAATATTCAAGGATATATTTAAGATTTTATCGTATTCAGAGACATAAACAGTCACAGGATAGAGATAATTAGACTCTGGAGTTATGTTTGATTCAAAAGATGTTTATCTGACAAAATGACGGCATGAATGGACTGGTACAGACAAAAGTCTTCATGCCGGAACTTCTGTCCCTGCCTGACAAAGCTGCGAAAAAGGGTATTTTTGCCCCAGAGGACAGTTTCTAAGACGAAAATGAAAGTGACTTTTCTTCCTTTTTACAGGCCGAATCTTTCCTATAAATCACCCTTGATGGCAGACGATGCTGATTATTAGAAAATTTACAATAAATTAAAATTTTTACAACGACCGGTGAGGTTTCAGGCAACCCTGTTGGTTCCCAAAAAGCTTATTAAAGCCAGAGTTCTATAGCGTGAAACGCGTTTACTCTAAAAGTTCAGGAATTTAACTGATAAAGGATAATTTCCTTACTTATCTAATTTAATTAATTTAATAGAAGAGTTGAGAATTATGGCAATTCAGAAAGGCGATTTCATAAAGTTAAACTACACAGGTAGATTTGAGGACGGCAGGATTTTCGACACAACAGACGAAGAGCTTGCAAAAAAAGAAGAGATCTATAATCCCCGCGGACTTTACGGCGGAGACGTCGTTATTGTTGGAGCAGGGCACACAATCGATGGCCTTGATGAAGACCTTGAAGGAAAGGAAGATGGTTACTCCGGTACAGTTTCAATCCCTCCGGAAAAGGCATTCGGCCCAAGCAATCCGAGTCTCGTAGAGACCGTTTCCATAACAAAGCTCCCGGACAGAAATGTTCACCCCGGCATGCCTGTTGAACTGGACGGCAGAAGAGGAGTTGTCAGCAGGGTTATCGGCCGCAGGGTCACTGTAGACTTTAACAGCCCCCTTGCAGGCAAGACTGTTAGCTACGAGTACACCATTGAAAAGATCCTTGAGAATGATGTTGAAAAGATCCAGGGTATTCTTGCCCTCTATACCGGCATTCGTGACACGGAAGTCGAAATAGCTGATGGTGTCGCAAAGATCAATGTGCCCACAGGCCTGACCTTCAACCAGCGCTGGCTCATGGCAAAGAACAGGGTGGCATCCGAACTCTTCAAGTACGCAGGTCTCACAGAAGTCCAGCTCATTGAAAAGCTTACCGCCGAAGCTGAAGTCCCTGCACCTGCAGAGCCTGAAGTCGAGACTGAAGCCGAAACCGAAGTTAAAGAAGAGACTTCAGAGTCCCAGGAATAATTATTTAACTGTAATTAACAGAAATGCGAAGAGTTATTTCTCTTCGCAAATTTTATATATAATAATCAGGTTCTCTGTATACGCGTCCCGGAATATCAGGACGGTTTGCCGGGATTTATCCGGAAAGCCAAAAAAAGTTACATTTAAAAGTCTATTTTCAACATGCTGAGGTAGCCCAGCGGACTACGGCGCCGGTCTTGAAAACCGGTAGTGCTCACGCGCTACGGGAGTTCGAATCTCCCCCTCAGCGTAACTTCAAGGCTTTTTTAAAAAGATCTTTTTATTCCAATCAATGCCTATCTCCGATAGTTGCCGCGTCCCGCACTTCTAAAAAAGTAAGATCAGACTTTTACATCGGGAGACTGAAAATTTATACATCGGAAAGCTTCAGTTATCACTTTTTCAGCTTACTGAAGTTTATATTGAACTTTGCCCCACTGTAATTTTAAGTTCGATAGAACCTTCTATCTGTTCAACAAAAATATTTATAAGCTGCAGGCCAGGGGAATCCGTGTTCCGAAAACTAAATTCCGGAATTAGAGTCAGATCTGTGCAGATGAACAGTTCTGCTTTTTCCAGCCTGCCGCATATGTTTTAAGAGAATTGGTTCAGAATAGAATAGGAATTGAGAGTTTAGGTTCTTTCCCAATATCCAAATATTTTTATCATCTAAAAATCCGTTTTTCCGTTTTTCTGTTTTTCCGTTTTTCCAAGTTTTTATATAACTTGTTAATTCTTAATTATTTTTATAATATTTAAAATTTTCTGAGAAAGTTATAGCGCAAATATATTTTGATACATATTCTTCAGTTAGCTGGATTCGATTCCAAAATCTAGTGATTTTTGCATTTCTTGATTGAAATTCTGAATTCGCAAGAAGAATCCGGCCTTTAATCAAAATCAGTATTCAAGCTCAAAAAACCGTGATCCAAAAATCTTACCACAAGAATTGTAACCAATTATAAAATCCAGTGATTTTTAATTTTACATTCATCACTGGATTTTGGTACTGAGTCTTATTTCCTGTCCTTTTCTTATTCTCTACCTTTATCTACAATTTTTTATGGATATTCCTACGTCTGATTAACTTGATTTGATCTGTTCTCACATATTATTTTTATTTATTAAAACCTGTAATAAATCTTGTATAAGGCAGGGTTTTTCCAGGGAATTTTCTGTGTGAGAAATTTCTTTTCAAGTTCAGTTCCATTGTCTGAACCTGGTATGAAATGAAAAATAACAGGGGAATAGCTATAAACACCATAATAACATCGCGTAAAATTGGAGAAACTATGAAGTTTGTTCCCGAGTTCCAAAGGGCAAAAAATGGTCTATGGAATAAATAAACACAGTACGAAGATGTAGCAATATACGTAAAGAATGAGCTTAAAGAACGTGAGAATTTCTCATTGACAAACTTCATCGCAAACGAATACTCCAATACACAGAACAAAATTACAAAAATATTTAGAAGTAGTGTGTCAATAAGGAACTGTAGTAAAAGCGGGTTAATACTCAATAAACCTGCCATACTGTCCAGGATAGATCTTACCATGGAAGAACCTATTGTGCCGCCACTCGCGGTATCAATGGTTACGGAAACTCTTGGGTCCAGAAATAGAGACTCCCTCAATCCCATAACGATTGTCAGTACGAAGATGACCGGCAGAACTGCCAGCAGGACCTGGGCAAGGGGTGTTTTCACGGGGATCTTTACAGCTTTTCCAAACTGGCTTTCCTTGCAGGCAAGGACCCCAAAAACGAATATAAGGAAAAACATGAAAAAGCGGTGGTCAATAATATTGAAAGTTTTTGAGATTAAAAAGAATCCGAGATATACAATGGTAGAGGAAAGTAAGAGGCGTTTTGTAGTCTTTGAGTACATAATGAGAAACGGATAAATGGCATAGAAAATAACAATTAAACCTACAAAATAAAGCGTTAGCATAGGAGATGCATAAGCCGGAGCAAGCAGGATTTGCAGCCCAAGTACATGTACAAATATATTAAAAAAATCGAATACATTTTCCGAATTGGGAAAAACAAAGCCCGAATTTAACCTCGGGGCAAATACGAAAAATACCAGTACAAATGTTGCCAGTGCAGCCCAGTAAAGGGGATAGATTCTAAGAAGCCTTTTTCTATAGAAATCGAATGCGTTTTGAAGTGAGTTTATCGAGTGATTATTGTAATATATTAGGTATCCACTCATAAATATAAAGAGACCCAAACCCATGTTTGCAAAGTAAGGATCAAAGGCATAGAGTGCTAATTTCCCATAAGTAGAATATAAAAAATTACTCAAGTGAGCTGGAATAATCATAATTATTGCTAATGCTCTTAAAAAGTCAAATGCAATTATTTTATTTTTCATTATATCAGTCCCTACACATATCTTAAAATTGTCCCAGAAGTTTACCTCATGAATTAATTTTAGTTACCCAGAAGTTTATCTTATAAATCAAAGTTGCGCTGGCGCACCCCGGAGCAAGCTGGCGGGGTATTCGACTGAAGTTAATTTAAACTACCCAGAAGTTATCTCAGGAATTAATTTAAGCTAATTTCATTGGTCATCGGTCAAGGAATTTTCTTGCCTAAAGGCTATCGATTTTGTACCAGAAGTATGCCTCAAATTTTGTCCAATTAACCTCAAATCGATACCGTGCTCCATCTTATAAACTGATGTGTTTTTTGAAAACTTTTGTAGAAATGGATGCGATTTATCATGATTCCTCACTTAACCGAAGACGCATGAAGCCCTATTTTATAACTAGAGGACAATAAAACGCGTAGAGAAAAAAATGATATGATTTGACATCAAATAGCCATCATTTAAAAATCTTATTGACATACAATAATCCCGAAAAAGAACTATATTCCGAATTTGGTAGGAATTATTATAAAATCAAAACGTTATTTATAAAGCATTCTTATTTTGCATGGGGGAAAATAATGAGAAGAGAATTGGTTATTTTGCTAGTCTTATGTAGCGTATTTCTGGCAATAGGATGCGCAGAGAATGGTGCCGAAGAGCCTGCAACTCCGGTCGAAGAAGTAACTCCCGCTGAAACCGTAACTCCGGTTGAAACCGTAACTCCAGTTGAAGCTGTAACTCCCATTGAAGCTATTACTTCAATTGAAGCTATAACTCCCGTTGAAACCGTAACTCCAGCTTCAAATGCAACGCCTGAAACCGGAGGGGAAGGCCAGACGATTGAGGTGTCAATCAAGGATTTTGCCTTCAACCCTGAAGAAGTCACAATATCAGCCGGAGATACCGTAAGATGGACGAACCTTGATTCAATTACCCATACAATAAAAGGTCCTGATTTTGAGTCTAATACACTCAGGGACGGAGACTCTTACTCTTTCGTGTTTACCAAACCGGGAGTCTATGAGTACGAGTGCTCGATCCATCCATCTATGAAAGGAACTGTTACGGTTACGGAATAAAGGCTTTGCAGGGCAAAAGAGTATTGAGATTTAAGGTACTGGAGTTGCTGGAAATCTTCATTTTAAGTTTTAAAAAACGGTTATTAATTTTTAGGATTTTATTTTATGCGAATTCTTTGTCAGTTGACTCATACTTTTTTTAATTCAATATATAGGTTTTAACTTCATTATTGGGAAAATTGTTCTTTTATAAAGGTTCTTTGCTTTCAGGTAATTCTTCAGTCACTTTTTGCTAAAAAACAGCTGCATAGGAAGCGATTCAATTCAATGTTCTAAAAGTGATCATTATGGCACATATAATATAAAAATATATTACAAAGTATCAAAGTTTAAATAAAGAAATGAAGTAAAGCTTAACAGTATATAGACAAATATGTTTAAACTTTTAATAATTTCGATCTTATGAAGGAGTAACGATGGATTTCATAGATCAAATTCAAGAACTGGCAATAAGGATTCCAAAGCTACGGGAAAACATAAAAACCGAAGAGGCTACAAAAAATGCTCTTGTAATGCCTCTAATTAACATATTGGGCTACAACGTTTTTGATCCTGGAGAAGTAGTTCCCGAGTACACCGCAGACTTTGGAACCAAAAAAGGAGAAAAAGTTGATTATGCTATTTTCAAGGATGAAAAACCGGTCATACTAATTGAATGTAAAACTATTGATGCTGACCTGGACAGAGAGCATGCTTCTCAACTATTCAGATATTTCAGTGTAACTGATGCAAAAATAGGAATCTTGACAAATGGTGTAGTCTATCGGTTTTATACTGATCTTGATTCTCCAAACAAAATGGACGATAAGTCTTTCCTTGAGGTCAATTTCCTGGATATTAAAGAACCATTAATAAATGAGCTTAAAAGGTTCAGGAAAGAATCCTTTGATATTGATGATCTTGCTACTGTGGCCTGTGAATTGAAGTACACAAGAGAGATAAAACAGATTCTTGCGAGAGAGATTAATTCACCCTCAGAAGATTTTGTAAAATACTTTGCAAAACAGGTACATAACGTGCCATTCACTCAGAATGTCCGTGAGAAATTTACAGGAATCACAAAGAACGCACTTGGCCAATTTATAAATGAAAAAATCAACGAGAGACTGAAATTCGCTATGTCAGAAGGACCTGTCGAAGTCATCTCAGACAAAAATGACGGACAGGAAAACACTGATCTTGTGGAAGAATTGAGTGATGGTGTCGTGACAACGGAAGAAGAAATAGAAGGATATCACATAATAAAATCAATCCTGCGCTCAACCATTGATCCAAAAAGAATAGTAATGAGAGACAAAAAGAATTATTGTGGGATATTGCTGGATAATAACAATAGAAAACCCATCTGCAGGTTGCACTTTAATACCAGGCAAAAGTACCTTGAACTTTTTGTCGATGAAGATAGAAAATCTGAAAAAACTCCAATTAACGAGTTGAACAATATATACAGTTATTCAGAGAAATTAATAGAAACAGTAAATAGTTACGAGAACGACGTCCAGAAGTAAGGAACAGGGATAACATTACTGGTATTATGGATTTTGGAACGGAAAAATCTCTTATTCTAATACTCTGAAGAACCAACCCAAAAATGAAGGTCGTTTCGATTAGGCTTATCAAAATGGTCCGGCCAGTAAAAAATAAAAAACAAAACTTAAACATAGAGAAAATGGATCAATCATCAATTAATCCGGAAGAAAGAGGGGAACGATGAATAAAAGAATATTAATATTTATTTTATTGTTCTTCGTTTGCATTGCCATACTAGCTGCGGGGTGCCTGGAAAATGAGTTTGTCAGGGAGAGGCAGGTAGCTACTTACCAGGATGTATACGAGGGGGAAAGTGAGAACTGGAAAGCAAAGTTTGTGCAAAACGTAACGGAATTTACCCTGCCTGCGGATGACGAAATACTTTATGATGTAGATGGTGAGATAATCCTTACATATAAAGGCAATCTTTCAGAGTTGTCTTCCGTACAAGTAATTGAATATTCTTATGTGCGTAATTCGGGCGGAGGAGGAGGGACGGAGGCGAACCCCCACGAAAGGGTTTATGGGGGTAAATTTTCTTACGGCGGGAGTATGATAGACAGAAGTGAGGCATTCAATGTTATAGTTAGTCTGGACGGAAAAAAAGAAACAATTGAAGTAAAAAAGATTGGATGAACTTTGAAGATCAAATTAATTTTTAAGACCAATTAATTTTTGTGTGCTGTATTTTCTGAGATCTTATTTTAGACGCCTTCCGGGAAAAGCCGCTCATATCGGTGAGCGTAATAGGGCACTGGGACTGGAAATCAACTTACTTCCGATCGACAAAATAGAAAAGATTTTTCCCTCTTACTTTTCCCCCACCTTTCCCCTCACAAAATCATAAATCATGCCTGCAACATTGACTTCGCAGCATTTTTCTATGCCCTCGAAACCAGGGGAAGAATTTGCCTCGCAGACTTTGAAGTGGTCGCCGTTGAAGAGAAGGTCGATGCCGGCTATGTCGAGTCCGAAGGTGCGGGCGGTTTCGGTTGCCAGCTGTTCTATCTCGGGGGTCATGTCGAATTTGCGGACTTCTCCGCCTCTGGAATAGTTGGACTTGAAACTGCCTGCGGGAGCGATTCTTTCCATGCAGGCGACTGCCCGGCCTCCTATTACGAGGACGCGGAGATCCCTGCCGATGCTGGATTTAATGAACTCCTGAAGGATTATGTTTGCATTGGGGTTGGTTACATGGATCAGCTCCATGATGTCCCGTAAATTGTCATGGTTTTCCGAGAGGAAGATGCCTTTGCCCATGGAGCCGGAGAGGGCTTTTACTATAAGGGGGAAACCCAGGTATTTTTCAACCAGGTTTATGTTGACCGGGTTTTTGGCAAACATTGTATTGGGGGAGGAAATTCCTCTTTCGGCCAGGATCTGCTGGGAATAGAGCTTGTCCTTGACGGTATCAATGCTCTGCGAAGAGTTAAAAACGCGAACTCCGAGGCGTTCCAGGTGGCGGATAACTGCAAGTGCGAAGTAGGTTGTGCCTGCACCCATCCTCGGCAGGAGAAAGTCCGGAAGGGGGACAACTTCCCCGTCCAGAAGAATGCTTTTCCTGTCATCTCTTGTTACAATAAGGTCGAACTGGTCGGGTTTTACAACCCTGAGCTCTATTCCCTTCTCACCCGCAACCTCGATGAAGCGGTGAATTTCGTACAGGTCGGGCCTTAATTCGGCAGCCGTGCTCTTGTAAAGAATCCATCCTTTCATTCTTTCATCCGCTCCACCCTGTGGGAAAATGTTTCTAAATTTAGAGGAAGATGTGCATCTATTTGAAAAGCGTTTCCGGTATATAGAATTATGCTTAAAATCATGCTTAGAATCATGCTTAGAATTATGTTTTTCGCTGCTGAGTCCTGTATTTTGCAGGATTTTATCTTTTTACGATTTTTAGATTTATCGGTTTTGTCGGACATTCCGGAAACCAGGAAATGAATCTAAAAAAGTGAAAAGTTCCAAGAGAATTTATAAAGTAGAAAGGGTGAATTCTTGATGATGATCCGTAAGGTTCAGGCCCTGTCGGAATTGACTGTAACTTCTCGACCATGAATAGGAATCTGAGGATGTCGGATGAGGTCGTGAGATAGATATTCTTCGGGTCTCTGAACTACTCCAGAGATTCCATCACACAGCTTATCACACAGCTTATCACACAGCTTATCACACAGCTTATCACACAGCTTATCACGCGAATGCCCATTCTTGCAGCGAGCTCATTAAACCCAGGGGCTTATAGTTAAAAGAAGAAAGTGGAAAGTAAGAAGAAAGTGGAAAGTAAGATCAGGAGGGAAAAAATCTCTCCGGATTTACTGAATGTTCCCACCAATCTCAGAATATCTGGGGTCGATTTCCACAGCTCTTATATATGCGTCCTCAGCTTCGTCTTCACGTCCGAGGAAACTCAGGCAGACAGCTTTTCCAAACCAGGCATCTGCAGCATCCGGGTAAAGGTTAAGTGCCTTTTCATAAGTTTCCAGGGCTTCTTCAAAGCGTTTGAGCTGAGTCAGCACAAAACCGAGGCTTGAGTAGGCTTCCAGATATTCAGGGTCAAGCTGTGTGGCTTTTCTGTACGCTTCGACAGCTTCTTCAAACCTCTGCACCTGGCTGAGGGTAAATCCTTTGTTATACCAGACATCGGAGTTTTCGGAATTTATTTCGATTGCTTTTTCAAAAGCATTAATTGCTTCATCATACCTTTCCAGGTTTTCCAGATCTATGCCCATATTATTCCAGGCATCATCATTTTTAGGATCAATTTCCACGGCTTTTTCGTAGGCTTTCAGAGCCTGCTTGTAACTGCCAAGGCTATCAAGGTCCACTCCTTTGTAATACCAGGCTTCAAGAAAACCAGGATCGATCTCGAGTGCTTTATCGTATGCAATAATTGCTTCATCGTAGTTCCCCAGCTGTCCGAGAGCTATACCTTTTCCTGTCCAGGCCTCTTTATAATCCGAATTTTCCTCAAGGACTTTCTCATAGGCTTCAACAGCCTCTTCGTATTTTTCTGCCTGGCTGAGGTTCAGGGCTTTTCCATACCATGCATTAGGATAGTCCGGCCTGAGCTCAAGAGCTTTCCCATAGGCTTCGACTGCTTTGTCGTATTCTCCCACCTGGGAGTAGGAAAAAGCCATGTTGTTCCAGAGGTCCGCATCTTCAGATTCAATCTCAACAGCTTTTTGATAGAGTTTGAGAGCTTCCTCGAACTGCCCAAGGTTTTCAAGAGCTGCAGCCTTATTATTCAAAAGATAGATATTCTTCGGGTCTCTGTCAATCGCCTTATCAAAGGCAACAATTGCCTCATTTAACTTGCCAAGCCTGAGAAGATCAAGGCCGCATTCATTAAGTTCGGCTGCAAGAATTTCGTTGCTGACTTCCTCCCTTGCCACACTCTCCGAGTCATCCAGTACATACATATCATCGGAAACTGACCCCTCTCCGGTTTCAGTTTTGTCTCCATTTCCTTCTTTTGTGAAGGGTTCGTCCTTGTGTTCTCCAGAGTTCATGTCCAAATTTCCTTTACTGTCTTTTACAATTAAGACCCACAATTTTTCAAGTACTCGCGTTCGTTATCTACTTAAGTTTATTGTTCGTTATGACCTATACATCTGTCATTTATGGCTTTTATAGCCTCTCCCAAAAAGTAGTCTGAAAAGTCCAGAAAAGGGGAATAGAAAAAGAAGAAGGTCCGAAAAATTCAAAAAACGTAAAATAGATCAGAAAAAATGAACCAGATCAGGGAAACCATGGAAAGTGTCCGGAAGAATGTACAGCAAAATCGCCCGAAAACTCTGAAAGCTGTTCTCTTTGATATGGACAATACTCTTTTTGATTTCGTAGCCGTAAAACTCATAGCATGCAGGGAGATCCTTTCCTATCTTGGAGAGGGGGATAAGAACCTTAAGAAGGATCCCGCAGAACTTTTCAGGTACTTTCTCAGGGGAACTTACGGGTTTGAAGACTATGAAAACATAAAGGACTACATGCAGGAGAGAAAGCTTTTCACAGCGCAGGCATACAGACAGTGCTGTGAGATCTATGACAGGGAAAAACTGCAAAACCTCGAACTCTATCCGGGGGTCAGGGATACCCTTGAGGAACTGAAGAAACTTGGGCTCAGACTTGCAATAATAACAGACGCTGACAGGTACCATGCCCATGCAAGGCTTACAAGAGTCGGGCTTCTTGATTCCTTTGAGTTCCTTGTGTCTGCAGATATGACAGGTACGAAAAAGCCGGACCCTGCCCATTTTCTCTTTGCTCTTGATGCCTTCGGGCTAAAGCCGGAAGAAAGCCTGGTGGTGGGAGATAGCATCAAAAGAGATATGGCTCCGGCACACAGGCTAGGCTTAAAAACAGCATATGCATCCTATGGAGACTGGAGACCAACAGAGGAAACAGAACAATGCTTTGACTTTCAGCTCAACAAATTTCAGGATCTGATGGAATATATCGGCACCCTGAACAGCCCTCATGTTCAGACAGATCTGCAAAACAAAAATCAAATTGATCCGTAAATAAAAGTCCGGTTGGATAAGCTATAATAAAAAAAGACAAATAAAAGAGACAAATAAAAGAGACAAATAAAAGAGACAAATAAAAGAGACAAATAAAAAAGACAGATAAAAAAAGACAGTTTAAAGATAAGGGAAAAAGATAATTATAGCCAATGTACCTGTCAGTTCCTGAACAAGTTTTTCTGGCTAACGGCTTTTTCTGGCTCCGTATCTACATATTCTCTGGAAAGATGCTCTATATTAAGGTTACTTAAATAAGGTCTGAGTATATAGGGTTTATATCGACTGCCCTTTCGTAGGCTTCCATTGCTTTCTGGTGTTTCTTAACTCTGTCGTATACTATTCCTTTGCCAATCCAGGCTTTTGTAAAGCTCGGGTTGATGTCTATAGCCTTTTCAAAAGCTTCAAGCGCTTCTTTGTATTTCTCAAGGTCTCTCAGGGCAATTCCTTTGTTGTACCAGAACCTTGCATTCTCGGGATTTGCTTTGATCTTGTTGTCAAAAATCTCCACAGCTTTCTCAATGTATAATTTTGCTTCATCATTCTTCTCGAGCCAGCGCAGAGCGACCCCTTTGTTGTAAAGGGCTTTTCCGTTAGTTGGGTTTAACTCAAGTGCCCTGTTAAAAGCATCAAGAGCCTCCTGATAACTTTTTATTTTACAGAGCCCCATTCCTTTCTTGCACCATTCGCTTGCGCTCATGGAGCCCATGTCGTAGTTCTTTGAATAGAGCCGGATAGCTTTCTCAAGGTCGTCCATTGCATCTTCGTATGCTCTCATCTCCCTGAGAGCCATTCCCCTCCTGTACCAGACTTCAGGATCTTCAGGAGCCAGGGATACCGCCCGGTAGAATGCGTCCAGGGCTTCCTCGTATTGCATGAGACTCAGGAGAAGTTCAGCTTTGAAGCACCAGGTTTTAGCATCAGCAGGGTTGATCTCCAGGGACCTGTCAAAAGCATCAAGAGCATCCTCGTACCTCATGAGGCTTTTGAGAACAATCCCTTTGCTAAACAGGATTTTTGCATTATCTGGGCTTATTTCCAGAGCCTTATCGTATGCATCCAGAGCTTCTGTAAACCTTTTTAGTTCATGGAGTGCAACGCCTTTATTATACCATTCATTCAAAGTCATAACTTTACCACACCTATTTGCCACACCTTTTTTGGGGTTACGTTTTTCCACAGCTTTACCACATTTACCTTGAACAACAATATACTTTCAGAGCATTAAATCGGTTTTGTACTTTAGTTCCTTATCAGAAATAAGGATGGAAAAACAGTTACGCATGATAATTTACGTTTTATTCTTTTTTAAACATTTTGAAATATTCATAAACATAATTATTTTAAAAATAGAGTTTTCAAAACATACTCATTAGTAAAGTCGATATTTAGCAAATCTATGATATATTAGTAACTAAATTAATATATTTGATATTAGTCGACTAAAATATGATTTTGAAGGACTCAATATACACCTTGTTTCGTATAGATATCATTTCAGTTCCGCTTTCGCCAAAAAATTCTTCAGGTTGTCCCTGAAAAGTAAATAGGTAAAGGCCGAGGAGATATCTTCGGGATAAAAAGAAACCGATTTCTACGCGCGACCTGTATAGAAATCATTACTTGTTACCCTAATATCGAAGTTGCGGCAGAGTTCTCAAGGAACTTCAACGAAGCTATGTAATTTTGACGGAAAATCTAATTTTAATGATAAATTTGATTCTAACGGGAAAATGTAATTTTAAAAGAATCTGTAATTTTAACGAAGAGACCCATTTTAAGAAGTGATCTAATAGGATTTGTAAAAAGTAATCTTTAACAAAATAATTCAAAATTAACACAAGTATATCTGGAGAACTTCCAAACTAAATCCATATACACGTATTTCACGCAATTTTGTAGTAAAAGTAATAAACATGGTTGATAAGCATATTAAGTGGATACAAGTAAAGAAGGCATCTTAAGGAGTGTGTAAATAAAAATATTAAGATGCCTCAAAGAAATCGGCCAAATTTCAAACCCCGGAACAATCTGTTAAAGTATGCAGAACCTGAAAAGGAGAAAGAAAAGAAAATTTCACCTTTCAATAAATCTGACTTCCTTATGACAGTATTACTGCTTATAAGAAAGTAAATTTCCTCCCGGATTCAAATCCGGTTACGTCTCAGGATCATTCCGACTCTTGCTTTCAATTCCAGAGGATTAAAAGGCTCAGCAACGTAATCGTCAGCTCCTGATTTAAAGGCTTTAATACTATCTTCCGCTTTATCCCTTTCACTCAGCATCATAACAGGAACCCAACAGCACCTTGGGCTGGCTTTAAGCTGTCTGCAGATTTCAAAGCCATCTGTATTCAGAAAAGCCGTATCAAGCAGCACCAGGTCTGGTCTTTCCGTATTCACTGTTTCAAGGGCTGGAAAGCTGTCCGATGCATTGACAACGTTATAGTTTTCAGCATCAAGAACCTTCATAAGGGTCTGGTGGACATTATGCCTATTACCCATAATCAGGATTTTTTCCCTGATATCATGAAGGTTTGCAATCCGAACTTTTACTAACTCTTCCGAAACAGAAAGAGTTCGGGCAATATCTCTTTCGCTTATTTCAGGTTGTTCTTCAATAAGCTTTAAAATTTCACGGTCAAGATTAATGTTATGCATTTCCCTCCACCTCATACAGTATATATTTTCTTAGGTATTAAACATTTCTCAAATTTTAAAACGAATAGAGTCGCTAAAAATGTACGCAGTGAAGCGAGAGGGAGCAGAGTTACCCAAATATTTAGGAGATTTCATATGAATCGCCTGACTACCCAATACGGAGATAAGTTTATAACCATAAATAGCAAGTTAATATTGGAAATAAGAATCACTTACGGAGAACAGCCACCTCTGAGATGATAACAATGGATCCACTTGAAAAAATCTTTGGAAAAACCGCACAGATGACCGTCCTTAAAAATCTGATCGGGCACCAGAACGAATCGACTTACCTATCAGGGATAGCAGAAGAGACCGGTCTGTCTCACTCCAGTGTCTCAAGAGTCATTACCCCGCTAATAGAGTCGGGTATTGTCATAGAAAAACCTCTTGGAAAGCAGATCCGAACCTTTCAGCTGAATATGGAAAGCGACGCGACAAGGCTGATCATAGATTTTTACAATAAAATTAACCAGATGCTGGAATAAGCCTTAAAGCGAGTTCCCGAATGCGTAAGTTAGGGACAGGGCAATCTTACTGTCCCCTTTTTTAATTTTTACATGAATAGTGTTGACTTTACGATCCTGACAAAAACCATAATTATAAGAACCGTGTTTCCAGACTGGGTTCCAGTTTGAGCCCTCTCTGGACAGTTATTATTTAAGGCTTTCGATATATTCGTTTGCAGCCGTGGCTGCGATTGCTCCATCCCTCACCGCTGCTACAAGCTGCCAGATAGGAGTGTCGCGGCAGTCCCCTGCAGCATAAATTCCCGTCTCTGAGGTTTCCATCCAGCGGTTGGTCTTGATGAAGCCTTCATTATTCTTTTCCACACTAACTAATTCAGTATTCGGGTGGATGCCCACATAGATAAAAACACCATTCGTAGAAAGCTCCCGTGATTCTTTGCTGTTGAGATCTTGCAGGATAACTTTTTCTACCTTTTTAATCCCTTCACCGCTCCCGACTATTTCCAGGACAAGAGTATTGAGGATGAACTCAATGTTTGGAGTTGCAGCCGCCCGGTCCTGAAGGACTTTTGCAGCCCTCAAACGGTCCCGCCTGTGGACAAGATATACCTTCTGGGCAACTTTTGAAAGAAGAAGAGCATCTGCAACTGCAGAGTTACCACCTCCCACAACAACTACAGTTTTGTTTTTGAAAAAAGGCCCATCGCAGATTGCGCAGTAGGAGACTCCTTTGCTGATAAGTTCCTTCTCGCCGGGCACGTTCAGATACTTTGGATTTGCGCCTGTGGCAATGATTAAAGCTTTTGCTTCCAGGTCCCCGCTGTCCGTTGAGACTATTTTTTTTGCCCCTTCGGTCCGGGCCGAGATAACTTCAGTAATCCTGGTCTTAACCCCGGCTTCCTGAGCATGTGTTCGATATTTTTCCATCAGTTCAAGTCCGGAAATTGCCGGAAAGCCGGGATAGTTTTCTACAATATCTGCCATGGAGATCTGGCCGCTGATCTCGCTCTTTTCAAGAATGAGAGTTTCAAGCCCGAAACGCACAGCGTAAATTCCCGCTGCAAGCCCTGCAGGCCCCCCTCCTATAATTATCAGGTCGTACATACTTTCCTCCCATAAACAGAAAATGAATTCAAAAAATAAAGTTTTAACGCGCCTTCAAGTAATGCGGGCTATAGCATCTATTTTTTTAGGAAGACCCGTAAAAGCAGGTTCCCCATCAATAAGAGTTGTAGGGACACCGGCTATGCCGTACTTATCAATAAGAGCCTGACCCTCCGGAGTCTCTACATCAATTTCCTCGTACTCGAAATCGTATTCCGATTGAAGGTCTTTCCAGAACCTGCGTGTTGCCGGACATGCCGTACACCAGCTGGCATGAATAAGCGTAACCTTTACCATAAAAATCCATCTCCAAAAACTGCTATTGTAACCCTTATTTCTGTCATTAATTTATAAATATTAATACGTTGAGAGTATCCGTAAATCCAAAAATAGATTCACAGATTCCCTGGATAAGCCTGCGGCGCCAAAAGCTTTAAACCAATAAGCTCCTAAAGCGGGGTATGCTCACATTTATAGGGCTTGGCCTTTTTGACGAATACGATATTTCCTTAAAAGGACTTGAGGCTGTCCGGGAAGCTGACCTTGTATACGCTGAGTTCTATACTTCCTGCCTCATGGGAACAAACCCTGAAAAAATGGAACAGCTCTACGGAAAGAAAGTCCATTTACTCTCAAGGGAAGACGTGGAACAGCAACCTGATTGGCTGGATGAAGCAAAAGACAAAAATGTTGCCTTCCTCACAGGTGGGGATACAATGGTCTCCACAACTCACGTTGACCTGCGCCTCAGAGCCGAAAAGCTAGGGATAGAAACCCGCCTGGTTCATGGAGCATCAATCGCCTCAGCCGTCTCAGGGCTTACCGGGCTTCAGAACTACCGCTTCGGAAAATCCGCAAGTATCCCATACCCCTACGAAAGCCGGCGAGGAGCCAGGGTAATTTCGGAAACTCCTTATGATACCATAAAACAAAACTCTGAACTTGGCCTCCATACCCTTGTCTTTCTGGATATTGATAAAGATAAGGGATATATGACCGTTAACCTTGCTCTTGAACTCCTGCTTGAGGTTGAGGCAAAAAGGAGAGAAAGTGTAATGGACAGGGCTGTTGCTGTAGGAATCGCAAGGGCAGGTTCGGAGAAGCCCGTGGTAAAAGCGGACTACGCAGAAAACCTGAAGGGTTTTGATTTTGGAAAGCCTCTTCATATCCTGGTAGTTCCCGGAAAACTGCATTTCCTTGAAGCTGAAGCCCTGGTGAACCTTGCAGCCGGCCCCGAGGAAATAATGGAAGAGATGGAATAAGATCAAATAAAAAACCGATAAAATAAAAACTGCAAAAAGGACTCCCTGGTGGTCAAGATGCCTGCCGATTTGAATGAAAAGGTCAACCGATATGAGGATATGTTAAAAAGAGCACTGCAGAAGGCAAAGTATGCTCCAATCCCTGATTCTCATATGCATGCAGTAGCAGTGGATTACTACACAATGGCAGAAGCCTACTATAAAGATGGAATCTACTTTCTTGAGAACGGGGACCCTGTAAATGCCCTGGCTTCCTTCAGCTATGGGCACGCCTGGCTTGATGCCGGAGCAAAACTCGGGGTCTTTGCTGTGGACGACGAGACTCTTTTCACGATATAAGAAACCTGAAAGAACAGGACTTGAATAAAAAAATTGGAATATAGTATAGGAATATAGTAACCCTTACATATATACAGGAATAGAAGGTAAGGAATCCTGTAAAAGAAAACCCGAAGGTTAAAAAGTTAATAACTAAAAAACAAACGCTAATAACTGAAAGCTGAAAAATAAAAGCTGAAAAATTAAAGAATAATAAAATATAATAAGTTGAAACTTATAGCTGAAAGTTGAGAATTTAAAAGCTTAAACTGAAAAACCATATCATAAGTAAAGTTTATAAATACAAACGCTTATTCGAAGCCAAAACAATTAATATCCTTTACTCTATTCTTTAGATTTTGTAATACTTTTCCCCACTCCGGGAATATTCTTAAAAACTTATACTAAATAACTACGGTGGATAATTATGAAGAACTTTCATGTGGTACTTGAAGCAGCTTGGTTGGTTAGAGATGTAAAAACGGCTGATGATGCAATAGGGGTTGCGATTTCTGAAGCTGGAAAACGCCTGAACCCCAAACTGGATTTTGTAGAGGTTGATGTGGGAACTACGTCATGCCCGGCATGCGATGAGCCTTTCAGCAGTGTTTTCATAGCGGCAAATACCGCTCTTGTAGGACTGGTTTTTGAAATGAAGGTTTTTGATGCCGAATCTGCGGAACATGCAGAAAGGATCGCAAAATCCGTCATCGGGAAGTCCCTCCGCGACATTCCTTTAACAGTTGTCGAAGTAACGGAATTCGAACGGTCAAACGATAAAAGCGAACCGCAGCAGAAAGGTAAGGCAAATAAATAAACAGATTTCCTTCCCTTAACCTGTTGAAAATGCCGGGGCAGAGGAAGGCGTACCTTTACGGTTTTTTCGTACCGGTACGGCTTCTTATAAGACAGCTTTTCTATAGCCAGGGTTTAAATACCCCGGGCTAAAAAAAGAAGCACCTGTCACGGCATAAATTAATAAATCAGTAATTTTATCTTTTCCTGAGTTTTTACTTTACTTAACTTTCAAGAATATATTTTAATTCCACAAACTCCCGGGCCCCTCCCATACCCATAAAAAAAGAGGATACTGCATGGACAGAGTAATTTCCGTAGTGGGGCATATCGCCCTTGATTACATTGTAGATGTTGAAAAAATAGCAGGACTAAACGAGTCTTCCCCTGTAATTGACTATGAAGAATATCCTGGTGGTGGGGCTGCAAATATTGCAGTTGCCATTGCAAAGCTGGGAGGAAAAAGCCAGCTGATATCTCCTGTAGGTATGGATTTCTCAAGCTCGGGATATGAGAAGCTTCTTAAGGAAGCATGTGTTGACCTATCCCGCCTTTACAGTATTGAAGACCTGAAGCTTTCCAAGGCTTTCATTTTCACGGATCGGGAAGACAACCAGACCACCTATTTTTACTGGGGAGCGTCCTCAAAATTCAAAGAGCTTGAGCCCGAACCTGCAGATTTTGTCCACCTGGCAACAGCAGACTGCGTCTACAATGCAAAGATAGCGCAGATTGCCGGCTTTGTCTCCTTTGACCCGGGACAGGACCTGGTGACTTACTCAAAAGAAAAACTCGAGACAATCCTTGCCCACACTGATATTCTCTTTGCAAACAAGCACGAAATCAGGCGAGTTTCAGAGATGACCGGAAAAACCTTTTCCGAGCTCAGGGCTATGATTGATGTTATTGTTGTTACATACGATTCAGAAGGCAGCAAAATTTACACAGACAACGATGAATGGGCAATTCCTGTAGTTTCCGTAAAGGCTGTAGACCCTACCGGAGCAGGAGATGCTTACAGGGCGGGTTTTCTGCTGGCGTACACCAGGGGGTATTCCCTTCCCACATGCGGAAAAATAGGGTCAACTGTAGCTTCCTTTGCCGTGCAGACCCGGGGCTGCCAGACCGGCCTTCCAACCTGGGAAGAGATGAGATCTCGCTACGAAGCCAGCTTCGGAAAACTGGACGCAGAGAGCTGAGGTCGCAAAAAATCCGTGGGACGCGGGCTGAAATGGGAAATACATATAAAATGTTATATAAATAACTCCCGAACTATAATCCGCGAATTATAACCTGGAAGTACGAAAAAACGGAATTACAGAAGAGGATGCAGATGAAAATAGCAGCACTGATTTCTGGTGGCAAGGACTCGGTCTTTGCCATCCACAAAGCCCTTGAAGAGGGACACGAGGTAACCCACCTCATCAGTATTATCCCCGCAAGGGATGACTCCTACATGTACCACTCAATCAACCTCCATATGGTAGAACTGATCTCTGCTGCCAGTGAAATCCCGTTGATCCAGCAGCAGTCCAGCGGAATTAAGGAACTGGAACTGGACGACCTTACTCTTGCTCTGAAGAAGGTAAACGTGGATGGTGTGTCTGTAGGCGCTATTGAGTCGCAGTACCAGGCAAGCAGGGTACAGAAGATCTGCGATTCCCTCGGGCTTAAAGTCTATGCCCCTCTCTGGCACAGGGACCCTGAAGAACTCCTGTATGAGATGGCAAAAGTTCTCGATATCAGGATCGTCAGAGTTGCAGCCAATGGAATGGACCAGTCCTGGCTTGGCCGCCCTATTAATGTGAACTCAATCGAAAACCTCAAAGCCCTGAACCGCAGGTACATGGTCCATATGGCAGGGGAGGGCGGAGAATACGAAACCGTAGTCCTTGATGCTCCTTTCTTCAAAAAACGCATCGAAATTGTAAAAAGTGAAGTTGAATGGGAAGGCGATGCCGGCTCCTTAAAGATCCTGGATGCAAGACTGGTCGATAAGAACTGATTTTTCATAACTGGCAGAAGCCCGAAAAAATATAGGTACTGCAAGAATATCCTGAAACCTCGCAGTATATGCGCATTTTTATATAACATAAGAGATATTTATTGTGTAAGGCATCTGAGAAAAAAATATTTTCTCGCTGTAAACCTCAACCAGCTTTTTTATCCCCCATACCCCCACACTTCCAATACTCAGATGCCCTATCCCCCAATACAATTTACTGATAATTCTATACACATTTTCCACTCTGATTTTTCTCTTCATATCCTGTCTTCTCTTTGGAATGAAAGGACTGTGATTTGAAAAGTACTTTCATTTCTTTGTGCCTGTTATTTGAAGAATTTCATGTTTGTTTTTACTCAAAAAGATCACCTCCGTAAAGGTGGAAGACCCAAACATGATTACATATGGGAATATATGAAAAAATATGAAAACTGGTTTAGGGAATTTAACTCCCGCAGTGAACAAATTAAAACCAGTATTCATAAAATTATTAGGGGGTTTCGATTAAATCCAGAATTCTCAGAGCAAGGTGTGCACCGTTTGCTCCGTTGTCAATCCCTACACTTCCCACAGGTACTCCAGGAGGCATCTGGGCTATGGAGAGAAGAGCATCAAGCCCGCCAAGTTTTGCGCTTACAGGTACACCTATTACAGGTTTTTTTGTCCTGGAAGCCACAACTCCGGGAAGGGCTGCCGATAGGCCTGCTATTGTGATAAAGACTTTTGCGTCTGTACCTGAAACATAACTATCAAGCTCATCAGGGTTTCGGTGGGCAGAGATAACCATTACTTCGTAAGTGTATTTGCTCTTTTCAAGTACAGAAACCGCGCGGTTGGCGATTGATCTGTCGGACTCAGAGCCCATAATCAGTGAAATGTCGACCATTTTTTACTCCTTTGAGGCAAGTCAGGGCAGGCTTCCCTTTCCACTTAATTCGTTCTGGCGTTCGATACTCATCCTGATAAGAATTTCGTAAATTTCCTTTACCGATCCTAAATCAAGGTTGAGCTCGGTTGCAATGTTTAATGCCCTGTTTATTACAACCTCGTTTTGCTTACGGTCATTTATGGAGGTTCCATTTATTCTTTTTGATTCAAGCACTTTCTCAGCAAGGTTAACTCTTCTATCAATGAGGAAAAGGATTTCCCTGTCAATCTCCTCGATTTCTTTGCGGACAGCTTCAAGTTCACTCAAGAGGACCTCTCCCTGTTAAAGGATATCGCATCTCTGTTATTTATACTGGTCTCTATGACCTTTCCTTCCATACCGCAGCTTTCCCAGGCAGATTTAAGCTCTTTTACCTGCTCGGCCTTTACCAGTGCTGCGTAGGAAGGGCCGGTTCCGGAAAGGCTAACTCCTTTTACTCCGCACTCCAGAGCCCTGAGCATGTATTCCGTATCAAAACCAAGGGCTCCGCAGTAAAGAAAACCATTAAGTGTCATTGCGCGCTCATATTCCCCTTCAAGGGCAAGCCCGTATGCCATTTCTACATAAGGTGCAATCAGCCGGGAACGTTTCACATTTGTGTCCGCACTGAAAGCCTTTTTTATCGGGGTAAATATCAGGACTTTTGAATCGGCTTCTTCGCGCCTGATAAGTTCCATATTTCGGTTATCAGTGACAACAATCCCACCTAAAAAGGAGGCACAGGCATCATCAAAAGCTCCTGTTACCGTAACTCCCACTTCTTTTGCAGCCCTTACCCCCAATTTTATGATCTCAAGAGGAGGCAGGATCTCACCAACTGCACGGAGAGTTGCAAGGACTGAAGCGTTTGCTGCGGCACTGCTGCTCTTGAGCCCTCCTGCAAGAGGAATTTCACTTCCTGTCCTTATCGTACCTTCAAGGTCAAGCCCGAATCGCTCAAGGACGAGTTCTACACAGCGTTCTATAAGGCGAGTGTCTCCTTCAGGCATCTCTTCAATTGAGCCAAAAATGCCAGATTTACCCTCTGAGAGTTCCACCTTTGCAAAGGTTTTTAAGTCTATCCCGAACGCTGCACCTTTCCATGTCGCTATGGCGTTTATTATGGTTCCAGCCCCGAAAGCGCAGGCACGCCCTTCAAGTGTCATCACGTCCAGAATGCTCTGATCTTTAATATTTTTTACCTCTCTTCAGAGCAGAAAGTGAGGTAAACTTAAATACAGGGTTCAGGATTTTATTTGCCAAAAAGGAAGACGCCCCCAAATATACATAGTGAAGCCAAATTATATATATTGCATATTTATCTAAACACTAATAAATACTATAAATATGGAGTGAGCATCATCTAACTTCCAGGCCTGGCCTGAGCAACCGAAAATGGGGAATCCACATAGAGACCAGAAAAGTACAGCAGACAGGCGGATCCACTTATATTATTTCTCTCCCTAAACAGTGGGCCGAAAAGGTAGGAATCGAAACGGGGATGAGAGTATCCATTCAGGCTCAGCCAGACGGAAAACTGTTGATTGACCCTATTCTGGAAGGACACACGATAAAAACGAAAAGGATCGATGTTACAGGCTATGAGGCAAAAGCTCTGGAAAGGGATATCATTGCTGCATACCTCTATGGTTATGACAGGATGGAGTTTACCTCAAAAAGAATACTTGCCGAGCAGAAACAGGTCATCCGGAAGGTGTGTTACAAGCTCATAGGCCCTGAAATCATTGAGGAAAGCTCAAACTGCGTGGTCATTCAGGACCTTCTTAACCCCAATGAACTCCATATCAAAAAAGGTATACACAGGATGTTCCTGATTACAGGCTCCATGCAAAAAGATGCCATACGAGCCCTCAAAACTGTTGACCATGACCTTGCTCTTGATGTAAGCCAGAGGGATGACGAGGTCGACAGGTTGTGTCTTCTGATTTCCAAACAGTTCCGTTCCGTGCTTTGCGGAGGAAGAATGCCCGATTCCTCGGAAACAAGTATCGAGGAATATCATGATTTCAGAATGGCGGCAAGCCCTATCGAAAGAATAGCAGACCATTCACAGAGGATTGCAAACGTTGCCTCAAAAATGCAGGAGCCATTCAGGGAAGACGTGATGGAAGTCATAGAGGATCTCAGCAACACCTACATGGGACTTGTTAAGCAGGCAGTAGATGCCCTCTATAATGCTGACACCTCTCTTGCGAACCAGGTAATAGACAGTATAGACGGGATGAGCTCGCGTGTAACGGACCTGCATGCGCATATTCTCAAACTTGAGTCCCATGAAATCATGATCTCCCTGGGGATGATCGTAGACAGTCTCTCAAGAATAGGAGACCTTGGTTCTAACATAGCCGAGATCGCCATAAATTCCGCGATAAGGGACAAATAAGGGAGCAAATAAAAATCATTTATATTTTTAAGATATGATGAATAAAAATAGGAAAAAATATAAAGGAAAGTACAGAACATCAGTACAAACATAAAAATTAAATAGAAAATGAAAAGAGTTACAGATGGGCTGAAAAGGTTCATTATAAAAAAGTTTTTTATAAAAAATATCAGGGAATCAGGCGATAAGAAGTAATTTATTTATATTCTGGTGTTATTTCACGGAGGCACTTTCTATTTTTCACATAGAAAGAATGCAATGTTTGCTATTTATCCCAGGTATATCGGAAGGGAGATGTCAGTATCTCCAATTAATCTGATTTCCGCAGCTTAACAAATGGAAATTATTTATATGCATGGATCACTTTAATGAAAAGGTCACGAAAACACCAGTAAACCCATAAAGGAAAGCAATCCGAGAAATCCTTTGGTGTTATGCTTTTCCCAATGGAGGGAAGCCATGAATATGATAAAACGATTTAAGGTAAGCTTTTCAAAAGTGTTTAACAAACTGTTCAAGAAAAAAGGAGCATGCATAGGCATCTACGGCCCCCCCAATGCCGGCAAGACCACCCTTAGCAACCGCATTCTCAGGGACTGGGTCGGAGGCGAGGAAACCATGGGCTCGGTTTCACATATTGCTCACGAAACCAGGCATGCAAAAAGAAGAAACGCAGTCACTATCGAAACTAACGGGCATACTATCAGCCTTGATATTGTGGACACTCCCGGGCTTGCGACAAAGATCGACTTCCATGATTTCATGGAACAGGGAATGAGTGACTCAGAATCAAAGAAAAGGTCAAAAGAAGCGACAGAAGGTGTAATTGAAGCTGTCAAATGGCTGGATGACCTTGACGGAGTCATACTGGTAATGGATTCCACCGAAAATCCTTATACGCAGGTAAACGTAACCGTTATAGGGAATATGGAAGCCAGAAACCTACCGCTTCTTATTGTAGCAAACAAAGTAGACCTTCCTGAAGCCGATCCCGGAGTCATAAAGGAAGCCTTTCCTCAACACCCTATGGTACCTGTTTCGGCGCTTGACGGGGTGGGAATGGATTCATTCTACGAAGCTCTGGCCAAACAGTTCGGGTGATCAAAATGCAGGGAATCCAACTTGATCTGATATCCGAAGCCAGGATTTCTCAAATGGCTTCGATGGAAAAAGTTCGATACATAATCGATGAGGTGCGGAAAGGTAAAATCCTTGTGCTTGAAAAGGGTCTCAACCCTATGGAGGAAGCAAAACTAATTGAGATGACAATGTCAGCAATTCAGCCGGATGTGTTTTCAGGAATAGAGATGCAAAGCTACCCTGCAAACACGGACGTTTCCCTGCTGGGAAAATTTTTCAAAAAACAGAGTAACAAGAGACTTACAGTCATAGGGCCCGCAAACCAGCTCAAAACTCTTAAAAAGGATAGGAATCTGATCAGTGCACTTGTCTCTGCAAGTAAATAAACGAAGTGGAAACAATGTGTGCCCAGAAGACTCAAGACCTGGAAGCAAAAATATTCCCTCCCCAGTCTCTAGGTTCCTTTGAGATGGGCAGGAACGACGTTAACGTAGTCTGTACCTATGGGAAAATTGCAGTATGGTTCGGACGAAAGGTTCCTGATTATATCATAGCGCAGGTACTCATAGGAATCTCAAAGGTAGACCCTTCTACAGTTCACGAGTTTGAGATTATCTGTGACTTTGATGAGATCACGGAGTATGAAAGCAAAGGGTACATACTGGTGTCCTATGGTAAAACAGCCGGCGGCTATCGTGTAAACTACAGTATTCCGTTTTCCAACAAAAAAGCCCTCTTCCATCTATCCAGGTTCGTACTTGAAGAACTCCATAAAGGAGAGGTACGTAAGGACTTCTACTGGAATGGGAATGACTGCGATATCCAGCGGCTCTACAAGGAATTCAGAAATAATATTGACAACTGGGAATTAAAAGCTATTAATTATAAGACTGAGCCGCAAACAAACCGTTAAAGTTCCGGCGCAGAACTGGATGAAAAGAAGCTTCCAGAGATTTATCCTGAAATCCTTACCAATAAGTTTAAGAAAACGAAAAAAGGTTATCTGGAAGGGATTTCAGGAATTATAATCTCAATAGTTCTAGTGTTTACAGTCGTAGTCTCAGGAACTCCGCCAGTTTTGAGATTATTATTCAGTTATCCGGTAGAATTAAGTAAATAAAAAGTTAAGCAATTATTATTATTATTATTATTATTATTATTATTATTATTACTTTATTGAGAACTCAACTCAATACTTTTTGGAGAACTTATATGAAAAAAGATCAGGTAAAAGACTGCGAAGATGTAATCTCATCAATGGAATTTATCGTGGAAAACATCAACGAGGTGATTAAGCTGCTTGACCGCGAAGCTATAATATGCATGCTTCAGAAGATCCTGGGAGGGGAAAGGGTCTTTTTAATGGGAGCAGGGCGGTCCGGGCTTGTTGCCAAAGCTTTTGCAATGAGGCTAATGCATCTCGGGTTCACTGTGTACGTTGTAGGAGAGACCACGACCCCCGCTGTCCGTCCACAGGATGTTGTGATTGCCATTTCGGGGTCCGGAGAAACCCGTTCCATAGCAGACCTGGGAAAAATAGTAAAGGATATTGGCTCAACCCTCATAACTGTCACCTCCAAAAAGGAGTCCACACTCGGCAAAATCTCTGATATTGCCATGATCCTTCCGAGCAAGACCAAAAATGATCATGATGTAGGCGGCTCCCTTGAAAAAAGCATGAGAGGAGATTACAAGAATTCACCTCCGCTGGGAACTGCTTTTGAAATCATCTCACTTGTTTTCCTGGACTCATTAATTGCCCAGTTGATAACGCTTACAGGTGCTTCGGAAGCAGAACTCAAATCCAGGCACACAAATATCGAATAATGGATTGAGCATTGAATAATGGCTTTAAAATAACCGTTAAAATAACCGGGAACCGGAATAGTGGGTAACTTAAGAAAAAGCAGGATTTTAAAGGATATAATTTGTAGGGATATAAGGAGGGCGCAACTTGAAGGAAATTAAGTTTTCAGAAAACGTATCCAGAATAGATACATCCGGAATCAGAAAGATTTTCGAAGCTGCAGGCTCAGATGCCATCAACCTCGGATTAGGGCAGCCTGACTTCGATACTCCCGAACACATAAAAGCCGCAGCAATCAAAGCCATAAATGAAGGTTTTACAGGCTACACCGTAGGTTCCGGAATCCCTGAACTGAGGGAAGCCCTGAGCCATAAATTCCAGGAGGAAAATGGGTTTTCGGTTTCTCCTCAGGAAATAATTGTAACCTCGGGAGCATCTGAAGCCCTTACCATTGCACTTGCAGCCCTCCTCAATACGGGAGATGAGGTCCTTATCTCAAATCCCGGATTTGTGTCCTACAATGCCCTGACGGAGATCATGAACGGAAAGGTGGTAAGCGTCCCCCTTGCAGAAGACCTTACTATGAAGCCGGAATCAGTTCTTGAGAGAATTACCCCTAAGACAAAAGCCATTATCCTTAATTCCCCTTCCAACCCAACAGGCGCTGTCTCAAGCAGGGCAGATATCAAAGCTCTTGCCGAGATTGCAGACGACCACAACATAACAATCATTTCTGACGAGGTCTACGAGTACTTCATCTATGAAGGCGAACACGTAAGCCCTGCCAGTTATTCGGATAATGTGGTCACTGTAAATGCAACCTCAAAAAGCTATGCTATGACAGGCTGGAGGCTCGGGTACCTGGCAGGCAGAAAAGAGTACATAGCCCAGATGCTTAAAGTGCACCAGTATATACAGGCGTGTGCAAACTCAGTCGCTCAGAAGGCTGCCTATGCCGCAGTGACCGGGCCAAAAGACTCTGTCAATGTCATGCGTGAAG
Source organism: Methanosarcina sp. 2.H.T.1A.6 (assembly GCF_000979455.1). Taxonomy (GTDB): domain Archaea; phylum Halobacteriota; class Methanosarcinia; order Methanosarcinales; family Methanosarcinaceae; genus Methanosarcina. Next base: position 212,258 of record NZ_JJOY01000030.1, read on the forward strand.
AGTTCCGGAAACGCAGGGACGTGCTTGTAAAAGGGCTCAACGACCTGGGGATGGAATGTGCTCTTCCGAAAGGGGCTTTCTATGCCTTCCCTAAAGTCTCAAACTCCGCAGAGGTCGCCTCAAAACTGATCTCAAATGGCGTTGTCGTTGTCCCGGGAACAGCCTTCGGAAGCGCGGGCGATGGTTACATAAGGATTTCCTATGCAGCTTCAATGAAAGATATTGAAAAATCCCTGAGCATAATGGAAAAAGTGCTCTGAGACTTTTTTAATGAGAAAGATCTTTTTATTTCTCTTTTCGATTCATTTTTCCAATTCCTTTTCATTTCTCTTTTCTCTTCCTTTTGCTCAACTTTTCCTTTTCTTTGCTCCTCTATTTTTATTCAGTTCCCTGTTTATGGGAAAACACCGTTTACTTTGGGAGTATTTATATTGAGGCATCCAGATACCTTGATATCAAGAAAAGAGCTTTTTGCAATTATTTCACTGTCAGCTAATCGATATTATTTTACAATGAGCTTTTTTCAACCAGTGATATTTCCAAAAACATTCCTGCGCATTGGAGGTATTCACTGAAAGCCGTCTGTATCAAAAAATATGTGTCACAAATAAGGGGAATTTCTGGATGTTTCCACAAGAATAGCTTCGGAAGAAAAGGATGAAAAAGCGACCTATGTTCCCGCTGGCTGCAACTAAGGGAACTCTTGTATTCATATCTGTTTTTTTGTTGCTGAGCCCTGCTTCAGGTTCAGCGATCTCAACTCCAAACAGATCAAATAGCTATTTTTACGGAAACGCAAACACCGTAGAAGTTCTTCTGCTGGAATCCCTCGAAACTCCGGCTTTGCTTTTCACCCTGGAATCTTCATCTCCTTTAACAGGAAGTAAAGAAGGAAAAAATAACCACCTTGAGATAATGAGCCCCTTCTTAATCCTGGTTGCAGGCATCCTTGCCGGTTTTAATCCCTGCCTGCTTGCAGTAATGGCTTTCCTGGCTTCTGTCACCCTTGCCCAGCAGGGAGGAAGAAAAGAGATGCTAAAAATTACCCTGGGCTTTTCTGCAGGAATTTTCACTATGTATATGTTTGCAGGGATAAGCATTTTGAGTACTGTCAGTTTCCTGCCTGAAGTCCGGAGTCATTTTACGGCAATTACAATCCTGCTGACTACCTTACTGGGTCTCTGGCACATTTATGATGCCTACTGGCTGAGAACACATGCAAAATCGACCTTCAGGACTCCGAAATCCCTGAAGGACTTTATGAGCAGGATGGGGGAAAAAAACCTCCTGCTTCTGTCCTTCCTTGCAGGAAGCATGTTCTCCCTGGTCAAAGCCCCCTGCGTTGGAGCAATCTACCTCTCAATCCTGAGTATGCTGACAATAAAAACAGATATAGCAAGAGGAATAGCATACATGGGAATATACAACCTTGGACTTCTGCTGCCTGTAATGTGCCTTGGCCTTTTGCTGGCCTTCGGACTCAGCCCGAAAAAAGTCACGGAGTTCAGAGAAAAAAGAAGAGTGGAGATAAGACTGATAACAGGACTGATTCTTATTATCCTTGCCCTGTTGATGCAGCTCAGGATACTCTGAGTAGCCAGAAGAATATCTGAAAATAAGATTCTAACTAAAATCAGATTCTAACTAAAATCAGATTCTAACTAAAATCAGATTCCAGCTAAAATCAGATTCTGGCCTAAACAACAAATCCTGCATGAAACAGGGTTCTGGCTAAAACATATACTGAAAATAAATACAGGTAAGATAAGGAATCAGAAAGTGGATTCCTCATCCGGCTCTTCTGTTGAGGCCTCTTCTAAAGACTGACGACGCTTTTCTTCAATCAGCTCCAGAAGCTTGCTCATTACCTCTTCTATTCCTTCTTCGGTAATTGTGGATATGTTCAGCTCAACCTCATCTATTTTTCTGAACTCGGGCCTGTCAGCTTTGTTGGCAACCACAAGCATAGGAAGGTTAAAGTTTTCCCGAATTTCAGCAAGCAGGCGTTTCTGGTCTTCAATCTCATATCCGCAGCTCTCGCTTGGGTCAATAATGAACATTACAACTGCATCCAGGAAGTGGATTGCGGTAATTGCCTGCCGTTCAATATTGTTTCTCTCAGCCATAGGGCGGTCAAGGAGGCCCGGGGTGTCCATAACCTGATAACGGACTCCATCCCGTGTGAAGTGACCTATGGTTACTCCTTTTGTTGTGAAGGGATACGGAGCAATTTCAGGGGTTGCACCGGTAATCTTTGTAACAAAACTTGACTTCCCTACATTGGGATAGCCAGCGATTACAATCGTTGGCTCGTCCTGGACATCAGGGAGTTTTCGGAGAATGTTTCTGGCTTCATTCAGGAAGAGAAGGTCCTTATTGATAGACTTGACAATGGATGCAATCCTTCCGAAGGCTTCTTTTCGGACAGGCTCGGGAAGATCGGCATCCCGGATTTTTCCGACATAGCTTCTTGCAACTTCATGGATCTTCCGGCTTGCCCAGTCCACGGATGCCAGAGACATCTTGAGTTTCTCGACGCCTACAAGAACGTCGGTCAGTTCATAATAGAATGTGGGCAACTGTTCAAAACTTGGAAAACGCCTGACTATATTTGCAAGGTTATCAGTGAAAATATTTGCAGCCGTCAGTACCATGGACTCATTGGCTCTGAGCCGGCTGTCCCTCCCCTCAATAGTTTTCCCGGACATAGCTCTTGCTGCCCGTTTAAAAGCTTTATTAGTTAACTCCTCTGAAGTAGGAACTGTGTGAATTTTCTCAAAGATCATAATATTCTAACCCTCTGGGGGCTCTTTTAATTTATATAAAGGTTTTTCTGAGTGAAGAAGTTTAACAGAACAATCTAAAGTCCGTAAGCAAAAGTTTCGCAAAAGTTCCTTAGCGGGTTTTCTTTGCTTTTCTTATCCGGATTATCTGAACAGCTTCAGTCCAAGCGTTTTCTGCCCAAAACTTACAATACCGGAATGATTGCCCGGAAACATCATAAAGTTCTGGTCTTAAAATACCGCAACATACGAAATATTAATATAAGTTTGAAGTATTCTGACCTACTTCTCTTAAGATCGATTTGGAGCGGTATTTAATAACTGTAAAATTACTGTTTAATTTATTGTTGTCTATTACATGATCAATAACCAAATTACAATTATGGTTCTATCAAGAGTATTAATTACAAATTATTATAATAACTTATCAGGAGTTTTAATTACAAATTATTATAATAACTTAAATACAGACATGAAATAAGCTGTATTTCTAAGCAGAACCGGACTTTATTTATATTTGTAATTATAATTTGTATAAGGAATTTATAATCATTAATTATGGCAAATTAGGTGATGCACTATTCTTGATGTATAGATATTCTTGATGTATAGATATTCTTGATGTATAGATATTCTTGATGTATAGATATTCTTGATGTATAGATATTCTTGATGTATAGATATTCTTGATGTATAGATATTATACATCATCCTGATACATGGTATATGAAATTGATGGTGGTAGTATGGAACTCACTCCGATTCAAAAAGACATTATAATTACATTAATTAACCTTCAGCGGCAAAAAGATCGGGCAATTAAAGGGGAAGAAATTGCCGAAGTTATCCAAAGAAACCCTGGGACAGTCCGCAACCAGATGCAATTATTAAAGGCTCTTGGACTGGTCGAGGGTGTCCCCGGGCCAAAGGGAGGGTATAAACCAACCGGGGCAGCATATGATTCTTTACGCATCCAGCAATTGAAAAACGAATCCGTTGTTCCGCTCTACAGGAATAATGTAATCGTTAATGGGGCAACAGCTGCAGAAATCAGCTTTACGACCGTCCGGAATCCCGATGCATGTAACGGGGTAATCAGGGTAATAGGAAATATCAAGGACTTTGTAATGGACGATAAGCTTCAGGTAGGCCCAACACCTGTAAACCGTCTCATAGTCCGTGGAGAAGTTACAGGAAGGGACGACACCAATAACGCAATCCTTTTTAACATTACAGAAATGATCTCCCTGCCTAAAAAACATGTCAAACATTATATGAAGTATCCTCCGCTGCTTGTGAATTTCAATGCCAGTATTCAGGAAGCAACAAGGCTTTTTATCCGGAATAATGTGCACGGAACTCCTGTGGAAGACAAAGGAAAAATCGTAGGGATAATTACTTACACTGATATCGCACATGCCATTGCACAGGGAAAACCCAATGTAAAGGTTAAGGACATAATGACAAAAGAGCTGATAACTGTTGATGGAGACATGCAGCTCTATGATGTGGTAAAACTCTTCCATAAATATAACGTGGGAAGGCTTATTGTAACAATCAACGGAGTTCCAAAAGGAACCCTGTCAAAAACCGATGTTTTGAACGAACTTGCAGTGTATTGAAACTGCAATATATTAAGGGCACGCCAGACCGGAGGACAGAAGTCCCGGGTCTTCAAACCCCCTCACCCTCTTTTAATATATCTTCTTAGCCTCTTCGATTCTTATTTTACTTCTATATTTGCTTCTATATTTGCTTCTATATTTGCTTCTATATTTGCTTCTATATTTTGCTTCTATCTGTCTTTCCGCAGATGTCTTCAAAAAAATAACATTATTCTTGCTATCGTTTTTGGAGAATTAGTCTAAAATTTGCAGTTATTATCTCAACTGAAGCTTAGGAAAATGGCTGCTAAAAGTTTTCAATGAAGGCAAAAAGCCGCAAATTTAGGAAAATATCAAAAACATACGTTTGGATAAACATGGAGTTTTCCCGAAAAAACGATAGCAGAAGAAATTGTGAAAATTGAACGGACATCTGCGGAAAGCCAGTTCTATTCCCCTTTTATCGTTTTTTAAATCTCTTTATTCAGTCTCTTTTCATATTTTCGTGCCTGGAACTTAGCTCCTCTGCGATTTCATCAAGAGTAACGTTGTTTGCTGCAAGCATTACTAATAGATGGAAAATAAGGTCCGAGCTCTCTGAGACAATTTCTTTATGGTCTTCGTTCCTGACTGCAAGTATAGTTTCAACAGATTCCTCCCCCACTTTCTCAAGGATTTTATTCATACCTTTGCGGTGGTTTAAAAGTTTGCAGACATATGAATTTTCGTCATAATTCTCTTTGCGATCCAGAATGATTTCATACACCCTATTTAAAATGGATAAGTCAGCCTCAGGCATTCTAACACCTTGTTCAAGATAAATAATTAGTTATGGAAAAACTCAAAAGAAGTAAAGCAGGAGGGTTTTTCAAACCTTCCTGGGGTCGGTAATTTCTCCTGTGAGAGCGGATGCTCCTGCTGTTGCAGGGGAAGAAAGGTACACAAATGAATCTGCACTTCCTTCTCTGCCTTTGAAGTTGCGGTTGGAGGTCGCAAGGCCAACTTCTCCCGGACCGAGAAGGCCGAAAGAGCCGCCCATGCATGGTCCACAGCAGGGAGATTCTACTATTGCACCGGCGTTCATGAGTTTTTCAATATATCCGGCTTTTAACAGTTTCATGTATTCTGTCCTTGAAGCGGGCACAACAAGGAGGCGCACATCTTTTGCAACCGGTTCGTCACCCATGATATCCGCCATGAGCTTGATGTCTTCGAACCTGCCGTTGGTGCAGGAGCCCATAAAGATCTGGTCAATTTTCGTGCCTTCTACTTCAGTTACCGGCTTTACGTTATCAACATTGTGAGGGCAGGCTACCTGGGGTTCAAGGTCAGAGACATCATAATGCCTGACCTCCAGGTATTTAGCACCTTCATCAGACTTCCAGTACGGGTCAAGTTTGTAGCCCGGAATACGCTCTTTCAGGTATGCTTCGGTGACCTCATCGGCTTCAATGATTCCTGCTTTTCCTCCCATCTCGATTGCCATGTTGGACATGGTCATGCGCTCAGGGACGGAGAGGGAGCGAATTGTCGAACCTGCATACTCGGCTGCCATATACCTGGCACCTTCTACCCCGACATCCCCGATAAGATGCAGGATAAGGTCTTTGGAGTAAACGTGCTTCGGCAGTTTACCTTCGATTTCAAACCGGAAGGTCTCAGGAACCCTGAACCAGAGTTTGCCTGTAGCAAAAACGGCTGCCATGTCAGTGGATCCTATCCCGGTAGAAAATGCCCCTAAAGACCCGTATGCACAGGTATGAGAGTCAGAACCTACAATCAGGTCTCCTGGCAATACATGCCCTTTTTCGGGCAGGACCTGATGGCAGACTCCTTCATATACATCGTAATTTAAAATGCCCTGCTCTTTCGCAAACTTCCTGAGCATGATATGGTTTTGTGCTGCATTAATTGAGTCTGCAGGGACCTGGTGATCAAAAATGATTACAATTTTGCTGGGGTCCCAGACTTTTTTATTTTCCTTGTCTCTCATGATTTCGTAAAAGCCCTGGACGGCCAACGGGCCTGTGATGTCGTGGGTCATTGCCAGGTTTATTTTTGCCAGTACGAAATCTCCTGCTTTCACTGGAGTTCCGGAGGCCTTCGAAAAGATCTTCTCCGAAACGGTCATCGGGCGATTGTCACTACCAGACATTCCGGTCATGGGAATTACTGGCGCTTTCTAATAAATAAATCTAATTGATGATTCAGAACAGAAATGAAATTCAGGGCAGGAAGGGCAGAATTTTTCCGCCCTAGTTGCGCCGCCCGATGAAGGGCCACCAGACAAGCTGGCGGAGGCACTTATATTTAGTGTGAATTAAAAATCGGTGTCCAACATTAGGAAAGTATTCTCTCAGGTCAGGGGATATTTTTTCAGTATAGTCTCTCTTTTAATTGCGGTATTGGTTTTCCAATTTTGTTTTATCTGGCTGACAGGCCGGCCCAGTTCCATGTAGCGCGGGGGGAGGAAATGATAAATCTCCTCCTGGATTCCGGAATAGATCAAACAATTAATCAGGGACCAAGGGGGTATTCTGAAATCCCGTACCTCAATCGATGATTTTTGAAATTCCTCTGCTGTCGTGGACTATATATGTACACATGTCTTTTTCCAGATTATTTCTTGCAATATCCGGACCTTCACTCCCTTTTTCAAAATCCTCGTATTTTTCGTACATGGCAAGAGTATCCTCAAGTTCCGAGATATATCTGGAAAGCAGGGTATCTGCAAGTTTTCGGCTCTCTTCCGCAGAAATGTGATCCCCAAGTCCTTCACATTCGCAGGTGTACAGTTTAAGCCCTTCAATGTAAAAAGGATAAGTACTGCAGAGCATCGGGCGCACAGGATAAATCCTGCACCTGTTTGTGTCATTTTCTAGGAACACGCAGTCTCCACTTCTTTTCCGCCTGAGCATCCAGCCATAGGTATGTATATTGCCCTCTGAATCGACATCATCCTTCAGGAGATCAAATATCTCAGGGAATTCCGGAGAGGATCCTCCATTTGCTTCTAAAGCTCTGGAATAACCTCCTTTATCCCTGTCTTCTTCCTTGTCTCCGGTTTTCTCAGGCTGGCAGGCTTCAGGGATAAGAGGTCCTGCAACCTCAAGTTTTGAAAGCCCTGTATACTCCCGGATTTTCTCAATTTCCTGAGGAGTCAAAACTACACGGTTGTCCCCAAAAGCCCGTCTGCAGCATTTCCCGCAGTGCTGGCAGGAAAAACCTGTGTTTTCGATTTCGGCTGCAAGCTTTTCAGGGTCAAGTCTGCGAGCTAATTCTATTTCTTTTTTGAGGGCGGCAATAAGAATGATCTGATACTTTGTTTTTTCGGATTTTTGTTTACTGCCTGAACCTGGAATTTTCATATACAGGTTCCTGTCCTGCAGGTACATCAAACTAACGCAGGCGGCGATTGGCTGCAAAAAGATATAGTATAGAAAGAGTAGACATATCAAAAAAGATCTTCAGGTTCAGCACCCATCTGGGGACCAAATTTCTCAAGATAGTTTATTTACAAGAATTGATAGAGGTAAAACTGCAAGCTTCCATAAGATTTTTGCTTTTTCTTCTCTGTGATCTCGAATATATCCGGATAAAGTGCAACCTATCAATAGGATTTATTTTTTATTGTTCGGCATCTTGGACTTATAATTATGATTTTATGGTTATTAAATGTTATTATTATTTAAAGAAATAAAATTTAATATTAAATAATTTAATTAATATTCGTGATATTTTTTACAATTTGAAATCCAGCTGGAGTAACAGGCCAGATATAAAAATTCCAAAGTCAAACATGTTTAACAACAGACTTTTATATCCTTAACTCCGACGAACTTGGGCATAGGTATTGAATATTGGCCTCATATTCCAAATCAGAAGGTATATTGCACTTCTTTTTTTTAACATAATGTATTCCCTATTAGAGGATGTAAAAAACAAACCAAAGTTTTTATGTTAGAGGCGATTGATAGTGGAAATATACAGATCGGAATTACTTATTCCCTATAGGTGGCGGAGTTAAGGATATATATTCGATGTAGGTGCACCGGGAGATCCTCTGAACGTAGAGCCTCTTTATAGATTACCACAATAATTTGAATATAAGTAACGTGAAGGGTCATTTGGAAAGGTTAATATATTTGAAATATTGTGAAGAATATGTATATTTGTATTAAAAATTAGGCATAAACTTGAGATATGTTATGAGTATTAATGCTTGATGGATATATGTCAAAAATGAATCTTATCAGAGGCAGGAATCTGTTTGATCCCCCCATCTGCCATAAAATAGTTGCATGAGGTATTTTTTACTAAAGAATGGTGAAAATGTATTTATTCTGATTTTTTTGGCAACGGCCTTGATTCCTGTTACTCCTCTAGCAGGAACTGATTGTATACAGAACTCAGGAATTTTGTCTCTAACCCCGTACAGGAGGAAAATTTACGACCAGAAAACTAATTTTGATATTGTTAACACTGATTCTGAGCAGCGGAGTCTGCCTTGCGGATAATTACGTAGGCGGAATCCCCCTCACCTCTGTCCAGAGCGGAACCGTAGACGGTGGTGTCTATGTTGACAGCTACTACGGAACAGCGGATCAGGGAATTAACGATGCAAAAACAATAGATCAGACATTTACCCTTCCGGATAATGCCGAAGTCGAATGGGCAATGCTGCTCACTACCGTATATTGTGGTCACATGCAAAATAATTACTTGGGGACCGCAAACGTTAGCTTCAACGGTATGACCCTTGGAAACGAAACCCTGAATATTCCTTTTTACTTCATTGTCAACGGAGGCAATGAGGGAGAAGCATACGTCCAGGTAAATGACCATGTAAACAGGGTAACCAGTGATTATATGATGTATTATGATGTCACGAACCTTGTAGAAGCCGGGGAAAACACCGCTGTAGTAAGCACGGCACCTCTCGATAGTTCCTTTGACGGGCGGATAAAGCTGATAACCCTTGTCGTGGCTTACAATGACGGCAGCGGGAACGAGATCTGGTACCAGGTCAACCGCGGACATGACACGGATACTTATTATGTAGAAGATTATCAAGGTGAAACTTACGTTGGAAGCACAGATTTTGAGGCAGCTTTGCCGGAAGGTTCTTCCCTGGCTGATGCAGAACTCACTGTTGTGCACATGGCAAGCACAGATGGAGCATACACTTTTAATGGTAATGATATCACCTCAGGCACGCCGCAGGGAACTTACTGCGGGTTCAATACATGGGACGTTAAAGACGATTTGGAATCCACCGGCAAAAACACCTTGACCTATAACCGGAATGCTGGATTCTACAAGTGTGCCCTTGGCATTCTGACGGCCGAATACACAACATCATCTTCTGATGACACTTCTGATGACACCAGTGACGATACCTCTGATGACACTTCTGATGACACCAGTGATGATACCTCTGATGACACTTCTGACGATACCTCTGATGACACCAGTGACGACACCTCTGACCTGGCTATACAGACGGTAAAAGTCTCGCACAATGGTTTAGCCAAAGCCTGGGACAAACTGAACAACACCGTAAGCGTTACTGTAATAAACAACGGTCCGGAGGATGCAGGCAGTTTTGCTCTCGAACTTTATTCTGATGACGCCCTTGTCGAAAGCAAGCAAGTTACCGGACTTGCAAATGGGGCTACCGAAATGGTTGAGTTTTCCTGGAAGCCGGAAGAAATAAAGGATTATACCCTCAAGGCAGTTGTCGTCCCAAGTTCTACCATAAGCGATACGGATGCGACAAATAATGAACTGAGTAAAGCCCAGACGGTGCTACATAACGGTTACGTTGGGGATAATCCTCTTGAAACTTATGCTCACGGCACGGTTAAAGGAAACATTATTTATGATTATGGAAACAGCAGTTACAGCAATAAGGTATTTTCCGGAGATACATACGCTGTAAGCCACTCCCTGGAGCTTCCAGAAGGAGCAACTGTGAAATCTGCCCGGCTCTATAACTTCTGGACATGGAGTGCAACAGGTACTACTGGAGTTATTCCTTCCATGAGACTGCAGTTTGGAGATAGCCATCTAACCCCTGAAGCCGAATACGACGATCAGAAAGGCTGGGGATCACAGTATGACTACCCAACAGGGACCTGGGCTTATGACGTAACAGGGCTTGTGAACGGAAGCGGAACTTATACTACAGTGGTCACAAATACACATAGTGATGCCGGAAACTTTGTCTGTGTTGACGGAATCGCCCTGCTTGTGGTGTATGAAGACTCCTCTGGGAAGGAAATTGAATACTGGATCAACGAAGGCTGCGACATGGTAAGTACCATGAGTACTTCGGGTGGCCTGACTCCAGAGGAAGCTACCGCAGAAATTCCGTTTGAAGGATCCATAAATCTGAACAATGTAGAAGAGGCCCGTCTCTGGACTACAGTCCAGTCTGGAGGGCATGATGGGATATCTCTGGAATTCAATGAAATGAACATTTCTGGGGTTTATGACTCGACTCCCTACTCTGATCTGGATATCGATGAAGCAAGGTCTGTCAGAGACAATCTCCTGGCGAAAAACAACAGGGTTAGAATAGTACCTCCCTTAGTTACGGATAACAGTGGCGATTATCTGGCTCCCTCAAATGCAATCCTTGTTGTCAGTTATAAAGATGGAGCATCTGTCACCCCTGCCCTTTCTCTCTCCGCAAGCCCCATCAGCCTGACTGTAGGCGAGGAGACTGAGGTTACGTATACCGTAACAAGTGATAACTCCCCTGTTGAAGGAGCACTTGTTAACCTGAGCGGCTGTGCGACAGGTTCGGGAACGACCTATGCAAACGGGACTGTTGTGCTTGCGGTAAATGCAAGCTGCGAAGGAGCCATTAACGCAGAGGCCAGCAAAGACGGCTATGTCGGTGCAGAGCTTACCCAGCAGGCGATAGAAGCCTCCTCTTCGGAGTCCAATTCATCTTCAACGGTATCGCTTAAAGTGAATATCATTCCTGCAGTTTCCCTGACGATCTCTCCGAATTCACTCGATTTCGGAACGGTCTCCCTGGGAACGCCGAGTGAGTCCTTGCCCCTGACTCTCCAGAACAACGGAGATACCAGTATAAAGGTTACTGCTGAAGTGAATGACCAGGAGAACGGTCCTTTCGAAACGGGACTTCTGCTTGATCAGAGCATCTGGTCCATCTACAGTAAGGTCATAGCTGCAGAAAGTTCGGAAACCTCCGAAGCTCAGCTTGACCTTCCGGCAAACTATCCGTCTACAGGGGAATTCGATGGAAGCCTTATTTTTTGGGCAGAAGCAGCCTGATAAGGCTGTTTCTCTATATGTATTTGATTAGAGAAACAGTGAAATTCAGAAAAGAATTCAAATCCCGGCCGAAAAAAGCTTTATTCCTTTTTATTATTTTTTTGGGTCTGCCATGTAAGTATGAAGAATATTGGGCAGAGTATCAGAACATAATAAGCAGAGTACATAACTTTTTCTGACCTTACTTTCGCGCCTGAAGCCCTCCTTATACCGGAAATAAGAAATAAATCAGCGGCAATAGCTTTAGTTTGCCTGAAGCATATATGGGAAACTTTGGAAAATGAAGCAAATATGACAGGTAATTTCCATGCCGTGTCCGGAAGGAACAGGGCTTCTTAAGAAAGATTGGAGCACAAAAATTGTGAGGAATAATCATTTTTAAGGAAATGTTTGCTTATTTCTGGCCTTGTTAGATGGTTCTCCTTAGAATCCAAAAGAGTCTCATTGAATTCAACCTGTCTTTCCGCAGATGTCTTCAAAAAAATAACATTTTTCTTGCTATCGTTTTTGGAGAATTAGTCTAAAATTTGCAGTTATTATCTCAATTGAAGCTTAGGAAAATGGCTGCTAAAAGTTTTCAATGAAGGCAAAAAGCCGCAAATTTAGGAAAATATCAAAAACATACGTTTGGATAAACATGGAGTTTTTCCGAAAAAACGATAGCAGAAAAAATTGTGAAAATTGAACGGACATCTGAGGAAAGCCAGTTCAACGGATATTCGCGATTAATTTTTGAAGAGTAACCCCCCTGGATTAAGGATTGGTAGCGATTTGATTGTTAAATATTATTACTTTATTTAAAAATATTAATAATTTTTAAATAAGTATTTAAGTAATTAGCTTAACAAATAGCCAGACTGATCACTAAATACGGAGTATTCAGGTTTTTTTCAAATTTTTTGCAGCAATCTGGTTAAAAAAGGAATATTGATTTAATAAAATGTGGTTATTTTCCCGGGCTGAAAAGTTCCCAAAAAAGATACGTATTGAACCAACTAGCTCATTTTAAGGCTTTGAACATTATGAAATTGCCAGTTAATTTCCAGAATAAAATAATTGTGCATACATTAAAGAAGCTTTTAGAAAGATTAATATATTTGAAAATTTGTTAATAAAATGGTTATTAGTATTAATAAATAGATGTAAATTGGGAAGAAGTTATGGAGAAAATAATTCTGGAGATAGTCTGCAAAAGATAATCCTATCAGAAAAGGGAATAATCCAACGTTACCAGGCTTAAAAATTAACTATGAGCGTTTTTCCAACTCACAATAGCAACAATTTGATTTTTTTTATCTGAAACCTATTGGATTTATGTTACTTCCTTGGCAGGAGCTGTTGTGTACATAGCTCTGGGATTCTTTCTCCAAGACTTACAGGAGGAAAATTTACGAACAGGAAACTAATTTTGATATTGTTAACACTGATTCTGAGCAGTGGGATCTGTCTTGCCCTGCTTACAGGCACTGTAGCTGCAGATGACTGGGTAGGAGGTCTCCCGTTAACCACCGTCCAGACAGGAACAGTGACCGGAGACCTGTATATCTCCGGGAACCCGCCGTCCTCGTCATTCGTTACAACTGTGGACAGGACATTTACACTCCCGGAAGCTGCCGTGGCAGAGTCAGGCAGAGTCAAGTGGGCCCGGCTATATGTCTCAAGCTACTGCGGGCATATGCAGGATGCAAAATATATCACCTACACTACCAAGGCCGACTGGAACAACGACGGAACCTGGGACAACACCTGGACCGAGACTGACGAGGGGCAGCCATTCATTTACCTGCAGGGTGGGGACTATGGCGATGGCGGAAACGACAACAGCGAGTTTGCCGGGCACAGCACCGGGGAACCCTATCTGATGCTCAACGACCACACCAACCGTGTGACGAGTGACTACCTGAGCTGGTACGATGTGACGAACCTGATCCAGGAGGGTGAGGACACCATAAAGGTTAAAGTGGACGCCACGGGTTCCTACGACGGCCGGATCAAGATAGTCGAGCTAGTTGTAGCATACGACGACGACTCCTCCACAACGCAGACCACTTACTGGGTGAATGAGGGACACGACGCCTGCTCATATTATACGGAGGATAACCTGGATGAAGTTGCCACTGGAACCACCACGTTTGACACTACCGGGCTTTCCGACATAACCTCGGCTACACTCATCGCAGACTACATGGCGAGTAACAATGGGTACTACGGTTTCCCGACAGCAGAGAATGATTTCGTTGCATCAGAAAAAACCGGATCGTTTACAAACATAGGGCTCAACCGGGACAACCCTGAAGCGCAGGGCGACTACTCAGGGATTGATTCATGGGATGTGACCTCGTCAGTCTCCAGCAGCAGCGATGTTACGTTCGCCTATGCCAGGTACCTGCCGGCTACAGGCCTCGGACAATTCTACAAGATTCCCCTCGCATTCCTCGTGGTAAAAAAACCGCTTCAATCAACCCCGGCGCCGACTGCCGAGTTCACCGCAAATCCTACCATAGGAGAAACGCCGTTGAACGTGTCGTTTACTGACCTGAGCACCGGGGCTCCCACTTCCTGGACCTGGAATTTCGGAGATGGAAGCACTTCTAATGAGCAGAATCCAATATATGCCTATAGTGCGGCCGGAACTTATGACGTTAACCTCACGGTTAGCAATGCTGGAGGAAGCGATTCTGAGGTAAAGACAAACTACATAACTGCAACAGTAGCACCAACAAATGACCTTACCATCTCAGGACTCGTCAACACCGTTCCGGCTTCGGCGGTCTTTGCCAGGGAAGCAAATACTGTGAAAGTAATGAATGTCAAAAACACCGGAACTGCCACCCTTACCAACATTTCACTGTCCGTGTATGCAAGCGACGTATCCAGTGGGACAGTTCCCGTGAACACGACAACCATCGCATCGCTGGTGGGTGGAAAGACAACCACTGTAACCCTGATCGACCCCACTATCCGCAACCTTGAAGGCGGCACCGTGACCTACACCGCAGTTGTTGACCCGGATAACCTTATCTCTGAAACTGACGAGACCAACAACAAAAAAATCAGTGCGGCCAAAGTGCTCAGATACAACGGGTATAAGGGTAAAGGTATCTACTGGGAAGGCGGAAGCAACATCACTACCAAACATACCTATGATCTCCAGGGTAATCTTCTGTATTCCACGCAGCCTGATTCTGCTTACAAAGCTGTCGGATGGACTGACAGGACGGAAACCTGGACTGCCGAGGACCTTCCGATCCCCATCGACTCCACAATAGAACAGGCATTCCTTTATTTCGCATACAACTGGGACCAAACGCCTGGCGGATATCCGTGGTTGAATCTTAATTTCAACGGGAACACAATTGATAACGGAAACCTCTCAACCGGAAGCGGAACCCTCTACAGGGACTGGAGTAATTTTGGCGGGTATGCTGATTATGAATATGGGCTCTGTGTCTACGATGTAACAGACAAGTTTAGCTCTGCCGGAAACAGCCTTGTAACTACTTCTGTTGGTAGCAACGTAAATGCATTGTATCCCAGCACGCTTGTCGTGATCTACCGGAACCCTAACGAAACCCGGAAGCAGATCTTCATTAATGAAGAATGCGACGAGCTGGGTTTATCTGCGTCCAGTTACGGTACCACTCTCGAAGAAGCTACAGCATATTCTCCTTTCACCGGCATGTCTATTGACGTGAACCAGGTTACAAACGCTATGTTGTACAGCTTCGCAGGAAGTGCAGGGCCCGATGAAGGAAACCTGCTGTTCAACGGAAACACCGTGGCAACTCAAGCATGGCAGGGAAGTTCCAGATCAGGAAGCCCACTGGTCTTTAATGCTACGAACTACATCAGCGAAACCGGAAACGAGGCAGGCATCCAGGGCACGACTAGTGGAGGCATGGACGCGCTCCAGCAGATCCTTGTTGTTGAATATCCTGAAGCAGCGCCGGTGGCTGATTTCTCTGCAAATGTGACCAACGGGGATGCTCCGCTTGAAGTCAAATTCACTGATGCATCAACTGGAACTATCGCATCCTATTCATGGGACTTCAACAACGACGGTTCTATTGACAGTTATGAGCAGAATCCTTCACATACATACGCTTCAGCCGGTACCTATACCGTGAATCTCACAGTAACTGGACCTGGAGGCAGTGATTCCGAGGTGAAAACCGGATATATCACGGTTAGTGAACCTCTCCCTGAGGCTCCCGTTGCGGCATTTACAGCAACGCCGACTTCTGGGGATGCACCTCTAACTGTCAACTTCACCGACCAGTCAACTGGTATTGTCTCGTCCTATGCTTGGGACTTTGATAACGACGGCACTCTCGACAGTTACGAACAAAGCCCATCGCATACCTACGAAACTGCGGGTACCTACAATGTGAACTTCACGGTAGCCGGGCCAGGAGGCAGTGATTCGGAGGTGAAGGAAGGATATATTTTAGTCAGTGAACCGCTTCCTGCCGCCCCTGTAGCTAACTTTACGGCAAATGTGACCAGCGGCAATGCTCCCCTGGATGTCCAGTTCACCGATGCTTCAAATGGTATCGTTTCATCCTATGCCTGGGACTTTGACAATGACGGCAATGTAGATAGCACTGAACAGAACCCCTCATTTACCTACACGACTGCAGGGACTTATTCAGTCAACCTTACGGTCACGAATGCAGGTGGAAGTGATTTCGAGGTTAAAGACGGATATATCATCGTAAGTGAACCTTTCCCAGTACCACCCGTTGCAGCTTTCACAGCAACCCCAACTTCTGGGAATGCCCCTCTTACGGTCAACTTCACTGACCAATCTACTGAGTCCCCGACCTCATGGGCTTGGGACTTTGATAACGACGGCAGTGTAGATAGCACTGAACAGAATCCCTCATATATCTATGAGACCGTCGGTACTTACTCAGTAAACCTTACGGTCGCTAACGCAGGTGGAAGCGACAGCGAAGTCAAAACAGATTACATCGTTGTCACTGGTGGGAGTATCTCCCTTCCATGGCATGATTCCTGTGACTCGGTCGAGGGGTGGACGCTCACCAACTGCGGGTTGATCAGCACCACGGTCTACGAAGGAGAGCACAGCATCGGCTGCACCCCTGCCTCGAAGGCCGCCTCCGCCGAGCGGACGATCCACATTCCTGCCGGAGCAAAGACACTGCGGTTCAACGCCGCTGCGGTGACAAACTCTTATGCGTATAACGAATGGGTGAAGGTGTACATCGATGGAGCTGAGCAATGCTCAATTCCCATCACCACTGGCGGGGCGGCGGACTGGAACCGGTATGCTATCGACCTCTCCGGCATTGCTCCAGGTGAGCATACCTTCAAGGTTCTAGCATACTGGAATACAGCCGGCTGGGACAACATTGGCTTCTACATCGACAACATCTGGATAATTGCAGACGAGGAGGTCCTGAGTGTCATAAACGTCACTCCGTCCGAGGCCGAGTTATCGGTCGGAGAAAACACAACCTTCTCTGCCGATGCGTACACCCAATACTGCGAACACCTGACAGATACCACCTTTACATGGTCTTCTTCCAATGAGACAGTCGGTACCATTAATTCTGTTACAGGTATCTTTTCCGCGCTTTCTGGAGGGATTACAGATGTGAAAGCAACTGCAGAAGGCGTCTCAGGCAGTGCCCAGGTGACCGTCAACAGCAGCAGTTCCGGCGGAGACAAAACGCCTGTTGCAAACTTCACGGCTGATGTCACATCCGGCAACGCTCCTCTCACAGTCAAGTTCACCGACAATTCGACAAACTCTCCTACCTCCTGGGCCTGGGACTTCGAGAACGACGGTACTGTTGACAGCATGGAACCGAACCCCTCATATACATACTCTTCAGCCGGCACCTATACTGTGAATCTCACGGTCACCGGACCAGAGGGAAGTGATTCTGAAGTAAAAGATGGCTATATTGTAGTCAGTGAACCTCTCCCAGCAGCACCTGTTGCAGGCTTTACGGCAACACCTACTTCTGGCGATGCCCCCCTCACTGTCAACTTTACCGATCAGTCCACAGGTACACCGACTGAATGGTTCTGGGACTTCGGGGACGGTACCAGTGCTAATGAGCAGGATGCCTCACACACGTACACGTCAGCTGGCACCTATACCGTCAACCTTACAGTCACGAATGCAGGCGGAAGCAACAGCATCCAGCTCGTCGATTGGATTACGGTGACCGAATCACCGACTCCGGCAGAACAGCCGGATGTCATTGTTTCAGCAATCACACTGAATGCCAACGAAGTCTTTGCAAATGAGGCAAACAACATCTCGGCAAAGGTAGAGAATAGAGGCACAGGTTCTGCCGAATCCTTTACGGTCATGTTTACTGTGAATGGTATTGACACGAATGTCACTGTTGATGGCCTTGAAGCGGGAGCAAATGCCACGTTCACGATAACCGACCCAACGATCAGGGCTTTTGGAGACAGTGTGACAATCACAGTCTCTGCAGATCCAGGGAATGAAATCGCCGAGTCCAGCGAGACTAACAACCAGATGAATATCACAAAGACCGTGGTTTATAACGGGTACAAGGGCAAGCGGTATACCGATGGAAATGACCTGAACACACAGGCTGCTTTTGAAGGAAAGTACGAACTTGTTTACTCAGCCGGAAATACGGAATATGCCGCAGCAAACTGGGCCGCAAAAACCTATGCATGGTCATCAACAGACCTCCCGATCCCTGCAGGAGCAACGGTCGAAAGTGCCAGGCTTTACCAGTCGTACACCTGGAACAAGATGGCAAATGACCCGGCATTTACGATGTCGTTCAACAACAACATCATAACGCCGATTGCTACCTATAAGGACAGGAAGGGTTATGGTACCTTCGATTACCCTTGCGGGCTCTATGTCTACAATGTAACGTCATTGTTTGACCCCGCAGGAAACAGCATTACCGTCACCCCGGAGACCGGAAACAACTATGGAATCTACGGGGCGTATCTGGTTGTCGTCTACAATGATCCGAATGCTACTGAGAAAAAGATCTGGATCAATGATGAGTTCGATCTCCTCACATCCAAAAATTCTTATGCCGTCAATAACGAGGAGGCTACGGCTTATGCAACCTTCAGTGACATAAATACGGAAGGAATTTCAAAAGCCACATCAATAGCCACCCTTTCCAGTGGAAGCGACGATGGTAAGAGTAAATTCTTTTTCAACGACAATGAGTTCACAGGTTTCTGGATGGATTACCAGCCAACGCCTCAGATCGGTTTCTCCTCCTATAACGTGACCGAAGCCATTCAGAACGGAACGGATACTGCCAGGATACAGAGCTACGATACGGGCACCGGTGGAGATGTCATGTCTGCTATGAATGCCATTCTGGTGGTTGAATATGTCGGGACCCAAAATGAAACAGAAATTCCTGTTGCTGCATTTAATGCGACACCTACTTCAGGGGATTCCCCGCTTATCGTCAACTTCACCGATCAGTCTACAGGTACACCTACTTCGTGGGCCTGGGACTTCGAGAACGATGGAACCATTGACAGTACGGAACAGAATCATACCCATATCTACCAAACCACCGGTACATATACGGTCAACCTTACGGTTGCCAATGAAGCCGGAAGCAACAGTACTGTAAAAACAGACTATATTATCGTTTCAGAATCTTCCACGCCGATACAACAGGAACCAGTTGCCGCGTTCACAGCAGACGTGACGGGTGGTACTGCTCCTCTCATGGTCAACTTCACTGACCAGTCTACGAACTCACCTACATCGTGGCTCTGGGACTTCGGGGACGGTACAACCTCTAACGATCAGACTGTTTCTCACACGTATACATCAGCTGGAACCTATACTGTCAACCTGACGGTAGCAAACTCGGTCGGGAGCGACAGCGAAGCCAGAACTGATTACATCGTTGTCTCAACCCAGGAAATTCCTGATACAACAAAACCTGTGATTGAGTCGGTAGTTATGTTCCCTGCAAATACAACCGCAGGTTCCACTATTAATTTCAGTGTAAATGCAACTGATGATGTGGAAGTTACTGAAGTAACAGCAGGAGAGATCCAGCTCACAAAAACAGAAGGCATCTGGCAGGGCAGCATAACTGCTCCTTCGTCACTCGGGGATTATTCCCTGCAGATCACTGCAAAGGATGCTGCCGGAAACATAGCAGAAACTTCGGTACCCTATCGTGTAGTTCAGCTTTCCGGTGGGGCTAATATTGCTGTTTCGCCAAGAGCCAGCAGTGTTGCAGCAGGAAACACAGTTTCTCTTTCTATCAAGGTGAAAAACACCCAGAACATCGATGACACCTTTAAAGTCCGCATCAGTGTCAGTGAACTTCCTGCCTTCTATCAGGCAGACCTTTCCTGGTTTAACTGGACTGAAAAGGTTGTAAGTCTAAAAGCAGGAGAGGAAATCCGGGTCCCGGTGGAAGTAACTGTTCCGGGTGAGACTGCAGCCGGACGTAAGCTTTTCAGGGCAAACGTGAAATCGGAAACGTCTGAGATCAGTGGGTTTGATACCGGGTACCTGGTAATATCCTGAAATGTGTGGTTAAGTGCAAAGAAATGTTTGTTCCCGTGAGATTATTCATGGGAATTTTTTGATTTTTTATTTATTTGTATTTAAGAGTCTGAAAATATATCAAAACTTCAGGAACAGGTTTTCCTGAATTGCCTGTCATTTGAATAATTTACAATTCGTGACAAAATATGAGTTTAAGTTTATCGCCAGCAGCTTTTTTCGAGTTGGATTAACGGTAGCTCTTTCGAGTTGGCTTAATGATGGCTCGAATTATTGCTGATTAGTGAAAATCGTTTGAGGTGAAATTAGTGGTAAAAATAGGTGTTTTATTTGGTTTGTTAGGTTTGCTGCTTCTGGCTAATACCTGTTCAGCTGCCGGACTTACATTATCAGTAGTTGCAGAAAATGGTACAATCTCGGTGCAGCCTGGGCAATCAATAAGCTATATAGCAACTGTGAGTGATGATGAACTTATTGAACCTGAAGATGTTCAATTTTCAATAAACAGGACAAATCAAGAGCCTAATTGGAATCCAGACTGGAATTACAAATTTAATCCCTCAAAAGTTAGACTTGAGAGCCAGACAGAATCCAAATCTTCAATCTTAACGTTTGATGTTCCTGAGGGTACAACTCCAGGAGTTTATTACCATACGATTCAAATTAATGCATCTAGCGACTTTGAACAATCAGTGGGAATAAAAGGTAGAATCACGGTAAATGTGATTAACACCAATGTCAACAATATCCCTGAATTCCCCTCAATTGCATTGCCTGCGGTTGCAGTCCTTGGTCTGGTAGCTATCATTGGACGTAAAAAAGAATAAGCATGTCTGAAGCTTTGAAAAAATAGAGTGTACAATCCTGTGATTTATAATTCTGATCGGGGAGATTCATTTTTGCTCCCCTGTTTATTTCTGGCTATGGGTGAAGTAAAATTACTTTATTAGTATTCGGTTAAGATATTATCTGTAAGAAATATGTTGATTTCATTGCTGTTTCTTTAAACCCATAATGTAAGTGAAGAATGCGTCCCCCCGTTTTTTCATAATTTGGAGCCGGTCCTCTGTTTACTATTTTTAGAAATTGATTCACCAGGTCAGATAAACTGATCCGAAAAATCGAAGATTGCCAACGGTTTTCCAGACGACATGTCAGGAAATATTCCAAAAAAGATTTAATTGAGCAGAGGTACAGAATTTTTCTTGCTCTATCCTTGCACCTGATATTCTCCACCTGCCTGCACTTACAGGTGAAGAATATCCAGTGTTGCAAGTTTACTTCATTGATTTAGGAGGCGTTTTCCTTTATTGTGTCTGTTCGTATAGACATATGAATATACAACAATCTTATATTTAACACTTTTCTTTACGATGATAATATTAAATATTATTATAAAAGACATTTGTATTACTTGGAGGGAGGTTAGGGCAATTCACTTTTGTTCTTCATAGTACATTCATCCTAACGAATCATCAAAGTTATCCCCCTTGATTTCGTGACATTGTCATGCGAGTTTCACACACAAACATTGCTATTCATGTATGTCACCAGTAGGATTACCTCAAAAGGCAGAGGTAGCACAGTGGCGTAATTCATAGCATAGATTCTTGTCACTCCTGGGGAAAGTAGGTTTTAACTGAAGATGTTATACTGAAGACGTTATACTGAAGATGTTATACTGAAGATGTTATATTGAAGGATGTTTTCAACAGAGATGCTTCGGGATTCCAGTCAAACCCTATTTTTATTACCCATCAGTGATATATAAGAACCTTCATACCAAACAACTTTTTTATTTTAGATAGCAAGTGAAAAAAACATATATAGTAATACGTATCATAACTAAAGTAGAATTATTCAAATGAATTTGAAATTACCTGGTGGGTGATATAATGGAAACAGAACTTATGAGGATAGGGGTTTCTCTTCCCGATACTCTTCTTGATAAATTTGACGGGATTATTGAAAACAGAGGTTATTCTTCCCGCTCGGAAGGCATAAGAGATGCCATTAGGAGTTATATTTCCTATTATGAGTTGATGAATGACATTAAAGGCCATCGTGTCGGAACAGTCGCGGTTATTTATGATCACACAAAACGCGGGCTTTCAAATGCCATAACTGATATTCAGCATCACTATTCTCACCTGATAAAGTCCTCCGTGCATATTTATCTTGATCCTGGCGACTGTTTTGAAGTAGTCGTTCTGGACGGGAGTGGCGAAGAAATTGCAGAGCTTGCTGAAGCTATGATGGCTCTCAAAGGGGTAAAGTTCTCAAAGCTCACAACTATAGAATCGAACGAAAATATCTGACCTTTTCATATAAGACGCAAACCAATGCTTCGGAGCCTTAAAGAAATCAAACCTGATAAGCAGGTGAAATTCACTCCTATTTATTTTCCAGTGAGGTTGAGGTTTGCGTTTTCATTTAGTTAAAACATTTAACTAATGATTTTGAATAACTCTAATTTTTTAATAATTAAGTCTTAATAGATGACAATTTTTTCAAATAAAATAACATTAATTAGAAAAATTGATATACAAATAATATATAAAGTATGACAAAAATCAAAATTTGTGAGAACTTGTGTCCGGTTTGAATATCCTGAAAACGATTCCGCAAATATTTCTAAAAACCCGTGACCTGTGTCGTTAAAATTGGAAGAAGCTCAAAATAACCGAAATTGAAAGGGGACTGGAGTAATATGTTGTCAAAGGTCAGGAAATTGATCAGATTTTCCCTGTTCGTTACAGGGGTATCGCTTCTTATTATGTACATTTCTCCATGCATGGCAACTTACAATTTTGAAGGTACCCCTGAACAGGACGAGCTGGTTGAAGTCATATCAGGCACGGTAAAAGGCGGGCTGTACATTGACGGAGGTGACGGTCTTAAAAAAACTCCTTACGTTAAGGAATTCAATGTCCCGGGAGATTCCGTAACATGGGCAAAGGTATATGTAGGGGTATGGGGGGGGACAGAAGCGAAAAAAGGAACTCTGGATCTTACGGTTGGCGGGAAAAAGTTTGAAAGTCTTGATCTGGAAGGCAAAGCGGATAAGGGGGACGATGAGGATCAGAATCCTGCGACATATTGTTCAGGGCATGGGGTATACTGGGTTGCCTATGACGTAGGCACAAACCTGAGTACCGGGCCCGTAACAGTAGAAGCCAGAACGGAAGGGGACATTGATGGTAGGGTCTACGGCATAGTCCTTGCTGCAGTATATGAAGATAAAGAAGGGCAGAATACAAAGTACTGGGTTGAAGAAGGAAACATAAACCTTCACGGCAAAGGGTGGAGTGAAGGCCTGGAGTCAACACATGATGAAGCATATGCGGACTTCTCTGGAAAGGTTGATGTGGATAAGTACAAGACTGCAAACCTTGCTGTAGTGTACCTCTGCGGCAGTCCGGGGCTTGAAGATTCCCTCTACTTTAACGACGAGCAGCTCTCGGACGGGGAGAATAAGAACGACATAGCAAATTCAAAAAGTTATTTTGATTTAAAATTCTTTGATGTAATGGACTTTCTTGCAGAAGATGACAATGAGCTCAAGTTTCAAAGAGACGATGAAGATTATGTGCATCCGGTGCTGGCTGGTCTGAGTCTGGGAACTGGAGAAGAAGGAGATTCTGACCTTATAGTCTCCGGGATTACCCTACCAGTTCTCTATGCAGGGCAAGACAATACTATAAAAGCAGACATCAAAAACATAGGAAAAGACTCTGCATATGGTTTTCAGGCAGCACTTTATGCTGATGAGGAAATTGTATCCACGGCTCCAGTATCTTCTCTTTCGGATGGTAAAAGTAAAACAATTGAGTTCAACTGGAATCCTGCCAGTGACGGAGAGAAATCCCTGAAAGTATATGTTGATTACACGAACAAGAAAAAAGAACTTTGTGAAATAAACAACTGGAACACCCCTTTTCTAGCTAAGATTGTAGATCTAACCCCTCCTGAGCTTGAAATTGAAAACCCGGAAGATGGAGGCCTTGTAGACGCTGGATACCTCACAGTCAGCGGAACGGTTAAAGACACAAACCGGAACCTCACAGTAGATGTTAACGGTCAGAAAGCCCTGCTTTCAGGCGAGAGCTGGAGCGCAAACGTACCTGTGGTTTCCGGCTCCAATAAAATAGTTGTTTGTGCGGTAGACGGGAAAAACAACACCGGAAGGGAACTCATCCTCGTAGAGGGAAAAGCTTCATCCCTTTCAGACTTCAAGCAATACTCAGGGTCTGATAATGAAACAGAACCCGTTTTCAAACCATCCCCGGGGTCTGATAATGAAACAGAACCAATCAACCAGGCAATTCTAACTTCTCAGAATGGAGAGAAGGAAATACAGACCGTACAGACAGGTTTCTCTGAAGTTTACGGAGAGATAGGGTTTATTTCTGCAGTTTTATTCATAAGGTTTCGAAACAGGGGGAAACGGTCATGAGCAGAAAGCTGAGCAAAAAGCTGAGCAAAAAGCTGAGCAAAAAGCTGAGCAGAAAAAATCGTTTCTGTGCAATTGTAGCTCTTTTCATTGCATTGTTTCTGCTCGCAGGCCTTACGCCTGCATCGGCAAATGAAGACGACTGGGACAACCTGGCCGTTACCCTCGGACTTGAAAACTCCATAGTCTCCAAAGATGGGTACGCCCTGGAAGCACTGAAATTTGACGGTTATGGCATGGTCTGGGTTCAGGTCATGAAAAACGGCACAGTCCTTGGGGATGCGGTTCTGGAAAATAACAGTTCAAGCTGGTGCTATATGGACAGCAGGAATATAAGGCTGAAGGCACACAACGTCACTGATCAGAGAACCCTTCCGATGTTTAGCAGCCTCTATTCCCCAAAAGCAGAGGTCATTTTTGAAACAAAAAGAGATATTGAAGATAACGTGATTCTGGAGCTTGACCTCGAAGAGGACAAAGATGAATACCTCCTTAGTGATGAGATAATCGTTGACATGGAGCTTAGAAATACCGGAAAGGTAAAAGCCGAGAAAATAAAGCTTGAGTTAGACCAGGAAGGGCTCC
This sequence comes from Methanosarcina sp. 2.H.T.1A.6, assembly GCF_000979455.1. Taxonomy (GTDB): domain Archaea; phylum Halobacteriota; class Methanosarcinia; order Methanosarcinales; family Methanosarcinaceae; genus Methanosarcina. The sequence continues at coordinate 237,515 of NZ_JJOY01000030.1, forward strand.
TTATCATGGAAGGATGCCCGGAGGACGTAATGCTTGATAAAGGTTCAAAAAAGTCCTGTGAACTCCGGTTTAAGTTTCCAGAAAAGGTAAAAGAAAATTATAACATAACAGTAAAAGTAAACTGGGAAGATAGTTCTGGTGAGCACTTCCTTTCCGAAGCTGTAGAAATAGAGGTCGCCGAACCTCTGAAAATCTACAAAAACACAGGTTCAGAAGGCTTTTCAGGAAGTCCAGTGTATGTTACACTCTCCGTGAAAAATGTCCAGGACAGAGTGGTGAATGTCCGGCTGCTCGACCTGTTGCCGGCAACGTTCACGGTAATTAATACCTCTGATTCAGAGAGTAATAACCTGAGCTCGAATAGCTCGTCTTATTTAAGCTGGGGGTTTGTGCTGGCTCCGGAAGAAAAAAAGACCTTTTCTTACAGTATCATATCCGAGCAACCTGGAGCCCACCGGGTGCCGCAAGCTCATGCATACTCAAATTTATGCGGGCAGCTCTACACTGAATGTTCCGATTCCGAGAATATAATCACTATATATGAAAATATATCATACTGCCAGTACAGTAATGAAACCCTGACAGAAGTGACCCTGGCTTCAGGGGCTGACCTCTCAGCTTATCTGGATAAAAATGGATGCGCTCTGCTGGATATCCGGGTAGAAAATAGGGCACTCGATGCTTTTGTATTCATTCCAAAGGGTACAAGGCTGCTTGATAGCCAGAAAGAGCCCCTTAAAGCAATAACAATAAAAGAGGCAGACCAGCCGCTCCTGCCAGGCACCTTATACCCGGCGGGGAAATGTTATTGTAGGCTTGAGCCTGAAGGAGTGGAATTAGATCCTTTTGTCAGGCTCAGCCTGGGCTTAAATAACTCGATGAAGGGCAACTTCCCATCCATATACCGCTATGATGTGACTAAACATACATGGACTCTAATTGACAGTACTCTCAATGAAAACAGAATTTCAGCCAGGCTTACTAACTTCTCCGTGTATGCAGTTCTTGCAGAACCTCCGGCGGAAGTAAAATTGCATGTTGACCTGGTTCCTCCGTAATTTTGTCGTCCCACCCGAATTGCGCCTCGCCCGAATTGCGCCTCGGGAGTACGCGGTCCTTTTCGCTCCGCTCAAGAGGACTAAGCTACTAAATAACAGGCTTTATTTCCCGAATTGCGTCTTGGGATCACAGTAAATCGAAGATTCACTGGGAGTTGCGATGTAATCGCAACAGTACGCAGCCCTTTTCGCTGCGCTCAAGAGGGCTAATTTTTGGGAAGGATCATCAGACAAGCTGGCGGAGGAGCTTATGTTTACCTCTGAATTAAAAAGCGATTTCCGGGGTCAAGAGAATTAATTTTCATGCAAGGTGAACATTTTGCCGTAGTATTCGATTTCTTTTAGTTATGTTACATGTACAGCTATTGTTTTTTTGGCTGGTGGCAGGCCAGCCCAGACCCTGTGCGGTGCAGGGGAGATAACTGAGAGATTCCTTCTATGGATTCCGAAATAGATTAACCAATTTATCAGGGACAAAACACAATATAATAAACTGCAAATGCTTTCTCAACTGGATTTAGCAGGTTCCTTCGGGTTCGATTCCTTCCTCAGGAGGGGGGAAATATCTGTGGGAACAGATGCAACTTTCTATCAATCCCGCGCCTCAGGTTCAATCAGTAAGCTTTATATCGGAGACTCAATTTAATTATGATTTCTATGTGGCAGACACTACTCAAAAAGTTCGAAAAATACCCGGCACAGGCAAAAGTACTTAAGTTACTCTTTGAACGCGGGTTTCAGGTGAACGAGGAAGGAAAGGTAACTTCCGGAAGCATCGAGATAGCACACACCCAGCTTGCAAAGGAAGTAGGGGTTGACCGGAGGGTGGTTGACGCGACCACAAAGACCATCATTTCTGACGAACTCCTGAGCACTATATTCAAAAATGTTCATTCAATCCCTTTTCTCAGAGACGTTGCCCCTGCTCTCGGGCTCGGGGTAATTATCATCATCCCTGAAGACGCTGCTCACGTTGGCATCCTTGCAGAAGTTGCAGGCCTGATTTCAAAACACAACGTAAGCATTCGCCAGGCCGTCTCAGATGACCCATACTTTACGGACAGTCCCAGGCTCACCATCGTTACCGACCACAAGGTCCCCGGAGACCTTGTTGACGATATCCTTAGTCTGCCCTCAGTAAAAGGAGTAAGCATCTACTGAAAAAATTCCATTTTTACAAAATCAGAGTTTAATGAAAATTGGACTGTAATTGCAGCTTTTTGAGAATGCCAGCCCGAAAGGGGAAAAGCAGAGACTCAAAAAGCCCCGTCAGTGATTTTTCCATCCTTTAGCTTTATCACCCTGTCCGCAGTCCTGGCCATCTCAGGGTCATGGGTAGTAACAACAAAACTTACCCCCTGCTCCCGGTTGATTTTTCTCATAAGGTCCGTGATCTTTTTTCCGGTGCTGGAATCAAGGTTTCCTGTCGGTTCGTCTGCCAGAATAAGCCTGGGGCTGTTTGCAAGTGCCCTTGCTATGGCAACTCTTTGCTGTTCCCCGCCGGATAACTCGGAGGGCAGGTGATGCATCCTATCCCCAAGCCCGACAAGGTCAAGAAGCTCAGCTGCCCTCTGTTTTTGCCGGGAACGGGAAACCCCGCTAAAGTACATAGGGTAGCAGACGTTCTCCAGGGCATTCATTGTAGAGATCAGGTTAAAAGCCTGGAATACAAAACCTATTGTCTGCCTGTGCAGCCGGACAAGACTGGAAGAATTCCTGTAGTCAACTTCGGTGCCCTCGATGAAAACCCTGCCCGAGGTAGGCTGATCCAGACAGCCAACAATGTTAAGCAGGGTGGATTTTCCCGAGCCCGAGGGCCCCATAAAGGAAACAAAACCTCCCTCTTCAATCTTCAAAGTTACTTCCTTGAGGGCTTCCACGCGCAGCCCTGAATCGAACGTATAACACTTAGATAAGTCCCTGGTTTCAACGATAGTCATTCCGGATCCCTTTCCTGCAAACAATCAGCTGTCTCCCTCCGGAGTTTCAGGCTCTGCAAATTCAAGTACAAGTATTTCATTTGTTACCAGAAGGTAATCCCCATTATCCTGAATACTGACAAAATTCCCTGCAGACTCCAGATAAGCCCCCACAGGCCTCTCATCCAGAGCAACCTGGACAGTTTCGTTTGTCTGATATATGTTCTTCCAGCTTTTTCCCCCTCCAAACAGGAGCTGTATGAGATCTCCAATAACCGGTATACTCCTGGTTTTCTCATTAAAGAAAAGCTTGTTCCGGGCTCCTGCGCCTGAACTGTAGCCCCCGGAAGGAGAGACTGTTATCAGGCGTGCATCTGCAACATTCTCAGAGTCAATATCTCCCTCAAAGTAAGCGGTCGTTGTGGCCATTTCGGGATCTATTCCGTATTCGGCATACAGCATGTCGCAGCCTTCGTTGATCCAGTATTCGATCACCGGTAACTCCGAACCTTCATAAACGAGCAGAAGCCCTATGCCCTGCACGCAAAAGGTACTACCGTTCTCGTCCGCATTCACCAGCGAGATAGAATAGTTGCCTGGTTCGGAAATTTTCCCGCTCAGGTCATAAGCATGCGTGCCTGAAAAAAAATCGTACCTGGATACAAAACCCTTTGTATCCGTATACATCTGTCCCCCTTGAAGAGGCACAACCGTCCCAGAATGTACAAGAGAAGCAGTGAATTCCGGATAGATGCCTTCAAGCCCTTTTTTGCTCCAGACCCAGTAAACATAAGCCTTTGCAACTTTTATAGAACTTCCGGCAGGGGGTTTGATATTAAAGTTAACCTGATAACTATCATTGTATTCAAGCTCCCCGCTGTACCTGCTGTCCCCCAGAGAAAAGTCAAGAGCCCCATGGTTCCCATCATGGAGGACAGTCTGCAGGGGTTTGTCTCCGGCATATGAAGCCGAGGCCGGGGTGATGAGAAGCAGGAGATTAAATAAAATCACAACTTTTCTCAAATTCATTGTTATCCTCATCCGACTCGATTATGTTATTATGCTCATCTACCTTCACGTTGAGGGTGTGCTCACCCTTCAGAGTATTAACCCTGATCTGATTCTCAATTGAAGTCTGGCCTGCCAGTTCCGGAATATTCAGGACCGTAACACTTTTCCCATCAAGATAGAGATTTACTTCAAAGTCCCGGGCTGAAGCTTCTCCGCTGTTCATAATCTTCACAGGGATAGAGTAGGCAGGTTTTTCTGCTGCATGGGTTTCCTCAACACAGCCGCTAAAAGCTGCTATTATGAGTACTACAAGTAAAAGCAGGAGAAGAGGTTTTTTTCGCCGGATTCCGAAAAGAGAAAGGAAAGAAAGAAAGATTAGCGAAGCTGATGCAGTCTCTTCCTGAGCCTCGATTGTCACGGGTTCTCCGAGGGAAACAAAAAGGTCAGGCTTTGACCTGACACTGGCATTTAATTTACAGGCATTATTTTTCTTATCCGACTCTTTTATCCTGGTTTCGGGGTCCACGGAGAGTTCAAGCAGGTGCTCTCCTTTGACTGCAGGCCATGAGAACGTTGATTTGTACACTCCGGAAGCCTCCATCCGGATAGGGAACGTTAAAACCTCACTTCCGTCCACCCGAAAGCTTATTGTACAGTTCTCTTCGCAGATTCCTCCGGGATTGTTTATTGTAAAGGAAATTTCCGCCGGTTTTTCATCAACCAGCTCCTGTTCATAGATGTTCATCTCAGGGTAGAGGTCCGGAAGTACGGAAGCTGTATTCTCAGACGTCAAGACCAGGGCCGCCAGGACAGGGTGCAGGTAGTCTTCCCCTTCCTGAATACCGATTTCTCCGTCCCCATCCAGGTCAAGCCCTCTCACAAAAGACACGGAATTACTGGATCCGGAATTACTGGCCTGCAAATAATCGAGCACGTCAAAATGCTCAATATCAAAGTAGCTGGATGAAAAACCCTCATCTCCACAGGCATCAAAGCTCACCTCATTAGCAATGTCCATTGCTTTTCCGCCATAGCTATCAGACAGATACTCAGGGGAAACTCCAGACATTTCTCCGTTGAATTCCAGATAATCAGGCAAGCCTTTTGACCCGGTAAGATATACTACCGAAAGTTTGGCGGCCTCTATGCTGCTCAACGCCTGCCCGGAGCTGAAATGGACGTCCGTACGGTCATTGACATTTGCCAGGTTGCCACTCCAGCCCTTCCCATGAAGGTTTACGTTCCCGCTCAGGAGCTGGTAGGAAACCATGGGCTCTTTTGGGTTTTCACAGGCTGTAGCAAGCACTGCGCCATAGACTCTCCCGTCCAGCTTGTTCCCCGGCTCGCCGCTGCTTGTAAGGATCTCCACTGTATTTTCCCCGGTTTTAGTAATGTTGCTGACGTCATAGGAAACCCAGTAAACCCCATGACCTGCACAGTATACATCCTCATTTTCGTCATTGACCCCGGCAAGTTGCAGTTGCTCAAGCCTTTGCCCATTAAACTCAGGCCGGACCCAGCCTTCATAGTTTTCAGTACCTCCCCAGATTCCGATATACAGGCGAGCCCAGCGAAGAGTGCCTTCTGGCACATCAAATTCCTGGGTGTAAGGGGGAAAAGAAAGCCCATGCCCTCCATCTATGTAGACCTCCCCTCTGAATGTACCCTGGGCATCCGGAGCAAGGGGTATGCCTTCATACGAGTATCTGGCCCCGGCGGGAGGGATTGAGGGTAGAAATGAGAGCAGGAGGATAAATAGTACGGTTATCTTTACAGGATCTATTTTCATAGCCGTTCACTTTCTTACCAGAGTGAAATTTAAACCTAAAGGGAAGTTTAGACTGCCTCTGGTTTTATATTTTGATATATTCCTTAACCTGAAGTGTAATCAATATGACAAATTTCGCACCATTAAATAATTACAGCGAAGTAAAGGTTATTAAATATTACTATTTTTCTTTTTTGTGTGAAATAATAAAAATGGAAATTCCGGGCCGAGCTAAAAAACTCAAAATTGCACTGGCGCACTCCAAAGCAAACTACCGGTCATTCGACTGAAATAAAGCCCGGAAAACTGTCAATAATTTTATTGAGTTCCCACGTGAATAGATTATTCAGATTTGTCATGAGATTATTTGGTTGAAATATGAACCTAAATACAAAGAACTATATGCATAAATTAAAAAATAGTAACAATTAATGTTATAACATACTTACAAATACTTATTTTTTAAAAGAATATATATATAGAGCAGATTATAGGAGTACTAACCAAATTTGTTAAAACAGAGTTTTAGAGACATTTTGCACGGGGATAGACAGGGGATATTGAGATAAGGAACATCAGAGACTACAGGTAAAATTTTGCAGGCGGGAAGACGGAATATGCAAGCTGGAAGCATAGAACAGAAAGGGACCCTAAGGATGACTTATGGGATAAAAAAGGACCTAGAGATAAATACGGAGCAAAGAGCAAAAAACAGGCAAACAAAAAGAATTTGCAAAGGCAGAAGGGAAATATCAAGTCGAGTAGGGAATACGCTCTGTCTGGCGGTGGGACTATGTAGCCTGATGGCTGTATTGTGTTGCCTGATGATCACACCTGTCTTTGCCCAGTCTCCAGAGAATAATGGCTATGTGGCAGACAAACCTCTTGAAGTGTACAGCCATGATACGGTTCAGGGAGACCTCTTCTATACTGTAGGGAACAGCTATTACAGTGGAAAGGTCTATCCCGGGGACGTATATTCTGTGAGCCACAATGTCAACTTGCCGGAGGGGGCAACCGTGAAATTTGCAAGGCTCTATACCTACTGGACCTGGAGTGCCGAAGGAGTCACAGGGAGGTATCCTGAGATGAACCTTAGCTTTAATGGGGAAAGGCTTGAACCTGAACGGGAATACAGTGACAGGAAAGGCTGGGGCATTTATGATTATCCTACGGGTACCTGGGCTTACGATGTGAGTGCGTACGTTTCCGGTTCGGGCACCTTTAGCACGGACATTGAAAACACAGGCTCCGGTACTCCTTATGTCTGCTTTGATGGGGTGGGTTTGCTTATCGTATATACGGACCCGAACGGGAAATATATCGAATACTGGATCGGTGAAGGAGCTGACGAACTCAATTCCCAGATAGACGAAAACGGAAACCCACTTTACTATGCTACCTCAAACCAGACGATCTGTGAAATGCTCAGGCCCACGCTGCAGCTCCCTGTCCTCAGCGCTACTCTCTGGACGGTCACTCAATCCGGGAACTGGGAGGATAATGCCCTTCTGGTTAACGAGGAAAAGTTCCCCGGAATCTGCAATGGCAAACCTTACCCTGACCTGGATATTGACGTAAGAGAAGTCAAGGACTACCTGAAATCCGGAGAAAATTCAATTCTTTTCCAGGCTGCAGGAGATTATGTGGTGCCTTCAGGGGCTTTCCTTGTGCTTGAAAAAGACTCTCTGGCAGAAGAAGCGCAGGCCTCCCCAGGGGAACCGTCGGGGAATCCGGGAGAAAAAGATATAACTCCGGAAGCTTCCGGCACAGAAAGTTCCGGAACTGAAACTTCCGGAACCGAAGCAGAAAAAGCTCCAGGATTTGAATTAATTTCTACTCTTGTCCTTTTAACAGGGGGAAAACTGGCTGCAGGGCACCGAAAGCAGAAAGCCCGAAGATAAAGGGCTCCTTTTTTTCGGGAGGGCATTCTTTCTCAAACCGGGACTGTCCCCCCGAATCCCGTGTAGCTCAGATAGATTCCACCTGCCGTAAAAAGGACTGTGTATGCCAGAAAAAGGTAATCATTCCTTTTCAGCCTGAGTTCGTTTACGTAGGTCCTGTGCCTGTTTGCCCGAAAACCCCGGGTGTCGGCAGCTACTGCGAGTTTTCGTCCTGCCCGGAGTATATTGACCACGAGGGGGACGAGGATGTATCTCAGGGCTTTTGCTTTCGTGCAGACCCCACCTTTTAACTCAAGTCCTCTCGCCTGCATCGCGTTGAGGATCAGGCCGCTTTCTTCGAGCATTGTGGGGGCAAAACTAACTGCAGAAGAAAGCATGAATGCAATTTCGTAAGGGAGCCCTATCCTGTAATTTTTCCCTCCGAGCCTTATTTCAAAAAAGCGGACAAAGGCGGTGATCAGCCTGCCAGGATGGCTTGTGGCAAGCACCAGCATTGCAGCGCTCAATGATGTCATAAAACGGAAAGACTGATAAAGCCCGTAGACAGCCCCGTCCGCATAGAAATAGACTCCTCCTGTAAGCGGGCCCAGCAGGGGGAAGGAAGGAGGAATGAGGGTAAACAGCGGATCTCGGGCCCAGTAATAGAAAAGGGCCTGCGAGAGAATAAAGCTCAGCCCAATACTCCCGAAGACAATGAGCATTGCCTTTATCCTGCTTTTTGAGGGCCTCAGGATGAGCCAGAAGGGCAGGGTTGAGACGAATAATACCACCAGCAGATAAGGAGTCCCGAGTACGACACTCAGTACCGAAACCCCGAAAAGCCAGAGCAGTTTCACTCTCGGGTCCAGCCTGTGAAGCAGGCTGTCTTTTTGTTCATAGCGAAAAAGCCATTTCAAACCACAGGTCCTCCTTCAGGAGCATTCATACAAAAGGGAATAATAGTCAAACTATTTCTTACTTTTCATAATGATTTTAAGCTAAAAGGTCTAAGAAAAAGATAGATAACATGAACCCCACAACAGACACACTTTCACACATCAGGCTTGAAAACCTCACTTACAGCTACCCATACTCGGATTTCCAGGCCCTTTCGGATGTGAATCTTGAACTTAAAAAAGGGGAATTCGTGCTCCTGGTAGGTCCCAGTGGCTGTGGAAAAAGTACTCTTGTACGTTGCCTTAACAGGCTGGTACCCGAGATTTCAGGAGGCAGTTTTTCAGGGCGCGTCTTGCTCCGGGGAAAAGACCTCAAACACGAAAAAGTCCATAAGCTGGCCCTTGAAGTAGGGATGGTGTTCCAGAACCCTGAAACTCAGCTGTTCTCCCTGACAGTGGCCGAAGACCTTGCCTTCGGGCCTGAAAACCTCGGCCTGTCCAGTCCGGAAGTAAGGTCCCGCGTGGAAACAGCGCTCAAAGAGGTGGGGCTGGAAAGGTTGAGGGACCATTTTATCTTCACGCTCTCAGGAGGGGAAAAACAGAGGACTGCAATAGGAGGAAATCTGGCTATGCAACCGGAAATCCTGGTCCTTGACGAGCCTACCTCTGACCTGGACCCTGCCGGTACCCGGGAGGTGCTTGAGCTGCTCAGGCGGCTGAATGCGGAAAAACAGACCACCCTCATACTGATAGAACATAAACTCGATGCTGTATTTGAAATGGCAGACCGCATGCTTGTTATGGACAACGGCAGGCTAATTCTTGACGGAAAACCTTTTGAAATCCTGTGCCGCGAAGAAGAAAAACTCCGAAGCCTCGGGATCCACCCTCCCCAGCTCACCGAGATTGCCAGCCTCCTGGGCCTGGGCTCAGAAACTTCAAATGTCCCTGCCTACGAAACTCTCCTGAAACGCCTGACTGAACTTCTGCAGGCGTCTGAGGCAGAAAACCAGCTCGGAAGCCAGGAATGGGCAGAATCCGAAATTCCCGCTTCTATGTTGCAGCCTCCGGAAAGCCTCCCCCATGTCCGGGTCGAGAACCTCTGCTACAGGCATGAAGACGGTTCGGAAGCCTTTGAAAACCTCAACTTTGAAATCAAACATGGAGAGTTTCTTGCCCTGCTCGGGCACAATGGGGCGGGAAAGACAACCCTGGCAGGTCACCTGATAGGATTTTGCAGGCCTGCCTGCGGAAGAGTCCTTCTCAATGGAAAAGACATAAGCAAGTATTCCACAGCTCAGCTTTCAAAGCAGGTAGGCTACCTTTTCCAGAACCCGGACTCTCAGATCTTTACAGACAGCGTGCTTGAAGAAGTTCGTTTCGGGCTTGAGAACCTGGGAATGTCCGAAGAGGAAATCAAAAGGCTGGCAAATTCTGCCCTGGAAATGATGGAACTTTCGGCTTACATAAAAAGGCACCCTCACGCCCTCTCAAGAGGACAGCGCCAGCGTCTGGCAGTAGCCTCCATTCTTGCCCTTGAACCGGACTTGCTGGTCCTGGACGAGCCGACCACAGGGCAGGACAGGGGGCACATCCGTAATTTCCTGGATAAGATTCGGGAGCTTAACAGGCTCGGGAAAACGGTGATTCTCATAACCCATGACATGGAGCTTGCAGCAGAGTATGCGGAAAGGGTTGTCGTGATGAAGCAGGGAAAAATCCTGCTGGACGGCCCGACAGCAGAGGTATTTTCAAGCCCTGAAGAACTGGGTGCAGCCGGGCTTATCCCTCCGCTCCCTGCAAGGCTTGCCCTGGACCTCAGAAAACAGGGAATTGACACCCCCAGGCTGCTTACTGTTTCCGATCTGAAAAACTTCCTCCGGGCTCGCTGCCCTGAGCTGCCGGATTGCAGGAAAACGGAAAAAACTGCAGAAGAAATAGAAGAAATAACTGCAGAAGAAATGGAAGAAATAACTGCAGAAGAAATGGAAGAAAAGGTAAGCCTCTTTTAAAGCCTTGCCCCGCTCATTTTTACGGCCGTATCGTAACCAAGCAGTCCTCCTATGAGCCCCCCCGCACACGCGAATGCGAGCTGAAGCCCTATATACCAGGGTGCATAGGAGATTTTCCACTCAACAGGTGCATAGAGCATGTAAAAAACAAGAGTTGAGACCACACCTCTTGATACGCCGTAGATTACAGCAGTCAGGCGCCTATCGGCATAATCCATCCTGAACAGGAAGACCTGGAGGTCAACAACAACCCCTTCGGCAAGGTAAAAACCCAGCCACATTATATGGGAACCCCAGACAACCATGCTGATGAGCAGGACACAGGTAAAGAGCAGGGTTGCAGTCCCGGGCTTTCGGACCAGCTGCAGGGCCACAACCATAAGGACGACGGTGGGAATTGCAATGACCAGCCCGTCAAACCAGCCCAGGTTGATGAGCTTGCTCAGGTACCGGAATACCACGGCAATAACGGCAGCGAGGAGTGCTATAGTTATCAGGTCAACGGTTGAAAAGAGGTCAAGAGCCCCGGAATGTTTTATTGCAGCTAAAATGCCGACAAAAAGCAGGAGGCTTGCCAGGATCGTAAAATAAGTCATCCAGGAGGGCGGGGGGATGATGCTGACCTTATGTTCACTTTTCTGCACCCCTTCGGAGTAGACGGCTTGAAGCGTGAAAGCGACCTGTTTTTTGAACTCGATAGAGGCAGGAGGTTTTACGTCCAGAAGGAGGCTTGCACTTTGTCCGGGAGCCAGGTCTCCGATTTCAGCCGTAATTTTCTGTCCTTCTTTTGTTATGAGATACGGCTGGGTAGAGAGGTCGGTTTCCAGGCCTTCCGGAACTTTGATGAATACGGTTATGTTGTATAGGGGCTCAGTTCCCGGATTCTCAATGTTTACCCGGGCCCTCTCCCAGGAATGTCCCGCTACAAGGACATCAGGAGCCAGGTTATTGTCAAGGGGAATCTCCAGGCTGCACCCGAGGGAGGAAGCAGATGAGCCTGAAACTGCCTCTGATGCAGAAACTCCGGGAGCCCAGGAAACTGCCAGGACAAGCACAAGAATTAATATGAAAATCCGTCCGTATTTCATGTTTTACCTCTTAATCATCCCTCTTTTTCATCACTCTCTTTTTCATCGCTCGCTTTTGAATTCAGGTCAGGAGGTTATTTCCTCAAACCTCATTTCCTCCTGAACCTCAGAACAACCGCCAGGCAGGCCAGAAGAGAGACAATGATTACTGGAAGAGGGACCTGTCCCCCTTTTGCGGTTTTTTGCTCATGGAGCTTGAGAAACTCGCTATCCGATTCCGAGTCGGAAACAAGGACTGCAACACAGGGATGGAGATAGCCTTCATCGCCCCGCTCGAAGCAGAGGGTGCTTTCCATACCTTTCGGGGAAACCAAAACCGAATACAGGTCAAAGTACTTGCCCTGGGCGGAACTCCCCACATCGCTTCCGATGTTTACGGAATCGAAGTAAAGTTCATCCCTTTCTCCTTCGGTGCCTGCCACAAGCATGGCATAGAGGCTTGCATTTTTTCCGGGGGATGTGCCTTTAAAGGTGCTTGTCACACTGTCTTTTTTATTCGTATAGGTAAGGGCGTAGTTGCCTTCGTTTATCCAGAACCTGACCGGAGGCAGAGAGCTGTTTTCGGAAACGGATGCAAGGGTGATGCCGTAGGGTCCCCCTCCTGGGTTTTCAGATAGGACCGAGACTTCATTTAACCCGGCACGAAGGGAAGTATTGGCATCAAGGCAGTAGAGGGCTATCCCCCAGGCCGAAACGTAATCAGGCTCCTGCCTTATAGCAATTTCATTTCCATTGACCGTTACGCGGATACTGTCCCCGCTGTCGTAGTTCCAGACAGGCACATAAAGCCTGGCATACCTTACCTCTCCGGAAGGCAGTTCGAAATACTGGAGGTAAGGGTTTTCCCCCGTATACCCGTGCCCTCCATCAACATGTATCTCTCCCCTGACAACTCCTTCTGCTATTGTATATGGAGGGATGCCGTCGCCCTGCCAGCCCCCATTTCCTGAAAAAAAGGGAAGCAGGAACAGCACTCCGGCTCCAAGAAGCCCTGCTATTAAGATCTTGTTTCCGGTATTCAAGGTAGCTCATCTCCTGAGATTATATATCTCCCTTACAACCCCTTCTACAACTGACGATCTCCCTTTCAAAGCTGCCTTAAAGCCCTGACAGGATCCAGTTTGGAGGCCCTCCAGGCAGGATAGAGCCCTGAAAGCACGGAAACGAGTAAGGAGACCAGAATTCCGGCTGCAAGAATCTTGAAGTTTAAGGCAGTCAGATGTTCGATATTTCCTATTTCAAGCCTTGACATTAGCAGAGACCTTCCGACCCTGTCTATGAGGGTTGCAAAAAGAACGCCTAAAAGGTCTCCTAAAACTCCTCCCACGGTTCCTATAAGCAGGCATTCGGCTAAAAACATCCGCAGGATGTCAGACTCCGAAGCCCCGAGGGCCTTAGAAATCCCGATTTCCCGGGTCCGTTCGTAGACCGAGACTACCATTGTGTTGACCACCATCAGGCCGCCCACAAGCAGGGAAATACTTGAGAAAAAGGCAAGGACAAGGGTCACCCCGTTCATGATCCGGTTGACCGAGTCGATTTCGTCCTGGGCACTTGAAGAGGAAAGCCCGAGTTTTTCGACCTGCCCCCTTGTTTCGTGAACCTGCGAAGAACTCTCCACCTTTATCAGGACCCCATCATAATAGTCCTTTTTGCTGAGTTCTTTTGCATATCCAAGCTTCATGAAGGCCCCTGTATCTATTTCGTTTCCTGCAGGTTTCAGATGACCCACAGGAATAAAACTTATTTCCCTATCAAGAGGCTTACCGTCTTCGCCGTAAAGGCGCAGCCTTGTTGTTATTGGAGTTCCTATTCTGGCCCCGTCTATTTTTTCCAGTTTTTCCCACAGATCACTTCCAAGTACTATCTGGCTCTGGCCACTATCGAACCAGCTCCCTTCGGCAAGTTCAAGCTCATTTGCAGTCCTGTAATCATCCTGGACCCCGAACAATTCAAAATAGGTCCCTGAAGGGCTGACATAAGCATCCTTTACATAAGGGCATGCCACTTCCCCGTATTCTTTTATTTCCTCTACTTTTGAGTCGCTTATGAGGACAAGTCCGTCTTCCCTGAGCCCCGGGGATACCTCTATTAAAGTCAGGTCCCGGGACTTCTGTATCTCTTCGATTGCATTGATACGAAGGCCTTCTCCGAACGAGACGACGGCTACTACCGTTGCCACTCCGATAGCTATTCCGAGGAGAATAAGCAGGGTTCTGAGCTTTTTAAGGCGCAACTGCCGTATTGCCATTGCGAACTCTTCAATCAAACCGTTCACCAATCCCATTTTCCAGTTCCTGCCACAGGTGCAGGGGTCTGACCCACGCATATGAATAGATATAAGCGTAAAATATAAAGCTTAAAAATGTTGTAGACAACATTATTTCATAATACAATATTTAAATTAATTAACATAAATTATGGATATATAACTTTTTTGATTTTTAGCGGAAATGTCCCTGAAGCAAACTCTTCACCGGATATAGTATAGATACGTCTCTCCAGACAATACAAATGAAATTATCAAACAGCTTCAGGCCTTTATGCTGGCTGAATCTTGTGATATCTGACGGGAATTTGAATGATGCAGAAGCAGATGTCCCGAAATATTTAGGAAAAATTATTAAATTATTAATACAAAATTAATTCGATGAGTATAATTAGTTTGACTATATTATGTTTTTAACATATGCAGATTGGAATAGTGATTCATAACCTACAGCTTATGGATTCTCCCCAGACAGTTAAAGACATTCTTACACTTATCTCCAGGGAAAATTGCATAAATGCCTGCCTCTGCGGCACCCTGGGAAAAGTTGCGGCGATTGATGCCGGCCTTGAAAGCTTGATTGATATCAAGCAGTTTCTGAAACCCAGCGCCTGTATCGAGTCTCTTTTCGAGTCAAACGACCTTGTGTGCCTTCTGAACCATGGCAGGGAGCTTCAAACCGGCCGGACTTTCGGAAGGATCGTGGTTTCGCATATACAAAATCCTGAAAAGAAACCCCTTATTCAGATTGAAAGGCCCGGATGCCTTGATGGGGAACTCATTCCCTGGAACCGGGCTGCAGACCCTTACGCTAAAAAACTCTCCGGCCTTCTGAACCTTAAAATTTCCCCGCCTCCTATGCCAGTCAACACCATAGAAACCAGCAATCAGGGAAGGCATGTTCTGAGACGAATCTCAACCTTTCCGGGAGCAAACATAATGGTTGAAGGGATTGTGGTTGGAAAAGCTACTTCCTCTGAGGTCACCCTCGTATCCGAAAACGGCTTTCTGACTTCAATAGAAGGGGGAAACATAAAGGAGCAAGGTATCGAAATTCTCCATAAACATGGAGAACGAGTGCCTGTTGACCTGTCCGGGGCATGGGTAAAAACCACAGCTTCCCGAAAAAGTCCCGACGTCTGCAAAAGCCTGATGGAATGCAAAACCGAAGGGATAGCGAAAACCACTTCTTTGAAAAAGAGTTTTTTGCAGGAGAAAACCCCGGAAGGGGGAGTTAAGGTCATTCTTATAGACCACTGCGCAGAGCATTCATTTGAGATGATGAAAGGGACAGGTCTTGCCATTACTGTTGGGGATGACACAACAGAGCTTGCAGGAAATATCTTTTCCAGATTTGGAATCCCTATTCTGGGGATTACGGACGGGGACTGCGACGAACTTGCAACTGCAGTGAGCTATGCCCCATGTTCTCTAGTCTTGCGTTTAAAGCCCGGAAAGGATGATGAGTTCGGGAAGAAGCTTCAGCAGGATATCTTTTCAGGAGAACATGCCGCTTTTTTTGAAGATATTGAGAGCCTGAAGCTGAGGATCATAAATCTTGCAGAAAATTCCCTGGAATCCATCTCAGAATACTGAGCCTTTGCCTGCACGAACGGAAAATTCGGAAAAATCAGGAAAAACCCAAAAAAACGGAAAACCAAAAAAACGGAAAACCAAAAAAACCGGAAAACTCGGAAAAACATCCTTTTGCCTTGTCGAAATTAATATTTTTTCGGATTACTGTGATCCTGAGGTGGAAAGGAACAGAATATTTTAGGGATATATAGGGTTAATATGCCAAAAATAATTAACACAAAATATGCAATATATTCAATAACAAATTGTTATATTTTATAATAATAAAAACAAAAACAAATGATTTTAATATAAGAATATCAAAACGTGTGCTATTTAAAAATAAAATATCCATAATTCTAGCTCTTTTTATCAGGAAAATTAAGCTTCAGAATAGGACTCTAGGTGTAAAAATCATACATCAATCATGCATAAATAAGGATCAGAAAATATTGAGGTTTGCGAATGAGAATGAAACTTGTGTTATTCATCATCGCTCTTATGGTCTCGGTGCAGGCGGCTACTGCTTCTGACATAGGCGTTGGAGTAAGCCCCGGAAACATGAGTTACAGGCTTGCTCCGGGAGCCTCGGCAGAGCAGTCGCTGTATGTGATAAACACAGGGACTGAAACTGCAACATATAACGTTTTCGTAGACGACAACGCTTACGAGAGCTGGTTTACGTTTTCTGCATCTTCTTTTGAGCTGAGAGCAGGAGAAAATAAAGAAGTTAAAGTAACGCTCAAGGTTCCGGCTTCAGCTGAAGAGGATACGGACTGCAAGATAAAAATCCCATGTACCGTACCCGGAGGAGATGTCGGAACCGGGGTTATAATTCCTGTCCACATCGAGATTTCCACCTATGAGGGGAGTTCTTCCGGAGCGAGTTCTTCCGGCAGCAGTTCTTCTGGAGGGGGAGGGGGCTCCCCGGAACCTGCCAGCAACGTAGAAGTCAAAGAGCTCACACAACAGCATGTAGTAAGTGGCAGCCGTGCCAGGTTTAGTTTCACACAGGATGCCACCTGCGTAACGTATGTGGAGTTTGATGCAAAAAAAAGCCTGGGGAAGATCACAACAATTGTTGAGCTGCTGAAAGAGAAATCTACACTTACCCCGGATATCCCCGGAGGTGAAGTATATAGCTACCTGAACATCTGGGCTGGAAACGATGGCATTGCAACTCCGGAAAATATCGAAAATGCTGTGGTCGGTTTCAAGGTGGACAAAACCTGGGCCAATGAAAACGAGTTTGACGCAAACTCAATCACCCTGGACTACTATGACGGCGAGAAATGGGAACCTCTGTCTGCAAAGAAAGTGAACGAGGATGAAGGGTATATCTATCTGGAAGCCAAAACTACGGGCTTTTCTCACTTTGCCATAATCGGTGAGAAATCGGACGAAGTTGAAGGGAATCCGGGGATGGCTCCAATCACAAGAGCAGGTGAAAAATTAAAAGAAACTGCTGAAACACTGGAGACAACTGCAGTCAAGAGCCTTGATGAAAAAGGTCATGGTGTTCTGGCAGAAATTGAAGGCTATGGAGAAAAACTTAGAGAGCTTTACCTGGATTTGATTCACTCCCTGGAGGAGAAAGGCTGGTTATCTCAGAGTTGCTTGTGAAATGCCCTCAGGCTAAGGACCCGGAGGCTTTACGCTTCTTAATAAAATGATTCCCGAAAAGTTCTGGGGTCCTCAGCCCTCGGAGAAAAACATCCCGCCCGGAAGGCCCAGAAAACCAGCATCAAAAAGAGTCCATTAACAAAAAGCCTTAACCCGAGTACAATGAGTCTTAACCTGAATCCAGTCCCAACCTGAACTGAAACAAAATCCGGGTATTAGTGAAAAGCTAAGGGCTGTTACCCGGATAAATGATTATAAATAAAAAAATGCGTATTTATTAATGTCGCTTCCGCCGACTCATAATCCACAAATATATGTCTCCAATTCTCTCTTTTTTCAGGCGGAAGCAGGACTTCTTAATTCTCAGATCCGTAAGGGAAAAGTGCATTACTTTTTCAAACACTCAGAAAAGTGTTACCGATCCGTCATTATGGGCATTATAGTAATCACTATAGTATACATTGTCCAGCCAATATTTTCCATATGTGGTTCCGAAAAATCCGGTAACTTTGGTTTCTGTATTTTCATATCCATCTACCTGATGTCCCGGGATAATGAAAAAATTGTCATCATGGTGGGCATTTGAAACGACGTTCCCCCCTGGAATTTCCCAGAGCCGTGAATGGTAGCCCCCGGAAATCCTGTATTTGCTGTCGGCCACTCCGTCTCCCGCAACCCAGCTTCCATCAGGATACGGAAGATAATGGGTGTATTCTACAGGGTTATCAACCCATTTTTGAGCAATTATTACTTTTTTAACGTTGCTAAGACTTTTATCTTCCCAGACAAGGTTTATGGGGTCTTCCACTTTGTAGTAAGTCTTGAAGAAGTAAGTAAACTTAGAGTAAGTCCATTGGGGACAAGTTAAAGCAGTTGAAGAAACAGTTGAAGAAGCGGTTATAGAAGTGGTTGAGGAAGCAGTACCCCACCACTTATATGGGTCATCTTCAGTGGTAAGCAATATAGATTCCTGGGTCACGATTTCGGTCTGATCTCCAGGCTTTAGTTTCAAGCTCCCACTTTCGGCACTAACAGCAATCTCTTCTCCGTCCTCGACTGAAAAAGTCTGTGACCTTGTGAGTTTATCTACCTTAAATTTGCCTTTAAGCTTCTCTCCGGAATAAGTTTCAGTGATTTTGAGTTTCCCGTCTTTTTTGTAGTCATAAACTGTTGTCACCTCAACTTCCACAGTATGAGCCTGTTTCCATTCACACCATTGTGAATCATCAACAGATTTCGGTTCATTACCTTCTTTTTCGGTGACTGTTTTTTCCGGAGTGGCACTTGCCGCCGGAACAAGCATTATCCCAAAAAACAGGATCATCAAAAGCAAAACGATAAACTTTGATTTTTGATTTTTATTCATCTGTTCTACTCCTATTAATTTCATAGAAATGGCGTGAATGCAGAGCTTTTCACTTATAGAAAAACCCAGGCACGTATATAACTTTACTAATTTATCATTTTATATATATTTTAAAATTAGCACCGATGACGGATCTTTTAACTATAGGACTTACGCACTTGAGATCTGATATCAAGTACAACAGACGTTGAAGTTAAATTCATCTGTTATACAGTTGAATGTTTAATGCTATTGATTTCCAGTTCAACCGCGGAAGTCCTAACCTCTTTTAAAGGAACTTTTTCATTCTCATGCATTACACGAATTTCCTGCATAACTTTGAAAGAATCCGCAGCTAAAGGCAAATATAAATAAAACAGTGGCGTATCTTCATACATATCAGTAATAAGTATTTGCTGAATTATTCCTGAATTCTTGCATGAAAAAGTCAAAAAATTTTCCTGAATATCGGATCAACTAAAGGGGGATTTTGTATAAGGAAAGTTCTTATTATCTGTCTGATTTTGCTGGCATCGATTCAGATTGGGGCAGCCAGCCCAGTTGCAGAGTACCTGAAGCTCAGTACGGATGTAAACAACGGGTATGCAATTACCACTGTTGAAGAAAAGCTCAGCAACCCGGCTGAAACGGCTGTTGAAGACCAGTTCAGTTTTTTGATTCCTGAAGAAGCTTTCATTTCGGGCTTTACCCTGATTATTGATGGAAAAGAATACAGGGCTGACGTACTTCCAAAGAAAGAGGCTTCCGAAAGATTTGAGTCTGCCGCATCGGAAGGAAGGACAGCAGGCCTCCTCGAAACAAAGGATGAAAACCTTTTCGCCTATGCCCTGAGCTTTGAGCCCGGGCAGAGCATCATCGTGAAGCTGACCTATGAACAGGCGCTTAAGAAAACTCTTGGGGAATACGAACTCGTGCAGTTCCTGGAAAGCAGCCGTTCAGTGGCGAATTTTTCGGTAACCATAAACGTAAATTCTGCAAACCAGCTTATCCGCCTGGAAGCCCCTGCATTCCCGGAAGCTGAGGTGGAGTACCTTTCCTCAAACAGAGGGCAGGTACATTATAAGGCAGACTCGCTTCCCACCTCGGAACTCAGGGTAGTGTTTGAAACGGCAAACCCTCCGTTGAACGGGAACATGCTTTTTTACGAAAATGAAGGCCAGGGGTATATGATGCACATCTTTTCGCCTAGCGAAGAAGACCTCGGGACCTCAGCCATGAGCAAGGAAATAATCTTTGTCCTTGATAAGTCCGGCTCTATGCAGGGATACAAGCTCGAGCAGGTAAAGGATGCTTTTGGCAACATTATTGAGGACCTGCCACCCGGAGATTACTTCAACATAATTTTCTTTGACAGTTCTATACAGAGCTATTCCGGAACCCTCATGGAAGCAAACGATGAGCAAAAAACCGGGGCTCTTGACTTTGTAAATAACCTTGAGGCAAACGGCGGCACAAACATAAATGAAGCCCTGCTTACAGCTCTTGGGATGTTCAACCCTGAGAGCGGAAAAGTGCCTATAATTATATTCCTTACAGACGGAGAGCCAACTGAAGGCATTGTTTCCCCCTACGCAATCCGCCAGAACATTAAAGATGCCAACACCGCACATGTGTCTATCTTTTCTATTGCCTTCGGGATTGAAGACGAAAATAACTATAGTTTCCTGAGAGCTATGAGCCTGGAAAACAACGGGACTGCAGAGAGGTTCGCTCCGGACGATAATGCTTCTGAGGAAATAGGGGGCTTCTATAAAACGATTTCAACCCCCCTGGTCACGGACATGGACTTCTCCTACAGCAGTGGGATCTCCGAACTCGTAAACACCGGGGAAAAGAACCTCTTTGCAGGCTCTGATGCCATTGTCCTCGGGAAATACAGCTCTGAAACAGGCAAAATCCTGGCGGATGTTTCAGCCAGTACCAGGACAGGAGGCCGAATTTTCTCAAAAGAGTTTACTGTAAGCCCGAAAGGGGAAAATGCCTTTATTCCCAGGCTCTGGGCATATACCACCATCGAATCCCTGCTGGACAGGATTGAAGTAGAAGGAGAAACTGAACCTCTGGTGTCTGCAGTAACGGACCTTGCCCTTGAATATGAATTTGTGACACCTTACACATCCCTCTTCGTGGAGGTGCCTGAATTCTCCAGTCCGGGAACTGAAGGTGGCGAAGAAACGGTTCCAGAAATGCCTGCTGGAGAGCCAGCTACAAAAGACAAAATGGCTGCTCCTTTAAGTAGCCAGATACAGTCCTCCTCGGATTCTCGTAATGAGGGCGACGTGGTACTTGAAGAGTCGGTAGAAGGAGAAGTTGCAGAAAAGGTTGCAGAAAAAAGTACACCTGGATTCGGGGCGCTTTTCACTTTTAGCGGACTCACTGGAATTGCATATTTACTTCACAGGAAACAGAGATGAAAAGGTGAACAGGAAGGGAGAGGACGTTTTACTGAAAAAAAGATCAAAATCCTCTTCCCTTTTAAGCTATTTTGAAAATCAAGAAAACATCATTTATAAGCCTGAATTTTTTTCCATCCTGCGTCCTATAATCCAGGGGAAAACGGGAGGAGTGGGGGAGGATGAGCTCCCGCCGGGATGAAAGATCTGTTCGATATGATTAACGTGTCAAAAGTTACGCGTCAGGGTTAGCGGGAGCACAAACAATAGAGAAGATACAGCTTTATTATTTAATTCATGTTATTTTGCTAATAATTGTAAGTGTACAGGATAAGAAAGAAAATTCAGAAAGAGTCTCAGGAGTTAAAGATTATCATCCTGGAATTAAGGTTTATTACCCGGACAAGCAGGTTAAAATCAATTAATTGTATTTTTGCTTATGGTGCTTTCGCCTGCATTCTTTTCCAGTAACAGATGTTTCCGGAATAAGCCGCTTTTCTATAAGCGGAAGCAAAATCCAGAAAAACCTGCAGTTCAGCCTGGAAGAGGAATAAGAACCTGGGAAACGTAACAAGTTAAATAATTAGAATCTTTGCTCGAGTTTAATAGTTTTGCTTAAACACCTGATTGTCCTGTCCGTGCTCTTATGCAGGATAGCTGTCCCTCCTGCTTCTTCCCATTCACGGATATTATCGGAGTTATCATCGATCAGGATCCTTGAGGTTCCGGACTGGAGAGCTTTTTCCGGGCGGAAACAGAGGATTGCATTGTTTGCGTATGGAGTTCCGAGTTCTTTTTTCAGCCACTCTATCTTTCCTTTTCTGGCATTAACCAGGGCAGTCTTTCGATCCGGGGTGGGGAGGGCAGAAAGGATTGTAGGATGTAAGCCGGAACCTTTAAGAAAGCCATGAAGTTCCTTCCCTCCAGCCATCCAGGGCATATCTGACCAGAACCTGGCTCCTGCAGCCGTAATATGCTTCCAGAAACGTTCCTTATCGGCAGTGTACCAGAACATCATATGTTCACTTAATTTCTCGCATGCGCCTGTAAAATCCGTAAGTACTCCATCCATATCCAGAAAAACTTTAAGCCCCGAATACTGTCCGGAAAAGAGCGAGACAGGGGAATTTTCTGGAAGGGCAGGGTGAAAACTAAGAGAAGTGCCCTGAATCGGACTGCTCTGAACCGGATAGTCCTGAAAGGAACCATTTTGAGCTGGGCTACTCTGGACTGGATAACTCTGCACGTAATCAATAGGAGTTGAGTTGATCTTAATAGAACTTTTCTTTGCAGACCTGCGCTGTTCAACATAAGTGGACATGTCAACCGTTCCTTACTTTCTCTGGCGGCAAATAGTTTCCTACTTCTTTATGTAAGGAATCATAAAAGTATTTTATCACTATATAAATATTAAAACCTTTCTACAGTAGTTGATTGGATTGAGATGAAAAAAGAGTAAAAAAGAGAAAAAGAACATAAAAAACTGAGCAAGGTAATTTTCTAGAATCCGAATTCGAACATCCGTAGTCTTCTGAGCTCAATATTCGGATTCATGCTCCAGAATTCAGAATAATCCCTGAGAACCAGTTTCTGAAGAATTTCTATGGCGCCTGATCTTCAACTTTTTATGAATGGGAGTTTAAAAGCTTCTTCAACGGTCATAATTGGAGATATCTTTCCGCTGTGGTGCGTCAGCATCGGTGGTCTTAAGAAATCAGAGATCGCATTAAAGTTATCAGCTTCGAGAACAAAATAGAAAGTATGCTCATTAGGGCTGACATATGCCCCGTGTACTTTTATATCCAGTACTTCACCCAATTTCCTCATTTCTTCAACCCATTTTTTTCCATCGGCCTGGTATTCATCTCTTGCGAAACAATGTTCTGGTGTATGCGAAAGGGTTGCCATAAATAACATGTTTTCATTCCCCCATTAATTCAATGTAATGAATGTATTTAAATGTGTTTATAAAAATTTGAGAATAAATATGGAGTCAGAAAAAAGAGTTCAATCCTCTCGAACGAGAACCAGAGTTTTTGCTATTTTATCATGCAGTCCCTGTTTGTTTTCAGTAAAAAGAATGGGCAAGAATCCTGCGAAGAAAGGAAGGAATGCCAGAATCTTTCCCACAAAGCGTTTTGTTGCACGCTCAAAGGAAATTCTGTTTCCGTTAAGATCAGTTACAATAATATTCATCGCCTGTTTCCCAACTGTTCCCTGCCTTACTGAACTCTCCTGGTATGCAAAATAGTTCCAGGAAAGCAGGATTAAAAGAATATAAAAAAAGGCTCCGCCCATGGCTCCTGACATGAACTGAATAAAAGCCAGAAGAAGGATGATTATAAAAGAATCAATTATAGAGGCTATTAACCTCCTTAGAAAACCCGAATACGTTTGCATATTTTTCCCCTCAAAGAGATTTTATACATTAAGCAGGACTGAATTATAAAATTACCCATTATGAACAAAACGTCTTGTTTAAATACAGGAAGTTTGGAAAATGGTTGAGAAGGCTGGATTTCGTTTCCCGCTAGTACCCACGGATTTGATTGTGTATGTGAGATCAAGCCTGAGAATTCCAGTGCTCAAATGCCTGCTGGGAGTATTCGTTGGGGAATCCGTACTTAATGCATTTTACATCCTTTTGACAACATTGATCCTGAAAACTTGAAATTCGGTCTGGTTTTGCAAAAACATAAACAAATCGGGCAGTTGCCTGACGGAATTTAAGGCAGATAAGATCTTAAATAATTATTAAATACTTTCGTTTTGTACTTCTTTTTAAAAAGTAAGCTAGAAGAGAAGGATAAAAACCTATGAAAATCCGTTTTATTTTCCCCCTGTTTCTGATAATTTTCTGTATTTCTGTTACCATATCCGGCTGTACCGAAAGAACTGACAATAACAATGATGGATTAAATGAAACCTCGAAAGGAGAGAGTCAGCAGATAGCTGAGAATTATGTAAGAGACCTTGACTCTTACAAAACCTACAATCTGACCGAACCGGTTTTTATTGAAACCAGAACTCTCAACTGTACCTCGTGCTGGCAGTTCGTCTACAAGTTTGATCTGATTTCTGAAAAAGATCCGGCTGTAATCGATACAGCTACAGTGACAGTCACAGTGACCGAAGGCGAGGTTGTCGATGCGGTCTATGCGCAGGGAATCCGATACTAACTGGAATTCAAACTAAATTAGTGGATACTGAATCCTTGAAAAAGCCAGAAACGAAAATAAGAAAGAGAATAAAGAAAGAGAATAAAGAAAGAGAATAAAGAAAGAGAATAAAGAAAGAGAATAAAGACGAAGAAGACCTCCGCTTCCTCATCCTCGATCTCATTTGTTTCTATTTTTTCTTTTAAATTATCCTTAAATTTTATCCATTAACTTTTTGATATCTGCCTTGATCTCCGAGGCAAGCTTTTTCGCACTGTCTCCGGTCGAATCAACCAGCTTTTCGACTCTACCAGTAATGCTTTTTACCTCGTCCTTTACGTCAATAGACCTAATTTCCCCGGATAGGGACTTAATTTCTCCATTGATATTCTTTGAAAGTTTTGAGGCTTCGTCCCCAGTCTTTTTTGCAAGGCTATCAATATCATCCCCTAGCTTTCCAATTTTTTCCTGAATATTGAAACCTTTTTTACCGGCTCCGGTTTCTTTTGTTTCAGTCTCAATTGCTTTTGCCATATAAACCCCTTTAAATGTTCAATAATAAGAATAGATATCTCTCCTGAAGAGAGCCTGTTTTTAAACACTTATATATCGGCATCCAGAATTATAACACTATCCTTGAAAGTGAAGGTTTTTTCGGGATTTGTAAAAGAATAGTTATCATGTAAGATACCAGCAGCCGAAATTTATAAAACGAAGATAAAATATATATAGAGTTCATACCATGTAAAAGGGTCTGCCCATTTTACAGAACTTCAAGTAGCTTGTGTGCGCAGTTCACTATATAAACCATCAATTGAAATAGTATACTTGTAAAGAGTAAGGAAGTTCAACAAATTCAAAGAGTGTATCAGGTCAGGAATAAATTACCGGAAAGAAGGGGAAAGGACCGGCGAATATAAAAAACGGCTCCTGTAATGCATCCTCTGTAAGCTGATAAATCGGAAACCTGATAAGATACCTTTTTCAGTAGATAACTGGATCTCCGGGACAGAATATCTCCATAAAAATGATAGAGGAGACATGCAGACCTTAGTTATATGCATAGACAGGGATAACGACCTGGGCGAAAAAGCAAAAATGGGAACTCCCATCGTAGGGAGGGAGGCAAATGTTCAGGCAGCAGTTGCACTCGGGATTGCCGACCCTGAAGATTCGGACACAAATACGATTTTCGGAGGGATCCGGATCCTTGATGAACTTCGGGCAAAAGGAGTTGACGCTGAGATAGTCTCTTTTGCAGGTGATAAGAATGTCGGCGTGATCTCAGACCAGAAGATCGCCGAACAGCTCGAACTTTATCTCCAGATGAACGAAGTGCAGAGAGCTGTCTTTGTCTCGGATGGGGCAGAGGATGAAACTCTTGTCCCTATTGTGCAGTCCAGAATGAAAATTGACTCCGTAAAACGTATTGTCGTTATGCAGAGTGAAAACCTGGAAAGCACCTATTATATCCTCAAACACGCCTTCAGTGACCCAAAGATTTCTCAGACTTTTTTTGTACCTATAGGTCTTGCTTTTCTTATTTATGCCATCTTCCTGCTTGCCCGCTATCCCGAAGGGGCAATTGTGGGAATTCTGGCAGCTGTCGGGCTTTACATGCTGTACAGGGGCTTCGGGCTCGATGATATTGTTGCCCTCGAAAAAGAAAGGCTCTGGGATGCTTTCCTTGAGCAGAGGATGGTCTTTATCAGCTACACTGCTGCCCTGCTTACCAGCCTTGTAGCCACTGTATACGGAGCTATGGAGGTATGGAAACTCTACTCCGCGGAAGGGGTCTGGTATCACGGCACCTTGACTCTTATTTCGGTCTTTATCAATGTATCTGTCTGGTGGTATGCAGCAGCCCTCCTGCTTGCGGACATGGGAAAAATTTTCGATCTCAGGATGGATGGCAGGCCCATATATAGAAGTGTCTCCCTCTCCCTCTTCGTGATCGCAACCGGCCTTCTTTTCTGGGGGGCAAGCACATACATCCTGGCAGTAGCCTCCATATCGGACGGGGTCTTAAGCGATCCTTCCCTTGCGCTGCAGTACTTCGTATATTCGATTGCAATTGCAATCCTCATTGCACTTGCAGGGATAAAGTATTCCCTGTCAAACCAGACTCCGGAAAGCGAGAAGAGAGTGAGAGGAAGAAGAAATAAAAAAAGCGCATGAACTTCGGAGAAACAAATCAGTTGAAAATTAATACGTTCACTATTAAAACGCGGAAAAGGAGATATAAAAATGGAGAAGGCAGCTGAAATTGCAGAGATTGCAGTGCTTGGAGGTGTGGGTTTCAGCTCATACAGAGACTGCGAAAGCCAGTTGGTGAAAACCCCCTATGGAGAGGTTACCGCATATCTAACCAGCATAAAAGGAAAACGCGTTGCAATAATTCCCAGGCATGCCGAAGAAATTCATATCCCGCCGCATAGAGTTAACTACAGGGCAAATATCTGGGCCGTACACTCCCTCGGAGTAAAACGCGTAATATCCACAAACTCGGTCGGATCAATGCGAGGGCATCCCATAGGCAGTTTTGTCGTGCTTGACGATTTCATTGATTTTACCCGCAGCAGGCCCTCTTCCTTTTATGACGATAAAACTGTTCACGTTGATGTTACTGAGCCCTATTGCCCTGAAATAAAGGCAGCCATTAAGTCTGCCCTGGGAAAACAGGGACTTTCCTATACCGAGGGAATTTATGCCTGTACTGAAGGTCCCCGCTTTGAGACCCGGGCTGAAATTCGAATGATGAGCCAGTTTGCAGATGTCGTTGGCATGACTGGTGTGCCGGAAGTCGTCCTTGCAAAGGAACTCAGTCTCTGTTACGCTTCCCTTGCCATCGTTACAAATCAGGCATGTGGGATGACCACGCAGAAATTAACAGCAGATGAAGTCACAGAAGTTGTTGGGAAGGCTCAGGACTCAATCTTCGAAATTCTCTCGGATGCTATCGGAAAAATTCCCGAGGTTCAGAGCTGCATGTGCAGGTTTGCAAAGGAAGGAGCCTGCCTTTAAAATTTATATAAAGGGTGTGTGAGGAAAGTAGCAACTGAAAGAAAGTAGCAACTGAAAGAAAGTAGCAACTGAAAGAAAGTAGCAACTGAAAATATAAAACTCTCTCTTCAGCCCCCTCTTACCACCTTTTTATTCAACCAGGCTGCTGCTCAACTAAACTTCTCTATTTAACCCGATATCTTTATCCAGCTTAATTTCAGGTTCAGCTGAACCTGTATGCTAGCTCAACCGAAGACCCTGTGTTCTGAAAATCAGGATTTTCATTGTCATGAAACAGCCCAATACGGGTATTATATAATAGATATGTAATAAAATATAAATACGATAGGTACTATATAAGTGGGTACGGAGATACCTAAGGAGATGCTCTGAAAAAAGTACTCCGGAAGGCATACACTACACGAAAAATCAGGTTGTATGCCCTGAAAAATGTTTATACTCTGAAAGAGTTACTGAAAAACGTAACCTCGTTTTTTACCCTAATTTTCACAGGCGATGCTGCGGTATTATTGGATATAGACGAAAAGACAGCAGAGTACTATCATTTTTCGACCGCCGAAAGGAAGCTTACTTATACCATTCACATATCAGGATAAACAATGACGCTCTGGGTCCTAAGCTATGCTGAAAAATCAAAAATTGTAGTGATGACCATAAAGGACCGGATGAAACAGCCGCTTTCCATGGCTGAGCTCCATATAAAAGACAGTTATAAAGGTCCACGACCTCATAAAATCCGGCTTCTTACCGGCAAAAAAAATGAGGAATTCATTCCTCCCCAGCAGTTCATAGAGCTTTTGCGCAGTGCAAACAGGATTATGCTCAACGAAGGAGGGGACCCTGCAAATGAAGAGGCTTTTCTTGAAATGCTCAAGGGCTTTCAACTCAGTTCTGATAGGGTAAAGATCTGCAAACACTGCTGGATCAATAAACGTTTTAACTTTGTAAACAGCAAGTCCATCAAGTACCACGATGAGCTCATCTGTGAAGACTGTGCAAAAGAAGAATTGCTTCGGGCAGTCCGTTCAGCAGGAGCACCGTATGGGGAAAAATCAGTTGATTTCCTTGAGCAGGTTCTCCACAAAACAAGAGACCTTGACAGGACAATCCGTATGCTGAGCCCTGAGAGGCTGGACCCCGAATTCACACGTTATGATACTATCAGGACAAACCCCTCCGAATCCACTTTCAGGGTAAAGAACCTCCCCCTTGCAAAAAAGTTTAAAGAATTGCTTCTCCAGAAATCCGAGACCCTGCTTCCCGTGCAGGCATTGTCTGTAGAATCCGGGCTTCTGGAAGGAAAAAACCAGTTTGTGGTTTCTGCAACCGCAACCGGGAAAACTTTGATTGGGGAGATGGCAGGTATTCAGAACCTGCTGGATAAAAAAGGGAAAATGCTCTACCTGGTTCCCCTTGTAGCTCTTGCAAACCAGAAGTACGACCAGTTCACGGAACGCTATTCAAAGCTCGGGCTTACAACCTCCATTAAAATTGGCGCAATTCTCATAAAGACCTCTCAGCGCGTGAAAATGCGGACAAGCCCGAATGCGGACATAATTGTGGGAACCTATGAAGGCGTAGACCACATGCTCCGCTCAGGAAATGCTGATTTTCTTGGCAAAATCGGGACTGTTGTTATAGATGAGGTACATATCCTCGAAGACCAGGAAAGGGGACACAGGCTGGACGGGCTTATAGGAAGGCTTCGTTATGCGACACCTGAAGCCCAGTTCATCTACCTCTCAGCAACCGTTGCAAACCCCGAAGCCTATGCAAAGAAACTCGGAGCCCGGCTTATCCGCTATGAACACCGGCCTGTTCCCCTTGACAGGCATCTCCTTTTCTGCCAGGAAAACGAAAAGTCAAAACTGATTTCCCAGCTTGCAAAAGAAGAGTATTCAATGTCCTCTTCGAAAAAGCACAGGGGACAGACAATAGTCTTTACGAATTCAAGGAGAAACTGCCATAAGCTTGCAGGATCTCTTTCAATCCAGGCTTCTCCTTACCATGCAGGGCTTTCGCAGTATGAAAGAAAAAAAGTGGAAACCCATTTTGCAAAAGGGGAGCTTCCGGTAGTCGTGACCACTGCTGCCCTTGCAGCTGGAGTGGATTTTCCGGCTTCCCAGGTTATATTCGAATCCCTTGCAATGGGTATAGACTGGATTTCGGTCCAGGACTTCTTGCAGATGAGCGGAAGGGCAGGCAGACCTGATTATCACGATAGGGGTATTATCGTGCTCATGCCCGTGCCAGGGAAGTCCTATTCAAGCTCGCAGTCCGATACTGAAGAAGAGGTTGCAATCAAGTTACTGCAGGGTGAGATGCTCTCTGCAGGAGTCGAGTACGGGGAAGCCGAACAGCTTGAAGAGGTTCTTGCATCAGTTGCTGTTACCTCTTCGGTCCAGGACTTAAGGAAGATCCATTCCCTTATGTTTGGGGGCTTTGACCTGGATAAACTGGTTTCCCGTCTCCAGAGCTACAGATTCCTTGAGAAAAAGGGAAATAAAGTAACACTTACTCTATTCGGAAAAATTATTGCAGCCCATTTCCTTCCGGTCTCCAAAGCTTTCCTGATTCGAGACGCTGTGCTTGCGGAAAACAGTCCCATTAAAATTGTAACCAATCTGGAGTTTTTTGATGCTGCATACTTCAAATATTCAAACCAGATCGGAAGCTCTCTGCACGTGAACATGCCTTCGAGGGTTTTTCAAGGAGCCGCCCTTGATATTGTCTTTGACGGAGAATCTCTGTCCCATCTGGATCAAAAAATAAGGGTACTTATGCTGAACTTTGCCTCGGATTTTTTGACCTGCGCGTGCAGAGACTCACCTTACTGCGGATGCGCAGAACAGAAGTTTTCGGAGAAGATTATCCGGCTGCGTATGGAAGGTATGGACCCTTCCCAGATAATTAAGGTACTTGAGGATAAGTACGGTATTTCAGCATACCAGGGCGATGTTTTTGGGTATCTGGACAGTGCGGTACGCAACCTTGATGCTGTAGAACTGATCGCAAGAGTCCATTCGAAAAAGGGAGTCGCAGAAGAAGCAAAGAAGCTTAAGAAGAAAGTCCAGGGCTGAACAAATCGTAAAAGTTTTTGCAGACAAGTGATTTATAACTGATGAAGAGGTAAATATTCCTATTCACACCGGGAAAAATAACTTACAAGGAATAATCTGCCAGTATATGAATAACTGGCAAAAACCAGAGCCCGGATACATGGGTTCTCACGAGAGCAAAGCACAGAGGTAATTTTTATGGCCGAAGATGTCGAATCCAGGGAAAATATTGAAAGCGCAGCTTCCAAAAAAGGGAAAAAGAGTATTACAATCGAGTTTGTAAAGCCTGAAGACTTCCGGCAGATATATGCAATAGGAGCTGCAGGCGGGCACAGCCCTTACGATTTCAGGATCGGTTTTTACAACGATACCCCCAAGATGTTTGGGGATGCCTCCGAATCCAGGGTTATTGAAAGGCGCGTTGAAGCCGAAGTGATACTCTCGCCGGTTGCTGCCCTTGAACTGAACCGCTGGCTTACCCAGCATATTAATGAATACGAATCCGTTTTCGGCCCCATTGCAAGAGCGATCCCCCGGCCCAGGAAAGAAAATATAAAACCTGTTGAAGACAGCACGGAGATCCAGGGTTATATCTGAACCCGGGATGAAGTATTACTAAAGCTCACTGGCTGAAGCTAAAATGAAGCTTAAAATTAAGTTTTAAAGGAAACTTGAAGTTTGAGCCTCTTAATTGAGAGGCTCTCTCAAAAATTCTGAGGATAGATTTGCACATTCATCCTTCAGATGCTTTTTCTGGAAAATTGAAGAATGCCCAGGTTATAATTTTTGCGACAACGCCAGGCAACCGATGGACATATTATGAACAGCTGATGGACATCCGTTAGAAATAAGATGGAAAACCAATGGATTGTTTTTCCTGAGCTTTAAGAAACATTGCAGTGGAACCCTGTCAGACTACTTGAAAAATGACAAGTAGCCAGGAATCAAAGATTGAATGCTTGCAAAGATCAAATTACCAAAATCCGGCATTTTTTCGTTTCAATATTTTATTTATACTTTGTGCTTAAAATATGGCTATTTTCAATAGTTGTATATATATTTTGCTTATTATTGTGAAGCTCTGTACGTCAGTTATATAATATATTATATATATTAACCACCTGGCGTAAAGTTTAAATGTCTGAACGTTTCGTACGTTTTTGATATTTATAATAATGGCGAAAATAAATATTAAAACAAAAATGGCAAAATAAGTGTGTATCTGCCTCTTCCAGGGGTTACTGTTCTGAAAAACGTCATGGAGAATCTGTCGGAACACACTATTAAAAAAATACGGAGCACATCCATGGATATCTGGACGCTTGTAAACGGCTTGATCTACCTCATGGCCTTTGCCCTATTCGGCTGGGTTTTGTTAGATGCAAGCAAGGTTTCCAAAAAATAATTTTGTATTTTCGAGATATAGACTGGATTTTTGAAAACGGAGGTATAAAAAAATGGCAGAATCGAATTCAGATGCCTCACATGCCGGAGGCCTTGTAAAAACCCTCAGGCCATACCATGTCTGGGCCCTTGGCGTAGGCATCGTGCTTGTAGGGGAGTACATGGGCTGGAACTTCACCATCGCAAAAGGAGGTGTATTAGGGTCTCTTTTTGCAATGCTTGTGGCAGGTACCATGTACACTATAATCTCCCTCTGTGCAAGTGAGTTAGGCTCGGCAACAAAGCTTGCAGGAGGACCTTATGACTGGGCAAGGCTTTTTGTCGGCCCGGGGGCTGCGGCGATTGTGGGGCTTGCAGTATACATGGAATTTATCGCCCTTGAAGCCGCAGATGCGATTGTTGTTGCTTTCATCGCAACCGAAATTTTTCCTCAGCTTCAGGTTTTTCCCGTAACTTTGCTTGTGATTGCACTTTTGACCTTTATCAACTATCGCGGAGTCGTTGGAGCTCTTACCCTTAACTTCGCCCTTACAATGCTGGCTTTCTTTGCAATCATTACCTTCTTCTTTGCAACTGCCTTTGGAGTGGTTGAGACCCACCCAGGATACCTGCTTGAAGGAGCTATGCCAAACGGGCTTATCGGGCTTTTTGCAGCTCTTCAGTTTGGGCCCTGGTTCTTCTTAGGAATCGAAGGTGCGGCAATGTGCGCCGAGGAATGCAAACACCCCTCAAGGGCTGTGCCTCTTGGCCAGCAGGCAGGGATGATCACCCTGCTTGTGGGTGCTGCAATGACGATTTTCCTTTGCTCCATGCTGATCCCCACAGATACGCTTGGTGTTTCGGTATACCCACTCTTTGAAGCTGCCCAGAACGGCGGGATTTTCATATTTATAGCCCTTCTCGGCCTTGGGACCTTTTTGACCTGCATCGCCAGCGCCAACGGGTGCGTCTGTGATGCCTCACGCTCCTGGTATGCCCTCTCAAGGGACGAATACGTTTCCCCCTGGTTTGCCGCAGTGCACCCGAAGTACAGCACCCCTTATAGAGCAGTGATCTTTACGGCCCCTATTGCCGTAGCCTTTGCTTTCAGCGGTTACCTGGACCAGGTCATCACCTTTTCCATCATATCGGGCCTGCTCTGTTACGTGCTGATCCCCTTCTCTCTGATACGCTTCAGGAAGCTCTTCCCTGCTAGCACAAGCAAGGTAAGGCCCTTTGCAGGCCCGCTTCAGCCCTATATTGCATACTTTGCAATCGGGATTGCCCTGCTGATAATGTCAACCCTTTTCTGGGGTTACAAGTATAACCTGCTCTTCGGGCTCCTTTTCTACACAATTGCGTACTTTTACTTTTCTTCCAAGCGCAAGAAAAGCTCAGGAAACGAGCCAATCTGGAGTGAACTTGGCTGGCCGGACCCCGAAACAGCAGGCAGCCAGCACATAAAGGAGGTGACCGGTATTGAGTGCAGCAGGTAATACGACCGTTAGTTCAGCAGGCAATACATCCCTGAATGCCAAATACAAAAGCAAGCTAAACATGGACTCGGCCCTGATTGCGCTTATGCTTTCCCTCCTTTACGGGGTGCAGCTTTTCCTGGTCTACTCGGTCTTTTCGGCAACAAAGCCCGTGCTCCTGGAATTCTCAGGGCTTGTCCCTGTTTACCTGCTCTTCGTGGGCCTGATGTTTTTCATAGAGACCGTAGGCTGCCTGAAAGTCCGCCAATCTATAAAGCAGCACATGCACGAATTCCGCTATTATGACTGAGGAGGCATTTCATGAGCGCAAATAAAAAGAGTGCAAATAATAATTGTGCAAGTAGAAGTAGTTCAAGTAGAAGTGGTGCAAGCAGAAAGGCAAACAACA
Source organism: Methanosarcina sp. 2.H.T.1A.6 (assembly GCF_000979455.1). Lineage (GTDB taxonomy): Archaea > Halobacteriota > Methanosarcinia > Methanosarcinales > Methanosarcinaceae > Methanosarcina. Next base: position 270,884 of record NZ_JJOY01000030.1, read on the forward strand.
AAGAAAGGAGCCTGCTCATGCAGGTCCTTGACATAGCCTTCATCTTCGTGCTGGCCTTTGTCTGCCTTGTGGTCCCTACAACCCTACAGGGTGCAGTCCTGGTTTCCTGGGAAGAAGGCGGAGCCGGGATAGGCTTTGTCTGGGACCCGGTAGGTTACTTTGGGCTCATGCTTGTTATTGTAGGCTTTTTTGCCTTCATCCTCTTCCATTCGGTGAAGAATTACAGGGTTTGATGCCTGCAAAAAATCTTAATTCTGAGCCTGCAGAAAAATCTTAATCCCTAAATCCGGGCTCTGGATAGTTAGGGTCTGCCACAAGATACATCCGGCAGACCTTCTTTTTATTTTCATTATTTTATCTTATCTTATTTTTGTTTTGTTTTGTTTTGTTTTGTTTTTTTGATTCTGGTTAAAATCAGGTGATATTTAGAATTTATATTTATTTTTACCACATAAAAATTGGAAAACCTGCATGCAGATCTCAGGATTGAAAGGCTTTTATAATAGTTTTAGAGATCGATGGTTATATATCTCTGAAAAGGGTATGTAATTTCAGTTTTCTTAAGAGCCGGTGGAGTGACTATTCGGAATGGTTTTTCAGTTGCTGGCAGGAAGCAGCTGATAAAGGCAGCAGGCTTATTGTAAATGCGTATACAGCCCTGACACAATTTGCCCTGCGCCGGCTTTGGAATAAGAGAAGCAGGAACCCGGGAGTACGGGGAACCGAAAATCCATAATAAATCAGCGAGGGTTTAATTTTGTTCCCAAATAAAAAAGTTCAGAAAATTGTTGGATCAAGGATCCAGGTAGAAATGAAAGGCGACCTTAATTTGCTTGAAGGCACTCTGAAGAGTGTGGACGACTATATGAATCTTCATCTTGTGGATACAATGGAGATAGTAAGAGGGGAAAAAGTCCGCTCCCTTGGTTCTGTAGTGCTTCGAGGCAATAATATCATACTGATCACTCCTGTCGAAGACTGAAACGTCTGAAGAAGGAACCTCATTAGTGTGGAAGCAGGCATGGATCTTGAAGACGAAGCATACAATATAATAAGAAGACATAAAGACGGCGTTTTCCAGAATGTTATCTGGAAAGAGCTGGATATCGACAGCAGGAAATGCTCCAGAATCATAAAAAAGCTTCTGGACAAGGACCTGATTATCCGTGAGGTGGGAGTCTCAAACGGAGCAAGGACATACCTCCTGAAAGCAAAAGAGGAGGTTAAAGAGAAATACGACCTTCTGCTCTCCAGGGACCTGTTTTCAGCCTGTACTGGTTGTACCGGGGATTGCGAGCCCGAGTACTGCGGAAGACTCAGCGAATGGATCGAAAACCTTATGGTAGAAAATGCTGAGGAACCTGGAGAAGCCGAAGAAGACATGGATATCGAAGATGATGACGAAATCGGAGAAGAGATCTGAAAGAAAAGTTGAGATCAATAAAAAACTTTGGTAAAGTCTAAAGAAACCTGAAAGGTCTAAAAAGATCTGGTAAGATCTTAACTAATACATCCTCAGAAGCTATCCGCAATAGATAACTATTTATAAGAGAGCCCCTTATTGAAGATCCCCCTTCAATAAGGGAAATAAAACTCACTTAAGTACAACCAAAATGCTCCGGTAGTGTAGTCCGGCCAATCATTCCGGCCTTTCGAGCCGAAGACTCGGGTTCAAATCCCGGCCGGAGCACCATACTATTATTAACTGTTCGGTAAGCTTTTTATTATTACTTCCATTTTTCCATTATATCACTTCTATTACTATTTTCTTTACCTTCTCCCTTACTATTCCCTATCATCTTTTTGTTGTATCCTTTACTTTTACATCCTTTACTGTTACATCCTTTACTGTTACATCCTTTACTGTTACATCCTTTACTGTTACATCCTTTACTGTTACATCCTTTACTGTTACTTTCCTCTTTTTACTTTCATTTGACTTTTATCGTATATTTGTTAATCGAGTTTGCTTCTCGCATCTTTGTTACTCGAGTTTGATTTACTAATTCCCCCCTGTTACCGCGCTTCCCTAAATTTCTGAACCCTGAAGAGGGGTTTCTAACTAAACATTTTTCAGTCAGTTATGTGGTAATTTATAAAAAATTACAGCCACTGCCTTAAATATATGACCAGATTAACTGTGTTTGATCGGCAAACTGCACCCAAAGCCAGGGGGAAGGGACAGATTTATATATTACAAAGGATATTGTTGGATTCGCTGTGAGATGCAATGTGCTCCGGTAGTGTAGTCCGGCCAATCATTCCGGCCTTTCGAGCCGAAGACTCGGGTTCAAATCCCGGCCGGAGCACCAAATTCCAATTCCTTTTTCTAATATGTTTTAAATTCTTTTTCTAAGATGTTTTTGTGTAATGTGAAAAATAGATTTTTGGACATTTTTATTGTAATATTTCTTCCAGATTATTTTGCCTGAGGGTGAGCTATGAAGTTGAAACCATGTCTGAAAAACTGCATTCTGTGCCCGTATTCTATTTAAAGATCTCTTAATATCCGGAGTTTACATTTGATCCAGAACCGTGTGACCTGCCTGAAGTTCCTTCAGGTCCAGAGTTTTTACACTCATCTTTTTCCTCCTCCTTTTTTACAGGTCAACTTTTTGTCAATCAATTACTGTCAATCAATTACTGTCAATCAATTACTGTCAATCAATTTCTTCTAAGGATACGCTGGTGGAACTCCTTTATTTCCTGGATTCTTTCCAGGTTTTGTGCTTCATCGAGGACTCCTGCTGTACTTAGCGATTCCAGTGCCAGCTTCCCTGCAGCAACAGCAGTTTCCATCCCATATTCCAGCGCAAGGATCCGGAGGGTTTCCAGAGCCCATACAGTTTGAACAAGTGCACTTTTAGAACCCTGCCGGGAAAGATCCTTTCCCAGCTTTCCAAGTGCCTGGATCACATCCTCTACCTGAGGCTCATTCCTTTTCCTTACAGCAGCAGTACCCAGTTCCTCAAGGAGGATCGCAGCCCCAACCGCACTATCCTCCAATTCCTTCCCGGCTGAAGAAGCCCCTATTTCTCCGAGGAGGTTTACGGCAGCAGCCAGGGTCTCGGAGAGGTTTTCTTCCATTGCTTTCATGGATAACTGCATAAGATATATCTCGGAAAGGCTTGCCAGAACCTCCATTTTTTCCCTTGAAGAGTTTTTCCCGAAGTTTCCCAGGGATTCGGCTGCACTTCTTGCCACAGCATCCATGCCCTTTCCTGCAAACTCCAGGGCAAGACTCCCCAGACCGGAAAGTGCTTTTAATGCAAGTGACTCTCTTTTCTGATCTGCAGCCTCAACAGCCACTTCCCCAAGAGAACGGACTGAGGCTACGGATGCAATCTCCATTCCTTTTTCGGCAGTCGCTCTGCCTATGTCCCCCATAGCAATTATCAGAGCTTTTGCATCAAGCTCGTATTCTGCAATAATATCCATATGTATCAGCTGCACTGTGAAATCCCTCAGGCTGCTAAAAGCATCTACCACCCCTTTAGCATCCCCATCATAGGCTTTCCTGAAGCCCTCTTCAATCATCCTGACTTCAGCCAGCTCACGTTCATCCACCGAAGACATGCAACACCCCGGAATAGTCTTTGTTAATCTTATGTCCTGTCTCATAATCAGTTTTCCTATCAGAGCCATTTTCCTATCGGAAGCTCTCCGTGGCTGTAAGAAATTCCTCAGGGCTATATCAAAAACGGAGTATTTTCTGAACAGATTTATGGGCAGATATGGAAAGGTGCGGGTAAAGGCGCAGAAAAAAGCGCAAAAATAGGTTGATAAAGCGTAAAGTACATATAATAATGTACAATATTATGCCCTGGTGTACTATGATGTGGAGTGCATTTATTATGTTGATCAATTTACTATGTTTAATTGATTGCTGTGTTAATTGATTGCTGTGTTAACTGATTTATGATCTTGGACTGATTTGTGGCATTTATGAACTCAGGAAAGTTCTCCTAAAAAACTGATGCAGGAAGATGGTTTTAATGAAATCTCAGGATATTGCTATTGTTGGAATTTTACTCGCAGTCGGTGCAATTGTGCGCTATTTATCCCTTGTTATCCCGGGACCCATAGTCTCGAATCTCGTAATAGCCTTTTACTGTCTTGCAATTATCCTTGTCGTACCCAAATTCACGGAAGTAATAGGGATAGGGATCGTAGCAGGCATTGTATGTGCCCTTCTCAGCCATTCTATTTTCCCACCTGCAAACCTAATCAGCGAACCAATAGGGGCAGTCACATGCCTGTTCACATATAAAGCTCTCAGTAACAAGCTATCGGTCTCTCCGGCCCTTTCAACTCTGCTAGGGACCCTTGCCAGCGGGACAAGCTTTGTAATCATTGCAATGCTTCTTGTTGCCCCTACAATCATGTCAAAGTTTGAGACCATGGGAGCTTTTGTAGGTGCTATAATCCCCATCGTAGTGTTGACTGCAATTGCTAACGCCGTTATTGTCCAGATCCTTTATGTTCCAGCTTCAAAGGTACTTGCCCGGGGGAAAGCATAAATCATGATTGAACTCAAAGACTTCTCGTATACCTATGGCACACCTGGAAACCCGGCTCTGGATCGCATCAACCTTGAAATCCCGGCCGGGGAACTGCTCCTGGTCACCGGACACAGCGCAGCAGGAAAATCAACACTTGCCTTTGCAATGGCAGGGATTCTCCACCATGAAATAGGGGGCCGGATCGAAGGAGACCTCTCTTTTAAAGGAAAGGATATCCGGGGCTTTGACGGCATGAAGGAACTGAGCCGGTATATAGGGATGGTTTTTGATGATGCTGAGTCCCAGCTGATTTTCACCACCGTCGAAGAAGAAATCCGCTCAGGGCTCGAAAACCGCTTCCACTCCGAAGCCGAAATAGGGCGCAGGTTAAAAGAGGTAATGGAACTCTGTGAAATCAGCCACCTGAAACACCGGGCTCCTCACGCTCTGTCGGGCGGGCAGAAGCAAAAAGTTGCCCTTGCAGCAACCCTTGCTCTGGATACGGAAGTTCTGATCCTTGACGAAGCTACCGCCGAACTGGATACAAAAGCTGCAAGAAAAGTATTTTCCATCCTGAAGCGCTTAAAAGAAGCCGGAAAGACGATTATAATCGTCGACCACAATATAGAGGACTTCCTGGAAATAGGGGATCGAGTCGTGCTTCTTGAAAAGGGTAAAATAAAGGCCATAAAAAGCCCCTCGGACTTTACAGCAACCTCTCACACACATGAGGAAGGTACAACAGGCCTTCCCCTTTCAAGAAAAGATGAACAGCCGATTATTTCCGTAAAGAAACTCACCCAGCGTTATGGAGAAGTCCTGGCGCTCGATAGCATTGACCTTGATATTTACCCCGGGGAACTCGTTGCTATCCTGGGAGAAAACGGCTCGGGAAAGACTACTCTTGTGAAACATTTCAACGGCCTTCTGCGCCCTTACTCCGGAAACGTAACCTTAAAGGGTCTAGATGCCTCCGCAGTTCCCATAAACGAGCTCGTGAAGCACACAGGCCTGGTCTTCCAGAACCCGGACAACATGCTCTTTGAAGATACCGTGGAAGCCGAAATTAATTTCGGGCTGAATAATATTGGAGTAAAAGGGCCTGAAGCAGCAAGAGCAATCCTCCATTCCCTGGAACTCGTAAACCTGAGTGAAAAGCAAAAAGTATTCCCCCGCCATCTTAGCCGCGGAGAAAGGCAGAGGCTGGCTGTTGCCTGCGTAGTTGCAATGAAACCTGAACTGATAGTGCTTGACGAGCCCACCACAGGCCTGGACGCCGAAGAGTCAGACAGGATGATGCAGCTCATGCGAAAGCTCCAGCAGGAAGGCCACACCATAGTTATGGTGACTCATAACCTGCAGATCGTAAGAGACCATGCAGAAAGGGTTATTCGTATGGAGTCAGGAAAAATTGTGGAAGATTCAGTTAACAGGAAATTTTCCAGTAAAGAATGTGTCAGTAAAGAATGTGTAAGAGGAGGCACATGCGCATGAAAGAGATTATGCAGTACATAAACAGGGACAGCTTTTTACACCGCATGAACCCGCTTTCGAAGATCGCTGCAGTAACGGGCATAATAGCCCTGAGCGTGTTCACAACAAACCCCGAAGTCCTTGCCTTTATGGTGCTTGGGATTTTTCTGGCTTCCTTAAGAGCCGGGCTCCAGCAGGAACTCCTCAAGCAGCTAAAACTCCTGGTCTTCCTGAGCGTCACCCTGATCCTGCTCACCATCTTCACCCTGAAAAACGGGGAAACTGTCGGTTACCTGGTCCCCACCGGCACCCTGACGGCCGGAGGGCTTGTCCCGATCACAACCGGAGCCCTGGACTTTGGAACCGTCCTTTCCCTCCGTTTCTTTGCAATGCTTTTTGCGTTCCAGCTCCTGGTGGTCACCACAAAACCAAGTGACCTCATGAAAGCCCTCCTGGCAATCCACATCCCTGTGGACTACGTGCTCATGTTCGTAATCGCCCTCCGCTTCATCCCTAGCCTCCAGATAGAAGGCCAGCGCATCCACGAAGCCCAGCTTGCAAGGGGCTACAACCCCGGTAAAGGCCTCCGTGGAAAAATTATGAGTGTAAAGCCGATCCTGGTGCCCCTGGTCGCAAATTCTCTCGGAAGGACCCAGGTACTCGGCCTGACTATGGACATGAGGGGCTACAGGAGCCGACAGAGCGTTGAGAAAAATCAGCTTACCTGGAATAAGACCGATATAGCAGCTGTGGGCGGTGTGGCTGCTATGGGGCTGGGAGTAGTGCTGGGCGGGTTGATGTAAGCTCGTCCTGACTTATCCATTTGAAACTCAGAAAAACCTTCAGAAAAGAACTAAACTGCAGAAAAGAACTGAACTACAGAAAAAAGAACTGAACTGCAGAAAAGAATGAAATTATCAAAATCCATAAAAAAGAAGCAGAAGAATCAAAAAAGAGAAAAACAGGAAGTGAAGCCTTAACTTCTCTTCCTTGAAATCACATAGCCAACCAGAATTACTGCAGCAAGCATAACCACTGGCAGTAATACTTTTTTCAGGCTTCCGGAATTATTCTTCCCGGCTGCAGAATCGGTTACATCAGATTCATTCTCGCCTGAAGCTCCGGAAACTGCCTTGAAATCCTTTTCATCGACAGAATTCCCCAGGGGCAAGGATACCCCTGAAACGTCCTCTTCCGGATAAAGGGCCATTATTGAGAAAGCCGAGAACCCGGGAGTATCTGCTTCATAATAGACGTAGTCATCGTCTTCACTGGTCTGGCTGGTAGAGAGTTCTACCCACTTTCCGTTGTCAAACTTACAAAGCCTGACGGAAGCCGAATCAATGCCATTTGAATTAATCCAGGCTTTCTCGACCTTGAAGCCGACAACTGCGTTTTCAATGTTATCCGGGCTTGCAGTCCCTTCATTTCCTACCCAGATATTAGTGTTTTCATAAACTTTCCCGGAGGGCAGTTCCGTTACCAGGGTGGATTTTCCCTTAAGCGTTTCGACAATAGTTGTAGTTTTTCCGACGGTCTTTTTGGGATCGAATTCAATGTACGCTATTGAGGTTACATTTTTTGCGAATACGAATTTAGCATGGTTGCCGTTGCTGATAAACTGCTGGGCTAGTTCTTTTACCTCAACATTGCTGGCAAGTTCGGGAGAGCCACCGGCACCTCCGGAGCTTGAAGAAGAAGACGAACCGGAAGAAGAGGTCGTGAAACTTATCACTTTAAATATCCCTGATTTTTCGTTATTCTCTTCATTAAACTCGAAAAACTGGCCCTCCGCATCTACAACTACCTTTAAGTCCATGCTTCCCGGACTGGTTGGGACCCAGTTGAATGTAAAGGAAGTTTTCGAACCCTCCTCAAGCCCGGCAACCGGGGAAAAAGAGATTTCATTTCCATTCAAGTAGCATTTTACACTGCAATTTCCAGATGGTGCAAGACCCACATTCATCAGCGTAACTTTAAATGTCACATTTTCGTTTTCACAGGGATTTGCCGGTTCCCAGGAAATATCCTCGATTATCAAATCGGGATAGCCGGATACGCCTATCAGGTTTTTATAAACGTACCACCCTTGCTGGTCCACATCACTCGATGTTTCGGGATACCTCTCATAATTTCCGGTTGCATCATTCTTCAATGCCACTCTTACCAGGAATACAACCTCATCGGACCCCTTATTTGGCTTGACCTTCAGGTTAATGGTTTCGTTTTTCCCCGTTTCCCAGCCGGACTTTACCAGGTCGACAAAAAGATACTCAGATGAATCAATGTTTATCCCGTTTTTTCCCTCAATAGAACTTCCACGCGGATAGAGTTTTACACTGTCCCCGCTTCCTTCCATACTCAATATTTCCTCATTATTCGGAAACGAAACAGTAATATGGCCTTCACTCGATTTTTCTCCGTTGTTTTTTGTTGTTACGGAGATAAGAGCGTATTCATTATTGTAAAGTTTCTTCTCTATATAAACAGCTGTGCCGAAGGTTTCGGAAACCAGGGAATCTGCGGGTCCTGTTCCGGAAAGGTCGAAATCAGCCTCAGCAAGTTCAACATCTGAATTTGTTTCAGATGCTGCAGTATTAGATGGCATCAACAATACGAAAAACAAAAGCAAGAAACATGATACTGTTAAATATATCCTCATAACTCCTTCCCCCAAAATGCATAACCGAAAGATCAAATATTAAGACGATTCTCAATGTTTCATTAGTAAAGAATATTCAAACAACCATATAATTTAATGGAAATGTAATTCCTAATAAAAATTATGAAACTAAAGTAATCTAATTAAAAAAATTATAAAAATACGATTTTAAAAAATGAAGAGCTGCTAATTAGAACTCTATTAATTTCTACTGAATCACGTTAATAGATCTCTATGTCCCTCATGCTTTCCTTTCTTCGTTTCTTCTTTCTGCGGCTTTTCCGGTTTCACAGAAGTACAGGCTTTGTAACCTGTATTTATTGTAAATGGGACATACAGGGCAGTTGCAGCTCTTTTTCAAAACCATTTCGGATGAACACCCGCGCGCACAAAAAAGGAAAGGTTCAGGTGGAAAGGGAAGACTCGGGCATGTGCCGCAGTGTTCCATACAGATGCGAAGGTTTTCAGGAGTGTAAGCTACTACAGACCGGAACTGTTTCCCGGCCTCACTGATTTGAGAAGACTCCGTAAGCTCGGATTTATGCTGTATCTTTTGTTTATGTCCCCTGGTTTGAGCAGTTTTTTGGAAAAATAATTCATTTCTGGATTTATCATCTGAGACCATAAGATTCCCCATAGAAGAGTTAGATTGATAATAATAAAACCACTGGCAAAATTCGATTCCAAAACGAGATGTTAAAACATAAAATAAAAATTATATAAGTTTCACGGGGATCAGGATAACCAGCCCATCGAGAATTAAAAATAAGAGCTACAGAAAAATGTCAAAAAACGTAACATTAAAAGTGAGATTGAACACGCAAAAGAAAGTTCCAGAAACAGACTTAAAGTGACAAAAAAATTGTAATAGTATGAAATATCAATACGGCAACGACATGGTTTTTTTATACCAGTCCGGTGTGAAGTTTTTATACTGGTCATATATCAAAGAACTTATATATCATAGAATAGTAGGATAATTATTAGAAGGATTTATCAAGGGTCAAATTAACATCCGGGGCAATTATATAACTAAAAACTCTATTTAATGGTGGATTTTCCATCTATACCATGCCATATTAGTTGGCATTTATTTAAAAAAGTTAGTTGAAATATCAGGTGTTGGTGATTGATTGAGAGCCCGTTATTATGATCCCTTGGGCTCTCAATCGGATGAAACCCCCTTTAAAGAATACTCCCACATATTCTTTACACAACTGTAAGAGAAAGCAATAAAGATTTGCTGTTGTTTGTGGCGATTGATTGAGAGCCCGTTATTATGATCCCTTGGGCTCTCAATCGGATGAAACCCCTATTGATGAATACTCCCCAAGTATTCGATGTACAAACATGCACTAATGTGCCTCTCTTACAATTACAATCTTTCTAATGCTGAAATTCTATATATAATAAATTATGTTAAATATTCAATGATTTATTAATTTTGTTTGCTTATTAACATTTGATCGAGGCATTATTTTATAACCTGCTGAAAAGTATAGTTTATCTCTAAAATATAGGTAGGTTTTAATTTTTTAATCCAATTGAAATTTTCAAGTAAAGCAAAACACGGACTAAACTAAATTTCAAGTAACAATTTAGCCACTGATAAAAAAGTATGTTTTTTGATTTTTGACAGTGTTCATTTTTCCAGAAGATGCTGTGCCGACACAATGCGTTTTTTAAGGAAAAAATACTGTATTAATTAGTAGAACATGTTAAAGTCAGGATAAAATTAAAGCTGCATATTACCCCCTCTATACGAGTTACAAATCAGAACCTATTAAAAAGGCCCTCTCGTAGAAATAAGATTCGAACAAAAACTCCGCAACTGTCGCTTTAAAAATCCCATTCACGAGATCAAGAAATATCTGCAGAGCATGGGACTAAGAGCAGATTCTGATACACTGCATAAGACCAGCAAAATAACCAATTCTTTTCTCATCATCTCCCCACGCAAAAATCAGAGAATTTATAATTAATCCTATATTTGGCAGGTCGACATTAGATATTGAATATTTTTGATGATGGCGTTTTTCAAATATTAGGTAAATAAGAAGTGGGTTTGAAACAGGTTAACATATGACCCAAATCTCACGACATATATAAACAATGAGCCGTTTTTGCAATAATGTTTAGTATCAAGGATAATGTGTTTTCCAGCAAAAACGCCATCAGTAAAAATATTGTGAAAAAAACAAGTTACCTGCCGAAAGCAGGATTAATGGTTTGATTTTATAATAGTTCCTGCCAGCTTCTGAACATAGTACTTCTTATGATTTAGAGTATGGATCAGAAATTTGAAAGACAGATATAGTCAATTCAAAGCACTCTTATTCTCTCGGGTTTTACCATTTCCGGAATGACAGAAGGCTCTTAAAAATAAGACTATTTGAAATGGATTCAGTAACTTGAGAACCAGGAAAAGAATAAATTTGGCTTAATTGATAGAAAAACGATATCGTTTTAATTGCATACTTAAAAGCTGCATATTCCAACCTGAAAAATAAGAGCTGTTTTTGAAAGACTTTCCCAATTAAATTAAGATTTCCGGACAAGCCCCCTATTTCAAATACGATCCTTAAAACAGAGAATTCAATAAACTCTTTGACAATCTTGTTCATCTTTTATAGATCTATAATCCTCCAATGAAATAACCCATCATAACCGTTTTAAATAACCATTCAAGACCGGATGGACCGAATAAAGGCATTCATAGATGCCTTTTCGAGAAAAAGATCTTAGATGTATCTTATTCTGCTTATTGGACTTAAATGCTGTAGCTGCACCTTCATTTGTTTTTGAAAACCCTCATTCGCCCATATTACGATATTACCTGATATTATACTGTAATCGGTTAGAATTAAAAGCTGTGTTTTGAACTGCCGCTTCCACTATTTATTTGTTAGGAGTTACCTGGATTACTCCAGTCCTTTCTGTGGTGGTTGCAGTTTCAGTATCTTCTTCCTCTGCGGCTGTCATTTCCTCTTCAGCTATAATTTCCTCTTCGACTGCACCTCCTTCTTCGGTTACAGTTTCGGTTTCAGTTGCATTCATTTCTTCAGTCGCAGTTACCTCTTCAGTCGCAGGCACCTCTTCAGTTGCAGGCACCTCTTCAGTTACAGGCATCTCTTCGGTTACAGGCATCTCTTCAGTTGGAGTTCCTGTTTCATTCGGCTGTTCGGTACCTGCGCATCCTATTGCCAGGAACACGCTGAACAGAACTAGTAAAACAAGCAGTGCTTTTCTCATATTTTTCCCCCATGTAAAATTGAGTGCTTTATAATTAATATTCCGGTTTTATAATTGTTACTACCAGCTTCTGAACACAGTTTCGTTATTTAGTTAATTTTGAATCTACCGGATGAAATCTGAGATCATCTCGGAAACAGATATCGGAAAGCAAGTCAGAGCATTTTTTTCCATTTAAGAGTCTTACCTGCCCTTAAATTATAATAGCGGGAATTCCAATAATACTAAAGGACTCTTTTTGGGTGGGGGCAAGTCATGAAAATCAAATCCGTTAATCCTTATACTGAAGAAGTGAACTGGACTTACGATGCATTATCTTTCGGGGACTGCGAAGACCAGATTGAAAAGTCCAAGTCTGCTTTTTCATCATGGGGTTCTTTTTCAGTTGAGGAAAGAACGACGTATATCGCGCGGGCAGCTGAGGTGCTCAGGCAGAACAAAAGGGCATATGCCGAGATAATTACAAAAGAAATGGGAAAGCCAATAAGGCAGTCACTTGGAGAAATTGAAAAATGCGCATGTCTCTGTGACTATTATACGGAAAATGCAGCAGATTTTCTGAAAGACGAAGTTGTGGAAACAGAAGCTGAAAAAAGCTATGTCACCTTTGAACCCCTTGGAATAATTCTCGGGATAATGCCCTATAATTACCCTTTCTTGCAGGTTTTCAGGTTTGCAGTGCCCGCACTGATTGCAGGAAACGTGTGCCTGCTAAAGCATGCGTCCAACGTGCCCGGGTCGGCTCTTGAAATAGAAAAGGTCTTTACCGGAGCAGGACTGCCTGAGGATGTATTTAAGACCCTGCTGATAGACTCTAAAGCTGCCATGGAAATTCTTGATGAAGACCTTGTGGACGGGGTTTCACTTACCGGAAGCGTAGTAGCAGGGTCTGAGATAGGAGAGCTTGCCGGGAGAATGATCAAGCCTTTTGTGCTGGAACTTGGGGGGTCTGACCCTTTCATAGTGCTTGAGGATGCAAATATAGACCGAGCTGCGCAGGTCGCAGTAAAGTCCCGTTTTCTCAATACCGGGCAGAGCTGTACTGCTGCCAAGAGGTTCATTGTCATTGAAGATGTTGTTGTGGATTTCATCGAGGCATTCGAACTGCATATGCAGGAACTGAAAATCGGGGACCCCATGGATGAGGAAACTGACATAGGGCCGGTGGCAAAAAAAGAATTTGTTGACAGCCTTGAAAAGATCCTGAAGGATGCAAAAAAGAAAGGGGCGGAACCCCACATTTACGGGGAGAAACCGGAGAACGGCTTTTTCTTTATGCCAACCCTTATCCCTGCAGCCAGTACGGACATGAAGGTCTGCAATGTTGAGGTATTCGGGCCTATTGCACCCATAATCATGGCAAAGGATGAGGATGAAGCTGTGGAGATTGCAAACTCCACGGAGTTCGGGCTCGGAGCCGAGGTCTGGTCTGCAGACCTGAAGAGAGCCGAGCGGCTGGCAAAAAGAATCAGGTCAGGTTTTGTAACCATCAATGGAAGGGTAAAATCCGATCCAAGGCTGCCTTTTGGAGGGGTCAAGAAATCAGGAATCGGAAGGGAGCTTTCATATTACGGGATAAAGGAATTTGTAAACGTAAAGACCATCGTGGTTAACAAATAAAAATAGATCGAGTAAGATTTAGAATAAAGTAATATTTAGAATCGAGTAAGATTTAGAATCAAGTAAGATTTAGAATCAAGTAAGATTTAGAATCAAGTAAGATTTAGAATCAAGTAAGATTTAGAATCAAGTAAGATTTAGAATCGAGTAATACTTGAGGTTTTTTATGAAAGCTTCGGACCTTTTTGTTGCCCAGCTTAAAGAGGAAGGCGTGGAATATATTTTCGGACTTCCTGGAGAAGAAAATCTTGACTTTCTCGAATCTCTGCGAAACTCGAACATCAAATTGATCATAACAAGGCATGAACAGGCTGCGGCATTTATGGCTGCAGCTTACGGGAGGCTGACAGGAAAACCGGGGGTTTGTTTTTCAACCCTCGGTCCGGGAGCGACTAACCTTGTTACAGGCGTTGCCCAGGCACAGCTTACAGGAGCTCCCTTTATCTCAATCTCCGGACAAAAGGCGCTGATTGACAACTGGCAGGCCCGTTTCCAGCTTGTAGATGTTGTCAGGATGATGGAACCGCTCTGCAAAAAGGCTGTATCCATCACCGACCCGGGGATGATCCCTACAGTAATCCGAAACGCCTTCAAGCACGCGGAAGCCGAAAGGCCGGGAGCTGTACACATTGAGCTTCCTGAGGATGTGGCTGAAGAAGAGACAGACGCAGTTGTGCAGAAGCGAAGCGAGATCAAAATTCCCCTTCCTGATCCTGAAGCTGTTAAAATGGCAGCAAGTATGATCCACGGGGCTAAAAATCCCCTTATCATAGTCTCTTCCGGAGCTAACCGGAAGGCGGTCACTGAAGAACTAGAATATTTTTCCAGAAAGACCGGCATATACCTTGTGCACACACAAATGGGAAAAGGTGTAGTCCCTGATGACTGTCCTTATAGCCTCTTTGCTACCGGAATCCATGCAAGAGATTACATAAACTGTGGAATTGACGGGGCAGATCTGATAATAACAGTGGGTTACGATATCGTAGAATACCCTCCCTACCTCTGGAACGAGCAGCTGGATAAAAAGATCATAAATATAGATTTCGTGGATTCCGTACCTGACAGGTATTTCAATCCTACGATAGAAATCATTGGAGATATTGTCTCTTCAATCAGAGAACTTGCCGCAAACATCCCGGTAAAGCGAGAATTTCCGATCTTTGAGCATACCAGGAGTTTCATAGAGGAAAAAATAAGTGCTCCTGCCAGGAAAAGTTACCCTCCCCTTCCGCAGGCAGTAGTTCAGAATGTCAGGAAAGTGCTTGGGAGAGAAGATATAATCACGCTGGACAACGGGATTTATAAACTCTGGTTCTCCCGCCTTTACAAGACCTATGCTCCGAACACTGTGCTCCTTGACAATGCTCTTGCAACTATGGGTGCAGGACTCTCGTCCGGAATTACCGCAAAACTTCTTCATCCGGAACGCCGCGTACTTGCAATCTGCGGGGACGGGGGTTTTATGATGAACTGCCAGGAACTCGAGACCGCAATCCGCCATGGAATCTCTGTGGTTGTCCTGATTCTCAATGACAATGCCTTTGGCTTTATTAAATGGAAGCAGAAAAAAAGGCATTTTGAGGACTTCGCCCTGGACTATGGAAACCCTGATTTTTCACTCTTTGCCGAGAGTTTCGGGGCTGCAGGTATCAAAGTCAAAGAAGACGATGACCTTGCAGAAGTTCTGGAAAAAGCTTTTGCCATGAATAAAGTAGTTGTTATCGAATGTCCTATCGACTATTCCGTAAACTATGAGACCTTCTCGATAGAACTGAGAAACCTTACATGTAAATTCGAATAAGCAGATTTAAGCAGATTTTTCTTCAAGGGTTTGCAGGTTGATATTATGCAAACCCTCCATTGTTGAAATCAAACACCGGGAGAAACAATTGGGAGATGCAGAGAAAAAAGCAGGGTATCCCATCCATTCACATGACGTAGTCATAGTTGGAGCCGGACTGACTGGCCTCCGGGCAGCAATTGAGACTGTAAACAGGGGACTTGATACAGCCATCATTTCCAGGGTGCACCCTCTCCCGCCCCCATTCCGTAGCAGCTCAAGGTGGGATAAATACAGCCCCTGGTGGGGACAGGTACAGGGATTACCTTAAGCTAAATCCTATTCTGATAACCTTCCTTGCTCCAAAGATCGGTATATTAAGGCAGCAGAGATCGCAAAAGAGGTGCTGGAGAAGAAAATGTCTGTTAAGGAAGTTGTATTAATGAAAGGAATTTTGAGTAAAGAGGAAGCTGATGAACTGCTCAAAATTGAAAAGCTATTATAAGTGCTTAATTCCAGAGCATATTGCTATTTTATGCTTTCTAAAGTACTTATGTTTTATAAAGTACTATAATGAGATAATTGGAAAAATGAGATATTTGAATACAGAAAAACCGATATTTGAAACGTTGATATTTAAAACGTGGATATTTAAAACGTTGACAGTTAAAAAGCAGACCGTAAGAAAGTCAATAGTGAGACAGTTTTCCCACATTAATCCGCAGGTTATTTGTGGGATTTTTAATTAAAAGTTTTTAGTTATATTGTCTCGGTCGTTTTCAATCTGAATTTCAAGCTTTTTAACTTATAAATTTTAATTTGCGCTTCCTAATTTGTAGATATAATATTGCAATTATTCAAAATACATTGCAATTATTCAAAACCACTGGCTGATTGAGGCTACAGGTTAAGGTAGTGCTATACAAAGCGAATAAGGACTGTTTAAGGTATCTTAATTAAGGTACCCTTTTCTTTCAAGCCATTCGATCTGGGGTCTTGTGTATTTCCAGGTAACATCAGCTTTTGAGTCCTGAACTTCCCAGGGGTTGGCTATGACAACATCGCCTTCGCGGATCCACATTCTCTTTTTCTTGGAACCGGGAATACGGCCCATGCGGACAACGCCGTCCATACACTGTAGTGTAACTCTTTTTGATCCAAGTAAACTTGCTACTGTTGCCAGTACTTCGTTTCTGTCCTTACGTGGAGTTCTCACCCTTGTTACTTCCTGGGCGCCGTTTCCTGGTCCTACTGGTTTATTAGATCCTGCCTGTCTTTTTCTTATAGTGCTTCTGTAATTAGCCAGATTAATTCCTCCTCTGCTGATTTTGATCTTAATAATTTCAATTTAATTGGATTTGTTGATTTTCATTCCAGATTCCGTTTGTTTTTCCTTCTTTTATGGATGCCATCAAAGACATTTGCTGTTTTGAACAGATGTAATTAAATTGTTATGTTTTTGATTTCTGAACCCGTCCATAAAAACAAAAGGCGAAAAACAAAGAAAATAAAAAAACGAATAGTGAAAATGAATTGGGTGTTAATCCAATAAATAATTAAATTAACACTCAAGTCAGATTATCATTAGAACTTCCTGTGGTTAGGAAGGCAATCTCTGCAGTAAACCGGCCGTCCTTCTGTTGGTTTGAACGGAACTTCGGTCTCAACACCGCAGTCAGAACAGGTTACTTTAGTCATTTCTCTGGGGCCACTGTTGCCGCCTCTGAAACCACCACTTCCACCACGGTTGCCGTCTCTGCTGCCACCACGGTAAGAGTTTCCTCTGTCATTAAAACCCATTTTTGTTTCACCTCCGCTTATAGCGGGTATCTATAGAGTAAAAACAAGATTGTATAAAATTTATTGATTAAAAACAAAAATTGGTTTTTAATAACAATTATACGTCTCTTTATTTTCAACTACTCCTACATAGGAGTTTAATTATATAAAAGTATCCATCAAGAAATATAGAGTAGTGTCCGTGAGTTATTGATTATGCCTGGCAAAAAGGACACATCTACCTTCTTTGATCGGATTTGAGAATATCCCATAGGCATGCGATTTTCATTAACTAACCCCCACAAACAAATAGAGTAACAGAATAAAATAAGTTCAATTATAAAAAAGAGGATCGAAAGAAAGCTCAAATTTTGAGTAAATGAAAAGTGTAGCAACATAATCATTTAATAAAGTACATTATAAAAAGAAGTAGTCCGTTTGGCCTGCTCAAGCTAAGCAAAACGGACATAATCTGTCAAGTGAAATATTCCGAATGAATTCGAAATTAGTAGCGGTTCTCTCTGGGCTTCCTGTGGTTAGGAAGGCAGTCTCTGCAGTAGACCGGTCTGTCGGGATCAGGTTTGAAAGGAACCTGAGTTTCAGCGCCGCAGTCGGAACAGGTTGCGTTGTGCATTTCCTTCGGGGCTCCGAAACCTCCCCGGTTACTGTCTCTTCCCCGGAAGGAGTTTCTGTCATTAAAAGCCATTTTCTTTTCACCTCCGCTTACAACGGATAGTCATTTGCTTAAAAATAAGATTGTATAGAGCTCTTTGATTAAAAACAGAAATTAGTTTTTAATAACAGATTATACATCTCTTTATTTTTAATGTTTCCACTATACAATCAAATTATATAAATCTTGCCAATACGGATTAAAAGACTATAAAAATATAATTTATCTGAAGCCACCTGAATTTAAATCCAATCATCCAGCTCCCTTTACTACGGATCAAACGACCGATATTTAAACTCCACAGGCTTTTTGACCACTACTTTTCAGAAAATAATGGAACCGGACTTTTTTAATTACTCAATTTCTCTTTTAAGGTAGTGCCAGAAAGCCCATACACAGACCAGTTCCCAGCCCTCAGCACCAAATCTATTGAGGTCTTCTGTAGTTCCTCGTCCCATTTTCAGGATTGGAACACACTTATATTCAAATTTTCTCACGCAATATATCCCGGATTTAATGTTATTAAGACTTACGCACTTGAGGTACAAAATCAAGTTTATTATAACACTGTTGTTTAAATGTTCATTTTGAATAGTTGGGGAGTTTAATGCTATTGATTTCTCAGTTCAACTGCATAATTCCTGGTTTTTTCAAAGGAACATTCTGGTCTTAAGTAGAAATGGTACAAAACCTTCCACTGTCGCCAGTGGCACTATCCGAAAGCAGGAGTATAATGCATGTATGCATGTTAAGCCGGGTAATACATGAAATAGCAAACTCTGCAAGCAAGTACAATCAGCATACCAGTAAAATAGTGCAATCTGAGAAAAGATAAAGCAGGATTGTTGAAAAACCGGAAAAAGATAAAGCAGGATTGTTGAAAAGCTGGGAAAGGACAGAAGCAGGAGATTAAAAGGGCAGAAAACTCTAGATAGCTCTGAATAATGCAGAATTATTGAAAAGAGGAATGAGAGGTTTAAACCGTGGTAATGGTTAAAACCAAAGAATATTAAGAGAGTTGTATTTTGTGAATTGAGCCTTATAATTTATCAGGCAGTTATTTAAGGTAGCCTTTGCGCTCGAGCCACTCTATCTGAGGCCTTGTGTATTTCCATATAACATCGGCTTTGGAATCCTGAATATCCCATGGAGTGGCAATTACGACATCACCTTCACGAATCCACATTTTCTTGTTCTTGGATCCGGGGATTCGGCCCATTCGGACAACACCATCCATGCACTGTAAATTGACCCTCTTTGAGCCTAAGAGACTTCCTACCGTTGCCAGTACTTCATGATTTTCCTTGCGCGGGGTACGCACCCTTGTTACTTCCTGAGTAGTTGGTGCGGCAGTTCCAGTTCCTGCTTTTCTCTTTCTTATATTACTTCTATAGTTTGCCAGTTTGATTCCTCGTTGTATTATTACTTTTGAGTCGTTTATTCGCATTTATTTTATCAGATCATATTTTTTCGAACTTACTGTGTTCAACAATTCCTTTAGGTATTTTGGTGTGAAGGTTCATAAATGGATAGGAAGTAAAAAACCTCTGAAAAATCTAGAACCTCTGAGAATCCAATATCTCAGGAGAATCTCCTATTTGGAAGGTGGAGTAAATCAGTTCATAACCCATGACTTAGAGTTTACTTCAAAATTCTTCAGAGCAATTCCAGATCCCGCCATATAAATATTAACTGAGATGTAATCAATGAAAATTTATGATATGACATGATAAATAAACATATAAAGACATAAGAGTTTCGATGCCCTTCACCCAAAGATAAGGTAAAAACACAGAATAAAAAGTGGATTAAGTGTTGATGTAATCAGTTACAGCGCAACACTTTACGCGATAAATTCGAATTTAGAACTTCCTGTGGTTAGGAAGGCAGTCTCTGCAGTAAACCGGCCGTCCTTCGGTTGGTTTGAAAGGAACTTCTGTCTCGACACCGCAGTCAGAACAGGTAACCTTGTGCATTTCTCTGGGGCCGCTGTTGCCGCCTCTGAAACCACCACTTCCACCACGGTTGCTGTCTCTGCTGCCACCCCGGTAAGAGTTTCCTCTGTCATTAAAACCCATTTTAATTCACCTCCGCTTATAGCGGATATACAGATATCATAAAAATATGATAAGATATAATTTATTATTTAAAAACAAAAAAAGGAGTTTTTAATAACAGATTATGTCTCATTATTTTTACTAATTGTAAAAACCTCTTATGTTATATAAAATTAATCCACGTGAGCCGGAAGACATATAAAAGCGTCTTCCTCAAACATAAGAATCAGAGTAACGAATCAAACATTAGAAATAAGACATTAGAAATAAGACATTAGAAATAAGACATTAGAAATAAGACATTAGAAATAAGACATTAGAAATAAGACATTAGAAATAAGACATTAAAAATAAGAATATATGGAAAACCTGCTGTCAAAAGGTTTCCATTGATAATAATAAAAATCAAAAGATTCAGAATTTCTGGAATTAGAATTTCCGGTGTTTTGGGAGACAGTCCCTGCAGTAAACTGGTCTTCCTTCAGTTGGCTTGAATGGAACCTGGGTCTCAACGCCACAGTCAGAACACACTACCGGGTACAGTTCTCTGGGGCCGCTGCTGCCACCTCTGAAACCACCACGGTTGTTGTCTCTGCTTCCCCGGTTGTTGTCTCTGCTTCCCCGGTTGCTTTCTCTTCCCCTGAAAGAATTCCCTCTGTCATTAAAACTCACTCTTGTTTCACCTCCGCTTATAGCGGATATCCTCTAGGTTGCTATAAAAATAAGGTCCTATACAATTCTTTTATTAAAAACAAAAATGAAGTTTTTAATAACAGATCATATGATTCTTTATTTTTACTGCCAATATTTCTCAAGACATTATAACATATAAATTTATCTCAAGTGAAAAGGAAAAATAAAAAGAATCATTTTAAGACCTCTAAAACCTCATTACACCTTAGAATAGACCGCTTTTTCGGAGATAGAAATTAGAATCAAATTTTTCGGATTTGTGCCTGATTTCTCATATTTATGCCTGAAATTTCTAATATATTTGTTAAATTTCAGTGTACTTTCAAAAGAAAGAGCCTGATACTTGAGAATATATTGATAAACTTGTCAAACTGGACAAGATAAATAGACGGATGATATCCTGAAGCTAGGAAACTAATGAACCAGGAACTGATTAATAAATAGAAGTAAAATAATCCATTAATGAACTATTATTACCTGCTGTTACTGGCAATAGCATTTGAAGTATGCGGAACTACCTGCATGAAATTATCCGAAGGCTTTTCAAAGTTGCTCCCTTCAGTTTTGATATTCGTATTTTACGCCATTAGTTTCTTTTTCTTTACCCTTGCCCTTAAAGGAATAGATGTGAGCATTGCATACGCAATATGGGCCGGGCTCGGGACTGCTCTTATCACAGTAGTCGGAATTTTTGGGTTCAGGGAACCTGCCACTGCCCTAAAGATGATTTCTCTTGCCATTGTAATTGCAGGAGTTATCGGGCTTCACCTGAGTGATAGGGTAACATAATTGACCAGACTGACCAGATTTACCTGACTGATCAGATTTACCTGATTGAAATAGCTTTGTGCAAGCCGAAGCTAAGGCTTTGAGGTTTTTCAGTACCTGGCAGAAAGAATGCCAGCAGCCCGAGGTTCAGAGCTTTTTAGCCACAACTACAAACCCGTTAATTTTGTTACCTGTCCTGGTTTTGAGCTCTTCAACCCTGAAATAATCAATATCAAACCCGCAGTCTACAAGCAGGAACACAAGCTCTTTTTCGGAGAAATGGTGTGCAATATATTCAACCTCTCCTGTTTCAGGGTTCAGGGCAAGGAAAGAACCTTCTTCTTTTGTAACAGGGAAGTCCTGAAGGTAGCGATTTCTGTAAAGATTGAGGTGCCAGTTCTGCCCGAATTCCACAAGATAAAGATAACCCCCGGGTTTCAGGACTCTGAAAACTTCCAGAATTATCCTGGCTCTTTCCTGCGGGTCCGGCACAGAGGTCAAAAAAGCCTGCATGACTGCAAAATCGAAACTTGATTCGTGGAAAGGAAGATCAGAAGCATCCACAACCTTAAATTCGGCTCTCCCTTTAATCTCTAGATCCGGACCCAGGTTTTTTGCAGCAGCTTTTGAAAGCTTGACAGCTTCAGTGTTTATATCTATCCCTGTTACCGAATATCCCAGGGAAGCAAGCTCAAGGCTAATTTTTCCAAACCCACATCCGACATCGAGAATATTATAACCTTCCTGTAGATAACTGTGAATCACGGGGTAAAGCTCAAGACTTGAGGGTATGTTCTTTCCGGGAACCATTTCCCAGTATGATTTTGACATAGAGAAACAGAATACAGGTAAAGGATAAAGAACATTTCGAAACCCATAAAATACTCTGAGATGCCAGCCTTACGGAATATGGACAAACTGAGCTGAAAAAAATAAAAAGGGGGGGGGTAGATAAATGAATAATCTGGAAATCAATAAAACAATATGGAAATAAAATAATATGGAAATAAAACAATAAAGATATTTCAGGCAACTCCTGAGTCCGCCCTCAGTTGCTGCCTGAAAAATTCTTATTGTTAAGGGTTAACCCCGTTAACACGGACTTTGACACCGCCTCAGTACCGTTTAATTCAGGGTTTTAATCCCGCAGCGATCCTGTGACAACCTGTCCAGGTAGCAATTCACGGGATAACACAGTGGCTTCTGCTGCAAGGTTCCGGAAGGAATCGGATCGTTGACATCAATGTGGATGCAACAGATACCACCGTTTCAGGATGGAAATGCCCTTAACATTCAGGTTTTTCTCAATGTTTTTGGAGTACTTACTCTTTGGAGATTAGTTCCTTTCTGTTTTTTGAGACCTTTATTCCTTCACGTTTTTAAAGACCTTTATTTCATTCACTTTCTTAAAGATCTTTTAATTCCCATAGATTGTTTCAAAGCTTTTAGTTTCATTTTGCCTGGAAAACAACTTGGGGTTAGAATTTCATATTGTAAAATTAGAATATAAGTATACTTTTTTTAATAGTTTTGTTACCTTACAGAATTGATGCTTTTAAAACTTGATAATACTTTATTTTCCTTGATAAAAGATCTGCGCAATTCACATTCAATAAAGAGAATACATAAACCCCTTTATCAAACATACAAGGGCTGCATAAAAAAAGAAACAACTATTGATCCTTTCTTATTCTTTGATGTACCGTTAAATATGAAAAATAAGCTGTATTAATAATGAAGATAATTTAAACGTCTTAAAAAGCTTTAAATTCCCTTATCAGGATTTAAAACCCGAAAGAACCTGGCAAGCTATTTGCACTCAGCATAATCCGGTGAAAGAGCAAAATACTTGCGGAAGAGCTCATGATAAAGAATAATGTAAGCTAAGGCATTTTAGAGAAACACAGGGAAACTTCGTGATTATGATGTAGAGGCTGTGGAAAGAGAGATGTGGTCATTTTTTAGTTAACTGCAGCCACAGTGTTGTAGCAGATTTGAAATAAATCAGATTTGAATAAATCAAGATCAAAATTCTCGAAATTCTGGAAGAGAAATACTATAAGGCATAGAACAAGCATATTATCCAGGGATGGAATCGGAGTCGGGGACTTCCTCTACAGATGGTAAGGCACTTTTTCCTCTGTATACCATAACGTTTATCGGAACCCTCGGGTTTGGCATCATACTTACTTTTCTTGTATTTCTTGTGACAAAATACGGAGGCAATGCCCTTGTCTACGGCATACTCGCCTCAACCTACCCTGCTTTTCAGCTTATTGGAGCTCCTATTCTGGGCCGGTGGTCTGACCTTTACGGAAGGAAGAAGATTTTGTTATTGAGCCAGATTGGGACCCTTATTGCCTGGGTTATTTTTCTTGTCGCCCTGTTCTTTCCCGTAACCCCCCTGATAGAAGTCAGGTCTGACCTGCTGGGCGTTTTTACGATCACTCTTCCCCTGCTTGCACTCTTTTTTGCAAGGGCCCTTGACGGGATTACAGGAGGAAATGTATCTGTTGCCAACGCATATCTCGCTGACCTCACCTCCGAAGAAGAGAGAAATAAAAACTATGGCCGGATGTCTGTTGCCTCAAATATGGGATACGTCTTTGGCCCTGCCCTTGCCGGCCTCCTTGGAACAACAGTCTATGGCGAACTTCTGCCCGTATCTGTAGCCCTTCTGATCTCAGTCATAGGGACTCTTATCGTGCTTTTTCTGCTCCCGGATTCACGGCCCTGCGCCATTGAGGAATACCCGGAGTCCACTGGCATCAGAAAAGTTCTCGGACAGGAACAAAAAGAGTGCTATCAGATCGAGGTAGGAAGAAAAATCACCTTCCGTGAGATCTTCAGTCTTGAATACATCCCTTTTATGCTGGTTGTTTACTTCCTTATCTTTCTGGGCTTCAATATATATTATACTGCATTCCCGGTCTTTGCTGTTGTTGCTCTTGAATGGAGCCCTGCCGAACTGGGTATTTATTTTTCAGTAATCAGCATACTTATGGCTTTTGTGCAGGGCCCGGTCCTCGCAAAACTTGCCAAAAGATATTGGGAATCGATTCTGGTTGTTGTCGGGGGCTTTGTTCTGGGCCTGCAGTTCATTCTGATAATCCCTGGAAACCTCTTTCTCTTATACCTGGCAGCGATCTGCTTTGCGTTTGGAAACGGAATCATGTGGCCCTCTATTCTCTCGATCCTCTCGAAATTCGCAGGAAAAAAATATCAGGGATCGGTACAGGGCTTTGCGATGAGCGCGAGCAGCCTTGCAAGTATAATAGGGCTGCTTTCCGGAGGCCTACTTTATACGCAGCTGGGGGTCATCTCCTTCCTGATCGCAGCTGCAATCATATATCTTGTCGTCTTCCTCTCGTTCAGACTTGTAAGAATTGAAAAAGAGAGGTTGGAGGGAATGGCAGTTGCGAAAACATCAGCTGAAGCCCCCGAAAAATGATTTTTGTTAAACTCTCTCTTTTTGAAGAGACACTAAAGAAAAAATAAACCATTTTCAATTAGAACTTATAGGATGAATTCCAGAAAATAATCAATTCTGAATCAGGAGTGAAACAATATGGAATGGCCTGTAACTTCCGGGAACTACGTAATAGGAGACACGAATTCGAGCGTAGCTGTGGTAACTCTTGCCTCTGACTACACGGCATGGGGACTTAAGAACTATGCAATCTGCGGAACATGTTTTACTGAAAACTTCGGGATTGAAAAGATAATAACCAATGTGCTTGCAAACCCGAACATAAACTGTCTGATCGTCTGCGGAGCAGAAAGCGCCCACCTTGCAGGCCAGTCCCTGATTTCACTTGCCGAAAACGGAGTTTCCACAATGGCAGGCTCAAAAAAAATAGCCGGCTCAAACTCCCCTCTGCCCTACTTAAATGAAATTCCCATGACTGCAATCTCCCGCTTCCTCAGGGGAATTAAAATTATAGACCTTGTCGGAAACAAAGACCCTGCCTCCATCCAGAAAGCAATCGACTCCTGCACCGGCCCGAAAAGAAGCGAAGCTCACATCATCTCAATGCCCGAAATCGATGAAAATAGCTGGAAAAAGTACGAAAAACTGGTAAAGCAGAATGTAATGTCTAAGATTAAAAAAGGATGATCTGGAGAAGCCGTGGAAAGGATAATCATATTTCTTAATATTTTTCGATTAAACCGGAATCCATTATTTTCTTGTTCAAGCTGCTAACCATAAGGAAAATGACGCAGGATGGGATATAATCTGGTCTGTAATCGAAAAATCATATTAAAAACAAAAATGTTAAATTCATTAATAACGTTTCAAAGTTAGGATGTATCCTGCCGGCCCGGACCTTCTGGAATTCGTAATAGACAATTTCAACACTGAAAATCTGCCCAGAAAAATAAAAAATTTATTATACTTTACAATTGGTGTGTTTGCTTCTGCAATTATCTTTTTTAGTATTTTCCGCCTGTTTAGAATAGCTTTTTTATCAATATGTCATCAGTAGCTGCTGTTTAAAAAGGAATGAATCACAGCTTTTTAATAGATTTCCTTAACTCTCCCAACCTGCCCATCCGCTAATTGAACTTTTATCCCATGCGGATGAGTTGAAGAATTGGTTAAAATTCTCTTTACAACGCCCTGGGTAATTTTCCCGGTTCGCTGGTCCTGCTTCAGGACAATTCCCACTTTTAGTCCTTCTTTGATATTTGCTCTGATACTTCCATTGTTCATGGCAGAAGGTAAATTCATAGATATATAAATCAGTACGTTTTTAAAAAATTGAGATTCATTACTTATTTGTTTCTCTGCTTTCAAGCCAGTCAATTACCTTAGGCCAGAGGGACAATGAGATAATCATGGTAATCACAAAAACGAAAATAGAACCCGCAGCGATATCTACCAGAGTGTAGGCTGTTTCCCCCAGGTACATGTTGGTCAATAAAGCCCCAAACAGGAAGAGATTCATTAGCACTATCGAGGTGGCAATACTTGAGAGAAGCACGACTCTGGTCCTTTTGTCTTTGGATCCAAATTTTACCATATAATTCACCAGCAACAACCAAGTGTTCAGAATTCCCGAAAACCTAACCTTCAAAAAGTTCATCCGGAGAGTTTTTTAAGTACGCATGCAGGAAAGTTTTGTTAGCAACCTCTCACGCATGCGGCGTTCATTTTTTGACATTTACCTTAAATTATAAGCTTCAAAAGTATCTGCTCTGAACTTATTTAATCCTGCTTCTTTTCATTAGCAGGGAATTGGTTGTAACAGAAACTGAACTCAATGCCATGAAAGCGGCGGCAAGTTCCGGTGTAATCATTATCCTGAAGAAAATGGGGTACAGGATTCCTGCTGCAATAGGGATGCCCAGCATATTGTATCCGAAGGCCCAGGCCAGATTTTGCTTAATCTTATTAATGGTAAGCCGGCTCAGTTTAAGCGCTGCGACCACATCTCTCAGGTCATTTTTGATAAGCACTATTTTTGCAGATTCCATTGCTACATCCGTACCAGCTCCCATAGCGATTCCCACATCGGACTGAATGAGGGCAGGTGCATCATTAATGCCGTCACCTACCATGCCAACAAGCTTGCCTTCCTTCTGAAGCTTTTTGATTTCGTTTGCTTTGTCTTCGGGAAGCACCTCCGCAAGCACTCTCGGGATCCCTACTTCTGCTGCAATTGCTCCGGCCGTAATTGCATTGTCTCCGGTTATCATAACTACTTCGATGCCCATTTTTATCAGAGTCTCAATTGCCTCTTTAGAGTTCTCCTTCAGAGTATCGGCAACAGCAACAAGACCTATGATTTCACCCCCATGGGCTACAAGCATTGCAGTTTTCCCGTTTTCCTCAAATTCGTGCATTTTAACTTCCAGCCCCTCGAAAGAAATCATGTTTTCTTCCATAAGTTTGCGCGTACCGAGCAGAATTTTCTTTTCTTCAAGGTATGCCTCAATACCTTTTCCGGGAATAGAACGGAAGTTTTTTGCCTCTGCAAGGCTTATTTTCCTTTCATCCGCACCTCTTACAATGGCTTCTCCCAGTGGGTGCTCTGACCCTTTTTCAGCCGTTGCAGCAATAAAAAGCACTTCGCTTTCTTCGCGGCCAGAGACTGCAAATACATCTGTAAGTTTCGGAGTACCTTCAGTAAGGGTTCCTGTTTTGTCAAACACGATAGTATCAAGTTTATGCGCCCTCTCAAGGGCTTCCCCGCCTTTGATCAGAATTCCGTTTTCAGCACCTTTGCCAGTACCAACCATAATGGCTGCAGGAGTTGCAAGCCCAACTGCGCACGGACATGAGATTACAAGGACAGTAATAGCTATGAGCAGGGAAAAAAGGAAAGGGCTTATTCCTCCGAGTTCTGCGGATTCCCCTACCCCGTAACGCCAGTAACCGATGAAAAACCAGAAGAAAAAAGCCAGAAGGGCAATTATATGTACGGCTACGATGAAGTTGCCAGCAAAAACATCTGCGACCCTCTGGATGGGAGCCTTGGTTGTCTGGGCTGCTTCTACAAGCCTGATTATCTGGGCAAGGGCAGTATCAGCTCCGACCTTTGTAGCCCTGAACCTGAAAGACCCTGTCTTGTTAAGGGTAGCCCCGATAACCGTGTCCCCTGCACCTTTCTCAACAGGGATGCTCTCGCCGGTAATCATGGACTCGTCTATTGCAGAGCTTCCTTCAACCACAACCCCGTCAACAGGTATCTTTTCACCCGGACGGACCACAACAATGTCTCCAACGACTACCTCTTCTACAGGAACCTCTTTTTCCACGCCGTCTACAAGGATCCTTGAGGTTTTAGCCCTTAACCCCATCAATTTTCGGATGGCTTCCGAGGTTTTGCCCCGGGCTCTTGCTTCGAGGTACCTGCCAAAGACGATGAAAATAATCAGAAACGCTACAGTGTCATAGTAGAGGACATCATATCCCGGTCCCAGGTCAAGGAAAGTTGCTGCTACACTGATAAGATAAGCTGATCCGGTTCCTGCAGCAATCAAGAGATTCATGTCGGTTACGCCGTGCTTGAAGCCTTTGAAAGTCCCGACAAAAAACTGCCTGCCCGGAAAAAGAAGGACAAGGGTAGACATTATAAAAAGTACAATGTGATTGGAAAAGATTGAGGGCACAAACGACAGGAAAGGAAACATCATGCTCATGTTTCCGAGGGATATGGGAATGCCCAGCAAAAGGGCAACAATAAGGTTATTTCTCTGCCTGCGGATCTCAGCGTCCCTTGACATCTGCTCTCGGTCTTCATACTCAACCGTTTCAGCAGGGACCGATGCCCCATACCCGATTCCCTGAACTGCAGCAATAATTTCCCTGACAGAAATGAGGGAGGAGTTAAATTCCACAACGGCTTTTTCAAGCGGAAAATTCACGGAAACCGAGATTACGCCTTCGGTTTTAGTGAGGATCTTCTCAATATTTGCAGCACAGGACGCACAGCTCATGCCCTGGAGATTCAGGGTTACTTTATCTTTCTCGACTTTATACCCTATGGATTCAATAGCTTCTTCAATTTCCTGAGGAGAGATAAGGGAAGGCTCAAAGCTAACCTTTGCCCTGCCAAGCTCCAGATTAACGGCTACGGAATCCACACCCTCCTTTTTCTTCAGGACCTTCTCGATATTCAGGGCGCATGCCGAGCAGGTCATCCCGGAAACTCCGAGGGTGATTTCTTTGGGGCCTGCTTTTTGCCCGGACAGCCGAGTTACTTCTTTTTCCGCCAGTTTGCACGCTTCATCAAGGGTGCAGGAAATTCCCGCCGCCTCCTCACTCACAACGGTTCCCGAACCCTTTGATTCAGCTTCTTTATCAGCAACTTCCGGAGCTTCTGCTGTCTTTCCGGTGCTTTCGGAGGTTTCTGCCTGGATCTCCTCCTCAGTTTCTCCTTCGCGTTCTGTAGAATACCCCGCCTTCAGGACGGCTACCTTAATATCGTCAAGGCTTACCTTTTCAGGATCAAAAATAACAGTTGCACTTTCGGCTTCAAGATTGACATCTACAGACTCCACGCCCTTAAGAGAAGAAATAGCATCCGCTACACTTTTCTGGCAGTGACCACAGGTCATGCCATAAACTCCGATCGTAATTTCCATTGGATATGCCGCCTATCCAGATTTTCAGACTGCCTTACCGCTTAAAATGCGTTTAAAGATTCTCTGATGTTCTTATAACCCGCTTCGAGCAGGGTCATCCTTATGACATGTGCATCGGTTATCCGGCTGTCATAGGTTACATTTACCGTCCTTTCAAGGACGTTTACGTTTACACGGGAAACCCCGTTAATAGAGGCAATGAGCCTGGTAACCGTGTCTTTGCAGTACCTGCAAATCATATCATCTACTACAAGCGTTGTCTCCCCGATGTCTTCACCCCCAGATCATCAGCTGCTTATAAACAGACGCTTTACCCATATTATAAAAGTCTGTACCTTTTACTATATAATGAATTCCTCGAACCCAAAAAATTGAGTCTTTTGAGACTCATTATTTCGAGATTTAAACGCCTTATTCAAGATCAGACGGGCTCGTAGCCTGTTTCCTTTATCGCAGCTTTGATTTTCTCGACGCTGGTTGTTCCCTCGTCGAACTCAACAACAGCCTGTTTGTTCTCAAGGCTCACATCTACTTTCTTTACGCCCTGCATACCTTCAATTGCCTTTTTGACTCTCATTACACAGTGCCCGCAGGACATGCCTTCAACTTTTATGGTTTCCTGAGTAATTGTTTAAACCTCCACTGCTTTTACTGATTTATTTAACATAATAATTTTATGGACTACTGCATGATTAAATAGATATATGTCCGGTCTGCTGCATAATCCTTTGCGCTCTAAAACCGGCTAGGCAGGAAAAAGTTTCCTTCTCATTTAACCTGAGAGGGTAAAAAAGTAGAAGTGGGAAAAATCAAAAGCCTGCTTTAAAGGGGCTCATACCCTGCTTCATTTATCGCAGCTTTGATTTTCTCGACATCAGTCTTTCCCTCGTCGAACTCAACAAAGCCTGTTTGTTCTCAAGGCTCACATCTACTCTCTTTATGCCCTGTATATATTGCCTTTTTGACCCTCATTACATTGCCCGCAGGACATGCCTTCAACTTTTTGGTTTCCTGAGTAAAAGAATCCAAAACTAAGTTCTTCGGTTTCATCTGGAGAATCCGAACTGAGACTTCACCCACCACCAATTCGTATAGATGTGCACAAATATGAGCACAGCCAGGCCGAAGCCCGTTACCAGGTGCAGGTTCATAAAAGTCTGGGAATCCTCCCATCCCAACAACTCGACGAACCACAGCCTTGTGCCTGCTAACAGCTGCAGCAGGAGCAGGAGAAAAAGTGAAACATTAAGAATCCGAAGCTTGAGTTGTTTGGCCATCTGCTGACTCGTTAACCCTTTAACACCAGAGGATTCACCACATTCTGGAGCTTGCCCTTCGTAAACATCTCCACGTTCTCAATACTGACATAAGTACACTCATCCAAAGATTCTTCAGATAGAAAGGCAATGTGTGGAGTTAACACAACATTATTCATCACTAGAAGTGGACTATTCGTTGGCAGTGGCTCTTTTTCGAAAACATCCAGCCCTGCTCCGGCAATCTTTTTTTCCTTAAGAGCTTCTATGAGTGCCACTTCGTCAACCACTTTTCCCCTGGCAGTGTTAATCAATATAGCAGTTGGTTTCATCTTTGCCAGCTCCCGGGAGCCTATCATATGCTCTGTTTCGGGTGTAAGAGGCACATGCAGTGTAACTATATCGCTCTCTGAGAGCAGAGTGTCCAGATCGACGAACTTTACTCCAAGAGCCTTTGCCCTCTCAGGACTGGGGTGAGCCGTTACAGAGAGCACATTCATGTTGAACCCGTGTGCGATCTGTATTACCCTCTTACCTATTTCACCTGTTCCCAGCACGCCTATGGTCTTGCTCATGAGCTGGTTGCCCACATAGTACCTCCAATCGAATAATCCTTCTCGCAGGTTCATATCTGCCAGATGGACTTTTCTGAGCAAATTAAGGGCTAAAGCAAAGACAAACTCCGCCACCGACTCAAAGGCATAACTTGGGACGTTCGAAACAATCACTCCATGATCAGTGGCCGCCTCCAGATCTACATTGTCAAAGCCTGTCTGCCACAGACAGATCAGCTTTAGCTTGGGCGCAGAACTTATAGCCCTGGCGTCAACTCCGTACCTTCCTACTATTACAACTTCAGCATCCATTATTCTCTCAATGAATTCGTCATGAGAGAAAGGCACATTTTTGTAAATTTCGAGTTCACCCAACGCTTCGAGCCTCTTTCTGTACTCATCCGTCAGAAATATAGGATCTGCTACTACTATCTTCATACGCCACCCCGGAAATTAAAATACTGCACTGGATTCCCGTCAAATTTTCTGCAGGAAAAGTTGAAAAAACAGTAAGTTTTGCCTTTGTGCTTTGACCTGAAGACAGCTAACTTGCCTTCACATCCTATCTTGCCCGGGTCCGAGTTCCTCATACCTGCCACCCTCAGGACTTGATATACTTCTCCGGATTTTCATCAAACTTCTTTTTATCCGAAAGGGCACAGAAGTAGTACATTTTTCCTTTGTATTCACTCTTGAACCTTGCATCCTTCTCGTCCAGCTTCATCTTACAAACAGGATCAACTACCGTCATAATAACCCCCATTGATTAAAGATGCGTCAATTTATTTCTATTTTGTCACCCGATGCTTAAATATAAAGTCGGAATTCTCAATCATTCAGAGCACAGGATAAATTCTGAAATTTCAGTCATGCAGCCGGGATATACTTCTCCAGACTCTACCAGACATTTTTACTTACATTTTACCAGAAAAACATAACTCCAGATCAGGCTTAAAAACCGATCTCATTCCATTAGGAAGCGAGCGGTTAACTCTGCGAGAATTCCCAATATCATGAGCAGAGTCACAGCCATCAGTGCAGTCGACCACAAACCTGCATCGTAAACCCTCAGGGACTTTCTCACACTCTTCGAGCCCAGCAGAAGCCCGGAAGAGAGCACGAATAATATTAGCGTTATTATGCTCACAGATATCCAGTGATGACCCGTAAGTTCTGCCAACGATTGTCTAAAACCCGCTGACAAATCATGGGTGATGATGATGCAACCGGTTAAAAATATAGTAATTGAGGCCGATGTGATGAATGTTGCCGATTCCTTCATTTCAAACCTCCGTTCCCGTCTTTCCAGCATTTGATATAATCGCTCCCATCAGGAATATGAGTAACACCATAAAAAGCGCCAGGGAGGCAACCATCATCAGGGCGCGCCTGGACTTCGCTTCGCCCAGAAAAGCATCTCTATCGAAGATGTAGAGGGTAATGGAAAGAGCAAAAAAGATTACTGGAAGGAAAACAAAGATGTGCTCTTTTGCCTCCATCACAATCTCATGCACCCAGGGGTGCGGCCCTGTAAGGATCACAGGTTTTACCTGAGAGCCATAGGCCGTTAGATAGTTGTAGCCTCCTGCTATCCAGCACCCTGCAGCTACCAGAAATGCCGCAAGGTAACTTGCTATTCTTGCCCTAGCAAGTGACTTATCTGTGGCATATAGTATTTCCAGAAAGATCCAGACAAGAGCAAGGGCAGCCAGGCCTCCAGATATCGAATGCAAGAGGACCAGACTACTCTTTGTCCCGGTAGCAACACCATTATACAGGCCCCAGCTGGCATCAATGAACAGAATTGGAGCCAGGGAGTATCCCATCATTTTGTGCAATCCTCTGTAGCTGGCTCGGTTCTTTAAAACCAGACTTGGGATCACCTGCAGAATTACAATAAGAACTATAATCAGACCCAGTTTTCCGTGAATGGATACTAATATAGGCTCTCCGTGCTGCAAACTCATCAATAAACCATAGGTAAACGAGCCCAGGATAAAGGCTCCAAAGTAAATACCACTTCTTCTATGAAGTCTGAAAATATTCCCCGGCTTTCTTTTTATTCTTCCTTTGAGCATAGCTCCGGTTGCGAGAGCGTAGATAATCAGTAAAAGGCTGATAAGAACTATCAGGGCATGGCCTATCCAGCTTTCATACAACATAGCAACGCCGCTTATGACCAGAAGCAAAACCAGACCTATGTATATGTCCGAGATTTTTTCATCCGATGTCTTTTGCCTGCGCTTTGATTCCTCAGGAATTTAGAACCCCCCAGTACTGCCTGTATTCAAAGCTTCTCAAATATTCCATATCCCAGCACTAAAAATGTCTTTTTTTACCTCTGAATGTATGTTCAGAACCGTTTTTATCTGCAAAACTATTCGACATACAAACTCCAATTCAATAGTGCCTTATAACATGAACTGCCCCAAAGGACACTTTCATGGACATCATTTTCTAACAAAAATATAGCCATGACAAAATATGTTCACATCAGTAAGATATCGCGATAACAATAAAATATGATAATATAATTGTCATGATTGGTATAATACTTTATTATATCCTTTAAAAAAGCCTAAACCCCAACGGGCACTTCTTTTAGATCTGGATCTGACCCCGAAAACATAATGCCTTAATGCAGTCAATATAACAAAAGTATGCTTGCATATCAGGAAATTATTTTCATAGCCCTGCTCACACTGCTGGCAAGCGTGATCGGGACTCTGGCCGGATTCGGGATATCCACAATTATGGTGCCCGTTCTCCTGATGGTATTTCCTCTGCCTCAGACCCTGCTTCTGGTGGGCATAATTCACTGGTTTAACGATATCTGGAAAATGCTCTTATTCCGGAAAGGCATAAGATGGAAGCTTTTCCTTGCCTTCGGCCTTCCCGGCATCTTCACAAGTTTCATAGGATCATCTTTGTCCTTGAGAATCTCCCAGGAGGTCCTTTCAAGAGCTTTAGGATTGTTCCTCCTGGCTTATGTTCTTTTCATCACCTTCAACCAGACCTTTAAGCTTAGCCAGAGATTATCGGTGGCAATATCCGGCGGAGCCCTTACCGGATTTTTTGCAGGTATTTTCGGCATAGGAGGGGAAATAAATGCAGTAGCCCTAAGCGCTTTTAACCTCGAGAAAGCTGTTTATATCGCAACTGCAGGTGCCATATCTTTTATGATCGACTCTACAAGGATAGCAACGTATATCAAAGGAGATACCGGGTTAGATCCTGTCATTTTATCAGGCTTTTTGATCTTCATACCCGCATCTTTAATCGGAGCAATGATCGGGAAAAAAGGAGTTGAAAAAATACCCCAGGGAAAATTCAGGAACTTCGTAGCAGTATTCATATTTTTATTGGGACTAAAACTGGTGCTGTTTCCATAGCTTGATGGTTCTTTTGCTCTGTGATTCCTGTGAATTTTTCGTGACCTTGCGCCTCTTATCGGGCTAATAGTGAATGGATAATGTGACAGAACAATTCGGAGATGAATACAGGGAAATAAATGCGGAACACGGGATTTTTGGTTCCAAAGTTGAGCATCCTGGATAACAAAAATAAAATTTAGTTAAATTAAGCTCTTCAATTTCAAAGATATGCCTCGGTGATATACCTTCGCATCATTCTATGGCTGTTGAAATAATAGGCGGTCTTGGAAATAGAACTTCTCATCATCTCTCTCCACCCGTCCCTGTCATGATAAAATTTGGGGATGATCAGATATTCCATCTTGTTGTAAAGATCTTTAATCTCAATTCTCCTCCTTTCATTTTCTCCTATGGGTACCATGGGATAAGGCCCGATGGCCCAGCCGTTGACGCCCTCAATGCAGCCCTCTATCCACCAGCCGTCCAGGACACTGAAATTGATAACTCCGTTGCAGGCGGCCTTCATCCCACTTGTGCCCGAAGCTTCCATTGGGGGTAGGGGCGTGTTCAGCCACACGTCCACGCCGGAAACCATCCTTGCCGCCAGATCCATATCATAATTCTCCAGGTAAACAGCCTCGATCTCTCCTCTCAGCCCGGCCATGTAATTGTAAATCTCTTTAATGACGCGCTTTCCGGCATCATCTTTAGGATGCGCCTTGCCCGCAAATATAAACTGCAACTTTCCAGTTCGGTTGATCTCTTTTAACCTCTCCAGGTCAGAAAATAACAGTGTGGCGCGTTTATAAGCCGTGGCCCGGCGGGCAAATCCCAGAGTTAGGACGTTGATATCCATAATGACGCCAGTTTTCTCAACGATATGGTCTAATAGAGCCTTCTTGGCTTTCAGATGAGCGTTCCAGATCTCCCCGTACGGGACCTCATCCATCCTTACCAGAAGTTCAGGCTCATTCGCCCATCCTGGAATGTACCTGTCGAACAGTTCCCTGAAAAATTCACATGTCCATCTACAGGGGTGAACTCCGTTGGTTATTCCCCGAAGGTGGTATCCGGGAAAGAGCTTTCTGGAATATTCCATATGCGCATTGGTCACACCGTTCACATATTTGCTCAGATTCAGGGCCAGATATGTAGCGTTTAGGTTATCCACTCCTGCGTACTTTTTTATATCCCCCGGAGGAAACTCTTCTCCCAGTAATTTTTGTACGTCCGCGTAAGAGAACTTATCAAAAGCAGCTGCTACCGGCGTATGGGTAGTGAAAACGCATAAATCCCTGGTCCTGTCCGCGTCCGTGCCGTTTCTCTTCAAAAGCTCCAGGGTGAGCAGGCTCGAATGTCCTTCATTCATGTGATACTTGCGGATCTTGAAGTTCAGGGCTTCGAGCATTCTAACGCCTCCGATGCCCAGGACTATCTCCTGCTTCAGCCTGTATCTGTTGTCGCCTCCGTAGAGGAAGCTGGTAATCTCTCTGTCATCTAGAGAGTTTTCCTGTAAATCTGTATCCAGGAAGAGGACTGGAACCAGTCCACCGGTAGGGCTCTGGTGGTCGTAGATCCAGGATTTGATCTTTACCTCATTGCCTTCAATCCTGACATTCACTGCTTCCGGCAGCGGTCTCAGGAATCTCGATGGGTTCCAGTCTTCCGGATACTCCAGCTGATCGCCACTATCCGTTATCTTTTGTTTCAGGTACCCTTTTCGGCTCAGTAAAGTGACCGCGACAAGAGGAATTTTCAGGTCTGCACTGGATCTTATAGTGTCTCCTGCCAACACGCCAAGTCCACCGCTGTAGGTGGGCATTTCACTCTTCAGGCCCACTTCCATGGAGAAATAGGCGATTCTCGGGCTCTCCAGAAAGCTGCGTTTATGCTCCTCGTTGCAGAAGTAATATGAGCTGCCCCTAATTTTTGCCTTAAACTGCGCTTTTTCCGTGTCTATGGGCATTCCACAAATGGGGTCTATCTGGATCATATGTTGATTAATAATGGGCTCATCCATAATGAGTTCATCCCAGAACCCGTTTCCTCGTTAGCAGTAGTAGTCTTCAGGCTTATTAAAAATGCGAAAGAAATACCAAAAATAACGGAAAAGCCCATTGAAAATACCTGACTCTGAGAAACTTTATGTTTCATTAATCCAGATGACTATAATAGTTAAAAGTGGGGGGAAATAAATGGAACAGCAATTAAAACCATTAGCACTTGGCTTAGCTGCAGCAATAGTCTCTGCAATTATCATGGGTATGCTCGGGATACTTGGAAATTTAGGGATTTACACTGGTGCTGTTGAGATGATGAGACAGTGGCATATGTTCTTCTCGTTAACTCTAACCGGCATAATTGCTGGAATGATCGAAGCTGCAATCATTTCTTTTATTTTCGCATACTTGTTCGGAATATTCTATAACAAATTTGCTTGACCCGGATGTAAGTAAGAGTTTCATAACTTGAGGCCTCAATCCGCATTTAACTTGTCAAGGAATTCTATTTATTATGATTATTAGAGCAACTGCGATGCCAGTCGATATCCACGTTCCTAATCCGCGTCCGCTGCCAATACCATCACTGCGGCATCCGCCATGAATGAGATCAATGAAGTAAAGAGTTTCCCCGGTTAGAATTATTATGTGATCTTAAGATGAAATGAGAACTTTTGGTAGTAAGTGGTAAAGTAAGTGACCAAGTAAAATTCAGGAACGAATAATCGAGTATATACCTGCCAGAAGCCCGCCGGCAAATCCAAAAATACCCAGTAAAACAATATTTTCCTCTCCCCTGATTATCAGATATGCGGAAGAGATGAGCAATACAGCTAAAAATAGATTTTTTGACATTTCATCAAGCAAGCGAGATTTTTTAATAACATCGCCTTTGCCCTGTAGTTTCTCTATCCTGTATCCGCGTATGGTTTTGATGACATCATCGATACCAATAGGAATATTTTTAAGTGTATTTACATATTCGTCAGCTTCAAACTGGATACCTTCCACCAGCTTTCCCGGAGAGTAACGCTCTTTCATTGCTTCAGAGATTAATGTTTTTGCTTCATTCATAATACTATAGTCAGGATCAAGTTTGAGGCATACAGCTTCAATAAGCAAAACGGCACGTTCAAGCGTGGAAAACTCAGCCGGCAGAGAGATATCATGTTTCAGAGCAAGTATCGCATATCTATCGCTTTTCCGCCCC
This sequence comes from Methanosarcina sp. 2.H.T.1A.6, assembly GCF_000979455.1. Taxonomy (GTDB): domain Archaea; phylum Halobacteriota; class Methanosarcinia; order Methanosarcinales; family Methanosarcinaceae; genus Methanosarcina. Next base: position 308,631 of record NZ_JJOY01000030.1, read on the forward strand.
CCGGCTCCATAGTGTTGGTCTGCTATCAGATCATCCATATCTCGCATAAGGTTATGAACGTTAACGTCTTCTTCTGCAAGGTTACCAAGTTTTAAAAAAGAATCAGTTGCCATATCAACATTCTTTTTATATACGGCATAAAAGAAGTTCAACATATTCCGCTTTAATTCACCGTCAATCGTTCCAACAGCTCCAAAATCAATGAATGCGATGGACCTGTTCCGGGCTATAATGTTTCCACTATGCGGGCCCGCATGATAAAACCCATCCAGGTATACCTGCTTTAGATAACTCGAACCTATGAGTTGTGCATATCTGGATTTTGTTTCCTGATCAACACCAGCTAAATCCTTAATTTGAGTGCCTTCTATGTAATCCATAACAAGGACATTTTCGCGACAGTAATCCATGTATGCATCCGGAATTATCACATCCCTAATATCTTTGAAGTTTTCCTTCATCCTTTTCATATTTATGGCTTCAAACCTGTAATCAAGTTCTCGATGCAGCATTTCTCTAAATTCATACAGGAAAGCATCAAAATTGAAATTTTCACCCGTTCCGATTATTTTAACCAGAATCGGTTTCATATCCTCGAGAATAGCAAGGTCCAGATTGATCGTATCAATAAGATTCGGACGAGCAATCTTTACGGCAACTTTCTTGCCTTTCAAAGTACCTTTGTAAACCTGTCCGATTGATGCACTTGCAATAGGTTTTGTGTCGAAATCATCAAATATGTCCAGTATGTCATGGCAGTGGTAACAAACCGGACTATGTTCGTGTTCCCCTCCTGAGATTCCACAAATGCATTCAGTTTCAAAGGATTCTCTCATCTTTTCAAAATCAAGAGGTGGGACCTTATCCTGCAGTTTTTCCAGTTCCTGGATATAGATAGGAGGAAGCAGATCAGAACGTTTGCTTAACGTCTGGCCAAGTTTGATAAAAGTGGGACCAAGCTCTTCAAAAGCAAGTCGAAGTTTTACGGCATTGCTCCGGTTTTTTAAATCAATGGAACATGTACATTTTTTGTTTGAGATATAATCCCTGTGAATATCTTTATACAAAAGCGGAAACAAATTATACTTTAAAAATACCTTTGCAATGGTAAAATATCTTTTTGTTTTTTCAAACATTAAAGTACACTCCCCATTACTAAATATCGGTTGCCTGTAATCCAGTCTTCCTTTTTTATTCATTGTGAACTTATTCTTCACCTGTAAAGCCAGGTTCAATATTAAATCTGCTTATGGTCGTTCCCAGCCGGGTTTGAGCGTAAGAATATTTTTTCTCCAAGAAAAATAAGCACCATCATTATCAGTGCCATGACAACTAAAAACATATCAGTGGATGCTTTCGATAAAAGGAGAGCACTGAGAATAACTGCATCAAGAACGATTGCTGTAATGATGATATAAGGCCTTACATCGATTTCTTCACGCATATGACGTAAAAGTCCCCAGTGCATAATAATGTCCATAACTAAATAAAAAATTGCACCAAGAGAGGCAATCCTGCTCAAATCAAAAAAGATTGTTAATAGAATAGCAACAACAATCGTGTAAACAAGGGTGTGTTTCTGGATATCTCCCGGCATGCCAAAATGCCTGTGTGGTATTATATTCATATCTGTTAACATGGCAAGCATGCGGGATACGGCAAAGACACTGGCAATTATACCGGAAATTGTTGCAATAATCGCTAACCCTACGGTAAACCACAAACCGTAATTGCCAAAAACCGGTCTCGCTGCCTCTGCCAGTGCAAAATTCTTTGCCTCGATAATTTCAGGGAGGGTAAGGCTGCCTGCTACTGCTAATGATACTAGAAAGTAAATAACCGTACAAATTGCTATGGAAATAATTATTGCTCTTCCCACATTCTGATGGGGATCGACAATCTCCGAGCCGCTGTTGGTAATTGTTGTAAAACCCTTGTAAGCAAGCACGGACAATGCTACGGCTGCAAGATACCCTTCGATTGTAGTCTCCACCGCACCCGAAGAAGTGCTGGCAAAAGAAAAATCAGCAAGCCATAAGCCAACAATCCCGAAGATGGAAATGCCGGTGATTTTGACCAGAGCCATGAAAAACGAAAATTTTTCTATTATGCGGTTTCCGGAAATATTTACCCCAAAGGCAAAGACCAGCAACCCGACACCCAGAAGCGGCACAAGGAAGCTTCCCTGTTCTATATTGAAAAGTTGTATTGTGTAGGTCCCGAAAGTGCGGGCAACAAGGCTTTCGTTAATAACCATGGAAAAAGCCATAAGCAATCCACCAAAACCGGTCATTACCCCTTTTCCATATGCCTTTTCCAGGTACATGGCAATTCCTCCGGCTGAAGGATAGGTGTTGGAAAATTTAACATAAGAATACGCGCTGAAGGCGGTTACAACCGCACCTACAAGAAATATAACTGGAAATAAAATTCCCGCCAGTTCAGCGACCTGTCCAAGCAGTGCAAAAATGCCCGCACCAATCATCACCCCGGTGCCTAAAGATACAGCGCCTGTAAGTGTCAAACTCTCTGGTTCATATCGATTCATATCTATTCATACCGATTGATTTCCGGCTCCGTCTTAATTCCTATGTTTTTCTTGCAAATATTCAAATGGAATACATAAGCAGCAAATCTACTGGTTTTTACAGAAGATTTTTACTGGACTAATTTTTCTCTTTCAGTGCATAACAATTCATACCTGAAATTTATTAATTCATCTTCAACGCTGAGTCTGTTCAATTTCAAGGGCAACTCTTTTCGGAAGCTGTAGATTAAAGATGAAATCAATCATTGTAGTACAGCAGAACAACAAATGGAAAATTTTGAAATATTTTAACGTGTTTTCCCCAAAAAGAAGAAGAAGACGCCACCAGATCTTTTGGTCTTATTTGAGAACTGGAACTGGGGCTTTACCCACACCAATTTATAGAAAGATGCACAGGCACAAGCACAACCAGAAAGAGGCTAGTTACCAGGTGCAGGTTCATTAAGGTCTGGGAATAATTCCTTCCTGACAAATCGACGAATCACAGCCTCATGCCTGTTAACGGCTGTACCAGGAGTAAAGGAAAAGTACAACGTTCAAGATCTAAAGTCACAGCTGTTTAGCCATTTGTCGATCTCCTCAACCCTTTACCGCCGAGAGGTCAATTTTATACCCACATTTCCCTCTCAGACCAGGCGCTTTTTAATTTCTTCAAATTCTTCTTCAGTAATTTCACCTTTCGCATACCTTTCCTTTGCAATATCCAGCGCAGACTTCTCTTCACCACCACGGGTTTTGTTCTGTTCAACAAGCCATTTGATTAGCAGATAAGCTACCACAATTATAAGAATCCAGAAAATAATTCCGAAAAACATACCTCCATACCCCATCATGCCGTAACCGTAATTGTCCATAAATCCATTTATTGCAACCACTCTCCGTATAGCACTTAACAAATATTATTTGATTATTTTTATATGTGATATCAGATGCAAAGATCTACGATTAGTTCTCAATACGACAAAACGACCCCCATCCTTCACATTTGGCCAAATATGAAGCAATCCATCCTCCTGAACATGATTTTTCAGTAACTGACCCCACGACCTGAGTTTGCTGGAAGTTTTTTACTACTACCCGAGCCAAACAGAAAAATATAGATCAACATAAGAAAAAGGAATCATAAGGGCTCGTACCCTGCTTCCCGGATAGCAGCCTTAATTTTTTCCAGGTCTGTCATGGATTCTTCAAAGTTCACAACTACTTCTCTTTTCTCCAGGTTTACATCCACTTCTACTACTCCCTTCACGGAAGCAATAGCTCTCCCCACTCTTACGACGCAGTGATTGCATGCCATTCCTTCGATTTTTAAGGTTTCCTCGACCAGAAATTAACCCCCCATTGCTGAATCCTGAATTTGTAATTTTTACATTTATTTTACCTATTTTTATTACATTATTTTATATTTTCATTTATTAGAGCTTTTGTACCAATTAAGGATTATCTCAGTTACCTCGAATTACAGAAAGAAGAGCTATTAGGATCGTCCCCACAAACCCGATCAATCCAACCCATGAGAAAGCATCTCCATTTAACAGGATATAAGTTGAGACAACAAGCAGGACAGCGAGGAAAAATTCCTTTGAGAAAACACTTCTCTTGTTTTCTTTTTGTTTGCCTTCAAGGAACCTGTCCCCCATGTATTCCATTTTGTCGGCAACTTCCCTGATCGCAGCTTTTAATTCGGCTTTTTCATTCATAGGTTCGGCGGAAAACTCGATATGAAGGGCAGCTCCCTTAGGGGAATTGAGCTTCTTGTAGGCGTCCATTAGGACAGGGATTGCAATGGTTTTAATATTGTACCGCGAGTCAAGTTCAAGGCAGACTCCTTCGATAAGCAGGATTGCTCTCTGTAGGGTTGAAAATTCCCCCGGGAGCCGGATATCATACTTCAGGCCGAGTTTAGCGTAGTTGTCGCTCTGCCTGCCTTCAAGCCCGTAGTTCTGGTTTGCAATCAGTTCATCCATGTCCTTCCTGAGCCTGCGGAGATCCACTTCTCTGGGATCCGCACCCCCGATCCTGAGGAAGCCCTGGGTTGCCCCTTCCACATCCCTGTTATTGATTGCGTAGTAAAACTCAAGCATGTTCTTCTTGAGCTCATCATCGATACTGCCCACAGCCCCGAAATCAATGAAAGCAACAGTATCATTCTCCTCGACCAGCATATTACCCCCGTGGGGGTCTGCATGGTAAAAACCGTCGATATAGACCTGTTTCAGGTAACTCTTTGTAATCGTGCGCGTATATTCCGATTTTTTGCTCTGGGGCACCTGCATGTCAATGATGTCCTTGACCTGGGTTCCCTGAATAAATTCCATTGTAAGGACATTGGCAGAACAGTAATCCGGATAAATTTTAGGCACAGCAACATTTTTTACGTTTTTAAAATTGTCTTCGAAGCGACGCATGCTTACGGCTTCAATCCTGAGATCAACTTCCCGGGTAAGCATCTCCCGGATCTCCAGTAAAAAAGCATCAATATCGAAGTTCTTTCCTACCCTGAGTACTTTTTTCATCACAGGCTTGAAATCGTCCAGGATAGAAAGGTCGATATTAATAGTATCAATGAGATTTGGGCGCAGAATCTTCACAGCCACGGTTTTGCCATCAAGAACCCCTTTATAGACCTGAGCAATGGACCCGCAGGCAATTGGATCAGTGTCAAAGCTGTCAAAAATCTCAATAAAGGCTTTTGCTCTTCTTTCTCTTTCCGCCTTCAGTTCTTCTTCACTTTTTTTCCTGTTCCGGTCCTCACGAGATATATACTCACATATGCAGGCAAGGTCGAGAGATTCAGCCATCTCCTCAAAAGGTACAGGCTTAACCTTATCCTGCAAATTCGACATTTCAATAACATAAGGCTGGGGCACGAGGTCAGGCCGCTTGCTCATGGTCTGTCCCATTTTGATAAAAGTAGGCCCGAGCTCTTCGAAAGCCTGCCTGAGTTTTACCGCTGTCTGCCTGTTCTCAACATCAAAAGCACACGTACAATCAGGATTTGAAATATAATTGGTACGCAGTTCCCGGTAGAGTTCCGGAATAAGATTGTACTTCAAAAGGACCCGTGTAACTTCCAGATAGCGCTTTGTTTTCCCCAGCATCCCTTTAGGAATTAGTTATTATTGATTAATAGAGTTTCTTTGCAATAAATAAATTGAAGAGAGATAAACTTGCATATATAAAAATCAAGTTTTGGTAGTGAAGAAGAAAGGTGAGCATATGAAAAAGCGAGATATATTGAATGTTTTCACAGTACCAAATGTAGAACTTGAAAGGTTCTATGAATGTTGTGGACAGAGGTTCTAAGATATGGAGCCTAAGAACACTAAACAAACTGTTGAAAATGCCTTTCGCCATGTGTTGAGCGATCATGTTAATTCATTGACACCTAATGTAGCTTGTTACTGTTATACAGATCATAGTAAGAGAATTGTCAAAATAGATTATGGAGAGGGTAAGCAAATTGTAAAAGGGGGCAAACGTTTAATATATTTTTTACATGTACTTCGTTATGAATATGATAAAGGTTGGGTATGGGAAGATCTGTATGAGCGTCTTTTCAATAAAGGTGATTCGATTGAGAATGAACTGGCTGCTAAAGAATATGCTAAAACTGTAATAAGGATGTGATAATTTGAATTTTGAAGAAAGGGCCTGATATTTCGGAGGAGGGGGAATTCGAATTCTTCAAAGCACTTGGAATAGATAGAAGATAATCTATCACACTAAACTTTAATGAAAAAAATAATTCAGTGTTTATATGTGTCGTGGGAGTTGAGCCACACGTTAACCAGCTTTAAACATAATACCTATTTAGCTAATATTCTAAAACGACATTGGTAAAATTATTCTAATTTTTAATGTCGACCTGCCGAAAGTAAGAGGAACAGAAAACGATTTAATATATTCATCACAAAGCATTTTGTAGAGAAAATGACACATTTTGAAACTCTTAATTATATTAAAAACTCGTATAGTGAGCGGATTCGTCAGCTAACAGAAGAAAAGAAAGCCGGGAAAAAGATAGTTGGCACTTTATGCCTGTTCGTACCTGACGAGATCATTTTTGCGGCAGGGGCAGACCGTGTTATACTCTGCGGGGGTAAGAATGATACCATATCCATAGCTGAGCAGTATTTACCCAGGAATATCTGTCCGCTTGTCAAATCTGTCCGCTTGTCAAATCTTCCTTTGGTTCGATCGTTAATAACGGTTGTTCAGGTGTAAAATCCTGCTCTCACTTTGGCCTGGTAGATATGGTCGTAGCTGAGAATACCTGCGATAGTAAAAAAAGACGTATGAATTAATGGGAGACTACGTTCCAACCTATGTGCTCGATCTTCCGCAGAAACCCGACAGCCCTGCTGCCGTAAAATATTTCCTGGATGAACTTAACAAATTCAAAGGCGTCATGGAACAGCTGACAGGTAATAAAGTCACAGTCGAACAATTAAAGAACGAAATAATCTCATCGAACGAGACAAGAAAGCTGCTTTACAGGCTCTATGACCTGCGAAAAAAGGACTCTCCGCCAATCAGTGGTGTGGATGTAATAAAGGTCATGCAAAAGCAGTATGTCTTATCGGCAGAAGACTTTAAAAAAGCCCTTCGCAATCTCATCGACGAAGCGGAGCAGGTCAAGGCTGATAAGGCTGATTATAAGGCTGATTATAAGGCTGATTATAAGGCTGATTTTATCCACATGCCCAGAATAATGATCTCAGGCTGCCCGATGCCGGGCGGAAACACCAAAGTACCGGAGATTATAGAGAACAGGGGCGGTGTCATTGTCGTGGAGGAAAGTTGTACGGGCACGAGATCATTCTGGGACCTGGTAGACGAGAACAAAGATCCTATGATTGCGCTGGCCGAACGCTATATCAAGATACCCTGTTCCTGCATGACTCCGAACGACAGGCGTATAGACAATATTCTGGAACTTGCAGGAGAGTTCAAAGTCGATGGTGTGGTGAACTATACCCTGCAGTTCTGCCACGGCTACAATATCGAGCGATATAAAGTACAGCAAGCGCTGAAGAATGCCGGGATACCTGTGCTTTCGATAGAGACGGACTACAGCGACTCGGATGTCGAGCAGATCGGACTCCGCGTGGACGCTTTCATGGAGATGCTTTCATGATCTCGGTGGGAATAGATTCGGGTTCGGCCACTACAAAAGCCGTTCTGGTAATTGACGGCCAAATGGTCACTCACAACATACGTCCAACAGGATTCGATATTTTATCAGCCGCAAAAAATGTGTACGAAGATGTGCTTTCTGATGCCGAAATTGACAAAAAAGATGTGACCGGGATATACGCAACCGGATATGGCAGGAACAGCATAAAGTTTGCCGATAGAGCAGTAAGCGAGATCACAGCCCACACAATGGGTGTCCATCATCTGTACCCGGCTGTCAACGGGATTATAGACATCGGAGGCCAGGACAGCAAGATTATCTCGGTAAATGACGGAAAAGTAACCGATTTTCTAATGAACGAAAAATGTGCGGCTGGAACGGGCAAATTCCTGGAATATACGGCAAAGGCACTTGAAGTGCCGATAGAGGAACTGGGGCGTCTGGCTCTCGCTTCAAAAAAACCTGCCAGCATAACAAGCATGTGTACCGTTTTTGCCGAGTCCGAAGTTATATCTCTCCGGGCGAGAGGCTTTAAAAAAGAGGATATTGCGGCAGGGCTCATTGAAAGTATTGCCAGAAGGGTTGCGGTTATGGTCCGACAGGTCGGGTTAAAACAAAATGTGGCTTTCGTGGGCGGTGTCGCAAAAAACGCAGGAATTAAGGTATTTCTGGAAAAAGAACTGGGTGTTTCACTGTACGTACCTCCAGAACCGCAGATCACGGGAGCACTCGGAGCTGCATTGTACGGGATCAGTAAAAGTTGAGTAAGCTCTCTTTTGCTTATTTAAAATAAGGTTAATAACTTTCCATATTAGTTATTAATAAATAACAGAAAAAAATAACCCAAAAATAGGCAGTTAAACAATTTAACGGTGTATAATATCATATAAACTAAGGTAAAACTTCAAATATTCATCATAGTCTGTATCATTAGCAGTTAATTCCTCAACTATATGATCGTACTTACCATTAGTATTTCTTGTAGAAGAAGGAAAGTCAAAAATCAGTTTGCTATTCCTCCAGTCTAGTGTTATTGTAACGTATTGTAGTTTTTCATCTCTCAATACTGACGGAGGTTCATTCCATAACTCTTTATCATCAAATAACTCGCATTCGACAAGTGCTGGAGATAAATATTTGTTTGTATAAGATACAAAAAGAGTGGCTATATCTAATGCGTCTTCAACTTCTTCTTTGTTTGGATTTTTGTATTCGTGTTCTAAAAGATTTCTTTTTCTATTAATTTTGTTCAGAATTCTCGGCGAAATAATCCCAATGCTATTTAAGAATTCAATCTTTTTAGGAAATCTCCATCTTTTTGATTTTTCAGATAAGCCAAATCCAATTAATAATGAATCTAATTGAGAATCGATAGCTCTTTTTGTATTCGATAACGAGTTAACTAAATGATGCTCATATTCAGCTATTAAATCAAATTCTGCAAATTTAAGAAACTCACTTGGTGGGATATCAAAATCTGTTTCAATAATTTCATGATTAGAAGCTGCTATTCCACCTTTAGTAATAAAAGGATAAAGAGACTCCAAACTAGTCGTTTCCACGCATATCACTCTTAAAGAAATAATCGATTAATATAAGTCGAATATGCTAGAAACCTTTTACGGTTTCGCTCTTATCTTTCTGAAAACGTCCTTAATAGCCAGTTTTTTTGCTTCCAGTACGGTGAAACCGGCATCTTCTATATTCTCCAGAGTATGTCTTATCGAATGATCCCCGAACAGGAACAAAAGGACAGGATTGATTAAGTCTTCCAACAGGGAAATTAAGGGATTACTGCTCCGCACGTGCTCAAGGGCCATCAGCTCACCTGAAAGTTTCAGAACCCGCCTCATTTCTTCAAGAGCTTTCACAGGGTCAGGAACTGTGCAGAGGACAAAAGTCGTTACCACATAATCAAAGCTCCTATCCGGAAATTCCAGGTGCTCGGCATCCATAAGGAGAAGAGAAACGTTTGGCATGCCCATGGCTTTCTTTCTGGCGATATCAAGCATCCCTTCACTGGCATCGATTCCTGTAACCAGAGAGTTTGAAGGGTAGTATTTAAGATTCTTTCCGGTCCCAACCCCGACTTCCAGGATATTTCCGCTCAGGCCTGAAAACGCCTCTTTTCTCCATCTCCGGAAAAAGAGAAGTTCCAGAGGTAAATCTATCAGCTCATAGATCGGAGAGATCCGGTTGTACTTTGAAGCTGAGGACATCTTTGGGATTGTAGACATTGTAATCAAGTACTCTGACTCAAAAATATTACGGACTTAGGAATCAAAAACATTATGGACTTGCCCGAATTTTTTTGAATACATCCTTAAAAGCCAGATTCTTTTCTTCCATGATAGTGAATCCAGCCTTTCTTATGTTCCCCACAGTATCTCTGGTCACCTCATCTCCGATAATGGAAAACATAATCGGATTGATTAAAATTTCAAATTTGGAAATAAGATTGTTACCGCTGCGCATGTGTTCAATGGCGATCAACTCCCCTGAGGGCTTCAGGACGCGCCTCATTTCTTTTAGAGCCTTCACGGGATCGGGGACTGAACAGAGGACAAAAGTTGTGACAACATAGTCGAAGGTATTGTCCGGAAATTCCATGTTTTCGGCATCCATAGGGAGAAGAGTAATATTCTGCATGCCTCTGGATTTCTCACGGGCTTTTTCAAGCATACCTTCACTAATATCGATTCCTGTTACCGAAGAGCCCTCCGGGTAATACTTCAGATTCCTTCCTGTCCCTACCCCTACTTCAAGAACTTTGCCTTTGAGGCTTGATAGAGCTTCGTCCCTCCATTTTCCGTAGAGAAAAATCTCTATCGGTGCCTCCATGAGATCGTAGACCGCAGAAATTCGGTTATACTTTGAGACCACGGACATTAAACAAATTTATGTTTTATTTCCGGATATCTCTTCTCCTCAGGCACGCTACTGCTAATAACCCGACAAGCACAGGAATGGCTTCAAATCCCGGGGATTCCTGTTCCCCGGTTGCGTTGTCTGGAACTTCGGGAGCTTGCTGTTCCGGAGTTGCATTGCTTACCGGCACTTCGGTGGCTGCTTGTTCTTCGGTAGTATTGTTTACCGGGACTTCGGAAGCTGGCTGTTCCGTTGCACTCGCCGAGGATTCAGTTGCGTTAACGGTTGTTTCGGATGGGGTTTCTGATGTGACTTGTGGATAATCATCAGGATTTCCTGGAAAAGTCAGGGCATTTATTTCAACCAGATTCGTAAACCCGTCCCCGTCCGAGTCAAGATTTTCGATTGCGACAAAATTCTTTCCACTTCCTGCGTATGCTCTACCATAAGGATTTCTGGCTTCTCCGTTATGACAGGTAGCGCACGAATCAAGCCTTGTGCCTGCAGTATCATAGTGCTGATTGAAAGATGTCAAATAATTGGGTTTAGCTGATGCCATTGGTGCCCCTATCAAAGCTACCACTGCAAGCAACAGTAAAATAATTTGTTTATAATTTATATTCTCCCCACTCCTTTCCCGATTATGATGCTAATAAATGAGTTGTCCACCAGATATTTAAGTACTCTTGATGTGGGGCCAGATAGAAATTTACTTCAAGTTTTCCGCTGCATCTAAGGTTATCAAGAGACATAGTTTACGAAGAAGAGATAATTAGCGAAGTACTGATTCTGACATTTTTACTAAAAATGGCAAAAATCCGCATTATTCACTTACTTTACAGGAAACTTCCTGAAAACCGATTCATATTTAAGTATTCGGAATAATACCACGCTGCGGATTTTATACGTCTTGTATGCCTGCAAACTAAGAATTTGATAGAAACTTCATACAAGCTCACAATATCATTTATCCCAAGGAATTCTTATTACATAAAGACTCTCACATTATAGATTTATTTCACAATCTCACACTATAGATTTACTTCACAATTATACAGAGGAAAACCGATGAGCAACATTTTACGCAGAGGCAGGCTTGAAGCTGCCCCGGACAAAGAAATTTTACATTACACCTCCTCTATGGAGGCTGACAGGTGGATTTTTAACGCGGATATAGCAGTGGATCTTGCCCATACAGTAATGCTGAGAGAGCAGGGGATCATAAAGGAAGAAGACTGCGGAAAAATCCTTAGCGGGCTTTTGAAAATAAGGGAAGAAGGAATGGAAAAGCTCGACTTTAGCTACGAGGACATACACATATCCCTTGAGTCCAGGCTCATCGATATGGTTGGGGAAGATGTGGGAGGCAGGATGCACTCCGGGCGCTCGAGAAACGATGAGGTTGCAACCTGCATCAGGCTGACCCTAAGAGAAGAACTCACCGGACTGCTCGAAGAGCTCTTTGCCCTCAGAAAAACTCTTGTCACCCTTGCAGGAAAACACACTGAAACCCTCATGCCAGGCTTTACTCACCTTCAGCATGCACAGCCAACTACTCTTGCCCATCACCTCTGTGCCCACGAAGCAGCTCTCGGCAGGGACTTTGACCGGGTTCAGGACGCTTTTTCAAGGGTAAACCTCTGCCCGCTCGGAGCTGCTGCATTTGCTTCTACAGGCTTTAACCTTAACAGGAAACGGACTCAGGAACTCCTGGGCTTTGATGGACTGCTGGAAAATTCAATGGATGCGGTTAGCAGTAGGGATTTCCTTATAGAGTGCGCCTCAGTATTTTCAAACCTCATGATAAACCTGAGCCGGATGGCTGAAGAACTTGTAATCTGGTCTTCTTCCGAGTTCAATTTCATCGAACTGGATGATATGTACGCTTCCACTTCTTCGATTATGCCCCAGAAGAAAAACCCGGATACTGCAGAATTAATGCGCGGGAAAACCGGAGTGGCTGTGGGAACTCTTATGTCCCTGCTTACAATCTGCAAAGGCCTGCCCCTGAGTTATAACCGCGACCTGCAGGAAGCAACTCCCAATATCTGGCGTTCGGTAGAAAATTCCAGGGCATCGGCCAGGGTAATGGAAGGAATGGTAAGGACCATGAAAATCCATAAGGATGTGCTTGCAGCCCAGTCCACCACAGGTTTTACAACGGCTACCGAGCTTGCAGATACATTTGTAAGAGAAACCGGAATTCCTTTCAGAACTGCCCACCAGATTGTCGGGATACTTGCAAAGGAAATGGAAAAACCCACAATGGAAAAAATCGACTCCGTGGCTGAAGTTGTGCTTGGAGAGTCGCTTTCAAGCAGGGGATTGACGGAAAAGATGGTAAAGGAAGCCCTTGATCCGGTCTCCAATATAACGAGAAGAAAGATTGCAGGAGGGCCTGCTCCGGAAGAAATGCAGCATTACCTTGGAAAGCGGCAGACTGAACTTGAACTGAACGAGCAGGAGATTGCAACTCTTAAAGATTCAATCGACTCGGCTTTTGAGAACCTGCTTGCAGTAGTTGAAGAATACAGGAAAGCCTGAATAAAGTGAACTAAAAGTAAAAAGCACATTCAATAACACATTTAATTTCAATAACACATTTAATTTCAATAACGCCTTTAACTTTAATATTATTTAGATTTCATAGTATCATACAAATTAGTATCATACAAATTATACAGCATCTCAAAAATCAGCAGAAAGGGATCATTCATGGAATTCAAACAGGGCGATCGGGTAAGCATTGAAAGGAACGGTACTGTCTATGAAGGCAAAGTAATGCCTTCCATGGAAGGATATATCACAATAAAAATGAACAGCGGGTATAACGCCGGTTTTTCCACTGATAAGGTAAGGGTAACCCTTCAGGAAAATAATGGAGAAACTGTAAACGGAGGAGGAAACGGCGTAAAAGAATGTAAAACAAGGGGAGAAAAACTTCCCGAACCCGGAAAAAAGCTCCCAAAAATCGCAATCCTTTCTACGGGCGGAACGATTGCAAGCAAGATCGACTACCGTACAGGCGCAGTCACATCCCAGTTTACTGCTGACGATATCCTCGCTGCAATCCCGGAACTGAAGGAAATTGCGGACTTTAAAGGAAGGGTAATCTCAAGTATCCTCTCCGAAAACATGGACTCTGACTCCTGGCAAAACCTCGCGAAAGCAGTTGTCGAAGAAATAGAAGCCGGAGCTGAGGGAGTAATCATCACTCATGGAACAGACACGATGATGTACTCTGCTGCAGCCCTATCCTTTATGATAGAAACGCCTGTACCTGTCGTTTTCGTGGGTTCCCAGAGAAGTGCAGACCGTCCGAGCAGCGACAACGCCATGAACGCAATCTGCGCAGCCAGGGTTGCTATAAGCGAAATTGCCGAAATCGTGGTGGTTATGCACGGCACAACCTCTGATGATTTCTGTGAAATCCACCGCGGAACGAAAGTCAGGAAGATGCATACCTCCCGCAGGGATGCTTTCAAGTCCGTAAACTCCCTTCCGATAGGGACTGTAGACTACAGTACAGGAGAAATAAAGACTTTCATTGACTATACCAGACGTGGAGAAAAGACCCTCAAATTCAAGCCGGGAATGGAACCGAAGTGTGCCATTGTGAAGTTCACTCCGGGGGCAGATCCGGCAGTCCTTGACTATTATATAAATAACGGCTACAGAGGGCTTGTTATTGAGGGTACGGGTCTGGGCCACGTTTCCACAAAATGGATTCCCCTGCTCCGGAAGGTTGGAGACGCAAAAATGCCTGTAATAGTTACATCCCAGTGCCTTAACGGCAGGATCTGCGACCGCGTTTATGATACGGGCCGTGATATGCTGAAAGCTGGTGCAATCGAAGGAGAAGATACTCTTCCCGAAACTGCTCTTGTCAAGCTTATGTGGGTACTTGGTCAGACAGATGATTTTGAAAAAGCTGTTGGTATGCTCAGGGAAGACCTCGGCGGGGAAATTACTGAGTGTACATTGAAATAAAGAAATTCCGAGAAATACCCTCAATAGAAAAGAATGAGCCCCGAAAGGGGTTCACCTACAATCTTCTCTCCCTCCTGAGTCTTTTTTTGCACCTGTTTTCCAATTAACAGTTGGATTCATAGTTCCATGTTAGTTGGGTTCATAGCTGATATCCGGGCCTTGTTCATTATAAAAAGGATCAGATTCATTGTGGCATGAAATTACATTACTTAACATTACGCCTTATGTCTACTCCGATCTTGAATTTCCTCAGACAATATACTTAAATAACAAAAAGCTCTTATGTACTATGCTAACAAGTGTCATGTTAACTAGTGGCAGAAGATTATATTGGTAGGTGTAGTAGATGTTAGGAATCGATGATCCACAGATCTGGCTTGCATATGTTTCTTGTGTATTAAGTGCTCTCGGATGTATGGTTTACGGGGCATTGAACTGGAAAAGCGAGGACGAAGAGCAGACAGTGAAAAGCAGCACTCCAAAAGCAGCGGTTCAGGACCAGTAAGCTGTGCCGGGAACCTCAGCTCAAAGTGCCTTTTTAATCAGACTTTTTTAACAACTCCTGCGAAAAAACAGCAACTTGAATTCTTCAGGAATGATTTTTATGGCAGTCAATACTTCAACTCTTATCCTGTTTGTTCTCATTTATCTTGCGTGCACTTTCTACGTTGCCCGCCTGGGGTATAAGAAGAATTCCCAGACAGATGGGTATATGCTCGCCGGCCGACAGGTGCACCCGGCAATTATGGCTCTCTCCTACGGAGCTGCATTCATCAGCACTTCCGCAATTATAGGGTTTGGAGGAGTAGCCGCTTCACTGGGAATGGGGCTTCTGTGGCTAGTCTTTATGAACATATTTTTCGGAATCTTTATCGCCTTCGTGGTCTTTGGCCCTCGAACCCGGCGCATGGGGCTGAACCTGGGGTCCATAACTTACCCTGAGTTTATAGGAAAACGCTTCCAGTCCAGGTTCATCCAGGGTTTTTCCGGGCTTCTAATAGCAGTATTCATGCCTCTCTACGCTGCAAGTGTGCTCATAGGGGCCGGAAGGTTTCTTGAGACCACGCTTGGGATCAACTACAACCTTGCTCTCCTTATCTTTACAATTATAATTGCTTCGTATGTGATTAAAGGTGGCCTCTTATCAGTGATGTACGTGGATGCCATGCAGGGTACCCTCATGCTACTTGGAATGGCTTTTCTGCTGGTGTTCACCTACAGTAAACTGGGAGGAGTTGTAGAAGCCCACCAGGCTCTTACTGATATGGCAAGCCTTGTTCCTCAGGCCCTTGTTGACCAGGGGCACAGGGGCTGGACTGCAATGCCGGCATTCGACTCCCCTATCTGGTGGACAATGATGTCCACAATCACCCTGGGAGTTGGGATAGGGGTACTTGCCCAGCCACAGCTCGCAGTGAGGTTCATGACGGTAAAAGATGACCGCTCCCTGAAAAGAGCAGTCCTTGTGGGAGGTCCCTTTATCCTGATGATGGCAGGAGTCGCGTACGTTGTGGGAGCTCTTTCCAACGTTTACTTCTACAGGACTACAGGCATGATTTCCCTTCAGGTTGCAGGCGGGAACACTGACATTATAATGCCCGAATTCCTGAACCAGGCCATGCCCGAGACCTTTGTAGCACTCTTCATGCTCAGCCTGCTCGCAGCTGCAATGTCTACTGCAGCTGCTCAGTTCCACACAATGGGCACATCCATAGGACACGACTTCTACCAGCAGGGCCTCATGAACGGCAAGTCCACGGGAACAGCTGTCCACGCTACGAAGTTAGGAATTGCCTTTACCATCCTGGTCTCGGTCGCTCTGGCTTACATCCTTCCAGTAAGCATCATCGCGAGGGCTACTGCCATGTTCATGGGCCTGTGCACTTCCGCTTTCCTGCCCCTCTACATGGGAGCACTTTTCTGGAAGCGCACAACAAGAGCCGGAGCAACTGCGAGCCTTGTTGTAGGCTCGATAAGCAGTCTGTTCTGGTTGATCTTTGTACATGCAAAAGAAGCTGTGCCTCTCAAGATCTGCCTGGCAATCTTCGGAAAGGAAACTTTACTTACCGGCACCTGGCCCCTTGTGGACCCTATTCTGGTTGCAACCCCACTCGCCTTTCTTACCCTGATAGTGGTAAGCCTTATGACAGTCCCACCTTCAGCCGAATTCCTGAAGAAGGCTTACAGGCTCAGGTTTGAAGACGAAGAAGAGGAAATGTCGGAGCCAGCGTCACACAAGGCAACTGAATCAACAGGCGTTTAAGCCTGTTCCCTTTTTTAAAAATCAGGCGCATTTTTATGCGCCACTTATTTTTTTTATTTCCGTCTCATTTTTATTATAATTAAAAATAGATCGCCTCAGACTGCATGGTTGATATTCCGGAATTGGAATTTACGGTACAGGCTAATGTATTCGTTTTTATTTACTATGCGCAGGCGGGCTAAAGCGGTGCACTGGGCTGTAAAGAATAACAGAGCATTCCACTCAGGTTCTCCATGAGTAATATTAATCGATTATTCATCGATTTTTCAGCCACCAAAGAAGAAGAGAGAATTAAAAAGAAGAAAGAAAATAAAGAAAATAAAAAAGAAGAGAGAATTAAAAAGATCTTGTTTTTACAGACCTTTTTGACAGTAGGATCCTCTATAAAATCCTTCAGTTTTCTTTTCTGACAGGCAGGGTCTGTCCCCCATGAGGCATCAGGTGAACCTTTGCATCAGGATTTTCTGAAAGGACTGCAGCCATGGCTTCCTGCACACTTGCCATCGGAGTAAAGAATGCGGTTCTGGCTTTATCTTCCGGAAGCTTCGAGACAAGGTAAAGCTTGAACTTCTTTGCAGCTTTTGCAACGATTGCACTCTTGTGCCCTCCGAACTCGAAGCAGTGCTTGAAGCGCTCTATTGCATCTTCCGGAGTTTTGCATTCCATGTTCCAGCACTCATAAATCTGGTTTCCTATCCCTTCGGCACATTCCGCTACAAGGATGATCGAGCCGCCGTCTTTTACAGCCTGGGTTGCGTTGTCCAGGGCTTTGTTTGCCTGGTAGAGATTGATGTCCTTAGGATAGCCTCCGCAGGAAACGACCGCAGCATCTGCAGGTTCTACGGACACTTTATACATGGCGTCCACAATCTCGACCCCTTTCCTGTGGGCCTCGATAAAATCACCTGCAACGGCAGCAACTATCCCTTTTTTGCTGTCAAGCACAACATTAAGAATAAATTTAAGGCCAAAGACCTTTGCAGCTTCTTCCATATCCTGCCTTACAGGACTGTCTACCCTTCCAGAAACCGCGTTTTCCTCGATCATCATTTTGTGGTTGGTAAGCACAGACTCCTCAGAGCTTACGCCGGGAAGTACGGACTTTGCCCCACCGCTATATCCTGCATAGTAATGGAACTCGATTCCCCCTGTCCCAATAACAAAATCAGCATCAAGAACTTCTTCGAATATCTCAATAGGAGTGCCACGGCTGGTTACCCCAATCCGTTTGCACCTGGAAGTGTCGTGCTGGATGCACCGGATTTTTTTGTAGATATCCTCCCCGACCAGTTTCTTTGACTCCTCTTCAGTCTGCTGGCGATGAAGCCCTAGAGCAAAGATAATTGTGATGTTCTCGTCTCTTGCTCCCCCCAAATAAAGCTCTTCGAGCAGAGGAGGAAGAATTTTTGCGGTGGGAGTGGGCCTCGTAACATCACTTACAATAATTGCAATCCTGGATTCCGGGTTTACAATCTCGGAAAGTCTCTTGCTTTTTATGGGATTCTCGAGCGCTTTCCTGATTAAAAGAGCCCCATCCTCCTTTTTTAGAGGTTCCGAAGGCAGGATCAAGCTGGAAATGTTTTTCTCAGGGATATTCAGCTCAAAAACACCGCTTCCGAAAGCGAGTGGAATCTTTTTTAGATTTGTCATCATGTTCATGCCGCTGATTTCGTATTGATGCTATAAAATGTTATAGGTAAACAATATATATCGAAATTAAAACTGCGCTTTAAAAGTATAATTCAACCCAACAATTCAAGCTTTACTGACTTCATTTCTTTTACTGCCATTATTTCTGTTACTAGTGTCTAGGAAATTTAGTTATGAGTCATCAAAATTAGGACAAAGGACTACTGATGATGAATTATATATATTAAAGCCCCATAATTAATTTGCCACGACACTAGCTTCACTTATCTTATCTCTTATTTCCGGACAGGCAGAGTCCACCCTCCATCAGGCATTATATGAACTTTTGCCTCAGGGTTTTCGGCAAGAATCGTTTCAAAGGCTTCCTGTACGCTTTTTGCGGGGATGAAGAAAGCACTTCTGCTTTCCTCGTCGGAAAGTTTTGAAACAATATAGAGCTTGAACTGCTTTGCGACTTTTGCAACTATTGCGCTCTTATGTCCCCCAAACTCGAAGAATTGTTTGAAGCGCTCTATAGCGTCATCCGGACTCCTGCAATCCCTGTTCCAGCACTCATAGACCTGGTTCCCGATTCCTTCCGTACATTCGGCCACGAGTACTATTGAGCCCCCTGCTTTTACGGCAGGTATGGCATTTTCCAGAGCCTTTGTTGCCTGGTAGAGGTTGATGTCTTTAGGAGAGCCACCGCAGGAAACGATGACTGCATCTGCAGGCTCTACCTGCACTTTGTACATGGCATCCACATACCTTGCTCCTTCCCTGTGAGCCTGAACAAAATCCCCGGCAACGGCAGCAACAATTTCTTTCCTGCTGTTGATTACCACGTTCAGGATAAAGTTGAGACCTGTAATTCCGGCGGCTTCTTCGATATCTTTCCTCGCAGGACTGTCGACTCTGCCCGAAAGAGGTTCGCCTTCGAAGAATTTGCTATAATGGCTGTGGAATGAAAGTACGGCATTTTCCGAACTGACTCCCGGAAGGACGGCCTTCCCCCCACCACCATAGCCCGCATAATAATGAAATTCTACCGTCCCGGTACCGATAATCAGGTCTGCGTCCAGAACCTCTTCAAAGACCTCAACCGGGGTCCCAAAACTCGTCTCCCCTATATGCCTGCATCTTTCCCTGTCGTGCTGGACAAAACGGATACTTTTGAAAATATCATCGCCCAGAAGCTTTCTGCATTCTTCTTCTGTCTGCTGGCGATGAAGCCCGAGAGCAAAGATAATTGTGATGTTCTCATCTCTTGCTCCCCCCAAATAAAGTTCTTCGAGCAGAGGAGGAAGAATTTTTGCGGTGGGAGTGGGCCTCGTAACATCACTTACAATAATTGCAATTCTGGATTCCGGGTTTACAACCTCGGAAAGTCTCTTGCTTTTTATGGGATTCTCGAGAGCTTTCCGGATTAAAAGAGTCCCATCCTCCTTTTTATCAGGTTCCGAAGGCAGGATCAAGCTGGAAATGTTTTTCACAGGGATATTCAGCTCAAAAACTCCGCTTCCGGATGCTAGGGGAATCTGTGTTATATTTGTAGTCATGTTCATGCCGATGATTTCGTATTGATGCTATAAAATGCTATAGGTAAACAATAGTTAAGAAAACAATAACAAAGTCATGTTTTAAATATAATTTAAATCTGCGCTTTAAACCCCCAAATTCAGACCGTTATTGAGAGATTGAAAAAAGTTACCCATAAAATATAGCAGTTATTCCAATAATCCTATGATTCCCTTTCCTAGCATGAAAGTACTGTGATTTGAGAAGTACTTTCATTCCCTTGTGCCTGTTATTAAAAAAAGTTCATGTTTGGATTTATATAAAGAGCCCATCCCAAAACCAATTTTATTCTCAAATCAGTAAAGTTTCAGAACTATTTTCATGATCAGAAACTCTATTGATTATTATGAATACGCGATTTAGAGAAGCAATTTTGAGTTTTGAGATCGGCTTAAAAACAAATAGAAAAGAAAAGAAAACATTAATTAACAGGTGATAATAGATAAAACGAAGTTTTTACTGAAAAATATAAATATCGGATAATGAAAAAACTTACATACATAATTAAGACCCAAACGTTCCAAAAATAATTTTAAAAACAGTTAAGCAGAGAGCTTCCAGAATACCCTTCAGAGGGTTGTTGAGTCAAAAGGTATAAAACTTCATGGTGAGTGTAGAGATGGAAATTATAAATTAATTTTGGTGATTTAGTGAGGAATTGTAATCATCTAAAAGTGTTTATTTTCATACTACTTATGATAAGTTACCTGTGGATAGGAGAGGCATACGCATCCCCGGATACGGATAGCTCAAAAATGGTTGAGAATATTAATCAGGGAAGCATCATCCTGTTTTCACAGAACTACTCTGAAATAAATAATCTTCCAGCTAATGTTTTTATCGCAAAGGTTCAGAGAGAAAAGGCTTACGATAAACTATATTCAAGTATATATGCAACGCAAGAATCAGAACTGTTTTTCAATAACACTTCAACAGGGCTGAAGTATAATAATGTAAGAGACTTTCCTCTAATTCCATGCAGTTTGCTTCCGGGTATGGATACTATCTCTTGTTTTGGAATCAATGAATACCTGGAGCACTTTAGAAGCACCCTGGATATTTTTACTTTTTGTGAATGTACCTCTGTCCCGATAATTCACTACCTCGAGGAACCAAGGCAGGCAGGGGCTCTTTACATATGCAACCTTACCCCAATGGTAAAATGTGCCTATGAAATCTCAATGGACATAAATGCAGATGACTCACAGAGCTTTGTTGAACTGGATAGTCCGGGTTCAAGACTGATTATACGGGAAAGCGAGGGTCAGACTATACTTAAAAGTTATTACAGAGACTCTTCTGGAGAAACCAAATACGAAAAAGTTATTCTTGGTGACGCGTCAGAAAAAACAAATTTCAAAATAATATTTGACGGTTATAACAAAACAAACACTATTTACGTACAGGATGGAAACTCCATAGTTACCCCGTTCTATAATCTAGATAGGCAAAAGCTTCCTTATATCGATTTTTCAAGTGGATATATCAAGTTCACCGCTTTTATCCTTGGAGAAGGAACTTACCTTGACGTTGACATATACGATATAAACCAGACAACGGAGAGAAAACTCGTAACTGCAATAGGGAATAGTAAGATGATCCCGTTCGGACTTGACGGACCTTTACCAATGAATACAACCGGGGAAGGAATCGACTACCTGAACAGCAAAGGGTATAGAGGTACGATGTGGTTTGATAAGGGAATGTTTGAGAAATCAAATGACACATACGTTGAGTACCTGCGCAGTCTGGTTGTTAACGATTCCTGGGAAGTTGGCATACACTATACAAAGGAGTTAAACAGCCTTCCACTTGAAGAAGCATACAGGGTAATGGATGAAGAATACCTGTACGTGTCTGAAAAAGTAGGCCAGAAACCAACAAGCTGGTGCTGCCTGAGAAATCGTGATAACCTTACTCATGCAATTTATGCATACGAAAACTTAGGAATGACCTGGAGAAACGGAGACGCAGCAATTCACGCGGAAAGGGATGTAGGAAACTTATACGATGATACATGGGAATGGTGGGAGCCAGCATCAAGAGCAGGCATGTCCTATCCGGTATTCTCCCATCAACTCGACGTGGAACCTGCAATAAAATACTCAATAAGCCGCTCAAAGTTCCAGAACTGGGTGGATAACTATGAATCAAACAACATGACCGTAGTGTCATTTTATGAATACAACCAGATCAGCAGGAATACATATGATGCAAGTTTTGAAAACCTGCAATATAATGAGAAACTGGTTGCATTCGACGCACATACAAATGGTGCCAGCGCTCTTGTAAACGTAAACATAACTGCAGGAAACGACACACAGGTCTACGACACTACACTCGAAAAGTCCCTTGATTATGAAACGGAACAGGATAAATCAATAACTTTCCGGGTTGAGGACAACCACACTTATAAGATAGATATAAACAGTGTTGAATAATGTATAACCTTGAGTAAGGTATAAATTCCACACCATGGAAGGCACAAAAAACTAACGCAGGCAAAACTTCTCCTTTCTTATTGTGCCTTCCGTTGTTAGCTTTTTTTCTGTGCATTCCAGGGTTAGCCTTTTTTTCTGCACCTTTTGGGGTTAGCTTTTTTTCCGTACATTTTCTCAAATTCGGTATAATGCAGTATAACATTCAACACATTTCTTATTCTAACAGTCAACACATTTCTTATTCTAACAGTCAACACATTTCTTATTCTAACAGTCAACACATTTCTTATTCAAACAGTCCGCGTACTTCCCTAACAGCTACCGTGCTTCTAATTAATTGTAAATATTTCCTGCGCCGATATACTGATAACTGCAACCAGGCTTACTGATGGATATTTGCTTCATAAGAAAATGTTCATACAATGTAATGCCTGGAGGGGACCTCCTGATCTTTGAGGTAAGAAGGAGAAGGGAGCGGCAGTTAACCGGGGAGTAATAACCATGGACAAAGAAAGGATTTCCTATCACGAGTCCGTTCAAAAGATGTATGAGCGGATAAAGGAAGATAATATGACAAATGTCTGGGACCGCTATGAGGCTCAGGGAATAGGTGGAGTTCCGGACAAGAGATGCACTTTCTGTATGGCAGGAGCCCGTTGTGACCTGTGTTCCAATGGGCCCTGTCGTTCGGACGCTGAAAAGGACAAAAGAGGGGTATGCGGGATCACTGCTGACGGGATGGCAATGCGGATGATGCTGCTCAGGAACGTAATGGGGGCTTCGACTTACCACTACCATACAGACCAGACAATCCGGACTTTGAGGGAAACCGCAAAGGGCAACACCCCTTACAAAATAAGTGAACCTGAAAAGTTGAGGACATTTGCAAGCCGGCTGGGGCTAGAAACCAGCGGGCCGGACTCCGAAGTTGCCCTCCGCCTGTGCGAGTTTGTAGAAAAAGAATTTAACAGGCCTGCTTATGAGCCGAGCCGGATTGTGGAGCTCCTTGCCCCTCCGGAAAGAAAAGAGAAGTGGAAGGAACTGGACATCTTCCCGGGCGGGATCTACGGGGAAATGATGTTTTCAACAAGCTCCTGCCTGACAAACGTGGACGGGTACTACGTGAGCCTGGCCTTAAAAGCCATGCGCCTGGGAGTTGCGATGGCATACCAGAGCCAGATTGTAAATGAGTACTGCCAGGACATCCTTTTCGGCATCCCAAGGCCTCACATGATGAGGGTTGACCTCGGAGTGCTGGACCCTGAGTACATAAATGTGCTTCCGAACGGGCACGAACCTTTCATAGGCTTTGCCATGGTCCAGCTTGCCCGGAAGCCCGAGTGGCAGGAGAAAGCAAAAGCAGCCGGGGCAAAAGGCCTGAGGATCATTGCCAGCATCGAAACCGGGCAGGAAATGATCCAGAGGTGGGAGGAAGACGATGTATTTTACGGTTTTACCGGAAACTGGATTTCCCAGGAAGCGGTGCTCGCAAGCGGGAGTGTGGACCTTTTTGCCGCAGACATGAACTGCTCGCTTCCGGTAGCTCCCCTCTACGCCAAAAAATACGGCTTCAAACTCATGCCCGTAAGCGAACTCGTGGCTTTTGAAGGCATCACCGAGCGCCTGAACTACAACCCGGTAGAAGCCGATAAGCAGGCAGCAAAACTCCTGGATATGGCAATTGAAAACTTCAAAAACAGGAAAAGCTCGGTTGGAACCGCCCTGAAACTCCCGATGAAAGAGGCAGTTGTCGGCTTTTCAACCGAGAGCATTCTTGACGCCCTCGGAGGCACCCTCGACCCTCTCCTTGATGCCATAAAAAGCGGTGCAATCAAAGGAGTGGTCGGAATGGTATCCTGCACTACATTAAGGGACTCCGGGCAGGATGTGCACAGCGTTGCGGTGGTAAAAGAACTGATCAAGAGGAACATCCTGGTCCTGTCTATGGGCTGCGGAAATGGAGCCATGCAGGTTGCAGGCCTCTGCTCCCCCGAAGCCAGGGAATTTGCAGGGGACAGCCTGAAAGCCGTATGTGAAGCCCTCGGAGTCCCTCCAGTACTCAGTTACGGGACCTGCACCGACACCGGACGGCTTGCCGACCTCCTGGGAGCAATCTCCGGAGCCCTCGGAGGAGTCCCTGTCCCGGACCTTCCTGTTGCTGCCGCAGCCCCCGAATACATGGAGCAAAAAGCTACAATCGACGCCATCTTTGCCCTGGCTCTCGGGCTCTACACCTATGTAAATCCTGTCCCGACCGTCACCGGAGGCTCGAACCTTGTCAAACTGCTGACAGAAGGTTGCCGGGAAGTTACAGGCGGAGTCCTGAGCGTGGAAATGGATGCAGTGAAAGCAGTTGAAGGGATCGAAAAGCACATCATGGAAAAGAGAAAGAAGCTCGGGATCTGAAATCCCGGGTTTTCTACTTCTATTTTTTCCACTTCATTTTTATTGAGAATAGAACGAAAGAAAAAAGAACGAAACGGAACAAAGAAGAAAGAAAAAAGAACTAAAGAAAAAAAGAACGAAACGGAACAAAGAAGAAAGAAAAAAGAAGAAAGAAAAAGAAAACCCCTGAAAATCAAAACTTGATCGATTCCCCGGGTTCCATAATAATTACTTTCGTATCAACTTTTGCTTCCACAGCTTTTCTGAACTCTTCAGGGTCCTGCTTGATGACATCAAAGGTGTTGTAGTGCATTGGCACAACGATTTTGGGCTGGATCAGTTCCACAGCTTTTACGGCTTCCTTTATTCCCATGGTGAACCTGTCTCCTATGGGCAGCAGGGCGATTTCGGGTTTGTAGAGTTCGCCAATAAGCTGCATGTCCCCGAAAACCCCCGTATCTCCGGCATGATAAAAGGAATGCCCGCCAATACCTATCAAAAACCCTGCCGGGCTGCCTCCATCGAAACTGAAGCCGGAAGCATCAATTGAGGAAGAATGAAGCGCCTGAGTCATGGTAAGGGCCACACCTTCCACTTCCATTGTGCCTCCCTTGTTCATGCCTTCGGCAAAGACTCCTTTTGATTTTATATAGTTTGCAACCTCATGAATCGAGATGATCCGGCAGCCGGTACGGGCTCCGATCTCGATGGTATCTCCCAGATGATCGCGGTGGCCGTGAGTTACGGCTATGATATCGGGGTCCAGAGCGACAGGGGTGCATGGAGCTTTCGGGTTCCCGGAAATAAAAGGGTCAATCAGCAATTTCTTTTCGGCTTCGAGCAAAAAAGCAGCATGCCCAAGCCAGGTAATTTTTACGTCAGCCATCTCTTTGCCTCTTTCCTTATGTTTTTGTCAGAACGTAACAATGCGTAATGTAATTTTCGATAATAATCGGATAATTATTATACAACACGTTGTTCAGGCAGGTATCAGGAGCACACAAGGGGATGAATAAAGGGTAATATAACATGTGCCCTTAAGTGTTAATCAAATGAGAATGAAAATCAGCCTGGTAATCCACGGGCCCGAAGTAATCGATTCGGGAGAAGCGGAAATCGTTCTGGAAAAGCTTTCCTGCATAGGTGAAGTAGAGGCTCAACTTGGCGGAGCCATGGGAAAGACAGCTGTCCTTGATGCAGGGCTTGAAAATGTTATAAACATAAGCCGGCACCTCAAGCCGAGCGCCTGCATTGAATCCTTTTTTGAAACCTCAGACCTTGTATGCCTCCTTAACAGAGGGAAAACGCCCGAAACAGGCATGATTTTTGGAGCAAAGGTTGCCTCTCGCCTGAAGGACCCTGAAAAGAAACCCCTTATCCAGATAGAAAGCCCGGGCTGTACCGGCGGGAAGCTAATACCCCTGAACAAAAAAGCCGGCAGCTACATTGAAAAATTCTCTGAAGCCTTTGGGCTTCCTGCTGAAAAGCTTCTGAGCTTTCATAATCCTGTTTCCAGAGAAAAACTCTCAAAAACCGGAAAAACCCGAATCATCCGCGAAATCTCAGGCGTATTTCCTGGAGAAAACATCCTCGTAAACGGGCTCGTAATCGGAAAAGCCCTCTCTTCCGAAGTAAGAATAATCTCCGAAAACGGTTTCATTACCGCAATCGAAGGCGGAGAAATAAAAGAGCACGGGCTTGAAAAGCTCCATAATTACGAAAAACGGGACCCTGTTGACCTTGCCGGAGCCTGGGTAAAAAGCGGGGACATCCGAAGAAGCAATTCCTTACTCCCGGATGCCAAAAAACAAAATTCCAGTTCCCAAAAATCAGGCCCTATTTCCTGGGGAGGGGGAAGGGTAGGAGCAGGAAAAGTTGTGCTTATAGACCACGCCGCCGAAAATTCCTATGAACTGGCTTCCGGGGCTGAACTTGCAGTCACCGTTGGAGATGACACCACAGCCATAGCAGGAGACATCCTTTTCAGGCTTGGAATCCCGATTATTGGAATCACAGACGGAGACTGTGATAATGTCACCTGTGAGACAAAAATCTTTCCCGGCTCGGTTGTTCTAAGGCTGATAGAGGGAAGCGATGATATCGTGGGCAAGAGAGTTAAGCAAGAACTCCTGAGAGGACAAGATTCAGCTGTTTTTGAGAACCTGTTCACCTTTAAAGAAGATGTGCTGAAACTGGCAGAGTCGTCGATTGAAACTATTTTTGAATACTAACATAGCAAACTCCCTTGACATGGAACTCACGGTTCCCGGGTCTCGGATTCAGTTTCATCTTTTGCAGCAATTTTATGGAAATATCCGCAATGAGTGCGGAAATAAATTCCCGCTAAGTTAATAACAAAAGGAGTAACTCTTTTAATAAGGGATGGAAAGGCGGATAAATGGATGTTTCAGCCAAATTTCAAGTACACAAACAAAATCGTGCGCCTGCTTGCAAGGATCCAGGCTGCCAGAGAAGTCATCATAAACAGCCCTCTGATTCCGGCATGGGAAAAACAACTCCAGCGAGAAGCCCTGATAAAGCAGGCCCACCACACGACAAGCATCGAGGGAAACCCCCTTACTCTTGAGGAAGTTGAGCTTATTATCGAGGGAAAAGAGGTCCTTGCAAACGAAAAGGACAAAAAGGAAGTCAGGAATTATGTAGATGTACTGAAATATATCGATTCCTTACCTGAAAACGGACCCATAACCGAAGAGTTTCTCCTGGAAATCCACAGGCTTACGGCAAAAAATATCCTTCCTGATGATTCTGCCGGAAACTACCGGAAAGTGCGGGTCGTTGTCGGAGACCCTAAAACCGGGAAAGTCACCTACACCCCACCGGGACCTGCTGAAGTCCCTGCCCTGGCAAAAGCCCTTGTCGAGTGGCTTAACAGCGAAGATGCCCTTGACCTCATGCCCGCCGTGCAGGCAGGAGTCGCTCACCATGAACTTGCCAGAATCCACCCCTTCGTTGACGGAAACGGGAGAACCGCGAGGGCTCTTGCCACCCTGGTCCTGACAAAGAGAGGCTTTGACACAAAACGGTTTTTCGCTCTTGAAGAGCACTACAACAAAGAACGCACCTCTTATTACTCCGCCCTTTCAAGTGCGGATGCCGGGGACAGGGATTTGACCGAATGGCTCGAATATTTCCTTTTCGGCATTGCCGTGGAAATTTCCAGAGTCGAAAAAACGGTCCTGAAGCTGAGCAGCGACCGTTCTATGAAAGAGAAATTCGGACAGATAGGGTTGAGCAGCCGGCAGATAAAAGCGATTGAATATTTAAAAGAAAATGGTAAGATCACAAGCAATGAGTATCAGGAAATATGTGATGTCAGTCAGCCCACTGCAAATCGTGACATACAGGATATGCTTGACAAAAAACTCCTGAAACAAAATGGGAAAATAGGCCAGCAGGTAATTTACGCGCTCAATTTCTGATAGAAGGGTAGTTCAAAAGCTATTCAAAAGCTATTCAAAAGCTATTCAAAAGCTATTCAAAAGCTATTCAAAAGCTATTCAAAAGCTATTCAAAAGCTATTCAAAAGCTATTCAAAAGCTATTCAAAAGCTATTCAAAAGCTATTCAAGAGCGATTCAAAAGCTATTCAAAAGCTATTAATTATATATAGGATTTGAGAAACTTTTATATAAGGCATTATTTAGAGATAACTCTGTCTTCTTTTTTAATTTCATCAATCAGATAAGGACTTATCGATTTCTCAGTAAGCAAATCGACTTTTATGCCCAGGTAGTCAGAAAGCTCCAGTTCTATATTTACCAGAGTGAGCAGGCTTTTCCGTTCGGCAAACTCAACCAGGACGTCAATGTCGCTTTCTGGTATCTCTTCCCCCCCTAACGTAAGACCCAAATACAGATACTTTAGTTGACCCACCCGAATTGCGCCTCGGGAGTACGCGGTCCGTTTCACTCGCTCCGCTCGTTCAAGCGGACTAATTTATAGATCTCTCGACCCATACAACATCATTCACTGTATCATATCGTTCTTGTCACGCTCGACGCAGGAGAGCGGTCTTTCAGACAAAAAAGAGATAGAAGAAGAGAAAAGGAAAAAGACCAAAAATAAAAACCAGAAAGTAAAAGTGATATAAAAAATCGGTGCGTATAAACACAAAACAGAATTAAATACACATTAACAGCACTCATTTTCAAGTCTTGTTTTCACTTTTAGTTCTTTCTTTTGACGAGCCGCCAGACAAGCTGGCGGAGGCATCCTATTAATTGTGGATTAAAATGTGACTTTCGGGAGTAAGGGAAGTATACCTGAAACTTTAGAATGAGCAACAAAACCATCTGCAAATCGTAACTTCTTAGTGTAATGAACACATTAATTACTTTAGACTTTAATCTTTGGGTAGTTACTATAACAAGAAAATGAATAGCATGATAAAAGCGGATCTGCTCTTCATTTGCAGCCAGCAAGGCACGTTAACAGGAGCTGGAAAATTTTCTTGTTGATATGATTGCCAATGCAGGAACTGCAGAAACAAGAGATTCCATAAAGAGGGGAAATACATGAAAAAGGCCAAAAGCACCAGCATTGAAGTCCGAGGGACTGCTATATCCATCGTTTCCCAGGAAGATGCGGACTACATTTGCCTGACAGATATTGCCCGGTACAAGAACCCCGATCATACCGATGACCTCATCCGCAACTGGATCAGAAACCGAAATACTGTGGAATTCCTGGGCATGTGGGAACAGCTCAATAACCCGGATTTTAATCCCGTCGAATTCGACGGGATTAGAATGCAGGCAGGTTTGAACAGCTTTACCCTGACCCCCAAGCAGTGGATAGAAAAGACAGGAGCTGTCGGGATAATCTCCAAAACCGGACGCTATGGCGGCACTTACGCCCACAAGGATATCGCATTCGAGTTTGCTTCCTGGATATCCGTCGAATTCAAACTCTACCTCATCAAGGAGTTCCAGCGGCTTAAAGAAGAAGAAAACCGCCGCCTTTCACTTGCATGGAACCTCAACCGCACCCTTTCTAAGCTCAATTATCGCATTCATACGGATGCCATCAAGGAGCACCTCATTCCTCCAGAGATCACGCCTGCTCAGGCATCTATCACCTACGCCAACGAAGCCGATGTACTTAATGTCGCTCTTTTCGGGAAAACAGCTAAGCAGTGGCGTGACGCCAACCCCAAACTTGAAGGCAACATGCGCGACCATGCCACCGTAGAACAGTTGCTCGTGCTGGCTAACATCGAGAGCATGAATGCTGAGTTTATCCACATGGAACTGGAACAGGTAGAACGCCTCAAGCGCCTCAACCAGATAGCTATCCGCCAGATGCAGACGCTCACCACCCGTGTTGACGTCGCCCGTCTTCCCACAGGCAAAGAGGAGAAGCCATGAACTACCTTCTGCTGGAACCGACGCATAATTCTCGCTTTCTCACGCTAATGGACCAGTGCAGGTCAAAATGGCAATTCTACAGGGATAAATTGAATCAGTTACCAGTCAGCCATCAGAACTGGATTTATTGATACAATTTCCTTGAAATTTTGTTTCTGATATTATTTTCACATTCCCAGCTGTGAACATTTTAGATTCTCTTTTTATCTCTTTTTCTTTTTATGAAGGATCTCCAGACAAGCTGGCTGAAGTGTCCTATAATTGTGGATCAAAATACAGCTTCTCGAAGTAAGAGAAGTATTTCTCAAGCAAGTAGAGAATTTGAATGTCCATCTTTTGTCTTCTAGCGTCTCTTGAACGTGAATAACAATACATGGACCAGTGTTGAACTGATGTGATTTATATATTTATTATCAAACTTCAATCTAAAAAAGTACGGGGGATTATTAATAGAAAAAGATTAATACATTTGAAGATAAATTTCAAAGTAATGAGGGGAAATGGGGGTTTGAATTCTGGACATAATGCTAAAACTTCAGGATGCTGCCAGCAGCCTGCAGGATGCTGTTAAAAGCTTCAATCAGGGCCTGCTTCAAAGAAAAAATAAAGAGGAAGAGGAAAACTGCCCGCACAGGATAAAGCAGACGAAAAATCGGAAAACAATTGTCATCAACTGCAAGGAATGTGATGCCGGGTCTTCACTTAATGATTCTCACTGCAGGAAAAACATCTTCGGCATCCTCCAAAAAGAAATTCATGCCGACTGTTTTGTACTCTCAAGGCTCTATGAACGGGACTATGAAGGGAAATCCCTGGCTTTGCTTTATGCTCTGGCAGGCTTCAAGGGAACTATTGCAGCATACAGGAGCGCTGAAGTTGTTCCTGAGGCATGCGACCGGTCCGAAAAAAAGGGGTGCAGCCTTGAGAGAAAAGAGATAATTTCTGCCCTTGCCGAAACCGTGGAAACTGACCCATTAAAAGCCCGGCTGGAATTGAGAAAGATTATTCATGGAAAAATAGCTGGTAGAGTTCCGGATACAACTCCTGTCTGCCTTGCATGCTCTGAGTGTTTCTACAGCGTCCTGAATGAAATAGAAGAGAAAATGTCTGGCTTTCCTGAAGTTCCTGTCCTCAAAAAGTCCGGTTATTGTCTGGAAGCAGGCTGGTTAGAAAGTGCGGAAGAAAAGGTAAACCGTTCAGAAGAAAAGGCATGGAAAAAATTAAAGGTAACAATTGGAGGAAATGCAGGAAAGAAAACCGAAAGCCTGATAGAAGACATTTCGGGAGAAGTAACCCCTGCTTCTTTATCCGGAAAAATTCCGTTCTCATTTCCCGGCACTGGAAAGAAAAACGAGAATAAAAAACCGGAGAATAAAAGACAAGAAAACAAAAGACCAGAAAACAAAAGACCAGAAAACAAAAGACCAGAAAACAAAAGACCAGAAAACAAAAAACAAGAAAACAAAAGACCAGATGAGGATTTTTTCGACTACGAAAGCAGGATCAAATCTCACGTCAGGCCGCCTTTTTCCAGTTCAAGAATTTACACCGAAGCTCCTGAAAATACCGAATTTCTCGAATGTTATGACATAAACGGCAGGGAAGGAAGAAACCTTGAGGTCTCTATTTACCGCTACACCGACAGGCCGGAAAAGCTGTACATGATCAGGCCTCCCGAGTACAACTTGAGGCAGGAGGAACTCAGGCTGCTTGAGACCGTCAGAAAAAGGATGATCCGGCACAGGCCAAAAGATCTTGCTTTTGCAGATCCGACCGGAGCCAGGGAGTACTTCAAACGCATGGCAAAAGACCTGCTGGGCGAAGACCTGCTGGAAAGCGGGAAAGCCTGCAGTCCGGATGAACTTGAAAGCTATGCCGACCTCCTTGCAAGGTACACGAACGGGCTCGGGATCGTAGAAGACCTCCTTTCCGATGCCGGGATAACAGACGTATACATCAATGCCCCTGCCGATACGAACCCCGTGCACGTTGTGATGGATGGAGAAGAATGTACAAGCAACGTCTTTCTCTCGCAGGACGATCTTGATTCTCTTGTTTCAAGGTTCAGGACCATTAGCGGCAGACCTTTTGGGGAAGCGGTCCCGGTGCTTGAGCTTAACCTTGAGGCTTTCGGGGTAAGAGTATCCGTAATCGGAGACCCGCTAAGTGCAAACGGGCTTGCATACGCCTTCCGAAAACACTCCCTCACACCCTGGACCCTGCCGAAACTGATCAATACGGGCTCTATTTCTCCTTTTGCAGCCGGGTTTTTAAGTTTCCTTATGGACGGGCAGGCTTCGGTCCTTGTTGCCGGAGAGGTGGGAGCCGGAAAAACATCTCTCCTCTCGGCGATGCTGCTTGAAATTCCCCAGAAATACAGGATCCTTACAATCGAAGACACCCACGAACTCCCGACAGAACAGCTCCAGGACCTGGGCTGGAAGGTACAGGGGATGAGTTCCCACTCTTCGGTCCTGAAGTCCGGAGCGGAAATGAGCCCTGAAACCGCACTTCGGGCTGCCCTGAGGCTTGGGAGTTCTTCTCTGGTGCTGGGGGAGGTCAGGGGGCCCGAAGTTAAAGTGCTCTACGAAGCCATGCAGGTAGGAAATGCCGGAAATTCCGTTATAGGTACCATCCACGGCTCATCCGTTGAAAACGTATACGAGAGAGTCGTACACACCCTTGGAGTCCCTCCTGCTTCTTTCAAGGCAACCGACGCAGTAATAATATGCTCAGGCATCAGGCCAGGAGGGAGCATGAAAAAGATAAAACGGGTGAGCCGGATTGCAGAAGTGACCGGTACATCGATAGAAGACCCCGAACCTTCCGAGCTCTTTACCGACATCATGCATTATGATGCATCTCAGGACTGCCTGCTTGCAGGAAAGGTGCTTGAACAGGGACAGTCCGAACTTATAGGAAAGATTGCCAGGAAATGGGGAATTTCCATTGACAGTGCCCTGAAAAATATCGAACTCAGGACACGGATAAAAGAAAGGATTGCAGCTGAAGGGGTTCGCAGTCCATTCCTGCTTGAAGCCGAAGCCGTAAGCGAGGCAAACAATATGTTCTGGCTGCTTTCGGATTCCATCAAGACAGGTAACAGAGGATTTGAAACAGGTCCCGAATCTATCTCAGGAGCCGATCTTGAAGAGCTTTACAGGCAGTGGGAAACATGGTTTGAAAATTTTTCCCGTGTACGGGCCGGAAAAGGAAAACAACGATCAGAAGAAAAACAGCTGCTAGAAGTAAAACAACCATCAGAAGAAAAACAGCTGCCAGAAGTAAAAATAACTGTCTGAGGTCAGGAAAATGGAAGAAAGCAGCTGGTATGTAAGAGCCTGCAAAACCACAACAAAGCAGTGGGGATGGACTGTTCAGGACCCGGATGCATTCAGCAGGAAATGCGAAAAAAGCGTGAGTCCTGAGTACAGAGACGCCCTCCGGTTTACCGGTTTTGACCTTGAAGCCTTCGAGACGGTGTTATTTTCTTACGTGGGGACGTTTGTAACCTTAACTTTGCTTATCGGAATAGACCTTTTTCTTCTCCTTTCCAGAAGTTTTGAACCCAGGACTCTTTTCATTATGGGAACCCTGACCTTTATCATTCCGCTGATAGTCCTCTGCTACCTGAGCGAATATGTGAAGATAAAGGCAGGCTTTATGAAAATATCCTCCCTTGGAGATATCCCTGAAATCCTGAGCTATATCATCATGTCAATGAAGCTGGTCCCGAATCTTGAACATGCCGTGCTCTTTGCAGCCCGGAACTCCGAGAGGCCGCTTGCCAGTGACTTAAAAAAACTGACCTGGGACCTGAATTTGAGGCTCTACAGCAGCATGGATGATGCTCTTCTCTCTTTTGCCGACCTGTGGGGCAGAAACAGTGAATACTTCAAGCGTTCCCTGCACCTGATCAAAAGCTCAACTGCCGAGCCTGATGAAGCCCAGAGGGTCATTACCCTGAACCGGGCTCTCGACATCAGCCTTGAAGGCACTGAAACTCTGATGGAATCCTTTGCGGCAAAGCTGAAGACCCCAAGTTACGTGCTCTACTCAATCTTCATCCTGATCCCTCTTGCCCTGGTAGCTCTCCTGCCTGCGGTCACGGTTGTAGGGATGAAACCCGAGATTACGGACCTTGTCCTCCTCTATGACCTTGTTTTTCCTGTCCTTGCAGCAGTCTACTCAGAATATATCCTGATGCAGAGGCCCGTTGCCTTTATTCCCAGGCATATCCCGGATTCCCATCCCGACCTTGCAGACATAAAGCAGAAAAAGAGGTTTGCTATACTCTCCGGAGCCCTGGTCTGCGCCCTGACAGCTCCTCTGGGATATCTTCTTCTAGCTTCGGGAAACCCGGGAGGAATAGTGTCTACAACTCCTCTTGGGGGTTATCTTCTTCCAGCCCTTCCTTTAGTTGTGGGAGGCACTGCAGGGGTCTCAATTTACCTGTATTTTTCATCTATTCCGTACAAGAAGATAAGAGACAGGATAAAGCAGATGGAGCAGGAATTTGCAGATTCCCTTTTTGTGCTTGGCAGAAGGATTTCGGAAGGAAAAGCCCCTGAAGAAGCCTTTGCCCACACTGCCAGGACCATGGAAGGCTCAAAAATAGGGGAAGCCTTTGAGGAGATTTCCATGAACCTGCTCAGCATGAGGACGAACCTCAAAGACGCTGTTTTTGACGAAGAATTCGGGGCTTTCAGGCACGTGTATTCGGAAAGAATCCGAAACACCATGCTCCTCTTTACTGAAAGCGTCCACAAAAACCATGAGGCTGCAGGAGCTTCAATTGTTAAGCTTGCAGACCACTTAAAAGAGCTCAGTGCAGTTGAAGAGCGCATCAGGCGTTCCCTCTACGATGTTACTTCAACAATGCGTTCAACTGCTGCAATCTTTGCCCCTCTTATTGCAGGAATTACCCTTGCCCTTTCCGAAGTCATTACAAAAATCCTGAACCAGGTCGCAGAAAGAGTCAGCAGGGTACCCGCAGACCTGTCCGGAATGCCTGTGGAAATCAGTCCCGAAACCTTTTCCCAGTCAATTCCTCCGGACCAGTTCCTGCTCGCAATAGGGGTTTACGTTGTCCTTATAAGTGCCATCCTCACACGCTTTGCAGGAGCCATAGAATACGGAGGAGACCGGATGCAGCTGAAGTACGACCTCTCCTGCATGCTCCCGATTACGGTAATTATTTTTGCAGTCTCAGCTGCTGCTTCAAGGATTATTTTCAGCGGGATGGTATGAGATTGAATAATTGCTGGAAAATGACTGAAAAAGAGCTGGAAGAGTCAGTAAGCAGCTGAAAAGATAAAAATAAGGTAATTATTCAGCCACTGATAAAAAAAGTATTTTTTTCAGCAAAATGCTGCAATTCTCATGATAATAGCGGCGCTCCATTGAGCGCCGCTAGAATAGCATCCATGACATTCAGGTAATTCATTGAGAAAATCGTATGAAACTTTGAAAATATAAAAATCCAGAAAACATTTAAAATTTATTAACGTATTAAGAGCATGAACAATGGTTTTTCAAGTTCTGGTTCTAGTACAAGTCATGCTACCCAAATACTACCTGGAGAATTAATTATTGCAATATTCTTAATTCTCTTAAATAGTAATTTTCTTTATTTTCTATTATTTCTATTATAGCAAAAAGAAAAAATGACATTGTTTCCAATTGGACATTTGACCTAAAAAGATCAAAAAATAAGATGAAGGGACTCAGGTCTCTTCATCCGTTGTTTTTCTGCATTGGACTTCAGTATTCAGCCTTTTTTTACCTTCGTCTATACAGGAATACTGCAAGAAGACCGGCTAATCCGTAAAGCATTTCAAAGCCCGGCGCGCTCGCACTTTCTTTCGGGTCAGTTTCCTGTTCGGCTTCAGGTCCTTTACTTCCCGCATCAGTTTCATTAACCATTCTGGTCTCCGATTCAAGCTTTACTCCGGTTTCAGATTCTCCCAAAGTGCTTTTTGCCTTCCCTGTAATAGCAAAGGAAGAGAATTCCGGGGTTTCGGCTGTGAAATACAGGTATTTATCATCTTCTTTCAACAGGGAAACTGGCAGTTGCCCCCATTTGTCCTCGCTGTAACTGTTAAGGGTAATGGAGGATTGGTCAACCTTTTTATCCTGTATCCAGTCCTTTTCAACCTTGAAACAGACTGCAGGGTTTTCGATGTTCTTTGAGCTTGCAACCCCTCCGTTTCCAACCCAGACGTTAAAGGACTTATAGACCTCTCCAGAGGGTAATTCGGAAACCAGAGAGGATTTTTCTTTCAGCATCTCGGTAACGGTTGTGGTTTTGCCCAGAGTCCTCTTTGCGTCAAAGCTTACATATACAACACAGGTTGCGTTTTTTGTGAAATCAAACTTTACCTCTTTGCCGTTTGTAATGAATGTCTGGGAAAGTTCCTTTACCTCAACGTTTTTTGCAGGTTCTGGAGAACCGCCTCCACCACCGCTGCTGCTTCCGCTACTACTGTGGCTGCTCCCTCCACTGGAACTGGTAACGGCTGGATCTGTAACGACTATATAATCTGGTTTTGTTACTGTACTTTTACCTGCAGCATTTTCCACATTCAGACTGATTGCGTAAGTCCCTGGCTTCGTAAAAGTGTGTGTTGCATTCATGGCGTGTTTTGAATTGATACCATCACCGAAATCCCAGAACCAGGAAGTCGGTGCTTCTACAGTGCCGGTATCAGTGAATAA
Source organism: Methanosarcina sp. 2.H.T.1A.6 (assembly GCF_000979455.1). GTDB lineage: Archaea > Halobacteriota > Methanosarcinia > Methanosarcinales > Methanosarcinaceae > Methanosarcina. The sequence continues at coordinate 345,579 of NZ_JJOY01000030.1, forward strand.
AACAACCAGAGGTGCTGCACCTGATGTTACATTAGCAGAAAAATCTGCCACCTGGGCTTCAGGGTCTGTGACCGTGATATAATTATATTTTGTTATGATAGACTTGCCGCCGCGGTTATCCATATATAATGATACAGTGTACTTACCGGGCTTTTCGTACACATGCGTTGCATATGGTGTTGCAGAGTCGTTAGCGTCCACCATATAAGTTTGAATGACCCCGTCACCAAAATCCCACTCGCGCCAGATCGGATAATTTGGAAGTTCAGCATCCAGGTCGTCGACGAATGTCACTGTTAGCGGGACCTTTCCAGAAGTTACGTCGGACGAGAAGTATGCAGGAGTTGCAGCTTCGTCCATTATTCCCATAAGTACGTAACCATACTTACTTATGGAGTCACTTCCAGCTGCATTTTTCACGGTTAAATTTACAGTATACCCACCTATTTTTCCATATGCATGAGTGGGATTCTTCTCTGTTGAGGTATTTCCATCTCCGAAATCCCAGAGCCAGGAGCTTGGCGAGCCTGTACTATTGTCAAAGAATGAAATAACTTCATTTTCGAAAATTCCCTGATCATTAATTCCACTCAATACTTTTTCGGCTTCAGGAGAATAAAAATCTGCAACAGGTTTTTCAGCAGACGAAGTTGCTGTAACTGTAATATAGCCGGGTTTGCTTACCGAATTGCTTCCAGCGGCATTGGTCACCGTTAAAGTAACGTTATATGTTCCCGTTTTCGTGAACGTGTGTGTAGCCGTTTGGGCATGCTTTGAGGTTATCCCGTCCCCGAAGTCCCAGAGCCAGGATGTTGGAGTTTCTCCAGTGCCAGTATAAGTGAATAACACAACCAGAGGTACAGTTCCGGAAGTTACATTGGCTGTGAAGTCGAAAGCAGGTAATACTGGGTTATACTTAGCTGTGAGAGGGAGATAGTCATAGTTCTTTTCAGATATTGCATAAGCTGAATCTGCAATACCATCTCCATTTGCATCAATAGCAGTCTGAGAGAACCCGGTTCCATCCGGCTTTGCCCAATAATTACCTCCAATATATGATCCACCAATTATGTTTGTACCTTCAGTGAGTGAGCTGTTCCAAAGATATGTATTTTCAAAGTCTCCAAACTTTACATTCACTGTATTGTTGAAATAATTATTATAGGCCCCTTTAGCTTCTAAAGACCCAAGCACTTTAAGCCCACAGTCTGAGCAGTACATTATTTTATTTCCAATTAAATTTGCACCACCGGATTCTCCGGCTACTACTCCTACACCACAATTTGTGATTTCGTTGTTTTCGAGATCATAAGATAAGCCAGAAACATGTATTCCGACATCACAGTTGTTTATTTTGTTACCACTAATAGGCGGTACATATCTTTCATCATAAACGTAAATTCCTGCAGGGCAATTTAAAATTTCATTATTTGTTATTTCATTGTAATCCCCACAACATGATACGTCTATACCAGTACCACCAGTGATTTTGTTTCCAGAGATAATAATACCGGAACTCTCAGATCCTACGCCAATACCACCATTTTCAATAACGTTGTTTGTTATCTGGCTCATATTGTTTAGATAATACTCATTATTACCTAACAATGCGTTATTAACGTAAACACTACCATTTATATCAAAGCCGGTTAGTGTTATACCAACATTGCTTAGAATGATAGTTGCCTTTGTGACGTCTGCTGGTTCAATAAACACGTTACTTGTTTCGGGTTTAATTGTTAGCCTTGCTTTTGAAACGTTTATGTTTTCAACATAAGTTCCAGGTTTTATTAGTAATACATCTCCAGCTTCTGCACCATCTACAGCTTCCTGTATTGTAGAACTTGATCCACTTCCGTTGCCCACTATAATATCTCTTGCCGATACTGTAGATGGTACTCCCATCAGAAATATCAAAGTAAAAACTATAAATAGAGTTTTACTCTTCACTTTATTCACCCCACATAGCCACTATCTTTCAAAGATAGTGCAGTACATTCCGTATAATCTGATACAGTCTACCCACTTAATTAGATAACTTAATATATATAATACCACATTTCTTTAAATGTGAATTATATTTATGATTAAATACACATCCTATAAATAACCAGACTATGTACTCAATAATAATTCAGGAAGTAAAATTCCTTCTGACTTTTGCTACTTACCAACTTTGATTAAAAACTGAAGTAAACGAAAAAGAGAAAGAAATAAACGAAAAAGAGAAAGAAATTTAGAACAGAAAAAATTAAGAAAACATGAGATTAACAGAGAAGAAAGCACATGAAGTGCAGCTCAGACTATCTCTGCTACCTTCTTTTTAGACGCTTCAAACGCTTCTTTTGCCCTTGACTCGGTGAGCCCGGCTCCCATTGCAATTTTCAGGGCGGTTTCATCGGTGATCAGGTTCTCGGGGGCATGTGTATCGGTGTTCAACACAAGAGTTGCACCGATTTCGAGGGCAAGCCTTGCAACATGACCATTTGTCCTGTTGTGCCCGTTCCTTGCAGTAATTTCAAGGAAGATATTATTCTCTGCCGCAGTCTGGACATCTTCCTGAGAGATCAGGCCGGGATGAGCCAGGATATCTACATACTCGCAGGCAACAGACGCTGCATTTGTCCCGGGGGCGACAGGCTCGGATATGGTTTCTCCGTGCACGACCACGATTTCCGCGCCCAGCTCTTTTGCTTTCTTTGCCAGGGGAGCAATCTTTCTTGGAGGAACGTGCGTCAGCTCGACTCCGGGCAGGACGCGAATATCCCATTCATTTTCCAGGTATTTTGCTTTCTTTGCAGCATCAAGAAGCTGTTCAAGGTTTGTATAGTCTGCGTGGTCTGTGAGTGCAATAGCCTCGTAGCCGTGAATAACAGCCCGCCTGACGAGTTCGCTGGGGAGCAGTTCCCCGTCGCTGAAAATTGTGTGAGTATGAAGATCAATCAACCGGATCACCGTGTTTGAAACTCGTTTTATATTTTACTGCTTGACTATTTTCATTGCTGAATGATATAGTTCACTTTATGAACTGAACTCCCTGATAAAATTACTCCGATTTTTCAGGACTTTCAGGATTTTCAGGATTTCCAGAGTTTTCAGGATTTTCAGCCTTTCCAAGCCTTTCTGCAACTTCTGCAAACGCAAAATTCGGCTTGACATCTGTTATACTGATCCTGACCTTTTCTCCTACCTCGACTCCCTTTACGAAGACAACGAACCCTTCAATAAGCACTGCTCCATCCCCGCTTGAGCCGAGCTTCTCGATATCCACAACGAAATTGTCTCCTTTCCTTAGAGGAGCTGTAAGGAATTTCTTTCCGACGACGTAGATCTCCGCACTCTGCGATCTGGACGCTTGCGGGGAATAAGCCTTGACGTGGACAAAATTATCCCTGACTTTGTCCATATAATCTTTGAACATGTCTCCCTGAAAGACCTTTACCACAAAGTTTCCTTTTGGTTTGAGGATCTTCTTTGCACACTCAAGTGCCGAGGTTGAAAGCTCAATTGACCGCGCATGGTCATAAGACCAGTTTCCTGACAGGTTGGGGGCTGCATCACAGAGCACCACATCCGCACCTTTTTCCCCGACGATCTTGATAATTTTTTTTATTGTCGAGTCTGCGTTTATGTCGCCCATGATGGTCTCGACTCCTTCAATCGGAGTGATCCTCTGCAGATCCACACCCAGAACCTTCCCTCCGGAAAGCTCTTTTGCAACCTGAAGCCACCCGCCCGGAGCTGCACCTAAATCAACAACTGAGTCTCCCCGATTGATAATTTTATGTTTCTCATTAATCTGTTTGAGCTTGTAGGAAGCCCTGGACCGATACCCATCCTCTTTTGCCTGATGATAATAATAATCTCTTCTATCTCTTGCCATTGCTTACCTTCCCGCACTGAAAGCTCATATAGCTTGCGCAAAAGTCGTTTTGTCAATTATTCACTAAATCTCTTGTCAATAATCCCTGAATCTTTATATCCCAACATCAGGTTCTTATTTTTACTTTCGTCTTTACTGAACAAAATTACAGAGAAAATTAAGACGACAACTGCTACCCATACCGCTTTAGCTCCAATAACTGATGTAAGCAACCCTCCCAAAATGGCTCCTGCCAGAAACGAAAGATTAATCGTAGAGAACCGGACTGCTTGCAAAGCCGATTCACTGTCTTTTTTTGTGACAGCAGTACAAACATCCTGCGTAGCTGACCGTAAATTTCCGGTAATCATAGTTGTGTTATACGCGGAACCGGCAAGTTTGCGGAACGAAGATACCTGGACCGCTGAGACAAATGAAATTGCAACAGTCACAATGATGTTCGGGCTTGTATAGGGTATAAAACCTATGATGAAAAGAACTGCAATTTCAAGAATTAAAACTGCCCTTTCGGCATCCTGTACGAACAGGCGCATTGAAGGCTTTTTAATTATCTCGGCAATTATTACTCCGAAAACGAATGCCAGAATAGGAACTGCGTGGAGCACTGCCTGCCCCCATTCTCCTGTTGCAGCTTCTATGCCCATAAGCACGACGTTTCCGGTCTGGGCATTGGCGAAAACACCGCCTCTCCCTACGAATGTATAAGCATCAAGGAATCCTCCCACTATTGCAAGGAGTATCCCAAGCTCCACAGATTCTGGGGTAAAATTACGTAAACGCATTTTTCTTTCATAATTTAGCATTTTCATTTTTATCATTCTGAATTCAAAAACCCTGTCGAATACCTCCCTAAAAATCAGATTAATATACTCCTATATTATAAAAAGATGTCTAATGAATTATTTTTCAATGAGGAAAGGTTTCCTGTGATGCAATTACAGCAGATGGAATTTTTGCGTAGACCGCAGCTTTGCAGGAAAAATGTAAGTATACGCAAGCTAAATGCGAGCATGTGCGAGTATACGCAAGTATAATGAATTCGAAAACAGAGTCAAAAAAACACATGAAATTTATGATTACTGTAGAATCTAGGCTGACTTGAAAAATGTGGAAAATTGTCTTAACCCAGGGCAAATAGTTATCTTTATGGTCGAGCTAAATAGCATAATTAAAATTAGAATGAGAGAAGAACAAAAGTTACTTAAAATCGAAAAGATTTAGTAAATAATTATTTTCGCTTCAGCTTGCTTAAATAGGTCAGGCTTTTCTGTGTGAGCTGGAATAACATATTCAGGTTTTATTTCATTTATCATTTCTATAATTTCCCGACCAGATGCATGACCTGAGCATGTGCTGAATATTTTATGATTTCATAGCGATCCAGCCAGTTTTGCTTTCTTCCCTCGTCCAGTTCCATTTCTTCACAAAAAGGTTCACATGAGGACTTTATCCAAATATCATTTTGTGGTTGAATGTCTACAAGCATCAGCAGGTACAATCACGAAGAACGAATTAAAAACTAATAAAAGGGCGAAGCAAGCAATAAATAATATTCCATAACTTGATTTTTTCATTATAAATTCCATCCATACTGATATTATTGGTTGACTTAATTAATTTGGCTCTTCGCTGTTTCGAGTGGGTAACATTCTTTCATCTCCTGAATGTTAAAGTAACATATCTAAAATTTAAAAACATTTGCTGTTAAAAATCACATTCAAGCTTGATGTTTCTCTTTTTGGCCTTGCTACTTTTTAACTAGGCAATTATTTTCAACCCATACAAAACAGCGAAGAGCCATTAATTTCTTAGTTTACAATTTCTTCCATTTTAGTTTCAGCCTAAATTTTAGTTGTCCTCTATAATAAAAGTTCCAGAACCATTTATCATAGTCTGAAACTCGACAGATTTTTGGATAAAAGTTGTCCCTCACTATTTGGAAATAAGTATTGAGGACTTCGTGCTTAAAATTCTCAATACTTATTTCACAACTCGACATTTTACATCCTATAGTGCTACATTTTATAGTGCATTTTTAAGTTATTTCATTATGTCATTTCATAGGTACGATGGACATTTCCAAATTGATCACATGTTGAGTAAACTTTGATATATTTATCGTAAATAACTAAACCGGCACCAGAGACTTCAAATCCCCTATGGAAATGTCCACTGCCATAAATTTCAGATTTATGAGTGACAGTATTATCACTCGCTCCTTCTTGCCAGTTACTCACCTGAAAAATAGTTGGAGTACCTAATGTGTACCATGCATCTATATAATGAGCTTCCGCAATAGCAGGGGATATACTATACCCATAATATCCTTTTGAATAGATGGTAAACAGTCTCCCTCCCATAATGTTATAGAAACTCTGTGATGCTGTTATCGTATCAGTATAATCAAGACCAGCAGTTCTTGTTATAGTACTTTGAGTTATCAATTTATTATTTGGTTCTTCCTTCATGCTAGTAACAAAAAAGAAATTTTCATTGGTGAAAGTAATATCTGATCCATCTTTTAGTTAATATGTTCTTAAATTACTTTTATCTGAAGCAGTATTGTTCTTCAGTATTGAAACTTTGTCTTTGTTTGCTTCGCAATAATTCAAAACTACATCGTCTGTTGGCAAGCTTTTTGTATTAGAATTCAATGCATCAATTAGACCTTGTTCCCATTCAGAAGGCTTTTCACTTGCTGTTAATTCTTCCTGTGCACTTGCGGCTGGTATCAGTGCCATACCAACCAGCATTGTCAAAAGAAGTATTCCTATTGTAATTCTTAGGGCATGTTTTATGGAGTTCGGGTGGTATCGGGAAACGACTTCCAAACTCCAAAAATTATTACAAATACATTCTATATAAACCACAAACTATTTCGCCAGATCATCAAACTATCCATTTTTCATACTTTTTTTTCGGGTAATTAATTATGTAAGAATCTTTGATTGTTTGATGATTTGGCCAAAAGTATTTTTATTTGAGTACATGCCCCAACTCAGATACAAAGAGAGACATAAAAAAGAAAGTATGAAATTTTAAAGTGAGGTTAGATTATATGTAAATAAGCAAATACCAAATTTAAATGGATATATTCTCTAATCGAATATTCGGTAATAAGCTCAAAAAAGAAAATAAAGTGATATTACTTCTTTGTGTTTTCTATATATGTATTGCATATTTTTCTCTGAAGCAACTGGTATATGCGCCTTTTTAGCTACAAATTTTGCGAAGAGGCCCTTGTGAACGCTTGCCTCCTTATTATTAGAACTTTTCATACATTAAATAGAACTCTTCTTATATTGTGGAGGAATTTCTTAAGGTACTTAATGGCTACTCTTGAGATTTCTGATGCTTCACAATAGATATCTTCTGCAGCTCAAAACTGATCTAAGGATTTCTTCCCCGCTTATCTTTTCCATCTTAATATCAGCAGGCTTTTCGATAATCTCAAGGTTCAGAGGGAGGCGCTTCTGGGCATCCTTTATCAGCTGGGCATCTCCGCTCATGATAACGCAGTCTATTCCGGGATTTTCTTCAAGGACTTTTCTAAGGGTTTCAAAGACTTTGTCCATATGGTGGGTAATATCCTCTTCCCTGAGGCGTTCGAAACGACGCTGGGAAAAGCCTCCCTTGCTGTGCTTTTCCTTGACGCTGCTCTTGATATATTCTTCCGTATCGAAGACCCTGGCATCAGGGGCAAAGCCTATGAAAGACTCGCCTGCATGCAGGACAAGAACGAGCATGCGGTAATCGGTGTTCAGGCTTTCCTCAAGGGGAGCGATCTCAAAACTGTCCTTAAGTTGCCAGGCAGAAGAGGGGACAGGGACAGGAGGGACTATGGCTTCGGAAATCATGCGGTGCAGGTCGTAGAAAAAGACCATGCCCGTCTCAGGATCAAGCCTATCAAGGAGGGAACGGGTTTCCTCTTCGACCAGGCCAAGGGTTTTTTCGTGAAGTACAGCTGAAAGGCGAGTTCCAGGGGGCAGATAAACGGTTAAAAGGTCATTTGCAGGAGAGTGAAGGGACTTGAGTTTGGAAAGGTAAGCCTTAACAGCCGACTGGCTCAGGGTTTCAACTCCGCGAAACTCCAGCTTGCCCTGGGACTCATCCCTGATTGTTTCAAGTTCGTGGGAAAGGGTATAGGTCCGGACAAGCTCCTGGTTTAAACGAGATTCAGCTTCCTGCCTGTCAGCAACTGCCTGCCTTGCAAGGGCTTCTTTCTTTTCGAGCTGGTTTTTCGCACTCTGAAGGCCAAGTTCGAGTTCAACTATCCTGGAGTTAAGCCTGTCAACCTCAAGCTCCAGACGGTCTTTTCCGGAGATTTTTCCTAGAATGGTGCCTAACCCTTTTTTTCCATCTGCGGTAACTTCTCTTTTTGCAGCTTTTTTATCGGTCATCTGCCTTCCTGCCCTTTCTCATAATATCTAATCCCATCCAGGAAACTCCCAAAAGTAACTGGACTGTATAATATTAGTAATACCTTATTAATTATGCGAATCACAGTACCGGTGCTATAAGCCAGTTACAGACCAGCGGGGACGGTATTGAAGATATTATATAATTAATACGGCATTTATTACCCAGGACAACTATTAAACTACCAGCTATGCCTGATAATAGAAGTTATATTTCATATAATTAATACGGGATTTACGGCACAGGACAACTATTAAACTATCAGCTATATCTGATAATAGAAGCTATATTTCCTGTAATACTTACTAATAAAATGGAGCCTCTATCTGATTTAACCGTCCCTTATATTTCGAAAGTTTTAAGAATATCATATTTAATGTCACTTTGATTTTCAGGATTTTTTCCAAATAAGGGAGATAATTTCCATACTTAATTCTTATAGATTACTTCGGTGCCTGAATGAAAAAACCATTGAAAAAGTCTCAAACGCAGGAGGATCAAATGAATCCTGACCAGAAAAATCCACACGTTTCCGGACTGGAACCTGAGAATTCAGGTCAAAATGAACCGGATGGAGTAAAGTTAAAGGATTGGATGGACAGGAAAAATCCTGCCCGGCCCAAGGCTGAGAAAATCCACCCTACCCTCTGGATCCAGGGACAGAAGAGTTCTTCCCTTGCCGGGAAAACTATTGCCCTTGGTGTTACAGGGAGTATAGGAGCGGTCAGGGTAGTTGAACTTGCAAGGGAACTTATCCGGAACGGAGCAGAAGTCCATGCAGTCATGACCGAGGCTGCAAAGCATATCCTGCACCCTGACGCCCTGCACTACGCTACCGGAAACCCTGTAATTACGGAACTCGGAGGCAGGGTGGAGCATGTGGAATTTTGCGGGTTTAAGGGCAGGGCAGACCTCCTCCTGATAGCGCCGGCAACAGCAAATACCATAGGGAAAATCGCGTACGGAATAGACGATACCACAGTTACCTCTTTTGCAACAACCGCTCTTGGCTCTGGCATTCCTGTTATGGTTGTCCCTGCAATGCATGAGTCCATGTACAGGCACCCGGCTGTGATTGAAAATGTAGTGAAATTGAAAAGCTGGGGGATCTCCATGGTGGGCCCTAAGTTCGAAGAAGGCGTTGCAAAAATAGCCTCAAACGAAGAAATAGTGCTCGAGGTGGAAAGGGCGCTTGGGAACCGGGGCCTTGAAAACCGGAAAGTGCTTATAACAGGCGGTTCCACTGCTGAAAGCCTTGACCCTATCCGCATCCTCACGAATCGGGCCTCCGGAAAGACGGGCAGGGAACTTGCCCTTGAAGCTTACCGCAGCGGAGCTGATGTAACCCTTGTGCACAGGGACAGGCTCGGGCTTGCAGGGATCAGGGAAGTCTTTGCCGAAAGCGCCGCGGAAATGACCGAAGCCGTGCTCTCGGAACTGGAAAATGGATATGATGTCCTGATAAGTTCTGCAGCAATTGCAGATTATACAGCCGAACCTTCTCCGGAGAAGATCAAATCAGGAGGAGATTTTGTGCTCAAACTGAAACCCACTCGAAAACTGATAAAGGAATGCAGGGAAAAACACCCTGAACTCGTGATCATAGGCTTTAAAGCCGAAACAGGAGTCGGGAAAGAAGAGCTCCTTAAAAGAGCAGCTGTAACCCTTGAAGGGACAAAACTCGATATGATTGCAGCAAACGATGTAGGAAAAGGTGGAATGGGTACTGAAGAAAATGAACTTTACCTGCTTGGGAAAGGAGAGCCCAGGCATGTTAGCGGAAACAAGCGCAAACTTGCAGCCTGTATCCTTGAGGAGGTAACCGGAATTTTAAACTCACGACAGGTCCTCTGAGAACCTGATCGATTTCTGGAAATTAAAACCAACTAACGGAGCTGGTACAGTACCTGATCTGCTTTATCGGCTGACTCTACAAATCATCCTGCACAAGATTCTACAAAACAGAAATGAACTTTGAAAAATAGCTTAAACAATAAAAAAGGCGTTTTCTATGTATACATACGAGAGTGAAGGGGCTGACTTTTTAGCAAAAGCATATGCTCCAGGGCATATAACAGGTTTTTTTCAGATTCATGAGCATAAAGACCCCCACCAGAAGGGATCTACTGGCTGCGGAATTGTTCTGAATGGAGGAGTTACAACCGAGGTAATGGTTGGAAAATCCGTGGAAAAGACCGAGATCTTCCTCAATGGAAAGAAAGTTGAAGGCAGAACCACCCGTACAGTGATAGAGATGTTAACCGATGTGCCTTTAAAAGTAAAGAGCTGGGCGGAAATCCCGATTGGGTGCGGGTTTGGAGCCTCGGGGGCAGGAGCGCTCGGGACAGCTTATGCTCTGAACAGGGCGCTTTCCTTAAATAAGACCGTAAAAAGCCTGACTGAATACGCTCATGTAGCTGAAGTCGTTAACCGCAGCGGACTTGGGGACATTGCTGCCCAGTCCAATGGCGGAGTGGTAATCAGGCTGCAGCCCGGAGGGCCCGAATTCGGAAGCATAGACAGAATTCCGGCTCCTGAAGCAAGAGTTTTCTGCATCGCGCTCGGGGAGATTTCTACAGACTCTGTCCTGACAGACGAGATTGCAGCAGGAAGGATTAATGCTGCAGGAAAAGCCGCAATGTCCGAACTGCTTAAAAAACCCACTCTCGAAAACTTTATGCATCAGGCAAAAGACTTTGCCAGCAATACAGGCCTCATGAGCAGTACGGCAAAGGATGTAATTGAGGTTGCACATGCGAGCGGAGGAATGGCTTCTCAGGCAATGCTTGGAGATACGGTTTTTGCAATCGCCCCCTACAGCCAGGAATTTATGCTCTACGAAGCCCTTCAGGAATTCGGGCAGGTTCTGGAATACGGCATCGGGACCTGTGTACCAAGATTGATGTATGAGTGAGCCTCAAGGCAAAAATCTATTTACTTTTTTGAACATCAGACAAGAAAAGATTAATTTGCAGAAAATTTGCATATAAAGAAACTATGCTATATAAGGAAACTATAATAGAACGAAGTGACTCAATTAAATTATAAAGCTGACAAGTAAAAAGGTAAGCGACATATATGACCGATATACCCCAAGACCACCCGAGGTACGAATCCCTGCTCGCCCGTGAAAAGGTTGCAGCCGGGGTAAAGATGGGAATTACAAGTATTCAGGGGCTTATTGCCCAGGGAAGAGGCGAAAGCTTTGACTACCTTATAGGCGAGCGCAGCACCGAATCTGCCCTCTATGCAGAAAGAGCGGCAGTTGCTGCACTCCTTCTGGCAGAAAACCCGGTTATTTCCGTAAATGGGAACGTCGCAGTCCTGGCTCCTGAAAAAGTCGTTGCCCTGGCAGACATTACCGGAGCTAAGATTGAAGTAAACCTCTTCCACAGGACCGACACCCGGGTGCACCTCATAATAGAACACCTGAAGGCAAACGGAGCTTCTGAGGTGCTTGGAAAGAATCCGGACGCAAGCCTTGATCTCTCCCACGCTAGAAGGCTTGTGGACAGCAAGGGGATCTATACGGCAGATGTCGTGCTCGTTCCTCTGGAGGATGGAGACCGCTGTGAAAAACTTGTAGAGATGGGAAAGACTGTCATAACAATTGACCTGAACCCTCTTTCACGGACCTCCAGAACCGCCACAATATCAATTGTAGACAACCTCACAAGGGCTCTCGAAAATATGGCAAAGCTTGCACAAGAAATGAAAAAGGAGAAGAAAGAAGAACTTGTGAAGCTGATAACCACTTACGAGAACAAAAAAGCCCTCTCAGAGGCGATTTCCGAAATTCAGGAACACCTCAAGACCCTGATTGCAGAAGTAGAATACTGAAAACAGGATACTTACATGGACCTGATAGAAAAAACGAGGGAATTTGCGGCTACCTTTCACGAAGGGGAGCCCAGTTCCCACGATATGTCCCATATAACTCGCGTAGAAGCCCTCTGCAGGGAAATCCGGAAAGAAGAAGGAGGAGACCTTCTAACTCTCCAGCTCGCAGCTCTTCTGCATGACGTTGGGGTTATCAAAGAACATGAGGATGGGGGAGACCATGCCCTCTACAGTGCGGAGATAGCCTCCGAATTTCTGGGGAGAGCAGGCGTTGAAAAAAAAAACTGTTGAAGCTGTGGTATACTGCATCCTGAATCACAGGTTTAGCGGAGGGAAAAGCCCGGAAACAATAGAAGCCAGGATCCTTCAGGATGCCGACAGGCTTGATGCCCTGGGAGCGATTGGGATTTTCAGGTCTATCCTTTCAATGGGAGCTCTCAGGATGCTGAAGCACTTAACAGGAATTGATAAAGGAAGCTCAAAAAAGACTGTCTATGTTCAGGACCCTGTTGAAGGCTTTAACGAATACATGCACTACAAGCCTTTCACAATCCCCGAAAAGCTGAATACCGATGCAGCAAAGAGGATTGCAGCAGAAAGGCTGAAGATAATGCACCTCTACCTTGAAGCTCTGAACCTGGAAACCGGAGCCAGCGAGTGAGAGCAGATAAGAGATCTAATTTTACGGATTTTGGGCAGAAAAATCTCAACACTCCAAAAGCCGGGTTATCGTCTGAAATCCTGAAAACTTCATACAAACTTTCATACTTCACCAGACTGAAACATTTTTATAAAGATATGCACTTTATTAAGATTACAGGATAAATCTCAGGATTAAAGGACAATTCTCAGGACAACTTTTTTAGGAAAACTTCTTTAACATCAGGCAATTACCAAACAAGTTGCCTTTAAATAAAGTTGCCTTTAAATAAAGTTGCAGTTCAATACCTACTACACTTCAATACATTACTACATTTCAATATACTACTACACTTCAATACACTACTACATTTCAATACACTACTACAAAACCTGACGGATATGATCACATGGCTGACATAATAATAAAGAATGCTTACGTTTTAACGATGGATCCTGATGCGGGAGACCTTAAAAACGGGACTGTTGTTATTGAAGACGGAAAGATCACGGAAATCGGGGAAAAAACAAAAGAAAGTGCCGACACCGTGATCGATGCAAAAGGTTCGGTAGTAATGCCAGGGCTTGTAAACACGCACACCCATGCAGCAATGACCCTTTTCAGGGGTTATGCCGACGACCTTCAGCTTGCAGAGTGGCTTGAGAAACATATCTGGCCTGCCGAAGCCCAGCTGAAGGCAGAAGATGTTTACAAAGGCAGCCTGCTCGCATGCCTGGAAATGATCAAATCCGGAACAACATCTTTTGCAGATATGTATTTTTTTATGGATGAAACTGCAAAGGCTGTTGAAGCATCGGGACTTCGAGCCTCCCTCTCCCACGGCCTGATAGAGCTCTGGAACAAAGAAAAAGGAGAGGCTGACCTTAAGGAAGGAAAACGCTTTGTCCAGGCCTGGCAGGGAGCAGCCGACGGCAGGATAAAGACCATGTACGGACCTCATGCCCCGAATACATGCTCGGATGAGTTTCTTGCAAAGGTAAAAGAAGAGGCCAGCAGGGACGGAGCAGGCATCCATATCCATGTCCTGGAAACCGAAGCCGAACTGAATGCAATGAAAGAAAGGTACGGGAAGTGCTCGGTGCACCTGCTCGAAGACCTGGGGGTTTTCGGCCCTGATGTGCTTGCTGCCCACTGTGTATGGCTATCGGACGGGGACATAGAGATTTTAAGGAAAAGGGGAGTAAATGTATCCCACAATCCCATAAGCAATATGAAACTGGCATCCGGAATTGCTCCGGTATATAAGATGCTGGAAAAAGGAGTGAATGTAACACTTGGCACTGACGGCTGTGCGTCAAACAACAACCTTGACCTGTTTGAAGAAATGAAGACTGCTGCCCTTCTGCATAAAGTGAACACATGCAACCCTACTGCTCTTCCGGCTCGCCAGGTACTTGAGATGGCAACCGTTAACGGGGCAAAAGCCCTTGGCACGGAAACCGGAATGTTGAAGGTGGGAAAGAAGGCAGACCTGATCATTGTGGACATGAAAAAACCGCATCTTACTCCCTGTTTTGATGTTCCTTCCCATCTGGTATACTCTGCAAGAGGAAGTGATGTCAGGACAACAATTGTGGACGGAAAAGTCCTTATGGACAATTACAGGGTACTTGTGCTGGATGAGGAGAAAGTGACAGAAGATGCCCGGAAAGCCGCAGAAGAGCTTGTAGCAAGGGTAAACGCCTGAAAAGTCCATACCCCGGTATAGTCCATGTTCTGGTGTAATGCTTTAAAGTATACTGGAACAATATACGGGAAAAATAAATACTAGAAACCCGAATACACCACAGATTTATTTTATTTAATCTGTATCCGAAGTAAAAATTTGTGCGAATTCGAAAAATAAGCCTATCTACTATAATCGAATTTAACCATCGAATTCAACCGCCTATCTGATAATGACGGGATTATTATGACCGAAAAAGAACTCGTAGAATCCGGAAACATGAAAATGGAATGGGCAAGAAGCCACATGCCTGTGCTTGCAATCATCAGGGAGAAGTTTGAGGAGGAAAAACCCCTGAAAGGGCTTAAAGTAGGAATGGCCCTTCACGTAGAAGCAAAAACCGCAGTCCTTGTCGAGACCCTGGCTGCAGGCGGCGCACAGGTTGCAATTTCAGGCTGCAACCCCCTGAGCACCCAGGACGATGTGTCAATGGCTCTCGATACCCGGAAAAATATAAGCTGTTTTGCAAAATACGGGTGCAATACCAGCGAGTACTATGAAGCTATAGATAAAGTCCTTGACTTTGAACCTGACATCACAATCGATGACGGGGCAGACCTGATATTCAAACTCCACAAAGAAAGGACAGGTATGCTCCCGAATATCCTCGGAGGCTGCGAGGAAACCACTACAGGGGTCCACAGGCTTCATGCCATGGAAAAGGATGGCGCACTTAAGATGCCGGTAATAGCGGTAAACGATGCCATGACCAAATATCTCTTTGACAACCGCTACGGGACAGGCCAGTCAGCCTGGGACGGGATTAACCGGACCACAAACCTCCTTGTAGCAGGCAAAAACGTTGTTGTCGCAGGCTACGGCTGGTGCGGGCGCGGGGTTGCAATGCGGGCTACAGGACTGGGAGCGAATGTAATTGTCACTGAAATAGACCCTATACGAGCCCTTGAAGCCAGGATGGACGGACACAGGGTCATGAGAATGGCAGACGCTGCAAAAATAGGAGAGATCTTTGTAACGGCCACAGGAAACCGCGATATCCTTACAGCCGAACACTTCAAGGTCATGCAGGACGGGGCAATCCTTGCAAACTCAGGACATTTCAATGTGGAAATCGATATGGAAGCCCTTGCCTCCCTTGCAAAAACAGTCAGGACCGTCAGGCACAATATCAAAGAATATGACATCGGGAACAGGCGCATAAATGTCATAGCCGAAGGCAGGCTTGTAAACCTCGCTGCCGGTGACGGGCACCCTGCCGAGGTCATGGATATGAGTTTTGCAAACCAGGCTCTCTGTGTGCGCTACATTGCCGAAAACAATCTGTTGAACGGAGTCCACGGAGTCCCAAAGGAACTTGATACCTATGTGGCAACACTGAAGCTTGAGTCAATGGGCATAAGCACCGACAAACTCACTTCCAAACAGGAATGCTACATGAACGGCTGGGAGTGCGGGACATAATTTATAAAAGAAGCAGCAGGGAATAATTCAATAAGCTGAATATTTAGCTGAATATTTATAAGTGCAGTGGATAAGGTCCCAATCCTCTGCACTTAATTTCTTTTTTTATATGTAATAATATGTACTTCGCCCCGTTTTTAATGATTTCGGATGAAAGAGAATCAATGTCTCTGGATATAGTAGACAATTGATAAGCCAGCAATTCTCGTTAAAGACATAGTTGAAATATGATTTAATTTCAAAATGTTTAAATAGTGAACAGAGTTTCTATTTTTCAGAAAATCTTAAAATTCACTTTTATTGAAGCGGAATTTACGTGAAATCACGGCAATAGGGGACGCGGCATCCTCCTAAGAGCCTGGTATTATTTTGCTTCCAGGTCCTTAGTTTGAAAAGTAGAGTGAGTGATTGACCAGCTTTTCCTCGATCGAAAAATATCATTGATACCTCGATCGAAAAAATATCATTGATACCTCGATCAAAAAAATATCATTGATACCTCGATCAAAAAAATATCATTAATATACACTGATCTCATAGAATGTACAAACAGGAACGGGACATAATCTGAAGTTAAAGGATCTTTTACCAGGAAGGTCGCTGTTCTCTTGAAAAAGAGGTGTGAGACATTCCCTGGTTGATCTAAAAAATTTCAAACATTCCAGATATCAGATACGATAAACTGCTCACAGCCCTATAAATGCGAATTTTTAAAATTGATTTTATAGATGGAGAGGTGTGGAATGGGAAAAAGCCTCAGAACGTCTGTTATTGATAATATCAGGGATATTCCCTGGGGAACGCACTTCTGCCAGTTCTACCAGACAAAGGAAGATTTGATAGACATACTTGTCCCCTACTTCAAAGCAGGGCTCAAAAATAATGAATTCTGTATGTGGGTCACATCGCAACCTCTGGGAGTAGAAAACGCAAAAGAAGCTCTTGGAATGGCTGTTCCTGACATTGATGCTTACCTTGAAAAGGGGCAAATCGAAATTATTCCCTACAATTACTGGTATGTAAAAGAGGGCAAATCCGGCTCGGATGAGGGTGGATTCGATTCGGAGAGGGTCTTAAATTACTGGGTTGAAAAACTCAATCATGCCCTTGCCAGTGGATATGAAGGGGTGAGGGTGAGCGGGAACACGTTCTGGCTGGAAAAAGAAGGCTGGAATGATTTCATTGAATATGAAGAAGAAATAGACAACGTAATCGGCAACTTTAATATGATAGCTCTATGCACTTATTCTCTCGACAGGTGCAATGTAACAGAGATAATCGACGTGGTCAGCAACCATCAGTTCGCTTTGATCAAAAGAGAAGGAAAATGGGAGCAGCTGGAAAGTTCCAGCCGCAAGAGGGCAGGAAAAGAAGCTGCTCAGGCTGCAAAAGACTGGGAATATACCTTTGATGCTGTGCCGGACCTGATAGCCATACTTGACACTAAATATCAGGTTTTTCATGCAAACAAAGCCATGGCGGCAAGATTGGGGGTGACAAAGGAAGAGTGTGTCGGGTTGACTTGCTATCGTATTGTCCATGAGACGAATGAGCCGCCCTCTTTTTGCCCTCACCGGCGGTTGCTTAAGGACGGGCTTGAACACACGGAAGAGGTTTTCGAGGATTGCCTTGGTGGTTATTTTTTAGTAAGCGTCTCACCATTGCATGATTCAGAAGGGAAACTCATTGGAAGTGTTCATGTCGCCCGTGATATCAATGAACGCAAACAAACCGAAGAAGCATTGATTAGAAGTGAGAATAAATTCCGTACATTGGCGGAAAATTCTCCTGATATAATTGTCCGCTTTGACAGGCAAAATCGGCACATATATGCTAATCCCGCTGCTGCGGAACCTTATTGCAAGCCTCCGGAGGAAATCATTGGCAAAACTCATGGGGAACTGGGGATGGACTCTGAAAAGGCGAAATTCTGGGAAAGGCACCATGAAAACGTTTTTGCCACAGGTAAACCCGAAACAATAGAATTCCATTATACAGCACCTCAAGGAAAAGAATACTACTTCAATACCCGAATAATACCGGAGTTTATTGATGGTGAGGTGACTTCTGTTCTCGCAATTTCCCGCGACATTACGGAGAAAAAAGAAGCAGAAGCTAAGTTAAAAGAAACGCTCAATAATTTAGAAAAGTTAGTTGAAGAGCGAACAATCCAGCTTGAGAAGGCTTACAATTCTTTGAAAGAAAGTGAGAAAGGTCTTGCTGAAGCTCAAAGAATGGCTCACCTTGGAAACTGGGACTGGAATATTGTAACCAATCAATTTTACTGGTCTGATGAGATTTATCGTATTTATGGGCTCATTCCTCAAGAGTATGGGATAACTTGCGATTCATTTTTAAGTTACATACATCCAGACGATCGAAACCGCATTATAAATGCTGCCATGGAAACTTGGGATGGAAAACCATATAGTATTGATCATAGGATTATCTCAGCTGATGGGGAAGAACGCATAGTACATGCACAAGGAGAAGTTATTTTTGAGGAGGAAAAAATTCCTGTTCGAATGAAGGGAACAATTCAGGATATTACAGAGCGCAAGAAGGCAGAGGAGATGCTAAAAGAGAGCGAGGGCAGATTGAAAGCTCTTTTTAAGCTGCTGCCTATTGGAGTTTCTATTATCGATAAGCAAAGAAATATCCTGGATGTAACCCTTGCTCTGGAGAAAATCATGGGCCTATCCAGATCGGATTTGCTCAAAGGGAATCATAGGGTCCGTAAGTACCTCCAGTTAAACGGTGCAGAGATGCCGTATGAGGATCTTCCCAGCGTAAGGGCTTTGAAAGAGAAAGGGTCGATTCATAGTTCAGAGGTGGGAATGGTCAAGGAAAACGGCAGCATCATCTGGGCGGATGTGAGTGCAATATCTCTGCCTTTTTCCGATGGCCATGTAGTTATTACCGTAAGGGACATTACCGAAAACAAAAAAGCCGAAGAAAAACTTCAGACCCTGGCTAATGCTTTGGAATCATCAGATGATGCCATTGTAACCAGATCTCTTGATGGTAGTATTACAAGCTGGAATAAGGGAGCAGAGCAGATTTATGGTTACTTAACCGAAGAAGTCCTGGGAAAAAACATCTCAATGTTTGAACCGGAAACTCTGAAAGGGGAAATAAAACAGTTAGATGAAAAGATAAAACAGGGAGAACGTATCCGCCACTACGAAACTTTAAGGTTAAAAAAAGACGGTACGATAATAAATATTTCAATAACTCTATCTCCGGTTTTTAACGCATCTGGAATACTTGTGGCGATTTCGACTGTTTCCAGAGATATTACAGAGCGCAAGAGGGCTGAAGAAGCACTGATCAGAAGTGAGAATAAATTCCGTACACTGGCTGAAAATTCTCCGGACTTGATCGCCCGCATGGACCGGCGAACTCGCCACTTATATGCCAATCCTGCATATTCAGAAGTGCATAATATTTCTCAAGAGAATATCATTGGCAAAACCAATAGTGAGCTTGGAATGGATCCTGAAAAGGTAAAATTCTGGGAGAGGCACTATGAACACATTTTTGCCACCGGAAAACCCGAAACAATGGAATTCCAGTACATGTCACCTCAAGGAAAAGAGTACTACTTTAATACACGAATAGTACCGGAGTTTGTTGATGGTGAGGTGACTTCTGTTCTCGCGATTTCCCGTGACATTACTGAGCGCAAAATGGCTGAAGAGGCCATGGAGAAAATGGATAAATTCAGAATAAAAGAAATCCACCACCGGATTAAAAATAATCTGCAGGTAATCTCTTCTCTTCTCAGTCTTGAAGCTGAAAGGTTCAGTGATGCAAAAATGCTTGAAGCCTTCAGGGAAAGCCAGGGCAGGGTTACTTCAATGGCTCTGATTCATGAGGAGTTATACAAGGGAGACGAGACCGAAACCCTTGATTTTGCAGCTTATCTGCGGAAGCTGACTTCCGACCTATTCGGCTCATATAATCTTAGAAAAGATAATATTAGCGTGAGATTGGACCTTGAGCAGGTTTATCTTGATATGGATATTTCAATACCTCTCGGGATTATTGTAAACGAGCTGGTTTCAAATGCCCTGAAGCACGCTTTTCCTGCTGGAGGGAAAGGCGAAATCCACATAACCCTTTACAAAACCGGGACTTTTGCCCATATATACGATACTCCCTGTCCGAATCCCCACTATATGGAAAAAAATGGTTCCCATTACATACTCAAAGTATCGGATAACGGAAAAGGCATCCCTGAAGAAATAGAATTTCAAAACGCTGATTCTCTTGGGCTTCAACTTGTAAATATTCTTGTTGAACAGATAGACGGCTGTATAGAACTTAGAAGGAATCCCGGGACAGAATTTACTATCCGGTTTAGCAGTAAAGAAACATGATCTAACCTTGTTCTTTTGTTTGAAAGTTGCTTTCCCTGGCGGATAATGCGATAGCTTTACAGCAGGCCCTCATGAAAAAAAGAACAGTTACCGCAAATCTTAACCTGAACAGGATTAATCAATGATTCCTGAACTGATTAAATGAGGGTTCCTAAATGAGGGTTTCTGAATAAATTTTAATATAAAATAAATTATATATAGAAGAATACATTAAACATACAATATATAATTTAGTTTTTTTAAAAATGTTCAGTGCATAAAAGTTATGTTTTTCCTGGAAATTTTCCAAAGTCATTTTTACTGAACGAGATCTACTTAAAAAGAAAAAACATAAAGAACATAGTGAACACTTAAAAGTCTAGTGTCGCTTCAGCAGTAAAATGTCTTATAAAATCAATTACAACTATTCAGAATCATTCAATCCTTGATGATTGACGCGACACTAGCCATAACTCATTGCAGACCTGTTTTAAGATAAGAATAGAATTGGGATATGCCCGGAGAAGATGTGGAATGAATGAAAGGCTGAGGGAGTCTGGGATTGATATTATTGGGGATATTCCCTGGGGAACGCACTTCTGCCAGTTCTACCAGACAAAAGAAGATTTGATGGACATGCTTGTCCCCTACTTCAGAGCAGGGCTGGAGAATAACGAATTCTGTATGTGGGTCACATCGCAACCTCTGGGAGTAGAAAACGCAAAAGAAGCTCTTGAAATGGCTGTTCCTGACATTGATGCTTACCTTGAAAAGGGGCAACTCGAAATTATTCCCTACAATTACTGGTATGTAAAAGAGGGCAAATCCAGCTCGGACGAGGGTGGATTCGATTCGGAGAGGGTCTTAAATTGCTGGGTTGAAAAACTCGATCATGCCCTTGCCAGTGGATACGATGGCTTGAGGTTGAGCGGGAACACTTTCGGGCTGGAAAAAGAAGGCTGGAATGGTTTCGTTGAATACGAGAAAGAAATAGACAACATTATCGGCAACTTTCATATGATGGCTCTATGCACCTATCCTCTCGACAGGTGCCACGCAACCGAGATAATCGATGTGGTCATCAATCATCAGTTCTCTTTGATCAAAAGGGAAGGAAAATGGGAGCGGATAGAAAGTCCCAGGCGCAAAAAAGCAGAAGAGGAAGCTGCTCAGGCTGCAAAAGACTGGAAATATACCTTTGATATTGTGCCGGACCTGATAGCTATACTTGATGCTGAATATAGGGTTGTTCGTGCAAACAAGGCCATGGCGGCAAGATTGGGGGTGACACCGGAAAAGTGTGTCGGGTTGACCTGCTATCGTGTTATCCATGGGATGGACGAACCCCCCTCTTTTTGCCCTCATCGGCAATTACTTGAGGATGGACTTGAGCACACCAAAGAAGTTCGCGAAGAAAGCCTTGGTGGCGATTTCATAGTAACCGTCTCACCTTTGCATGATTCCGAAGGAAAACTCACTGGATGCATTCATGTCGCCCATGATATCACCGAGCGCAAGCGGGCAGAGGAGGCATTGCGCCAGAGTGAACAGCGCGTCAGGCTGAAGTTGGAGAGCATACTCTCACCTGCTCGGGAGATGGCTAACCTGGAGCTTGCTGATATTGTTGATGTCCAGGCGATCCAGTCCCTAATGGACGATTTCTATAAGCTTGCTCACATTCCCATGAGCCTGGGGGATCTCAAGGGCAATATTCTGGTGGGCGTCGGATGGCAGGAGATCTGCACCAGATTCCACAGGGTTCACCCCGAAGCCTGCAAGCACTGCATAGAAAGCGACACAAAACTATCCGCTGGTGTTGCCCCGGGAGAGTTTAAGCTGTACAGGTGCAAGAACAACATGTGGGACATAGCGACTCCCCTCATTGTGGGCGGCCAGCACGTCGGCAATATTTTATCAGGGCAGTTCTTTTTTGAGGACGAGCCTCTGGACTATGAGCTTTTCCGGGCCCAGGCTAAAAAATATGGCTTCAATGAGGAGGAATACATAGCAGTACTTGAAAATGTTCCGCGGTTGAGCAGGGAGGCTGTGGACACAGGCATGACCTTCTTCATGAAGCTTGCCCACATGTTCTCACAGTTAAGCTACAGCAATATCAAGCTGGCCCAATCGCTGTCGGAACGCGATTCCCTGGTGGACGCGCTGCGGGAGAGCGAGGAGCGTTTCAGGTCGGTCCTTGAGAACTCACTCGATGTGGCTTACCGGCGAAACCTTCAGACCGGCTGCTATGATTACATGAGCCCGGTAGTAGAGCAGATCACCGGCTTCTCTGCCCAAAAGATGAGCGCCATGAGCATCAATGAAGTTCTTGATCACGTTCATCCCGACGACCGTCCCCAGGTTACTGCGGAACTGGTCCAGGCATTCGAGACAGGCCATGGAACCCTCGAGTACCGGTTCAAGCGCAAAGACGGAAAATACCGCTGGTTAGCCGATCACTTCACGGTGATCAAGGACCAGAATGACATACCCCTTTTCAGCGGAGGTATCATCCGCGACATTACCAGGCAAAAGCAGGCTGAAGAAGCACTGATAAGAAGTGAGAATAAATTCCGTACATTGGCTGAGAATTCTCCTGACGTGATTTCCCGCCTTGACAGACAAAATCGCCATATGTATGTTAATCCTGCAGCTGCGGAACCTTATGGTCACTCTCCGGAAGAAATCGTTGGGAAAACGAATAGTGAACTTGGGATGGACCCTGAAAATGTGAAATTCTGGGAAGGGCATTATGAAAATGTTTTTACCACAGGCAAACCCGAAACAATGGAATTCCATTATAAATCGCCTCAAGGAAAAGAATACTATTTTAATACAAGAATAGTACCGGAATTTATTGGCGGCGAAGTGTCTTCTGTTCTTGCTATTTCCCGTGATATTACAGATGAAAAAGAAGTAGAAGCTAAGTTGAAAGAAGCATATGAAAATTTAGAAAAATTAGTTGAAGAACGGACAACGCAACTTGAGAATGCTTATAACTCGTTGAAGGAAAGTGAAAAAGGTCTTGCTGAAGCTCAAAAAATGGCTCATATTGGAAATTGGTATTGGGATATTGCAACTGATAAAACATACTGGTCTGAGGAAATGTATAGTATTTTCGGACGCGACCCTCGAGAATTAGCACCATCTTACAATGAATATTTAAGTTACATACATCCCGATGATCGAGACTACTTTGATAATGCCACTATGAAAGCTGTAAATGGAAAACCTTACAGCATTGATCACAGGATTATTTTAGCTAATGGGGAAGAACGCACAGTCCACATACAATCAGAAGTTATGTATAATGAGGAAAATATCCCTATTCAAATAAAGGGAATAGTTCAGGATATTACTGAACGTAAAAAAGCTGAAAAAGCTCTGGTAAACCTTGAGATTGCCCGTAAAAAGGAAATTCATCACAGGATCAAGAATAACCTGCAGGTAATTTCATCCCTTCTTGACCTTCAGGCTGAAAAGTTCAACAATAGAAAATGTGTTAAGGATTCGGAAATTATGGAAGCCTTCAGGGAAAGCCAGAATAGGGTTCTATCTATGGCTCTTATCCATGAGGAACTGCATGAAGGCAGAGAAATCGATAAACTGAAATTTTCGCCATACCTTGAGAAACTCGCGGAGAACCTTTTCAAGACATACAGCCTTGGAAACGCCGATATCAGCTTAAGCCTGGACCTTGAAGAGAATGTGTTCTTTGATATGGATATTGCAGTCCCGTTAGGGATAATTATTAATGAACTTATTTCCAATTCCCTCAAACATGCATTTGTAGATAGAGACAGAGGAGAAATCCGAATCAAGCTCTATAGAGAAAAAACCGGGGAATGTATAAAAAATAGAGCCGGAAGCAAAAAAGAAGAATGTAAGCCTACCAGTTTCGTTTTAGCAGTTTCAGATGATGGGATAGGTGTACCTGAAAGTTTTGATTTGAAAAATCCCGACCGACTCGGCATACAGCTGGTAATCGCCCTTGTAGACCAGTTAGAGGGTGAACTTGAATTAAAAAGGAATTCTGGAACTGAATTTATCATAAGGTTCAAAGTGGAAGAAAAGCAGTAAAAAAGAAAAGCAGTAAAAAAGAAAAGCAGTAAAAATCCGTATTTCGAGAAATTTGTTTACCTGTCATCTTATTCCATGTTATATATCTAATATTTAGACGTATAATGTCAAACAATTACTTAAGTTTCCGGGAATCTTAACGTCAACTACCCCTGAGCTAAAGACTCAGGGACTTGTCTAACAAGCCCTGGTTGACCAGATCACCGATTAGGAGCAACGGAAAATCGGTAAACGATAGGAAAGAATACATAGTTACCCTTGAATGTCGCCT
>NZ_JJOY01000006.1:0-53600 GCF_000979455.1 Methanosarcina sp. 2.H.T.1A.6
GTTATAATAATAATAATAATAATAATAATTAGATCCGAGACAGGGGTATCCGAAAATCACGGAGAAGTAAAGAATGAAGTGGAGAAAAAGTAAAGCTTGGAAGAATACGGAAGGAATTTATTCTTCGGAAAAACCGGAAGTATTGACTTTTACTGTGAGGACTATAATAGCAAGCCTGGATATAGTCTTTTTACAATATCTTAGCTGGTTTTAATTTATTTGATCACTATGTGGGCAGCTGATAAATGAAAGTTCAAAATCTACTTTTTGACTTGTTTTTGACATATTTGAGGTTTTCATGCAAATTTCGGACCCTGTTCACCTACACCCGTGAATATTTCATTTTCCCTCCTTAAAAGCCTCCTTAAAAATGTCGGGGGCAAGAGCCCTTGCCCTCCAAAATAACAAGAATTCCTTAGTTGTTTCAACTCTTTTAATTTTTATTATTCAGAACTTTCAAAACCCCAAAGGGGGTTTTACTTTATCGTAAATATGCCCTCTCCCCCGCTACCCAGGTTTCAGCGACAACGGGAGGGTCTTTTGGATCGAGGCTGCCCTCAAGGATGGCAAGGTCCGCAACCATACCTTTTTTCAGCATTCCGCGTTCATTCTCCTGCCCGCCGGCATAAGCGCCGCCTGCAATGTACATCCAGAGCCACTTCTCAAAAGGAAGCACCTGGTCCGGGAAGATAACATTGTCTGCTCCGTCGCTCATAGTTGATCCCATCACAGAGCCCTTAATCGGGTCACGAGCATCCATGAATCCTCCGGGATCGTCACTGCTGGAAGCTACAGTCACTCCCCCCTTCACAAGGTCACCGTAAGCATACCACTTTCCATCATCCAGCACAACCTGTTTTGTATTTTGAGCCCTGGACAGAAACTGAGGCTGGATGCATGCACATCCTCCCATGGCAGCAAGACGCTTGATCTGCAGCTCGTTTATGAGAGTTACATGTTCCAGGCGCGGGCGCATTTCAAATCCTGCTGGGGCCCTAAGAGCAGCATTTTCAAATGCCGTAAGTACCGCATCGGTTGTTGCGTTCCCAAATGAGTGGACACATACCCGGAATCCCTTTTCTGTCGCTGCAAAGAGCATTTCCTCAAAATCATCCCGGTATCTACCGCTGTTTATAGTCTGCCCTCCGATTTTTAGAGAAAAGGCCACTGTTTCTGCTGTTGCACCGTCAGCGAATAATTTGACAGGGCCCACACGCAGCCTTTCGTCGCCCTTTCCGGTGACCGGCCCCTGAAGCCGATGGTCCAGCCGGTTATCAAGAAGAGTCTCTCCGTGAGGCATCATAAGCACCGAGACTGGAAGCCGCCCTTCATCGTGGAGCTTTTTATATGCCGCTTCGGCATCCGGTGTGACACCAGGGTCGTGGACAGCGGTGATGCCGAACCGGAGAAGATCTTTAGCACGAGCCTCGATGAGTTCTGCAAGTGTATCAGTGTCAGTATCCATCACCAGTTTGAATGCAGGAACCTGAGCAGACTCTACAAGCACTCCTGTTGGTGTCCCGTCACTTCCCCGGAGAACAATCCCACAGCGTGGGTCAGGAGTCGAACGGGTGATGCCCAGAAGTTCCAGTGCCCGGGTATTTACTACGCTTTGATGGAAGGTGGCCTGGATGAGAAGAACCGGCCTGTCAGAGCTGACCTCATCCAGATCTTTTTTCGTCAGGTCGACCCCGCCAGTTCTGGCATCGAACCAGCCGAAGCCGACGACCCATCCTTTTCCCGGTTCTTTTCGGGCCTGCCTTCGAATAGCCTCCAGTATTGTTTCCTTTTTCGTTAAGCCTATCAGGTTTGCCCAGGCAGGGAAAAAGCAGCCAAATGAGGACAGGTGGTTATGGGAATCTATGAAAGCAGGAAGTAAAGCCCGGCCTTTCAGGTCATAAATTTCTGCATCGGGAAAAGACTTCAGGATACTTATGTCACCAACTGCAGCGATGCGGCCTCCACTGATAACTACGGCCTCCGCATATTTTTGTTCAGAGTCCATGGTGAGTATCCGGCCGCCTGTGAATGCAATAGTTGAATTGTTTTTTACATCAATGGTGTTTTCCATAATTCATCTCCTATAGGTCTCATTTTTTATTGTTTACAGATCCAGCAACAGATGATTTGGTCTTAACAGATGATTTGGTCTTAACAGATGATTGGGTCTTACTTCACTACTGCATGGGCGAAATATGACAGGCAGCATACTGGCCGGTTTTCATTGACCTCATGGAAATAGGCTTTTTTATAATCCTCACTGGTTACGTTGCAAACATGGGAAAACCCTTGCCGGGCAAGGAATGACTCTAACATTCCTTCCTTGATGCCGAATTTATAAGGCTCTCCCTGTTTCGCCATGTCTTTTGTAGCATTCTTAATTTCATTCTGATCGCATGCCTTACACTGCACGCCGCATATTCCATCTGTCCTGTCAATACTGGATTCGTGGACATAATCGAAGATGATGGCACTCCCTATGCCCGAATTTTTTGCAATAAAGGACAGCATCTCTTCAACGGCTTTCGGCGGAAGGTAGTAGATTAGCCCTTCCATTATGAAAACGGTCTTCTGCGACCTTTCGTATCCGTATTCTATCAGCCGTTGGCCAAAATCTTCGGTCTCAAAATCAACCGAAACATACTCTACATGATCCGGAAGCGAGCCGAAAATATCTTTAATCTTCTCCATTTTCACGCTTTGAGTTCCTGGATGGTCTACCTCAAAAACCCTTACATTACCTCTGAGCCCTTCGATTCTGTATGCCCGGGTATCGAACCCTGCACCCAGGATGACAAGCTGGTGAAGTCCTTCATCAATAGACCTTTTTACAAAATCATCAAAATATCTGACTCTTGCTGAAAGTGAGTTGTGAACTCCGGGGAACGGGGTTCTGGAGGGGTCACGAGCTGCCATTTCCATGAACATCAAATATTGCTGACTAAGAAATCTAACAGCGTATGGGTCATAACAGACGCGTTCGCCTTCTGGCTTGAGTGATTCGAGGGCTCTGACGAACGCCACGTTTTCGGCTGTAGTACTTGATCCTTTTTTCTTCTTGCCAGTTTCAAAAGTTTTGTTTTCGGTGTTGTCCGGTTTTTCCATAATATCTCATCCTTCAGAACCTGCTTCTTCTTCGTTTCTTGGTCCTGATTTCCTAATTTTTTCTAACTTTTTCATCATAGTTGACCGGTCCATACTGTCAATTGTACTCAATAGTAATTAAAGTTACTGATTGGTAACTTTAGTACTCCATCGGTAAGTTATATATGAGTTGAAACTAAAGTTTGAAACGGTGATTGTGTTGTCGAAAATGCTTCCTGAGTACAGGGAAGAAGCAAAAAAAAGAATTGTTGAAGCAGGGCTGGAGGTAATGTATGAGAAAGGATACTGTAACACCACAATGGAAGATATCGCCCGCCGCCTTGATGTCAGCAAACCCGCTCTTTACCGCTATTTTAAGAATAAGGATGAACTGGTTATAGAAAGTGCAAATTACCTTCAGAAACAATACCGTGGAATAAAAACAACCCGAAACTCCGATACATGTCCGGTTGACACATGGATAGAAATTTTTGACCAGGTAATGTCACCTGACATTAAAGTACAGGCACTATACCTGGAAATCCTCGGGATGACAGCACACAAACCTGAAGTCCAGAAAAGGTCGATCGAAGGCATGAAGCGCGGAATTGATGAGCCAGCCCGGGAAATCGCAGAACAACAACAGAAAGGCATTATCCCGTCCGGGACCGATCCGCGTACCATTGCAGTTGCTCTCGTGTCGTTATTCAATGGAATGAGGGTTATGATTCTTCTTGGAGTTGATTGGGAAGAGGCCCGTTCTCGCTGGATCGAGATAGTCCTGAATTTATTCGGGATAACGGGAGAGAGAAAACAGGCAGAGTGTCCCAGGGATTGTAAACGATTTGAGGACTGCCATAGTGTTTCAGGAAGTTCTAGGTAAAATTGAAAACAGGAAAAAAAGAGTGGGATTTGGAACAATTCGTTTACTTAAGTGGCTTCACCGGAAAAACCAGGCTTCAAAAGTACTGCTCTGTCGAAAGAAATCCCGGGTTTAGAAACCTGTTCCAGGCCTACGGATCTTGCAACTTCCAGGGTGCTGTCAAAGTCGGATTTTGAGACGTGGAATTTTGGCTCGACTATCAAAAATCTGCCATCGGGCTTGAGATGGGAAGCGACTTCGCCCAAAAAACTCTTTTTATCCGGAACCTCGTGAACCATGTAAAAAGCAAGGGCAAAATCTACCATCTCGGAGATACCTAACTTTTCCGGTTGGGCTTTATGAAGGACTATTCGAGAATTAAGCCCCTTAAGCTCGCTTTTATTTTTTAAAATCTGAAGCATCTCATCCTGAACATCCACTGAGATGACCCTTCCTTTCTCACCTACCAGCTTTGCCATTGGCAGGGAAAAGAAGCCAGGCCCACAGCCCAAATCCAAAACAGTCTGGCCTTCTTTTACATAATCTCTAACAATTTTGTAAGGGTTTTGCAAAAGCCTGCGAACCCAGTTGTCAAGAGTCCATGCCCTCTGATAGGGGCATACATCCGTAGATTTGTTCGCCATATTTCTTCCTCCTTTTATTTTTTAATTCAGTTTTATTTTACGCCTTATGTGATTAAACTGACAGATTATGCTACTTTTTATTGACTGACTGTCAATCAGATACTGGCTCAGATAAATTATTATTAAGATATCAACTAAAATTAGATTTCCAGGTGGAACCTATAATCAGTGACCCCAAGAACCCTGGATGTTATATCTTCTAAAGCAGTGTGCATTCTCTCACGGGATTCATGATCCCATGAGAAATTATGAGAAAGATAAAGCGTCGAGGCTATCAAAAATCCAAAAGATTCATCAGGGTATTCTGTTTTAAAAACTCCTTCTGCAATACCTTTTGATAGTATCTCAGTTACAATGGGCGACATCCCCTCTTCAAGTGCTTTCTCCACTTTCTGGTGAAGCAAATGGTTTCCTTTTTGATGCATTAGCTTCATAATGCCCAGGTCGGAATCGTTAGCTTTTAAAATGCCGTTCAGTATGGAGTTCACCTTTGTTGCGGGACCCTCATTGCCTTTTGCTATATTTCGTACGTCTTCAACATACGGGGCTACAACCTTTTTAGCTACTGCTTCCAGAATATCTTCCTTGGATTTGAAATAATGGTAAAACGTTCCCTGACCAACCTTAACCTTTTTGACGATCTCACTGACTGCCGTGTCCTCATAGCCCTTTTTTGCAAAAAGGCTCTCAGCTGCTTCAATCAGTTCCAATCTTCTCTCCGCAGGGTCTTTGACTATTCTGGTCATCGCTTACATCCTCTTATTGACTGACTGTCAATCAATAGAAGTACTCCATCACATAAGAGTGTTTTGGGAATTATCCCGCTTAATTAACCAGGCATCAGACTTGCCATCCGAACCTTTACCATATAATCTGTTGTACCTGCAACTATACCCGCCGTCCGAAGTCTATTCAACACATCTAAAATAATCATAATCATCTCTGCCAAAAGACCTGTTCCATTGTTCTGCAGGTGCTGCTGTTTTGGATAGAAACCAGTAACCTGCAAATGCTTCCCTCTTTCCCGAAAACCGTTCTGTCCTGAAGAGAGATAGAAAAGCCTCCGCCAGCTTGCCTGGCGGCCCTGCACAAAAGAAATTAAGATAAAAAAGATTGGAACTGCAACTAAATTTTAATATTAATTCTGTTTTTAAGATTGAGCAAAACAGCCTTCAGCTCTTCAGATAATGCTTTTACTTTCTACTCATCTTTTATTTTCATTTTGGAAAAGCCGGACTGCGTCCGGGACAAGAACGACGCGGGAAGGCTATTCCGGTTAATTCGGCTTGAGTTAAGTAATTTTGCAGGAGGTGTCAAGGGGGGTAGTAATCGATCAAGATCTGAAAGTAAAGGTGTGAGGGGAAATAGCCCCTTTTATTGAATCCCGCATGTATCAATCCCGCTGGAAAATACCGTAGATGGAATTTAGTATATGAATGAAAACACTTTCAGATATATTATCAGATTCAATTTCAGACATGTTATCAGATTCAATTAACGGTTCTTCATTCTCGGCATTCCTTCCATCACCTTCCAGCTTAACCAACCATGCATTATCATTTTTAACTCCCGCGGCTACGTACCCGCCATCTGAAGTCTCCTGGACGGAATAGAGCGTACAATTTGAAAACTCTTTTAACCATTCTTGATTACCGTCGCTGTCCGTTTTGAGTATGAACGCAGAACCGTCTATAACGAAAGACAAAGAATCGTTATACCTTCCTGTCACCACATAACCATTGTCTGAAGTCACCGAAATAGAGATTCCAACATCATCCTTTGTTCCGCCAAAGGTCTTATTCCACTGCTCCTGACCGGATTCATCGGTCTTGATGAGCCAGATATCATAACTGTTTGATTCTTTTGACCTGGTTGTGCTGGCAATTACATATCCACCCTCAGAAGTCTGCTTAACAGAATTTGGATCTAATGTTTCAAGACTCTGGTTTTTGCCAAAGGTACTATTCCATTGCTGATTGCCGTTTACATCATATTTAGTTATCCTGATATCATAATCAACTAGAAGAGAAGCGAAATAACTTCCTATTTCATGTACAATCGTATCTCCAATTATGTATCCCCCATCAGAGGTACGTTCGGCCTTGTATCGGAGGTAATCCTCGTGAGTGATTTCATCAGACACCTTGTTCCACATCTCATTTCCGTTCCTGTCAGTCCTGATCAGCCAGGGCTCGGCATAACCGGAAGGAAATGTATAACCTGATAACACATAACCTCCATCTGAGGTTTGCCGGGTAAAGTACCCCTCATCAAAATACGTTCCCCCGAAAGTCTTATTCCACTGCAGATTCCCCTTATTGTCAACCTTGATAAGCCAGGCATCAGGATAGCCTTTTGTCCCTTTGCCGTATGAATATGTTATACCTGCAACTATGTACCCGCCATCCGAAGTCTGTTCAACACACCAGGAACTATCTTCATCATCTCCACCAAAAGACCTGTTCCATTGTTCTGCAGGTGCTTCTGAAGCTGCTGCATTTGATGCCTGTAAAAAAAGAATTAAAACAAGAAAAATCTGGAACATTTTATACTCAGTCTTCTTAATCACTCTATCACCTCTAAAACACGGTGTTTATTCAGCACTCAATGAAACAGAACATAGCTCTTTTGTAAACTCCTCGCATACAGCACTCTGAAGAGTTACTTTGATAAGCTCAAATAAAGTCTGGTTAGTTCGCCTGAACTCCATAGACAGCTTTAGGATAACTCATTATAAATTTTCCTGCCAGAGTCTCTAACAATCAAAGACACAGGAGGGATTATGGGGTTGAAAAGGAGATTAAAAAGCCAGTTTGAGAATTTGGCTGGAAAAACCTATAACTATTTATCTTGAAGTCGTCAACTTACGATAAATATGTTAAGTCAAACCTGATTTTAACTCCATAAATAGGGGGCTAAACCGTGAGAAATATTATAAAATATGGAATTTTTTTGGTTGGGGCTCTTTCTTTGCTGACGTTAAATGCTTTAGCGCTGTCCAATCCTTCAAACGATAATACTGAACTCGAAAATAATAGTAATGAAGCCATTGGTATTGACATATGCATAGACTTCATACCATACACCCATGAAGAATTAAGAGACAAATCCGATACTATTGTAATAGGTACAGTTAAAGAAATACTTCCACCCAGGTGGAATACCATAGACGGAAAAAAGCCAAAGAAATTACTTAAAAAACTTGAATATCCTGACGACATCATTTACACTGACATCGTCATAAGTATTGATGAATACCTGAAAAACCCGTTATCGTCCAGAGAGCTTATTGTAAGAGTCACCGGTGGGACGGTTGGGGATTTTAGCATGACTACAGACGCCGATCCAAGCTTCAATGCTGGTGAAAAAGTTTTGCTCTATTTGAGAAAAGATACTAATCCGAATACAAAGGATATTGGTCATGAACATTTCATAGTTACAGATTTTTACCGCGGTAAATATACATTAACCGGCGATGGGAAAGCTATAACCCATGATGAAACTGTTACTCTGGACAAACTTTTGAGTACAATTAATCAAACTGATAATAACACAAATAATACCGAAGCATCAGATAATACAGAAACAGTAGGTAAGCAAGAAGGATTCAGTTCTACTATTGAATCAAAAAGAATTCCTTTCATAAGCTTCTTCTGGATGCTTGCAGCAGTGCTTGCAGCAGTTCTGATTGTAAAACACAGGTAGCAATAAGTTATTTATGATCTTATTAAATGGCTATTCTGCTTCACTTAGAAGTAGCACCTATGAGTTAATTATGAGGTCGGAAGATCAAAACAGTTTGGAGAGGGGTTAGAAAAGTGAGCACTTATAGCAATGGCATTCTTCTATTCAGGTTCAGGAATAAGAAACTCGAGGTGATGCTGGTTCATCCAGGTGGGCCATTTTGGGCAAAAAATACTATGGAGTGTGGTCAAACCTAAAGGGCTACCCGAAAAGAATGAAACCCCTCTGAACACGGCAAAAAGAGAATTTAGAGAAGAAACAGGTTTTGAGGTTGACGGCGAGTTTATTGATTTGGGAGAGTTAAATCAACCTAATCGAAAAATAGTGCATGTATGGGCTCTTGAAAAAGACCTGAATACAACAAGTGTTGTGAGTAATACATTTACGTTTGAATGGCCAAAAAATTCCGGGAAAGTGCATGAGTATCCCGAGGTCGACAAAGCAGGCTGGTTTGATATCGAACTTGCCAGGAAAAAAATACGAAAAGGACAGATCTGTTTTCTTGATAGATTCATGGATGTTATAAATTACTCCCAGAAGGAAGAGGACCTGGACAAAGAAAAAAGGTACAGGCAAACTACATTATTATAAAGCATGGAATTAATTAAAGAAGCTTAAATAGTAATATGTAAGTGAATCAAAACAGTTTACTTATTAGTTACTAAAGAATAAGATTAAATAAGTCAGCGTTTAAAGTGGACACCAATAGTCGGTTCTGTCAAAGGACGTGTTTGCTCTGAGTCAAAAGAATGACGAATACGATGCTCTTTTTAAATCTCGTTTTCATGGTGCCACAAATATTCACGGAATTAGGTATCAAATTCTTTATTCAATCCTTCGGGCCTTTGAACTTTATGATAATGAAACACAAGCAGCATCAATTACACTCGAAGGGATTGAAGATGTAGATGTAGAGGTTGTTGGGCTCAGAATTTTGAATGAGTATGTTCAAGTAAAATCTTCAAGTAAGCATTGGACTTGGAGTAATCTTAAGAGTTATGATAATAAAAGGGGTCCAATACAAAATTTTATTGATGCTCATAGAGTAGATTCAGATTCAAACTTTTTGTTAGTATTCGATTTTGAATTAAAGAACGAAATTGAAAAGATTTCACGATTCAGTTCCCTTCCGGAAAAAGAAAGAGAAGAATTAAAGAAAAAATTTAGGGAGCTTTGCAGAGGTTTTGGTGGAACAAACTCAGAAGCTGATGCAATTCTAAACAAATTAAATATAGTTTCTCTATCTGAAGAAGAAACTCTAAAGTCACTCAGAAAAATTATCTTTGCAACATACGACCTAGGTAGCGATATCGTTGAATATTACATTAAAATATTCATTTCAACATTCCTAAAATGGGCAGAAGAAAGAAAAAAAGTATTGAGGAAGGATCTTGAAGAAATAAGGGTTTCTATTCAAGAATCCGTTAAACGAGAAGAAGATTATCAAGCTTATGGAAGAGGTTTGATAGATCGGATTTCTTGGGAACCTGATGCTAGTATAGATGATTTTTTTGAAGGAAAAAATTCGAGACCTGGTCACATTGTTTGTGGAGCTGATGTTAGAAGGGATAAATGGATAGAAAGAATTGAAAATGCTTTTGCGTCTTCCAACGTTTGTGTTCTGCGTTCATCAAGTGGACAAGGTAAATCTGCTCTTCTCTATCGCTATGCATATGAAAACTGGCCTTCTGAAAGCACGTATATCCTCCAAGTTCTTGAAACAAATGAACAAGTTGAAAAAGTTAAAAATTACCTTAAGTTCAGAAAAAGAATACAATTGCCAATTCTTCTTCTCATAGATAACGCAGGATTTAGGACACCCTATTGGCCTCAAATCGCACAAGAATGCTCTAGTCTTGGGTTCAAAATCCTATTATCTATACGTAACGAGGATTGGTATCGTTATTCAAAAGAGAATCTAACCCATATCGAGATAGTTGAGCCGACCTTTGATCTCATAGAAGCTAAGGAAGTTTATAACCGATTCAAAGAAAAAGGTAAAATTGCCCTCACTGTTGAATCGCCTGAGTGGGCATATGAGAAAATAGGAGATTCGAGATTATTTATTGAATATATCTATCTAATTACTCATGGGAAAATGCTTGAGGAACGTCTGCAGGATCAAATACGACAGATTCTGAATCTTCACAAAGATGTACGTAAAATTGAATTGATTAGAAGAATTTCGTTGGCTGACACCCTTGGAGTACCAATTATTATAGACAAGCTACTGGAAGTCGTTTCTGTCCAAGGTGATCCTCAAGACCTATTACTTTCGCTTTCTGACGAATATATCAGTATAAACTCTGAAACAGCTTCTGGTTTACATTGGGTGCGTTCTAACCACCTTGTCAAGATTCTTCACAATAAATATCCACCGATGGCTAAAACTGCATTATCTATTATTGAATCTGTGCCATCACCTAATATTTCAACTTTGATTTCAAATGCTTTGACAACAAAAGAGATAGATAATGATATCTTTTTAGAAGGTCTTGCAGAAAAATGTATTGATGCTGATTTAGATAAAATATTCGTGTTTCTAGAAGGTATTTATGAGGCGGGAGAGTGCCTACTCTATGAAAGAAATCAAAACCTGTTTGAAGAGGCTTTCAACTTACAAGGTTCTTCAGGCATTCGTCTTTTGAGTTGGGAATTCTCTCCGTTATCACAAAATTTTTTGTCAAAGGTAAGTAACATTTCTAATAACAACGAAAATATTCAATATCTTAATGACATTGCTTCAAAGGTTATTAAGGAACCAAGAGGTCTAAATCTGTGTCATGATTTTCTTACAAAAATCGTTCCTACTATTAATGAAAAAAGATTAGTTGACCAACAAAAAATAGGCAGATTCCTTAACTGGTGTTCATTAAGTAATGTAAAAGTGACTATATGGGAGTCTATTAAAGACATAACTATTGAAAATAAAGAAATTTTTAATTCGAACTTGGATTCTTTTGCCGATTTTTCATTAGGGCTTTATCGATATGACGAAGAGATGTATGTAAAGTGGTTCCTGAAATATAAAGAGGAAATTTTAGGATGTCTGTTATTGAAGACTAATTGTGTTAGAATTTTAATTAAAGAAAAAAGGTTGTGTGTTGAGTTTTTTGTTGGACCTTCGGATGATGCAAGTAAACAAGCAATTACAAGATTAGAAGTTCTAAGATCTATTTTTCCTTTTTGCGATAAATATCAATCAAGAGGAATATGGATACTTCCTTTTGAACTTATACCTTCTTACGATCCCTCTATAAAGGATATTTCATATGAGAATTTACCTATTAAGTCAGATATTCAAAAAAATGTTATTTGGAATAATATTGTAGAAAGCCACTACTATCTGACCAGTTTATATGAGTATGAAAAGCTATGGTATGATTTTCGTATAGAGAATTTAGAATTCATCAAAAATATTTCTAAATTATTCAAGGCACTTATTGAAGGAAAATCCAAAAAATATATTGAAAAATATATTAACAGACACGAAGAGCTAAAAAATAGATTAAATAGTTTCTTCAAAGATTTTCCTATTCTTTCAAACGAACTAAAAGATAATTTCTCCGAAGAACTATGGAATCAATTAAAAGAGTTCTCTTCACCCACAGGTAAAAAATATCCCTTGAGAAATTGGTTTTCTTCTCTTAATAATTTCTTCCATCAAATATCAATATATATAGACTATAAAGATAGTAGAGCAGGAAAACTAGCTGTATCTTATTTAAAAGATTCTCTAAAATACCTTACAGGAATGCACAAAACGTTTGAATCATTTTTTAATGTTTCGTACGATTATTTCAATGCAAAATCTCTCGACGAAGAAGAACTAAAAGCTTATTATTTACTAGCTGATTTGTTTAATTTATGGATTAATGAACCACCTAGGATAAAGCCTAAAAACGCTTTGAGTTACATTCGCCAAAAAAAAGAATTTCAGCAGAAAAAACTTATTTTTCAATTGAATGAAATTTTTGTCCCACTGAAATCAAAAGGTATGACAATAATAATGCCTGAAAATATTTACGTAGATCATCCATTAAAATATTTAATTTTTGCATTCTCTGTGAAAGATCCGCGGCATGTTCTCGAAAAAGAATTAATAACTATCTTGGAATCATTACTTGAACTTAAAGAGATAGCTGACTTCTTTTATCTTGTTCCCTTATATAATGAAGCACTTTTTTGTAGTGGAGGGTACAAAATAAATTCAAATCGAATTGCTGAGTTGCTATCTCAACTAAAAGGGAATAATATTAAGAATTGGGAAGCTGTAAGACTGCAACCAATTCCTAAATGTTTAATAAATTACTTACCCACTTTAGAATTTAGAAACTCTCCTGTATACCAAATTCAAGTAAAAATATTTGAATTAGTGGGTATGGTTCAAGTATTGAAGAAAACAAAAGATTACTTTGAGCCCCCAAGTTCAGAGCAAAATGAATATATTCTAGAATTGTGTAAACGACAGAAAAATCGTTTGCTTGAAGATGAAAAAAATCTAGCAATTTCAGTAATAGAAATAAAAGATTATCTTCTTACCGAGTTTTCGTCTCAATCAAAAGAGTCTCATTTTAAAGAATTATGTGATTTTTTGAGTTTAATAGAGATCTCATTGGAAAGTGACACATTAGACAAATGCTTAGATAAATTAGATAATGAAAGAATATCTAATGCGATAACTTTGTTAGAATGAGCTGTTGTTTTATAAGAACTGCACTCAAGTTATGCCAGGGAAAAATATTTACAAAACATCCTCAACCTTTCTAACGTGAATTTGGATTTTTGATTTTTCCGGGACTCGAAGAGCTTGACCTTGTCGGTCCCTGGGAAATAATCTCGCTCTGGAGCAAATTTGCCCAGGGACCTGAAAAATGCCTCCAGGTTGCCGAAAATCCCGGTCCCGTAATCTGTCTAAAAGGAATGTCAATAAATCCTTACGCCACCTTTCTCAGATTGCCCTCCACTTGATTTTCTCCTTGTGCCGGGCGGCTGACGTGGAGGTTGTGGAAGAACGGATCGTAAGGGGTGGAAATATCTAAACCTCGGCAGGCATTTCTGCTGGCATTGATATGGCGCCTGCATTTGTTGAATTCATGACTGACAAAAAAACGGCGGGTAAAATTCAGCTTGGGGCCGGTATTACCCGTCAGGAAGGTCATACGGCATGATGCACAAAATTCCGCAGGCTCCTGAGTATTTGAGAAAGAGGAACTGAAAGTCCCTCAAAACCTCTCAAAACCTCTCAAAACCTCTCAAAACCTCTCAAAACCTTTCAAAACCTTTTAAAGTCTTACTGCCACGTTACTTCAAGAGGCTTCCTGCGAGGAATTCCATACACTTTGTACTGCGGGTTGCCAAACATCATTGCGTGAGCAATTTTCCTTCCTTCGGGCAGGTTTAGCTCCTTCTGGAGAGGTTCATAGAACATGGTAGCCGCCGCAACAAAGCCCGCCCAGCATGTCCCGATCCCGAATGCCGGCGCAGCGATATCAAAATGCGTGAGGGCGATGATAGCATCTACAGGTGCAATTGGACTTTCTTCAGGAATATGGGCGAAAAGCAGGTGTGGAGCATCCTGACAGATTACATCGATTCCCTGCTCCCATGCAGAAATAAGAATCGGCACGTAGCCGCTCATGGGGTGGTCGGTGTTCAGAAGGGTTTTCATCCATTCCATGGTGAGCTCGGCAATTTTCCTGACTTTCTTCGGGTCATGGATAACCAGCCACTGCACTGGTTGAAAATTGACACCAGAAGCTGCATAGCGGGCAATATCAAGGACTTCGAGGATTTTCTCCCTTGGCACGGGTTCCCGGGTAAAATGCCGAATAGACCTGCGTTTTTTGATGTAGAACGCCATATCTTCTGGAGAGATGTTGCCTGCATCGGCAGGAAGGAGAACTTTTTCCTCAGGACGGAGGTTCAGGATGAGTGCCTGAGACGGACAGAAAGCTTCGCAATGCCCGCAGTAGAGACAGCGAAAAACGTTTTCGTCCTGCACCTGAGGGAGATTAGTTTCATCAGCCAGACCGATAACACCTGAAGAGCATATCTTTGCACAAAGACCGCATCCTGTGCAGCGATCCTGATCAACAATAATATGAGTCATAATCATCAAATCCTGTTAAAGGTAAATATATCGACCAGCCTGCATTTATTACTTTTCATTAATTCTCTACCTGTGAAGCTTCATTAATTCCATTACTGCGTGGACAAATGATAAAAAACTGTATACTTACTGTGTTTGCTCACCTTGCGCACTTCAGAGACAAACATATTTTATACTGTCAGCAATAAAGTTCTGAACTCAGTGAGACCCCTACTCAAATGAGAAAGTTTCAATTCTCCTGTCTCTGATGATGAACTTAAGGGACTTTCTGCTGTTCCACAAAATTTAGTAGTTCTCCAATGTCAGAATTCATGTAAAGTTGATTCACTTTAACCCCTTTCACAATAATTGCAGTAAGTCTCAAATGCTTCGATTTCAACCCTCTAATGATTATTTTCTTACAACAGCCCAATTAATGGGCTATTTCTCAGACTCTTTCATCCAGTTTCTTAAAAAACTTTATCATGTTTCCCATACTTTCCCGATAGCTGTCAATTTCTTCCTCATCCAGCCTATCAAGGATTTCTGAAACCTTAGCTTGAATCGCTGCGTTCAGCCAGTTTCGGTATTCTTTACCGGCTTTGGTGAGGGATAAAATGGTTTTTCTGCGGTCGTCGGGGTCTCTTTTCCTTAAGATAAGTCCCTCTTTTTCCAGGGAATCGATTATTGATGTCAGGCTTCCCCTCTGCAGATCCAGATACTCCCCAAGGACAGAAGGTATTATTTCCTCATTTCTTCCTATGGCTATAATAGCTCTTTTCTGGTTTTTGTTCAGGTTATAGGGGCCATAGGTAATCTCATGGAAAATCTTTGCAAAATTCTTGTGAAAGAGATTAAGGAGGTCAAACTGGAGTTCAGCTGCTTCTTTTAACTTTTTCGATTTCATATAATTTCATACCATTGATTTGTGTATATCTAAAAGGATGACTATTCCATGGCTGTAGGTCAGAATTTGTTAGAATGCATTCTTTGAATTCATATAGTTTATAATTATATAGTTTAAATCAGACTATTATAAATAGCATTGTTCACATTTAAACAATATTATTTCAAACTAAAAATTCAGACATTATTATAGAGCTTATTCCAAAATCAATCTTGCCCTATGTCAGCAAGAACTTTCAAACTATTTTCTTAATCAGTAGATCAGCAGGTAATTCAAAATTTGAAATAAAAAGACGCAATTTTGAGTTTTGGGATCAGCTCATAATCCGGCATTAAATGGAATATGAGACTTAAAATCCAAAAAAAATGGAAAGTTCATTTATCTCTCATTAAAAATGCTTATTTTCAAAATTATGCTGCCTTAATAAATAAAATCCTACGAAATATGCCCAGAAAAATAGAACTTTTATGGTACTAAACAAATTAGCGGAAAGAAAAAAAATTTAAGAAACTTTTCAATTACCATGGAAGTTTGCTTTTCACTTATTTTTGCCTCTATTTAAGCAAAATTTTCCAGAATGCAACATTTCATTTGATAATAAAACTATGGACAGGGTTTCTTTCCATTTTCAATTGAAATTTTTGAAGAAATTATGATTTACTGCCTGTTCAAAAATCCGTAAAAAATCATGTTTTTAACAGTCATATTTTAACTTTCTGATCGCAATATCGCAAGGTCAATACAAAAGAATTTGTTTTACTAATTTACTCTTTATTCTTATAGTTAGAATACAAATCTTTTTATAGCTCGTTGATCATTGTTTCAAGAAAAGTTAATTTGATTTATGGGAAAATAAAGTTGAATACAAGTAATTTTGTATTATTTTAGTTTTATAAAAACAAAATTAAACTCTAAACTCGTTCGTAATAAAGTCCTCCTATGTATATCAAATTAAGACAAAAACTGGAGGTAGAAAATATAACACATATAAAGAAATTAGGTATTGTAATTAGTGCTTTGCTTCTAATATTACTTTTTGTAATCTTCTCAACCGCAACTGAACAGAAAACAAACAAAACAACTACAGATACTAAGATAATAATTATTGATGCCCTTGGTAGAGAAGTGACTCTTGATAAACCCGCCGAAAGAATTGCATATACACATTACTCGGTCGCTGAAGTCCTCAAAGCTGTTGGAGCCTGGGATAGGGTTGTAGCAAGAGATGGGTACATATCTGATGAGAATTTTTATCCGAATCTGGATAAAATCCCTGCAATATGTCCCGCCAGAAATCCTATGGATATCAACTATGAAAAAACTATAGAAACCCAGCCCGATGTTCTAATCCTGCCAAAATTCGAATGGTATGGCACTACTGAAGAAATAATCAATGCGCTTGAACCTGATATACCGGTTGTTTTCGTTGATACACTAAATCCTGACTCCTTCTGTGATACAATTAAGATAATCGGAATGGTTACCGGGAACGAGGAAGAAGCTCAGGAATATATCGAGTTTTACAGCGGAATTTATGATCCGATAGTAGCTAAAACTTCGCAGATCTCTCAGGAAGACCGCTTCAATGTATTTTATAAGGCTTTTTCCGACACTCCTGAACAAATAAAAACCTATGGGAAAGATATGCCTGGTGGAAACGAGTTTTTTAACGCTGCCGGTGGAAAAAACATTGCCGGGGATCTGTCTTTTGCTTATGGAGATGTCGATAAAGAATGGGTCCTTGAACAGGACATCGATGCCATTGTAGTAATGTGCTGGGATCAACATTACCTTGATACATTCGGATATGCTGTCAATGATTCGGAACTGGCTTTTGAGAGGGGAAAAGAGATCCAGGAAGAAATCATGCGGCAGGATGTCTTTGCACACACTGATGCTGTAAAAAACAAAAAAGTATACCTGCTTCATAATGAATTGCTTTCCACCCCAAGAAATATCATTGCTATAGCTTACATGGCCAAGTGGTTCTATCCTGAAGAGTTTCCTGATCTCGACCCCGAAGCCCTTCATCAGGAATATCTAGATCGGTTCATAAAAGCTGACTATAACCTTTCTAATGCCGGACTGTTTGCCTATCCGGCTTAACTGCATTTTTAACAGACAGGAGAGTGACAACTATGAAAAAATTACCGGAAATTATAGTACCATTAACTCGAATATATGAAATGTCCCTTGCACCCGTTATGACAAATGCGATGGTTGCGGGAGTTGAGCTTGCAATCTTTGACCAGCTAATTAAGCCTGTCCGGGCAGAAGAACTTGCTGAAAAATGCGGATTTAATGCCAAAATGACGGCAGAATATCTCAATGTACTGACTGCCTGTGGCCTTGTGATAAAAAAGGACGGGTTCTACCAGAACAGTCCAGAAGCTGAGCAATATCTGGTCACCGGCCGCCCCACCTACTATGGAGATCTTATTTTATTTGAGTATGATCGTCTGGCCATGAGCCCGAAAACGATAGCCAAAAGGGTCAAAAATGGGCCAGCCTTTACAGAAGAAGGAGGAATGAATTCTGAGGAGTTCTGGGTACGATATGCGCGGTCAATGGCAAACTGGGAACGTTCGGGAACCGCTCAGAAGGTAGCGGATATTATCTCAGCATTGCCGGAATTTTCTTCGATGAAGAAAATGCTTGACCTCGGCGGAGGTCCAGGACTGGTGGGAATTGCAGTATTATCCCGTCATCCATCGATGGAAGGTGTAGTGTTTGATCAGCCGGCTGTAGTTAATGTCACTGAGGAGTTCGTAGCAGAGTATGGACTTTCGGATAGAATAACAACTATTGGAGGCGATTACCTTAACGACCCGCTTGGCGGTGGTTATGATCTGATCCTTGCCAGCTGTACACTTAATTTTGCCAGGGATTGCATGGATAAGGTGGTGAAAAAGATTTATGATGCACTCAATCCAGGAGGAACCTTTGTAAGTCTTCATGATGGGCTATATGACGAGGGCACAAAACCGTCTATCCATGTTCTCAATATGATGCCCAGCGCTCTTTCAGGGTACAATTGCAGTCTTAGAAAGGGACTTATCGTAAATTCGATGCTCAATGCAGGGTTTCAGTCGGTACGGTCACAGACAATTAACTTTGATGCGGGTCCTTTAGATATTGATATCGCCCGAAAAAATCCAGAATGGACAGAGGATTAAGTGGGGATAGAGGATTAAACAGGTTGATAGCTTATGGATTATGACCTACAAAAAAACATATTTCCAGAAGAAACAGGCCATATTACGGAGAGGTATTATCACTTTACCCATAAAAAAATCCTCTTTATCTTTGCTTTATGCCTGCTCATCATTGTCAGCATCGGAATCTCAGCTGCGACAGGGTCGGCCGATGTATCTTTTGGAGATGTTTATGCCTCACTTCTTAGCAAAATATTTCCTGATATTGTCGAGAGTTCCTGGGTAGCGGATGTTTGCCTCTGGAAACTCCGGTTTCCCCGTATTTTTATGGGACTCTTTGCCGGAGTTGCCCTCGGAACAGCCGGAGCTGCGATGCAGGGAGCTTTGAAAAACCCACTTGCTGATCCGTATATGCTCGGAATTGCGTCAGCAGCAGGATTTGGGGCAGCGATCGCGATCGTATTCGGGACCGGAATTTTTGCAGGCAAGTATCTCATTGTCGGGAACGCCTTTTTCTTCTCACTGATAGCTGCGGTGGTCATTATCGCCATTGCGGAGAGAAAAGGGGGGTCA
This sequence comes from Methanosarcina sp. 2.H.T.1A.6, assembly GCF_000979455.1. Taxonomy (GTDB): domain Archaea; phylum Halobacteriota; class Methanosarcinia; order Methanosarcinales; family Methanosarcinaceae; genus Methanosarcina. The sequence goes on from NZ_JJOY01000006.1 coordinate 19,061, forward strand.
GCAGAAGCTATGGTCCTGACCGGGATCGCTGTGATGTTTTTCTTCCAGGCGATCACGACCTTTGTAGAATATTTTGCAGAAGCGGAAGCGGTAAAAGGGGCAATGTTCTGGATGATAGGGGATCTCGGAAAAGCAAGATGGGAGGATTTCCTTTTTGTCATTCCCATTACGGTAATACTTGTTCCTGTACTTATCTGGAAGTCCTGGGATCTTAATATAATAGGGGCAGGGGATGAGAGTGCAAAGAGCCTTGGGATTAATGTCAAAAGGTTCCGGATCCTTATCATGGCAGTCTCATCACTTCTGGTTGCAGGAGTTGTTAGTTTTATTGGAGCAATAGGGTTTATCGGGCTTGTCTCGCCACATATCTGCCGGCTGATAATTGGAGGAGACAACCGTTTTCTTATTCCTTCATCCGGGCTAATGGGGGCAATCTTCCTGATAATCTCTGATTCTATTGCACGTACTGTACTCTCACCTTCAGTTATTCCCGTAGGGGTAATCACGGCATTCCTTGGTGTTCCTTTCTTTGTGTATTTGATCATGTACGGGAGGGAGTACTGTTGAAGCTCTCTATCGATGGAGTCAAGCTCTCGTATGCTTCAGTGCCTGTGCTACATGGGATTTCAATGGAGTTTTGTGAACCGTGTGTGGTTGGTATAATAGGGCCGAACGGCGCTGGAAAAAGCACGCTGCTCCGTTGCATCAACAATGTCCTTAAACCAAAGAGTGGTTGGGTTTGTTTTAACGGGCAGAATACTCATGACATGGACGCGATAGAAATCGCTCGAAATTTCGGCTATGTACCCCAGGAGTTTTCTACCACCTTTCAGGCAACTGTTTTTGACACGGTACTTATGGGCCGCCGTCCGTTTTCGTCCTGGAGGATCAGCAGGGATGATGTTGAGATCGCTGCCGGAGCTATCAAGATGCTGAACCTTGAACAGGTTTCACTCCGTTACAATTCGGAACTCTCCGGCGGCCAGCAGCAGCGAGTAATGATCGCCCGAGCACTCGCCCAGAATAGCCGGGTGCTCCTCCTTGACGAGCCGACTTCTAAACTGGACATAAGGAACCAGCTTGAAGTGATGGATATCATCCGCGCCCTTGTAGAAAAACAGGACCTGCTTTCTATTCTTGTAATCCATGACCTCAACCTTGCTTCCAGGTACTCAGATAAGCTCATCATGCTCAAAGAAGGGAAGATATTCGCAGCAGGAGATCCTGTTTCTGTCCTGACGCAGGATAATATCAGAGCGGTCTATGATGTTGAGGCTGCTGTGGTGCTCGAGGATAATCTGCCGCATATCATTCCGAAAAGACCGATATAAATCTAAATACTGTGAAACGTTCCAAATACTGGAAATTACATTAGATGAGTAAAAGTTCATGTTAAACCGAGTTTTACATCCAGTTTATGGCCTGAGGATATCAAAATCTCTATGACTAAACATAAAACTGGGTCGTGGGGGGTGAGTTACTGAAAACCAATATCCCTTAAATCTTTCTATATTTATTTCAAACATGGAGTATGTGCTCGTTTTTTCAGATTTGATCAATGACTCACCCCCACCACCGAAAACTGGCCGAATGTTTTACTGGCCGAATGTTTTATTAGAAGCTTTTTAAGAAAGTTTCTTCAAACAAATGATGACCTATAGCAGGGATATGCTATAGGCAGGAGAATTTTTTGATGCTTTCGGTTGAAAATACCCTCATTAATGATTTTCCAGTTTATGTTTCCACTCCCCAGTCCATCAACTGGGCCGAACGAAGCTGTATCGCTGTATCACGATCAACACCATAAACGTCCTGATAAAACGAAAGTATCCACTCATTCAGGTCGATGTCCTCAAATTTTTCAGGATATGCAGCCTTTGCGATAACCATTAGATCGATAGGATATTCCAGACGCTTTGCACTGTTTCTGGGAGTATAGGGAAGAGAGACAACTCTGTGATTTTTAACAGCCTGGAGTTCGCGAAGGTTTTTATAATAGGAAGCCTCGTATAGTTCCTCAGGAGGTGCATAGTGTGCCGCAGTACCGATTACAATGACATCGGGGTCCATCGCCAAGACCTTTTCGGCGCTGACCACCTCAAAGGAACCCAGATCAGAGCGAAAAGCGTTTTTTGCATTGACAACATCTTCTATCATATACGACTCTGTCGTCTTCAGGCCCCAGGCTATACCGGCTGAGGTCTGTGTACGGTGCATGGGAGAGAGGCCTAACACCAGCACATCAGGTTTTTCCTCATCAGAAATGTTCTGCGTCCTTTCTCGGATCATTTCCTGTCTGGACTCGAGTTTAGAGGCGATTCTATCAGCTTCCTCCTCTTTTCCAAATACTTCTCCTATGATGTGGATTTCATCCGAAATAGCCGTTGGGCTGGAGTTTTCATAACAATTGGGGCTATAAAGAACGATAAGAGGGATCCCAAGAGATTCGATTGTCTGGATAGTCTTCTGCGCATTATTGTCCTCACCAGCTGGGAATGCAGAGTCCCCTAAGCGAATGATGACTATATCAGGTTTAACAGAAGCTAGAGTCTCATAGTTCATAGCCACACCATAATCCGTTACCAGAGGGAGGTTTTTTAAATCTGGTGAAAGAGTCAGAGCAACGTGTTTCCCTCCACTCACCGTGACATTCGAGCCGTTATCGGCCGGATAAGAAAAATCTCCTTCATACTGAAGACCTTTTGAACCAAGGCCGACGAGCGTATCTTTAACACCGAGGACCACCATCATTTCCTCCACCAGGCCATCGGAGACGGTAACTACCCGCTCGATGTTGACAGGCACCTTTACCTCAACTCCTCGGCTGTCGACCACAGTCCGGTACTCATTTTCGGTTACGTTTTTGTCCTCTGTAGTATGCATAGGAGACTGTATGCATCCTGCGACAGCCGTCGCAAGGAGAAGAATCAGGCCCAATATAAGCAGGAATTGCCGTCGCATTCCTATTCCTCCTGCTCGATCTGATAGTTTATTACTTTATAGTTCAAGTTTATCATGTCCAATGTCATAATCTATTCTCCGTATCGTGTTTTGTCCTACATGCTGATTGCAGGTATTCAAATGGTTTTTTCCATTTTTCCAGGTCTGCAGGCCTGCGGGCATGACTATCCTGACCCCTTCTACCGTCTGTACAGTGCAGGTATTATGGTAAATTTGGCCAAGGGTCTGCTCGTTTATCACCTCGGCAGGATCACCGTCAGCAATTACTCCGCTATTCCCGACTACGATAACGCGGTCGCAGAACCAGGCGACGTGATTCGGGTCGTGACTGCAGGCGATGATGGTCCTGCCGCTTTCTACGATTTTGCGCATAATCTTCCATATCCGCATCTGATTCTGGAAATCAAGAGCTGAAGTAGGTTCATCAAGAAACATCAGTGGAGTGTCCTGGGCAATGGACCTAGCCATCAGTACCATCTGGCGCTGGCCTCCTGAAAGTTGGGAGTAGGGCCGCTCCGCAAGATCAGCTATGCCAAGAGTATCGAGGGCATCTATCGCGATCATTCTGTCACGATGGGGGATGCCAAAAATTCCTCCGAGGTGCGGAGTTCTCCCCATAAGGACTATTTCATTTACAAGGTAAGGAAAGGGAGGTTTGTGCTCCTGCGGGACATATGTCACTATTTTTGCCATTTCCCTGATCGAAAGCTTCGATACGTCACGGCCGCACATGTGAACCGTACCCTGTTTGAGCTTGAGGAAATTGAGACAACACTTAAACAGCGTAGTTTTTCCTGATCCGTTAGGTCCGAATAACCCGCAAAGTTCTCCTTCCCTGACATGAAAAGAGATGCCATTTAGAACGGGAACTGCCCCATAGCTGAAATGTAGATCACGGACACGAAGCATAAGACTCACCCAAACATGCCTCTTCCCTTGCTCCTGAGCAGATAGCAAAGATATGGTGCCCCCAGGACAGAAGTGATTATGCCTACTGGAATCTCTGAGGAAGTCAGTATCCTTGCGAGGGTGTCGGAGACAATTACATACATCCCCCCCATCATAAAAGATGCAGGGATGACATACCTGTTGTCAGGCCCAAGCAGGATCCGCGAGGCATGCGGCATCATGAGACCTACCCATGCGATAATTCCTACTAGTGAGACCGAAAAGGCTGTAAGGGCGGTTGCAACTGCTATGGCTATAAATTTGTACCTTTCAGGATTAACGCCAAGAGACCTGGCCTCTTCGTCACCCATAGAAAGGATATTCAGTTTCCACCCCATAGCCAGCAGAATGAGGAAACCTGCGATGGAGACCGGAGCAAGGAGAATAATGTCATCCCAGGTCGCATAATAGAACCCGCCCATTAACCAGAAGACAATCTCGCGCAATGCCGAATCATCAGAAAGGTATTTGAGCAACGAAACAAATGCCGTAAAGATCGAACCTATGATAACGCCCGCAAGGATGAGAGTGAAGATTGGAGTCTCACCCTGTACCCTTGCAAGAAGATAAGCGAAAGTGACTGCAAGCGCCCCGAAACAAAATGCTGAAAGCTGGATCGAGACACCGATAATCGGATAAACGATCGAAAGAGCAGCGCCGAATGCAGCACCGGAAGAGGCACCGAGAATATATGGTTCAACCAGAGGATTGCGGAAAACACTCTGGTAGACGGTACCAGCGATAGCTAGCGACCCTCCTATCAGGAAAGAAAGGATAATTCGAGGGATTCGAAGATCCCAGATTACTATGTTATGTAGAGAAGGAATAGTAGAGATATCTCCGAAAGTCAGGTGCGTGATGATTGTGTATATGCTATCGGTAATAGAAATGTAGTAATTTCCCATCATAACAGCGATACTGACCATCGCTATGAGCACAATTCCCAGCATCACAAGAATACCAATTTTTCGTAATTCAGAAAAATTATAGATTCTCTTGTAGTCCAGAGTGGGGAGGAAATCTTTTATTGAGGTCGATGCGGTCATCTTCTACTCCTGTTATATATCCAATTCAAGAAGTACTCGGATTACTTTTGATAGCTTTTCTTGAACTGAATCATGTAATTATAACCCAAATCTGTCAGTTTTATCTTTTCAAAACCATATTTCGTTATTAAATCTTCCAGTTCTTCAGGTGACAAACGCATGTGAAGCGGAGGGCCAAAAGACAGCTCTTCTTTTTTGCATTCGATAATTGCCAGGCGTCCATCGGGTTTTAAAACTCGGTAGATCTCACTGAATATTATATTACTGTCTTTAACCAGATCAAGAGAGTGCAGTACTGTAGAAATAAAATAAACATTGATATAGCCTTCGTCAATTGATAATGGTTTGGTAATATCTGTAACCATTCCTACGATATTCGTTAATTCTTCCAGATCAGCTTTTTTTGTCAGATCATCAATTAGATCCTGCCATCTATCCAGTGCGTACACTATCCCGGAATTCCCGACAATTTTTGAGGCCCAAATTGCATAGTCTCCTGGTCCACAGCCCATATCAAGAAAATAGTCTCCAGCTTTCAGTTTCAGTTCGCTAAAAATTAAATTCGGATCGTGCATCCAGAAACTGCTTCGGCCATGCCTTTGTTTGTTTTCTCTACGAGTGGGATCAGGGTCACATTCTTTTTTACATGTTTTTATGTTCTTCATATCCGCATTTCTCCGCAAGAGTCTGTAAGATATGCTGAATTTCAGTGTGACCTGCCATAATCTCTTCACCCCTTAGCCCTGCAAGTAAAAGAGAAGGATCTGCTGGAACAGCTGCAATGACTGTATGCCTGTTGCCCACGGTTTCTCGCATGAATTGTTCGTTTGATTCGTCGACTTTGTTCAGGATAAAGAATATCGGTTTGCGAATGCTGCTACTTAAATCGGCTATCTTTTCGGACAGTTTAAGGGATTCGTAAGAGGGGTCAATTACCATGAGAACAGCATCTACACTCTTTTCAATACCCCTTCCGAAATGTTCGATGCCTGCCTCAGTATCAACAATGACAACTTCGCCATTGTTCAATCTCAACTTTTCGATAAATTCTTTTACCAGCATTCCCATTGAACAGGCGCATCCTTCTCCAACTTCGTGTATCTTTCCTATGGCAAGGAGTTTCGCTTCCCCGTTCTTCGAAAGATATGCCGCAGGAATGTCAGCAAAACTTAATTCCTCCTCAAAAAAAGAGACCGAATCCCAGTCAGGTGCTGCTTGCATTATTTTCTCAAGGACAGCACCTTTGCCGCCGAAATACTCCATGAAATCAGGAGGAAGATTGACTCCCAATTGCCTGTGAAGGCCAAAGTTCGATTCATCGGTATCGATGACAAGAACGGAATTTCCATTTTCTACGAGAGTCTTTGCAAGGAGAGCTGCAATGGTACTCTTACCACTTCCTCCTTTTCCACATATAGCGAGTTTGTATGCATTTTTATTACTCTTCATATTTTATTCTCCAAGATTTCAACAAGTTCTGTTTTGTTCATGTTTTCACAGTGACAGAAGTATCCCAGCGAATATTTTCCATTTCGTTAGGCCGTTTTATGGCTAGTGTCTAGAAAATTTAGTTCTGTGTCCTCGGAATTAAGAAAGGGACTATGGATGATGTATTGTCTAAACATTAAAGCCCAGTAATTAAATTGCCATGACACTAGTTCGCCAGGCTTGTTTGAATTTAAATTTCTGCATTAACATCTCTTTAGTGATACAATAAGAATACTAATAATCTTAAATGATATATTTAGTATTCTTATTATAAGAATACTAACTACTTAATAATAACTTCTATTTATGTTTTATTATTTGAAATGCATATCTTAATATTTAGAAGGAGAATTTAATTCAAGCAGAAAAAAACTTACAGAAAAAATAACCCTCTCAATGAGATATGAATGCAAATGTCACCTATATATTACAGGTTTTGCCAGGCATGTTTCAGGTATTGTCAGGCTCAAAAGAAAACCTAGAGAGCCAGACTGTTATTGTATCATACTTGCTGACAAAATTTAAATTTAGATCAAGTCTTTTTTTAACTGGATTGCTTCCGCAATATATGTCTTTGAAGAAGAGAATAATCAGCGTCTATTGATTTTGAAGAGATTTGAAATCCATCAAAAGCATTCTTTTTTATGCATCATTGAATGATTTGATGAGCTAATGCCAAAGATCAAAAAGCTTATAAATCTCTTATTTTTGAGTGGCCGATCAAAAACCTGAAAGCTAGAGAATCGTCACCAAAAAAGGATCAGGGATGAGTCGCACCGGCTTAATCAATGATACTTTTTCTGCCTGTGAAGCCTGAATCATTCCACCACTGAATGAGCAAAGACTGACATACTCCCACGGCTAAAGCCTGTGTGGTTCTCCGGTTAACTGGATTCAAGCCATTGCCGGTTTAGGGGTATCAGTACTCCCTTTGCATACATCCCTGTCTGTATGCAATTGATCTATGCACAGACGCATTGCTATATTGAATCCAGCGTTGCTTTCAGCATGATCAACGTGTCCGCATTCAGAACAGTTGAAACTCTTTTTGTCCCTCTTGCCAATGTGTCCGCATCCACTACACGATTGTGAAGTGTATGCAGGATCGACATAAGCAACTTCTACACCAAGCAGCTTGGCTTTGTATTCTATGAACATTTGCAATTGATAGAATGACCAACTGTGTTTGGAATAGCGGAACGATTTAGTATTTCTCTTGCTGTTTCGGATTCCGGTCAAATCTTCAAGTTTGATTCCCTTTCCGATTTCTTTCGCCTTATTGACTATCGTTCTCGATACTTTATGATTGATGTCTCGAACTATTCGGCTTTCTCTGTTCCTTATCTGTTTGACGTTGCCTTATTTGCCCTTTTTCGGAAGGTTTCTCCGCATGTTTTTGTATTTTTGATGGACATGCAAAGCTGATTTTCCAAGCTTCAAAACTTTACCAGTTTCGGGATCAGACACAACTGCAATATGTCCGGTAGTATTCCGGTCTACACCTAACCAATCAGTTACTTTGACAAGTTCGGGTTCGAGTATGGACACTGAAACATATGCATATTCTTTCCCGATTTCGATTTGGTTGACTTTCTCTAAGCTATTGGAAAATTCGTATTTCAGAATAAGCTTCAAACACGGAGCATAAATAATCCTTGCAAATCGGTCTACCTTAATCCCCTGATTAGGAATAGCTAATTTGACACTCCTGACGTTCTTGGCTTTTCGATTACCACTGTACTTTTTGAGTATCTGATTAGCAATCATTGATTTCAGACCGATATGCTTGACATCCTTAGAACTACGGCTACGTGTTCGGATAGCATAATAGGCTACCTTTTTAGCCTTTTTCAGTTCATATGACAAATCTCTACAGTGTTTGATTTTGTAGGTCAGAATCATTTTTTCTTCTTCTTCTCCTCAATGTATTTTCTTATGCTGTCTTCCGAAATATGACCGCATGATTCTACATCGTAGCTCCTTGTCCACAGGGTAGGCAATCTGGTTCTAAGCGATTCAAATTCATTGCGTAGTTCGTGGGAAGTGAATCCTTTCAACTGTTGCACTATCCAGTGTGGACTTGCTACAGGAGGAGCTTTGACAAACAGATGGACATGATCAGGCATAACCTGCATTTCGATAACCGAAACACCGATTTCTTCAGCTTTCTTTAAGAGAAGCTGTTCTAATCACACTTCGACTTCGCCAGTCAACACCTTACGCCTATATTTCGGACACCATATCAGATGATACCCGATATTGTAGACGGTTGTGTTGCTGTGAGTCCATCTATTAGTCGTCATACCAAGATGGCATATTCTTGGCAGGTATATAATGTTATTCGAGGAAGTTGACGGATTCATCACACGACTAAAGATCGTGGGCTTTCTCCTTCGACTCTCGTAAAATGCCTGATTTCTCAGTTTGCAGTATGCTATCAAGTTTTATAGCAGATTTTCATCTGCCCATCTATCAAATATCTTCAATTGCTCTTCCGTATGGAAGTAATGCTCCCCATGCTCCAGGACTTTAACTGTTGATTGACACCTCTCTGCAAATGCTGAGATCTCTTCCCATTCAGACAGATTATCTTCAGAACCATACAAAATGGCAGTAGGTACTTTCCATTCAAAACAAATCGGGTTTTCTCTCACATAGCAATAATAGTTCCATTCCAGTGTCTGTCCAATCGGCAACCGGATTTCATGCTCTGCTTTTAGTCTTTCTTCACTTACCTGGAAACCTTCCATCATATTGCTTATGATGCGTTCCATATTGACGACGGGCGAGAGAAATAAACTTTGCTTTATGTTAAGGTCGTGATAGGCAAGCAGACTGAAATAGGCTCCCATGCTGCACGCAAACAAATGAATGTCAGGTGCAAGAGACTTTGCATATTCATAAACAGCCGCCAGATCACTTACACAATTTTCTGGAATACAAGCATATTCCTCATTTACACGCTCACCGTGCATAGGCAGGTCAAAGCTTAATGCCTGGTAACCTTTTTCAACGGCCTTTTGTGCCATCATGGAAATTACAGTGTCCTCTTTATTAGAAAGGTTGCCATGAACTTCAATCAACAGCTTTTCACTCTGCTTTCCCCACAGTATGGCAGGAATACGAATTTTATTATTTGAGATATAAAAATGTCTTTTCTCCATTCTCTCACTTCTCTTTGAAGAAAAATAAATTTAATCCGCAACCTTTCGACTCAGTTCCAAAATCTGATGATAAAGTCAGCGTAACATCACACCTATCCTTTCACATCCATTTGATCTTTACAGGATTGCGGCGCGGGGTACGATAACTTTTGAACTGTGGATAGCCAAATATCATCGCATAAGAAATCACACGTCCCTGCGGCAGTGCAAGCTCCTTCTGAAGAGGTTTCCATGACTTTGCCGCTTCTGTCAAAAAACCCGCCCAGCAGGTCCCGATTCCAAATGCAGGTGCAGCAATATCGAAATGAGTGAGCGCGACGATACCGTCAGTTGCACCGCTTCCGTGGTTCTCAGGGATATGAGCGACCAGAAGGTGGGGGGCATTACAGCATACGGCATCAGTTCCGCGATCCCAGGCTGTGACCAATGAGTATAAAGCCGTGCCCAGAGGCTCCTTGTTTTCATAAAGGTGGCGTATCCAGTCTATGGTCAGTCCTGCAAGCTTATGAGTCTCCTGCTCGTCATATACAACAATCCATTCTACGGGCTGAGTATTACAGCCCGATGCTGCATGCCTGGAGATTTCCAGCATCTGCTCGATTTTTTCCTTTTCAACTTTTTGGGGCGTGAAACACCTGATGGAACGCCTGCTTTTGAGATAAGTGCTAAGAAGATCTGAGGATATATCATTCGATATATCATTCAGACTCACATCATCGTCACTTTTTTCATCAAGCGCAAAATTCAATGTGAGTGCCCCTGTCGGGCAGAACGCCTCACAGTGCCCGCATTTAAGACAAAAAGTTGCCGCTTTTTCCAGTGCTTGAGGGAGCTTGGCCTCTTCATCCTCAGACATAAACCCTAAAGGGCATACCGTTGTGCAAATGCCGCACTGCGTGCAGCGATCCTGATCAACAATAATGTAAGTCATAATTATCAAATCCTGCTAAGGGCCTATTAAAGGCTGATATATCGACCATCAGGCATTTATTACTTTTTTACATTTCTTTGTTTATGAAAGCTGGATGATTTTTCACACAAATTTATGTAATTAAGGAACAGTTCAAATATAAAGCAAGGATTTTAGCTACCATGAACCACAGATGGACACGGATAAACACAGATACAACCTTATCCGTGTTCATCTGTGTTTATCAGTGGTTTATTGAGGTTGCATCGAATCAATGCACGCAGAGAAATCCCAAATGAAAACTTGAAGAGATATTTTTACCGTTCCTAAACCGTTTTTAACATCCGATCGCCTTCAGACGAACAGGAACAAGCTAATAGCTAACCTTTACTCACTTTGACCATGGAAACGTTTTTTTGCATATATATTATTACTCAATCGCTCTGTCACTCACTTTTTCCGGGAAACCAATGTACTCAAGCGCTCGATTCCGTATCCGGATCATATCCTGCTCTCGGGAAGAACTGTTATTTCGTATTGGTTCGGCAAAAGTAAGCGAAAACACAATTCTTCCACCAGCCCCGATCCCTCCGAGGATCAACGGAACAATTTCACTGATTGCCGGCAAAAAGACCATGCGATCTAGCTGTAGATTTCCGTATGTAGTTTGTAGATTCAGTTTTCCTAAGTTTGAAGGAATTGTCCCGGGAGTCATGTTCTTGTTATTGTGCGTAAACGAAAATGCCACATTTTTTCCATCCTGAGCAAAACGTGACAGGTTGTCTGTCTGGGAATACGCTTCAGGAACAGCTTTAAACATTGGCCCAAAACTGGCAAAAGCGTCAATGAAAGACGGTTCAAATCCCGGGACTTCCAGGCCCGCAGAGTCCAGTTTTTCCACACGCTTGTGTACCTCCTGATGCAAAACAGCAGCGTTCTCCCAGAAGGTTTTTTTCACATCATAGGTGTAGGGGAAGCGCGGAGCTCCGACACAAAGGCAAAATACGTCGCCAACAGATGTAGTTGCATGTCTTCTCAGGTCGAAGGGGGCAGAAACCAGCTTGAAGTTTTTGGTAAATGGGCCTAATATATCATTATGTGCTGCAATACATGCTGCAGTCACTGCCGACCCTACTGTAACTCCTTCTTTTCTGCATTTCTCTAAAAAAATCTGTGACTCCTGGGTATCAAGCTCAATTAACACAGCGCCGCACTTCATTTTTTCCCAGTAAGCTCTGGTGATGGCAGCATAATCTGCCTGGATAAAGTAGTGTGGACTTTTTTTCCACTTCCTGTTGGCATTGTACACAAAAAGCCGGGTAAGAATTGCAGAGAGGGAAAAACCATTTTTCACTGGAATTAATTTCATGATGTCAGGGGGATTGAGTACAGTGACCCTGTGTTCAGGGTCAGCATAATTGATTAAAATGTCACGGACCAGATTTGCCAGTGCCATTCCATCACAAATACTGTGATTGCACATGACTATAAGATCTGATCTTTCAGGGGAATGCAACAATATGAACCGGATCAAAGGACCTTTTTCCAGCTCAAACGGGACCCTCTGTTCGTATTGAATTTCTTCAAACCATTGAGTATCTGAAGTCATTTTTGTAACTCTCAATGGAAGAGCAGGAACATTATCATTAGAAAACCAGGCATTGTGTCGTTCGTCGAATACAATTTTAGCTCCGACCAGTGGATGTATTCTGCGAACCGTATCCATAGCACGGAGTAGCTCATGTTCTGATACATTTCCGGTGATCCGTGCAACAATTGATACGTTGCACCCGGGAGTAAATAGAAAAACACGTTCAAGATTGGTCACCTGGCGTACACATCCAGGAATTCCTGCACTATTTTCCGCACATTCATTCTGCATTATTACATCACCTTCACTTTCAATATCTGTCGAATTATACTCTTTTTTAGCGGAATATGCAATGTCCAGAAAAGTGAGCTAATGTTTTTGTCTTGTGAGGGCAACTCCGGCTCTTCCTTCTAACCGAACTGTTCGGCTTCGGTTAGCTATGGACATTGTAAAGCAGTTTATTATTGAAAAAAACTTTGATTAGTTTTTATTGATAGCATCCGCTATTCTGATTGTTGTTTCAATAATCGCATCATGGAATTTTCTTTGATCCCGTAATCAATGACTCAGTGTTTATTGCTGAAAAGTTCGGTCTTGATTATCACACTTTTTTTCCGGTGACCGAGAAATTGCTGGACAGAGGAATTTTGGCAGCATCTCTACATATGTATCGTAGCTTATTCCCTGTGCTGTAAAACTGTTTTTAGTGGACGGATCCGGGGAGACAACATTAAAAGTAATCATCTGGATGTACATCCCAAGCAATATGGGGTCCAGGTCATTTCTAATAGATCCATCTTCAATTCCCTCCCTTACAGCACAGTGCACAAGAGGCATATATTTCATAGAGAGTTCCATCATTGTTCGCGCATTTTCCGGATCAATTCTCTGAAAGAGCTGGGGGCCGAAAGTAGTAGCCATGTCGTTATATTCTGGATTCTCCTGTGAATATTCGATAAACCACCGGATCATCATCTGAATTTTTTCAAAGCCGTTTTTCCCGTAGCTCATCTTTTCTATCATAGCTTCAACAAACTCCGTCCATTTTCGGGAGATAATAGCAAAAAAAAGTGAGTCCTTACTTTTGAAATAGAAGTAAAGTGCGCCTTTGCTCAGTTCAACTTCCTGTGCTATCTCATCCATGGATACTTTATCATATCCCTTTGAATAGAACAGCCTCTCGGCTGCGTCTATGATTTCGTTACGCCGCTTCTCTTTTTTGCGTTGTTGCCTTTCTGTAGCTACCATAATCTTTCCGTCGTATTTCTACCGCGAGTCGATTTTTGACGTACAGTCGATTTTCGACTATGAGTCAATATTAAACTCATGGTCGAATAAACTATATAAATATTATCTTTTAATTGTCTGGCACTCGTCCAAAATATAAAAAATTAAAAAAAGAATAATTTAATTCCAATGTTCTGTGCACTTATTTTCGGAGTTTTTGTTTTTCGTTAATATCAAAAAGCATCGACTTCAGCTAAAAATTCAAGAGCGGGCTTGAGAAGCAAATTTATATCCTGTGATATGAACAGGTGGTCTCCTTCAACCAGGACAAGCTTTGCACCGGGAATCCCTTGAGCCAGCTCTTGAGTGATCTTCATAGAAACAGCCTGGTCCTTTGTGCCGTTTACAATGAGAGTGGATGCTTTGATCTGGCCAAGTAGTTTTCTGCCGTCGAAATTAAGGGGTGCTAAGCCTTGCCGGGCGAACGATTCGGGCGTTGGCGGATACTGCTGTTTGAAAAGAAAGTCTGCACCCTTCATCATCTGCTTTTTGCCTCCGGGCATTCTCCACATGAGGCTCCAGATCACATTCCTCGGAAAAGGAACCCTGTGGAATGCCACGTGAAGCACCAGGCTCTTGACACGCTCAGGGTATTTGGCAGCAAGCGTTAGGGCTATGCACGAACCCATGGAAGAGGCAATGAAGTGGGCCCGTTTTATCCCCAGTAAGTCTAAAAGACCTATTGTATCCTCTGCCATCATCTCAATTGAATAAGGGATATCCGGTTTGTCAGTCCTTCCCGAACCCCGGGTATCGAAGACAATTACCTTGTATTTTTGAGAATACTTGTCCAGATAATCGGCTTTTCCTTTTCCCTGAGTTATTGAGGAGATTTCAAATCCCAGTCCCTGTATTAACACCAGCGGTTCACCTTCACCGTGGATCTCGTAGTACATGTTTATGTCATTGACTTTTATTGTTGGCATAACTTCCCACCTCAATCACTTTTTAATTCTCGATCACTCTTTCATTCCCGATCACATTTTGATTACACTTTCAATAGCATCAGCTATCGCTATACAGGTGCAATATCCGTCTCTTTTTCGAGTTCCCGGGACTAATCTAATTAGTGTTTCTCGATGGCGCTGTTGCTCAGACCCGCTTAATCCACATCCGGGCGTTTTTCAATAGCGTTGCCGATAAAGAGAAGGAAATCTTTTACAAACTGATGGTAGCTGATTCCTTCGGCTTCGAGCATTATTTTCCAACCCGGGTCAAGGCAGACAATGCTGTTGGACATAAGGGCCATGAAAAAAGCCAGTTCCAATGGGTTAATGTCATTCCTTACCGTCCCATCAGCCATACCTTCTCTAAACACTCCGTGGTGCAGGAGAAGGTCTTCTTTCATGTGCTCCATAAAAGTATGCAGTTCTTCATTCTCCAGTTTCCTGAAAAGTTTTGGCCCGTTGGTGCAAACCATCTGGTAGTATTCCTTGTTTTCGTGGACGAACTCAAAGTACCTTTTTCCCATCAATTTTGATTTTTCCCGGCCAGATACCTTCAGGTCTGCACACTCCCGGAAAATCTCATGCAGCTCATCCATTTTGCGTAAAATGATGGCAAAGAACAGTGCATCCTTATTCTTAAAGTAAAGATAAAGAGTGCCTTTGCCAAGTTCCACTTCTTTTGCGAGCTCTTCCATGGACACGTTGTCGAAGCCCCTAAAAAAAAACAGCTTTTCAGCGGCATCGATAATAGCATTCTTCCTTTGTTCTTTTTCTCGTTCCTTTCTGTCAGTGGTTGCCATTATCTTCACCATTATGACTGATGTCCATAATATGACCGTCAGTCATTAAAAGATATAATGTGAATCAATATAAGGATTTCGTTTTATGTTGATTAGTTTGTGCTTTATGTGAATGAAACTGGCTATGCATAGTTATTGATGCTCGGAGAGTATTATGAGCTACTGAGCGTTATTAAAAGAGTTCGCGGATACTGTACAGCAAAGCAGATGAAAAAACACCTCAGTTTATAGAAAAATATCATGATGAAAAATAATACAAAACATGACTACTACATGAACAGAATTATCAGCCACATATAGGAGAATGTGGGTCTAAAAGTCAGTGTATCCAAAACTTGAATTTTCTTTTTTGATTAAGAAAAATTAAATAGGCTTCGATATTCAAACTCTTAAGAAGGGGATGCGAATATGGACGCTGAAGAAATCAGGGCTATCTTCAAGTTTTCAGCTCTGGAAAAAAATCTGATTTCCAGTTTTGAAATTCAAGAAGAGCTATTTCTTCCTTTTCTGCTTTCGCTAAAATCAGGAGGTTCATGGAGTTATGCCTCCGAAGACACAAAAAGCATTGCAGTAAAGGATGTGATCACTTATTACAATGAAGAGAGCAAGACCGGCTATACTCTGGAAAAGATATACCTCTTTATCGATCCCGAAATCATAAAGGAAGAAGGAGTCGTCCGCAGGCTGGAAAAATGCGGGGAAAGGGAAGAAAGAGACCTGGTCGAACGACCCTACTGTATAACCTTGCAGGCTAAAAGGGTGATACTTGCAGAGGTAAATCCAGCGCTCCGAAAAATAAGAGTCAGGGAACTGAAGAAAAAACACATACAACTGAAAGGCACCCCGGCATATAGCGCAGCTCATGAGCTGGAACATCTCGAAAAAGGTGAGATAAAAGGAATTCCTATCTGGACCTTTGAATATGTTAAAGACCAGTAAAAATAACAGAAAAAGATTAAATGGACATCAAAGTATGGGACTTACGCGGTTGAATCTTTTTTCTCAACTCTGTACAATCGCAATAGAGGCAAGTTCGATAATAACCATTTCCGGTTATCTGAGCTTTACACCTAAACGAATTTTATCTTTAACAAGATAGAAGAGGCCTCCATAAGAGAAAGCTGTAAGTATTGGGAATATAACGAGTCCTCCCTTGGCCGCTTCCGTATCCCCGTTCAAGAATTGAATTATGGCCATCATGTCCACAGCAGTTCCGAGAGTAATGAAGAAACCAAAGAACAGGAGCAATAATGAATATGCCTTTTTTGGTTTTGAAAGCATCAGGAATAGGGCTAGAAAACCTAATGGAATACTTATTCCAAGGTCAAGGTATCTGATGGTCCAGAAGGCAGTTGGAGTCGCTTTATATGAGCCATCGGGAAGGTCTCCAGTACTTATAACTTGCTGGATTTGAGATATCCACATCGCTGCAAAGAGCAGGAAAAACACGGTCATCAGAACCACATAGATTCGCAGACCTTTCGGTTTGAAGTAAGGAGCATCTGCTTCGGTAAACATGGATAGGCTGCCTAAAAGAAGGATGAGCCCGCCTACTAAAAGGATTCCAAAGAGCCACCAGTAGTCCTCAACATTGCCACTGTAAGCAGGATTGCTCCACTCCTGGCCAATCCCGATGGAAAGTCCTGTATACATTAATGTTATCGGTGTAAGTATCAGCAGGTATTTCGAGCCGGCCCTTCTGGCCAGACATAGAATCCCACCGATTAACAGTATAGGCGCGATCAGTACCAAATTTGCAAGGTCCTGTCCGGAGATCTGCCATATGCCAGATTGAGAGGTTCTATACTGTATTATTCCCTGCCCAACGGGTCCAAGAAAAGCGATCAAAACCAGAGTTGCTGCACAGAGGATTGCAGTTATTCCAATTATGTACCAGGGAATTAAGCACTCATGTGCTTGTTTACTTTTTGTTTCACATGGAATATTAAGAAAAGAAGTCATGCTTTACAATACAAATTTCTATACTTATATAGCCCACTTCTTTGTTTCATTATTCAGAGAAGGTTTGTAGTTCCCTTTTTTTAATGCCGTAATTTACAGTTATCTCCACTAAAAAGGATAAAGAACAGTATTTTTAGACATAACTCTTCGTATATTTGTGCAAAATCTCCATAGAGTATGCTTTCTTAGCCAATTCAACCTTATTCACTATAATAAACCATTCTTGTCACGCTCAACGGAGGAGAGCGGCCTGTCTCAAAAAGACGAAAAAGAAGAAAATCAGCAAACAATATTCCTATTAAATGAAGAAAATTAGCAAACAATAATCCATTTCTGCTTTTATCGCTTTTTATTGCTTTTCAAGCTTCATCTTCCTGTTTCCTCTCTTTTACTTCGTTCTTCTTCCTTCAGCTTCCTTCTGCTTTTTGTGAAGGGCCGCCAGACAAGCTGGCGGAGGCGCTTATATTCCATGTGTATTTTAACGCAGTTTCCGGGGTCAAATAAAGTGTTTATCTGGCTGGCGAGCCGATTTCTGTCCAGCAAGGCGCAGAAGATAAAAAAGATTCCTGCCGCGGATGTTCTGAATAATTTCAATCGATTGATAAGAAACCATCAGTGGTCAGAAATCATCAGCGGTCAGGAACTATCAGATCATTTTTGCCTGATTATATTCTTGACCCGCCTGTCCCATTCCGTGGACTCGAAAAGCTCCCTGAGTTCCGGAGAATCGTCAATAAAGCAGAAGCCCCAGTAAACCGAAGGCAGGAATTCTCTCTTCCACTGTTCTTTCTTCTTTTTATCAAGGAACTGGTAGGTTTCAGAAGATGATAGGCGGCTTACGAACCCGAGAACTTTGACAAGGTCTGGAATGTTCTTCTGGGCAGAACCGAGTTTCAGGCACTTGAGCCTGTAGCTGTCTATCTTCCTGATATCAGGATCAAATCCCAGGGTCTTTAGAATTCTATTTTTCTCGGGCATCGAAATGCGCTCACCATGGTACTTCAGGGAATTTAAGGCCTGGAGTTTAAGGAGCCATTCAACTTCCCCGAAGACCTTGGGCTTATGCTGCCTTGAAACATCCCCTAACCTGCGGTCTTCGTAGGCTTCTCTCTTGAGCTTGTTTATCTGGCCGGAAAGGTTCGCGAGCTCTTCTGCGTCTCTGAGTTCCCTGACCCTGAACCTTAAGGCGCCCCGCATAAGTTCCCGCTTTTCCCGTTCAAAGGCTCCGATATCCTTTTCCTCTGTGATGGCAAGAAGGCGCGAGAAATATTTTGCCCTCAGGGCGGTTGGGGGAAGCCTGACAGGGACCTCTACTGCCTGCACATCCTTTCCTTTACCCTTTCCTTTTCCCTTTCCTTTCCTGAAGTTGCTGAAGTCTACCTTGCTGATTTCGATTTTTCCTTCCTCAATTGCCCTGGCTGCATCTCCTTCGGAGAAAAGCTCTTCGAGGCGGATTTCAGGCTGGAGCATCTGTACCTGGTCAACTTTTTCCCCGTTGAAAACCCCTTCTCCGAAATGCTGATAGAGGGAGTCGATGCTGTCCGCGATTTCAAAGATGTTTCCCCTATACTTCCCGGAAGCCGGAGAAAGCCTTGTAACCCTTCCGACCTGCTGTTCAAAGAGCCGCATGCTCAGGGTTGGCCGCAGAAGGATAAGGGTTTCAAGCCCCGGAAAATCAAAGCCTTCGATCAGCATACCGACCGTGCACAGGACATAGGGCGGCTTTCCTGCTTCCCTGAAAGCTGCAAGAAGAGCACTTTGTTCTTCCTTGGGCAATTCAGAAGTCATAAAAGCGGCATATGTGAACTCTCCTTCAGGAGTATAATTCTCAAAATCAAGAGGCAATACCGGATCAGAATCCTTTTCCAGCTCCGGGGCAGAGATTTCCCCATTGAAAACCGAGGCAGTGAGTTTTGCATGAAACGCGTTGATTTCCTCTCCGTCCTCCCCGGCTCCATAGACACGTTTCCGGACAGGGGCGCAGAAAACAAGGGTCTTTGAATTTCTCTGCTTTACCAGCGAATCGTACACATCTTTTGCGAGCTGGGTTCTATGGATAACTTTTTTCAATTTGTCAACAGTGCTGCAGTCAAGGTAAAGGTCCTGCCTGTCAAGTTCATCCAGCCCTTTCTCAAAGTCAAAAATCTCAAATATATCCTCCGAACTTTCAGCAATCGTATACTTAAGGGGTGCAAGTTCGTCATCAAGGATACACTCAGGAAGAGTCTTTGCATAGACCTCCCTCATATCCCCGGCAATCTCATCCACGAATTTGACATTTCCGACTACACCCTGGAAAGGAGTTGCAGTCATCCCCAGGATTTTAGTCTGTTCTCCAAACTCATTGAGAAAGTCGTTTCCCCTGTTGTTTATGAAGTTGTGGATCTCATCCACGATTGCAATGTCAGTATATTCGAGAAGAAGTTCTTTGATTTCTGAGGCCTGTTTTCCGAGTACTGTCTGCAGCGAGGCAAAGAGCACAAAGCCTTCACCTTTTTCCTGCCCGGCTTTTTTAAGGGCTTCTGCAATCTCTTTTCTAGAGACCTTTTGTTCGGAAGAGAGAAGCGCACTATTGGGAAAGAGGGGCCTGTTTTTTTTCCTGTCATAGTATGTCTGGCTCAGGAGAGGGTTGTTTTTCGAAATAAGGAAAAGTACAAGTTTTCCTTCCTCATAATATTTATTCATTATATGTTTTGAAAGAAAGGTTTTGCCCCAGCCAGTGGGAACTTTGATATAGCCTCTCTGATGGGTTTCAAAATATTCCAGAATATCCTCAAAGATTTTCTTCTTATCTTCCCTCAAGGGCTCGAGCTCGACGGTTTCCATGCCGGCTGAGGCTTCATTTGAAATTGTCATCAGTACGCTGTCCTCACGCTTTTCACTCTATAAAATTTTACTTTATAAAATTATTTATATTCAATAATATCAGAAAGCTACCTTTCAAAAAGTTTTCCGGGAAACTGCATGCTCCATGCACAGGAAACCGTGCATGCAACTGGAAATATTCTAAGAATTAACTCCCCTGACTGCAAAATTACGGATAAAAAACTTCAGTCCAGAAAATCTGGGCCATCTCCTTTCGTTCCGAAATCGAAAAGAGCATTTTTGAACGGCTTTTAGTTAAAAGGAATCCCTTTTCAGTAATAAGAACTACGGCGATATAAGAATTGCGGCAGTATAAGAATTAATATAATATAAAGTTGTGGAATTTTAATTATACGGAATTCTAAAGAACATTATAGCACATGAACTCTAAAAATATTATTTTGCAGAAATTATGAACTGCAACAATTTATGTACGGAAAAGTCAAAGGAAAAGGCTCGTTGCAGAGATCCTCTGTCCTTTGATATCTTCCGGAAAAGGAAATTTGAAAGAGTTTAGAAGAACTTTGGTCTTGCAGAAAGATACTTTGCAAGAGGCAGCTTCCTGTAGGGCTTGCCAGCAGTTTCTTCTTTTATGCGGGTATTCAGTTCTTCCGGGGTCATCTGAACTTTTTTAGGCTTATCCTGTTCGGACTCGGCCCGGACGGTTACGTTAATCGTACCCTCCTCCAGTTCTTTATCTCCAATAACCACAACGTATGGCACCCATTCCCTGCCCGCTTCCCTTACCTTCTTTCCTATGGACAGGTCGCGGTCATCCACATCAACCCTGCAGTCCAGTTTCTTTGAAAGCTCTTCGGCAAAAGCGAGGTGTTTTTCGGAAACCGGCACAACCCTTACCTGAGTGGGAGAAAGCCATAACGGCAACATGGGGACTTTTCCATCTTCAGTTTCCATTGCAGCCTTTTCAAGGAGAGCATAGATACAGCGTTCGATTGCTCCGCTTGGAGAGCAGTGGAGAACGGTCGGTCTCTCCAGTTTGCCGTCTGCGCTCGCATAAGAGATATCGTACCTTTCGGCATTTTCCACATCGATCTGGACAGTGGAAAGGGCGCTTGCTTTGTCAAGGGCATCTACGAAATTAAACTCGAACTTGAGCACGAAGTAGAAGAAACGGGTATCCCACATTTCCACAAGCACGGGCTTGTTAACGGTCTTTGCCATGCTGACTACCAGGTCTTTATTAGACTCATAGAAGTCCCTGGTGAAACGGATGGCAACTTCATAATCATCAATATGGATTCCCACATTTTCAAGCACGTCGATGCAGAGGTCATACTGCTGCTTGAACTGGTTTACAGCCTGGCTCATATCCTCACAGAGAGTGTGCATATCAGGCATGGTAAAAGCCCTAAGTCTTCTCAGGCCTACGAGCTCTCCACGCTGTTCCTTTCTGAAACTGTAGCGGGTCATTTCGATCATCCTTAATGGCAGGTTTTTGTAGGAGATCGTCATGTCGTGGTTCATCAGGAATTGCCCGAAGCAGGCTGCAAAACGCAGGAACATCTGCCGCTTGTCAGACTCAATAGAATATTGCCTTGCAGGGAACCTGTCAAGGTACTTCTTGAGAGTCGGGTGGTTCATGTCATACATCAGGGGAGTTTCGACTTCCATTGCCCCGAACTCGGTTGCGACATCAAGCACGTAGTTTTCAAGGAGGGACTTAACAAACCTTCCCTTGGGGTAATAGCGCATGTTTCCGGAGTCTGACCCTGGCTCGTAGTCTGCAAGCTCAAGCCTCCGCATGAGTTCAACATGGGGAGGAGCACGCTCAACCGCCCTGCTTTTGGACATTTCATAATTCACAAACTTCTGAAGTTTCGGGTAAGGAGCGAGGTCAAAGCCCTCGATTTCATGGAGTTCCCCGTCCGGAGTCAGGATGCGCCAGTAGGACCTGGCAGTACCTTCGGCTTTCAGGGCTTCGGAAACTACCTCTTCTTTTTCCTCGACTGTCACAGTTTTGCATACTGCTTTTGCTGTCCCCTCGGGACGGATGCTCCTGGAAAGTTCGGAGAGGGGGTGCCCCTTACAGCTTACAGTAAAGGCTTTGTACCATCCAAAAGGAGCACGTTTTACCTCATATTTTCCTGAGAGGGCTTTCTCAATGCCTTTTAAGACCTCTACTGCTACTTTAGGAGAGGAAAGGTCAGAACTCAGGTGGGCATATGGATAAAGCATTATGCGGTCGGTTTTGACCTGAGCTGCAACCTTTTCGATTTCAGATACAGCTTTTTCTATGGCCTCTTCTGGATTAGCTTCATCCACGCTTTCCACAGCCGTAAAAGCGGTGAGGGCTTCCTCAAGTCTGCCTGACTTTAAGGACTCTTCTATTTTTTCAGCAACTGGAGTTTCTTTTTTGGTTTTGTATTCAATATAGTCAGAGTGAATGAGCAATAACTGCATTCTATCACCTGTGTTTTCTAAGCCGAATATGTGTTACGAATTGGCTTTTGTTCTGGATCAAACAGAGGCCCAAACAGTATTTTATGACTTAGTATTACAACTTAATACCAGGACCTGATTTCTGGACTGTTTGAGGTCTGTACCCGTCAGTAGATCTTGATTAAAGGAAGTTAAGAAGAATATATGACAGTCCTAACATCCTGCAATGATATAAAGCAATCCCTTTCTCCTCATTGAAATCTATTTTTATCAATCAGTCCTGGCAGGATTTTGTCAGATTCTTGAGGTAGAGGTCAGCCTGTGCTGCCATTTCAGGATGAATCTGTTCCTGATAAACTCTGTAAGCTGCAACGAGTGCTCCCAGAAGAATAGGGGCTGCAAAAAAACCTGCAACCCCTCCCACAAAAGCCCCTCCTAAGAAGGCGAGCATGAGCAGCATCGGATGGATCTTTGACCTCATGCCGGTCAGGAAAGGCCTGAGGATCAGTTCGGGAGGGCCATAAATTAGAAGGGAAGAAACCACAAAAAAAAGAAATGCACTTTCAAATCCCTGTTCAAAATAACGTATTAAAGCCATGGGTACAAGCACCATATACCCGGCAAAAAGAGGTATAACCGATGCTATGAAGATAAGGGTTGCAAGTGCCAGCACATGGGTAAATCCGAAAGCGTAAAAAACGAAAACTGAAGTCACGCTTACTATGAGGGCGGCATAAGCATTGCCTATGAAAACTCCTTTCAGGATAAGGTCCAGATGAGCTGCATAGCGGTTTGCAATTTCCTGATAATCTTCGGGTATCACGCCAAGAAAGGCACAGTAAAGCCTGTCCCCATCGGCAAGCAGAAAATAACAGAAGAAAATCGAAACTATGAAATTAATAATAAAGAGACCGATACTCTGGGCATATGAGATTAGCCCTATGCTGCCGACTGCAGGGAGCAGGGAGGTAAAGAGGTTCCAGATAGCAGTATTTATCCTTTCAACATATGTTTCCGGAATTTCCAGAGCATTTATGAAGTCTAAAATTCCGCCCATGACTGAAGTCTGGTGTTCAATAATCCAGGAGACCTGGTTAAGGATCTCAACAACTCCGGCTCCTACAATGAATACTATAGGGATGAAAATGAAAAGGCTGGCTATCAAAGCCCCTACTTTTCTATACTTTCCAAATTTCACCTGGATAGGCCGGGCAATATATGCAAAGACTATCCCGAGCACTATTCCGTCTGCCAGGGGCAGTAGGATCAGGAAAGCGAAGAATAAAAGCACAGCTAATGCAATGGCTATTCCTATTTTCCAGCGGCTGGCAATGAGCTGGCTGACTCCGTCGGGTGGGTAATTAAATCGCATTCTTCAGTTCCATTATGATAAATAGATGATAATCATTCAATCAATTAAATAAAGGTAAATATAATCAAATTCATGAACCGGAAACAAAGGTATTAAATAAGTCCGGATGTAAGCATTGTTGAGCTCAAAGTAAGATATAAACATCATTAGACTCATTAGTATAAAGTTTAGTTAGTGCATGGGGAGCTCGGTCAGGTAAATAACATGATAATCAGGTATTATCGGGACGTTTCTAATATGTGTGACCTGAAAGGGCCTGGTAAGATTACAGGTTTAATATGAAAATATAATTAGAAACTATTTAAAAATATCATCGGCTTATGAACAGAACAGCAAATTCAGACCTCAGGATTCGAATTTTGATCATTCAGGTTTTTGATTATCCAAATTCAGGTTTTTGATTATCCAAATTCAGGTTTTTGATTATCCAAAGTACTGGTTACCCGATGCCAAATGGTTGATTTTTGATACCTGATTTTTCCAGCATGGTTGAAGATTGCGTTCTAATTTGCTCAAAACCGGTGGGTTTAAGCCGTGCCGGGCGTGGGACAGAACAGATAATAGATGCCAGTTCAGTTGTCCGGAATGAAACTTCCCGATTAACTGCTGACAATCATAGTATTAATACTCATTTTTTAAGATTCATTTTTTAAGATTCATTTTTTAAGATTCATTTTTTAAGATTCATTTTTTACCGTTCAAACTTTTAGTTTTTCATCCAGACCGGGAACAAGTTTGTCAAAATACCTGGTTACCACGCAGGACTCCATGCATTTTCCACACCTTATACAGGTTTCACTTACATGAGGCTTTCCTTCTTTTATCGAAACCGCTCCGACAGGACAGGCTTTCTCACATATACCGCATCCTGTACAGCGGGAAAGCCTGACAAACTGTTTTGCAGCTTCTTTAAAAAGGCAGACAGCTTTTTCCTTTGTTTCCGAGCTTACGAGCAGGTTTCCATTCGAAAAAAACTTCACGGTTCCGGTTCCGGTTTTGACCAGCAGCATGCCTAGTTCTTCTGCATAAACAGTATTTCCAAGCACATTGATGAAATCCGCAGCTTCTTTTTCCCTGATGCCCCGGACTCCTGCCTCGACAGAAAAGCCTCCTGCTTTGCAGGGGGAAATTCCTCCCACCACCTCAATTTCAAAGTCTTCAGCTTTTTCTTCCGCAAGGACAGAGATTCCAAGTTCCTCTGCCAGCCTTAGCATTTTCGGAGGCAGCTCCTTCCAGCGCCAGAACCCATGCTCTACGAACTTTTCCGAAAGCCCGTGCTTTTTTGCCCACTCAAGCAGGAAGGCGTTCCACCTGGCGTGCATCTCAGGATGCAGTTCTTTTACCCTGGAATATTCGGCAGCAAGGGCAGATGGGCAGAGCCAGCACCCAACCCTCTCAAAGCCCTGGTCATAGAGAGGATTGTATGAAAGCCCTCTCCAGTGGATATATAGCCAGACTTCAAGCGCACGCCAGTCCCTTATAGGGAAGATATTGAGCTGCGCCGGGACGAAGGGATTTGTCTCACTCGCCGCAATTCTTGCCCTTGAAAAGGATTCATGCTTTCGCTTGCCGTCTATTGTCAGATAGGCAACTGCATTTGCAGCCTCCTTTCCTGAAAGGGAACAGGCTCCTTTTCCTGCTTCCAGGTCTCCTGCCGAAGCCAGTTTGCAGACCTTGCAGCACCAGCGGAAATCCTTTGCAGGAGGCCCGAATTTTTCTACCTGCTCCCAGAAAGCGGAGCCGGAACTCATTTCTTCAAGAGGGACTTTCATTTCGCGGCATAAATCCCGTGCAAACTCCACAGTTTCAGGGAATTCGATCCCCGTGTTCAGGAAAAAAGCCTTAAACTCCCTCTGCTTGAGGGCAGACTTTGCCAGGTCCAGTACCACGAGACTGTCTTTCCCCCCACTGAAGGACACATACACAGGCAGATCCCGATGCTCATTTCTGGAAATAATCCCGCGGATGGTGTTGATGGCATTTTTCCCCAGGACCTGCAGGTGTTTTTTGTTAGCTTCTATGCATGCCCCTAAATCCGGAATCTCGGGATGCAGGAACGCCTCGCTGCTGTCAACCTTTCTGACCCTGATAACTTTTGTTCCGGTTTCGGACGAGGATTCGGCTTCAGAGGGGGATTTGGTTTCGGATGAGTATTCGGACTCAGATTGGGCTCTGACTTCAGGTTGAATTACGGTCCCGGATTGAGCTTCGGGTTTTGACAGGCTCTCCATGCCTGCGAAATCCGCACCGTCGATGTAAGAAATTCCATATCCGCTAAGGCTGCCCGCAGTCACAAGGACAAAATCCCCTGCTTTGATGTTGCCGGCAAAAGATTCTATAAGCCCTGGTGCTACGTTTTTTCCATTAAGGTGTCGGTTTGTTTTCTTAAGCTCGACTTTTCTGCCTTCAGCAGACTTGAGGAGGATTTTTGCACCCTGAAGAGAAGGCTCAAAGCTGTAGTCCATTTCCGAAAGTTCGAAACGGAGCACTCCAAAAATAAAACCGTCTACGATAACCTCGTCAGTTTTGTCTTCTCCGGGAATTTTGTTAAGGAGAACAAATCTGTCTCCCAGAGGATCGCAGCCGAAGGCTGAAATTAACTGCTCTGCCAAGACTTCCCTCTCATAGGGGGAACAGAACCTGACATCTGCCGGCTGGGAAAGATGGAGTATATCACCTTTACCGCCACAGATCCCGCACTCTTCCCCTATGAGCGGCAGGTTGCACTTCCTGCACCAGAAAATGTAGTCATCTTCATATTCGAAACGAGGAGAGGATTTTTTCTTTGAAAGAGCCGGATCCGGATGCCTTTCAGAGCCAGAGCTTTTTCTGGCAGTGGATTTGTTATTAAAATCCCGGGACCTGTTTTCTGCCCTTTTTTCATGGGTCTGAGGTCCCTTTCTGTCCGAATTGTTTCGTTTTTGTTTTTGTGAGCTGGAAGTCTGGTATTTTTCTTTTTTCTGATGCATGGAAGCCCTGACCGGTGGTTCGAAGAAATGGTTAAGTATCTTATCGTTCAGTTTTCAGCAAGGATGCGTTTATCGATATATCAATATTTTGAGAGAAAGTATTAATGCTTTGAGTGAAGGGAAAGATCCTATAAAAGAAAACACGATAATACTTTCTAATACTTTCAAAAACCCTTAAAGTATAACTTAAAGTATAACTTGGATCTTATATTTAAATTGTTATTTTAACTGATTATATGAATCAAGAATATATTAAACTTCCTGAGAAGGCATTAAAGTTTCCCTGGAAGACATTAAAGCTTTCCGCAAAAGGTAAGCCTGGTATTCGAATGTGATACGGTATGAAATATGATGTTGTTGTGGTAGGAGCTGGCCCTGTGGGCTCCACTGCCGCCCGCTATGCGGCAATGAATGGGGCAAAGGTCCTTCTGCTCGAAGAGCACTCCTCAATAGGGTCTCCTGTCGGCTGTACAGGGCTTCTGAGCACGAGAGCCGTTGAAGAATGTGACCTCAAGCCTTCGGACGAATTTGTGTTCAATTCCGTGCGTGGGGCTTTTGTGCATGCTCCTGATGGGCAGTACCTGCCGATTGATGGAAAGCAGACAAAGGCGTATGTTGTCTCCCGGAAAAACTTTGACCGCGCCCTTGCAGTAATGGCTGTAGAAGAAGGTGTTGAGCTCTCCCTGAAAACAAGGGCTGTAGGATTTGAAAAAGAGAGCTCTGAAGCCGGAACCGGAACAAAAGAAAATGGAACAAAAAAGAGCTCTCCTGTAAAGCTCAAAGTACTCAGGAACGGAAAGCCTGAAACCATATCCACGTCCGTAGTTATCGGGGCAGACGGGGTAAAAAGCCGCATAGCCAGTTATGCAGGCCTTGGAAAACCTGCGCGCATACTTCCCGGAATTCAGATCGAAGCTCCCTATGCCTCGGATGACAGCGATTTTGTTGAGCTGTTTCCAGGCTCTTCAGCCCCCGGTTTCTTTGCCTGGACCGTGCCCCTTGACGAAAAGGTCTCGAGAATCGGGCTTGCGCTTGAGCCAGGGCTTGCGCTTGAGCCAGGGCTTGCCTGCAAAATCGGGCCTGGCGAGAATTCCCCGCTTTCCTATCTTGAAAAACTCCTTTGCTCAAACCCACACATAAAAGAAAGGTACTCAGGAGGCATGCTTGACTTTGTGGTTGGAGGGATTCCAATCGGCCCCCTGGAAAAAACATTTTCTGACGGTGTCCTGCTCGCAGGCGATGCTGCAGGGCAGACTAAACCCACGTCAGGAGGCGGCGTCTATACGGGAGCTTTTGCAGCAAAAATTGCCGGAAAAATTGCAGCTGAGGCTGCCCTCGAAGGAGACACCTCTGCACGCCGGCTTTCCGAATACGACCGGCTCTGGCGAAAGGGCCTGGCAAAAGAACTCGAAGTAGGCATGAAAATCCATGACTACATGGGAAAACTTGAAGACAGTCAGTTGAATGAACTCATAGGCTCGTTAAACACCCCTTCGATTCTGAATACAATCACGGAGTACGGGGATATGGACCACCCCTCTGTCCTTATGAGGAAGCTGATGTTTTCAGGAAACTCTTTGAGGCTCATGAAAGCTTTCGGGACATTTGTAAAGACACTCTTTTGAAGAAATCAGCATTTGAAGTGTGAGAAGATGCAGAAAGTGCCGGTATAGAGGTGCTGGCTTTATACTGGAGTGCGGGGCAGGAAATACTGAAGAATACCAGTCAGATTTCCCTGAATAATTTCTCCCATTTAACTAGGGATCACCGAAAATTAGAGAAAGACGGATTTGCCTCAGGCAGGTAGCGCGGCTGTTTGAGAAATCCTTCTGCCAGCAGGTCCCTTGCCAGTTCGAAGTGCCGGAGCCCTATCTTCCCACAATAAAGGACCTTTAAAGCCTCCTGTTCAGAGGGCTGTTTTTGTAAAAAGGCACTTACTTTTCGAAAACCGCTCAGGTAAACACAATCTTTGGTGTAACCTCCGGGCAGGGAGGTATCGTGAAGTCCTCTTTTGACTCTCAGGGCAAAGGTAAAAGCCTCTTCGGGGGAGAAATAGCCAGTAAGTTTATCCACAATCTCTGAAAACGAAGCTTCATTACATATCGCAGCAGCCACAACCCTTGCGCTGTATTTTTTAAGGTTTTCCGGCACCAGAAGTCCATTTTTCGATTCATTGTAGGCCGCAAGCTCCTCTTCGGTTTCCATATACCCCGGAAAACCCGAGCGGAAAAGCATAAGAGGCTGGAATTTCCCGTTTTCTGCCCGAAAGACGTGCGTCCCTATTTCATGGCAGAGATATCCTTTGATTCCGGCTTTTGAAAAATGGGACGAAAAATCGATGTGGATTTCACTGCAGGCCGCATTTACTGCCATTTTCACTCCTCCCCCATCTGCAGGCCTGACTTCCCATTCCAGCCCTAAGCGCTTTAACTCCGTTTCAAAAACATCTCTGACATCTCCAGGGCTCAGGTTTTTCTCCACCTGCTCATTCTTTAAACGCTCCAGGTTTTTCTGAGCCTCCAGGAGAAGGGATCCGGAGGGGAGTCCGTAAAAGGCCGAAAGCTCGTTCCCGAAATCCGGGGAGTCCCTGTGAATCAGAAGGTCATGAAAGCGAAGGAGGTAATTGATTTTTTTGATGTAGAAAGGAGCAAAAACAGAACCTTTACAGCGCTCAAGTTTTTCCCTGATTTTTTTAAGATCCCTGCAAAAATCCCCTACTTCCGGCCCACAGCTTTCGTACTCGAAGACAGGATTGTAAGTTTTGCCTCCAGCGTATGCCCTGAGGAACTTCTCTTTTTCCTTTCTGGCATTCACAGGGTTGAGATAGCGCAGAATATTCAACTGCTTTTCTATATCAAACAAGCGCCTGTCGTATTTAAAAACACACTTTTCCGACTCTGCTACAAGCATCCGAAACCGTTCCCCTCAGTACATCTTTCGAACTTCGTCTCCTGGTATATTTATTAGGGGCAATTAAGGGCTAATCAGTAAAGAACTACTCTCTGGCAAGTGGCAAAAATTAAGAAAATTAGCACTTTTAAGTATACATTCACTCTTTTTTGGATAAATCCCAATCTTAAATCGAACCCTAAGTTATAAACGAGGACTCTGTTTTTCAAATTTCCTATATTTATTCCCTGGCAACACGGTTGATACTAAACGGTTGATATTTGGTATCAGGTTTCCAGCCTGCCTAATGTTTTTGTTTTTATCTACGGTACGCAGGTCGGCTCAAGCAGGACTCAGCGCGTGGAAAGAAAAAACAGCACTTATGTACCTGTTCTGCAGGCCTCAAGCTCACTCCTGAAATGGAATCGTTCCCGGAAATGCCCCTGATGAGGAGCTTCCAGGGAAAATTTTAACAAAATATGATTATGTGTGATTATGAAAGTGTAAACCTTACTTACCAGCCTCTTCCAGTTTATTCAGCAGGTTTCTTTCGAAGTTCAGGACTTTCCTGATTACTATCTTTTTGGATCCGAGTGCAAGGTCCTCATTTTCAGGATATTTTTCTTTTATATACCCGTAAAGTTCCATAACACTCATATCATCAAGTTTCCTTTTGAGCTGGTTAAAGTCTTCCATAAAAGATACCCTCATTTTCAAAAAGCGAAATTCTGTATAGATTTTTACGTACCTGCCAGCGTATTCCCAAACGTATTCCAGAGATCCGTTGCAGGTGCCTGCCAGTATTATATACTCTTAATGACAGGCTTTTTATATATATTCATGTTCAACTGCGAAGTTGTGAATAATATCACTCCATACCCCCACTCATTTAACTTTTTTAAACTCATTTCCAAAAATTAATATGTCACTTACTTTATAATATATGTGACTGCCGGATAGGATTTTCATAAAAACGAATCCCGGAAACCTGGAGCCCTGGGTAAGTAAACTCAAAATCCGGAGAAGAAAACTAAGAAAAAAAGGCAGGAACTTAAATGCTGGGGTAGATAGCATAAACTTTACTGACAGAAAAAGTGAAGCAGAAGAAAATTGGATGGAAGAATTTCTTTTAAACAGCCCCAACCCTGTCCTGAGGATCAAAAAAGAAGGATTTATTCTCTATGCTAATGAAGCAGGAAAATCATTGCTTGAAACATGGGAAAGCGGGATCGGAGAGAAAGTTCCCATAAAAATCCGGAAAACTGTGCGGAAAGCAGCCTTTAAGAAAAAGTCCGAATACCTGGAATTTGAAGCAGGCGAAAAAATATATTCAGCCACTTTCACACCTTCTTCTGACGGGAAATCTGCTATTCTCTACGCATCGGATGTCACTTCTTCTAAACAAGCCGAAAAAAAACTATCTTTAAAACTATCTCTTATAAATAGGCATCACGAAGTCCTTTCCCAGGTTGCCGAACTGGCTCTCAAAACCCCGGATATCCGGACCCTGCTGAACGAATCCTTAACTTTGATTGCTGCTACGCTTGACATAGAATATTGCAAAATTTTGAAACTTTTGCCTGATGGAAACTTTCTGTTTGAAACAGGAATCGGATGGAGTATCGAAGATATAGGTAAGGTTATTAAAAGAGATGCAGCTTCGACTGCCGGGTACACAGTGTTTTCAAAAATACCTCTCCGGATGGAAGAATTAAACAGAAAGGGTTCCATTGAGGGGATGGGACTCAAAGGATATCAGGAAATAACAGGTGGAATAAGTGTCCTGATAGGAAGTGTTGAAAAACCCTATGGAGTGCTGATAATTCACAGCACAAAGAAAGAGAAATTTACAAAAGAAGATACTTCATTTTTGGATGGCGTTGCATCCCTTATCTCGTTAACCATTGAACGAAATAAGGTAGAGGGTACCCTTCAGGATAAGATCCATTTTCTTGAAATTCTGCTTGATACGATTCCTGCTCCCGTATTTTATAAAGACAGAGAAGGGATCTACCGCGGCTGCAACGAACTCTTTGCGAGGATGATTCTTGGCAGCTCAAAGGAAATGGTAACAGGATACTCTATAGATGAACTCTCCGAAGCGATTCCAGCGGAACAGGGAAATTTTTTCAAGAGAGTTGACCGACAGCTGCTCCAGAGAGGAGGAAGCCAGGTTTATGAGTCCAGGGTCATGTGCTCTGACGGGATAATCCGGGAGTTCCTTTTCAATAAAGCCGTATACAGAGGTCTTAATGGGACTGTAGGAGGGCTTGTAGGAGTAATGCTTGATATAACCGGACGCAAACGTACCGAAGAGAACCTGTTAAAGAGTGAAGAACGATATCGTTTAGCTACTGAACAGACAGGGCAACTGATATACGAATTTGACCTGCAAAACGGACATGTTGAATGGGCAGGGGCAGTCACGGAACTTACGGGTTACAGCTACAGCGAGATGCAGGATTTTACTTACTATGACTGGCTTGATCATATTCATCCCGAAGAGCGCAGGAGAGTGCAGCAGGAATTTAAAAAGTGCTGGAACACCGGAGAAAAGTTCAATGAAGAATTCAGGTTCAGGCGGGAAGATGGAAGCTATTTTTTCGTGGAAAACAAAGGCGTCTATCTGAGGGATGAAGAAGGCTGTGTATGCAAAGCCCTTGGAGTGATGAAAGACATTACTGAAATCAAACTTTCCTCGGAAAAACTGAAGGAAAGCGAAGAACTCTACCGCTCATTCTTACAGAACTTTAAAGGGATCTCATTTAAGCTGGACAGGGATTTTGCCCCTCTCTTTCTGGAAGGGGTTGTTGAGGAAATAACCGGGTACACAGAAGAAGACTTCATCTCCGGCAGAATCCATTTGCCTGATCTCATTGATCCGGAAGATAGGTCACTACTCAGTATAAGCCGGGTAAAAATGAATTCTTCCCCGAACTCCATTATGGAACATGAGTACAGGCTCAGGCGGAAAGATGGAACTGTAAAGTGGGTTCATGAGTTGATCCATAACATCTGTGCCGCCTCAGGAGAAACCGAATTTATCCAGGGCTATGCTTATGATATTACTCTGAAGAAAAAAGCCGAGGAAACCCTTGCAAAAGCCGAAGCTATCGGTATGAGGGAAATTCACCATAGGATCAAGAATAACCTTCAGGTAGTTTCGTCCCTGCTCAGCCTTCAGGCTGATAAGTTCAAAGATAAAGATGTTATTGAAGCCTTCAGAGAAAGTGAAAACCGTGTTGTCTCCATGTCCATAATCCATGAGGAGCTTCATAAATCCGAGGACACTACAAGCATAGATTTTGCAGCTTATCTCAGGAAACTAACCTCTGACCTTCTGTACTCTTACAGGGTCGGAAACGAGAAAGTCCGGCTTTTTCTTGATATAGGCCATATATTCCTCGGGATCGACACAGCAATTCCCCTCGGAATAATAATCAACGAACTTTTCTCAAATTCCTTGAAATATGCGTTTCCGAAAAGTGCCGAAGGGGAGATAAGGATTTCACTTTGCAGACAATCTGAAGCCCTGGGGCCTGGCAGTGCACCCCACAGAGACACCACGATATCCGACAGAGACACCGCTATAACAGATTCAGGGATGTACTCCGGATTTACACTGGTTTATTCGGATAATGGGGGACGTTTTCCCGAAAATATCGATTTTAAAAACCCCGAGACCCTCGGTTTGCAACTTGTGAATGCTCTGGTTGAACAGATCGATGGCACTATTGAACTTGAGAACGGAGATGAAACAAAATTTACTATCAGGTTCGATGATAAGGGGCTTCCCGGGAAGAGCTGAAAACAATTCTGCGTACAACCCTCATTCTCCATACTGTGTCGTTCGAAAAACGGTTTCCGGGGTTTAAAGGAAGTATCTCTTAGCTCATGATGTATCTAACATAATACCAGGTTTTTTTAATAGTATTATGAGTTACGCAGTTGGCTCTTAGCATATCGTTTTTAACAACTTCCCATATATATGGATTAATTTAATGTGTACAGGGGGTTATTTAAAAATGCTGTCACTGCCGCTCTTCTAATTTTCATAGCACTTTCAAACCATGATATTCCACTTTTGATTCTTTGTAATTCCAGTCAAAGAAAAGCTCTTAATGAGAATATTATATGTGCTCTTTGTGACTCTTCCTTTCTTGCCTGACATTTTTCCACACCACATAACTGCTTTATTCCTCTGTGGTATTCCTCAATTTTCCAGGCCTTCTTTGCCACATCTTCAC
Organism: Methanosarcina sp. 2.H.T.1A.6; assembly: GCF_000979455.1. Classification (GTDB taxonomy): domain Archaea; phylum Halobacteriota; class Methanosarcinia; order Methanosarcinales; family Methanosarcinaceae; genus Methanosarcina. Next base: position 52,907 of record NZ_JJOY01000006.1, read on the forward strand.
GTTTTGATTCACCCATATCCTGCACATCTGTAACCCGGTGTTGCGTGTCTCCATCTTTTGAAACAATCCGAAACACCTTTACAAATCCATATGTTTTGAGATGAAACACAAGTCCTTTTGGAGGAATGTCTACTGTTTCAAGGGGCATATTTCCCTTGTTGTCAGGATTTACCGAACGATTTTTCTTTAACCTTGTAAGGAAATGCCATTCTTTCGTCCTAATGGCTTTAAGATTTTTCACACTTGCATACCATGTATCAAACAAAACGAATTCTGGATTAAAACCACTTTCTTCGGCTTTGTCAAACATATCGAGGAAATGGTAATTCTTTGTTTGTCGTCTTCATCGATGTTATAAATTCGAAAATCGACAGGTATAACGGTTGTACCGTTTGTCCAACTTAAGGTAACCAGACCTATCCCCTTTACAGTACGATGATGTTTTCCACTCCACATACGATGAACAAAAGCCATTTCTTTTGCGTATGGTTTATCTAATGTTGAATCATCAACAATTAAAAAGCCTTTCTTAGGCTTGAAATGATTTTTTACTTCTTCCCATAACGCTTCCGTGTCTGGGGGTTGCCTTTGAAGGCAACGAGTGAAAGAATCATGAGAAGGAGCATTAGCTACGTTTGGATAACATCTGGCAGCTTCAGTGCAACTAAAAACGTTAGAACCCGTAATGAGAATA
>NZ_JJOY01000006.1:53621-184385 GCF_000979455.1 Methanosarcina sp. 2.H.T.1A.6
CGTCGGCAGCGTCAGATGTGTATAAGAGACAGGTCTGGAGGTTGCCTTTGAAGGCAACGAGTGAAAGAATCATGAGAAGGAGCATTAGCTACGTTTGGATAACATCTGGCAGCTTCAGTGCAACTAAAAACGTTAGAACCCGTAATGAGAATATCAATGTAGTTCAATGTAGTCAATGTCGTTACACCTGGGGGAATTTATGCCCCTAACTCCGTACGTTTTTGAGGATTACTACTATATAGTTATATTTTAAATGAAGTTGAACTTTCGGCATTTCAAGTGAGTAAGTCCGGTACGGTTCTTTCTCACCAGAAAATCTATTTTGATCCATTTTTCGGGCACCTCCACCTTCATCAGCCTCAAAGCCGGCGGCTTTTTCTATAAAGTATACCGGGATACCTAAAATATGCATCCGAATAACTGAAAAAATATAGTTAGGTGACTAAAAAGAGCATCAGGATGACTGGTGGGAGATATTGAAATAACTAAAAAGGGCATCCGAATGACTGAACTCATCGGTTTCTCCCACAAAATTCATTCCGTGCTTCTACCAGGGCTTTCAGGTTCCTGAGTGGGGTTTCCGGGGCAAGCCCGCAGCCGGGAGCAAGCACATCGACACCCATTCGCAGGCACTCAAAAGCTTCTCTCTTTACATCTTCCGGCCTGCCCCTGAAGAGGGTACTGGAGGTTGAAACGCTACCGATTACAGCTGTACCGGCTTCATGGGTGGTTTCCACAGCCTTTTTAAGGTCTTTTATGCCTTCTTCAAGGCTGAGCCCATCAAACCCGCACTCTGTCATATCCGCAATTATCGGGTCGGCGGCGCCGCAGATGTGGAGCACGCTTTTGCCGCCCCCGAGGGCTTTAGGAATCCTTGACATGTCCGGTTTTATCAGAGTCCGGAAGGAATCAGGAGAAATCATGTCCGGGGAGGAGACTGCATCTGCAATGACGACCACATCGGCTCCCCTTTTCAGGCACTCCCTTGCGTATATTATGCAGGCATCCGTGCAGAGTTCAACAAGCCTTTTCACAATATGAGGCTTATTTATGGTCCATTTCAGGAAACGGGTAGTCCCGCAAAGGGAAGCTGCAAGATCGGCAGGCCCTTCCATCCCCACAATAAGCGGGAGTTTCGAGCCGGCTTTTTCCCTGAGGATTTCAGTAGCTTTCAGGACAACCGGGATCCTGCCCCTTTCCAGAAGATCCTCAGGCAGTTCCGGAACTGCGGGAGAGAATTCCATAGGGCCCTTAAGTACAGCAGGGGTCCTGGCTTTCGTACCCGGATCAACAACACAGCCCAGGGCTTCTCCGAGCACAACCATATCAAAAGGATACCTGAGGGTTTCAAAAGAGGCGTTGACGTACTGGGAAAAAGCAAGCAGTGCCATTTTTTCGGGCTGGCTGTCAGCTTCGGGTCTGACTGCTCCGCTCAGATCCATAAGCTCGAGTACAGGCGCGGTTGTGAAAGTGCCAACCGATATCTGAGCAGGAGTTTTGCCTTCGAGGGTTCTGAGCATCTCTGTTCTGAAGTTCGGTTTTTCCATAAAAGTGACCCCGGATTATTTTCTTTTGCTTTTTCTGAAGCTATTAACTGTACTGCTATTATACTGTGCAATGATACTGTATTATTATACTGTATTATTATACTGTACTGCTACTATACCATATTATACTGCTACTGTACCGGAGGCTGTGACCTGTAGCTATTCGAACAAACCGCCCTGGAAAAGGATGAAAATAAAACAAAATGAAGACAGAAAGAAAAGACAGACAGTGAAAATAAAAAATTAGGCGAAAAAAGATAAATGGAAAATGGAAGAGAAATTTACTTCTCTCCGATCCATTCATTGACTTTTTCAGGGTTACTCTTTACCCAGTTTGCTGCGGCTTCTTCAGGAGCAATTCCGTTTTCAATGTCCACCATTACTGCCTGGATATCGTCATGGGTCCACTGGAAGCGGGTCAGGATGCCGTAGAGATTGGGCTTATCTTCTTTGAGCCCAAGCCTTGCCAGGGTTTCAACGTGGTCAGCATCGCCGTAAACGCCTTTAGGGTCATCAAGGTACTTGAGGTCCCAGCGGTTAAAAGCCCAGTGGGGAGACCAGAGGGTCACAGCTACCCATTCTTCGGAGTCAATGGCTTTTTTCAAGGAAGCGGTCATCGCAGCACTGCTGCCTGAGACAAGCTCCATATCAAGGTCATACTCGGAAATTGCGTTTTCGGATACCTGCATGATGCCTGCTCCGGGGTCAATGCCGATGATCTTACCGTCAAATTTGTCCTTTTCGGAGTTGAGCTCTTCAATGGAGTCTATAGTTACATAGGAAGGCACAACAAGTCCTATCTTACAGTCTTCGAGGTTTGTCTGGACAGAGTCAAGCTGGTCTCCGTAAGTTTCCCAGTAATTCTGGTGGGTATAGGGAAGCCAGGCAGATGTGGTAAAATCAAACTGCCCGTCAGCGAGTCCCTGGTAAAGGGGACCTACATCAACTGCAATGATTTCCACGTCTTCATACCCTGCCTGTTCGAGCACCTGCTGCATCACATTGGTACTTGCAATCTCACCGTCCCATAAGACATATCCTATTTTCACAGGCTCACTTAACTCTGATACCTCTGCTCCTTCTACAGCTTCATCTCCTTGTTCTGCACAGCCTGCCGCAAAGAGGGTAAGCCCTATGATCAGAACAATTGTAAAAATCGATCCGATCTTTTTTCCTTCAGGGTTTAGTTTTATACTGGTCAAAATATCTACAACCTATTTTTGAATTTCATTCTATTTTTGGTTTTTATTCTTATTTTGGGATTATTTCAGGGGGATTGAAGTGAGTGATACACCTCTTCCAGACACTGTTTTACACTGTATGGTGCTGTCTGGAAGGAGTGGCCCTGTTAAAGTGAAGAGTTCTGAATCCAGAGTGCCGGTTTCAAGAAGGCATCAGGAGTGGAACGTTTTTACCTGGGGCTGAGTTTCTGGGTAATCCGGTCCAGGACAACCGCTATTATGACAATAGCAAGCCCTGCTTCGAAGCCCATACTGATGTCCACCCGCTGGATCCCGAAAAGGACCTGGTACCCGAGTCCTCGGGCTCCGATCATGGCTGCAATGACGACCATGGAAAGGGAGAGCATAATGCACTGGTTGACCCCGGCCATTATGGTCGGGAGAGCCACAGGCAGTTCCACCTTTGCAAGCTTCTGCCAGCCCGTGGAGCCGAAGGCGTCTGCGACTTCGATAAGCTCTTTTGGCACCTGCTTGATCCCCAGGTTAGTGAGCCTGATTGCAGGAGGCATGGCAAAGACAACCGTTGCGATCATGCCCGGGACGTTTCCGAGCCCGAAAAAGATCAGGGCGGGGATCAGATACACAAAAGACGGCATGGTCTGCATTAAGTCAAGCGAGGGCTTTACAACATGGTAAAGTACATCGTTTTTTGCAGAAAGGATCCCCACGGGAATCCCTATAAGCAGGGTCAGCAGGGCAGAGGAGAGCACGAGGGCGAGTGTCTCTATCGAGAGCACCCAGAGTCCCATATTATGGATAAGGAAAAAACCGAATGCAGTCCCTGCTGCAAGCTTGATATTGCGCTTCCCGGCAAAGTAGGCAAAAAGGGAAATTCCGAGGATGAAGAGTTCGGGAGGCAGGAAAAGAAGCGCGTCTTTCAAACCCGAGATAAGGAAATCAAGCTTATCGCTTGTGAGGTCAAGAAATGTGCCGAAATTGCCCTCGATCCAGTCAACAGCAAACTCGACTGTGTCTCCGATGGGGAGCCGGGGAATCAGCATGTTTTCACCTCGGGACCCGGCATGGCATCAGACCTGGCAGGGGCTTTGGCAGGAGCTTCGTTCTTTGCTTCTGCCTCCACAGGCACAGGCCCACTGTCAATTCCGTTGTTAATTATACTGCCAGGGCTACCTGAGCCTGCGGGCGGAGGTCCGGCTTCGCCTTCATTTTTGCCGATGAGGACCATTTTTTCAGGAGGCTTCTCTTCAGGAATATTTTCTCCGGAGTCTCTTTCTTCTGAAGCTTTTCCGTCAGGAATCTCATCCTGCCCGATCTCTCCGGAAATTGCAAGAGCACCAAGCACACTGCCCCGGACTATAATTCCGAGCAGCTTTCCTGAATCATTGACTACTGCAAGAGGGTACTGGCTTTCCGCAATCAGAGGGATTACCTCATTGAGAGGCAGATCCGGAGCCACACGGGGGATGTCCGGAATCATCACTGCTTCAAGGCTCTTTCCTGTTTTCAGGGCTTCAAGGGCATCACCTATCATAAGTATGCCTTTCAGGCGCCTGTTCTTCCCCTCAACCACATAAATAGAGGAGATCCCATGGTCTTTCATCAACTGAATGGCAACCCTGGGCCCGGAATTGATGGGTACGAGCGGTTCAGGCCGTTTCATAACCGATTCAGCAACAAGGATTTTTGACCTGTCAACCCCTGCGACGAACTTCGAAACATAGGAATCTGCAGGCTCGGTCAGAATCTCTTCAGGGGTCCCTATCTGTACAACTTCCCCGTCTTTCATGAGTGCGATGCGGTCCCCGATTTTCAGGGCTTCATCCAGGTCGTGGGAGACAAAGATAATTGTCTTTTGCACCCTGTCCTCGAGGGCAAGCAGCTCGTCCTGCATATCGCCCCTGATAAGGGGATCAAGGGCACTGAAAGCCTCGTCCATAAGCAGGATGTCAGGGTCATTGGCAAGCGCTCTTGCAAGCCCTACCCTCTGCTTCATACCTCCGCTGAGCTGTGTTATCCTGCTATGCTCATGGCCTTTGAGCCCTACGGTTTCTATGGCTTCAAGCGCCTGCGAATAGCGTTCTTCTTTAGGAATCCCCTGGATCTCAAGCCCGTAAGCCACGTTATCCAGGACAGACCTGTGAGGCAGCAGGGCAAAATTCTGAAAAACCATTCCAATCTTGTTCCTGCGGGCACTTCTCAGTTCCTGAGGGTCCATATCAGTAATGTTCTTCCCATCGATCAGAATATCTCCGCCCGTTGGTTCGATAAGGCGGTTCAAGCAGCGCAGGAGGGTGGATTTTCCGGAACCCGAAAGCCCCATTATTACGAAAATTTCTCCATCGTAGACCTCAAAGTTAACATTGTTGAGCCCTATGGTCTGTTTTGTCTTTTCAAAAATTTCATTTTTGGATAAACCTTTATTTAGAAGGGAAATTACTTTCTGGGGGTCCTTACCAAAAATTTTAGTAATGTTTCGTACTTCGAGTTTTATATTTTTGTTCATAATAATACCCGGTTTGACCGAATGCTTTTAAAAAACTATTAACAGTGATTACTAAATGTAGAAAATTGCCACAAAAACCCGGTTAATAAGAACTATATTTTACTCGAATTAATTCGCGGTTTATAGAATGAAATTAAGACAGTTAAAAATATAGATATGATATAGATTTAATAGAACTTTCTATTTTTCACAGATTAAATAGCTTATTATTCTTACCAATACTGTTGCCCCTATCATATATACTATTTTTGCGGAATATTTATATATAATAAATATTTCCACGGAATAAACTGGCATAAAGCACATATAAACGCAGGATCAAAAAGTATGATATTTACTTTTACTTTAGCATATTGTGGTTTCAAGTAACAACTATATTTTTATAAAAATGAATTATTTCCACGAGGATACAGTGGTAATTTACAGAAACTGTTTAACATTTCATTAATGCATTTTGATTATATTATTGCGGAATACCGGATTTCCTGGGAGAGATTTTTATTTGTAGTTTGAAAGACGGAGTCTCGAAAGAAGATATTTAATTGAAATATTTATATATTAAAAGATGGAACAAAATAGAAAAATAAGGTAATCAGAAAAATCATCGCAACACTTATACATGTCTTATGTCATTTACTCGCAGGTTCAGATGATGAAAGCAGTACTAGGATTAGAAGACGGAACTATTATTAAGGGCACCGGTTTTGGTGCCGAAGGCACAGCTTGCGGCGAACTTGTTTTTACCACTCAATTCACGGGATATGAGGAGGCTCTGACTGACCCTTCCTACAAGGGCCAGATTTTAATGTTCACCTACCCTCTTATAGGGAATTATGGTGTCAGCGGGGAGCGTTTCCAGTCCGACAACATCCACGCGGAGGGGCTTGTTGTCCGGGAAGCCTGCAAAAAACCCTATCACTACAAATCCGCTCGTTCTATCCACAAATTTTTAGAGGATGAAGGAAAACCAGGGATCGAAGGTGTGGACACCCGTATGCTCACCATAGGGGCAAGGGAGCGTGGGACTATGCGTGCAGCCCTGATCACTGGCAGTGACGATGGGGCAGAAGCCGTGGATGTGGCAAGGAATTTTCCACAGATGACGGATGAAGAACTTATCGCAAGTGTAACATGTAAGGAACCCCACTTTATCCCCGGAGCGGAAGGCGCCTGGAAGGGCAGCGGCAAACCCAAACATGCAGTTGTAGTTGACCTCGGGATAAAAAGGAACATCATAAACAACCTGCATAAAAGGGGAATTGACCTTACACTGGTCCCTGCAACCACAAAACCCACAGAAATTGCAGGCTATGAGCCTGATCTTCTCTTTATCTCAAATGGTCCGGGAGATCCGGAAAAAGCAACAGACGCGATCAACGCCGTAAAGGCTTTTGCAGGCACAATTCCGGTCTGCGGGATCTGTTTCGGACACCAGATTATTTCCCTTGCAATGGGAGCCAGGACTTACAAGCTTAAGTTCGGGCACAGGGGAGGAAACCAGCCAGTAAAGGACCTTATTGAAAACAAGATTTTCATAAGCTCCCAGAACCACGGGTATGCCGTGGATGCGGATTCCCTTGAAGGGACAGGGCTCTATGTGAAGTACCTGAACGCAAACGACAAAACCGTTGAAGGGGTCTCCCACAAAGACCTGGACATTTTCAGTGTGCAGTTCCACCCTGAAGCCCAGGCGGGGCCCATGGATACCGAGGAGACATTCTTCGGCAAGGTTGTAAAGGTCCTCGGAGGGGATCTCTGATGCCAAAACGCGAGGACATAAAAAAAGTTTTGCTTATAGGCTCCGGGCCGATCACAATCGGACAGGCTGCAGAGTTCGACTTCTCAGGAAGCCAGGCCTGCAGGTCCTTAAAAGAAGAAGGCTTGCAGGTTGTGCTTGTAAACTCAAACCCTGCAACCATTATGACCGACCCCGAAATGGCTGATTCGGTCTATATCGAGCCCCTTGATGCCAGGATTGTGGAAAGAATAATAGAAAAAGAGCGCCCTGACGGGATCATTGCAGGCATTGGCGGGCAGACAGGCCTTAATATTACCAGTGAACTTGCAGAAATGGGCGTCTTTGAAAAATACGGCGTCCGGATCCTGGGAACTCCTGTTGACGCTATCAAAAACACGGAAGACAGGGAACTCTTCAAGGAAACTATGTTGAGTATCGGGGAAAAGGTTCCCTTAAGCCGCGCAGTCCATTCCTTAAAAGAAGCCGAAGAGGTTGTCGGGGAACTCGGCCTGCCCCTAATTGTCCGCCCGGCTTACACCCTCGGTGGCGCTGGCGGTGGAATTGCCCGCACAAAAGAAGAGCTCCTTGAGATTACGGAACGCGGGCTCAGGCGCAGCCGCATTAATCAGGTACTTATTGAAGAAAGCGTGCTCGGCTGGGCAGAGGTCGAGTATGAAGTCATGAGGGATGCCAATGATTCCTGTATCGTGATCTGTAACATGGAAAACATTGATCCCATGGGCGTGCACACAGGAGAATCGGCAGTTGTTGCCCCCTCACAGACAATGACCGACGCAGAGCACCAGATGCTCAGGAGTGCCTCTATTAAGATCATACGTGCCCTCAAGATCGAAGGAGGGTGCAATATCCAGTACGCCTTAAAGGAAGGCGACTACCGCATTGTCGAGGTAAACCCGAGGGTTTCCAGGTCATCAGCCCTTGCATCCAAAGCTACAGGCTACCCGATTGCCCGTGTAACTGCAAAGATTGCAATCGGAATGACACTTGACGAGATCATAAACAACGTTACCATGAGTACTCCTGCCTCTTTTGAGCCGGCTCTGGACTACGTGATCACAAAGATTCCCAGGTGGCCTTTTGACAAGTTTACCACCGCAGACAAGACCCTGACCACAGCCATGAAAAGTACGGGGGAAATCATGGCAATAGGCAGGACAATTGAAGAGTCCCTCCTGAAGGCTTTCAAGTCTCTTGACATTGACTCCCAGCTGGGAATAAAACGCTGGGAAGAGCCTGAAATCAAAACTCTCCTCAAGACCCCCACAAGCGAACGCCTTTTTGTGATCTTCCACGCGCTTGAGAGAGGAATGCCGGTAAAGGAAATTGCCGAACTTTCGGGCATCAACCCCTTCTTCCTCTCAAAGATGAAGAATATCGTGGATATGGAAAAGCGCATCCGCGTAGAAGAACTCACTCCTGAATTCCTGCGCGAAGTAAAGAGGATGGGTTTCCCTGACAGCCGCCTTGCAGAGCTGACAGGAAAGACCAGGCAGGAAATAAGCGACCTCAGGCATGCAGCCGGAATTCTTGCTACCTTCAAGATGGTGGACACCTGTGCAGCCGAGTTCCAGGCAGCAACTCCCTACTACTATTCCACTTACGAGGACACCTGCGAGACAACCCCAACCGACCGGAAGAAAATTCTCATCCTCGGAGCAGGGCCGATCAGGATCGGGCAGGGAATAGAGTTTGACTACTGTACCGTCCATGCAGTAACCGCACTCAGGGAAGAGGGCATAGAGACCCATATAATTAACAACAACCCTGAAACCGTGTCAACCGACTTTGACACCTCGGACAAGCTCTTTTTTGAACCCCTCACCATGGAATACGTGATGAACGTAATCGAACGTGAGAAGCCTGACGGTGTTCTTGTGCAGTTCGGAGGGCAGACATCGGTGAACCTTGCAATCCCTCTGAAAAAGGAGTTAAAGCGCAGGGCAGACCTTGATACCGTGATCATGGGCACTGATCCGGAGGATATGGACCTTGCCGAAGACAGGGAAAAGTTCTACCTCCTTATGCAGAAGCTTGGCGTCCCCCAGCCGGAAGGCGGATATGCGACCTCGCAGCCGGAAGCAATCGAGGTTGCAAAAAGGATCGGGTTCCCGGTACTGGTGCGCCCCTCTTATGTGCTCGGCGGCAGGGCAATGGAAATCGTTTATGACGAAATCGACCTGGAACGCTACATGAAAGAGGCAGTCAGGGTCTCTCCGGAACACCCCATCCTTATCGATGACTTCCTGGAAGACGCTTGCGAAATCGATGTGGATGCGGTCTGCGACCGGAAAGATGTACTTATCGGGGCAATCATGGAGCACATTGAGGAAGCAGGCATACATTCAGGAGACTCGGCCTGTGTTATCCCGCCCCAGTCTCTCTCCCCCGAAGTGCTTAACCAGGTAAGGGACTACACCCGGAAGATTGCTCTGGGCCTCAGGGTCAAGGGCCTGATTAATATCCAGATGGCAGAGAAAGGCGGAAAGGTCTTTGTGCTTGAAGCAAACCCGCGTTCAAGCAGGACAATTCCTTTCGTCTCAAAAGCTGTCGGCCTCCCTCTTGCAAAGATTGCAGCCAAAGTGATTGCCGGGCACAGCTTAAAGAGCCTGGGCTACACGGACGAGCCAAAGCCCAAACATGTCTCGATCAAAGAAGTCCTCCTGCCCTTTGACAAACTGCCGGGAGCAGATCCCGTACTCGGACCCGAGATGAAGAGTACCGGAGAGGTCATGGGCATTGACTACGATTTCGGAAGGGCATACTATAAGGCAGAGCTTGCAGCTGACAACCTCCTGCCCCTTACAGGAAAGGTCTTCCTCTCTATCAGGGAAGCAGACAAACCCAAACTTGTGGAAGTTGCAAAGAAACTGCAAGCAGCAGGCCTTGAACTCATGGGCACACGCGGTACTGTAAACTACCTTGCACAGCACGGGGTCTTCATGGACACTGTAAAGAAGATCCACGACGGAAGCCCGAATGTCATAGATATGATGCGCAGGGACGAAGTAGACCTGATCATCAACACCCCCACAAGCAAGCAGTCACGTAAAGACGGCTCCAGAATCAGGCGGGCAGCTGTTGACTTCAAGGTCCCTTACATTACCACCATCCAGGCAGCAGTTGCTGCAGCCGATGCTATAGAGACCATGAAGAACGGACAGGACCTGACAATCAAATCCATCAACGAGTATCATAAAGATATGGGGCAGTAAGGTAAAGAAAAAGACCTGAAAAAACCTGCCAGTAGAGTAACTGCTGAAGAAAAACCGTTGCGCTAACGGAAGAAATTATGTGAGAATCGGAGCCGGCAGGGTGGCTTTCCATCCTCCGGCAAAAGATAATCAATATTTAAACTTACCAGCCCGTTAGCTGTCAAATTTATCCGGACTCAGCATATTGCTACCAAAATTATTATATTTATAAAACTTATTAAACTGATAAAACTTATCAAATTAATTAAACTTATTAAACTTATTAGTCCATTAACACGTTAATCCATTGACTGTTAAACCCATTAACACGTTAATTCATTGACACGTTAATCATTTCGTTCTTATCACAAATCCGCCAGACAAGGGGTAGTAAAAGCATGGTAAAGAAAGTTGCACTTGCGTATTCCGGTGGGCTTGACACCTCGGTGTGCATCCCCATCCTCAAGGAAAAGTACGGGTACGATGAAGTAGTTACAATTTCGGTCGATGTAGGCCAGCCCGAAGAAGAGATCAGGAAAGCTGATGTGAAAGCCGAGAAGATCAGCAACAAGCACTATACTATTGATGCAAAGGAAGAGTTCGTAAGAGATTACATCTTCCCCCTGATCAAAGCCAACGGAAACTACGAAGGCTACGTCATGGGCACATCGGTAGCCCGCCCGCTGATCGCCAAGAAAGTGGTCGAAGCTGCCATTAAAGAAGGCGCAGTTGCCCTTGCTCACGGCTGTACCGGGAAAGGAAACGACCAGCTCCGCTTCGAAGCCGTTTTCCGCCAGACCGACATGGACGTTATTGCCCCTATGCGTGAGATGAACCTGACCCGCGAATGGGAAATCAACTACGCAAAAGAGCACGGCATCCCTGTCGAAGCCACCAAATCCAAGCCCTGGAGCGTTGACGAAAACATCTGGAGCCGCAGCATCGAAGGCGGCAGGCTTGAAGACCCATCCTTCGTCCCGCCGGAAGAGATCTTCGAGTGGACCAGATCCGCAGAAGATGCCCCGAACGAGCCCAGGATCGTTGACATCGACTTTGAAGCAGGAGTCCCTGTCGCTATTGACGGCGAAAAACTCGGCGGCTACGCCCTTGTCAAGAAGATGAACGGAATTGCAGGGGAGAACGGCGTCGGCAGGACAGACATGATTGAAGACCGTGTCCTTGGCTTAAAAGCCCGCGAGAATTACGAGCACCCGGCTGCAACCGTCCTCCTCGCAGCCCACGCCGACCTCGAAAAACTCGTCCTCACCCGCGGGGAACTGAAGTTCAAGAAGAGCGTTGAAGAGCAGTGGTCCGAACTTGCCTACTATGGCCTTGTAGACGAACCCCTCTATGCCGACCTCAATGCCTTTATCGACAAGTCCCAGGAAAGGGTCACAGGCACAGTGAAAGTGAAGCTCTACAAAGGCGCACTTACTATCCTTGCCCGCTACTCTCCAAATGCCCTGTATTCCGAAGACCTTGTCTCCTTTGACAGCCAGACCATCAACCAGCAGGATGCTGAAGGGTTTGCGAAGTATCACGGGTTCCAGGCGAGGATGTACAGGAAAGTAATGGATAAAAAGTGAAGTTGGTTAATTTTGTCTGTTCCTTTTAGAGGGACGGACTTCTCTTTTTTTAATTAAGAAAGACTCTTCAGGTAGACACTTTAAGGTACCTGAAGAGAATACATTTTAACTATATTACACTCATTGAACCTTTTCGTTGTTCCACTCTAGTAAAGACTGGAATTCTAAAAAGTGGCGCTGTTTGTATTTAATTACATACTCAGTATTTTCATATGATTCTTTTTTTTCATTGTATTCATCATAAACTTTGACAATTACTTCGTTTTTCTTCACATTATCAAGGTCAATATCTTTAAATCCATGTTTGAAAATTGCTGCGTGGTAAGAACATAAACAAACCATATTTGAAATATCGGAGATCCCCTGATTTCTGATTTCATCTAATTTTGTGACTACACAAAAGTTTCTCATGCCATTCTTTTCTCTGAAAGTACGCCCACAAATCTGACATCTACCCTTATACCATTCTTTAATTTCATTTACTGCATCTTTGTCTTGCTCGTTAGGATCTAAGCGCTCACTTGTAGATCTTCTAATATTATTGGAACGTTCTCTTCTTATGCATTTTTTGAACCTTTCCTTTGCTTTTCTTTTTATTTGTTGAGTTTCTTCAAGGGGCAGAGGTTCCTCTTTCTCCTCAATAGCACCATTATTATTTTTTCCTCCCGTAGGTGAAGATGAATTATTTTCAATAATTTTTTCTTTAAAGTTTGTACCCATAGAGGGACTTGTTGTTTTCCCTTTTTTCACTTCTGAATATTCATCATCTTGCTCTTGTGGGCTTTTAGTTTTGTTCTGTTTATGTTGTTTTCCGATCTGTTCAGATCTCGAACTATCTGGGATCTTCCTATTACTGATATCCACATGATCAAGCTTAACAGGTCTTTTATTTACCTTTTCTTTCCCGAAATCAGCTCCATCATTTGAATTAGTATTTATTTTGTCATTTTGTTGGTTTTTGAAATTAATAGAACTTTCATCCGTTAGGCTAGTACTGCCATTATAATCTGTAATTTTATTTTTTTGTGGAGAGTGTTTACTGATCGTATCTTCATCAAAAGTATTATTAATTGAGGCTGTCGAAGTATTAACAGAGTTAAAAACTTCATTTTTTGCGAGTTTTTCTTCTGTTTTGGAAGTTAAAATTTCTTTAGTATCATTGGCTTCAATGCATTCATCATTGCCAATATCTTTGCGACTATCTGTATAGTAGTCATCACTTTCATGATTCCCTTCATCCAGAAGTTCTTCACTTTCATCAGAGATGTTATCATCTATTTTTTTATCAACTTGCAGCAAAGTATCGTCTGATTTTTCTACTTGTGTATAATTAAGGAAAGTTAAATACTCATCCATACCATTAGGAGAGCTTTTAGTTAAAAGTGTGTAAATGACAGATTTAAAATCTTTGCTGATGTTTGGATGGATATCTTCAAAAATTTCCTCTGCTAAGGATTCAAGTATTTCCTCATTGGATTCTTTTACATAGATTTCACTAAATACGTTACCATTCATTTCAATGTAACAATTTATCTCGTTGGCACATGAATTATGCTTTGTACCATCCCAAACAACGTACTTTAAAACAGACAAATCATCGAATTGATATACTTTTATTTCCGGACAGATTTCCGCCCACTCATCTTCCAAGTGTTCATTTTCTATTTTAATTCTGGGCAGTAATTCCGATATCCAGCGAACTTTGTATGTGTAATCTTCATTAATTTCCAATGAACTTACATCTGGCTTGAATTCGAGATCTTTTTCCACGAGTCTACTTAATCTTTTTATTTCTAATCGATTAATTAGATTTAAGTAGTCTGTGTTATATTTTACAAAATAAGTGCCGAGTTCTCCTCTAAATTGATCAGCTAGACTCGGATTATCTTCCAATATAGCCATATTTGGCTTTAACAATACGTTTTCATTGTTATAGAGAATGTGCAAAGTTTGTAACTCTGAGATCAAATCTGAACCGAAATTACAATCATCAATATTTTTATTTAGTTCTTTTAAACAATTAATTACAATATTTTTATCTTTTTCTGAAGAAATAAGATAATTATCTTTCTCATATTTGTCGTTGATATTCTTAAAAATCCCTTTAATAGTCCGACAATCAGGCGCTTCCAGAATATGCAAATAATTTATCAACTTTTCGCAATCGACAACAAACTTTCTGGTCAAATAGCCTATATATTCATTTCCATATAACTCTACTGTGGAATCATTTTTAAATGTTCTACATGGTTCAAAAAATGAGAATTCGTCCTCATTCTGGTATTTGATGTAAATAGAAGGGAAGTCATTTAACCTGTTAATGTCTTGAGCCCAAGAATTGTATGATTTATTATCAATCCTTCTATTAATCTCGCTGTAGATTTCAAGATAGTTTTTCAGAGGCTTATGTTTTTTGTTGGCTTGCTCTATGTTATCTATAATTAAACCCGTAGGAATTCTATGTACGTTTTTTAATTTAAGAACATTTACTAATTCAGCTTTAATAATTTGCTTATCTGTGACATCCAAATACCGTATATTATCAAGATAAATCAAATATTGTCTAGTGTTTTGAGCTTTGCTAACTTTGCTTTGCGTAAATAATGAAGATGGATTATACAATGTTTTGCTATCATCTGTAGCCGGTAACCATTTAATTTCAGCTAATTCTGAGAAATCTTCAAATGATCCCCAGTGATCATTTATATACACAAAAATAGTTCTCATCTTGTTAATTAAATTTAAATCAATTTCTTCAAGAGATATTTTCTGTTTTACGTAATCGATAATTTCTCGTGGTGATAGTTGACTTTTAATTTCTAATATTTCATACATTCGCCTATAATCTTCGAAATCTTCCAGGCAAGGGAAAAGATAATCATCTTCAAAAATTTCATCAATTAACTCATTTTTAAAATATAGGTTTTCATGACTAGGGAAGTAAAAATTGCCATCTTGGCAATAGACTAACTTAATTCTTCTCAGAATATTTATATCAAAATTGGGATCATCATTCAAATTAAGAAACTTCTTATTCAGTTCCTTAAGAAGTTCCAATTTTTTACTCTTTTCTATACTTTCATCATTAAATATTTCTGGAAAGTATCTCTCAACAAACAACTTGAAATCAAGAGTCTTAATTCCCAAATACTCAGTAAGAACTACTTTTTTAAAATTATCTACCTTGTCAATCAAATCATTGCTTAAAATTTCATTGATACCAATAGGATCTCTATAATCACCCAGCAACATCATTTCTTTTCCATTGTTTTCCAGAGTACATGGTTTGCCTTGAGTATTTTTAAAAATAGGTAGTCTTCGGATTCTTGATTTCAACTCTTTATTAGATAAGCTGCTGCTATCATCAAAAATTAATTTATACAATAAAACTATATCTGAATCATTTAGAATTGAACCTTTATTTAAACCAGCCTCTGTATAATAAAAAATGTGATCCAACTCTAATTTCTTTATAAGGTTGTATTTAGAAACTATAATTTTGACATTAGGGTCCATTATTAGTAGATCATTTTTCGAAGCAAAAACTTCTTTCTCTTTTGGATTCAGATAAAAAATATCTCTTTCGTACGGATAATGGAATTCCTGATCATTACAATAGATAAATTTTGTATTTTTTAAAATTTTTCCTACTTTTTCAGATTCCAAAGTGGTAGTGCTCAGATCTTTTATTAATTCCAATTTTTTGTCAGTATCAACATCTGATTCATTAAAAATATCTTCTAAGTAATTTTCAACAAACAATTTAAAATCCAAAGTTTTTATTTTAAAGTGGTCTCTGAGAATTGATTTCTTGAACTCATCTACACTATCTATCATTTCATTATCTAATATTCGAGCAATGCCAGTATAGTCGTCGAATGATCCTTGCAAGAATATTTCTTTTTGTTCATTTTTCAAAGAACAGGTATTCCCTTTGTTATCAATGAATATTGGCAAATTCTCAATCAAATATTTAAGTTTACTGTTATCAATTAGCTGATTTTTCTTATCTACCATTAACTGATATAATAATAAAAGAAAATTCTGTTCTAATGCGATGCCAGATTCACATTCTTGTTTTACATTGAAAAAAATACTTACAAGATCAAGCTCTTGAACAAAACCGAAACTTTTCAGCATAGATGCTATGTCTGGATCTATTGTTACCAGTTGATATCTGGAAGCAAAATCTTTTTCAAGCTGTGAAATCAGGTTGAATACTTTATTATTCTCTAATGAATATAAAGAACCTTCTTCACTTAATGAAAGTGGTAAATATTTAGTTCTCTCTAAATATTTTTCAAAATATAATTCACAATCCCTATATTGGCGAGTATGAGGTCTAATAAACCCTTCCTCAAATGATTTATTTCCAAATTTATTTATTAAATCTGTGGAGATTGGTTGATTGGTTTTTAAGCATGCTATAATTTTTAAGAAGGGGTCAAGGAAGGTTATTATTGTAACAAGTTTTTCTTTTGTGTTCAAATAAGGCTTTGAATTAATCAAATCCAACGGAAAAGTCTGGGCTTCGAAGTCACTACTTAGTAACTCAATAATATCCCTAGGAGAAGTAACTGTAAATATATCCAGTCTTTCCAATAGTTCCTTAAAAATATGAAATAATTCATCATCTATCTTCGAGAAAGTCAAATCCCCTTTCAATGATTCAAGTTCTTTTGGGTACCGTGTGATTTTACCTATACTAAAATTAATCAATTTTGAGTTATTAGTTAAAAAAATATTAATTCTTTTAATCGTTTCTTTATTTTCTTCTAATGTATCCCTATCTAAGTTTTCGAGATAATTGAAGATGCTTATTAATTCATCTTTTGACTCAAAAATCGATTCCTTAAATAATGTTTTCTCTGGAATATTCTCTTCTATCAAAGAAATTAAATCTTCAAGTTCAAACTCCTTTACACCCAATTTTTCGAATAAATCGTGATAAATGGAATGCTCTTCAGGAATTATGGGGTATTCAATCCTTTCTAAAAATGGAATTATCGTAGAATTCCTTGAGAATTTTACATCGTTTATGCAGTGCCACTCATTGTTTATAAAAATTACATCAGGATCAGAGTTAATAAGAACGTCAACGAAATCTTGGAAATATGAACTTACTATAGTTTCATTATTCAAAAAAGAATTCAATAGCGTGTAGAAAGACTCTACTGTTAAAGTGTTTTTAAGGTCGTCTATTATAGAATCAAGAAGATTGGGGAGATATTCAAATATTTTTAAATTATATAGTCCCTTTTCATCGTCGGTTTTAGTAATTATTTGTCTTCTGTTAGGATCGGGCTGAAAATCAGAATTTATATTAAGTGGAGAACCAGTGCACATTTCAGTAGGAAGAGTGCAAAAGATTCTTCCGTTTTCAAAGTTAGAACAGTCGAATGCTATGGAAAGTAAAATCGAACTATTTCTTGCAATTCCGGTGGCATATTCTTCGGAAAACTCATTTTCTAATTTGTAGTGATATAAATAAACAGTAGAAATGTTGTTATTTATTGTAATTGTTTTTACTTCCTTCCAGAGGTTCACATATCCAATGACCAGAGATTTTCTGTCAATTTCAATACTCTTGAGGAGTTTTTCTCTTTCATAAATCCTAATTCTTGTTATGTTTTTTAAAAAATGGAGATCGTTATCTATACACTTTATGACTCCATTTAGATACTCCTCTTTTTTTTTAGGTGTGACAATATCCCCATTAATTAATGTACGTACATTGGAATCTTCTGTCCTCCAGAAGAACTCAAACTCGGTAGTATTATTTTCAGAGTATTTTGGTTTTGTATATGCCCTCCATTTTTTTGATGTGTTGATCTTGCTCAAATCAGCTTTCTTTGATGCCCCTTTTGAATGGATATTCAAGGTATCGCAGATCTTAAACACCGAGGTAAATCCAATTCCAAATCTACCTGCCCTTTCGGAATCACTTTCCTTGTTTCTAGAACCAATTTTTTTAATGTGTTCCCAATCTCTATCCGTGAAAACCGTATTATTTTTCAGAACGAGAGCATCTTCGTTAAACAATATGTCCACATTAACATTTTGTCCATTTGCAGAATCATCCGAGTTTTGAATCAATTCCCTGAACAGTGAGTCAAAACCGGAATATGATCTTAGATTTCTCTCGATATCTGCATAGATGTCAACGATATACTCTTCACCTTCATCTAAAAATTCATCTTCTGACATTAATAATTCCCCCACAAATTAACTCATGACTAACTATTACTTTTTTGTTTGATTCCAGGATTTCCCTTTTGTTTTCATAATTACGTGCCAAATTGATTTTTTGTGATTCTTTCATTTTTAAAATCTTCATTGATTTGTTATCTAGATGCTCTTTTATTTTTTCGATCGTTTCATCAATCTTGGCTGTATTTATATCGAATGTTTGTTTAAGGCTACTTAATTGATCATTGACAAGTGATTCATTAATTTCTTTTAATTCATTCTCACGGTGTCGTTTTTTCTCTATTACAAAATTCTCTGAAATTTCTTTGCATAAATTGATATCTTGTTCCGAAATATTGATATTATCCAACAAATCATTTGACTTTTTAAAAATTTCGAACAGATTTTCTGAATATTTGTCATTTATTGTTTGTTCCAGAATATCAACAACAACCGGCACAAAAGTTAACGAGTTAGTAAAACTGGAAATTTCAAGGAGGTATATGAAAAACAGATAATCTCTTTCCTGAGTTGCTTCCTCATCGTAAAATTTGATTTTGGTTATCGCCTTAAACTCTTTATTTTTATAAAAACTGATGATCGCTTTTACCAGAGGATGCCTTAATGTAACAAATTCTATGGATTGATCTGTATTGGCAATTTTATAATCAAAAGTGATTTCAAAATCGTCTCGACTTGTTAAGTCTAGGAATCTTTCAATCAATTCATTTTCGACATTTCCTCTTTTAAGGAACTCTCTGATGAAAGTTCTAAATTCGGGATCAGGACTTATCTGGAAAACTCCACCATTTTTCTTTGAAGCCCTAAATTTTGATTTAGGATAGTGATCATTTATAAAAGTGCTTATAAAGTTAATAATTTCAAGAGGTGTTATGAATTTTTCATTTTCTAAGATATCAGAAACTTGCTCAGTGAAGTAATTATTTTGGCCAATGATTTTCTTTCTTTCCTTATCAAATAATTCAAGTTCTTGTCTCTTTTTTTCGATCACAAGTGCAACTTGATCTGCCTTTGTCTTTTGCTGCTCAAGAGTTAGTTTAGGATTTATAATTTCTCTAGTTAACTGATTTATCTGATTTCCTAAAATTGGCTCCAATTCCCCGATATATTGTTCAAAAACACCAATTCTATTGCATAGTCGAAGGAAAATATCAGATTCAATAGTTCGTTCAATAGAAAAATTATAAATGTGTATTTTGGGACTTTTCTGTCCATATCGATCTAATCTACCAATCCTCTGTTCAATTTTCATTGGATTCCATGGTAAATCATAATTAAACATACAGTTGCAAAACTGCATGTCTAATCCTTCACCGCCCACGTCAGAAGATAGAAGGATCTGATAACCGTCAGCTTTAGCAAATTCATCAATTATTTTATCTCTTTCAATAAATGGTACATCCCCATCAATTCTAACAACTGACAATCCCAAAGTTTTTAGTTTTGTTTCGAGAAATTTTAATGTTCTTTTAAAAAAGGAAAAAATAATTATTTTCTTAATTTCATCATTACTTGTGGTTTCTTTAATCGTTTTTATAAAAGCAATTGTTTTTGAATCCAGTTCCGAGATGTTCTCTTCAGCGAACTTTATTAAATAACTAATATTCTCAAGATCTGATTTTGTGAAAGTTATTTTTTGTATGCCAGAAATGTCTTCTTCATAATCTTCTTCGGATAAATCAAACATCCCTTTGCTATACATATCTCTTAGATACTCTACCGAAGCAGGGATACAACTAGCAACTTGTCTTAGTGGCATTTGTAATAAAAAGCCAGGAGGACAGCCTGGATGTAGATTCAAGAATAAATCTGAGATTCTTTCATAAAAAAAGCGTTCTACATCATTTAACTGTACATTTATAGTAACAGGTTCTCGAATTGGAAATTCTGTAGTTATTTCCTTCTTTTTTGTTCTCGTATACACTTGAGAAAGAACATTCAGATCACTAAGTTTTCTTTGCAAATGAGCTGTTTCTTCACTGTCAAGAAGTGTGTTTTTTGACAATAATTTTATGCAGTAATTGTAATTAGGATTTGCTAAAAACCTTTCTCTTTGATTCGTTTGTTCAACTTTATTTAATGCATGTAAAATAGAATTTGGGGATTCTTTTCGGGAAAGCTTCAATAAAGCCAAATTTATGAATTCATTTGGCTTTACCTGTTCTTGAAATGTATCAAAATTATCAAAGTGCTCAGGAAGCATTATGTTTAATAAATTAAATAAATCCTTATCTCCCAATTGGAGAGGCGTTGCTGATAACAAAATCATCCCGTCGGCAATTCCTGAGATTATTTTCCCCAACGAATTGCTTTTTGTGCTTTCATTTCTCATATGATGAGCTTCGTCAATAATCACCAAATCAAAAGGAATCTGCAGTCTTTCGAATTCTTTCAAAATCTCTTCATTCCTTAACATCTGAATTGATGCTATACCCTTTAGAGATACTCCACTTGAATAACGTTCATATTTTCTAAAAAATATTTTCAAGGTATTTGAATCAATAATTGAAAAATCCTCATCGAAACGTTTTTTCATCTCTTTTTGCCACTTATAATGTAAAGCAGAAGGACAAATAATCAATACATTTTTTAGATCATATCTCGATAACAATTCAGTATAAATGATTCCAGCTTCGATGGTTTTTCCAACACCAACCTCATCTGCAATTAATAGCCTCTGATAAGGAGAGTTAAGGTATTTTAGCACAGGTTTGAATTGATGAACTTGAAATTCAGTTCTTGATGATAAAAATGCATAAAGATTATTGGAAAGAGGTATTTCAATCTTGATGTAGGTAAGATAACTCATAAAATCCTTCAATGGAACAAAATGATTTTCCCGAAACATTACATTTATATCCCTTTTTGTGACTTCGGCAGATTCCAAGCTTTCTTCAGAATAAGTTTTTTGAGAATTTTCAATAAAGAGAGTATAATAATATTCACCAGAAATAATCTTTGGATCTTCATAAATAAATCCAATCTTTTCTGTATTAACTAATCTCACAATTTGTCCCTTGCTGAATATAGGATTCATAGGTATACCCACCAATTTTTTATGAATTGATAATCTAAGCTATATATAAATGTGCATCTAAAATATATCGTCAGTGTTTATACATTAAGAATTTGTTATATTTTTATTTTCAATAAATTAGCCAAATGGGAAATATATAAAAGCCATTAAAAATCTTATTCTTAACAAATATTCTCCAAATTAATGTTTTAACCTAAAATATTTTCATGTAATGGAAAATAAATCTATCTTTAATCAAGAGATCTATTATAAACAGCAATTCATTTTTCCCAAATATGAAAACTTATAACATTCGTTGCAATTATGATGTCCGCCGGGCAGGAAAATTATATTTCAATTGAATTGGTGATGGGGGAAGAATTTTATTTTGTATTCGGCGGTCCAGTTTCTGACAGCTTTCCTTGATCCATAATTCACTTGAAAAAATTCGCTTGAATCAGAAAAACCTCCCCACAGGAAAAAGAATCGCTTAACCTAAAGAAGCCCTGCAGAGTACCCCTTCTAAAGATGCAAAAATCACGGGTTTTTCGATTTCGCTTTTCTGAACATTATCTTAACAAATGTATTCGGGGTAGATTTAAGCAGACCGCCGGCAGGAAAAATATATTTCAAATGAATTACTTGTGGGAAAAATTTTCACTTTTTGTCCAGAAGTCCGGTTTTTGATATAATAAAAAACTTAAGGAGAAAGCAGGAGACTATTTGGTCCTAAATAAAAAGGATGAAATTCTGCAAAGTTATGTTAATTGTATGTCACTTTTAGAATCAATAGATAACTATTCTACATTAATTACAGCGCTTGCAACTGTAATCCTTGTAATTGTTACTGGATGGTATACCCATTTAACTCATCTGGCAGTAGACAAAACGGAGAAAATGATCCAACAATCGAGGAATGAACAAAAAATTGAATTAATTGAAAAAAGGCTTGAAAAACTATATGATCCTTTGATTATTGTGCTAAGTTCAAGAGTCCCTGTTTATTCTATAGAAGGAAATATCCCAATAAATGGTGATGAAAATAATATTGGCAATGCTGATATCAATAAGCACCCGATAGATGAAATTTATAGGTATCAGTATTTAATACCTGAGAGAAACAATTTAAAGCAGTCTTTGGATCTATTTCTGAAAATGATGGATGCCACGAAAGGAAGAAATAAAAAAGTTGAGATAGGAAAAGAGGAGATAGTATCCTTTTGTAAGAATTTTCGAGAAGATATTACTCAAGATATTGAAAAATCTAGAGAAGAATTATATGAATTAATCCAGCAGTGAAGCTTAATAGACAATTTATAGAATTTTATAAGAACTAAAATTCCTTCCAATAGAGGGATATTAATACGGAAGTAAACACATGAAAAATCTATTCCCCAAATCTACAATTTACGGCGTAGATTTTAGTGGCTCGAAAGAGGCCTGCAAGAAGATATGGGTTTGTGAATCAATTTCTACAGACAAGGGACTTCTCGTTAAGGATTGCTGGAACTTAAAAGAAAAATATGGAAATCTCTCCCGTGACAGATCCTTTGAAATCTTAACTAAAGTTATTGCTTCCAGTCCAAGAGCCGCTTTTGGCCTTGATTTTCCTTTTGGGTTACCAAAAAGCATTATAGATGAAGATAACTGGATAGATTTCATAAAAAACTTTTCTAAAAATTACGGTGATCCTTATCAGTTTCGCCAAAGATGTCATGACAGAGCCTTAAAATTGACTGGAAAAAAAGAACTAAGAAGATATACAGATATAGAGAATGGTTCGCCGTTTCCCCCATGTAATCTTCGTCTTTTTAAACAAACTTACTATGGAATAAACAACGTACTCCGTCCCTTAGTAATGAGTAAATCAGCAAAAATATTACCTATGGAAGATCAAGAAATTTCAAGTCCCTGGGTACTTGAAATTTGTCCAGCTTCTACACTCAAAGATTTAGACCTGTATTTTACTGGTTATAAAGGGAAAGAGAGCACTTCCAGTGAACTCCGAGAAACTATTTTGTCTAAGTTAAAGAAAAGTGAATTTGTAACAGGAATTGATTCAAAAGTGTGGAAAACCTCTGTTGAGAATGCAGAAGGAGATGCTTTGGATAGTGTAATAGCTGCAATAGCTACTTACAGAGGATTATACCCAGATCTCAATTTAGATGATATTTACAAATTGGAAGGTTACATTTATGTGTAATTTTCAATTTTTCTGGTAGTTCCTAAAACAAAGATTCATCTGAAAAAGTATCGCTTTAATCAGAAAATTCCCCAAAGAAAAAAGAATCGATTAATCTAAAGAAGCCCGGCAAAGTGCCCCTTATAAAGCTGAAAAAATCACGGGTTTTTCGACTTCACTTTTCTAACTTTATCTTAACAAACGTATTCGGGGTAGATTTAAGCAGACCGCCGGCAGGAAAAATATATTTAAACTGATTTTGATTCAAGACACAGATTCCAATTTTCCTCTTTAGTAATTATAAATACTACAACAGCAAATTACTATAATATACCAGAAAAGAAAACAACGAGCCTGAATAAATGCCTGAAAACCAAAAAAAAGTTGAAGTCTACATTCAAAAACTCCACGAAATGCTCCCGGAGCTTAGAGAGAGATACCACGTCAGTTACCTGGGGGTTTTTGGGTCCTATATTCGGGAAGAACAGAAACCAGAAAGCGATCTGGACGTGCTTGTGGAATTCAGTAAGACTCCTACTATTTTTAAATTTGTCAACCTTGAAAACTACCTTTCGGAATCTCTCGGCGTTAAGGTAGATCTGGTTATGAAAGATGCCTTAAAACCAAATATAGGCAAACACATCCTGAGAGAAGTTGAAGCCGTCTGAAGAGGGATTGAGATCCGCGAAGTAAAAGATTATGTCCAGGATATTTATGATGCAATGGAAGCAGCAGAAGAGTTTGTCAACAACTTGACATTCGATGATTTTGCTGCCGACCGTAAAACCCAATTTGCAGTAATCAGAGCTCTGGAAATTATTGGCGAAGCAACAAAGAACATCCCCTCTGAAGTACGTGAAAAATACCTGTCCGTACCCTGGAAAGATCTTGCAGGCATACGGGACAAGTTGATCCATGCTTATTTTGGAGTGAATTTGAAGGTAGTCTGGTTATCCGTTAAAGAAGGTATTCCAGAAGCAAAACCGGATATCAAACGCATACTGGATGAAATGTGAATCAGAAAACTCTCCCCAGTAGAAAAGAATCGCTTAATCTAAAGAGGCCCTGCAATTGTCACCCTGCCGGGTTTAGTAGGGGGCTTATATTGCCGGTGGCTACCTTTTGTTGCAACCAGATACCAGCCATCGGCTTCAAGAAGTTTTATGACCTCACGTACTTTTGTCTTTTAACTGATTTTGTTTTTAGACGAATTCCGAAGCCAATAGTTAATCTGCTATCTTTGAGCCTATTCGAAAAGTGGGTAACTATGCAACTTTTGCAATGTATTAAATGCAAAACCGGAATGGATATTCTTATATTATATACTTATTATGACTTTTCAATATGTTGATATTGACTTTTCGGATAGGATCTAAGCTTTATGTAACTAATTACTCATTGAGTTTCTATTTGTTCGGATAAATATTCTGTCATTCCCAGAAGCACAAATGCCCTCGTTACCAATCCGAAGAATGCGCTGTAGAATATTAAAAAAAGGATGTCAACAAATACAAAAATAGGATCATCGCTTGTCCAGCCAAAGAGGGAGTGAAAGTCCATGTGAGTAATAGAAAAATATACAAGCAGAGCTAAAATTCCCAAGAAGAAGGAAATAACCGAATTTTGTTGCATTCGTTTCTCAAATGAAATACCTTTGAATTCCTTTTGACTCATTTCCCATTCAGCTTTCAGGAGGCGGCGTTTGCAAAATATATGGAACATTACAAACAAGCAAATAAGCATGGTTACAACGGTAACCTGCTCCGGAGAGAAATACTTCAAAGCACCTTCATCAGGCCATTCTCCCAGAGGAATTATCTTTATTAAAGCATTGGAAAGAGGAAACAGAACGGACACTCCTGCAAGGATGCCCCATAAAGTTTGAAGAAAAGAAGTAAACTCTTTAAATTCCGTTATAACTCTTGAAGTCCCCATATTTTCCATCCCTTTCAATTCTTTTTCTCTTTTGTTGTACTGTTAATATTTACCTATCCCAGGATGTCTTCCTCCTTTTAATAATATACATTAGAATAGATAATAGTTATTAATGAAAATTTGTTATTTCTTTCAAGGTTTTAATGGCAAAACTGAAAATTATTAGCGGCAACCGTTAATTTTCAATTTCACTTTTCTTAACATTATCTTAACAAACGTATTCGTGGTAGATTTAAGCAGACCGCCGGCAGGAAAAAGATATTTTAAATAAATTGCTTTGAGGGAAGGTTTTCAGTTCGTATTCGGCGGTCCAGTTTCAGATGGCTCCTATGAAAACAAGACTCGGTTAACAGATTTTCAACTTAATCTGAAAACTGCCCAAAAAAGAAAAAATCAATTTTAAAGGATTGGTAAAAGGCAAGAAAGTCAATTATCCACCCAGCGTAATATCCTGATCTTGATAAAACTCCAGTGCATTGAATAAGTGTTCTGGCTTAAAATCTGGCCACATTTCGTCAACCACGTATATATCCGAATATACCGTTTGAACTGGAAGCATTCCACTAAGTCTGTGTCTTCCTCCCCAACGAATAAGTAAATCTATTCTTGGAATGTCTGCTGATGCAATATTTTCTATCATTTTTTTACTATCTGAAGAGTTCTCAAATGCAGACGTTAAATCCCAATACCAGCCATAATTTACCAAAAAATTTATCCTTACTTTACCTTTCCCAAATTTAGTCCTGTTTGTATATGCAAGTAACTCTTTTGGAAACATGTCCGAATTGGTATTCCCTACTACAAGAAGTTCAGCATCACGTTTTGAAAGTTCTTTAACTGACTTTATACAGGCATCTACAAACGCTTTTCTTTGAATTTGAGGTCTTTTTGTGTTATCCTGAGTGAATCCAAAAAAAGTAATTTCGCATATTCCTGTTTTTACGCATATATCATATAGCTCTAGGCCTGGAACTATTCCATATTTATATCCTTCATGCTTTTCTAAGCCTCTATCTAGAGCCCATCTCCTGTTTCCATCCGGTATTATAGCTATGTGTCCTGGTAGTCTTTTAAATTTAGGTATATCCAGAAAATAACCCCCTATTTCTTTGCTTAAAAATGCTATAAATAATCTTCATTGAACTCAGCTAATGAATTTTATGCGTAGAATTTAGTTGGAAGTCTTACTTTAATCAAAAACCTCCCCCAGAGGAAAAGAATCGCTTAATCTAAAGAAGCCCTGCAAAGTGCCCCTTATAAAGCTGCAAAAATCGCGGGTTTTTCAATTTCGCTTTTCTGAACATTATCTCAACAAACGTGTTCTGGGTAGATTTAAGCAGACCGCCGGCAGGAAAAATATATTTCAAATGAATTGAAAGACAAAATAAGAAATCTCTTTTCTTTGTTAATACCCCGACATCATAAGGCTCAAATTCACTTTCATTTAAATAATCGTCATTATAATGATGATTATGGCTTCAAATATCGTCATTGTAATGAAAGATATAAATACTCTACACCCAAATATTCCCTATGAAACAGCTCATGAAAATGTGGAACCCCTGGTGGACAGAAGGAAAAGTCCCTGCTTCTAAAAAGAGGATCTCACGCCCCGAGACCCTTGAAACAATCCTGAAGCTTCTGGATATCAGGGAGGTTATCTGCATTACCGGGGTCAGGAGATGTGGTAAGTCTACTGTGATGTACCAGGCAATAGATCATCTTATAAGAAAAGGAGTGGAACCTGAAAATATCCTTTACTTCAACCTCGATGAACCTTTTGAAGACAAAAACATAGGACTGCTCGACAGAATATTTGGGGAATACATAGAGCTTCATGTGCCGAAAGGGAGAAAATATATCTTCCTTGATGAAATCCAGAATATAAAGGATTGGGAACAGTGGGTCAAAAAGTTCTATGACCTTTATGGGGAAGATATCAAGTTTGTGCTTACGGGTTCGAATAGCAGTATGCTTTCTGACCAGCTCTCTACTCTTTTGACCGGCAGGATGATCACGCAACATGTGTTTCCCCTTTCGTTTAAAGAGTATCTTGATTTTGAGGGTTTTAAATTAAAAGATCCTGACATTCAGAGAAACGAAATTCTGCACTATTTTAACAAATATCTCTTCAAAGGAGGTTTTCCCGAAGTTGTCCTGGAAGAGGATATGGATATAAACCACCTCCGGCTAACCGAGTACTTCAACAGCATTCTCCTTCGGGACATAGTGGTGGGTCGGAATATCCGGGAAAGTGCAAAACTTATCGAACTTGCGAATTATTCCCTATCAAACATCTCTACCCTCCTGAGCTATTCAAAAATTTCAAACGCAACAGGGCTATCGGTTAACAGCCTTAAAGAATACTTGCTTTACCTGGAACAGGCCTACCTGATATACCAGTTAAACTTCTTTTCATATTCAGTTAAAGATTCAATCTCAATCAAAATGCCCAGGAAGGTTTACTGCATCGACAATGGACTCCGAAATTCAACAGCATTCACCTTTTCTGCCGATGAAGGAAGGCTTGCAGAGAACCTGACATTTGTAGAGTTGAAACGGAGAAAAGTAGAATTCTTTTACTGGAAAGAAAAAAAAGAAGTGGATTTTGTGATAAAAGGTATAGATGGAGCGCTCACAGGTATAAACTGCACCTATACAGATCACATAAGACAGGGAGAAATCAATGCTCTTCTGGAATTCAAGGAACATTTTGGGGAAAAGGTTTCCAGGTTAATCTTGCTCACAAAGAATCTCGAAAAAGAGGAAAATGATATTATCTATGTTCCTCTCTGGAAATGGGTTCTTGGAACCAGATGATTGAAATAGTTTAAAATTCCTGCTAAGGCTATTGGTTCAGGAAGATGATTTAGAGTTACCTAAAAAGGATATAGAAGAATTTTTACCTCGTATAAAGTGATCCATTTTCTGACGAATTCCTTAATCCATAACTCCCCTGAAAAATGTCTCTTGAATCGAAAACTCTCACCAGAGGAAAAGAATCGATTAATCTAAAGAAGCCCGGCAAAATGCCCCTTTTAAAGCTGCAAAAATCACGGGTTTTTCAATTTCGCTTTTCTTAACTTTACCTTAACAAACGTATTCGGGGTAGATTCCAGCAGACCGCCGGCAGGAAAAAATATATTTCAATTGAATTGGAATTATAAGAAGAGGTTTCATTCCAGATTCAGCGGTCCAGTTTCGGATACTTCTGAATACTTAAAACTGGGAAAATGTTTAAAAAATATTAGTGGAAAGACACTAAATATTAGTTTCTAATGAGTTCATGCTTATTTATCTGAATTTTAAATTGCCATGTATCGGTCTCAGAATTAGGAGTTTATAACAGGTAATACCCATTTTACCAAAATTGTGAGAATAGCAAATATAATAATAAGCCAAATTACCCAACCGGGCAAATTTTCGGGTGTGTCAACCATAATAACAGATATTTCTGAATCATATAAAAAGACATATAGATGGACGACTCCAACTTACCTTTTTCGAATCAATTTTGAGTTACTTGGAAAGGATAAAGAGAACTTTTCACCTCTTATTAAGCGATCCTTTTTCGGGCTCCTTTCTTTAGTCTATAATTAACTTGAAAAAGTCCCTTAAATCAAAAAATCTCCCCGAGAGGTAAAGGATCGCTTAATCTAAAGAAGCCCCGCAAAGTGACCCTTATAATACTGCAAAAATCACGGGTTTTTGGTTCACTTTTCTTAACATTATCTCAACAAACGTATTCGGGGAAGATTTAAGCAGACCGCCGGCAGGAAAAATATATTTTAACTTACTTAAAAAAGAGGTTTAAAATAAGAAATGTGACTCAAACCACTTCAGAATTGGCAGATGATTTTTCAATAATATCAATAGTAGAGGCCTTACTGATGTCTAATGATACTGTTATCAACCTCAAGTTCTCGATCTAAAAGTTGAAACCCTTTCAGCAGTAATTTTCCCGATTTTCCTCTAAAATATTAAGTTAGAGATCAGGGACCGGAAGACTCAACCCCTTTCTATCCGATCTAATCTCCAGCAAAACACCTACCAAAATGTTTTATATTATTTGAATTCAGGCAGGAATTTCCTTGTTCAGGATATAATCTACCATTCCAGGGTTCAGCTTGCTTTCCCTTGAAACCTTTTTCTCAATTTCCTCAGTGGATTTACCTTCGATTTTCATTTCTTTAATCTTTTCAATCACTGAAGAGGAAATTGCGTAATATTCGTTTATATCCTTCCTGTGCCCCCAGACATCTCCTTCGATAAGCTGGATTCTCTGCATCTGAAGGAACATTTCTATGGATTTTGAAACTGTACGCATGTAAGATTTAGGTAACTGGATTACCTCAATCTTCGGGCAGGTTTCAACCAATCCAAAGATGTCTTTGTTGGATGGCCGGAAAGCCAGGTGAACAAGGCGCTCATTCGGATTAAGTGTAAAGATCTCTTCTCTGGAACTAACTACTCTTATTCTCATTTTTTTCTCCCCCACTGTTAAGTTCTTTCTTGATTTAAGTTGGTTTTAGTTTTTAATTGCTTTAGATTAAAGGGAATAAGTAAAGAAATTATACTGTTTACGCTGAAACGGAATAATTTATGCAGACATGAACGAGGAAACTTTCTCCCTCTTCACCTTTTTCTGAGCAGCTGAAAGGCATTCAAGTTTACAGTAAATTGCCTTTTCCTCCACATTTTTCAGGACTATAAACTCACTCCCACAAATTGGACATGTTTTTCTTACATACTCCACAAAACATCACCCACTTGGTTTACTTGTTTTTTAAATTCGTTTTGATTGTATTCATATAAGATTTAGGTAACTGGATTACCTCAATCTTCGGGCAGGTTTCTACCATTCCAAAGCTGTCCTTATTTGAAGGCCTGAAAACCAGGTGAACAAGGCGTTCATCAGACCGAGTATAAAGATCTCTTCCCCGGAACTAACCACTCTTAGCCAGGTATCAGCTTCATGTTTCCATTCCCCACTGTTAAGTTCTTTTTTAATTGTGGTTACTATAAACTACATATACTTATTATATATAGTTATCTCATTAAGCTAATATTATTTAGATAGTATTCAGAGAATACTAGTTATATCATATTTGCTGAATGGGCCTAAAAAAGTCATAAACGAAATAAAAACGGGTTTTAGAAATTATATTTTCTATTGATACTTTTAATGGTACTCTATTTCATATCAAAGTTTATTTCAAATACTGACTGAACTATTTTAATCAAAGTTGCGCTGGCGCACCCCGCAACAAGTTAGAGGAGCATTCGATTGAAAAATCAGAAAAAAGCCCTTCACCAGAAAAAATCACTTTGATCTAAAAGATCGACCCTGCAAAGTGCCCCTTTTAAATCTGCAAAATCTCATGGGTTTTTTAGTTATCTTTTCTTAACCCTTTTCTTCAATAAACGTGTTCAGGGGAGATTAAAGCAGACCACTGGCAGAAAAAATATATTTTAACTGAAGTTGAATGAGTGAAGAAAGTAAGTTTATTTAAAGGAATGCCTGAAGCTGAACTTGAGCTGATCCCAAAACTCAAAAATCACTTATTTGAACTCGATTTTGAAATAATTATTGGAGCTGCTGATCAGAAAATTGGTTCTGATACTTATGAGTTTAGAAATAAAAGTTGGTTTTGGGATAGGCTCCTTATATAAACGTAAAAGCTTTATTAAAAATCATACTCTGATAAAAAAATAAATGAAAAGATGGAATAATTCGGCTCTGTAGAAACCTTCCGAAACTACTGATCCTCATCGACTTAAACTGAATGTCATGAATTTATTTATCTATTTTAGCCTCTTGAAGCTGGTATAGATAGGTTTCTACAAAGCTGTTTTTTTCGATCCGGGATATTTACTTACTAACTACAATATATCTGGATCTGGTTTCAGTACTAATACTTCCTGAATTATTTACTGTTAAACTAACCGTATATTGCCCTGTTTTATTGTATACGTGTACAGGATTCTTTTCTGTTGAAGTATTTCGATCTCCAAAAGCCCATTTCCATGAATCAGGTGATCCTGTGCTGTTATCAGTAAAACTGACACCAAGCGGTGCAGCCCCTGAAGTTGGAGATGCAGTAAAGGCAGCGACAAGGGAGTTTGAAACCGCAATATGACCGGTTTTAGACAACGTGTTACTGCCGTTTGCATTACTTGCTGTCAATGTAACAGAGTATAGTCCTGATTTATTGTATGTGTGTACAGCATTCTTTTCTGTAGAAACGTTGCCATCTCCAAAAGTCCATCTCCATGCAGTTGGCGACTCTGTGCTCTCGTCAGTAAAATGAACTGTAAGAGGCATGCTTCCTGAAGTAGGGGATGCAGAGAATTTGGTAACAGGAGTATTTAAAACGCTTGAGACAGCAATATAGCCGGTTTTTGTCAGCACATTACTGCCATCTGCATTACTTGCTGTCAGTGTAACAGAATAAAGGCCTGATTTATTGTATGTATGCACAGGATTCTTTTCTGTTGAATCACTTCTATCTCCAAAAGTCCATCTCCATGCAGTTGGCGATCCTGTGCTCTCATCAGTAAATCTGATAGTAAGAGGCGCTTTTCCTGCAGTAGAAGACGCAGAGAAGCTGGCGACAGGACCATTTAAAGCGTTTGAAACAACAATATAGCCGGATTTTGTTAACGTATTGCTGCCGTCTGCATTACTTGCTGTTAATGTAACAGTGTATCGTCCTGATTTATTGTATGTGTGTGCAGGACTCTTTTCTGTAGAAAAGTTTCCATCTCCGAAAATCCATCTCCATGAAGTTGGCGACCCTGTGCTCTCATCAGTAAATCTAATATTAAGAGGCGCTTTTCCAGAAGTAGGAGACGCAGAGAAACTGGTGACAGGACCATTTAAAGTGTTTGAAACAACAATATAGCCGGTTTTTGTCAACGCATTACTGCCATCTGCATTACTTGCTGTCAATGTAACAGAATATTTTCCGGATTTATTGTATGTGTGTACAGGATTTTTTTCTATTGAATTAGTTCCATCTCCAAAAGTCCATTTCCATGCAGCTGGCGACCCTGTGCTCTTGTCAGTAAAACTAACAGTAAGAGGCATACTTCCTGCAGTGGGGGTTGCTAAAAAAACGGCGGCAGGGACAATAGAGTCTGGATTCGACGTCACAGTACCGCTGTCAGAAACTACAATATAGTTTGATTTTTGCACCTTACTACTGCCTCCGGCATTAGTCGTTGTCAGAGAAACAGTATAATTTCCTGATTTATTGTATTTGTGTACAGGATTTTTTTCTGTTGAATCACTTCCATCTCCAAAAGTCCATTTCCATGCAGCTGGCGATCCTGTGCTCTTGTCAGTAAAACTAACAGTAAGAGGCGCTTTTCCTGAAGTCTGAGATGCAGAAAAGCTGGTAACAGGCGTATCTAAGAAGTTTGAGACTGCAATATAGCCGGTTTTAGACAACGTGTTACTGCCGTTTGCATTACTTACTGTCAATCTAACAGCATATAGTCCTGATTCATTATATGTATGTACAGGATTTTTATCTGTTGAATTGCTTCCATCTCCGAAAAACCATTTCCATGCCGTTGGCGACCCTGTGCTCTGGTCAGTAAAATGGACGGTAAGAGGCGGTTTTCCGGAAGTTGGGGATGCAGAGAATTTGGATACAGGAGCAGCTAAAATGTTTGGGACAGCAATATAGCCGGTTTTTTTCAACGAATTACTGCCTTTTTCGTTACTTGCTGTCAATGTAACAGAATAAAGTCCTGATTTATTGTATGTATGTGCAGGATTCTTTTCTGTTGAAGTATCCCCATCTCCGAAAGACCATTTCCATGAATCTGGTGATCCTTTGCCCTGGTCTGTAAAATCAACAGTAAAAGGAGCTTTTCCTGAAGTAAGAGACGCAGAGAAGCTGGTGACAGGGCCATTTAAAACGTTTGAAACAACAATATACCTGGATTTTGTTAACGTATTGCTGCCGTCTGTATTACTTACTGTTAATGTAACAGAGTATAATCCTGCTTTGCTGTATGTATGTACAGGGTTCTCCCCGGTTGAATGAGTACCGTCTCCAAACGTCCACTTCCTTGAGGTTGGAGCTCCCGTACTCTGGTCGGTAAAACTAACAGTAAGAGGCGATTTTCCTGAAGCTGGAGATGCAGAAAAAGCAGCAACAGGGGCTTCATTCCCGTTTGAAACAATAATATAGCTGGATTTTGTTACTGCACTCTTGTTCCCCGTTTCGTTTAATGTCAACGTAACAGAATATTTTCCTGATTTTCTATAGATGTGTACAGGATTCTTTTCCGTTGAATAAGTTCCATCTCCAAAAGTCCAGTTCCATGAAGCTGGAAATCCTGTGCTCTGGTCAGTAAAACTAACACTAAACGGCGTTTTTCCTGAAGTTGAGGCTGCAGAAAATACTGGCTGTGCCAGAACAGTTACTGTGGCAAATTTCAAATCAGTGCCGTTTGTATTGTTTACTGTAAGCGTTACTTTGTAATTCCCTGCCCTGGAGTAAGTATGTGCTTGATTTTGCTGTGTTGAACCGGATCCGTCTCCAAAGTTCCAGTTCCACCCATCCACATTCTTCGAGAAATCCGTAAACTGGACAGAAAGAGGAGCATAACCGAATGTGAGATTGCTGCTGAAGTTTGCAGCAGGAAGTACTGGTTGTGCCGGGAGAGGACTTATAAACTGACCGAAAGCAACAGGACTGAAACCTGTATTTACCTTGGCTGTAACCTTGTTTGTGGCTGTGTCAATTATAGAGACAGTTTTTCCTAGATTATCGTCGTCGCCGCAGTTCGCTACATATACCTTTGTTCCATCCGGTGTGACTGCAATTCCGTAAGGATTATTTCCGACTTTCAAAGCAGCTATAACAGTTTTTGTTGCGGTGTCAATTACGGAGACATTGTTACTGCGTTGATTTGCCACATATACTTTTGTTCCATCCGGACTGACTGCAACTCCCATAGGCCATTCTTCTACAGGCACCGTGGCTGTAACAGTGTTTGAACTAGTGTCAATTACAGAAATAGTGTTACTTTCACAATTCGTCACATATAGTTTTGTTCCCGCCTGGTTAACTGTAATTCCACAGGAGCCAGGTTCAGCTTTCACAGTCGCTATAACAGTGTTTGTGGCTGTGTCAATTACAGAAACAGTGCTGCTATAACGGTTCGTCACATATATTTTTGTCCCATCCGGTGTGACTGCAACTCCCATAGGCCATTTTCCTGCAGGCACCGTGGCTGTAACAGTGTTTGTGGCTGTGTCAATTACAGAAACAGCGTTGATATCACGACTCGCAACATATAGTTTTTTTCCATCCGGTGTGACTGCAATTCCACAGGGATAGTATTTATCTCCTACATCCACGGTGGCTGTAACCCTGTTCATAGCTGTGTCAATTACAGAAACAGTGCCGCGGCGGCCGTAGTTAGCATTCGTCACGTATATCCTTGTTCCATCCGGGCTGACTGCAACCCCCAATGGGTTAATTCCTGCGGGCACCGTGGTTGTAAAGGTGTTGTTTCCTGTGTTAATTACAGAAACAGTGTTGCTGTTGATGTTCGTAATAAATGCATATGAAGGCGCAGGAGAACCTTTTGGTACAACATTTACTGTAGCAAGCTTTGAATCTGTGCCGTTTGAATTGCCTACTGTCAGGCTAACAGTATAGATTCCTGCTGCAGAATAGGTATGCGTGGGATTCTGCTTTGTTGAACCAGACCCATCTCCAAAGTCCCAGGTCCAACCGGTTGCATTCTCCGATAGATCTGTAAACTGCACAGGTACGGAAAGGAAAACATAATCTGATGTGATGTTGCTGCTGAAGTTCGCTAAAGGATAAACTGGTTGTACCGGGATAGAACCTATAAACTGGCCTGAAGCATGAGGACCGTTTCCTACAAGCATCGTGGCTGTAACGGTGTTGGTAGCAGTGTCAATCACAGAGACGGTGTTACAGAGGTTGATTGTTACATACACTTTTTTTCCGTCCGGTGTGACTGCAACTCCCACAGGATTGGGTCCTACAGGTATTGTGGCTGTAACTTTGTTTGTAGAAACGTCAATTACAGAAACATTGCTGAAATATTTTCCATTATCAGTCACATATGCCTTTGTTCCCTCCGGGTTGAATGCAACTCCAGAAGGGGCTCCCTCGACCTTCACAGTGGCTGTAACGGTGTTGGTAGCAGTGTCAATTACAGAAATGATCCCACTATCGGAGTTCGCTACGTACACCTTGGTTCCATCTGGTGTGACCGCAATCTCCTTAGGACCTTTTCCCACGGATACCGTGCTTATAACAGCTTTTGTGGCAGTGTCAATTATAGAGACAGTGTTGTCGCCTTCGTTTGTCACATATGCTTTTTTTCCATCCGGACTTACCGCTACTCCCGCAGGAGATTTTCCTACATTCACTGTACTTACAACAGTATTTATGGTGGCATCAATTACAGAAACAGTGTTACTGGCCCTGTTTGCCACATATACCTTTTTTCCATCCGGGCTGATTGCAACCCCTTGAGGAGAACGTCCTACAGGCACAGTAGCTTTAACATTATTTGTTGCCGTGTCAATTATAGATACATCGTTACTATGAGAATTTGCTACGTATACCTTTGTCCCACTTGGATTAATTGCAACTCCAATAGGATTGGATCCTACAGATATCGTAGCTGTAACTTTGTTTGTGGTTGTGTCGATTACAGAGATACTGTTACTCTCTTCATTTGCAATGTATGCAAATGGCGAGGCGCCTGCGATACTCACCAACATTAAAAAAGCAAGTACTGTTACCCCCAAAGTTTTATTGAAGGTTTGCCCCCTAAATATTTTATTACATTTCGTTCCTTTCATTTTAGACCCCTTAATATATGGATAATTAAATTTGTTGAGAATTTTGAAAAAACTTGAAATTTGACAGGTTTTTATTACGATAATATAGCAATTCATTGAAGTAAGAGTTTTTTCGGGTTAAGCTGGTTATCATAACCGAATGCGATTATAAGTGAGATTATAAGTGAGATTATAAGTGAGATTATAAGTGTGATTATAAGTGAGACTATAAGTGCAACTATAAGTGCGACTATAAAAATGACTGGATGAATAAGATTCCCCCGAACTACACAAAATAATTGTAAACTATAAGATAATAATCTTTCTTTTATTGGCTTTATAGAAATCCTCCGAAATGACCCTTCTTTATTAATTTTAACTGAATGTCCCGGAATCATTATATCTATTTCTGGCCTCTTGAAGCTGGCATAGATGGGTTTCTACAAAGCCACAAAATTTTGATTATAAAAGTGCTCCTTCTCAATTTGCAAAAATAAGGGAGAAAATACATCTTCCTGGATGAAATCCAGAACATCAAAGGCTGGGAACAGTGGATCAAGAAGTTCTACGACCTCTACGGGGAAGAACTCAAGTTCGTGCTCACGGGTTCGAACAGCTCCCTGCTCTCTGACCAGCTCGCAACTCTTTTGACCGGGAGGATGATCACGCAGCACGTCTTTCCTATTTCCTTCAGGGAATACCTGGATATTGAAGGTTTTGAACTAAAAGACCCCGACGTCCAGAGAAACGAGATTCTGCACCATTTCAACAAATACCTCTTTAAAGGGGGCTTTCCTGAAGTTGTCCTGGAAAAGTATATGGTTATCAATCACCTGCGGCTAACAGAATACTTCAACAGCATCCTCCTTCGGGACATAGTTGTTGGTCGAAAGATCCAAGAAAGTGCGAAACTGATTGAACTTGCAAATTATTCCCTCTCAAACATTTCTACCCTCCTCAGCTACTCAAAAATTTCAAACGCTACAGGACTTTCAATCAACAGCCTGAAAGAGTACCTGCTTTACCTGAAACAGGCCTACCTCATATATCAGCTGAACTTCTTTTCATACTCGGTTAAAGATTCGACCTCAATCAAAATGCCCAGGAAGGTCTACTGCATCGACAATGGACTCCGAAATTCGGTGTCATTCACCTTTTCTGCCGATGAAGGGAGACTTGCAGAAAACCTTGCCTTTATAGAGTTGAAGCGGAGGAAAGTAGAATTTTTTTTCTGGAAAGAAAAAAGAGAAGTGGATTTTGTCATCAAAGGCAGGGATGGAACGCTTACAGGTATAAACTGCACCTATACAGACCACGTAAGAGAAGGAGAAATTAATGCTCTTCTGGGATTCAAAGAGCATTTCGGGGAGAAAGTTTCCAGGTTGATCATGCTTACGAAGAATCTCGAAAAAGAGGAAGATGAGATCAGTTATGTTCCACTATAGAAATGGATTCTGGAAATCGAATAATTGAAATGGCTCAAGTTCCTGATGCAAACCACCGACAGGAAAAAATATGTTAATTGATTCGAAAAGAATTAAGGAGAAACTTTATTTTGAATTCAGCGACCCATTTTCTGACGACTTTCCTTAATCCATAATTCACTTGAAAAAATGTCACTTCAACCCGAAAACAACCATCTCAAGAAAAAATGTGTTGATGAAGTTAAAAAAGCCCCAATGGAGACTTATAGATAAAGCAAAACTTATCGTCTCTGTAAAGTGAGACTTCTCAAGTTGCAAAAGATCACAGGTAAAGAGAAAAAGTAATTCCGGACCTAAGTATATTAAAAAAGTGGAAAAGAAATAAGTGTTGATGTAACTCAGT
Organism: Methanosarcina sp. 2.H.T.1A.6; assembly: GCF_000979455.1. Lineage (GTDB taxonomy): Archaea > Halobacteriota > Methanosarcinia > Methanosarcinales > Methanosarcinaceae > Methanosarcina. The sequence goes on from NZ_JJOY01000006.1 coordinate 91,426, forward strand.
TAAGTGTTAATGTAAACTCAGTTACACAAATAACACTTAGTATCTGTTTTCTCTGGGTTTCCTGTGGTTAGGAAGACACTCTCTGCAGTAAACAGGTCTTTCTGGGTCAGGTTTGAAAGGCACTTCGGTTTCAACACCGCAATCAGAACAGGTTGTCTTGTGCATTTCTCTGGGAGCGCCGAAATTAGAATTTCCTCTGAAGTTTCTGTCATTAAAAGCCATATTTGTTTCACCTTTGGTTTTAGTTGTTAGATAATTGTTTTAAAATAAGATTGTATAGAACTCTTTGATTAAAAACAAAAATTGGTTTTTAATAACAGATGAGTATACGTCTCTTTATTTATCAACATGCATACATAGCATTTATAATATATAAAGGTATCCATATAAATGAAAGCACACTCATTCAAATGAGAGAACAACTTCCAGACATGATAACTTCCAGACATGGTTTGAAGAGGATATAACAGCCCATTTTCTGAGAGCTCCCGAAAATAGGCTTCGCCTGAAAAACCTGCCATTATAATTTGAAAACAGTTCTCTAAAGCCAAAAATATGATTGATTATCTAAAAAATAGCCTTGAGGGAACCGATATATGAAGTAAATAGCCTTGAGGGAACCGATATATGAAGTGCAAAACTGATAGGGCTGGAAACTACTCTTTCTAAAGCTGCAAAAGGTAATAGGTTTTCGATTTCTCCAAATATCTGCAAAAGGATTCCGGGAAGATTCCAGCAGACTGCCACCAGGAGAAATATATTTCAATTGGATTAACCAGGAAAAAAGATCCAACTATCGGATAACTCAAAAATCTGCCGATACCGATATATAACACAGGATATATATCGGAGATGTAAAATTATGGCCGATACCGATATACCCCTGATTCAAGAAGAACTTCTTGCACGAATAGATGAAAAAATGAAGCGGCTAAACTCCATGAGGCCAATTCCGGCAGATGCTTTAGGAAGGCTTCATGAATATATGAGGTTGGTGCATACCTATCACTCCAATGCAATAGAAGGGAATACACTAACACTCCAGGAAACAAAACTTATTCTGGAAGAAGGGCTGACAATTGGCGGAAAATCACTCAGAGGACATCTTGAGGTGAGCAATAACGCAAAAGCTTTTGACCGGGTGGAAGAGCTAGCACAGAAAAAACACGCTATAGACCATGTTACAATTCAGGAGATCCATGAAATTGTAACCAGAGGTATACTTGAGGATGCCGGAAGATACCGCACCAGAAATATGAGGATAACAGGTGCAGTAAAGACTCCGCCCGATTGGTCGAAGATAGTGGAACTGATGGATGAACTGATTGAAAATATTGCTGAAAGCAAGGAGCATCCCATTAAAACAGCTTCAGCCCTGCATCACAGATTTGTTGAGATTCATCCTTTCAATGACGGAAACGACAGAGTAGCCCGACTCCTCACAAACCTGTATTTGATTGCAAGGGATTATCCTCCTGTTGTGCTCAAAAAAGAGGATAGAGGAAAATACTACAAATCCCTTAAAGCTGCAGATGCAGGAAACCTCGGACCATTTACCAATTTCATTGCAAAAGCCGTGGATGAAAACCTGACCCTGTATCTCTCCATCTCAGGAGGAAACGACGAACTGCTGCCTCTAAAAGAACTTGCCCTGGAAACCCCTTATTCTCAGGAATATCTCAGCCTGAGGGCTAGACAGGGACTCCTTGATGCAGTAAAAATAGGAAAAACATGGCATAGTCCAAAACGTGCGGTTGAGCAATATCTATCCGAGCATGGGAAAAAAGATGTTTGATGTGATTTCATTGGTCATCGGTTAAGGAATTTTCTTGCCTGTATGCTATCGATTTTAGAGCAAAAATTAGTCTCAAATTTCGAACACCGAAACTAAAATCGATACCCTGTTTCAACTCAGATCAATATATGTTTTCGAGATATGTCGCAGAAATAGGGCAATTTACCATGATTCCTCTCTTAGCCAAAGACACATGGATGTTATTTTAAGAAAAAATCCTATTGATACCAGGACTTACGCACTTGAGAGATAAAAATCAAGTACAAAAGACGTTGAAGTTTAATATATTTTAAATAGTTGAAAGTTTAATGCTATTGAGTTCCAGTTCAACCGCGTAAGTCCTGGATACATAAAAAATAGCCCTGAAGAAAATCTATTGATAAAGCAAAACTAATCAGCCCTGCAAAGTGCTCCTTCTCAAGCTGCAAATATTCACAAGATGTAAAAGATCAGAAGTTAAGAAAAAGTAATTCCGGTTTTATAAAGTACTAAAAAAGTGGAAAAGAAATAAGTGTTGATGTAACTCAGTTAAGTGTTAATGTAAACTCAGTTACACAAATAACACTTAGTATCTGTTTTCTCTGGGTGTCCTGTGGTTAGGAAGACAATCCCTGCAGTAAACAGGTCTTTCCGGGTCAGGTTTGAAAGGCACTTCTGTCTCAGCTTTACAGTCTGAACAGGTTGTCTTGTGCATTTCTCTGGGAGCGCCGAAATTAGAATTTCCTCTGAAGTTTCTGTCATTAAAAGCCATATTTGTTTCACCTTTGGTTTTAGTTGTTAGTTAATTGTTTAAAAAAAAGATTGTATAGAACTCTTTGATTAAAAACAAAAATTGGTTTTTAATAACAGATGAGTATACGTCTCTTTATTTATCAACACACATACATAGCATCTATAATATATAAATATATCCATACAAATGAAAGCACACTCATTCAAATGAGAGAACAACTTCCAGACCTTGCTCTGGAACAGATAAAAGTGCTGAAATTCTAATTCTGGCTGATTATGGATAAAGGACAAAGCTTATCGGGCCTGCGAAGTGCTTCTTCTAAATCTAAAAAAGCTTGCAGGTTTTCGAGATCTCAATACCTACAAAAGGCTTAGGGAAAGAGTGAGGCAGACCACCGGCAGGAAAAATATATTCGTATAGAAATAAGAGAGAATAACAAAAATTTCAGCGTCCTTCTTTATTAATAATAAATATAACAGAGTGGAATATAGAAATAAGTTGTCGTTAAATAAGTTGTCGTTAAATAAGTTGTCGTCTATAGGACCTTGTCCGTTTCAACATAGACGCGCTCCTGCAGAAAAGTAAAATATGGATTTCAGGTATCTTTTTCAGACACCTTTTTCAGACACCTTTTTCAGACACCTTTTTCAGGCATCTTTATTCTGATGCCTTTAAATCAGTACTTAATGTAGCCTTTCCGCTCAAGCCATTCAACCTGGGGCCTTGTGTATTTCCAGGTTACTTCGGCTTTGGAGTCCTGGACTTCCCAGGGATTGGCTATAACAACATCACCTTCACGGATCCACATTCTCTTCTTTTTAGACCCCGGAATCCGGCCCATACGGACAATGCCGTCCATACACTGAAGTGTTACCCTTTTCGAGCCAAGTAAACTCGCAACCGTTGCCAGGACTTCATTTCTGTCCTTGCGGGGGGTTCGTACCCTGGATACTTCAGAGGTATCTCCTGAGTTTACTGGTTTTGTGGTTCCTAATTTTCTTTTTCTAATTGTGCTTCTGTAGTTTGCCAAATTAATTCCTCTTTAATGGATTTTTATTTTTGTATAGTTCAATATTGAATAATTAGTACAGGTTCTCATTCTCAATGCTGGTTTATTCTTACTTTCCCCTACCGCACGAGGTGGAAATAAGTAAAGAAACAAAGAGAATAAACCAAAAAAACAAAAAGATGAATCAGGCGTTAATATAAAATTAATTAAAAAAATATAAAATTAATTACAAAATTAACACCCGATGCAGATTATTTTTAGAATTTCCTGTGGTTAGGAAGACATTCCCTGCAGTATACTGGCCTGCCTTCGGTGGGTTTGAACGGTACTTCAGTCTCAACACCGCAGTCAGAACAGGTTACTTTAGTCATCTCCCTTGGTCCGCTGTTACCGCGGAAACCTCCGGAATTTCCCCTGAAATTTCTGTCATTAAAAGCCATTTTCGTTTCACCTCCGCTTTAGCGGATAGTCAATAATTTAAAAATAAGATTGTATAGACCCTTAGATTAAAAACAAAAATTGGTTTTTAATAACAGATTATACGTCTCTTTATTTTCACTACATATACTACACAGTCAAATTATATAAATACATCTATACAAATATGTATACACTCTCTCAAATGAGATGACTCTTTTTAGACATGGATTTCAGAGGAGATAACAGCCCATTTTTTGATAACTTTTGAAACCAGGATTACTTGAAAAATTTTCAATATGATTTGAAAACAGCTATTCCATGCCACAAATCATATTGATTATCTAAAAAACAACCCAGAGGGAAATCTATCTATGAAGGGCAAAAATGATCAGGTCTGAAAATTGCTACTTCTAGACCTGCAAAGGCTCTCAGATTTTTAAAACAGATTCGAGGAATATTGGGGCAAACCGTCGGTAGGAAAAATATATTTTAATTGAATTGAAAAGAGAGGAAGTTTCATTTATTATATAGCAATCCATTGTCGGATATATCCAATGAAAAAAGAATTTGGCTAACAGTTTTTAACTTTAACTCGGAAACAGCACCTCAATGAAGACTTACGATAAGCAAAACTTATCGGCCCTGTAAAGTGCTAATTCTCAAGCTGCAAATCTTCAAAGCTGCAAAAGATTACAGGTAAAGAGAAAAAGTACATTCCGACTATAGTGTATTTTAAAAAAGTAAAAGAATTAGTCCGCTTGAACAAAGCGAAACGGACCTCATGCGGTTGCGATTACATCGCAACTCCCAGGAAATTTCAAATTTCCTGTGATCCCAATATGAAATTTGGGCGCTTAATATCTGCGGTTTTCTCTGGGTGTCCTGTGGTTAGGAAGACAGTCCCTGCAGTAAACAGGTCTTTCTGGGTCAGGTTTGAAAGGCACTTCTGTCTCAGCTTTACAGTCTGAACAGGTTGTCTTGTGCATTTCTCTAGGAGCGCCGAAATTGTTACCACCGAAGTTATTTCTGTCATTAAAAGCCATTCTTGTTTCACCTTTGTTTTAGTTTTTGTTAATAGTTTAAAAATAAGATTGTATAGAGCTCTTTGTTTAAAAACAAAAATTGGTTTTTTAACAACAGATGAGTATACTTCTCTTTATTTTCAATACATCTACATCGCACTTCTAATATATAACTATATCTATTCAAATGATGACACACTCTCAACTAAAAGAACACTTTATATCCAGAGGTTGCAGAAGAGATTTCTGAAAACCGCCTAAACGGGGGTTAATAGGAATGTGTTTCATAGCTTGCAGAATTATATGGTTGAAGAGTTCGGTTGCTCCGTATTCATGGATTTTGTCCAAAGTTCTGCCAAAAACGTCATCATTAAGGTGTTCCGGGAGAACACCTTCTCCCAGTAACCTTTCAGTGGGTAAGTTTTCAAAAAAAGCAGGAAATAGGTAAAGACGACGTTCAGTAAATCCTAAACCGTTGATACACATTGCCTTAAGAACAGTAGAATAAGGGAGGGTATGACCACTTTTCTTGGGAAGGAGAGTGTCAATCAAATCTGAAATTCCAAGTTCGTCAAATACGCCAGCAATAAGGCCATAATGACCAAGGGAAGTTGTGGATTCAGAGCCGGGGGAGAGAGTCATCATGGCAAAATGCAGTAGTTCCGAATATCCTTAGTTCCAAACCCCATTTTTTACAAATGAAGGCATAATCAAAAAAGGTATTGAGGATCATGGAGTCGTTTGTTATGACATCGAGCCTATCCCAAAACCAACTTTTATTTCCAAACTCATAAGTATCAGAACCAATTTTCTGATCAGCAGCTCCAATAATTATTTCAAAATCGAGTTCAAATAAGTGATTTTTGAGTTTTGGGATCAGCTCATCAAAAAACGACTCCATGTCTGATATAGACACAGCCAGTTTACTGGCAGTGTCTTCTGAATTCCTTAGTATCGTTATATAATATCTTTACCCGATGAATCAAATTACAGCTATCAAGAGTTTCTTAATGTTTCACTTCATGCGGCAACATCTTCTACTGATTCTCTTGAATCTGCAAGTAATGATCCATTGGTCATCGGTAAAGGAATTTTCTTGCCCTAAAGCTATCGATTTTGCACCAGAAGCCTGCCTTAAGTTTTGGCATATTAACATGAAATCGACACCATGTTCCAGCTTACAATATGATCAAATATTTGAAAACTGTTGGGGAGTGGAGGCAATTTATCATGATTCCTCACTTAACCGAAGACGCATGAAAAATAGTGTAATTAATGGTGACGAAACTGGAATTAACGTTGGTGGTCAGAGGGAACAATGCCATTTAATCTCTACAAAAAAATATACCTACTATTTCCATCACGAGGGTAGAGGTTTTAAAGCAATGAATAAAATGGGAGTGTTGCCTAAGTATAGAGGAATAATAGTCCACGACTTTTGGAAATCTTATTTCAAATACAAATGTGAACATGCATTATGTAATGTCCATATTCAAAGGGAACTTAAACAAATATATGAAAAACACAAGCAAGAGTGGGCTAAGGAGATGTCTGATCTCCTATATGAAATTAAAGAACACGCTGATTGTGTTCCGGGGAAAAGGAATCGGAAAGGCAATGTTTCTGCACTGCGTAAAGCTTGCAAAAGAAAGGAACTGCGGGAGAATGGAGTGGACAGTGCTTGACTGGAACCCTGCAAGGAGTTCTACGAATACTTTGGGGCTGGGCCTGTTGACGGCTGGCACATTTACAGGATGGGTGCGGAAAAATTCGAAGATGCGCTTGAAAAATAAGCTTGAGAGAGTTGACTTACTCTCCTCTCCGCCCCTTTGATGCCCAGCTCTTGAAATATGACCCCCTTCCCTGATTACGCATCAGGGGGTTCAGGTCGTGTCTTCTTGCTGGATAAAAGAGTGGTGTTCCAGGCGGTAGATTCTCTTTTCAAGGTTCTCTATTTGCGTCCGGATTTCTTCTCCTGCGGCTCCTTCCCCCAGTGCCTCAACTTCAACCCCTTTCCCTCCAGATTTTTCAGCAAGTTCTTGGGCCAGCTGCATGTATTTTTCTGCCTTCATGACCGGGAAGGTCTCGAACCTGCAGAGCCCTATAAATGGAAGGTTTGCAGCCGCATAAGCTTTCTCGTCGTCAGCCTCATAAATCAGGAACATGCGGTAGCCTGTAAGGTCTATCCACTCGTCGATTACTTTCAAGCCCTTCGGGTATTCGTAGTTCATGTAGCAGTTCTTGACCTTTTCAGAGTCTTTCGGCTCCCAGGTTACGATATCCATCAATAACATTGTGCCTGACACCCCCTAGATTAAATATGGGTCCGAATCCTGTTCAATCTAACTTGAAGCGGATTCAAAAATATATTTAGCAAAGTTTAGTATTGTTTCTCTTCAAATGGGCATAAACTTTCAGGAAGAAATGTTCAGAAAAAAAGGTTCGGAAAAAGACCTGAAATTGGATCTCTCCTGAAAAATCACGTAATTATCTGGAGAATTCCACCTTCCTGATCTAAAAGATAATCTTTTATGATACGGAGGCAATCATATTTTACAGAATTTTCGGTACGTTGCCGACATGTCTATGGGGGAAAATTGTATGCAAATAACTCCATTTTTTGTGAGGGGCATAGCACACAGTTCATATATTCTTGCAGGGAAGCAAAGCTGTGCGGTCATTGACCCACAAAGGGATATGGATGTCTATATCAAAGAGGCAAAATCCAGGGGCCTGAAAATTACTCACATCCTGGAGACCCATCTGCACGCAGATTTTGTCTCCGGGCATATGGATCTTGCTGAGCTTACGGGAGCACCTATCTACGCCCCGAAAGCTGCTAACTGTGAGTTTGAACATGTAGGGCTCATTGAAGGGAATACTTTTGAAATCGAGGACACGATTGTAAGGATACTGGAAACGCCGGGGCATACCCCTGAACACATCTGCTATGTGGTTTCGGATACTTCCCGAGGTCCTGATCCGGCTGCTGTTTTTTGCGGAGATGCACTTTTAGTCGGGGATGTGGGCAGACCAGACCTTTTCCCCGGAAAAGCCAGGGAACTGGCTTCCATGCTTTATGACAGCCTGCACAAAAAATTGCTTTCCCTTCCCGACTCCTGTGAGGTCTATCCTGCACATGGGGAAGGCTCTCTCTGCGGAAGGGCTATGGGAGCTAAACGTTCGAGTACAATCGGATATGAACGCAAATACAACTATGCTCTCCGGATCCCTGATAGGGAAGGGTTCATAGAAAACCTTACAACAAATATGCCTCCCGCGCCGGACCATTTTAGCCGTTGCACCGAAATCAACCGGAAAGGGCCCACAAAACTCAAAGAAATTCCGCCTCTCAGGGAGATCCCCCCAGGGGAGTTTTTCAAATTTGCCGGAAGGGAGGATACAGCAATTCTTGACACCCGCCATTACGAAAGTTTCGGAGGAGAGCATGTCCCCGGTTCCTGGTGCATCGATCTCCGGAGCAACTTTGCTACCTACGCAGGCTGGCTCCTGCCTCCGGATAAGCAGATCCTGCTTGTCTCAGATAGTGAGGAAAATGCAAGGAAATCTGCGGTCTGGCTGCGCAGGGTTGGGCTTGACAATATTGTCGGTTTTTTGGCAGGGGAAATGTTTGCCTGGGTAACTGTCGGATTAAGGGCTGCCCATGTGCCACAGCTATCGATTCCTGAGCTCTATGAATGGGTCCGAAGTAAAAACCCTCCTGTAATTTTAGATGTCAGGGCTCCTTCCGAGTTTGAGAGTTTCCATATAGAACATGCAGTAAATATTCCGGTCCAGGAACTGAGGGAAAGGCACAGGGAACTTGACCCTGAAGCCGAGTATGCAGTAATTTGCAGCACAGGGCACAGGTCAGGTATGGGGTGCAGCATTCTCAAAAAACACGGATTTTCCGGGGTGAATAACGCTGCAGGCGGAATGACAGGATACAATGCTGCGGGTTTCGGGCCTGAGTGTCCGATGTGCGCTCTTTCCTGGGCTGGAAAAGCAGGCAGGAAAGAGGCAGAGGTCTTCCCGAAAGGAAAATGAATATATGAGCGTCATTTCCTTTATTAAGCCGCTCTTCTCAGTTCCTGTGGCCGTCTGCAGAAGAACTTCCATAGAATTCCCTGTCGCGTATCCTGTAATTTTTGAGGGCAGGGCATCTGTTGAACTGTATCGTAAGTTAAAGGGCAAGCTCCTGAAAATAGTAATTCATGGACTCCGGATTTTACCGGATGGTTTTAATTACTTAGTCCAATTGCATTTTTTTCTTGTTTTACCTCTTCAGGGAGGCTCGCCGGAAGGGCTGAAGATCTCTTGATTCCGAATACTTCAGTCCTGTTTTTATTTCCTTTCCGATATTTACCTGTCACTTTTATAATTAATACAAAGGGCTGAAAATAAACGAAACTTTCTAAAAATTAACGGGTGTGGTAGATAAATATTTATAATAAGTATAAGTAGTTTATAATGAGGTAAAAACAAAAAAGAACTTTATAGTGGGGGAAGACATAATGAAAATTAGAGTAGTTAGTTCCAGGGAAGAAATTTTTACACTTAACCCTAATGAGCGCGTTGTTCATCTTGCCTTCAGGCCTTCGAACAAGGACATCTTTGCACTGGTGGAAACCTGCCCGAAGATTGAAGTTATTCAGTTGCCTAAATCTTACAGACGCACGGTTTCAAAGTCCATAGAAATGTTCCTTGAGATGCAGAGAATCCAGCTTATCGAAGGAGATGTCTGGGGGCACAGGAAAGACATTAATGAATATTACAGTATCCCGTCCTCAGTGATTGAGAAGATAAGAGAACTGAAGATGGAGGGTACACCTGCTGAGAGAATCGAAGAAAAGGTTTCAAGGGAAAGCAAACTGAACCCTGAAATGATTGCTTATATCCTGACCAAGGAAGCCCCTGCCTGAAAATCTTATCGGGGCAGGATTTTCCTACAGGAGTTTCCTACAGGATTTTCGTATCCTCTTCAATGTAGATAAGGTAATGTTGAAATATTCAAAATATTTCAAGAATCCTTGTTTGCGATACAATCTCCAGTTTAAAACTTTAAGTTTAAGGACTCTGGAAGGTACCCTGACTTGAGATAATAGTGAACATCTATCTAGCGAAAGCTATCAGGTCAGGGGGACTCCGGGGAGACTCCATCAGTTTTTCCGGTAAATGTTTAATTTTCAAAAATCTTTTTTAGTAGTTTTTTATAGTTTTTCAGATCCAGTTTATACTTTTTGCTAATCAGAATCAAGTTTAAACTTTTTGCTAATGTTTAATCTGATTAATCCGGACTTATTAAAAGACTCTGCTTTTTCCCAGATAAGATGGGCAAGGGAAGGTAATAACTTATATATTTTAGGCGGCTGTAACCTTTTTAGTCTTATCTGTAATTTTTTTTAGTTATTATAACACTAATAGGAGACTGAAGGGTGAAACTGGAACTTATAGAGCTGATTTTTCTTTCCGATAAGCGAAAACAGTTATTGCTTTTTCTGAAAAGCGGGCCCAAAAATATGGATGAAATTACGGAAGCCTTTCAGGCAACTTCCACTTCTATCCTTCCCCAGATTAAAAAATTAAAAGATATGTCTCTGGTTGTTCAGGAGGACAAAACCTATATTCTTTCTCTGATAGGAAAGGTTCTCGTTGAAAAAATGCAGCCCCTTGTTAGCACTATAGAACTTTTTGAAGGTAACTTTGAGTACTGGTCGGAAAAGGACCTGCAGGGGACACCTTCTTCTTTTCGGAAGAGGCTGGGAGAACTTGGTAAATGTAAACTGATTCAGCCTGACCTGGACCGCATGTTCGAACTCGACCCGGAAGTTGTGAAAAATCTGTCTAAGTCCAGCCATGTTCTTGAAGCCATAGCCTACTTTCATCAGCCTATGATTTATCTCTGCCAGGAGCTTGCAAAAAAGGGAGTTGAATTCTCTTTTCTAATGCCGGAGTCTGTTCTTCAGCGGTATTATACTGACTATATGGAGGACTTCCGAATTATGATGTCTCTTGATAATGTGAAATTTTTCCGGTATTCGGGAGAACTGAAGATTGCAAATCTTGCCGTTAGTGATAAGTTTTTCCTGATATCTCTTTTCCCGAAGAATCAGAGGCACTTTGAAAGAGAGAGCCTTATATGCTACGAACCCTCTTCCAGGCACCTGGGTACCGAACTTTTCAACGAGCTACTGCTGGATTCGACCCCTGTTACCGAAATTCCCCAGGAATAATTAAAACTCGGGTCATAAAAAGATACTGTACAGGACTACTTATACAAATACCTCTACTACTTATACAAATACCTCTACTACTTATACAAATACCTTCTACCGAAAAACTCGGCATAGAAATATTGCAAATCCTTTCATACAGGAGGTAGTATCATAATAGGTTTTTACGAACAGAGGGCAGCCTACGGTAAACAAATAAGATTGCTTAATTTTGCAGGTCTGCTGCTTATCCTGACATTTTACATTTTATCTCTCACAGGGCTTTTTGGTTTTGGTACTGATCCTGAGGAGAAGTACGCTCTGCCTCTTATCCTTCTCATTTACCTTGCTGCAATGTGGGGCTTTTTTGGCATGAGATTCCTGATAACTTCCGACAGCGTGGTTGCAGTTTTTCCACCATTCAGGTACAACATTCCCTTTTCAGATATCAGCTCTGTGGAGATCATGGACAAATTCCCGTGGTATATGGGGTGGGGAGTCAGAATACAGGGGCGCAGGCTAATTTTTGCGGGAAAACACGCAAAAGCCGTAGCAATCAGAAAAGATAAGGGTTTTTTCAGGACTGTTGTACTGGTTTCTGAAAGCCCTGATGAATTCAGGAAACGAGTGGAAATGGCCATGAAATAATTCAGGCCACTCTTTTTTTAACAGTCCAGGCTGGTTTACTTTATTGCTGCTTTTGTTACTCTGCCTTTTTGCTTTTATGCTTCAGTTTTTCTGCAATGTCAATTCCGAGCCGTTTGCATTCCTGCAGGTCCTTGTCCGTGGGCTTATGAAGGATCCGGAGTACGGGGTCCACAACACTCATTCCCATTTCCCGCATTTTTTCGGCTATCAATATGGGTGCTTCTCCACTCCACCCGTAAGACCCGAAAGCAGCCCCTATCTTGCCATGTGGGCTTGTGGAAACAAGGGTCTCATCCATGAACTTTTCCATGGGCAGCAGCATTTTGTAGTAAAACGTCGAAGAGCCAACTGCAATTGCTTCTGCTTCATCGAGTTCTTCGGGCTTTACATCATAGAAACTGACAACCTTTACATCCACATTCTTTGACTCAATCCCGTTCCCTATTGCCTCGGCCATAGCTTTTGTATTCCCTGAGGTACTGAGATAGACTACTATTGCTTTCAACCTGTATCCCCCTAGCGATCTAATAAAGTCTAATAAAGTCTAATTAAGTCTGATAAAGTCTGATAATGCAAACACCGGAAAAATGAGAGCAAAAACCGGTAGTTGCGTATCTGAAGCTCAGAGCTTGAAGGCGTAACCCTGGGGCTTTCCTCGCTCCCCAATCCAGCATTATTTATAAAAATTATTTTAAATAAGGGTTTCGTCGTCCGGATATAGTTCGAGCTTCAGATTGGTTGCCTTTATAAAAGGTCTGCCTCTATGCGGATAGGGGCTATATGGGTAACTACCTGGAGGGCAACGCTCTCAAGGAAATCGCGGATGTTCTGGGGAATACTGTCCACAGTGTGGGAAGCAAAGTTCAGGCTGCCTATTATCTCTCCCCTGTGCATCATAGGGATTACTGCAACTGCAGTGATCTTTTCTTTATTTAGCAGATCTGCCATCTCTTCAGCAAAAAAGTCCAGTTTGTAAATAGGTTTCTCGGTCCAGACCTGCTTTGCTTCCGGGGAGTCTGCCCTGTATGCAGAAACACTTTTCACAAATTCGGAGGAGAGCCCTCTGTGCGCTACCAGGTTAATCTGGTCCAGAAGCTCGTCTTTCAGGTATATGCCTCCGGCATCTATCTCTTTTATTTTCAGGCAGGCATCAAGGATACGGGAAAGCATGGTCTGGAGATTCCAGGTGGTACTCAGGGACATCCCGAGTTCTCGCTGAATCTCGAGCATTTCCTGTGCTTCTTTTCTTTCGGTAACATCAACAATTATTCCTTGAAAGTAAACCGGGATACCTTCCTTATTTCGCTTGATATACGTTCTCTCTTCAACCCAGCGAATATTGCCATCTGCGGTGAAAATTCTATACTCCATCTCAAAAGAGTCACACCCTTCTCGAATTGAGTGTGCAAGGTTTTCAGAGACCGAATTGATGTCCTCTTTATGAATTATGTCTCCATAAAGGATTCTACCCGAAGTGAAGTCTTCTACAGTATATCCAAACTGCGTTACATTTTCTGAAACGAACTCTACAGGCCAGTTTTCCACAGTTTTCCACAGGAAAGCTACTGCTGAGCTTTTGTTGATTATCGTTTTCAGCAATTTCTGCATTTCGAGAGATTTTCTCAGGGCTTCTTCAATTTTTTTCCGGGGGGTTATGTCCAGCACTATCCCCTGAAAACCGGTTACGTTTCCATCTCCTTCTCTCTGGATAAAAGTCCTTTCGTTTACCCAGCGCAGGTCTCCGGCTTTTGTAAAAATCCTGTATTCTGAATTAAAGCTTACTTCCCCTTTCTGGACGTGTCTTTCGAGTTCTTCTTCAACCTTTTTCAGGTCATCGGGATGTATTATCTTTCCGTACAGGATTTTCTGTGATAGAAAATCGTCAACTGTATATCCAAATTGTATCACATTCTCCGAGACAAAAGCTGCAGGCCAGTAGTCTTCATCCCTCCACAGAAATACCACTGCCGGGCTGTTGTTGATTATTGTTTTCAACAGTTTCTGAATCTTAAGGACTCTTTCCAGTTTTTCTTCACTTTTCTTCCGCTCGGTGATGTCGAGAACCACTCCCTGAAAGTGGGTTACCTCTCCTTCCGGGTTTCTCTGGATGAAGGTCCTTTCGTTTACCCAGCGCAGGTCTCCGGCTTTTGTAATAATCCTGTATTCCATATTGAAATCCGGAGCTCCACTCCGTATTCTTTTTTCAAGCTCCTCTTCAACTTTTCCAAGGTCATCAGGGTGTATAATATCCCCGTACAGTACCCTGCCCGAGATAAAATCCTCTACCGTATATCCAAAGTTCCCCACATTTTCGGAAACAAATTCCGCAGGCCACTTTTCTTCGTTTTTCCAGAGAAATACCACTGCCGGGCTGTTATTGATTATAGTTTTCAGGGCTTCTTCTCTTTCCAGAGCTGCATGAAGAGCTTTTCCCCTTTCGCCATTTGCAGCATCTGCTACATGGGGATAAGTATCTGGTTCTTCTCTGTTTTCAGAAGTCTCGCTGTCCATTATCTTCTAACCGCCTTCACAGGGATGTTTTCAATAGCTTCTTCCGGGATAATGCGTTGGAAACTGTTGGTATGCCTGATCGCAAATTCTTCTGCATTCTAATTTACCGATCTGTTTTACCGATCTGTTGATTAGCCGTTGACAAGTTTGCCTGTAATTTTCTGTCCGCTTTCTATTATATAATTGTGTTTTTATCGAATATCAGTTTTTTTGATCCCGGAATCTCTTTTTCCAGTTTAGCTGCACTCTGTAAAGTTGAAAACTATTTATTCATAAATCTCCGGGCTCTCTCAAAACTGTCTCTGCCATACATATTCGTTTTTGAAAAACGATGGAAATCTATATATATTATTTTAACGGTAATAAGATTCCGTATTCCGCGTTTGTACTAATGACCGGCTGGAGAAAACTGTGAACCCGCATGATCTTTCATGAACCCTTCACGAACCCCTACAGAAGAATAGTAGAACCGACCAAACATAAAGCTAAAACGGGTTTCAGGAAACCACGCACAGTACAGTAAAGACCCACGAATACGGAATACCTAAAATGGCAAAACTAAATGGCTAAAATCAAAAATGGCTAAAATCTAAAAAAGGCTAGAGTGGCAAAATAGTCCAAAAAACATAAAACCTCCATAAAAGGATCTGCGGTACGGTTTTGAGGGAAGCCTTACTGCGATTCCTTTGTTTCTCAAACTCTTTTGTCCGATCAGCTTACTTATTTCTGTTCTTCTTATTCCTATCTCTTTACTTTGGCTCTTTTACTTCAGGTCTGCTTACCCTGTGCCGAAATAAAACTCTGAATTTTTAACGAAAAGAAAAAGGAAGGGGGAAGGGAAAAAGGAAGGGGGAAGGGAAAAAGGAAACAGAAAGGAAAAAGGATGTATAAGTGAGAAAAAGAATTAGTGAGAAAAAGAATTAGTGAGAAAAATAATCTGGTGAACGGGTGCGACCCTGTTGTAGTTAAATTTTTTGTGGTGTGTTGCTTGGATGTGATCTTGTAGATATAGTCCAGGGCAGGTCCGTTCACTATGCTAAACTCAAAATCTCTGACTGGTTATATAAATATTTGGATACTATTATATTAAATTGCCTTTTTGTGATATTATTTATCGGTTTTAATGGTTCAAAGGGAGGGTTTTGTCCCGATTTAATCCTTCTATTGCCAGAAGGCAGTTGTCATTCTTTCCATAAACCATTCCTGCCTATTTTTTTGATAGATCTTTTTTCACTGCTGTTTTCTGTACTTTTATTACCAACCTTTCTATAAGTTTTTGTAGATTTTCAGCATTTTTCTATATGGCTTTTTTACAGTTTTTTCGTCCCCAACCTGTTTATACTATGAAGTTTTTTCCTATCTATACATTATAACAAATTACACTGATCGTTTTCAATATCAAGATCATAAGGAGACTTGCAATGAGAAGCGCCATTATCAAAGAGGGGCCTGAACGTGCCGCCAACCGTTCCCTCCTTAAAGCAACGGGGGTTACGGATTCTGAAATGAAGAAGCCGTTCATCGCAGTTGTCAATTCCTGGAATGACATAATCCCTGGCCACATTCACCTGAATAAACTTGCTGAGGCTGTAAAAGCCGGAATCAGGAACGCTGGGGGAGTTCCTTTTGAGTTCCATACCATAGGGGTCTGCGATGGGATTGCAATGGGGCATGAGGGTATGAAATATTCCCTCCCGAGCAGAGAGGTTATAGAGGACACGATCGAGCTGATGGTCAGAGCCCACCAGTTTGACGGTATGGTCCTAATCCCTACCTGTGATAAGATCGTGCCAGGACACCTTATGGCAGCAGGCAGGCTTGATATCCCTGCCATTGTTGTGACAGGGGGGCCAATGCTTCCGGGATACGTGGACGATAAATACACTGATCTGATCTCAGTCTTTGAAGGGGTCGGAGCCTACCGGGCAGGCAAAATTTCCGAAGCCGAACTTAAAAGGCTTGAAGATCTTTCCTGTGCAGGGGCAGGGTCCTGTGCCGGAATGTTTACCGCAAACACAATGGCGTGCATGACTGAAGCCCTCGGGCTGAGCCTTCCTGGCTGCGCAACTGCCCATGCAGTGGATGCAAAAAAGACGCGCATTGCCAAGGAATCCGGAGAGCGCATTGTAGAGCTTGTAAAAGAGAACATCACCCCAAGAAAGATTGTTACTCAAAGGTCCTTTGAGAACGCCATAATGGTTGATATGGCAGTCGGAGGAAGCACAAATACTACCCTGCACCTTCCTGCCCTTGCCCATGAGTTCGGGCTTGAGCTGCCCCTTGAGGCCTTCGACGAATTGAGCAGGACAACCCCCCATCTGATTTCCCTCAGACCCGGCGGCCCGAATTTCATGCTGCACTTTGACAGGGCAGGCGGGGTCGAGGCAGTCATGCAGAGGCTTGCTTCAAAACTCCACCTTGACCAGCTTACAGTTAACGGTAAAACTATCGGGGAAAACCTGAATGAGCTTGACATAGTTAACCCGAAGCTGAATAAGGAGATCATTACAACCCTTGAGAATCCAGTCCATGCCGAAGGAGGAATTGCAGTTCTCAAAGGCAGCCTTGCCCCTGATGGCTCGGTTGTAAAGCAAACCGCAGTTGACCCCAGGATGCGTGTCCATACAGGCCCTGCAAGAGTGTATGATTGTGAAGAAGACGCCATGCAGAGCATTCTTGCAGGAGATGTGAAGCCCGGAGACATTATCGTTATCCGTTATGAAGGCCCCAAAGGAGGACCCGGAATGCGCGAAATGCTTGCAGCCACAGCCGCAATCGGAGGTATGGGCCTGCTCGAGTCCGTGGCTCTGATCACTGACGGGCGTTTCTCCGGAGGGACTCGCGGGCCATGTATAGGGCACGTCTCTCCTGAAGCCAGTGAAGGGGGACCAATAGGTCTCGTAAAAGAGGGGGACCTTATAGAAATCAACATTCCTGAAAGGGTCCTGAACCTGAAAGTCTCTGAAGAAGAGCTCCAGAAGCGGAAAGCTGCCTTTGTGCCCCCGAAAAAGGAAGTTACAGGTTACCTTGCCAGGTACCAGCGGTCCGTCCATTCCGCAAACACTGGCGGGATAGTGGACTGAAACCGTTTAATACTCTATTTTCAAGGAGGTCTTTTCCTCCTTTTTTTCTTTGTTTGGATTCAGGTATTTTCTTTCAGGATTTCATTGTTTTTCCTATCTTTGAACTGCACCTGCTGGAAGAGCATCCTTAGAAGTTTCCAGATACAGCCCTCCGGGAAACGTTTATAGTGCCCAAAAACGATCTTTTATGCAGCCTTAATTACTCAAAACCATTTATTCAAAACCATTCATTCAAATCCATTTATTCAAAACCATTTATTCAAAACTATTTTTTTATTGAGAAATTCAGGAGGCTGAAATTCTGGAAGTAGAGGGGTTATGTTCAATCTGCGGGCGCCCGGCTAAACTTCATACCTGCCATTTATGCGGAAAACTTGTATGCGACCAGTGCATGGACCGTAGAAAAGGTGTCTGTGTCAGGTGTGCGGGTGGGAGGGAAGGTTCTGCACCAGATTCAGGAGACACCGGGTTATTTAAGTAAATCAATCAAAAGTAAATAAGTCTAAAAAATAGATTTTCGAAAGGAGTAGCCAGAAATCTTGACGTTTTTCCGGCTTACAAGCTTACTCATATTAGCTTACGCTTACCAGCCGTGGATTTCTCCTTCAGGTTCATCCTCATCAAGGTAAAAACGAAACTCTTTTTTTTCGGTATCTTCCACGAACACGAACTTCTCTTCAACCCCCACTTTAGCAAAAGAAAGGGCGTCGTCCCCATCTCTTACAGCCGGCAGGATGTCTACATCTACATGGTCATAGATCTCGCTCTCCGGCAGAAATGCTGTGATGATAAACCAGTCAATGTCCCCTGCATAATCCTTACTTACATAGCGGCTCTGATCAGGTGGAATTTTGGTAGCTTTCTGGTGCATCTGGGCTCCGTCAGCCCTGTAAGCTACAAAACGGACGGTATGTCTTGTTTTATTTTTGATTATAGCCAGTATCTCACTCCCCTATCTTTTAAATTTTTTAAAATAATCCCATTTCAAGGAAATTTATATTATGGATTAAATTCTGCCGAGTAAATACTTTTGGAAGCAGAGTTTCTGAAAAGTGTTTTGTTGCTTAAAAGTGGATGCTGTTTTCACCTGTTAATAAATTACTAATGACATGGATGTTAATTGCAAGTTAAAGTCTACTAAAGCCATGGATGTTAACTTTGAATGGAAATCTTCTGGATAAAAGCTGGAAATGAAACCCGAAAATGAAACATGAAAATGGGGGTCTGAAAACAGGAGTCTGAAAATGAGGGTCTGAAAACAGGAATCTGATAATAAGGGTTGAAGTGGATTAATAAGGGTTAAAATAGGGCTGGAAGCAAGAAGCTCTACGAATCAAATTTTTAAAAGGCAACCCGAAGGCTGCCATAATTTCGCTTAAACTGGTGGTTTCTTAAATAGTAAAAGGCGAAACCTGCAGTTTTGAAGAAATCAGACCAGCAGGTTAATCGGGTGCCTGGCTGCAGGTTCGATATCAAGGTCAGCTACTGACTCTGCAATCATTATGTCGCTCATGGCAGCCATGGGAAAAACGTATGGGGCATATTCTATGGGGCCGTAGAGAATAAAATCCCCCCCTGCCGCCTGTTGCAGGCAGGTTGAGCCTATATCGCAGATTTTATACAGGACCGGGTCTTTTTCTTTCTGCCGGGTCAGCCAGTTCCAGGCTGAGGGAGCGTTATGAATTCCAGAGCCTGTAGGATGCCCCCATTTTGCTTTTGCGGTAATGGTCATTCTGAGAGCTATTCCGGCTCCGTTTCCCATAGGGGTGATGCTCGGATCGATAAGCTTGTTAACTATTCCACACCTGTCTGCAATTGAGAGAAGGCCCTCTTCTAACAGGCCTGCACCTGTTTCGAGCATTTCCATCCTGCCCTGGAGGGAGGAGTCCATTGCATTAAAACCCAGGATAATAGAACTGTCAATATCGGACTGCGCAAGAGCCTCTATTTCAGAAGCATTTATGCTCATGTTTATGGAGTTATAGACTGCTCTATCTGCAAGCCCTATTTCACTCACATACTGTGCTGCATGTGCACGTACGGTCCCTTCGGGGGAATCGATGAGAAAAGGAGAATCCGAGATCTCTGCAATAAAATCAATATAGCGCGTGATGCTTTCGTTGGTAGTGCCAAAGATATGGACTATATGGGGATTTCCGGTAGTATCCGAACCCGACTCCTGCAGGTTTACAAGTTTTTCGGCAGCGGCCCTATCAAAAAGTCCTTTTGCCGCGTCTTCTACGATTTCGTGTTTATTATAAAAAATAGTCCCTGCAAGTACGGTAGGTAGTTCTCCAGGCTGTCCGCCTACCTTTACCCCTGCAATGTTAACAATTTCCTGTTCTTTCTGGAACTTAAACATCTTTACGCCCTCAAAATCCACATTTTTCAAAATACACTTATTTCTTATGATTAATTCACTTACTTCTTATGATTTCAGGATTCGAATTGAATCTCTTAATTATGAAACATCCATATAAAACATACTGATTCTAAATATATATTCAAATCAATATATCTCGGATTGAAGGATCAGAGATTTTCTGCCAGGCAGATAATTCCTGCCATTGAATCCATTACGAATTCTCCTGAGATTATTACATCTCCTGAAGTGGGAACTGCAAAAGAGGACTGCCTCTTTTTCGGGGCACAGACAACCATGGGTTCTTCAGGGTATGCTTCTCCCCTATCCTTATAATCTTCAACGAGCTTCCGGATCTCTTCTGTGTCGTTCAACCCAATTCTGTCCAGGAGTGTAACCTGCTGCTGGAAGCGTTCGACTGCGTCTCTGGAGATATTTTCTATAAAGGGAATTGCACCCTGCGAACCTATGATCCTGCCTTTTTCGTCAATCCCATTTGCGTGGATTGCAAGCAGGGAGTGGCCTGCCAGATGTCCCCTTGACTCGGTCCCGCAGATCAGGACATACCGGATATTGGAATTTGAAATTACATTTACAATTATTTTTTCTACGCCCAGGTTTTCGGTCTTTGAACTCCCCCAGATGGCAGCATCAGGGCAGGCATCAAAGTGGCTTGCAAGGGTTACGACTGCGATCCTGGAATCCGGTTTTCCTGTGACGTAGTCCCCTTTTAAAGGGGGCCAGCTATCTGCAATGGTCTTCAGTGAATCACCTTTTTTCTTTCCTTGTGAAGGTAGGATAGTGCACTTGCAAGCATGATAGCTTTTGTGAAATGCCCGCCTACTCTTGATGTGTCTACAAACACATAATCGTCCATTAATACCGGAGCTCCGAGTCCGTCACCTCCGCCAAGGAAGGCAATGGTCCGGAAAATAAGGTTGCCGGATATCCCGTCAGGGGCAACAATGAAGTTCGATTCTTTTATGGCGTCTTCAATAAGAATGGTATAGTGCCTGGTATCAATTCCGAGCTCCAGAGCTCGTCCTGTTACAAATTCCCCATCTGCGAGGGTTCTGTCCACGCGCCTGTCTCTTCCTATATCCCCTATCCTGCCTCCGGAAAGCACTCCGACTACAGGCTCGACTCCTAACCTCCTTATATACTCTGCACCAAGGGTAATCATACGGAGCTTATCTGCGATCGTGTTTCCTTCATCGATTCCAACAGGAGCGAGGAAGAAAGGTGTGCCGTCCGCTGTCAGAAGGAGGGCAAGTCTGCAAACCCTTTTCATGCCAAGGGCTTCTTTCAGGTTTGAGATAGTTCCTGATGCCTTTGCAGTGCCTCTTATAGCTGCATCCACCTTTCTTGAAACCAGGAGTTCCGAAAGGACTTTTTCGGGGTCGTCGGTATCCACAACCTCAAGTTCTGTCCCGATCTCGTCAATTTCTTTTTTGTTCCCTACAAGGACAACCTGTGCATATCCCAGTTCCTGGGCTTTCCAGGCACTCTCAAGAGTTTTGGGATTCGGTTCCCTTATTCCCATAGCTACCCTTGCCCTGTTCGTCCGGGCTCTTGCTTCGATAGCTTCAAGGAGGGCGTACATGCCGTTCTTTTCCATATCCATCCAGACTTTTATGTAAGATTTGAAGTAGTTCAAAGAAAAACAAACACACACATTAATTAATTTTGCCCTACCCGCCCGAGTTGCGCCATCCGAATTGCGCCTCGGGATCTCAGGAAATCGGAGATTTTCTGGGAGTTGCACTGCAAGTGCAACAGTACGCGGTCCTTTTCGCTGCGCTCAAGAGGACTACTTGATGGGTTTTAGCTGAGCTTCGCTCAAGCAAACTAACTTATGGGCAATTAACGTTGTTTAGATAGGGGGACTGATTTATGAGTGATGTTTTATTCTAAAAAGGGGTGCTGGGAAAAATTGTAGGAGTACAGGCGGGGAACTCATTAAAAAAATTAAAACATATAAAGTTAATAATGAGTTCCTTTTTTATTGGTATGGTTTAAGATGATGTCGGCGATCGAATGGGCTGAAAAATACCGACCCCGGACCCTTGAAGATGTCGTGGGGAACAAGAAGGCAGTGCAGGATTTCAGGGCATGGGCTGAGGAATGGCAATCCGGGACCCCTGAGAGAAGGGCAGTTATTCTCTATGGACCTGCAGGGATAGGGAAGACTTCAAGTGCTCATGCACTTGCTAGGAACATGGACTGGGAGGTTATTGAACTCAATGCAAGCGACCAGAGGACTGCAGGTGTTATTGAGAAGGTTGCTGGCTCTGCAGCGTCAATGAATACCTTTTTTGGTGGAAAGCGTCTTATTATCCTTGATGAGGCGGACAATATACATGGGACTTCGGACAGGGGCGGAATGAGGGCTATTGCCGGGATCATAAAGGCCACACTCCAGCCGATCGTGCTTATTGCAAATGACATTTACGGGCTAACACCCACAATCAGGAACCTGTGCCTGGAAATTAAGTTCGGGTCCGTGCAGAGCCGTTCAATGGTCCCTGCTTTGAAGAAGGTTTGTGAGGCTGAGGGAATTTATTGCAGCCAGGAAGCTGTCCTGCAGATTGCAGAAAATGCGGGTGGAGATTTCAGGAGTGCCATGAATGATCTCCAGGCTGCAGCGAGCGGGAAAGAAGCGCTCGAAGTTGAGGATATCGGTACTGCAGGCAGGGATGTCAAGGAGAACATCTTTAAGGCGATGCAGAAGATCTTTAAAAGCACTGACTGTAAAAGGGCTCTTGAATCTGCACGCGGGCTTGATGAAAGCCCTGAAGATCTCGTGCACTGGATCGATGAAAACCTGCCTATCCAGTATGCCCGCAAGGACGGTGACCTTGAAGATATAAGGACGGGTTTTGAATATATTTCAAAGGCTGACCTTTATCTGGGGCGTGTAAAAAAGCGCCAGAATTACAGGATGTGGAGGTATGCCAGCATGCTTATGGTCTGCGGAGCTGCCCTTTCAAAGACAAGACCGTATCCCGGCTTTATCAAATACCAGCAGCCATCACTCTGGAGAAGGCTCGGGCAGACGCGTTCGAAGCGGGACATGCGGGACAATATCGCTTCAAAAATCGGGGAGCACAGCTTTGAATCAATGCATTATTCGAGGAACAACCTTCTCGGGTTTTATTCGCGAATGCTGAAAGATGAGGAATCTGCAGTTGAAGTTACTGCAAATCTCGAGCTTGAGCTTGAAGAGTTGATGTACCTCTCAGGAAGCGCAAAGGCAAGTAAAAAGCTGCAGAAAATTTACGACGATGCACAGAAACTTCTCGATGAAAGAAGAAATAAAACCGGAAAGCCGGAATTTTTTAAGGTCTCTGCCCCTGCACTAGACAATAAGCAGAGAACCCTCAGCTGCCCTGTAATAATTCCGGAGGAAGAAAAGGAGATTCAAAAGGAGACTCAAAAGGAGACTCAAAAGGAGGTTCCCGCCTGCAAATCTGAAGCTTCTGATTCTCATCCTTCGGAAGACAAGCAGAAAACCCTTATCATGGGATTTGACACACAGCCAGAGATTCCCGAAAAAAAAGAGACTTCAGGAAAGATACTGTCTGATTGGCCGGAACCTGTAGAAAATAATTTATTCTCTTTTTCCGCTCCTCTGCCTGAAAATAAATCCCTTTCTGAATCTGTAGAGAAGGAAGCTTCCTCTATACCTTCAAAAAAGAAAGTTACGACTAACAGCGACCTATCAAAACAAAGGATATCTGACCAAAGGATATCTGACGAAATTTCGTCCTCCACAGGCACTCAGGATAATACGGGAGAGGTTTTGAAAAAAGCTGAGCCTAAAACCCAGAAAACACTTTTCGACTTTTAAATTTTTGTAGAGCGTGAATCGTTCATTTTGTTCCATTCTGGATTTCCCAATCCAGAAAAGTTCTTTTTTATTTCCCCTAAATATTTTTTAAATTTTCAGGTCTTCTGACAGTCGGTTTATGTATGCCGAATTTTCGTACTTCCCACTTTCCGCAGATGTCTGTTCATTTTTCATAATTTTTCCTGCTCTCGTTTTTCTGAAAACCGCTTTAGTTACTCAAACACGTATTTTTGAAATTTTCCAAAGTTTTCAACCTTTTGCCTTCATTGAAAACTTCCAGCAGCCATTTTCCGAAGTTTCAGTTGAGATAATAACTGCAGATTTTCGAATAATTCTCTAAAAACGATATCAAGAAAAATGTTATTTTTTTGAAGACATCTGCGGAAGGTCGGGTACTTTATCTCGTTCAGTTTCAAAAGGATGCCGACACATGTTTTTTGTGGGTTTGACAGCATGTGTATTTGAAACTATTATACACAAATAAGCAACCATACACAAATAAACAACCCGACTAAACAAATACACAATCCTGGCTACTGCAAAAGAGGAACTGAGGTTTTATGTGAGCGGAACCAACTGGGTTGACTTTGAATTAAAGAAGAAGTTGTTGGTGTGTTTGGGAAGTTTGGATTGGAATCCGCTCACAAATGCAAGTATACAACTTTAGTTATAAATACTTATTTAATATATTTAGTATATTCTCTTGCCTGCCTGATTCAGTGTTCCTTTACATGTAAAACTCTTTTTATTTTATTCTTTCGAGTTACAGTTATTTCAAAAGGTTCCCAGGTATTAAACCTGTAATCCGTATGATAACAGTTAAGATTAGTTAAGATAAGTTGAGATAAATTGAGATAAGCTGGGATAAGTTATGATAAGTTAAGATAAGTTAAGATAAATTGAGATAATGCAGGCCTTATTGAGATCACATATGGTAAAGTTAAGAAAAGTCTAAAAAAGTTAAGAACTGTTAAGATAATTATCTTATTTTTAAATAAAGTTGAGAGAAAAAATCGTGAGAAAAGTTTGTGAGCGGGCTTGGGGAGTTGGGGGAATAGTTGGGGGAATAGTTGGGGGATATGGGTTTGGGGTTATACTATGGAAAAGAGGCCCGCTCACTTAGCATGAGTAATATTACATCCTATAAATAGCTTTCTATAATATACATTATAATTTATAATTACAGTTTTATAGTTACTAATTTCTCAAACTGTTCTTCTCAATAATGTTTTTCTGGAACCTGTGCAGTCAGATAATGGGTCTCAGGGTAAAAATATGTGCAAAATAAGAAATATAAAGCCTTTAACAAAAAGAGTAAATTAAGTTATTACTTGTAGTAATTGTTGGACAGTCTGGCTCGTTCAAGCAGATTAATTTACGGGCAATTAACAATGCTTTTCGGTCGGAGGTTGATTTATTATCTTATTTCCGTGACAGCATTTCCATTATTAATAGAGTTTAAAATAGAGTTTATTAATAGAGTTTAAAATAGAGTTTATTAATAGAGTTTAAAATAGAGTTTATTAATAGAGTTTATTAATAGAGTTTAAAATAGAGTATTACCTGGTATTATCCTGAAATACGCCTGAATCGCCCTGCAAAACTGGCTTGACTTCTATGGTCATTTTTTACAAGCCTATCAATAGTATCCTGATAATAGTATCTTATTGACAGTATCCTGATGATAGCATAATATGATAAGATCACATAAACAGGTAGCAATATAATTCGTATGAGCGGGTTGGGGAGTATGAATTGGGGTGTTGGGGGGTTGGGGTTATCTTACAAAAGAGAGACCCGCTCACATATTACATCATGTTAATCTCGTATAAATATATTTTGCTTGTATGAATTCTGATACAAAAAATGCCGAAAGAATACCTGTAAACGGTGGGGATTTTCATACTTTCAAAGCAGTAACTTTATATTTTCCATTTCAGTTGTTTCCAGTTCTCTCTCCGAAAAATATAGGTCAATAATCCCCCTAAAGTGGGAGGCCTGTTTCCGCAAGCCTTGATTGATCAGCCAAAGTCTGAAATCAAAAGTCCTGAGAGGTAGGGGCGACGTGTTACACACAAGAAGCATGTCCAACATTGACAAGATGAGACGTTTTTCCAAAACCGTGTTACTTGCTACGGAAACTCGTTTCCAAATCAGAGTGAATAAATCCAATAAAGTGGAATAAATGCCAGAAAGTTGACGGAATCCCTCCTTAACTGAAGTAATGGGCATCCAACCTTAGAGATTGTGAAATTATAGGTGTATATAAATATCATCCGTCTAAATAAATTTTCAAACCCTTCTCCGAACAAAAGACATATATATTACTAGTGACTTGTTGACTCTGCATTTCAAGCAACTGCTTGTAAGGCAAGCATTTAAATGATGTAAATGTAGCAAACTGGGCTCGTGGTCTAGTCGGTCATGACATCGCCTTTACACGGCGGGGATCCTGAGTTCGAATCTCAGCGGGCCCACTAATCTTTTTTAAGTTTACTCAGATTTTAAAACTGGGTAGTTTTTTTATATAGTAACGTTCATGTTTGTATAATTGTGTATTAACCGTATGTTATTTTTTCGATTTATAACTTAATACTTTATATAATACTGATATTGTTATATAGAAAGGGAAACGATAAAGACTTAGAATCTTTGTTACCTACAAAAAGATACGCTTTAATATATTTTGAAAGCGTTGATTCTTACAAAGATTATTCTGAATCTACAGTGGGGGAGGAGTCAGTATTGAAGAGAAGGAGCAGGACAGATATTGCAGTAGATATTCTAAGAGTAGCAATGAATGGGGCAAAGAAAACACATATCGTTTATGAGGTAAATCTTAACTTTAACATTGCTCAGAAATATCTGGAAATGTTGAAAGAAAAAGAGCTTATAAAACACGAAAACGGTGTTTTCATCACAACTGATAAAGGAAAAGTTTTCCAGGAAATGGCTAAAGAACTTAAACTCTAATATTTTTCCTTTTTCCATTTCTATCAGGATTTACGCACTTGATATATGAAATCATGTGCATATGGTTTTATCAGCAATCATGTGCATATGACCTTATCAGTATTACTGTGATTTATACCGTTAAATGGTTTCCGCTTTTGTTTTTCAGTTCAACTGCGTAATTCCTATATAGGATTTTATTTTGTTTTCATCTTTTTTCTTTTTATTCTACTATTCCGTTTTCCAATTTTCTATTTTCCTTAATCTATGAGTCTATTTTCTCATCTCTTTTTATCGAAGACTAAGTAGCGTCCCCCTCCAGGAGAATAAAAGATGAATCATGACTCCAGAAGGAAACCGGTATCCTGGCAGTAAATCCATAATAAGGTTTGGTGAAGTAATAATCTTTCTGAACATTTATACGTTTCCGTATATATAACGGCATTTGGAAACATATATACTATGGCGATGATACTATGGCGATGAGGGTGCTTTTTTTGAACTGCACACTGAAAAAATCACCTCAGGTATCGAACACCCGTGCTCTTGTTGACAAGGCTGTGATTATTTTTAAAGAACTTGGTGTTGAGAGTGAGGTCATGAGGGTTGTTGACTACAATATAGCTTTCGGGATTTCCTCCGATGAAGGAAACGGAGACGAATGGCCCTTTATACTTGAAAAAATAAAAGCCTGTGATATCCTGATAATAGCATCTCCCATCTGGTTCGGCGTACGCTCTTCGGTGGCCCAGATGGTCCTTGAAAGGCTGGACGGGACGTATATGGATGGGAATCCCGTAACAGGGCAGTATCCCCTTTATGGGAAAGTGGCAGGGGTTATAGTCACCGGCAACGAAGATGGAGCGCACAATGTTGCTGCAACCACACTCTTCAACCTGACCCACCTCGGATGTACTGTGCCTCCCAATGTTGACTGCTACTGGGTTGGTGATGCAGGCCCAGGACCCAGTTACATCGAAGCCGGAGGGGAAAAGCACCTTTACACGAATCGGACAGTAAGATACATGGCACATAATCTTGTGTACTTCGCCAGGCTTCTCAAAGAAAACCCTATCCCTACAAACTTAAAAAAGCTGGATGAGGAGGCAGAGAGGGTAAGCGACTGAAGCCAAACCAGCCTGAAAAGTCACACATTGATCTTATTTTTTCAAAAAGCCGTATACTTTTACAGAGGGGAATATTTTACTATGGAGATGGAGGGTGTTATTTGACTGAGGGAGATAAATCGATTGTAAAACTTAAGGTTGCGGAAGCCGATCAACGGGATGTCGGAAAAGGAATTGTCCGAATTGACGAAATATACAGGGAGAAACTGGGTCTGAAACCCTTTGATGTTGTGGAGATCAAAGGTGGAAAATCAACTTCTGCCCTTATAGGCCGTCCTTATCCCAGTGATGCCGGGCTTGATATTGTCCGTATGGACGGACTTATCCGTACCAATGCAAAGACAAGTATAGGGGAATATGTGGAAATCCGGAAAGCTGAATGGAAAGAAGCAAAGCATGTGACCCTGTCTCCCGTTACGAGAGGCATGCAAATCTATGCTCCCAGTGAGACCCTCAGTGCGGTCTTCATGAACCGTACGGTTTCAAAGGGGGACTTTATCTCCACCAC
Source organism: Methanosarcina sp. 2.H.T.1A.6 (assembly GCF_000979455.1). GTDB lineage: Archaea > Halobacteriota > Methanosarcinia > Methanosarcinales > Methanosarcinaceae > Methanosarcina. The sequence goes on from NZ_JJOY01000006.1 coordinate 119,658, forward strand.
CAGCTTAAGGAGGTCCAGGGAGAGGGACACTTATAGCAAGGGGCTCATGTTCGATGACTTTTTCCAGGACTTTTTCGGACAGGGTTTCGGCCCCTCGTTCGGGCTTGGGGAAATCAAGCTGCAGGTTATTTCCACTTCCCCTTCGGGGATCGTAAAGATCACGGACATGACCGAAATCGAACTCCTTCCAGAAGCCGTGGAAATTCCTCCGGAACAGACCATTCCCACTGTTATGTACGAAGACCTGGGCGGGCTCAAGGATGCCATTACAAAGGTCAGGGAAATGATAGAACTCCCTCTGAAACACCCTGAACTTTTTGACCGGCTTGGGATTGACGCTCCAAAAGGGGTGCTGCTCCACGGTCCTCCCGGGACGGGCAAGACCATGCTTGCAAAGGCAGTTGCAAATGAGTCTGATGCCTATTTCATTTCCATCAACGGCCCGGAAATAATGTCCAAATACTACGGGGAATCTGAAAAAGCGATCCGTGATCTCTTCGATGATGCCGAAAAGAATGCCCCTGCAATCATCTTTCTGGACGAGATAGATTCCATTGCCCCAAAAAGAGCAGAGGTCACAGGGGAAGTAGAAAGAAGGGTGGTCGCCCAGCTTCTTTCCCTGATGGACGGCTTAAAAAGCCGCAAGAACGTGATCGTGATAGGTGCAACAAACCGCCCCGAAGCCCTGGACCTTGCACTGCGCCGCCCAGGCCGGTTTGACAGGGAAATAGAACTCCGGGTCCCTGACACCGAAGGCAGGCTTGAGATTTTCCAGATCCATACCAGGGGTATGCCTCTTACCGAGGACGTAAACCTCAGGGATCTCGCCCAGATTACCTATGGGTTTGTGGGGGCTGACATTGCGGCACTCTGCCGGGAAGCTGCCATGAGTGCTCTTCGGCGTATCCTCCCAAAGCTCAACCTGAAAGAACCCCAGATCCCAAAGGAACTCCTGGACACCCTGCAGGTCACAAGAGCAGACTTCGAAGAAGCCATGAAAGAAGTCCAGCCCTCAGCCATCCGGGAAATTCTTATTGAGATCCCCAATGTCAGCTGGAACGATGTGGGCGGCCTGGAAGATGTAAAATGCCTCTTAAAAGAAGCTGTGGAATGGCCACTTAAAAACCCTGAGTCTTACCGGGACATAGGAGTGGAAGCTCCAAAAGGCGTGCTCCTCTACGGTCCTCCGGGCACTGGAAAGACTCTTCTTGCAAAAGCCATTGCCCATGAATCCGACGCCAACTTCATCACAGCCAAAGGAAGCGACCTCCTCTCCAAGTGGTACGGGGAGTCCGAAAAGAGGATTGCCGAGGTCTTCATGCGGGCAAGACAGGTTGCTCCTTCCATTGTCTTTCTGGACGAACTTGACTCTCTTGCTCCCATACGCGGGATCTCCGCAGGAGAGCCTCAGGTTACAGCCCGGATCCTTAATCAGCTCCTCTCCGAAATGGACGGGCTCGAAGAGCTCCGGGGTGTAGTGGTGATTGGCGCAACCAACCGTCCTGACATCATAGACCCGGCCCTGATCCGTCCAGGGCGCTTTGATGAGCTTATCCTTGTGCCTATCCCGGATAAAGGGGCCCGGAGGGAAATCCTCAAGGTCCATACAAAGAAGATGGCTCTTGCAGAGGATGTGGATATTGAAGAACTCGTTGACCTGACTGACCAGTACACAGGTGCAGATCTCGCAGCCATATGCAAAAAGGCAGGAAGGTATGCCCTGCGCGAAGAAATCCATGCAAAAAACGTCAAACAGAAACATTTCCTTAAAGCGATTGCAGATACAGGGCCTTCAGTTACTCCGGATACCATGAAATATTATGAAGCTATTAAAGGCGAACTGAGAACCAAGAAGTCCAAGGAAATAGAAAATCCATCTTATATCTAAAAATGAAAATATAACATATCTATTTTTTATCATTTTCTTTTTATTCTTTTTTATCATTTTCTCTTTTATTCTTTTTTATCATTTTCTCTTTTATTCTTTTTTGCTTTCTATTTTTAATCTTTTCGAATATATTCATTGCACATCAAAAATTATTCTATTGATATTGATTTTAATATTTTTAATACATGAACATACCACCTTTTGTAAAACTGAAAAACACAATCAATAATCAACAATTAAATAAAATGGAGTCAACGACTTTTGCTCATATTATATCTAATAAGATGCCGATTAATATTGATTTTTATGCACTGAATAGTTCCCTTTTTAATATTGATTTTATATTGATTTTATTTTATAGTTCTTTTTTCTTTATTTTCTATTTAATATTCTTTTACTGTCTTTGCATTGTTCATTGTTTAAAATTGATCCTTTTTAGATTTTGTTCTTTTTTTAAAACCTATTTTACAGGTTTTTTCTGATTGGTATTTCGTGTTCCCGAAAGCAATTTATATATCTACTCTTTAAATAATGTTAACCAATGACATTAAATACCATAATTACTATCGGTAATATATATGCAGCTTCCAACACCCGAAGATCTTAAAAAAAGACGAAATGAACTCGGGCTTACCCAGAGCGACCTGGCTAAAAGGGCAGGTGTCAGTCAGCCTCTTATAGCCCGTATCGAATCGGGAGATGTAGACCCCAGGCTTTCAACGGTCAGGAAAATCCTTAATGCTTTTGAGGAGGCTGAAAAGGAGCAGCAGATCATCATAAAGGACCTGATGCATTCCCCTGCAATTCATGTTTCTCCTGAAGACTCGGTAGAAGAGGTGGTAAACCTTATGCATATTCATGGTTTTTCACAGATTCCCGTGCTTGAAAGGGGTATTCCGGTTGGAAGTGTTTCGGAAGATATGATCATAAAACTGATGGGCGAGAGCAAGAAAAAATCCATCTCTCAGTTGAAAGTTTCAGGGATAATGGGGGAGGCGTTCCCTACAGTATCTCCCGGAATATCGATCTCAGTAGTTTCGCATATACTGGAAGGAAACCCTGCTGTACTTGTTATAGAAAAAGGAACAGTCATTGGCGTTGTAACAAAACATGACGTGATGAAGCTCCTTCAGGAACAATAACCGGAATCCGTTTTCCTTTAAGCCGAAATCTGAGACCGAACGTGGAAAGCACATGAATTATATACTAGGATTCATTTAAACCTGAATCCTTAATCTAATTCAGTGCTCAACCTGTCTGAAATGGCCGAATAAACATGGCAAATGCTGTCGAAAAGGTATCAGGGCATGAGATACTGCAGAGCCATCCTGGCACACCGTATCATAAAGATATAACCCTGAATTATTTCAGGACTACATGATTGAAAATTATAGAGTTTACATAAATTCCCTTTATATATAGAAAACAAAAACCGATTAAATCTTTGAAAAAGTGTGGAGTCTTATATAAATGGATCTGGAAGATACCCTTCTCATGATGCCTGGTCCCGTACCTGTCGCACCCAGAGTCCTTAGAGCAATGTCAAAACCGATGATCAACCACCGGAGTGCTGAATTTGCCGCAATATATACTGATTGCAGGGAAATTCTTGCTGACGTTTTTCAGACAAAAAACGACATCTTTTTGCTCAGTGGTTCCGGGACTGCGGGAATGGAAGCTGCAGTCGGGTCTGTGGCCGGAAGAGGGGATAAAGTTATTGCTATAGAAAACGGAAAATTCGGAGAGCGTTTCAAAGACCTTGCATCCCTCTATGCCGAAGTGGTGCCCCTGGAGTTTGAATGGGGTCTTCCTGTTGACCTTGAACAGGTTAAGGAAAAGCTCGAAGAAGGAGCAAAAGCCATCACCCTTGTCCACAACGAGACCTCTGCAGGTATCATGAATCCTGCTGCAGAAATAGGCAAACTTGCAAAAAAACACGATGCTCTTTTTATTATGGACGGCGTAACCTCCCTTGGGGGAGATGTAGTCAAAGTCGATGAATGGGGCGTTGACATTGCAATAGTTGGTTCTCAGAAATGCCTTGCAGCTCCACCGGGAATGGCAGCTGTTTCCGTAAGCGAAAAAGCCTTTGAGGTTATAACTGGCATGAAGAAGAGGCCCTACTATAATGACCTTAAGGCATATAAAAAGAGCGGGGATAAACCCAAGCCGGAAACACCTTACACTCCTGCTATTCCTCTATTTTATGCTCTTCAGGAAGCCCTTCACATCGTTAAAGAAGAAGGCATGGAGGCAAGGATTAGAAGGCACACGACTCTTTCCGAAGCCGTAAGGGCAGCAGCCGGCGCAATGAACATAGAGATGTTCCCTCAGCTTAACGAGTACAGCCAGTACTCCAACACCATCACTGCAATGAAATCTCCTGCAGGGATTGATGGGGAAGACATTAAAAATGACATGAAGAAGCGGGGCATTATTATAGCTGGCGGGCAGGAACGCTTGAAGAGCAAGATTTTCAGAATTGGAAGCATGGGGAATGTAACTGCAAGGGATGTTCTTTCCACTATCCAGCAGATGGAAATCGTGCTGAAGAAGCGGGGTTACATTGACAGCGTGGGAGCAGGCACAGAAGCTGCAACACGCGTTATTGATAGGTTATGAGAGGATTTAAAAAATCTTTCATAACCAAAGTTTATAAACGTTTCAGGAAAACCAGAAGAATATTAACCATTAAATTCCGATCGGATTCACATGCCCACAATAGGAATTGCAGATACCACGTTTGCGCGCTATAATATGGGACGTGCAGCAATCGACGAGATACAGAATAACGTATCCGTAAAGATTAAAAGGGTAACCGTGCCTGGGATAAAGGACCTTCCGGTAGCAGCCAAAAAGCTTATTGAAGAAGAAGGCTGCGATATCGTAATGGCCCTTGGAATGCCTGGCAGGGAGCAAAAAGACAAAATGTGCGCTCATGAAGCCTCTCAGGGCCTTATCATGGCCCAGCTCATGACCAATACCCATATTATCGAGGTCTTTGTCCATGAGGATGAAGGAAAAGACGAAAAAGAACTCGCTTTTCTCATGGACAAGCGGACCCGGGAACACGCCTTAAACGTGATAAAACTGCTCTTCAAGCCGGAAAAACTGGTCAGGGAGGCCGGTACCGGTCAGAGGCAGGGTTTTGAGGACGCAGGTCCTTTGAGAATGTGAAGCGACTTTAAGTTAAAAACAAGACTGGAGACCTTACTAGATGACTATTAGCCTAGGATTTGTTGTAGCTGAATTTAACAGGGATCTGACCTACCAGATGGAGCTGCTTGGAAGAGAGCATGCGGAATTCCTGGGGGCAACAGTTAAAGAGACAATTCTCGTGCCAGGAGTCTTTGACATGCCCCTTGCAATCAAGAAGCTCTGCCAGAGGGAAGACATTGATGCAGTGGTTACCATAGGGTCGGTAATCGAAGGTGAGACCGACCACGACCAGGTGGTTATGCAGCACGCCGCAAGGAAGATCATGGATCTTTCCCTTGAGTTCAACAAGCCAGTAACTCTTGGAATTCCGGGTCCGGGTATGACCAGGATGGCTGCTCATGAACGTGTCGACTATGCTAAAAGGGCAGTAGAAGCTGCAGTAAAGCTGGTGCGGCGGCTGTGAAGTTCCTTGATGCTTCAATAAGCTAGCAAAAAAGTAACAAAGCAGGACCATTCCTATGACATCCGCAAGGCTCAAGCGTGTAGAAGAATCCGCAACGATCAGGATCTCCAACATTGCAACCAGAATGATTAAAGAGGGTACAGACGTTATCAATTTTAGCCTTGGCGAACCTGATTTCGACACCCCTAAAAACATCTGCGATGCTGCAGCAAAGGCTATGTATGAGGGAAAAACCCACTACGCTCCTTCTGCAGGCATTCCGGAGCTAAGGGCAGCTATTGCCGAAAAACTGAGGACGGAAAATAATCTGGATGTGGCCGAAAAAGATGTGCTGGTCACCCCGGGCGCAAAGCAGGGGATTTTCGAAGTGATGATGGGGGCCCTCGACGACGGGGATCAGGCCCTTCTCTTTGATCCTGCCTGGGTAACTTATGACGCCTGCATCCGTTTTGCAGGAGCAGAAACTGTCTGGGTTCCTACGGTTCCTGAGAAAGGTTTCCTGCCGGACAATTTCGCCGATTACATAAATGATAAAACAAAGCTCATTGTTGTAAACAGCCCGGGCAACCCGACAGGCGGAGTATTCGGGAAAAAGACCCTCAAGTGCATTGCCGATCTTGCAATTGACCATGACCTTCTGGTAGTCTCAGATGAGATCTATGAGAAAATCATCTATGACCGGGAACATATCAGTATTGGCAGTTTTGACGGAATGCAGGAGAGAACCATCACTGTAAACGGTTTCTCCAAGGCATATGCAATGACTGGCTGGAGGCTTGGATACCTTACAGCTCCCCCTGATATCTTTAAACTTCTACAGAAGATCCAGTCCCACTCCGTAAGCAGCGCCACTACCTTTGTCCAGTACGGTGGGCTTGAAGCCCTTCAGGGCCCTCAGGAAGGAGTCCAGGCAATGGTTGACCGCTTTAAGATGCGCAGGGATATCCTCATCGACGGGCTGAATAAAATAGGACTTGAGTGCAAAAAGCCAGACGGGGCCTTCTATGCCTTTGCCAATGTGAGCGAGTTTGGAAACGGGACCAAGGTTGCTGAAAGGCTCCTGAAGGAAGCTCATGTGGCAGTGACCCCGGGAATTGCTTTCGGGTCTTCCGGAGAGGACTTTATCAGGATTTCCTACGCAACATCCATTGATAGAATCCGGGAAGCTCTTGACAGGCTTGAAAAGATATTTACATAAAACACTATTCCGAAGCAACCTTTTTAAAAGAGATCAAAAAACGTTTTCTTAATAAAGACGGTATGGGTAAATTTACCCATACCGTTTAAGGACCTCTTTTATGATTGCGCCGGTACTGCAGAGGGGACACTCCTTTGAAAATGGAACCCTTACTACTTTTGCAGGGAGACCTCTTTTAGTAAGTTCTTTTTCCAGAGGTTCAATATCAAAATACTGATCGTAACCCAGGGCAACTATGTCCGGCTTTATCTCTTTCAGGGGTTCGAACATGTCTGTTTCACTGCCAAGAAGGGCTTTGTCCACCGTTCCAAGTGCATTTACCATCTCAAACCGCTGCTCCTCAGGAATTATTGGTTTCGGCTTATGAGTCACATTGGAATCCCTGGCAATAATGACGAAGAGCTCATCTCCAAGAGCTCTTGCCTGGGTCAGGAAATAAACATGTCCCGGATGCAAAATGTCAAAAGTTCCGGTAGCAAGTACACGTGTCAATAAATCACCTGATCTCGGGTAATATCCTGCAAGCATAAGAAACTTACTGAAAATAACCCCACTTCCTGACTTTAAGAATTACATTTTATTCAACCTGTATATGGTGTGAACGATTATTGCTACTTTAAGAAATAGCCTTTGTGGAAATATAGTCTTAATTACCATAAGTAATATATATGACTCTCGATTATGACTATCGATCATTGGAATGAAGATCTGACAGCGATAGTCTTAAAATAAATGATGCAAAGCCAGAACTTTTCACCTATTCCGGAAGTGGCTGTTACTCCGGGATTATCACAAGTAATATATAATTCTGGCAAAAATTACCATCTAGATAAATTTGTACTAAGAGGAAACCCGCATGGTTGAAAAATCGGTTCATGAGATCAATAAAAAAATTGAAGATGGAAGCGTCAATGTAGTCACAGCCGAGGAAATGGTCGGGATTGTTGAAAACCTTGGCGTGGAAGGTGCCGCAAGAGAAGTGGATGTGGTCACTACAGGCACTTTCGGAGCCATGTGCTCTTCAGGTTTGATGCTTAATCTAGGTCATTCTGAACCTCCAATCAAAATTCAGAAAGTCTGGTTCAATAATGTGGAGGCATACAGCGGGCTTGCTGCTGTTGACGCTTACCTTGGAGCTGCCCAGATCTCGGACACACGCGGGATACAGTATGGTGGAGCACATGTTATTGAAGACCTGCTGAGGGGAAAAGAAATCGATGTGCATGCAACTTCCTATGGGACAGACTGTTACCCCAGGAAAGTACTTGATACGACAATCACCCTTAATGACCTGAACGAGGCAGTCCTTCTCAACCCCAGGAATGCCTACCAGAAATATGCTGCTGCAACAAACAGTTCAAAAAGGATTCTGAACACCTATATGGGAGAGCTTCTTCCCAACTTCGGGAATGTAACCTATTCCGGAGCTGGAGTGCTTTCTCCTCTCTCAAATGACCCCAGCTATGAAACTATCGGGATGGGTACAAGGATTTTTATGGGCGGAGCCCAGGGCTACATTATCGGAAACGGGACCCAGCACTCCCCCTCCGGCGGGTTTGGGACCCTCATGCTTAAAGGGAACCTGAAGGAAATGAATCCTGATTATTTAAGGGCTGCTTCTTTTACAGGCTATGGGACAACCCTTTATATGGGAATTGGAATTCCGATCCCTATTCTTAATGAAAAACTTGCAGCCTCAACTGCAGTGCGTGACGTGGACATTATGACCAGTGTCCTCGACTATGCTGTGGGCAGCAGGGATAAGCCTGTGATAAAGCAGGTAAACTATGCCGATCTCAGATCAGGCTCGGTGCAGATTGATGGAAAGGATGTTCCGACCTCCTCCCTCTCAAGCTTCAAGAACGCAAGAAAGATTGCAAATGAACTTAAGGAATGGGTAAAGCACGGGAACTTCTTTGTCAGCATGCCTGTGGAAAGGATTTGCTGTGAAGGCTCGGCAAAATCCATGAAACAGACTCAGGCAGTACCTCTCGTAAAAGACGTCATGTCCGATTTTATTGTAACAATCAAAAAGAACCAGACGGTTCAGGACGCTGCAAAGAAAATCTGGGAGAACTCCTTCAACCACCTTGCTGTGATTTCGGATACAGGTGAACTGGTAGGAATCCTGACCGCATGGGATATCTCAAAAGCCGTCGCCGAAAACAGATTTGATTCCGTAGAAAGTGTCATGACGAAAAAAGTCCTTACCTGTGCCCCGAACGAACCTGTAGATCTTGCAGCTCGCAGGCTGGACCGCTACGGCGTTTCTGCAATGCCTGTTATCGATGCACAGAGACAAGTCCTCGGAATAATCACCAGTGACAATATAAGCAAACTTCTTGCAAGGAGGTACTGAGCGTGAAAATAAAGATCAGCATCCCTACGGAAAGGATCCATAATCCCATTATCTCCGAGTCCATTATCGAAACAGGAATCCTGCTTAATATCATGGTCGCTAATATCGACTCGACTTACGGAGAACTGATTGCAGATGTGAAAGATTCCAGGTTCGACAAGATTAAAAATGCTCTCGAATCAAGAGGGGCAATAGTTGCAATTCTGGACCGGCCCATTCACAGGGATGAGGAGGAATGTGTTGAATGCGGAGCCTGCATCTCCGTCTGCCCGATGAAGGTTTATGCTTTTGATGAGACCTGGGGCCTCTGCGTGGACGAAAAGAAGTGTATCCAGTGCGGCATGTGCATCAAGATGTGCCCGCACGGGGCTTTAAAACTTGGAGAATGAAAGAAAACCGATCCGCGGATTTTTCTTCTTTTTTCTTCTTTTTTTCACCTTTTCTTTTTTTCTATCTTTTCCTTTTTCCTTCGATTTTCCTTTTTTTCTATCTTTTCCTTTTTTCCTCACCTTTTCCTCTTTTTCTACCTTTTTCATCCTTCCCCCGGTTTTCAGCTTTTTTTATCCGGCATAGAGCGTTCATACAGGAGTATAGTTGTGGATACCGATATCTATTTTGAAACCCTCCTTATTTATAGATTGAAACAAATAATTATGATGTATAGTAAGATGATTACAGGTGAAAGTCATCTGCTGTTGGAAGTATATGCTGTCTCAAGCACCTTCCGTCAGAACTGCATTTTAAAAGCATATCAGCAACTCCCGCAAAAGCAGATTTTTTCTCTGTATTTTTTCATTCTGAGAGACAAAACAGGCGGGGGAATCTTTACAAAGAAAGTGAATTTGCATAGTGCCTTTGGAATCCTTGAAAAAGGGGAGCAAACCTATGAGAATCCTTGTACTTTATACAGGCGAACTCGGAAAAAAAGTTATCCAGAATCTGATAAATCCGTCAAGTTTCTGCGTGTCGTGCGGTGAGCTCTGCAACCACTGCCGCCAGGCAAGGAAATCTTATGCAAACCTGATTGTGGGAATCCATGAGTTTCCGGACGACCTGCCTTCATTTATTGAAGAGCCCGCCCAGTTCCTGCCTCCAAAGCTTCCGGAGTGTGATTTGATCCTTGCTATAGGGATCCACCCCGACCTCCTTGCAGCCCTTCCGGAAGTCGTGCAGAAAACGGGGGCAAAAGCCGTAATTGCACCTGCTGAAGACTCAAAGAAGACTCCTACCGGTGTCCTTGAGCAGCTCAGAAAAGAACTCGAAGCTACAGGTGTTGAATTCGAGGCTCCAAAACCCTTCTGTGCCCTTGAAAAGACCGGAAAGCCAATTATAGATGCTTTTGTGGACCTTGGTTTCGGAAGGCCGGTGCTCAGGATCGAGATGAGCCCTGACGGGAAGATGTTCATAGGAGCAGGCGTAATCCGGGATGCCCCCTGCGGCTCAACCTGGTTTGTCGCAAAAAAGCTCGGCTGGACCGATCTTTCGGGATACAAAGAAACCGTCTCAGGAGCCCATCACTCCTATCCCTGTACCGGAAGCATGGACAAAGACCCCCAGATAGGGGATACTATCCTGCACAAAGCCGGATATATCATCAGGGAGGCTGTGGAAGACGCAATGGAATGTGCAAAAATAGAAAAGGACAGGCTTTCGACAACCTGTGGCGATGAAGTTCAAGCCCTGGCTTCTGAAAATTAATACGGAAAAGAAGAAAAGGCACAATTTTTTCCTTACCCTTTCTTATTTTCCGGAGTAAAGGATCTGGTTTGGGTTAGGTGTAAATTACGTTTGAAACTCTTTTTTCGGGCTGCGCCTGGAAATATACCTCTTCATAAGGCTGGACAACTACAAATCCTTCTCCTCTGAAAACCATCTGGACGGATTCTCCGCTGCTTTTTCCAATGAGAGTTTTCAGGGAGATATCGGTTTTTATCTCCGGCTCAAGGTTTCCTGACCAGGCAACTGTGACGCTGGGGGAAGTTAAGACCGGACGTTCTTTAGTTACCCTGAAGGTCAGAGGATCATGGTGGGTGGTGATGGCAACCATACCGGTTCCTTCAAGTTTTACGTTGTAAATCTCATTGTCCATCACTCCTGAGAGCTTTCTCATCATCTTGATATCCCAGTTGATAGAGTTTTCAATAGCCAGGATGTCGTTACAGTTTGCGAAGATGGAGTCGTTTTCAAGTTTCAGAATTGAGACCTTCTTCCCTTTGTCCGCAAGGTAGAGTTTTCCCCGTCCTTCTGCTTTTATGAGGCTGATACCTTCTCCTGCAAGGGATATTTTCACGAGCTTTCCAAGCCCGTGTTCAAGGCCTCCTTCCCGCATAAACCTTATGTCTCCTGTGTATGCTACCATGGAGTCCATTTTTGTCCATACCATGCCGTTGAGGTTTACCTCTAGCAGGTGTTCTCTTTCCAGTTCAAAAACTCCCTGCCCAGGGGCTCTTTTTCCTGTGTTTTTGATAAAATCTTCTAACGAATGGCTTCCCATCGTTTTTTCACCTCTGGTCATATTTGTATTTTTATTATTGTGTCAATGTTTAATATTTTCTAATAAATATAAATAAGTATTCCTGTATTCCTTTCAACTAAACTGATGTGAGTTTATGTATCCGGAGCAAACTTCCTGTTATTTATATGAAGCGTGCTAAACAATTGTAAAATATAAAATCTCGTTTTCAGTTTTAATTTCAGGAGGTAGCCATGAAACCAAAGATTGATTCCACAAGTTTTGGTTCGATTACTGTAGAAGGAGAGACTTTTGATTACGATATTCTCATCCGCCTCGACGGCAGAGTTGAAAACCGGGAGAAAATGCTTTCAAAAGAAAAGTACGGAACCTCTCATAAAATATCTCTTGAAGAAGCAGAGCATATTTATGAGGAAGGGACAGAAAAAATCATCATAGGGACCGGGCAGACAGGGTTTGTGAAACTTTCGGAGGAAGCTGAAGACTTTTTCACGGGAAAAAAATGCGGAATAGAGCTTTTCCCGACTCCCTGGGCAGTTGAACGCTGGAATGAAATCGAAGGCAGAGTCTCTGCAGTGTTCCATATAACCTGCTGAGAAACAAAGACCGACAATTGACAGGCAATTTTAACAAATAAGGCCGGGCTGTCTGGATTTTTGCTGAAGCAGCCCTGCCTTACGGTAAATTCCTGTAACTGTATTTTTTCTGCATTTTATCCAATTATTTGAATTTTTTTGGCCTTTTATCCAGCTATCTGCATTTTTTCTGTATTTTATCCGGTTATAATTACTCAAATGCTTTTATTCCAATGCTTTTTGCCTGAATTTCACTTATTTCCGTTTTTATTTCCTTTACATGTACATCCATCTGAGGGAAGGGAATTTCAATTCCTTCTCTTCTGTAAGCCTCAAAGACCCCGGCGGTCAGATTATTCTTTACAGCCGCAAAGTCCCCGGTTTTTGTCCAGGCCCTGAGCTGCAAATTTACGGAAGAATTAGCAAGCTCGGTAGTTACCACCGCAGGTTCAGGATCCGGGAGTACAAGAGGGTGCCCTTTCATAAGGTCGAGAGCTATCTTGATAGCTATTTCAATGTCTGATGAATAGCTTATGCCCACATCCACGGAAGCCCGTCTTGTAGGCATGCGGGTCATATTGACAATGGAACTTCCCCAGACAAGCTTATTCGGGATTGTTATAAGCTGGTTGTCAGGGGTCAGGAGTTCTGTCGACATAATCCCAACTGCTTTTACTTTCCCCGTCTGTCCGTTTACTATTACCATCTCTCCCATGTCAATAGGCCTGATTGCCGCAACCCATACTCCGGCTGATAAGTTCGTAAGGGTGTCCTGCATCCCCAGGCCCAGAACCAGACCTATTATCGCAGAAAGCCCTACTACAAAACTATCCACATCAAAACTCAGGCTCTTCAAAAAGGCCAGGATAACTATCACATACAGGAGGATGCTCAGAAAATGTGCCAGAAACTGAGTCGTAAGGTCAGGTAGTTTTGTTTTCTGTATTCCTTTCCTGAAAATATAAACAAGAAATTTTACTGAAATAAATCCTCCAATCAGCACTATTATTGCGAAAATCAGCCTGGATACTGTTATATCAGTATACGGAATCATCTGTTCTATTATTCCATTGCTTATTCCATCAATTCCATTGCTTATTCCATCACCCATTTTTTATTTCCCTCGCTTTTTAACACATATAGGGATTTAAGAAATATACCCCAAATAACTGCGTCAAATAATTAACTTTACCAAATTATTTATCCTATTAAATTATTAATTATTTTAAGTATTAAACCCTAACGAGTTCTAAACCGTATAAAATTATTAATCTATAGATTTATTGGCTGCATATATTTATTAAACTCATCAAATTCAGGAAGGCCTAAATTGAAGTGGATCAAAAAGCTCTTCGGAAAACAAGAAAGCTCTCACGAGAAAATTATTTTCAGTGAAGTTAGTTTTGATGAACTGCCCGCATTGCTGGAAGAGAGTTCTCAAAAAATATCTTCTGAAATAGAAAAGGATGTCTCGGGCCTTTTCAGAAAGCTTGAAGTTGCGATTTCTGAGCTTAAAGAAAGCAATTCCAGGCTTCTGGAAGCAAAAGTTGAGGGAGATTTTGACATAAGGGCTGTAAAACGAGCAAAGAGCAACCGGGAAAATGTAACAAAACAGGTTGGAGTCTTCATAGATAAATTAGGAGTTATGGAAAATACGGATTTCAAGGCCCTTAAAGGGTTTCATGAAGCAGCTGTGCAGAATCTGGACACCTGTCTTGAACATATGAACCAGAGTTTCCGATACACCAGGGCTGTCTTTCCTCAGGAGTCAAAAGACGTTACTGAAAGCCTTGGCAGGTTGGGTCAGGTCCTTAATGAGCTAAGGGAAACGATTCGGGGACATAAAAGGGAAATGGAAGCTATTGAAGCAGCTTCTACAGGCATGAAAGATATTCAGGAATTATCTGCCTCAATGGAGGCTGAAAACCTGGAAATCGAATCTAAAAAACGGAAAATCCAGACTTTAAAAGATGAAATTGCCAGAACCGGTCAGGCTCTCGAAGATTTCAAACAGGGAGAAGCCTGGCAAAATCTGCAGAGCCTTCAGGGAGAATTAGATATTGCCAGAGACAGGCTCAAAAAAGCCGAAACAGGCCTGAACTCCCTTGTCATTCCTTTTTCAGGCAACCTCTCAAAGATAAAAAAACTCCATGAAAGCAGCAGGTATACTTTAAAGCCAGAGGTAAAGCAGCAGCTTGATATCTGCCTTGAAGCTCCTGTAAACCTTGACCCTTCTTTTTTCCCGGAGCTTCAGAAGGTTTTTGAGGATCCTGCCCTTGACATACAAACCCAGAAGAAAGAAAAAACCCTGGCACAGGTCAGATCCGCAATTTCGGGCTTTGATGAGAAGAAAAAAGAATATGTTGCAGCTCAAAAAGCGTTTGAAGCAAAAAAAGCCGAACTCGCAAGCTCGGATACCGGAAAACTTGCCGGCCTTGAACACAAGGAGGCAGAACTGCTGGCAAGAGCCCGCCTGCTTGAAGAAGAAGTTGAAAGTACCGAAAAGAAATTGACTGTTTTAAAGGAAGAACTTAAAAGTAGAGAAGAAGAGCTTCAGTCCAGTGTGACCGTAATTGACAGCAGCGTAAAAATTCAATTCCTGCCCTGAAATTCAAGAATTTATACTATTATCAGGAGAACCTGAATTTTATAGGGGATTTTTAGAGAAATCCCCCTTACCTGAGAAATACTTCCATTGACCACAAATTACTTTCCCAATCTAATTTTCTATCTCTTCTAGGTTTTGCTTTTTTCCTGTTGTGTTTATTTCTGGCTTTCCTCTTCTTTTCCTTTTCTGCAGAAAAGACCACTATTCTGCGTCGAGTGTGACAAGACATTTCGGTAGAGCGAATACGGTTGTACGGATCAGAAATATCTGTATTTAGGTCCTTCGTTGTTTTGTGTGGATCTCCTATATGAAATTAAAGAACACGCTGATTGTGCCAGAAAACAGGGTACTAAAATAGATGAAGATACGATCAAAACATTCATAGAAAAGTATCATTCAATACTAATAAAAGGATTTGAAGACAATCCTCCACCTGAAATATCAAAAGACGATGAGGTTAAAAGAGGAAGACAAGCGCAGAGTAAGGCAAAAAATCTTCTTGATAGACTTGCAAAGTATGAAAAAGAGATCTTGAGGTTTGCTATGGATCTGAGAGTTCCTTTTAGCAACAACCAGGCAGAAAGAGATCTCAGGATGATAACAATTCAACAAAAAATATCAGGAAATTTTAGAAAACAATATGGTACGGATGTATTCTGTAGAATAAGGGGATACATATCTACACTAATAAAAAATAAAATGCCTGTTATTAGTTTACTTCATGCGGCGATTGAAGATGTACCTCCCTAACCCTGAATAGATACTTCTTTTCTTTAACTTATTTTGTATTCCCTTTATGAGTTCATATCATTTCAAATCAAATATTATTAAACAAGATTTTTATTCCAATTACAGTTTTTGCAGTCCGGTTTTTAATTTAATGAATATGTACCGGTAAAATACGAAACAGTAATAACCTGTGGGTTCATAAATTGTAATAACGGCTTGAAACTGGAGGCTAAATTTGCTTTTAACAGAAGAATTCCTTCTGCTTGAGCCTGGACTTGAGGCTGTTAGGGCTCGAGAAGAGGCTCAGCTTTTCAGGGTAATAGATGAATTGGGTGAGCTTGGGATGAGATTTTTTTCAGGTCGGCTCTCGCAAGGGGTAACAGGCGAGACAATCGCGTGCATAAAATCCCTGGGGATGGCTGCGGCTGAGGAAAATATGACAGATGGTGTTCTTAACGCGGCAGCTTCCCTCGGGCTGATCGGGCAGGAAGCAGCAAGAAACGGGGCTAATGAAGCAGTGCTGGAGACTGCTCTTGCTCTTAAAGCTCTGGGGGAAAAAACAGCTTACATGGAAACGATTTTTTCTCTTCGGCTGATAGCTATCTCCCTTAAAGAAGTCGGAAAAGAGGCGGTCAGGCAAGGAATGGAAAATGAGGCTATAAAAAGCCAGTTTTGTTTAAAAGAACTCCATAATTCTTGCATAGGCTCGGAAAATGAATTTGAAACCTTCAATGAAGATTTTTTTTCTTTAATCAGGGATATTGGAAGGTGCGCTGCAGATGAGGGTCTTGAAAAAGCTGCAATAAATGCCGCAGCCCTGATGGAAGATTTTTAATTTACTCTAAAAGATCTTATCTAGATACTGTAAAAGAAACTCTTTATTCGTTTTTAAATCCGGACTAAATACAGAGGATACTCCTTTCGTTTTTAATGCCTACCCAATACATTATTATTTAGATCCCGGTACAAAAATAATTTAGTCTAATAGGGGAAAGGTAAGGAGTTGAACCCTTTCCCCTGCCATGGAGGTTATGTTGTTTGTACTCACACGGGAAAATATGCCAGAATCCCGGATGAGTTTTTTATTTGTATGATATATATTATGTAAGAAATGTATTTAACTCTTTTCCTTTAATGATAATGTAGGACTGTTTGGATTAATTAGTCCGATATCTTTTCAGAGAACCGAATAGATAAACCATATATAAAAGCCAATGACTCTCTAAAATCATTTGTATATAAAATAAAGTTATTGCCTCACTTTTAAATAAATATTCAGTCTTTTATTAGTCGGTCAATATAATTCGGAATATCCGTAAAGGCACCTCATGTCTTTTTTCCTGCGCTTTGCAGAGCTGAAGCCGGCCTTCCACCCAGATCAGTATTTCTCTTGACCCCGAAAATCGTATTTAAATCTATAGTTTATAGGACACCTCCACCAGCTTGCCTGGCAGCCGGTCAAAAGAAATAAACGCCTGAAAACTCTTTATAAATTTCCAAAAATATAGGAAGACTAATATCAGAGTATACCGATATAAATAATTTAATTATTAAAACCGGCATTTATAACAGGATTTGACTGGAAAGGGGTTTTAACATGTTCTCATTGAACGAACAAAAAGCTATTGAACTTGGAGAATCTGGAGAAAAAGCTGTAAGGGAACAAAATGAATATGACGCACTCCAGTATATTGAGTACCTTCGGGAATTCAGCGAAGAGCTGATAATGGCAAACCTGGAGACAGATTTAAAAAGGGCTATAATCTCACTCCGGAATATAGGTAATAAAGCCGTCCAGAAGAAGATTGATACCGTTGCAACTAATACGATACAGGTCCTTAAAAGCCTTGCAGAACCTACGCTTGAGAAAAACCTTTCAAATGCCATGTGGTCTTTTTCAAAAGCTGTGCAGGAGATAGGGAAAGGGGCAGTGCAGTTTCAGATGCTTGAACCTGCAAAAAATGCAGTGGAAGCACTCGAAGCTATAGGATCAGGGGCCGTTGCAAAGAGAATGGAAGTTGTAACCCTCTGGACTACCCTGGTACTTGAGGAGATGAGTTACCTGGCAGACAGGCAGCAGCTCGAAGACCTCAGCAACATGGCAAAAACTGCAAGAGAAGGAATTATAAAGGCCTCGGAGGAAGGGAAGTTCGTTACAAGGGAACAGATCGAAAAGTATCCTCAGCTTATCGCCCAGACAGTAGGTGAATTCGCAGAGCTTCAGAACCTTCAGCCCGCAGGTTACGAAGGCAGGCCCAATGAGGAATTCACAGAAGATGAATTTTTCGAAGAAGAAGCCGAGGAAGAAGAACCTGAAGCCGGAGCTTCTGAAAAGGAAAAATAACAACTATGTGGGTTAGACTACCAGTGGGTTAGCAAAGTTATCAGCTAACAGAATTATTAGCTAACAGAATTATTAGCTAACAGAATTATCAGCTAAATAATACAGGCCGGGCAGAAAAAATTTAGGGCTGTTTTAAACAGCCTGCTGTCTTTTTTTAAAGTTCTTCGATATTTCCAGAAATCTTTCTATTATTTTCAACCCTTCGGGAGTAAGCACGGACTCAGGGTGGAATTGCAGGCCGTAGATAGGATATTCTGCGTGTTCGACTGCCATGATGGTCCCGTCTTCTGCTCGTGCAGTAACCTTTATTCCGGGAGCCGGTTTCCCAATCTCAAGTGAATGGTAGCGACCTGCTTCAAATTGCTCTTTAAGTGTTGTAAAGAGCGCCGATTCAATGTGCAGGACCCTTGAACTTTTTCCGTGTACAGGTCCCACTTTACTTCTCCCTACAGGTCCTCCGAAGGCTACGTTGATTGCCTGGTGCCCCAGACAGACTCCCAGAAGAGGGATTTCCCTGCCCATTTCCCTGATGATCTCCAGGCAGTTTCCTATGTCCTTCGGGTCCGAAGGATTTCCGGGTCCGGGAGAAATTACCAGGGCATCAGGCTTTATTTCTCTGAGTTCTTCTAAGGTTACTGTGTTGGGAAGGACCAGGGTATCTTTTTCAAAATACGAAATGTAATCTACCAGGTTCCACACAAAGGAGTCCTTGTTGTTAATGAAAACAATCTTCACTTGAAAACACCTCCTGAAGCTATTTCTTCCGGATTTTTACTTCCCGGAGTTCTTTTCCCTGAATTTCCCTGCCCTGAAATCTCCCTCATTAAATGTATTTCCATATATCTCATCTCAAATTTTCATATATCTCAAACTTTCATATGTCTCAAACTTTCATATGTCTCAAACTTTCATATATTTCATCTCAGAGTTCTCCGCCGATAGCCGCAAGCATTGCTGCCATCTTTCGCTCGGTCTCCCTGAACTCATACGCAGGATCGGAATCTGCAACAATGCCTGCCCCTGCCTGCACTGAAGCCTTTTTGCCCTGTACAAGCACGGTCCGGATAACGATTGCAAAATCAGCATCCCCGTTCCAGCTGTAGTACCCGACCCCACCGCCGTAGATTCCTCTTGGAGTTGTTTCAAGTTCGGAAATAATCTCCATTGCGCGGATTTTCGGAGCCCCTGAAAGCGTCCCTGCCGGAAATACCGCCCTGAAAGCGTCGAACTGGTCACACTCGGGCCTCAGGGTTCCCGAAACCGTACTTTCTATATGCTGGACATGGGAATACTTCAGGACTTTCATGAAGTCGGAAACCTTTACCGAGCCGCTTTCCGAAACCATCCGGACATCGTTTCGTCCGAGGTCAACAAGCATTACATGTTCTGCTCTTTCCTTCTCGTCGTTGAGCATGTGTGAAGCCAGGGCTTCATCCTCAGCTTCGGACTTTCCCCTCGGGCAAGTGCCTGCAATGGGATTTATTATAATAGTGCTTTTGTGTACGGTCAGCAGGGTCTCAGGGCTTGCCCCTACAATTGCAAGGTCTCCAAACTCAAAGATATACATGTAAGGGCTGGGGTTGATTGCCCTGAGCTGCATGTAAAGCTCAAACGAAGACTGCTCCAGTTCGAACTCGCATTCCCTGGAAAGGACTACCTGGAAAATATCCCCTGCAAAAATATGTTCTTTCGCCTGGAGTACGGACTCCTCAAATCCCGCCTGGTCAACGCTGCAGACCTGTACGCGTGGACCTGATGCCGTCGATGGGCTCGAAACTTTTGCTCCTGAAACAATTGCTTTTTCGGTTGATGCTTTTGCTATATCTTCCGGCAGGTGAGCTCCCTTAATTCTGGAGCAGAGCCTTTCTGCCTCTGAAAGCGCTTCTTCGTACACTTTTCCTGCATCCGACTCCGGGCTTACGAAGGGGGTGACAACTATGTAGACCTCTTCAGTCAGGTGGTCGAAGACAAAACTTTTTGAAACGAGCAGGTACTGAAGTTCGGGGATGTCGGACTCAAAGCCTTTCTCGACCCCAAGCCAGCTGTCATAGATTGCATCGTACGCTGTATAGCCGATAGCCCCTCCCAGGAAGGTCTGCCTCTCAAAACGTCTGGAATTAATAAGTTCTATCCCGTTTGCCGGAGGAAAAGCCAGGCGAAGGGCATCGAAAACATCTTTTCCCTCTGGAATTGCAGCTGTAAACTTTTCCGGACCTTCATTTTTCTTCGCTTCTTTATTCTCTGCGGTTTCCGGGCCGCAGACTTCCTCCATCTTTGCGCAGATCGCTTCAAAGAGAGGAGAAGCTTTTGGGTTAAGGAGCTCAAGGGAAATTTTTCGGTCACTTATTTTCAGCACGGCATCGGGGTCGTTTCCAACAAAGGAGTACCTTGCCCTGCTTTCCTGTTTTTCAACGGACTCCAGCAGGTAGGAGTAGCCTGTTGTCCCTGAAACCCGCAGGGCCCCGTAAAGTTCGAGGGGAGAGCAGGCAGGGGAACATCCAGCCTCAACTTTTGCAAAGAGCTGGACCAGGCCCGGCCTTTCGAGCCCGGAGACAAGTTCCAGAAATTCATCTTTTCCAAGGTCAAAGGAAAGCATCGGCACACCTCACTTCTTCAATAAACGTCCTGATTTTCACAGCATCTTTTTTTCCGCAGGTCTCTACCCCTGAAGCCGTGTCCACAGCATAGGGGGAAACTGCCCTGATAGCTTCCTGCACGTTTTCGGGTTTGAGCCCGCCGGCAAGGATCAGGGGAAGTTCTGTTTCTTCTGCAATTCTCCGGCTCAGGTCCCAGTCATGAACAAAGCCTGTACCGCCGGCTTTTCCGGCAACCCCTGAGTCCAGAAGCACGCTGTCCACAGCTCCGCTTTCTTCCAGCTCGCGGACCTCTTCAAGAAGCCGCTTTACAAGGTCCTGGAGTTTAGAAGCTCCCCGACCGGCAGGCACAGAAAGGGTTTTTATGATGGGGATGTCTGTTTTTTCCCTTATGACTTCAAGTTCGATAAGGGGCAGACTGGAGTGGATCTGCACTATGTCCGGCCTTACTTTATCGATAAGTTCCAGGGCGCAGGTGGAATTTTCAGGCATTATGACCATTACCGAATCAAGGAATTTCGGAACTTTTGAGACAAGGGCAGCAGCGGTGTCCGAATCGAGTTTCCTCGGGCTTTCCACAGGGACTTCCGTGATAAAACCCACGGCATCAGCTCCGTAAAGGGCTGCAAGTTCCATATCTTCAGGACTGCGGATCCCGCAGATTTTTACCCGGGTTTTCGGGCATGTTTTCATGCCCTTTCCCCGGAAGCCGGGCTTAACACAGACGTGTCGGAAGAGGCAAGAAGCGCTTTTCCCGAGCTAGATCTCTCTTTTTTGCCCTGCCTGGAAATTTCGGCAGTGAAATTCCGGAACTGGTTGAACTTGACCATTACTTTCCCGCTGTCAATCGCATCTTCGGCAATGGGGATTGCCTGCCGGATTGAGCCCACTATCCCGCTCACATACAGGGCTGCGGCTGCGTTCAGGATAACAAGATCCCTCTTGGGCCCTTTCTGTCCCTTAAAAATGCAGAGGAGGTCACGGGCATTTTCTTTCGGGGAACCGCCTTTGATTTCATCGGGCTTTGCCCGCAGCATGCCCAGAGCCTCCGGAGTCAGAGTGTATGTGGAAACCTTTCCGTCCTTTAATTCGGCAACGTAGGTCTCGCTCACGTTTGAGATCTCATCCATCCCGTCTCCGTTCACCACAAGAGCGTGTTCGGTCCCGAGCTCAGCAAGAGCATAAGCTATCGGCTCACAGAGGCTTTTATCAAAAACTCCTACGACCTGCCCTTTTGCTCCTGCCGGATTGGTCAGGGGTCCAAGGATATTGAAAACCGTCCTTACCCCAAGCTTTTTCCTGACTCCTGCAACCCGCTTCATGGCAGGGTGGAAAACCGGGGCAAACATGAACCCTATGCCTATCTCTTCTATAGTCTTCCTGACAAGTTCCGGGGCAAGCTCCACTTTGATCCCGAGGGCTTCAAGCACATCCGAACTTCCGGACATTGAGGTGGCGGCCCTGTTTCCGTGTTTGGCTACAGGGACTCCGACTGCTGCAGTCACAATTGCAGCTGCTGTTGAGACATTGATGGTGTTAAGCCCGTCTCCTCCTGTTCCAACGACGTCCACAAGCCTGAAAGGAACGTCCGGCCGGATCATATTGGCGACTTTCTTCATTCCCTTTACAAAGCCTGTGATTTCTTCGGGTTTTTCCCCTTTTGCCTTGAGGGCTAGCAGAAATGCCCCAATCTCCTCATCCCCTGATGTGCTCAGAATCTCGCCCAGTGCAGCTTCGGCTTCTTCTGAACTCAGGTCGCAGCCTTCGTCCAATTTTTTAATATATACTTTCATTCCCTGCATTCTTCTGCCCCCTCTGGAATTTTCTGTTTCAATTTGCTTCAAGTATGCCGGATTTGAGTTCCCTTGCAAGGGTTTCCAGCTTTTCGTTTACGCCATTTCCTTCTTCGATGACCCTGACAAAAGCCGAGCCGACAATTACAGCGTCCGCCCCCGCTTTTATAACTTCTGCAGCCTGCTTTCCGGTTGAGATCCCAAAGCCCACGGCTTTCGGAATATTGGTTTTTACCCTGGAAAGCAATTCTTTTGTGGAACCTGAAACGTCCGCCCTGGTTCCTGTAACTCCAAGCCTTGAAACCAGGTAAATGAAGCCTGAGCCTCTCTGCAGTATCTTCAGGATTCTTGCATCGGTTGTTGTAGGTGCGACCAGAAAGATCAGGTCAAGTCCGTGTTTCTCACAGCTGTTCTTCAGGTCAGCTGCTTCTTCTACCGGGATATCGGGTATGATCAGTCCGCTTATCCCTGCTTCTGCGGCATGGGCTACGAATTTTACCACTCCGTACCTGAACACCGGATTGTAATAGGTCATGCACACAAGAGGGACTTCAACCTCAAGGGCTCTGACAAGCTCGAAGTAACGTTCAATATCCATGCCGGCTGCAAGTGCCCTCTGTCCTGCTGCCTGGATGGTTGGCCCGTCAGCCACGGGGTCTGAAAACGGGAAACCGAGTTCGATAATATCCGCGCCCCCGTTTGCCAGGGCTTTTACAACCCCGGCGGTTGCTTCTGCGGAGGGGTCTCCTGCCATCACATAGCCGATAAGGGCTCCTTCTTTTTTCTCCCTGAGTTCACCGAATTTTTCTGAAATTTTTTGCCTTCTACTTTGCCTTCTAAGTTCAGTTTCCATTTGCCTTTCCATTTTAGATCCCTCTCTTCAGGCTCAGGACGGTTTCCAGGTCCTTGTCCCCTCTTCCAGAAAGGTTTACAACCACAAACTCTCCAAGTTCCCCGGATTCGGCAGCTTTTTTAAGGTAGGCAAGAGCATGTGAGGATTCAAGGGCAGGAATGATTCCTTCGAGCCGGCTCAGTTCGTGAAAAGTTTCAAGCGCTTCGTCATCTGTGACATAGCGGGCTGTAACCCTGCCGCTCTCCGAAAGGTAAGCCAGTTCCGGCCCTACTCCTGAGTAGTCAAGTCCTGCTGATATGGATTCGGACTCAAGGATCTGCCCGTTTTTGTCCTGCAGCACCTTTGTCCTGGCCCCGTGCAGGATTCCTTCTTCTCCGGCACAGAGAGAAGCTGAGTGGAGAGCTGCTTTTTCCGTACACTTCAGGGCTTTTCCCCCGGCTTCTACGGCAATCAGCTTTACCTCCCTGTCTTCGACAAAGGGATGGAAACTCCCCATTGCATTGCTCCCGCCGCCTGCACAGGCGATGATAGAGTCAGGCAGCCTGCCTTCTTTTTCCATTGCCTGCTCCTTTATTTCACGCCCGATCACGCTCTGGAAATCCCTTACGATCATCGGGTAGGGGTGGGGGCCGACCACTGAACCGATCAGGTAGTGGGTGTTTCCTATGTTGGTGACCCAGTCCCGCATTGCCTCGTTGATTGCATCTTTGAGGGTTTTTGAGCCGGTTTGTACGGCTTTTACCTCGGTCCCCATGAGTTCCATTCTGTATGCGTTCATCTGCTGGCGTTTGACGTCTTTTGCCCCCATGTAGACGATAGTCTCAAACCCGAGAGTCGCTCCCACCATGGCAGTTGCAGTCCCATGCTGCCCGGCACCTGTTTCGGCGATCAGCCTGGTCTTTCCCATGAACTTTGCAAGCAGGGCCTGTCCGAGAGCGTTGTTGAGCTTGTGGGCGCCCCCATGCACCAGGTCTTCCCGTTTGAGATAGACCTTTGTCCCGTATTTCTTGCTCAGGTTCCGGGCAAAGTAAAGAGGAGTTTCCCTGCCCCCAAAGTCCTTCAGGTAATGGTCAAGCTCTGCAAGGAATTCAGGGTCGTTTTTGTACTTCTCATACCCCTCTTCAAGTTCTTCCAGGGCCGGCATGAGGACTTCGGGTACGTACTGCCCTCCGAATTTCCCGTACTTTCCTTTTACCTGAGATTCTGAAACTTCAGTTCCTGTCAATTTGATTACTCCCTTGTATCTTGATTTCTGATTTTGTGATTCCTTAATTTTTAATTCCTGAATTCTTGATTCCTGATTTGTGATTCCTGATTTGTGATTCCTGATTTTATGAAACAGAATTATTACCTTAGTTTTGAAATGAAAGCGGATTTTTCGACCTTAATTTCCACAGGCCGAAAGTTCCTGAAAGTCAAGGAAAAGCAGTTGTTAACGCCAGCAAAAACTCTGGACGAATTCTTTAGTTTTCTCAAAAACGGAGTCACTTTCCATAAGTGAAGACCCTATAAGCACAGCATCTGCCCCTGCCTGCATCACGCGCCTGGCATCTTCGGGACTGTTCATCCCGCTCTCGCTTATAATGATATGGCTGGTCCCGTGGTCCAGGTCGTATTCCCTGATGAGGGGTGCAAGCTCTTCAGTGGTTGCCAGGTCGATATTAAGTGTCTCAAAGTTCCGGTTATTAATCCCGATGAGCTTTGTGCCGGTTTCCAGCGCAAGTTCAAGCTCTTCCCTGTTGTGAACTTCAACCAGCGGCTCAAAGCCCTTTTCAAGAGCAAGATCAACAAAGGCGTCCAGCTCTTTTCCCAGGATGCCTGCAATCAGGAGTATGAGGTCACTTTCCGCTTCCTCAAGCTGCCGCCTGTCAATAATGAAGTCCTTCCTCAGAACCGGTAAACAGACTGTTTTCCTGACGGCGTTCAGGTTTTCAAGTGAGCCCCGAAACACTCCTGGTTCAGTAAGGACCGAAATTGCAACAGCTCCGGCTTCCTCCATCTCCCATGCAAGCTCAGCAGCCACTGCCGGGGGTATATCCCTGAAGCTCTTTCCAGGGGATGCGGGCTTGACTTCCGCAATTACCGGCACCCGCCCGTCTGCTCTTACAGCTGTCACAGCGGCAATAAAGTCCCTTTTCTGGAACTGCGGCTGCGGGTCTTCCTTGTGGACATCGGCCCCAAAAGCCTGGATCCGGGTCTTTGTTGTGTTGAGGATGTGGAGGATCGAGTCGTGCATTTGTAACCACTGACGTATAATTATGTACAACAATGTCTAATACAATACTTGTTATAAAAAGGTTTTGGATGAGGACAAACGGTTGTCGATTTGATAATATTTGAACAATTATATAATATTAGTTTTATTTAAATATATGTCTGTAGACAAGGTTAAATAAAAAAAGTGAGTAAGTATACATATTAATTAAATTTACTCAGTCACGGGGTGTAATCGAAGTAACTGGGGGAAGGAAATGGCTGAATTTTTGGATACCGAAGCAACTACTCATTATTTGACAAAAATCATCAAAAACGCGACGAAGGAAGTCGTTATAATAAGCCCATATTTGAAGATAAGCCATAAGATTAAGGATTTAATTGAAGATAAAGACAGAATGAAAATTGATGTAAAAATAGTTTATGGAAAAAATGAACTGCAGCCTGATGAGAATAACTGGCTGAAACAACTTAATTCCGTTCGTACCGGTTTTTGTAAGGACTTACATGCTAAATGCTATTTAAATGAAAGTGAGGCAATTGTCACCTCAATGAATCTATACGAGTATTCACAGATCAATAATTATGAAATGGGAATATCTGTGACAAAAGATGAAGACTCAAAACTATATTCAGATATTTATGATGAAGCTAGAAGGTTATTCAGGATAAGTGAAGAAATTAAAGTAACAGTTGAAAAAGTAGCACCTAGAGATAGTGAGATCGGTGATAGGGTTTCAAGATCAAACGAACTATCAAAAGTAAACGGGCAATTGAAAGCAGAAGAGAAAATCGAAAGTGAAAAAGAAAAAGAAATAACAACTTATGATAGTAATTCAAATGACCTGAATCTTTTCGAGAGATTGAGAATACTTCGAAGTAAAGTTGCAGAACAGGAAAATGTACCTGCGTACTATATATTTACGGATAAAACTCTTGAAGAAATATGCTTTAAAATTCCAAAGAACTCTAACGAGTTTTTAAGTATTACAGGAGTGGGGCAAAAGAAACTTGAGAGGTATGGATCTGCTTTTCTCCGGGAAATTGCAAACTACTATAAAAAGGACCTGATCAGTGATTCTGGATCATGCATTCGTTGTGGGGAAAAAATAAGGTCTAATCCAAATGAACCGTTTTGTAGCGATTGTTATAATTCATGGGCTAGATTTGGAAATCCAAAGTATAAGGAAAAGTATTGTCATAAATGCGGCAAACCGACAGATACTTCTAAAGAAAAACCTGTGTGTTATCAATGCTTTAAAAATGGTTTGTAACAAATGGATTTTACTTTTACAAGGTAAATTCACTAAGAGGCCGTCTTAAAATTCAAACCATTTCTACAATTGGATAATTGTAACGTTAACTTTAAAATCGGATAGTAAATTTTTCCGAAATTCAAGTACATATTGACCTTAAGGATGTACTTTATCCCACAGGATCATACGCATTCGATGCATAAAATCAAGTACAGTAAACATTAGGGGTTAAATTTACATTTTGGACATTTAACGGTTTAATGCCACCATTTTTCAGTTCAAATGCGTAAGTCTTATCCCAATTGTGGAATCAAATTCAATTTTAAGACACGCTCTAAGAGCCTATCCGAAAAGTGCTGTGACCTACTGACCTTTACAAATGGCATATGAATAACCGGAACGTCTACTCGGATACTATATATCTATTATAACTCTTAACTATTCCATTATTGACTGTTACCGTAGGGCTGTTAATAGCCATGTTTCTCCATTTCTTTGAGTATCACTGAACTAATATCCGTGAAATTCTGAATCCTGCCGGTCCAGGCAGCCATCATCATGGCGTCAGTTATCTCTGCTCTGGTAGCTCCGAATTGATGAAGCTTTTGCAAGATTTTGACTGCGCTGTCTGTGTTGTTGTTGGAACAGGCAATAGCAAAGACAGTCAGATGCTTCTGCTTAATGGAAAGTCCGCCTTCTCTCTCAGCCCATATAGCTTTATAAAAGCCTGCAAGCCCTTCGCCAAAATCCTCATTTATCTTTTCAGCGTACACAACAGACCTGGGCGCAAAGCCCTTTATTTCCTTGATTTCGTGAATATTCTTCCCCATAATTATCCTATTTCAATACGAGATAATCGGATAAAACAATATCTTTACAACTTTTCATGGATCTGACTTTTCGGATAGGCCCTAAAATGGTGAGTTTCAACTACAAGTGGAATTCATATCTTCAACAGATCCCCTTGCACCCTCAACCACTCTTTTCTTTTTTCATAGTCCGGCAGGATTTTCTGCACCTCATTCCAGAAAGCCTTTGAGTGGTCTTTATATTTTGTGTGGCAGAGTTCGTGGACAACCACATAGTCAATAATTGACATTTTAGCCATAACAACCCGCCAGTTGAACCTCAACTGATTTGTCTTTGAGCAGTTTCCCCACTTGTTTTTCAGGGGCTGAACTTTGATAAGAGACGGTTTCTCTTCAAAGTATTTCAAATACATTCTGGCCCTCTGGTTGAGGACCTTTTCCGCTTTTTCTTGGTAAAAATTGATGAACAAGGGCTGTATGATGCGAGGATAGTCAGATTCCGGGACGCTTGCAGGTACATGGGCTATGAACTTGCTGTGGGTAAAGGTCAGGGATGGGACTATTTCTTCATTTTCCTGTACTACTTTCAGCCTGTAGCGCTTGCCTTTGTACAGGAATTTCTCTCCGCTTACGAATTCTTTCCGGGTCTCGTTTCTTATAACCTCGTTCATTTTATCGAGGTTGATTATAATCCAGCTGGCTTTCCGTCGAAGGTTTAAGGCAACCTCTTCTTTGCTCATGCTTCCAGGGGCTTTGACTGTAAACCCGGATTCCAGATCAATTACTAACTCAATGGTTTTCTGCCGGGAAGAATAGATTAAGCGGTAGTCAACGAGAGTGTTTCCGATCTTTATCTGTTCCATTCTCTATTCCATTTTTTATTTCAATCTCTGTCTCATTAATTCTTTTATTCTCGGTCCCATTTACAGCAGGTTCCTGGCAAGGTTGAGAATATTATGGCTTTCCCTTTCAGCTGTTTCGATGTCAAAATCAATTTTATATAATTCCCTTTTGATCGTTTTGAGCATTATCTTTTGCTGTTCGGGTTTTTGCCTCCAGTCAATTACTGCAAGCCCATTTAAGGCTGAAAAAAGTGGGAGAGAAACCCTTGCGAGTTTTATCTCGGCCTCTTCTGTAAGGTGCACGGAAGCTTTTTCGGCTCCGGCCTGAAGCTGGATATAAGCAGCCCTGACCATCTGGAAAACTGCAAATTCTTCCCTGCTCATGCCGTGTTTTCTTGCGACAACATCGACATCAAGCTCGTCTTTGATATTGTCAAGTTCGGTCAGGAAATCTGTGGTGGAGATTATTTCCTGTTCATGCTCTGTAATGAGTTTTTCGAGCTTTTCGCGGAGGGAAGTATAGTAAATAGGATTTGTGTTAAGAAGGTTGCTGATTGTGGTCCTGACCTTGTGCTGGATAAGGCTTGCTTTTGCTTTTGCCGAGGTCTTTTTGTTGACGATGTCATTGAACTCGGAGGAATAAATGGAAACAGGGTCATGGAAGACCTTGATGCCGTTTGATTCAAGGTATTCGTGGATAAGCGCTTTGGCTTTGGGGACAGCTTCAAGCACACTCGGGGCTTTTATGCTGTAGTTTGTCCGCATTGCATTATAGACCCTGCCGTAGAGATAGATGTCCTGCCTGAAGCGGTTTGCTTCGGGGTTAGGGATGATGTTGTTTACAAGGGCGACAAATTCCTTGAAAGCCCTTTCAAACCTGATCCGCGTGTCTTCTGCGCTCAGGACATCAAGCACGCATCTGTCCACGTATTCAGCGGAATCATAGGTTGTCGGCACGTCTTTGAAGAACCTCTTTACCTTGTTTGCCGCCTGCTCGGCTTTCGGGACATCATCCATAAGGTGTTCAAGGTAGCCTGCAATATCCCCTTCGTTGAAGATGTCAAGAGCTTCTTTGAGCCGCTTGGAAATCCCGCAGTAGTCGATAATCAGGCCGTATGTCTTGTTTTCGGTGTAGGGGCGGTTCACCCTTGCAACTGCCTGCATGAGATTGTGTTCCCGGAGCGGCTTGTCAAGGTACATGACCTGCTCGATTGGCGCATCAAAGCCGGTAAGGAGCATATCGCAGACGATCAGGAAAGCCAGTTTATTATCTTCATCAAACGGTTTCCGGAACTTTTTAATTATCTGCCTCTGCTGGGCTTTTGTCCTGTAGTACTTCCGGATTTCGGCGTGAGGGTCATCTTTTGGGCTTGAGGAAATGATGATTTCCGATTCAGGAGCCCCGAGTTCGTCCAGAATCCGTTTGTAGGTAACGGCTGCATCCCTTGATGGGGTCACGATCTGCGCCTTGAAGCCTTCGGGCCTGACAGCAGTTATGTAGTGTTCGAGAATATCTTTGCAGATGACCCTTATCCTGTCTTCGTCTTCGGCAATCGTTTTGTATTTTCCGGCCTTTTCCTTGATGGCTTCCTGCTCAAGGTCAGTGTAATCAGCAAATTCGGAATCAAAAGCAACATCAAGCTCACTTCCCAGGATATGGACTTTCGGAAGCCTTGCCTGATATTTGATCTGGACGGTTGCCCCGTCAGCTATGGACTGTTTCGGCAGGTATCTGTCAATATAATCTCCAAACTCCCTGCGCGTGGATTTGTCGTTTTTATCAATCGGAGTGCCGGTAAAGCCGATGAATAAGGCATTAGGAATTGCAGTCCGCATATTCAGAGCCCAGCCCAGACTGCTGCTGTTTTCCTTCGCAGCCGCTTTCCCGTACTGGCTCCTGTGGGCTTCGTCAGCAAAGACGATGATGTTTTCGGAGCGGGACAGTTCGGGGTAAGTCTCGCCGTTTTTCGAGGTAAATTTCTGGATCGTGGTAAAAAGAGTCTTTCCAGTGGGGGTTTTCAGCTCATCTTTTAGCTGCTCTACGCTTTCCACAGGTACGGGATTCGGGAAGCTGCAATTCTTAAACGTACCTGAAATCTGAGAATCAAGGTCATTCCTGTCCGTTACAATCAGGATGCAGGGATTTTCAAGAGAAGTCCCCGGCACTTTTTCAATCCTGCGGATTTTCAGAGCCGTATAGGTCATGGTAAGCGACTTTCCGCTCCCCTGCGTATGCCAGATTACCCCGCCTTTGCCCTCTGCCATCCGTTCAAGAATTTTGTTGCTTGCAATGTACTGGTTGTACCGGCAGAGCTTTTTATTCACACCGTTGTTTTCGGTTTCAAAAACAATGTAACTCCTGAGAATATCCAGGAAATTCTCCTTTGAAAAAAGCGAGTACAGCAGAATATCCTGTGCAGGCAGTTCCTGCCCTTCTTTTCCAATAAAAACCGCAAGATCCCTCTCATTCAGTGGATAAGGCATTTTCCACTCAAGGAAGTACTTTGCAGGAGAAAAAGTGGAAGCATAAGTCGCCCTGTACCGCGCAAGCGCAACAAGGAGCTGGTTCGGGTAAAAGAACTGCTCGTTCTTCTCCCTGTACCCGAAAAGCTGGGAAATTGCCTCATCAATCGGCTCCTGAAGATTCGGGCTTTTGCACTCAAGCACAGCCAGCGGAATTCCATTTACAAAAACCACAAGGTCAGGAATGATCGTAAAATCGTTATTCTTAACATAAAACTGGTTGACAACCGTAAACTCGTTCTTCCCAGGCTCGTCAAAATCAATGAACTTGACAGTCTGCGACTTCTTCCCGAACCCCAGGTCCTGCTTGAAACTGGTATAGTTGACCAGCTTGTAATACAGCAGCTCATTAGCTTCAACTAAAGACGCCGCCTGCACAACAGTAATCTCCCTGACCGCCTTGTTCAGCCCGACCTCATCAATCCAGGGATTTATCTCCTGAATCTTCCGTTTCAGGATGTCCAGCAAAAAGAACTGCTGCGGCTCTTTTTTCAGCTTTTTTCCGTCAATGTAGTTGTACCCCAGCTTGTCAAATACGTCAAGAGCCGGTTTTTCCACAAGGGTATATTCATCTAACTGGGGCTGGGATTCGTCTGCCATTATACGCACACTCTGACTTTTCCAGTAAGAAGATCCTGCATAAGTCCTTTTTTAAGTTCTTGAAGCCTGCTTAAGTAGTTTTGGTTGTCTTGAATCTGGGAATCAACTTTTGAGAGGACGGAGACGATTTTTTGTTGTTCGGGAAGAGGAGGAACTGGAATTGTCAGCCGAACTAAATCCTTCGAATATATCGCTCCTACACTAGTAGTACCCTTAGAAATACTTTTTAAGGATTTCCAACCTTCTGTTGATGAAAAATAATAGTTAGCCCAAAAACTGTCATAAATTGGCTTAAAATAAATTCTCATAATATTACTATTAAAAATTGCTACAATTTCATCAAATTTCCAAGTGGCTGACTTCCCAACCAATTGAGGAGTATTTCTCGTATTAAATAAAAAATCACCATAGTTCAATTTGTAGTCCCTGTATTTCTCGATGTCAGTCTCGTCAATTTTTTCTAACTTCTCAAAATTAAAACTGCCTAAATTTAAATTACCCATTTTTATTAGAATTGTACCTTCGTTTTTTGTTGAAGCTTTTATATTTACTCCTAACTGTTTTTTTTCGATGACATCATCAAATCTTTTTATTTCCCATTCTTCCGGTATCTCTCCAAGCTCAGTTTTCTTAAACTTCGTATGCCCAATACCTTTTGTAAGCAGTTTCTGCATCAGACCTTTTTTTAAGATTTCAGTTTTCTCAATAATCTGCTCTGTCTGTTCGATTTGTTCATCGACTTTTGAGAGGATGGAGGCGATTTTTTGTTGTTCAGGAAGAGAAGGAGCTGTGATTTTTATTTTTGAAACTTGGGTTGTATTAAGTGCAGGATATTGTCCTCCTGCCATCATTGAGGTGCATTGATCAATGACTTTATCTGAAAACAGGAATTGTAAAAGGTACTTTGGATCTAAATTTCCCCCACAACTTAGTACAGCAAATCCGGTAGAGCAAATTTGATTCTCGTAAAGTTGAGGAACTAAAGCGAATGCTTTATGATAGGGTCTCACTGTTGACATGATTACATCGTCTTTATGTATCACCCTTCTTGCCCTTGAAGGAGCTTCTTTTCCAAACAGTCGCTTTGGATTTTTGATTAAACCGGTTCCATTTTCTACGGCATCGATGTCTATATAATAAAAGGACTCTTCAGAATTCTTTGTTGGATCTCTACTTTCTCTGTTTATGTTTGCGAGTTGGTCGATTTGAACGATTCCCCACTCTTCCGGAATCATTCCCAATTCCGTTTTCTTATACCCTTCAGGAACTGAAACATTTTTTGTCATTTACAAACCCTTTTCCACTTCAAATCTGAATTCGCCAGTCAGTGCTTGGCGAATTTAAAAATTCACTAAGTTAACTGTTGCTTTTCTTTAATTCGTCACGCAGTGCGTGATGAATTTAAAAACTTACAAAGCTGGCTACCCTTCATCTTTAATTCTTAATAGATTGTTAACTGCTGAATTGTCAGTAAATTCTTTATTTTTTGATGTTTTCTTTACAGGGCTTCTAATTTTTTCGTTTTTATCTTCTCGAAGTCATTTTGTTCCAGCCGCGCTGAGGCGCGTGACAAGAACGACCGGAAGAAGCTATTCAGGCTGCCCCGGAAAAGTTATTCCTCTTGAATTTGTCAAGCAGTGCTTGGTGAATTTATAATTTTAAAGTGTCCATGCGCTCTTCTCTCAATTGGCCACGCAGTGAGTGACCAATTAAATATTTTCCAAAGTGAGCCCAAAATTGAGAGATTTCTCATTCCTCTTCATTCCTCGTACCCGAGGTCCTTCAAATAAGCCTGCATTTCGCTGTAAGACACATCCCTCTGCCTGATAAGCTCTTTTAACTCTTCGTTGACCGCTGCCACGTCAATTTCAGGTTCGGCTTCTGAGGTGTCCACATAGAGGGAAACGTTCAGGTTGTAATCATTTTCGACAATGCTTTCTTTCCCGACAACTGCACAGAACTTTTCAATATCTGCAAAGCCGTCGAAAGCCGAGACGATCTTCTCAACATTGTTGTCCCGCAGGAAGTTCTGGGCTTTTCCTTCTTCATATTCGGAAGAGGCGTCGATGAAAAGGATTTTGCCTTTTCTTTCGGGGCGTTTGTTTTTGTTGAAAATTAAAATCGTGCCCGGGCTGCCTGTGTTATAGAATAGGTTCTGGGGGAGGGCTAGGACAGCTTCGATCTGGTCATCGTCAACATAGCCCTGGCGGGAGACTTTCTCCTGCCCGCCGCGGAAGAGGACACCGTTGTCAAGCACAATTCCAAGCACGCCCGACGAGTTCAGGGTTGCAGTCATGTGCTGAATCCACATCCAATCGGCTGAAGAGGCGGACGGGAGCGCATATTTCACGCGGGAATAGGGGTCTCCTTTGGCGAGCCAGTCACGGGACCATTCTTTCTGGTTCCACATCGGGTTGGCTAAAACGCGGTCGAAAACCATCAGTTCGCCGTTGTCCAGCAGCTTGGGATCGGCCATCGTGTCGCCTTTCTCAATCTTTGCCTCAAGAATATCGTGCAGGAGCATGTTCATCTTGCAGATGGCCCAGGTGTTGAGGTTTTTTTCCTGCCCGAAAAGGGAGATTTTGTCCTGGTTTTTGCCGTGTTCCTGCAAATAGTGGATGCATTCGATAAGCATGCCGCCTGAGCCGCATGTGGGGTCGCAGATGCGCATATCCTCGGCGGGCTTGATCAGCTTTACAAGGAGCCTGACCACTTCTTCGGGGGTGTAGAATTCCCCGCCTTTCTTTCCGGCATCGTCTGCAAAGTGTTTGATCAGGTATTCGTAGGACCTGCCCAGCATGTCCTTATTTTCAAGGGAATGGTTTGCCAGGTTGTATTTCCCGAAATGGGTGATAAGCTTCTGGAGGACGGCGTCGGATATGCGCTCCTTGTCGTTAAAATCAATAGCAATCAGCACGCCTTCAAGGGAGCTGTTTTCGTGTTCCAGGGCTTCAAAGGCTTTGTTTATAGCCTCTCCTATGTCCGATGACTTCTTTTCAAGTTCGGACCAGCGGGCGCGGGGAGGGACAAAAAAGCTTCCTCCGTGCTCTATCGGGTCGGATAGGGCAATCTCTTTTGCCTTTGCTTCAGGCATGCCGTCTTTTACAAGTTCTTCCGTAATCCGACTGACGTTTTCCTCAAACTGGTCAGAGAGCCTTTTTAGGAAAAGCATTCCAAAAATGTAGTGCTTGTACTCGGAACTGTCAATTGAGCCTCGCAGGATGTCTGCGGCTTTGAAAAGGTGAGTGTTTAATTCGTTAAGGGTTAAAGGCATGTTTTTCGGTCCTGTTCTGGTGAGAATGAACACTGTGTCCTAAAATTCTGCATGTGAAATGGAGTGGTTAGAATCGAATTGGAATTGAATAATATGACAATCTCTTATTAATAATCCAGTAAAAAGCTTGCGATTCCGTTTTACCTTTTCAAGATTGAAGCTCTTCTTTAAAACTCTCCTTTAAAGCTCTTCTCGCAAGCATTAAAACAATCAGTATAATTATTATATTTATTTTTAAGGAAGTGCGGTTGAAGTTTTCATTTTTTCGCGAAAAGCCATTGGACTCAAGCCGCACCGGATTTCTGGAATAAAAACGGGAGGAAGTTATTCAGGTCCCCCTGAATAATATCTCACTAACCACGGAAACCGCGGAAAGTACGGAAATCTCTGTACCCATAAATTGGTCCTCTTGAGCGCAGCGAAAAGGACAGCGTACTCCCGAGGCGCAATTCGGGCGAGGCGCAATTCGGGATCACAAAAACCCTTAAAATTTCACAGGTCTCTTCTTCGGAAGTAAGTCTCAAATATTATCATAAGTCGTAACCATCGCCTTTGTCACTTCGAACAGATCTCCAAGTAGCGGTGTTGTGTCTTCAGATTGCCCCAGGGTCGCATTTGCAGCATCAAGCATATCCTGCGGATATACGAGGCTTTCATTCAGATCTGAAACAGCACTATCGAAGGTATTCAGAGTAAAATTTGCCTTACTCATGTTCTCAGGACTTGTTTCCATGACAACAATCGCCGAGTTCACTGCTTCCAGGCCTGTAGAAACTTCCTCTATTGTGGACTGCAGGAAAGGATATTCTGCAGAGTGTTCGTTGAGAGTTTCATTTATATGATCCAGGTTGAGGTCAAGAAGGTGAAGCATGGATGCGAGAAACCGGAGGCTCAGGCTCAGCTCCTGTTCAACGACTTCAGTTTCGTTATATGAAGACGTAGAGTTATCTATCGGATTTATTTTCGCGTATTCATTTTTAAGAATCGTTCCAGTGTCAAAATTTATTTCTGCTGAAACTGGAAGCACAGATAGAGTTATGAAGAGTCCTGCTGCTATCCACAAGCAAAAAACCTGAAATCTGTTTATAACAATTTTCCCCCTGTTGTAGATCGGAATTTAACGGTACTTAACAGAAATTAACAGAAATTAACAGAAATTAACAGTACTTAACGGCACTTGTCATATTTTCAGCCTTATTCAAAAGGATACTAAACTGCCTATAAAAACATACTGACTTATATAAAATTATCTTGGAAGTAAATGTCATATAAAAGGACAATATAGTGCAGAGTTTGTATAAATTTTTTCATATCTTATAAAATTTAAACTACTGTAGAATGAATGTCTTGAAAATAAATTTGTAAGTTATACCGTAAGAAAAGAAAAGCCCCCAATCTCGCTCAATAACTTTATATATCCGCGATCTATTTAATTATAATTATCTAGATATTTTAATAAAACTTGAATAGTCTTTATCGGACTTTAAACAATCCTTTTCAATTAATGACCTCAAATACGCAATCATTAGATAGTTCGGGCATCTTAGATAGAGGACAGTAATCAAGAATTAAAACATTTTTATTTCCCTATCGTTTGCCTCAAGAAATGCCCGAAGTCCCGGGCTATCTCCGACCTGAGAAATGTGAAAAGACTGAAAACTTTTGAATGCATAATGCAACTAAAAGAAAATTAAAGGCTTTAGCTTTTTAAAAGTAAAAATAAAAAAACCGGGAACTGATCACAAAAATCCTTAAACTGATCACAAAAATCCTTAATATCTCAAAGGTCCCATCTTCCCGGTTCAGTCTCAGATGTTGTCATAAGTCGAAACCATTGCCTTTGTCACCCGGAACAGATCTTCAAGGATCGGAGTTGTGTTTTCAGGCTGTCCGAGGGTCGCATTTGCAGCATCGAGCATATCCTGCGGATATACAAGGCTTGCGTTCAGGTCCGCAATAGCATCGTCGAAGGTATGCATAGTGGAATTTGCTTTACTCATGTTAGTGGGATCTTCCACATAAATAATCGTTGAGCCCACCGCGTCTATCCCTGTGGACGTTCCCTCTATTGTGGATTGCAGGAAAGGATATTCTGCAGAGTGGTCATTGAGGGTTTCGTTTATAAGGTTCAGGTTGAGGTCAAGCAAGCGAAGCATGGATCCGAGAAAACGGAGACTCAGACTCAATTCCTGTTCAACGACTTCAGTTTCGTTATCTGAAGTCGTTGAGTATTCTGTTAAATTTAGTTCCTCTTTTTCATTTCCGAGAATTTTCCCAGCTTCAAAAGTTGTTTCTGCTGAAGCCGGAAGTACAGATAAAGTAACGAAGAGTCCTGCGGCTATCCACAGGCAAAAAACCTGGTGTCTGTCCATAACAACTTTCCCCACTATCGTTTATTGGAACTTTCCGGAACTTTCCGGAACTTTCCGGAATTTAACGGAACTTTCCGGAATTTAACGGAACTTAATGGAACGTAATGTATTTTCTTCCCTATTAAAAAATAAACTAAGCTGCCTATAAAAACGTAAGTATTTATATAAAATAATCAAGTAAGTAGAGAGCCCGCAAAAGACAATATAATGAAGAGTTTATACAAATTTTTTCATGTTTCCTAAAATTTAAACCACGGTCTACTGAAAGTTCAGAAAATAAAGTATCAAGTTGCACCCTAAGAAAATAAAAGCCTCCAATCTCATTCAATAACTTTATATATTTGCAAACAACAAAATTATAATTTTGTGGCAATACTAATACAACTTGAATAGTCTTTATCGGGCTTTAAACTCTTCTTTTCAACTATTTTCCTCAAATACGTAATCAATAGAGCACTCGGGCATGTCAAATCAAGAACAATAATTAGTAATTAAGACACTTTGCCTCATTGACTTTTGCCTCCTAAAATGCCCGAAGTCCTGAACTCTCTCCTACCTGAGAAGAACGAAAAGGACTGAGAACTATTGACCGCACAATGCAACTAAAAGAAAATGAAAGGCTGTAGCTTTGTAAAGTAAGTCCTCTTGAGCGCAGCGAAAAGGACAGCGTACTGCAGAGCCGCAACTCTGCTGGCGAAGCATTTACATGTAAGGCGAGCATACAATGCACAAAAAGCCAACAAAAAGACAGGCACACATAAAAATAAGGTTAAATCAGGTTAAAAAACCGGAAGAGGAACAGAAATGGCTGTATGGAAGGGAAAGAAAGTGGTTTTGCACACCACTATGGGTGATATCACTCTTGAACTGTTTGAAGACATGCCGATTACGGCAGGAAACTTTGCAAAACTTGTGGACAAGGGCTTCTATGACGGCGTGATTTTCCACAGGATAATTGACAAATTCATGATCCAGGGCGGAGACCCGACAGGAACAGGCATGGGTGGGCCCGGCTATGAGATCCCGGACGAGTTTACGAAACACAACCGGAACGACAAGGGCACGATTTCAATGGCAAATGCCGGCCCGAACACAGGCGGAAGCCAGTTCTTCATTAACCTTGTAAATAACACCCACCTTGACAGAAATCATCCAGTTTTCGGAAAGGTTGTAGAAGGCATGGATGTTGTCGAAGCCATGGGGAAGGTAAAGGTCGACCGTCAGGACCGCCCGAAAACCGAAGTGAAAATCGTGAAGGCTGAACTGGTCTGAAGACTTTTCTATCTTCAGGTCAACCCTTATTATTTATTTTTTATGTAACTATTCAGCCTGGGGAAAACAACATCAATAGCCATATTTAGTAAGATTCAATAGGCAAATTTCTGAAAAATGATTTTATTTGATTGTTGGCTATTGATTACGGTTTTTCAATTATCATGGTGAATAATCAGATATATCGGTTTCATCAAAATCGATATCAATCAACTGATTTTTGTAGGCTGAATAGTTACTTTTTTATTTTTTTTCCGTGAGGAATCAATTTCCGTAACGGCCTATGACGATTTCAGTTTTGCATCCTCAGATTTTAGGATTTCTGATTACGTTTTAGGATTTCTGATTACGTTTTAGGATTTCTGATTACGTTTTAGGATTTTAGATTACGTTTAAGGATTTTGGATTACGTTTTAGAATTTAGGATTACGTTTTAGGATTCGGGATGATTTTTTAGGATCATGGATTCTACTTATTTGTTCAAATTCTTTTTAGGATTACATTTC
Organism: Methanosarcina sp. 2.H.T.1A.6; assembly: GCF_000979455.1. Classification (GTDB taxonomy): domain Archaea; phylum Halobacteriota; class Methanosarcinia; order Methanosarcinales; family Methanosarcinaceae; genus Methanosarcina. Next base: position 158,362 of record NZ_JJOY01000006.1, read on the forward strand.
TAACTATTTGTTCGAACCATGTTTAGAATTATGGATTCTAACTATTTGTTCTGATTATGTTTTCTCATCAGCCATTCTTATCACGCTTTCTAACCGAGTTTTCGGATAAAATGATAAAAAATCCCGTATAATTATGGAATACTATTTCTTTTTAGCGAAAAACACCGAAACCTGCTTACGGAAACCTGATGGAGATTCACGGGAGAAACGATTTAGGTGCTGGATACTGAGGAAGGATGGGATGCTCTGGTTGCCGAAGCTCTTAAGGCCAGGTACCTGCGCGAAGGGGAGAAAGGCTGGGAGGACATCTGTGAAAGGGTGGCAAAAGCAATTGCAACGGGTGAAGAAGAATATCTGGAATTCAAAGACCTTATGATCCGTAAAATCTTTCTTCCGAGTTCTCCCACGCTTATGAACGCAGGTACGGAACTGGGCCAGCTAGCCGCATGTTTTGTAGTCCCTGTGGAGGACAGTGTCGAGGAAATTTTTGATGCTCTCAAAACCGCAGCCCTTATCCAGAAGACCGGAGGAGGGACCGGGTTTGACTTCTCAAAGGTGAGGCCAAAAGGGTCTCAGGCCCTTTGCGTTGACGGGGTTGCCAGCGGTCCGCTTTCTTTCATGAAGCTCTTCAACGAGGCAACGGAAGTCATCAAGCAGTTTGGCAGGCGCAGAGGCGCAAATATAGGAATCCTGGACGTTTCCCATGACGACCTCATACCTTTCATCAGGGCCAAGCACGTTGAAGGGAACTTCAGGAATTTCAACCTGTCAGTAATGGTCCCTGATGCTTTTATCAAGCTTGTTGAAGCAGGCAGCACTGAAGAGGTCTGGAACCCCCGGACAGGTGCAACGGTTGGGACCATATTCTCCGAAATCGTTGATGGGGTCTGGAGGAACGGGGAACCGGGCGTTCTCTTCTATGACCGTATAAACAGGGATAACTTCACCCCGAAACTTGGGAACATCACTGCCACAAACCCCTGCGGAGAAGAGCCTCTCCTGCCCTATGAGTCTTGCAACCTGGGCAGCATTAACCTTTCCCTTTTTGTTGTGGACGGAAAAATCAACTGGGATTCTCTGAGGGAAACCGCCGGAAAAGCTGTCCGTTTCCTTGATAATGAAATTGACATAAATGTGTACCCTGTCCCGGAGATTGGGGAAGCAACCAGAAAGACAAGGAAAATTGGACTAGGAGTTATGGGATTTCATGATATGCTTTTGAAACTGGGGCTGCCCTATGACTCAACAGAAGCTCTCGAGCTTGCAGAAAAGCTTATGGAGCAGATTAGCCGGGCTGCAGTCCGGGAATCAAGAAAACTTGCGGCAGAAAAAGAACCTTTTCCGGAACATGAAAACTCCGCCTGGGAACTTCCAATGAGAAACGCCGCATTGACTGCAATTGCCCCGACCGGAACTATCAGTATTCTTGCAAACTGTTCTGCAGGGATTGAACCTGTTTTCAGCTGGGTTTACAGGCGGACCCGTACAGTGGGAAAAGAATTCCTGCTTGTTCACCCCCTCTTTGAGGCACATTTTAAGCCAGAACTTTCGGAACCTGATTACCTCCGGCTCCTTGAGTATGTCTATACGCATGGCACCCTGCAGGACATAAAAGACCCGAAAATAGTGAACGAAGATGAAAAAAGGCTCTTCAGGTCAGCCCTTGATATTAGCTGGAAGACTCATATTGATGTACAGGCGGCCTTTCAGCGCCACTGCCATGCAGGAATCTCAAAGACCATCAACATGCCTGCAGATGCCAAAAAGGAAGATATTGAGAAAGCTCTGATTTACGCCTGGAAGCAGGGATTAAAGGGGCTTACAATCTACAGGACCGGAAGCAGACAGCATGTGGTTCTCAACTTGAAAAAGTCAGGAAACTAATTCCGGAAACTGAACTGTCTCTGGCAGGGTAATTTTGGAGTATTGGCCTCCCACTGCAGAATAAAAATACCCTTTGTAATAAGTTCTTTAATTTTTTTAGTAAGTATTATATTACCAGAATTATAGTTATCTCACTAAAAATATATATACATTCGTCCCTCCAGAATATATATGACTGTTTCTGTGACTGCTGCCTCCAAACACCACCTTGAACTGCTCACTGCGTGTGTTATATATGGTACCGTCGGAATTTTCATGGAATGGCTCAAGGATATGTCTGTAGGTTCGATTATTTTCTACAGGGTCCTTTTCGGGCTTTCAGCCATACTGTGTTATCTTGCAATTACCGGAAACCTCGGTCAGCTCTCGTTGAAAAGGAAGAAAAAGTACCTCCTTCTTCTGGGAATTCTATACGTTTCGCAGATGTTTTCCTACTATTCTGCAATTCGGTACCTGGGAGCTTCTTCTGCTGTCCTTCTCCTGTATACTGATCCTATATACCTGACTTTCCTTGCACCCGTTCTTCTAGGTGAAAAGAATACTGGAAAAACTATTCTTGCTCTTTTCCTGGGTCTGATAGGCGTCTTCTACGTAACAAGGCCCGAAGGCGGTTTTGAACAACTTGAATTTGGAAGCAACTATCTTAAAGGAGTAATCTTCGGGCTCGTAGGAGGGCTCTTCAGCAGTGGAGTCATAATATCTGTCCGCTTCCTCAGGGACGAGTACAACGGCCTTACCCAGCTTGTCTGGCAGAGTGTAATCAGTCTGGTCTTCCTCTCTCCTTTTGCAATCTCCCTTCCAGGACAGGTACTCGCTGCAAACCTTCCCGTCCTCATGCTTTTCGGCTTCCTCATCACCGGTGTAGGTGCAGTGTTCTATATAAGAGGCGTTGCGGGCGTAAGCGCCATTACAGGCAGCGTCCTCACCCTTCTTGAGCCGGTTTCCTGTATCTTTTTTGATCACACCGTTCTGGGAAGCCCTGTTCACAGCGGGATGCTTATAGGTTCCTTCTTTATCCTTGCAGCAGCAGTCGTAGTAAGCCTGGATAACTCTGTTTTCCTGAAGAAGTTGATTTTCGGGGAAAAGATGGGATTAAGCAAAAAGATACCCTTCTGGAAAAAAGAACTTTTAAGGGTACAGGGTAAATAAGTACCCTGTTTTCTTTTTTATAATTACGGATTTCTTCCATACGGATTTCTTCCATACAGATTTCTACCATACAGATTTTTACCATACAGATTTCTACCATACAGATTTCTACCATACAGATTTCTACCAGTTTTTTCCTTTTCCAAAAAATATATATCTGCAGTCTTTTAATTCTCGAATATGCCAGTTCAGGGAAACTCTTTCAAGCCGTACTCCGAGGTCATAACAGGCAGTATCATTTATGGCACTATAGGAGTTTTTCTGGACAGGGTCCAGGACATGTCCGTAGGGTCTATTCTCTTCTGCAGGCTCTTTTTCGGGTTATGCATGATTTTCTTTTATCTGCTGATGAGCGGAAGCCTTGAACAGCTCAGGCCCGGCAGGAACAAAAAATATCTTCTGCTGCTGGGTTTTCTGAATGCGATAACAGGCATATGCTATTTCTCGGCTATAAGGTACAGCGGAATTTCCGTTGCTGTCCTGCTCCTTTATACTGCTCCTGTATATGTCAATCTGCTTGCTCCTTCAATCCTTGGAGAAAAAAATAACAGCAAAAGCCTACTGCCTCTTTTTCTTTCAGTTGCAGGGGTATTATTTATTACCCGTCCCGGAGAGGTCCTGGCAAGCCTGAGTACAGGGTCCGATTTTATGAAAGGCCTGTTATTCGGCCTGCTTTCAGGGCTCTCCTTTGGCACCACCATAATAACGATCCGCTACCTTAGGCATGACTATACAGGGATATCCCAGACTTTCTGGCTGACCGGAATAAGCCTTCTCTTTATGCTGCCGTCTGCCCTTTCAACTCCCATCCCTGTCTACTTTAGAAACTTCGGTACTCTGCTTCTCTTCGGTTTGACCATTACACTTGCAGCCATCCTCTACCTCAAAGGAATTTCGGGCATAAGGGCGCAGACAGGCAGCATTCTTGCCCTGCTAGAACCTGTATCGGGAATTTTCTTTGACACTGCAGTCCTGAGAAACCCTCTCTATATCTCAACTTTTCTGGGCTGTGTCCTCATCCTGACAGCGGCTTATCTTGTGAGCCAGGCCAGGGACGCAGAAGAAGTCCCTGAAGATTCCCTCCCCTCACCGCTTGCCTGATTTATTCTGTCCCTTTTCGTGAAAGAAAGCTTCCAGAGGTGCAACCGTCGGAAGGGAGAGGTCCTCCCCTGCCCTGTACCCGTAGAGTTCCTGAAGCTCCACAGCAAAGGAATGCATGAAAAGCGCATTGGGGATGTCCATTGGACAGAGTTCCTCGCACTGCCCGCAGTTGATGCAGGAATCCGCAACAAGGGAATAGCGAAGCGTGTGGAACGCAAAAGCGGGAGGGACCTTTCCGGAAGCGTCTACTGTAAAATCGGAGGGTTTTGCATGGGGGAGGGCAGGGCAGACTTCAATGCAGGTGTAGCACTTGATGCAGCGGGAAGTTTCATTTATTAGCTGTTTCAGGCGAGCCTTCCCCTCTCCCAGCGCCCGGAAGTCTTTTTCCCTCCATTCCTCAGCCAGGTTCAGCATCGACCGCTCTATTTTACCCCGGACCTCCAGCCCTTTCGGAACGGGTGAAGAGGCTTTGATAGCTCCTGAGGCTTCAGCTTTTTCAAGCAGCTCTGCACCTTTTGCGCTGCAGACCTCAACAAAAGTTGCTTCCGTGCCAATAACGCCCCATTCCCCACAGGCAAGGTCAGCCTGTCTCGGGATTTTCAGCTTGCAACGCCTGCAGTTACTCCTGCGCCCATAGCCTTCCTCTTCAAGTTCGTCCATGGGCACTGAAAATTCCCCTTCAGGAGTCCTGAAGATGAACTTCCCCTTTGAAATCCTTTCCTTTTCAACCGAATCAGGGTCCAATGCAAACTTTTCTGCAGCCATTTTCCTTGCCATTTCCGGACTGACCGAACCTCCGCAGTTCAACCCCAGCATGAGGATATTTTCCAGCCTGACCTCTCCCCGCTTTGCAAGCTCGTAAAGCCCCATTACATCGCAGCCTTTCAGGGCAGCTGCAACCTTCAGGTCCTTTGCCCCACCCAGGTAACTGCTGAAAAGCCTGGAGAGAAGAAGAGTCCCACAGTGCAGGGAGCCCGAAATGTCCGAAATTTCCGCCGGGTCTGTGATCAGCACCGGAACAGCGTCGTAGAGGTCTGCACCTTTCCTTACCCCAAGTACTGCGTCCACGCTTCCGCTTTCCAGGGCGAACTTCAAAAGGGCTGATACCGCACCCCCAGACTCGCCTTTTTCCAGAAACTCCCGGCCACAGGCCCGGACATAAAACTTGTCTCCTTTCAAAGGTTTCAAAGTTTTCCCTCCGCCGTTTCTACTTGCTCTACCTGTTCTACTTGTTCTACTTGCTCTACCTGTTCTACTGGTTCCACCTGTTCTACTGGCTTTATTTTCTCTACCCTGACCGCACAGGCCTTGTACTCCGGAATCTTTGCCACGGGGTCAAGGGCTCCGCTGGTCAGCAGGTTGGCCGCACATTCCTTAAAATGGAAGGGGATGAAAACAACCCCAGGTTTTATGTCTTCCGTAACCATTGCAGGGATTTCGATTTTCCCCCTCCGGGAAAGTACGCGGACTTTTTCCCGGTTACTGACTCCAAGTTTTTCCGCATCCTTCGGGTGAAGCTCCACCCAGCCGGTCCTGACTTCGGAGTCCAGGGTTTCTGACCTGCGGGTCATGGTCCCGGTGTGCCAGTGCCAGATATTTCTTCCTGTGGTAAGGATGAGGGGATATTCCGTATCCGGGACTTCGGCAGGAGGCTTCCATTCCACGGCGGAAAACTCCCCCAGCCCGTCCGGGGTGGCAAATTTTTCGGTATGCAGGATGGGCGTTCCTGGATGGGACCTGTCCGGACAGGGCCACTGGAGAGAGTCAGGGTTTTCAAGGCGCTCGTAGCTCATGCCCCCATACTGGGGAACAACCTTTGCAATTTCCTCAAAAACCTCAGCTTCATTCAGGTAGGAAAACTGCGGCCTGTACCCCATACTCCCGGCAAGTTCGCAGATAATGCGCCAGTCTGCTTTAGCTTCTCCCGGCGGGTCAAGGGCTTTTCGGAGCCGCTGGACACGGCGCTCGGTGTTGGTCTGGGTCCCGTTTTTTTCTGCATAACAGGCTGCAGGCAGGACGACGTCAGCAAACTTTGCAGTCTCGCTCAGGAAAATGTCCTGTACGACCAGAAAGTCCAGGTGTTCCAGGGCTTTTCTGACCCTGTTCAGGTCCGGGTCCGAGAGCATGAAATTTTCTCCCATAACGTACATGCACCTCACAGGCGATGTCCCTTCAGCAAGCTCTTCTATCAGCTCTGTGACCGTGATTCCCGCTTTTTCAGGAAGTCCTCCGGCGCCCCAGATAGATTCCATCGTCCTGCGGACTTCAGGACCTGAAACCTTCCGGTACCCTGGATATACGTCCGGCAGGCAACCCATGTCGCAGGCGCCCTGTACATTGTTCTGCCCCCGCAGGGGGTTGACCCCTCCTCCGGGAACCCCAAGGTTTCCGGTCAGCAGCATCAGGTTTGCCGTGGACTTCACGTTGTCTACCCCCACCGTATGCTGGGTGATGCCCATGGAGTAGAGAAGGGCAGAAGGCTTTGAATGAGCGATCCACTCAGCTGCGGTTTTTAAGTCTTCCTCAGGCACTCCTGTGATTTTCGAGACCTTCGGCAGGGAATAAGCCTCCTGCATGACAACGGTTTTCATTGCTTCAAAATTTTTTGTCCTTTTCGCAATGAATGCCGAATCTTCCCAGCCGTTTGCTATGACGTGGTGCATGAGCCCGTTCAGGAGGGCCACGTCTGTTCCCGAGTACATGGAAAGGTAGAGGTCTGCCTGTTTTGCCGTGGGTGTGAAGCGGGGGTCCGCATAGATTATTTTAGCCCCCTTCTTCTTTGCAAGAATTACCCTCCTGCCTATAAGGGGGTGCTGCTCTAAGGTATTGCTCCCGATAATGAAGATGCATTTCGACTCTTCCAGGTCCGCAATTGAATTCGTCATGGCTCCAGAACCGAAAACTGCAGCAAGGCCAGCGACTGTAGAGGAGTGGCAGAGTCTTGCACAGTGGTCAACGTTGGAAGTCTTAAGGACAACCCGGGCAAATTTCTGCATAAGGTAGTTGTCCTCGTTTGAGGTCTTTGCTGAAGAGAGACAGGCAATTTCCTCAGGGAAAAAAGTAGTGAACTTCCCTGCAACCAGGGTCAGAGCTTCTTCCCAGCTCGCTTCCGCAAGCTGTCCGTTTTTCCTGACCAGCGGCTTTACAAGCCGGTCCTTGCTGTGGATGAACTCGTGGGCATACCTGCCCTTCTGGCAAAGCTTCCCCGAATTGACAGGAGCCCGGTGCCAGGGCTCGATGCCTGCAATCCTTTTGTCCTTTACCACAAGGTTAAAGCCACATCCTGTTCCGCAGTAGGGACAGGTTGTGGGGACGTATTTCAATTCCATGTTCTTCCTCCCCTTAAGCTGATGGGATCTGATAAGCTGTTAATCATGAATATTGATTAATCCTTCATAAAATAGTTAATCTTGCAGTAAAGACGGGATCAGGAATAAAGATGGGGTCAGGAATAAAGACGGGATCAGGAATAAAGATGCCGAAATGATCGTTCGGTAAAAATTTGAAACTGTATTGTGAATTCTCAGTTTATCTGGAGTCTCTGATACTTTGCGGGAATCTTATCGGGCTCGATCAGCCTTTTTGGATTCCAGAGCTTCTCCTTATTCCCGGCTTTTGCCCCTCTGCCCAAAACCTCTTTACTTAAGAAGCCCTCTATTTTTAACATAAAAATTATGAAAATACAGGAAAAGCATGACAGACGGAAGCCCAATTATAGAGCTTAAGAACCTGACCAAAGTTTATAAAAACGGTGTGGAGTTCCGCGCGCTCGACAATGCAAATCTGAATATTAAAAAAGGGGAATTTGTTGCAATTGTAGGGCCTTCTGGTTCAGGTAAAAGCACACTTATGCATCTCATAGGTCTGCTCGACACACCCAGTTCAGGGACCCTCCTGATAGATGGCAATGACGTGACAAAAATGTCTGATAAGGAGCGTTCCGGGATGAGAAACAGGATGCTCGGTTTTGTCTTCCAGTATCACCACCTGCTTCCTGATTTCACTGCTCTGGAAAACGTAATGATGCCGCTCTTGATTGCGGGAAAGAGCAAGGACGAAGCAAAGGATATTGCCGAAAAACTTCTGACAGAGGTCGGGCTTGAAGACAGGATGGACCACAGGCCAGGAGAACTCTCAGGAGGGCAGAACCAGAGGGTTGCGGTAGCCCGGGCTCTTAGTTGTTCTCCGGCAATCGTACTTGGGGATGAGCCTACAGGCAACCTGGATACTAAAGCAGGAGATCTTATCTATGAACTGCTCCGCAAACTGAACAAGGAATATAACCAGACCTTTATTGTAGTAACCCATAATGAGGAACTGGCCGGAAAAGCCGATAGGATTATCAGAATTGTAGACGGAAAAATAACGGATCAGTGAGGTGGAAATAATAGAGTACTCAAAAGGAAGGATAGGCAGGGTCTTTACTGTCAGGGTTGACCACGGGGATGACCTTCTCCTGGAACTTATTAAACTTGCAGAAATGGAGAAGATCGAATCAGCTGTGTTTATGCTGCTTGGCGCGCTGAGGAAAGGAAAGCTCGTTACAGGCCCGAAAGAAAACAGAAGGCCTCCGGAACCTGTCTGGTCTGGCTTTAATGATGCCCATGAGATTCTCGGGATCGGAGATATATTCCAGGAAAACGGAAAGCCCAAAATACACCTTCATGCAGGAACAGCCAGGGGAGATAGCATTAAACTGGGGTGCCTGAGAGGTGAAAGTGAAGTTTTTATGGTTGTTGAGGTATTCATTTTCGAGTTGGAAGGAATTTCTGCCAGAAGGATAATGGATGCAGAGCAGGGCTTTGCTCCTGTGAGCTTTGTGCATGTCCCTGATCAGGAATGACACATTGAATAAAGTAAGCATTAAAAGGGCTCGACAATTGGAGTAATTAAAGCTGAATACGATTTATGGAAAATCAGATCTGGCAGATTTCCTTACATTTATTTTTTGTAAATTTATTTTTTGTAAATTTATTTTTTGTAAATTTATTTTTTGTGAACTTAATTTTTGTGAACTTAATTGATGTGAACTTAATTGATGTGAACTTAATTGATGTGAACTTAATTTTTGTGAACTTAATTTTGCAGTATAATTTCCAGTTCCCTTAGCCTTTTGAGCGCGATCATTTTCTCGTTGTTATATTTTAAAAATTCCTCTTCGAGAATCTGGACTATCTGCGGGAACGGTACTGTTAACTGGTAGTACTTCACAGGTCTGCCTTTTCCTTTATTCTTCTTTTCGGACCTTTCATCCACCCAGCCCCTATCCCTTAGAGGGCGCATAGCTACACTCACTTCCGGCTGCCTGAGCCCGGAAACAAGTTCGATATGAAGAGATCTGAGTTCCCTGCAGTCTTTTAAGCACACGATTGCAGTGGCCTCTGTCCTCGGGAGTCCCAGGCTCTGGAGATTATCAATAATTGAATACTCTTTTTCGGTTAAATTAACTGGAGAATCGTCGGTCATCGAGAATGAATAATACTTTCAGGTTTATATATTTTATGTAGATAAAATTAGTTTTTAAATAAATAGGGTATTGTCAGTAAGTAAAAAAGGCATCTAACCCTAGTAAGGGTTTTTTTCTGGAGTATTTATATAAAAGACGGTGGGAATTCATCTAAAGAAAAAAATACACACAGTTATTATAACCAAAACCTTTAAACAAGTGTTTGCAGAAATTAAACATCCTTTAAGTAGAAAATAGGTTTTCCAGAAACAAGGGAATAGGTTTTGCCATATAGAATATTGAAGTTCCTGAAAGTTGGAAATTAGCCATTCTGATAAATGAAATACCCTGTTTTGAGCGCAGGGATACCTTCAATTCTTTAAGAGGGGGAGATTCTCTCTAAAAGAAGAAAGAGTAAATCCTTAAAATCGGGACTCCTTAAATACTGCTGCTCTAAGATAAACAGGATACTGGAAGCGTGAAATAGAGGAGTCTCTTCTATAAAAACACGGGTATAATTCAGGCAAATTGATTAATTCAAACCGGATAAACAGTTAAATACCATTCGGACATGTAACGGTTAAGTTAAGTAAAAGTCAAGTTCAAATAACAGAATATATCTATAGATAGATCAGAGATTTAGAAAGGGTGAAATGATGTCGTATATCGGTTTACAGCAGGATTCTGGAGAATATAAGATCCAAAAGATACATGCTCGGGAGATCCTGGACTCAAGGGGAAATCCCACTATTGAAGTTGATGTGTTTACACCGAAGGGATTTGGCAGAGCAAGTGTCCCTTCAGGAGCTTCCACGGGTACGAACGAAGCCCTTGAACTGCGCGATGCAGACCCCAATAGGTACGGTGGAAAGGGAGTCCAGACTGCAGTCAAGAACGTAAATACCGTTATCCAGAAGGAATTGCTTGGACTTGATGTGCGAAACCAGCGGGAAATCGATGAGCTGATGATCCAGCTCGACGAAACCGAAAATAAAGCAAACCTCGGAGCCAACTCAATTCTTGGCGTATCCATGGCGGTTGCAAAGGCTGCAGCTGACTCCCTTAACATGCCCCTTTACCGCTACTTCGGCGGTTCTAATGCTTTTACCCTTCCGGTACCCACAATGAATGTCCTGAACGGAGGCAAGCATGCAGGAAATGAGCTTGCAATCCAGGAGTTCATGATTCAACCCAAAGGCGCAGACACCTTCTACGAGGCCCTGCAAATCGGGACAGAGATCTACCAGACCCTGGGGAAGTTTCTGGAGAAAAAATACGGGCGCTCTTCTATTAACGTGGGTTATGAAGGCGGGTATGCTCCCAAAATGAGCGAATCTACAGAAGCTCTTGACGCCCTCGTACAGGCAATTGAAGAAGCAGGCTATACTGAGTCCGAGGTTACAATAGGGCTTGATGCGGCAGCAACCGAGTTTTTTGAAGATGAATTATACGCAATTGATGGAAAGAAACTGGCTGCTCCGGAACTGCTTGACTACTATGTAGAACTTGTAAACTCATATCCCATCCTTTCTATCGAAGACCCCTTCCAGGAGGAAGCCTTCGAGGACTTTGAAGCCCTTACCAACGAACTCTGGGACACGATCATTGTAGGTGACGACCTCTTTGTCACAAACATCGAAAGGCTCTCAAAAGGCGTGGATATGGGAGCAGCAAATGCCCTTCTCCTTAAAGTCAACCAGATTGGCTCAATCTCCGAAGCCTTTGATGCTGCCAGCATGGCTTCCAGAAACGGCTACACCGTAATCGTAAGCCACCGCTCTGCCGAAACCGAAGACACCACCATCTCAGATCTCGCAGTTGCCATAGGAGCAGAAATGATCAAGACCGGAGCTCCGGCACGCGGCGAAAGGACTGCAAAATACAACCAGCTCCTCAGAATCGAAGAAGATCTCGGTGAAGTTGCACATTACGTGCAGCTCTAACCTTTTTTATTAACTTTTTTAACTTTATTATTTATTTTTTAACTTTTCTATTCACTTTTTGAACTGTTGTCCTCTTAGTCCCTAATCTTTTAGCTTGATTAATCTCTTAGCTCTATTTTTCATTGATTCCTGATTTTTTTAGTATTTTTATGGTTTCTGAATTCTGGCAGTTCATGAGAAACCGGTTAATACTGTTACGGTACTGCCTGAATATCATTATCCTCCATTCCGGTCCCGCGTCGAAAAGCGGCTGGAGTCCCCCCTTTTTGATGAAATGGAAAAGCGAAAATGCTCCTGCTTGTTCGAAAATTACTTCTCTTTACCCCAGAAACCGGTTTTAAATCCATGCATTATAGGATGCTTCCGCCAGTTTGCATTTCTACCTATTAGTTAATTACAGGTGTTCTCAGTAGTTTTCATTGTATTTTCCGTCTCTTTTTTCCGGTATCAGAAACAGATTTATAATCAGCCCTCTAAAAGTGAATACAGAAGTCTAAAGATCTGAAAATCCTAACAATTTAGAATCCCTTGAAGTTCAAATATCTCAAAGCTTTGAAATGTTGAGCAAATTGAACTTTCCTGATACTTTGAAGGTTTGAGGCTGCCTGAAAATTCAGATAATCTGGTCGGATCCAGGAGTTTATCCAGATGTATGAGCTAAAAATCGCTTTGAGGCAGGTATTATCCAGAAGAAGACAGACCCTTTTTGCCATACTTGCTGTTGCTCTGGCAGTCGCTGTGATCACGGTAATGATGGCAATGCTGTCTGGTTTTCAGGATGAACTTGTAACCTCAAGTATTGAAAACAATCCACATATTGTTATCAATCCTCAAGATGAAGAGGAAGAGTTCATCCACCTTTATAGGCATGCATCTGCCCGAATTGCTGAAAAGGAAGGAGTTATAGCCGTATCCCCTAAATACCTGGGCCAAGCGGCTCTTGAATACAGGGACAACGCTGAAGGGGTTTCTCTTCAGGGAGTTGACCCTGTGGCTGAAGAGAATGTTATGAGGGTGAATGAGGATGTTGTAGAAGGGGACCTCATGACCCTTGTTCACACAAGGTACGGGATTCTGCTCGGGGATAAGCTTGCGGAAAATCTTGAAGTCCATGTGGGAGACAGGGTTGACGCCGTTTTTCCGGGCTCGCAAACAACTTCTTTTAAGGTTATAGGTCTGATTCATACCGGCACTGCTGCGGACGAGGTAACAGCCTACACAAGGCTGGATTCAGCGCAGGACTTTTTTAACGAACCCGGAGTTGTGAGTACCATTGGAGTCCGGGTTGTAGATCCTTACCAGGCCGAGGTTATTGCAGCTTCGATTGAGGGAGAAACCGGGCTTGATGCCGTAAGCTGGAGCGAAGCAAATGCCGAAATCCTCAGCCTCCTTGATACCCAGATGGTCTTTGTAAATATCTTCTATCTCCTGATCTACGGGATTGCCGGTTTCGGGATTGCAAATACCCTGATCACCATCGTTGCCCAGAGGACCAGGGAAATCGGCATTCTGAAAGCGATGGGGGCTTCTCAAAAAAGCATAATGGTTGTCTTTCTTTTCCAGTCATTGGTCCTCGGAGCCATAGGTCTGGTGCTCGGCACTGTTCTTGGTTACATTGTGACTGTTGCCCTGCAGAGCTATGAAATCGAAGTCCCCCAGGAAATGTATTTCGGGCTTCAGACCCTTCCTCTTGAGGTAAAGCCCCTTAATTTTGTATATGCCTCTTTTTTTGCTTTCATAATCAATATAATCTCAGGTATCTACCCTGCAAGGAAAGCTGCAAAACTTGATCCTGTAACAGCTATTGAAAGCGCCTGAAAAGGACGGATTATTATTTATAACAGTCCTTAATTTTAACAGTTCTTCATTTTAACAGTTCTTTATTTTAACAGTTCTTTATTTTAACAGTTCTTCATTTTAACAGTTCTTTATTTTAACAGTTCTTTATTTTAACAGTTTATGAAATTCCCTATCAGCAGTTCTGTTTATTCTGTTTTCAAATAACTCCGATCATTTTTAGCCCTACGTAGATCATCAGAAGTACAAAAAGATGTTTTAAATACTCCGGGTTTACCAGATGGGCAACTTCTGCTCCTTTTCTTGCTGCAAGAAATCCCGGAACTACAAGTAAAAACCAGTTAAGGAGATTGATATATCCAAGAGAATAAGGAGGAAGCCCTGTTTGCCCCCAGCCGTTGATGATGTATCCGACCGATCCTCCAAAAGAGGTAAAGATCATTATTGCAGCCGAGGTTCCAATGGCTTTCCTCATATCAAAATGCAGAAAAACCAGCATGATTGGAATTCCAATTACCCCTCCTCCGATTCCAAGAAGTCCTGAAAAAAAGCCTATAAAGATACCGGCAAAAATATAAGATATAAGATTGGAGCTAATTTCAGTCTTTTCCTTTACAGCCGGCGTGGTATAAGTTTTCAGAGCTCCCAGTATGATCACAACCCCGAAAATTGTACTCAGCGTAGAGGCAGGCAGGTAAGAAGCTACCGCTGCTCCCCCGAAACTGGCAATTAATCCGGAGGCTCCCATAATCGTAGCCTGTTTCCAGAGCACTGCTTGCTTTCTATGATATTTTAGGGTAACAATTATGGAGTTTATTAAGATCACGAAGAGGCTTGTCCCGAGAGCTGCCCTTATAGCCAGGTCTGGCTGCATTCCGGTTTCCTGCAAAAGCCAGTACTGGACAGGAGACATAATAAAGCCTCCTCCCACACCCAGAAGACCTGAGATAATGCCCGTAAAAGCACCTGTGAGAACGAGGATACCAAGATAAAGGGGATCTGTAGGAGTCATTTTCAGTTTAGTGTTTTATATTTATTTCCTGATTTTTCCTGATTTAATAACATGGTTCGGACTGTTCTCTGCATGAAACTGCGAGTTTATTTGAGTTAACGGTATCGTACTGAAAATATGAAGATCTGCCACTGATGGTAAAATGGAAAAATCCGGAATTTGCAGAAAGATTGTATTTGAAGGGATAAATCATGGGTTAAGAGGGTAACTATTTTTCTTAAATAATTTCCCCTCGGAATAATGCTTACTTCCTTTAAATCAGCCTGAATTTCTCAGGTTTCCCTGCTGGATATTTCAAAGAATAAATCGAGTAACTGTAAAAGTGAAAAGTAAGCATGCTGCGCAACAAATATTTAAAATGAGTTATTATTTATTAGCCAGAAGCAGGTTATTAACCAGAAGCAGGTTATTAGCCAGAAGCAGGTTTACAACCTATTTACCAGACCGGATTTAGAATTAATTTACCACAACAGGGTTTAAGAGGCGCTTTTATGATTGAAATGAAGTTACACGGCACATACAACATCTATTATGCGGTTCTTGGAATGCGGAATCCCATGAATTCCTGGCATCTTATGGACAGCAGTGAGCCTGATCAGGCAGGGAACTGCAAACTCGGGGAAAAGGACCTTAACCTTGCCAAGCGCCTGACCCTTGCAGGAAACGAACACGGCAAGTTTCTGAGGTTCATTACAGTTTGCTTTGACCTCACAGCCCCCCTCTACTGGTGGAAAGAGTTTGATACATACAAATTTACGGAAAAGAATTCAACCTCTACAATGCATAAGCTGACCAGCAGGGACCTGGCTCCCCACGACTTTTCCTTTGATACGATGACGGACTACAGGAACTCCCAGATCCGGCATCTCAATGACCTTATCAAAGCTTACAAGTCCCGCGAGGGGGACAGTGAAGAGGACAATGCATACCGGAAAGCAATCTTTCGGGAACTTATTCAGGACCTTCCGAGTGCTTACATGCAGAAAAGGACAGTCATAACCAACTACGCTGAACTCCGGAACATCTACTTCCAGCGCCGCCACCACAAGCTTGATGAGTGGCGGGAGTTCTGCGACTGGATGAAAAAGGAACTCCCGTACTGTGAAGATCTTATCTGCCTGGAAAAAGATGAAACCAAAAACTAAATTGTAACTATTCACTATTACCTAGAAATGCCAAATGAGATTCATTGATTCCAATGCTAATGCCGTAAATGGAAACAAAGCTGAATGGCACATGCTCAAGGTATCGCAGATGAGAGAAGTCTATGCAAAGTGTGGAACACCATTTTTGCCTGGACTGGGAGTATCAGTACTTTGTGTATTCTATTGACAGTGTTTATTCTGATTAAGAAGAAGTAAACCAGTTATATACTAGTGTCGTGTCAATCCTCAAGGATTAAAGGATTCTGAATAGCTGGAATCGACTATATGCGACATTTTACTGCTGACGCAACACTAGTGTTATATTTTTATTTCTGAAAAAAAATCAAATGGTGTGGAAGTTTATGAAATTCGGTTTCAGAAAACCATCTTTGAAAAAGTCTATTAAAGCAAGGACTACAGGCAAATTAAAACGCAAAGTAAAAAAGGCTGTAGTACCATTTTATGGAAAAAAGGGAACGGGAATTGTAAAGAATCCAAAAAAAGCAGTGTACAATAAGGTTTACCATAAGACATCGTTTAGTATATTCGGTTTTGTTAAGAAGCTACTAAAATAATAAATTCAACATTTGTGTAGAATTTAATAGGTCAAAATTAAAGCCAGACAATTAAATATTTTTATGTAACTATTCAGCCTGGAAAAAACAACATCAATAGCCATATTTAATAAGATTCATATAGCAAATTTCAGAAAATTGATTTTAGTTGATTTTTGGCTATTGATTGCGTTTTTACAAATATATTTAATTAGTAATCAGATATGCAGATTTCATCAAAATCGATATCAATCAAAGGATTTTTGTAGGCTGAATAGTTATATTTTTTTAAGGAACCGGGTTCTTCAACAAAGCTCTGTTTCCTCTCGATTTAAAGCTTTCCATTATATACAGATGTTTATTCTTTTCGTGCCCTGGATCTATCACCTTTTTTGAAGTAAGCTGCATATGAACCTGCAAAGGGATAATATTTGACTTGCACAGGTGAAAATCGCAAACATTATAGGGTTTTAAAGTGTATCCTCTGCTTCTTCCCCTTCACTTCTATGAATTATCCGTGACAGAAAGGATACAAATCATGACCGAACTTGAAAAAACAGTTACTCTTGGGCGAGGTGTGGTCCTTGCAATTCTTATGGTTATAGGTTCAGGGCTCCTGGGCCTGCCCGGGCTGGTTGCGGACGTAGGGACAGTGCAGGAAGTGGTTTTCGGCTGGCTCCTGATTATTCTGGCAGCAATGCCTCTTATTCAGATCTGCGCAAGGCTCGGAAAGAAATTCCCCTGTTCAGGGGGCCTTTTCCATTATGCCCGCGAAGCGGTGGGAGAGTGGGGAGGATATGCAGTGACAGCCCTTGTCTGCGGCTCCTTTATTCTGGGAGAGCCGGCAGTTGCCCTCATTGGCGGCGAATACCTGCAGCACCTCTTTGACCTGCCTGATTTTGGAGCCCATTTGCTGGCTTTTCTCATCATCACGGCCATGGCCCTTATAACGGTTGCCGGGGTCAGACTTGTCTCTTTTTTCAACTACGCAGCCGTGGCTGTATTGCTTTTCCTGATTGCAGCCCTTACCTTTTATAACTTCAATTTCTTTTCTTCAGGGCTCGCGTTTTCAATACAGGCTCTTGGAAGTGGTTTATCCGCTATTCTGGAAATGAATTTTGAAGCTTTTGACCCTTATAGTGTCTGGAAAATTTCTGCTCTTCTCTTCTGGGCTTTCCTGGGCTGGGAAAATATGTCTTTTGGCATTGGAGAACTCCAGAACCCGGAAAAAAATGTCCAGAGAGTTTTCTGGCTCAGTTTTGTCCTGGTAATCTTCATTTACCTGATGCTGGCAATCACAAGTATAGGGGCTGATGCAGCCGGAGTTTCTCTCTCCGGAGCATCCGGACTCGTGGAACTCGTAAAGTTCACACCAACAGGGAATCTGCTCATCTGGCTGATGGCAGTAGTCATCGTAGCTAATGTAACCTGCTGGAACTTTGCTTCAAGCCGCCTTGTCTACTCATCCGGTAAAGAAAAAGTGCTTCCGGCTTACCTGGGAAAACTTTCGAAAAACGGACAGCCTATGGCAAGCATCTTGAGTATGTATACGGCTTTCGTACTGGTGCTCCTGGGGACTTATGTGTTTAAGGTCCCGGTTTCTTCCCTGCTCATGCTTACAAACCAGAACTTTCTCTTTCTTTACGGCTTTATCCTGCTCTCCTACTGGAAAACCGAAACCGGCTGGAGGCGCTGGATCTATTCAGGGCTTTCCTTCCTGTCTCTCTCCTTTCTGGTTTCAGGGTTTACATGGAGGATTCTCTATTCCGTTGCCCTTACGGGACTTGGGTATTATGGGTTTGTGAGGAAAACAAAAAAGAACAATAAAGAGGAAAAAACAGCTTCTCGGACTCATTCAGAGATGTAAATTTTCGGAGCTGTAAATTTTCGGACATTTAATATTCTGCAGATCGGGGAGAAATAACCTGGAAAAACCACTTACATATAAATAAATATTCCAAAATATATTTACTGATCTACTTAAGGGGAAAAATGACTGAACTTGGAAAAACAATTACCCTCAGGCGGGGGCTTGGGCTTGCAATCTGCATGCTCATAGGAACAGGAATCCTGGCACTACCTGGTCTGGCGCTTGATGCTGGCAGTGTCCATGAGACAGTCCTTAGCTGGTTCCTCATTTCTCTTATCGCAGTCCCTCTTATCCAGATCTGCGCCCGCCTTGGCTTGAAATTCCCTTCAACTTCCGGCCTTGCAGGCTATGCCGAAGAAGTTGTGGGTCCCTGGGGTGGGTATGCAGTCTCATATCTTGTAGGTGGGTCTTTCTTTTTCGGGCTTCCTGCTGTTGCGCTTATCGGAAGCGAGTATATGGGACAGCTCTTTACCCTCTCCGAAGCAGGTGTCGCCCTTTTTGCAGTTCTCCTCGTAACCCTGATGCTCCTCTCAAACCTTGCCGGAATGAGGGCTATTTCCCTTATCAATTACATGGCCCTTGCTGTGCTTTTCCTGCTTATGGGCCTGCTTATCGGCTTCAACCTGGACTTCTTCGGCTCAGGCGTGGGGATTGCAAAAGAAGCCGTAAACGGTAGTGGAAACATAGACCTGAGCAATGTCTGGAAGGTTTCAGCTCTCCTTTTCTGGGCCTTTCTGGGCTGGGAGAACCTCTCTTTCTCCCTGGGAGAAATTAAGGAACCTGAGAAAAACGTGCCTCTACTCTACTGGCTGAGTTTTGCCCTGGTGACCTCCGTCTATATTCTTCTTGCCCTTATCAGTTCAGGAGCCAGCGCTGCAGGCGTCCCTCTTCGGGGTGCTGCCGGGCTTTCGGGGCTTGTCCTCTTCACTCCAGGAGGAGACTTCCTTGTGTGCCTGATGGTGATAGTTGTTGCAGCAAATGCATGTTCCTGGAATTTTACGGCAAGCCGCCTGCTCTATGCGGGGGGCAGGACAGGCATTTTCCCGGCAGTTTTCGGAAAGCTTTCAAAGAGGGACATTCCTGTGTCCGGCCTCGTCGGGTTATATGTTTTGTCCATTATCCTGATTATCGGAAGTTATTTCTTCAAAATCCCGGTTTCAGCCATGATCCTGCTCGTAAACCAGAACTTTGTCTTCCTCTACGCCTTTATCATAGTTGCCTACTGGAAGACCGAGGTCGGCTGGAGGAAATGGGTCTTTTCGGCACTTTCGCTCGTATCCCTGAGCTTTCTGATCTCCGGTTTTACCTGGGAGGTCATTTATCCGATATTCCTTATCGGTTTCGGGCATTACAGGTTTCTCGAAAAAAAGAGACAGTTAAAGAAACAGTTAAAAACACTGCAGTCTGGTAAGGACCTCCCATTATGTGAAGACTACATGGAGCTTCCCTGCCCCACTCAGCACTGAAAAACCTTATTTTTTATGATGGTCGAATCCTTTCCTGGGAAAATCCTGTTCATCTGGCCCAAGCTCTCCTGCTTACTTTTATTATTTTTTGAATTTTTTGTGTGGCAGGCTATAGATAGCAGAATGATATAATTGATTAATTGGGAAAATATGATTTATAGGGAAAAGAGGGTCGAATAAGAAAAAGAGGGTAAAAGTGTTTTGTGGGGACCATTTTGATGAACCAAAACATCATGAGTACGGATGAAGCAAAAGAAGTATCTGTAGCTGAACTCCTGGAAAAACTTTCTTCAAGTGAAAGAGGGCTCACTGATTCGGAGGCAAAAGAACGGCTTCAAAAATATGGGCCCAATGAAATTACGGAAAAGAAAACCAGTGTTATTGTCAAGTTGTTAGGCTATTTTTGGGGCCCTATTCCCTGGATGATCGAGGTTGCAGCAGTCCTTTCGGCAGTCCTGCATCGGTGGGAAGATTTTGCAATTATTCTTGCGCTGCTGCTGCTGAATGTAACGGTGGGCTTCTGGCAGGAGCACAAAGCCGATAATGCTATTGAATTATTGAAGCAGAAACTGGCCTTGAAAGCAAGGGTACGCCGTGACAACAAATGGCTTGAAGTATCCGCCAGTGAAATAGTTCCCGGAGATGTAATTCGCCTCCGGCTGGGGGATATTTTCCCTGCTGATGTCAAACTCATAGACGGAGATTACCTGCTGGTAGATGAATCCGCATTAACCGGAGAATCTCTCCCTGTAGAAAAACATGTGCCCGATGTTGCATACTCAGGTTCCGTTATCCGGCAGGGGGAAATGGATGCACTGGTAGTTGCAACCGGCATGAACACCTTCTTTGGCAAAACTGCAAGGCTGGTAGAAGAAGCCAAAACCCGGAGCCACTTCCAGAAGGCTGTCATCAAAATCGGGGATTACCTTATTGTTTTTGCCCTTGCGCTTGTAGCCTTTACTTTTCTTGTGGTGCTCTTCCGCCACGAAAGCATGCTTGAATTTTTCCAGTTTGCGCTTGTCCTGCTTGTAGCAGCAATCCCGGCAGCTCTGCCTGCAGTTCTATCGGTAAGCATGGCAGTAGGCGCAATTACCCTGGCCAGAGATGGAGCGATCGTCAGTAAACTTGCTGCTGTCGAGGAAATGGCCGGAATGGACATCCTGTGTTCGGATAAGACAGGAACCATTACTAAAAACGAGCTTGTTCTGACTGAAATAAACCCTTTCAAGGATTTTTCCGAAAATGATGTGCTTCTTTTTGCCAGCCTGGCTTCAAGGGGAGAGGACCGGGACCCGATTGATGATGCAATTCTTGCCGGAGCAAAAACCATGCAGGGTTTTTCCGGGCTGGCCAAAAGGTACAGGATACTTTCATTCAAACCATTTGACCCTGTTTCAAAAAGGACAGAGGCTACAATAGAGGACCCTGCTGGCAACAGATTCCTGGTAACAAAGGGAGCAACTCAGGCAATTTCGGCTCTCCTGAACAGTAAAGTTACCATGGACAGTAAAGTTACACCCGGGTCCCAGGTTGACGAATACATTAACGAATTTGCTTCCAGAGGGTACCGGGCACTGGGGGTTGGCAGAACAGATGCTCATGGGAGCTGGCATTTTGCAGGGCTCATTGCTCTCTACGACCCTCCCCGTGAAGATTCCGCAGAAACCATCAGGACTGCACAGTCGATGGGCGTGAATGTAAAAATGATTACCGGAGATCATATTGCTATTGCAAAGGAGATTTCCAGGCAGGTAAACTTAAAGTCGGACATCATGCTTGCAACGTCATTTCTGGATGTGCCTGACAGGAAAGCAGAGGAAATAGTCGAAAATTCAGATGGTTTTGCCCAGGTTTTCCCTGAGCATAAGTACCATATAGTGGAATTACTGCAGCACAGAGGTCACATCATAGGCATGACGGGAGACGGAGTCAATGATGCGCCAGCCCTGAAAAAGGCTGATGCAGGTATTGCTGTTGCTGGGGCTACGGACGCAGCCAAGTCCGCTGCTGACATTGTGCTGACAAAGCCCGGACTTTCCACCATTATCAATGCGATCAAAGAGAGCCGTAAGATATTCCAGCGGATGAACAACTATGCTCTGTATCGTATTACTGAAACAATTCGAGTGTTGCTTTTCATAACACTTTCAATCCTCGTATTTAAGTTCTACCCCGTTACTTCCCTGATGATAGTTTTGCTGGCGCTTCTAAATGATGCCCCAATAATGACTATTGCTTATGATAACGTCAAATACTCCGATCTGCCGGAAAAGTGGGACATGCGGACTTTGATGAGTATGGCTACCATACTTGGAATTGTTGGAGTTATTAGTTCATTTGGAATCCTTTACATAGGCCTGCATACTTTTCAGCTGACTCCTGAAGTCCTCCAGTCTTTCATATATCTGAAGCTTTCTGTAGCAGGTCACTTAACAATGTTTGTGGCAAGGACAAAAGGCCATTTCTGGTCTGTAAAACCGGCAAAACCCTTATTCACAGCGATAGTAGTTACACAAATAATTGCCACGCTCATTACCGTGTATGGGTTCTTGCTTCCTGCAATGGGCTGGAAACTTGCCCTTTTTGTATGGGGATATGCGTTGACTGCCTTTATTATAACAGATTTTATCAAAGTCTGGGCTTACAGCTTGCTGAACCACACCGGGATAAAGTTTCATGAATAAAATGGGCCGTAATTTCTTCGGAGTCTTCCGGAGAATCTTTCGGACGGAAACTTTTAAATTCATTGCCTTCTCAAAATAATGCAATAGTTAACAGGCAATTTTATAATAAATACAGGAGCCTGATCAAATGTCATTGATAAGTGTTAAAGACGCGCCTGGAAAAGGTAGAGGCGTATTTGCACAGAGAAATCTTAAAAAAGATGAAGTCATAGAAACCTGTCCCGTTATCGTTCTTCCTCCGGAAGAAGTGGATACTCTTGAGCTTACCCAGCTTTTTAACTACTACTTCGCCTGGGGAACCGATTCAAGAGCAGCAGCGATTGCTCTGGGCTATGGGTCTCTTTACAACCACTCTTATACCCCAAATGCAAAATACCAGAAAGACTTCGACAACGGCCTTTTGAAATACGTCTGTATAAAAGAGATCCGGAAAAATGAGGAAATCACCATAAACTATAACTGTGACCCTGAAGACAAAACCCCTGTCTGGTTTGATGTTTCGAGCCAGAACTGATTTTTCGGGTTTTAGATTCTGGGAGGTAAATTTTACTCTTTCTATGCCAATTTATTTTTATTTTTATTTTTATTTATTAACCACATAATATGTGGCTGCTTCCGATGAACCTTTCCCGCTTCCCCGGGAAGACTTTCAAAAAGAAGGGGAGGATTCGGCTTTTCAGGCGTTTTTTCCCCTCTAAATTTATCTGCCTTCTGCATGCTCAGTTCTTTTCGTCTTTGAATTTGGTCTGCAAGTGCGTCCCGTCACAAAACGGCTTGTTCTTTGAATCTCCGCAGCGGCAGAGAGTGTAGTGCTCTTTTGATTCCGGGACCGAGCCGTCAGGGTCTTCCAATTCGATATACCCAACAACTTTGTAGAAACTGTCCTTGCAAACAATAATTTCAGGAGGGTGGGGGTAATCCCTGTAAAGAACCCCTTCTCTGGAATAACTCAGTGCTCCGGATGGGCAGCTCCGGATTATTTTCTCAATTTCCTCAGGGTCCGCAGCGTCCGGATCGATCCAGGGTCTTTTATCTTTCCTGAAAACGGAAAAAGCGCTTTTAACGCAAGATTCAGCATGGACGCAGACTCCTCTGTTGTAGTGAATGGTGATCTTCTTGCCTTTGTAATCTTTTACTTTATCAGGCGTACGGTCTTCTTTCTTTTCTCCCGAAAACCCTATCTTTGAATGAGCCCCATCGCAAAAGGGTTTATTCTCTGACTTTCCGCATCTGCAAAGGGCCATTACCGGCTTTGTTTCAATGAATACACCTTTTGAATTCCTGAAGTTCTTCAGATGCCTGACAAGATACGGACCGTTTTTTATGACTTTTATTGAAGGTTTCTTTTCTTCGGTTTGTGAAACCATTTGTCCAATCCCCTGGTATTAAATTAGCCCTTTCGGCTTTAATTATTTGCCCGTGGCTTCTGATTACGCATACCGGCTTCCCGCGGTTAGCTGCCTTAAAGTATCGGCGCTGCCTTCCCAACCCCTGCCGGACTTGTGTTCGATCTTTGTGTAATCTTATTGTATAGCCTTCAAAAGGCTGCCTGAATAGCTGCCTCTTAATTTCTCTTTTTACTGAAAGCCTTTAATAAGAGTTATTCAGATTTAAGTCAGAATCGATAATGATCAAACAGAAGAAAAACAGATTAGACGTGATTTTATGATCACAACAAATTTTCTCGTTCTTTTACTTGGCCTTGTCTTTCTGGTCAAGGGTTCAGACTACTTTGTAAAGGCAGCCTCGACGATTGCAAAAAAGCTTGGCGTTTCGGAATTTGTGATAGGGCTGACTCTGGTGGCAATAGGGACATCAATCCCGGAACTTGCTTCTTCCATAGTCGCTTCTATCCAGCAGGCGAGCGGTATTGTTATCGGAAACGTTGTAGGCTCAAACATTGTTAACATAGGCCTGATTGTAGGAATTGCTGCATTTCTTTCTCCTATGAAAACCGAAGTTGAGATGCTCAAAAGAGACGGCTATATCATGCTCTTTTCAGCGGTGCTCTTCTTTGTTTTTGCCCTCAATGGAGAATTGTCAATAATCGAATCAGGTATCTTTGTACTGTTGTATATCGCTTATGTATTTTTCCTGTTTGAGGAAGGAGAAATATACGGAGGGAAACCCTATTTCAAAGAGTTTCTGAAGTATTTTGTCAAATTCAAGTATATAAACAGTGCAATGCAAAAGATCAATGGTACAAACCATAACAAGAACTCAGACTCAGGAAATGGAAATGGAAATGGAAATGGAAATAGCCGGATAGAAGGAGGCTTTGGAAAAGATATCTTTACCCTCGTGTTAAGCTGTGCAGCAATCGTAATCGGGGCAAAGTATTTTGTGGAAGAGTCTATCTTCTTTGCGGAACTCTTAGGGGTTCCGGACACTATCATAGGCACGACTCTGGTCGCTGTAGGGACTTCCCTCCCGGAACTTGTAGTAACGGTATCTGCAGCAAGGAAGGGTTACGGAAGCATAGCCCTTGGTAACATCATAGGTTCTAACATCACAAACGTATTCTTGATCCTCGGGCTTTCCGGGCTTCTGTACCCCATAGCTGTTGCAGAAATAAGCCTCTTCTTTACGACCCCTGTCATGATAGTCATAAGCCTGATCCTTCTGGTGTTTATCAGCACAGGCTGGGAAATAAAAAGGTGGGAAGGTGCAGTAATGATGGCATTTTATGCAGCTTTTCTTGTAGTTTTATTCTACATCTGAGTTTTTACGGTTTTGAGCCTTCAAAAAAGGCTCGAAAAACTTCTCTTTTACTTCCGCAGAACTAAATGGTTTTCCGTGAGCAATATAAATCTTCCCGGGTGCACTATCAATCAGTTTTTTGATGCTTCTTCTGGCCTCAGCCGGATCATCTGCCCAGAAAGGAAGTGATGGTTTTTCGGAAGGGATGGAAGGAAAGATCAAATCTCCTACGACTGCATCCCCGCTTTTAAGAAGGACGGAAACGCAACCCGAGGAATGGCCCGGAGTATGGATTATTTTTCCCCGGACACCATACTCCTCGAGTTCCAGAGAGTCGTTGATAAGAATATCAGGTTCAAGAGCCTGGTACATGGAGGCTTTCTTCCGACCGAAAAAGAGTCCCAGAATTCTCCCCGCAAAACCGGTTGGATGCAGTTTTCCCTGTATCCCTTTCCGGACTTTGTTGGCATCCAGGCGGTGCACGGCAACCTTTGCACCTGTTTTCTCTCTGAGGGCAGCAGCACTTCCTGCGTGGTCAGCATGCCCATGCGTGAGGACTATGAGCCGTATATCTTCGGGTGAGCCACCGATCTCATGCAGTTTTTCAAGTATGGTGTCTTCACTCCCCGGATATCCGGAATCAACCAGGATGGTCCCTTCGTCTCTGATAATGAACGCAGAAGTCATTTTCAGAGGCACAGGTATAATATTCACAGAAATATCCATTCAAACCCCTTTTAGTAATTCACTCTAAATCCCTTCTAAAAAAAGCTCTGGTAAGATGAAACCTCACCGATAGATTAAACTCCATTTCTTATTGATTTTAGGTCTCGACCTCTATTTTTCAAAAGAGTGTATCAGGACTCCCCGGAAACATGCCAGTAAGATTTATTCCAGAGCCGAGGTCCTGAAAACAGTGTCTTGCAACACCAGAACCCAGAATCCAAAAACCTAAATTCTTCAACGTCCAGTATTGAGGGGGGAATTAAATGCCAACAATCGTTCATTTTGATGTCCCGGCAGATGACCCTTAGCGGGCAAAGAAGTTTTACGCCGAACTTTTCGGCTGGACGTTTGAGAAGCCTCTGGAAGCAATAGACTACTTCCGGGCTTGAAGGGAAACCCTGATCTGAATTTTATCAGGGGCTTTTCCATCTTTAGATTCAGAGTAATTGTCAACTACCCCTGAGCTAAAGACTCAGGGGCTTGTCTAACAAGCCCTGGTTGACCAGATCACCGATTAGGAGCAACGGAAAATCGGTAAACGATAGGA
>NZ_JJOY01000044.1 GCF_000979455.1 Methanosarcina sp. 2.H.T.1A.6
GTAAACAGAGAAAGGTTTAGAGAAGAATGGTTTTAATGAGAATGAGACATGAAAAACACTATTGGTAGATGGAAATAAGTTCTTAACCGATGACCAATGCATATAAATCTAATATCCTGCATTCGGCAGGTTAACGTAATTAGAGATATATATTTTCATATTTTTCTCCCATGAGACTCAATATCTTCCAGTGAATATCCTCCATATTCAATATTTCTGACTCTATTTCTCCTTCATTCTGAGTATTAAGTTCTGTAATTCCCTGAAAAGTGAAAAATATCCATCTCGTTGTAGTTCTTTTTGTTGGTTTCCCCTTTTGATCTGGAACCGTTTCATTTTCTTCTTCTAATTTTGTCCTTAATTTCCATTCTGCAATTGAATAAATCATTAAGTAGAGAACCATTATCATAGTCAGTGCTTCAATTCTTGTTTTATTCTTGAGGTAAACTTACGATATGCTAAAGGTATCACTTTTCAAGAACCTGAATCCTTTTTCCACGTTATCTTGCCCTTTGTAATACTTCAGCATATCTTCAGGAGAAAGACTGATATCATTACTTGCAAGAATGAAAAATCCCATTTTCTCAATTTCTTTCAAAACAAAAGCATCATTAACCTTTATGCTGCCATCAATCCTGTAATAAGTCTTTAATTCCTCATATTTTGAAGGTTTACCTCTTTTACCCGATTCACGTTTCTTAATGGCTTTCAAATCAACTTTTTCAAACACAATCGAAGGGAATTCTTTAATCCATTTCTCTGCAGCTTTTAATGCATCCTCTTCGCAGAAGAAGTCCTCTCCGTTCAGCTTTTTAAAAGCCTTGTCTGCTTTTTCAACCTCTTTGTCAAGCTTTGTCCTGAGAGTTTGCTCTTTCTTCTCTTTCATCTTGTGAGAAAGCAGCAAAACCCACTTTTGTTTGATTCCGCCATATTCCACAAAGGTTTGATAAAATGAGTATCTTTCGGACACAATTCCATAATCCAGTGATTTCTCTTATTGTTTTAGTTTGAGCAGAAGTTAACAACTCAAAAATGAAATTGATAAATCATATTATTAACGGTTACCGGGGAAGTTTTCCATCCCCGCAGCAAGCTAGCGGGGTATTCGACTGAAATAAATGTGAATTCAGCAGAAGTTGTACTAAAAGAATGGATGGAATTAGACATTTAAAAATAGTTGAATTTTCAAAAGACAGAAAGCAATTAGCCGATAAAATGAAGACCGAAGAAGCTAAAAAAATATATGGGCAAAGAAAGATGGTCGTAGAACCTGCAATTGGAAATTATAAAGAGAATTTAGGGTTTAGAGAATTTTTAACTAGAGGATTGAAATCAGTCAGAAATGAATTTAATTTAGTGTGTACTGCAGTTAACTTAAGGAAAATATGGATTTACTCAAATAAAAATAAGATCAGTGGAAGGAAAAATAGTAATAAATGGAACTTTTCACTTTAAGAGTTGAGTAATAAGGAATAGAAATCAAATCTCATAAAAAGTTCCAATCTGCCAAAAGTTCCAATTTACTAGCAGACGATTTTATTTCATTACTATCAGTAATTGTCGGACAGCCTGTTTAGGGTGGGGTGGCCGCACGCAATTTGATTCAATGCAAGTTGTGCAATGACTTCAGAATCTATTTTATCTGTTTTTTTATGTGTAAATGCCTTCATATCTCTGGCATTTCCAACTATGACAGGCAAATGATCTATCAATGCCTCATAAATCGGAACCCAGAAATCACTTGCTGATTCACATGCAACAACATCACATTTTTCTGATGTTACCCAATTTTTAAGGTTTAAAATTCCAACGTCGTCTCTGGAGAAACGTTGTTGCTGTTTTTCACCTGATCTGCTGAGGATAGTAGCAATAACAAAACGTTTGTGAATGTCTAAACCACAAGATTTGTTTAATTCCCCTTCCAATTTACATTACTCCATCATTTCCAGGACAGTAGAATTGCCTCAAAGGCAATTTGGCATCCGTGATCTAAGTCACATCTGAGCCTTCGATGGCAATTCAATGGTTAGTTTTTTGACGGTTTCTCAGAACCAAAGTAAAAACAACCTTCCTGTCCAAGGTAATGATGGAGTTAATATTCAAAAAAGGTAAGGAAAAAGGACTTTCATTATTTGGGCATGTTATTCGAAGAATATCATGTGCGTTTTTTGACTTATATCTTTTTTCTTTGTAAAACCGCTCTCCTATTCGTTTAATTTACCCCTAAGTTAGTCTGCTTGAGCGAAGCGAAACAGACTTCATGCTCCCGAAGCGAAACTCGGGAAGCGAAACTCGGGAAGCGAAACTCGGGTGGTGCATCCAAAAATTTTAAATAGATAGTATTCACAGTATGCTATGAATAAAAAACCATATAATTCAGTGACATGTTTAGTTTTTGATTCTTGAACAGATAAATTCAAATTTGCCTGAATTTAGCAAAATCCAGGAAGGCTGTTCACAAAATAGGTGAGCCTGTGAGATCTTTTACAGATGAAGAAAGAGAAATCATAAAACGAAAAATAATTGACCGAGGGAAAGACTGTTTTGCCAGATACGGAATTAAGAAAACAGGCATTGAGGACCTTACCGAGGGTTTGGGAATTGCAAAGAGTTCTTTTTATTCATTTTTTAACAGCAAAGAAGATCTCTTTCTGCAGATATTTAAAGAAGAGCAGGAAGCTTTAAAGGATAGTATACTTGAAAATTCCTTCCTGAAGTATAGGACGGAACCCGATAAAGCTATCAGGGCTTATCTCAGGCATGTGTTGCAGATAGTAGATAACCACCCGATCTGGAGAAAAATTTTCATTGAAAACGAGCACCTTGAACTGACAATTTCCCGGTTTTCCGAGGAAGAAATACAAAATATTCATAGAGATAACGTGGCAATAATTCTGCCTTTTTTTGAAGAGTGGGCGGAAAATGGGCTTCTTATCGATAAACCTGCCAGAATTCTTGCAGAAACTACTCAAGCGGTCCTTTTCCTTATACACTTCAAAAAAGAAATTATAGATAATGATTTCTCAGAAATTATGGACCTCTTAATAGACCTGCTGGCAAACAACATCGTAAAAAAAGGAGATCGAGCTCCAGGCAGGAGTTTGAGGGATTAAAAGCCTCCGATTAAAAAATAGACAAATAAATAAATAAATAAATAAATAAATAAATAAATAAATAAAACTCTTCGTGCAAGGTCAAAAATAAAATTTAGGGAGATAACTATAAATAATTTTATACTAAAGCGATCGCATCAAATGGTGCTTTCTGAACAGAGTTCATATATGAAAAAGTGTGCCATGGGCAACATAAGAAAAAAACACAAAAAAAGTAACTGAAAGAGAAGTATATACTGAGCGCGTCGGCACGGTAGCCAATAACTTTAAAGTAGATAAATACAATAATGAGGAAACTGATTCAAAAAATAAATTATATTTAAAGGATAAACCTGAATTCGAACGTTACCTGTCTCAAAAAGAAACTCAAGTAATAAAGAATAGACATTAAGAGCCGAAAAAAGATTAATTAACAGAATATAATTTTCGGAAGCATTGTAATCAAAAAAGAGATATTCAGGAATTCAGGAATTATATTAAAGTCATTAGTTTAAATGATGTAGAATTTATATTGGCGAGCCTTTGATTCACGCCATATATTTGCAAGAGACGACATCTACTGGTTAAATATCATGATTTACCTTTAAAAGTTACAGGTGAGCTGGTGAGCATCAACATAAACAGATATAAATGTGGATACTGTGGGGCCTGTGTAGGAGTTTGCCCTAAGGGAGCACTCGAACTTGTAGAAACCTGGATTGAAGTAGATGAAAGTATCTGTATCGTATGCGGGATATGTGATCGTATCTGTCCTGTGGGAGCAATCGAGGTAAAGAAATGAAGGCCACATATGATGTTCTGGTGATCGGAGCCGGTCCTGCAGGTTCCATTGCTGCAAAAACAGCAGCTGAAAAAGGGCTTGATGTACTGTTAATTGAAAAACGTCAGGAAATAGGTGATCCTGTACGCTGTGCCGAGGGTGTGAACAAAGAGTATCTTAAAAAACATGTGGAGATCGACAAGCAGTGGATATGCGCTGACCTTAAAGGCTCCTGCATTCACTCCCCTGACGGTACCAGGATAGAGATGGCTGAGGAAATCTCCGGAGGAGAAGTCGGCTACGTACTTGAGAGAAAGGTCTTTGACCGCGCCCTTGCGGACCTGGCTACAAAAGCCGGGGCTGAAGTCAGGGTAAAGACAAGAGCTACAGGGCTTATCATTGAAGACAACTTCGTAAAAGGAGCCAGACTCATGCATCTCGGGAAAGAGTATGAGGTGCGTGCCAAAATAGTAATAGGAGCTGACGGAGTCGAATCGAAGGTAGGCAGGTGGGCAGGGATCGACACAGCCCTGAAACCTGTAGATATCGAGACCTGTGCCCAGTACCTGATAGCAGGTGCAGACATAGACCAGGAATACTGCGAATTTTATGTAGGAAACGACATTGCACCCGGCGGCTATGTCTGGATCTTCCCTAAAGGGGAAGGCAAAGCCAACGTGGGAGTCGGACTTCTCGGGAG
This sequence comes from Methanosarcina sp. 2.H.T.1A.6, assembly GCF_000979455.1. GTDB lineage: Archaea > Halobacteriota > Methanosarcinia > Methanosarcinales > Methanosarcinaceae > Methanosarcina. The sequence continues at coordinate 4,574 of NZ_JJOY01000044.1, forward strand.
CAAGACAGGAAAATTCAAGCCCAGACCTGTCGATTACCTCAATAATTTTGTGGAGAAAAAGTTCCCCAATGCCAGTATCGTAGAAATGGTCTTCGGAGGAGTCCCGGTATCCGGCAGCATCGAGAAGACTTCAACTAACGGGTTGATGATTATAGGAGACGCCGCACGCCAGTCAGACCCGATCACAGGTGGAGGGATCCTCAACGCCATGGACGCAGGTAAGATGGCTGGAGAAGCTGCTTACACAGCCATATCCGCAGGAGATGTCTCACTGGGAAAGCTTGAAGAGGTCTATGAGAAAAGGTGGAGAGCCACGATAGGGCACGATATCGATATGAGCCTCATCGTAAAGAACTGCTTTATCAACCTTAACGACGAGGACCTTGACTCTCTTGCCCATTCGTTAAAAGACGTAAAATTCGAGAGAATGAGCCTCCTTGACCTGCTGCAGGCTCTCTTCAAAGCCAATAAAAAACTGCTCTGGGACCTTCGCGTGCTTTTCAAGGATGCAGCAAAAGAAGTGATAAAGAATAAAAATAATGCCTGAAAATCAGGCATTTTTTATTCTGCATTTTTTATTCTATTTTAGACTTTTTTCAGTGGATTTTTTCTACAAACATCGTTTTTTTAAAACTTTGCTTTTTCTAGGTTTATTAGATTTTTTTAAAAATCACTTGTTCCAGAACTCCGGCGTAAAGAGCACGATTACGGTGTATACTTCAAGCCTTCCAATCCACATGTTTGCTATCAGGATTAATTTCCCGAGAGGGGGGATCGGATCAAAAGTGCCCATCGGCCCTACCACATTCAGGCCCGGACCGATGTTCCCGAGAGTGGCTATGGAAGCAGTAACTGAAGTTATGATATCCATACCCAGGACCGAGAGGATAAGGGCGCTTGAGATAAAAATCAGGAGATAGATCACTACAAAGGAGAAAATAGAGTTTATAACCTCATCTGGTACGTTTTTATTGTTGAATTTTAAACTTCTTATGGCTCTCGGATGAAGGGACTTGAAAAGTTCCACTCTCCCATGCCTGAGGAGCATGAGGATACGCACAACCTTTATACCACCGCCTGTAGAGCCAGCACAACCGCCAATGAACATAACAAGGAGAAGAACCATCTTTCCCGATTCGGACCAGAGGTTAAAGTCCGTTGTGGCAAACCCGGTAGTTGTCATGATGGAAACTACCTGAAAGATCGAAAGCCTGAAAGAGTCAAAAAGACCTGTACCAAGGTCGCGATATAGAAGAAGAGTCAAAAGCCCGGTTGCTGCAAGGGTGAGGGCTGTATAGAAGCGGAATTCATCGTCTTTAAGAAGGAAGTCCTTGTCAACATAAATTGCCCTGTAATGAAGAGCAAAGTTTGCACCTGCGACGAACATGAAGAAAGTTATTATGAATTCGACCAGAGGGCTTCCAAAAGCTTCAACGCTCATCCCATAAGGCGAGAAACCTCCGCAAGCCATTGTGGTAAACGTATGAGTAACTGCATCGTATAGTGAAAGACCTGCAAGCAGGAGAGCAACAACCTGCACGAATGAAATTACAAAGTAGACCATCCACAGGATCTTTGCAGTTTCCCTTATTCTTGGTTTTAGCTTATCTTCCGTTGGACCCGGGGCTTCAGCCCGGAAAAGCTGGCGACCGGCAACTCCGAGTTTTGGCAGGATAGCAATGAAGAGCACAATAATGCCCATACCGCCCAGCCACTGCATCATACACCGCCAGAAGAGAATGCCTTTAGGATGGCTTTCTATATCAGTAAGGATTGTCGAACCTGTGGTGGTAAAGGCCGACATGGATTCAAAAAGGGAATTAAGGGGAGAAATCCCGTCCAGCATGAAAGGAATTGCCCCGAAAACTGCAGCAGCAAGCCAGCCCAGAGCAACAATTGCAAAGCCTTCTTTGCGCATCCAGTCTTCATCGGTTTTGTAGGAAAGCAGGATTAAGCCGGTAAGGACGGTTATCACTATAGAAACAAGAAAAGGCGTCAGGCTTTCCCCGTAATAGTATGCTACTCCGAGAGGAACAACCATTAGCATCCCGAGAAGCCGAAGTAAACCGCCAAGCACATAAAAAACAATCTTAAAATTCATGCATATCCTCTGTTTTTGCAGCTTATGACTCTTTTAATGTATTCATATTTATTGAACGAAGCGTAAAAACCCCAGGTTTAGCCTGTGGAATATAAGCAATAACTTCTACAATACTCGTTTCGTTATCTTTTTACTTGATATACATCGAAACCAATATAATACTAAGCAATGGTTACGAGAACCGGGTAGCCAATGCAATCTCTGTTCACCTTCAGGCTCACCAGGTCATGGGAAATACACCATTTCTAGCTTGAAACTATATAAAGCCGAAACAAGCGACGGAGCGGGACATAGTAGGGCAGGAACTGCCTGAATTAACGCCTTTGGAGACTTCGGAAGGTAGTCTATGAATTAGGAAACCCGTTAAATCTTTGATTTAGTGGGAAGTTCACTGCTTACGAGAATGAAGGGAGAAAGCTCCTATGCTTTAGCCAGGAGTAGTTCACCTAAACAACTTCTCAACATGCGGGACAGCGGAAGAAAGAGCAAAAACGATGACTCTATCCCCTTCCCGGACGATAAACTCCCCTTTGGGGATAACGACATCATCATTGTGGACCACCATGGTGATGATCGCACCTTTTGGAAACTTGACCTTGTTGAGCGGTTTTCCGACGATTTTTGACTGCCCTGATGCCGTATATTCGATAATTTCGGCTTTTTCTCCCTCAAGAGTTGCAAGAGCTTCTATGCCTTTTCCCATAGTAAGTTTGAGGACTTCGTTTACGGTTGCTGCTCTTGGGCTTACTGCAATGTCGATTCCCACCATCTCGAAAAGAGGCACATAGTCTGAGCGGTCAGCTCTTGCAATCACTTTTTTGGCACCCATTTGCTTTGCAAGAAGGGCACATAGAAGGTTCTTTTCGTCGCTGTCCGTAACTGCAATAACAACATCCATGTCCTCGATACTTTCTTCCCTGAGGAGGCTGACATCAGTGCCGTCCCCATTGAGTATAAGAGCATTTTCCAGCACCTCGGCCACTTCTATGCAGCGGCTTTTCCGGTACTCAATAACCTTGAGATCCGCGTTTTCATCCTTATCGATAATCTTGGCAAGGTAGAAACCCACAATTCCGCAGCCAATCAGGAGAATTCTGTTTCTGTGGGGCACTTCGTTCCCGAAAACGCTCTCGAGATCTTCCATGGCTCTGGGCTTGCCAATGATCACCATGTGATCATTTTTTTTGATTATATCGTCCCCACGAGGGATGATTATTTCGTTTTCCCGGAAAATCGCACTGACAATGCAGCAGTCTTCAAGCTTGAGGTCCTGCATATACTTCCCTACATACCTGTTGTCAGGACGGATAGCAAATTCCATCATCTGAACTTTACCTCCGGCAAACATTTCCGCATCTATTGCAGAAGGGTTTGAAAGCACCTCGGCAACCTCTGAGGCGAGTGCGAGTTCAGGACAGATCATAACGTCCACACCCACCTGAGCTCTGGAAGTAACAGGTACATCTATGTAGTCAGGGTTGCTAACTCTGGCAATAGTCTTTGTTTCTCTCCAGCCGATATGGGATTTTAGGATCAGCTTTGCGGTCATACAGGCGACGATATTAACTTCATCGACCCCGGTAACAGCAACGAGAATATCCGCATCAGGAAGAATACTTGCAAGAACATCTGCGTTTGCGCCGTTCCCTTCCACGACCTGAACATCCAGCTCATCCGCCCGTCTCAGGGCGTCCTCATCGTTCTCGATAACAACCACATCGTGTGTGAGGGAAAGAAACTTTGCGATATGATATCCAACTTCACCTGCGCCGATTACCACTGCTTTCATAAGATTCCCTCGAAGAAAAGACTGTTTCCAAATAGATTATCCTGCTTGCTTAAGTAGTCTTTGGAAAAAAGAAAACGTAAATGGGCGGATTTCTGAGAAATAGTTAGTATAATGAACGTCCTCTCCCTAACCCCCTCGCCTGAAGGCTCAAAGATTTGAGGAAGGGAACTTCCCGCTTTAGAGTAAAAACTTATGATACATGGGAAAAAACAGAAGCCAGAAAAAATATAGAGGCAACTGTTTTTGAGCCTGTGAAAACCTCAGCTCAGGAGTGCCAGAAATCACTTGTAAAGAGTACCAGTATGGTGTATAGTTCAAGCCTGTAGACCCACATATTGTTTATCAGGATAATAAAGGGACATTCCTGCAAGCAGTAGAGCCACAACCACCATAGCAGAGATAAGGACGTAAAGTGCCCACAGGATCTTTGCCGTATTTTTTTCTCGGTTTCAGCTTATCTTCGGTAGGGCCCGGAAAAGCTGGCGCCCGGCAACCCCTGGTTTTGGCAGGATAGCAATGAAGAGCACGATAATTCCCATGCCTCCAGGCCACTGAGTAAAAGACCGCCAGAAAAGAAGACTCATTGAATAACTCTCTATATCGACAAGAATTGTTGAACCCGTTGAAGTAAAACCTGACATTGTTTCAAACACGGCATCAAGAAAAGAGACTCCCTCGAAAAGAAAGGGAATCCCTCCAAAAATAGCTGCTGTAAACCAGCTCAGGGCCACAATGGCAAGAGCTTCTTTCTGCTACCAATCAGCGTTTTCTCTAATGCGCGTCAGAAGCAAGCCCACAAGAAAGGTTACGAGAATAGAGCTAAGAAATGGCTCCAGGGGTTCCCTAATAAAGAGCCACAAAAAAGGGAACAAACGTCGTTAAAGCCAGAAGTACCAGAATTTTTCCCAGTGCGTTAAAAACAGCTTTATAATTCATGGAAAAACTCCGATCTCGTAAAACTTACCGAAATATTTTTTCCACTTCAGAAACAGCAGAAGCCATGGAAAAAATAACTACACGGTCTCCGTTGTTGATAACGAAATCCCCTCTTGGAATGATGGTCTCTTTTCCGCGTACTACCATGTTGATAAGAGCTCCTTTAGGGAACTTTACTTTGCTTAAAGGCTTGCCGACAATTCTGCACTTCTCGGAAGCCGTATATTCTATGATTTCGGCTTTTTCGCCTTCGATAGTTGTGAGCGTCTGTATGCCTTTGCCCATGGTAAGTTTGAGGACCTCATTTACGGTTGCTTCCCTGGGACTTACGGCCATGTCTATGCCGACCATTTCAAAAAGAGGCAGGTAGTCCGAGCGATCAGCCCTTGCAATTACCTTCTTTGCCCCGAGCTGCTTTGCGAGCAGGGCACAGAGAAGGTTCTTCTCATCACTGTCCGTAACCGCAACAACAACATCCATATCCTCAATATTCTCTTCCCTGAGAAGGCTGACGTCAGTCCCGTCTCCGTTGAGCACAAGGGCGTTTTCAAGCATCTCAGCCACTTCTATGCAGCGGCTCTTCCTGTGCTCAATAATCCTCAGATCAATATTTTCTTCTTTGTCGATCAGTTTTGCCAGATAGATGCCCACAATTCCGCAGCCAATAAGGAGAATTCGGGTTCTGTGAGGCACCTGGCTCCCGAAAACATTTTCAAGGTCATCCATGGCTTCTGGCTTGCCCACAACTACCATGTGGTCGTTTGCCTTGATTAAATCGTCTCCATGAGGAATTATTATTTCACTATCCCGGAAAACCGCACTGACGATGCAGCAGTCAGCAAGCTGAAGGTCCTGCATATGCTTTCCCACAAGTTTGCTTTCCGGATTTATTGCAAACTCAGTCATCTTTACTTTTCCCTCGGCAAACATTTCCGCGTCTATGGCAGAGGGGCTTGAGAGCACATCAGCAATTTCCGATGCGAGTGAAAGTTCAGGGCAGATCATAAGGTCAACGCCAACCTGAGACCTTGACGTAACTGGTGAATCTATGTAATCAGGATTGCTAACCCTTGCTATGGTCTTTACATCCTTCCAGCCGGATTTGCTCTTTGTAATCAACTTGGTGGTCATGCAGGCAACGATGTTGACCTCATCAACGCCTGTAACAGCCACGAGAAGGTCAGCATTCTGCAGGACTTTTGAAAGAATGTCAGCGTTTGCGCCGTTTCCTTCAATTACGAGCACGTCAAGTTCATCTACTCTTCTTGACGCGTCCTCATCTTTCTCTATAATTACCACATCATTTTTAGGAGAGAGGGCTTTTGCAATATGATAGCCTACTTCCCCTGCACCAATAATTACAGCCTTCATAGAACACCTTCAAAAAAAACTGTTTTTAATGAATCTACCACTGAAGAAATTATGGAACCCGAAGCAATGAGCATAGGGCGGATTAAAATAAAAGTAATTAAGGCGAAAGTAGTCAAAGTAAAAATAACCGAAGTGAAGGTAGTCGAAGTGACGGTAGTCGAAGTGACGGTAGTCGAAGTGACGGTAATCGAAGTGACGGTAGTCAAAGTAAAAGTGATCAAAGCTAAAATAATCATAAAAAAGATACCAGGCATAATATTGAAGTGTAAAATGCTGCCCGATACATGATCAGTTGTAGAAAAATTAATCAGCGTGTTTATCATCTCTGGAAATTAAAAGTTTTGCAAACCAGAATTTCTCAAACCAATGCTTTTGCGAATGAAATATGATTCCTAGCCATAGAATTAAACGGGTATATATAAATGTTTTTAAGCTGCCGATATAGAAAAGAATCTAAACAAAAACGAATTATATAAAGAAAATTATTGATCGAAACAGAGATTTTAAAAGAAAAAGAAAAAGAGATAATTAAAAATACCTGAAAAAATTGAAAATTGAGCCAGAAGCTTAATTCTCAACCCTCTAAGACATCTTTTACCTTGTCAAAAAATCCCTTATTCTTGCTGGACTTCTCGCCTTTTTGCTTCTCAGCTTTACTCTTTTCCCCTCCTTCGGGCTTCTTTCCATTGCTCAGATATTCGAACTGGCGAAGAAGCTCTTTTTGTTCCTGAGTAAGTTTTGTGGGAGTCTTGATTATTACTCTTACGAGCTGATCTCCTTTACCGTGCCCTTGCAGGTGCTGTATGCCCTTGTCCTTGAGCCTGAAGACCGAATGGGTCTGAGTTCCGGCCGGGATGTTCATTTTGACCTTGCCGTAGAGGGTATCAACCATGACGTCCGCTCCGAGTGCAGCCTGGGTGAATGGTATTGACAGTTCGGAGATTACATCGTAATCGACCCGCTTGAAATACCTGTGTTCCATCACATGGAGGATAACATAAAGGTCTCCGGAAGGCGCCCCTGGTTCTCCTGCATCCCCTTCTCCGCTGAGCCTGAGGGTCATGCCGGAGTCTGCTCCTGCAGGTACGTTAACTGTTATTGTTCTCCTGCTCCGGACTCTGCCTGCACCGCTGCAGACGGAACATGGCGACTCAATAATCTGGCCTCTGCCGTGACAGGTACTGCAGGTGGTTGTGCTCACGAACTGCATCCCTAAAGTTGAACGGGTAGTACGAACCTGCCCTGTGCCGCCGCAGGTAGGGCAGCGCTTTGCGCTTGTGCCCTCTTTTGCACCTGTTCCTGAGCAGGTAGAACACCTTTCTGTCCTTGGAATATCAATGTCTTTACGGACCCCAAAAGCAGCTTCCTCGAAGGTTATATAGAGGTCGTACTGAAGATCTGAACCTCTCCTTGGCCCCATAGGACCTCCTCTTCTGCCGCCTCCGAAAAACATTTCAAAAATGTCTCCGAACCCGCTAAAGTCAGCGCCCCGGAAAATATCCTCTGCACTATATTGGCCATCAATTCCAGCATGCCCAAAGCGGTCATACTGAGCCCGTTTTTCAGTGTCTGAAAGAATGGCGTAAGCCTCGGATATTTCCTTGAATTTTTCCTCAGCCCCTGCTTCCTTGTTCCTGTCAGGATGATATTGCAGTGCAAGCTTTCGATACGTCTTCTTTATATCTTCGACTGGGGCGTCTTTAGATACTCCGAGAATTTCATAATAATCACGTGTTGTAGCCATCAGGATTCCCTGTTGTTTTAAAAAAGGATAAAAGTCCGGAACCTGCAGGCAGGTTTCCGGTCATGCCTGAGAATAATCAGGCGCTTTTTGTTAGTGATAATTCTTCTTTAATTACTTACGCTTTTCGTCGTCAACGACCTCATAGTCGGCATCAACGACTGTCTCATCAGGGCCCCTTGCGTCCGTGCTTCCTGCTTCGCCTGCAGCCTGCTGGGCCTCCTGAGCTTTCTGATACATGGCTGTCGAAATCGGATATACGGCTTCCTGAAGAGCCTCTGTCTTTGCCTTGATATCTTCAATATCCGTGCCTTCAAGGGATTTTTTCAGGTCTTCGATTGCAGCATTGACCTTTGACTTCTGGTCTTCGGTAGCTGCATCTCCGGCTTCCTTGATAGTTTTTTCTGCGGCATTGATAAAGGCTTCGGCATTATTTCTTGTCTCGACTTCTTCCTTGCGCTTCTTGTCCTCTTCGGCATGCAGTTCCGCATCCTTGACCATGCGCTCGATTTCGTCATCAGAAAGTCCGCCGGGCTTCTGGATGGAAATGGACTGCTCCTTGCCTGTGCCCAGGTCCTTTGCACTCACGTGCAGAATCCCGTTTGCATCAATGTCAAAGGTAACCTCAATCTGAGGAATACCTCTTGGAGCAGGAGGTATGCCGTCAAGGGTGAACCTTCCAAGGGTCTTGTTTTCGGAAGCTATCCCGCGCTCTCCCTGCAGGACATGGATCTCGACTGAGGGCTGGTTGTTAGCAGCAGTTGAGAAGATCTGGCTCTTTTTAGTAGGAATGGTGGTGTTCCTCTGGATGAGCGGAGTTGCTATGCCTCCAAGGGTCTCGATACCCAGAGTAAGGGGATTAACGTCGAGCAGAAGGACATCTTTTACCTCCCCGCCCAGGACTCCTGCCTGAATTGCTGCACCGATTGCAACTGCCTCATCAGGGTTGATGTTCTTATAGGGCTTCTTGCCTGTGAAATTCTCTACAAGTTCAACCACTGCAGGCATCCTTGTTGCGCCCCCGACAAGGATCACTTTTTCAAGGTCATTTGGTGTAAGCTTTGCATCGCTGAGTGCGCGGCGCATGGATACAAGAGTCTTTTCCAGGAGATCTTCAGTCATCTTCTGGAACTGGGCTCTGGTCAGGTCAATATCCATGTGCTTTGGTTCCCCATCAGAACCGACTGTCAGGAAGGGAAGGTTGACGTTGGTGCTGGCAACTCCGGAAAGCTCTATCTTGGCTTTTTCAGCAGCATCTTTCAAGCGCTGGAGTACAGCTTTGTCTTTGGAGAGGTCAATTCCTTCTGTTTTCTTAAATTCGGCGAGCAGGTAATCAATGATGCGCTGGTCGAAGTCGTCGCCTCCAAGGTGAGTGTCTCCGCTTGTGGACTTTACCTCAAAGATTCCGCCTCCGAGTTCCAGAATGGATACATCAAAGGTTCCGCCTCCGAGGTCGTAGACAAGGATTTTGTGGTCCAGATCACCCTTGTCAAGCCCGTAAGCAAGGGCTGCAGCTGTCGGCTCGTTGATAATCCTGAGGACTTCAAGCCCTGCAACTGAACCTGCATCTTTTGTAGCCTGCCTCTGTGAATCGTTGAAATAAGCGGGAACTGTGATCACAGCCTGCTGTATTGACTCTCCAATATAAGCCTCTGCATCGGATTTGAGCTTCTGGAGGATCATTGCAGAGATTTCCTGCGGGGCATATGCCTTCCCATTAAGTGTGACTTTGTAGCTGGCTTCTCCCATGTGCCTTTTAATGGAATAAACGGTGTTCTCAGGGTTTGAAATAGCCTGCCGCTTTGCGACCTGACCCACAAGTTTCTCCCCTTTCTTAGAGAATCCGACGATTGAAGGAGTTGTTCTGTTGCCTTCGGCATTCGGGATCACAACAGCTTCTCCGCCTTCCATCACTGCCATACATGAGTTAGTAGTACCAAGGTCAATACCCAGTATTTTTGCCATGTTATATCCTCATAGTAAATTATCAATTAATTATTTATTTTATCAATTAAATTCTTTAGTTAGGTTACTGGTTAAGCGGTTTGTTAGATTAGTCAGTTAAATTCCTGGTAAAGTTACTCGGAAAAAATACTTAACAAACTTACTTGATCTGATCAATAGGTTCTATTATTTGGTTAAATTGTTTAGTCAAAGGGGTCAGTCAAGTTACTTCTCAGTTAAGCTACTTAGTTAAGTTATTTAATAAAGTTGTTCTGTTACTAACAGGATTAATTCAGTCTTTAGTTCTCTGTCTCTTCAGGGCTTTTAGCCACTGAAACCATGGCGGGTCGGACAATCTTTTCGTTCAGTGCATATCCCTGTTTGTAAACGTCAACTATAGTATTGTCCGGAACTTCGGAGGTTTCTATGTGCTGGACAGCCTCATGCTTGTGAGGATCAAACTCGCCTGCCTTTTCGCAGATTATTTTCTCAAGCCCGTATTTTTCCAGGATAGAGAAAAACTGCTTTGAAAGCTGCTCGATTCCACTTACAATCGAGCCCATATCTTCTGCAGTCCGTGCAGATTTCAGGGCACGTTCGAAGTTATCGGTCACTTCGACAAAGTCCAGAAGCACCTGCTCAAGCACAGCTGTTCGGTTTTCTTCCATCTGACGAACGGTTCGTTTTCTGAAGTTATCAAAATCAGCTGCAAGCCGGAAAAGCTGATCCTTGAGAAGTTCGTTCTCCTCTTTACAGACAGCTTCAGGACTCTTTTCAGTTCCGGAACTTACTGTTGTTTCATCGGCTTTTTTAGCCGAAGATCCAGAGTTCCGAGCTCCGGAATTTCCAGCCTGTTTCTGGTTATCTTCATTAGAGTGCATGGTTTCCTTTTTACTGGACTTCTTCATTTATCGATACCCCTAATATTATTGCAACTGTTACACTCGTCTTGATCTGTGATTGTTTGTAATTCTATAAATACTTTGTGGAGCCGCCAGTGGCAGATCTCCCTGAGAAAACAAAAAAAAGAAAAATCAGTAAAAGTGGTTCTGAAGTTTATAAGATAGTGCTTTGAGCATTATGACGCTTGCAATCATGCAAGCCGCAACTGCTGAAATTACCTGTTCCCATCCAAGAACGGAAATTCCTCCTCCTAACGCAAACTGCACGCCTCCTACAAGGGAGACAAACACGAATGAAAGACCAAAACCTACAAGTGCTCCGCCTATAAGGGAACTAAGAGTGTCCAGGCCCTGTTTCTCATAGAAAACCATTCCCCCTATAAACACCACGGCAAAGATCATAAGTACAAATGCAGACGGCAGGGGACTTGATTTAGTAGAAAATATATCAAATAGCCCGAGCCCCATGTCAACCAGGAATATGCCCATGAGAACCGCAATAGAGAGGGTTTTGACAAAAGGATTATCAAACAAAGACTGAGAATATGGGTTTCTGCTGTTGATTTTACCAGCCACCATCAAGTATTACAATGTTTATCATAATGTTTACCTTTTAAGCTATAAACTATATAAATTATATAAACCTTTACTTGCGTAATCGGTTTAATTTCCTCTGCTCCACTTTATAATTCAGATTCCCCTATTAATTTTATTTACCTACATTTTTATAGCCCGAGTTGCGCCGCCCGAATTGCGCCTCGGGAGTACGCGGTCCTTTTCGCTACGCTCAAGAGGACTAATTTTCGGTTTTGTTTGACTTCCGTATATTTCTGTTGCTTTTGTTTGTTTGTTTGTTGGTTGGTTGGTTGGTTGGTTTGCTTGTTGGTTGGTTGGTTTCTTGTTTGTTTGTTGGCTTCTTGTTAGTTTCTTGCTGACTTCCTCGGTCTTTTTTACTTATTGCTTTTATCTCTTTTTTGTGGAAAAGGCATCTTGAAGGTGAGAGTGGCCGAAGCGGTGTGAGATAAGAAGGGATCTTTTTCAGGGGTATTTTTCCTTCCATGCAGGACAAAAAGTAATATAAAATGACCGGGTGTTTCTTCTCCGATGAAAATCCTGGTTGCGGAATTCGCTGTCGGCACGGATATCGATAAGTCCCTGATTCCGGAAGGGGCAGCTATGCTAAAAACACTTGCCGAAAGTTTTGTTCGTGTGGGGCATGAGGTGTACTACCCATCTGCAGGTACAGAAATAGGTACAGGTACATCATTGAAATCCACGGCTGAAAGCTTCAGGCAGGTAGTTGAAAGAGAGGCAAAGAAGTGTGATGCCGGACTGCTTATTGCTCCTGACGGAATGCTTCCAGAACTGAACAGGGTCCTTGAAGAAAACACCGTAAACCTGGGGTGCTCGCCGGAATCGGCAGCCTGCTGTGCAGATAAAGTCCTGTGCACAAAAGCCCTGAAAAAAGCCGGAATTAATGCTCCCGGTATTGCGGAAAAAGCTGAAAAGGGCAAAAAGTATGTCATAAAACCGAGATTCGGATGCGGGGCAGAGGCAACAGATCTTGTTACGGAATTCGAGAAGACAGAAGAATTCATTGCAAGTGAATATATTGAAGGAAAACATTTGAGCGTAAGCCTTATTGCAGGAAAAAAGCCGCTGCCACTTACGGTAAACCGCCAGTTCATCGAGTTTGAAGAGAAAAAGGACAGGGAAGGAAAAAATCCCGAGAAAAATAGAGTTTCGGGCATAAAATACAACGGCAGCCTGACTCCTTATAAGACTTCCAGAAAAGATGAACTCTATGAAACTGCAATCTCGACAGTAAAATGTCTGGATTGTTTTGGGTATATGGGTGTGGATATCGTACTTTCGGATCGTCCTTATGTCGTGGATGTAAATCCAAGGCCTACAGCTTCATTATTCGGGATTAGCAGAGTCATGAAGGAGGAGATAGGCGAACTTCTTCTTAAGAATAGATTCGGAGAACTCCCTGATTCAGTGCAAATCGAAGGGGAATATCACTTTTCAAAAGATATGCTTGGCGAGCTTTTCGGAAGGAATTGAAAACAAAGAAAATGTTAATAATTACATACCTGGAAAAACACGGAAAGGAATCAAAATGCATTCAAAAATTATAGGGCTTGACATTGGAGGAGCGAACACAAAGCTTGCTTCCTCGGACGGGACTCTTGTGGAACTTCACTACCTGCCTCTCTGGAAAAATACCAGGCTTCCGGAAGTCTTAAAAGAGATTGCGCAAAGGCTAAGGCCTGAAAGAGTTGCTGTTGTGATGACAGGAGAGCTCGCGGACTGTTTTGAAGACAAAGAGCAGGGCATCCGCTTCATAAAAGAAACAGTTGATTCGGCTTTCGGCTCCGAAAAGGTCTCGTATATAAACAGCCAGGGAAGGTTCCAGAATGAAGCTGAGAACTTGAGGGAGCTTGCTGCCGCGAACTGGGCAGCCTCAGCCAGGCTGATAGGGGAAGAGGTAGGAGACTGCATTTTTGTTGATGTTGGCAGTACCACAAGCGATATTATTCCGATCATATCAGGGGAACACAGGGCAGGGCTTACAGACTTTGAACGCCTGCTCAGGAGCGAACTTGTATACGCAGGCACCCTCAGAACAAACCTTGCCGCACTTCTTGAGAAGGTAAAGCTTGAGAAAGGCATTTGCAGGACATCCTCGGAACTCTTTGCAACGACCGCAGATGCTTATCTCATACTCGGGAAAATCGATGAAGATACATACACATGTGAGACTGCCGATGGGGCAGGCAGGAGCAAAACAGATGCCATGCGCAGAATTGCAAGGCTGGTCTGTGCAGACCTTTCAGAGGTAGGGGAGAGGGAATTATACGAGATCGCAGAGCAGGTAAAAGATAAACAGATCTCTACCCTGGCTGAAGCTATCTTAGAAGTTGCGGAAAGAAATGGACTTAAGAAGATTGCATCAGCGGGCCTGGGGGAATTTATGATAAAGGAAGCTGCAGAACGACTTGGATTTGAATGCATATCTGTTTCCGGGCGATGGGGAGAAGAGATCTCAAAGGTATTTCCGGCATATGCTGCCGCCCGCTTACTGGATGCCGAAAAACCAGGAAACTGAAGCTTCAGGACATCTATTTCCCTGAAGAAATTAACAGTAACTGAAAGCTATAAATGGAGAAAAACCTTAACGAATGAGAAATCTCAATGAAAGCTATGAGGGTAGTTATCAAAGTAGGAGGAAGCCTGATCAGCGAAGCTCCAGAACTTATTAACAGGCTCGTAAAAGAATTTGGTTCCGGACATTCAGGGACTGCTCCTGACAAGCAGGTTTCCGAAAAGATTAATTATTCCATCCTTATCGTACCCGGAGGAGGGGTATTTGCAGATGCCGTAAGGAGAGCTGACGGGAAGTTTGGACTTGGAGACGACGCAGCTCACTGGATGGCTGTGCTTGGCATGGAGCAATACGCTTGCTACCTGCAGGACAAAAGCGGTGCAATGGATACGGATTCAATAACGGAATTGCCTCCCGGCGTTTCGATTCTTTTTCCCTACAGGCTGCTGAAGGCAGAAGACCCTCTGCCCCATTCCTGGAGCGTAACTTCGGACACAATCGCTGCCTGGGTTGCGAAGCAGACAGGAGCCCTGTTCATTAAGGCTACGGATGTTGACGGGATTTTCAGGGAAGGAAAACTGGTCAGGGAAATTTCCACCTCTGACTTTTCAGAAAACTTTGAAAGTTGTATAGACCCTTTCCTGCCCGGATTCCTTCAGAAAAACAGGATGGGGTGCAGAATTATAAACGGTAAATTTCCGGAAAGGGTAATTCAGGCAGTGTACGGGAAGCCTGTGCCCTGTACGGCGGTAAAGGGGAATATTTAAATTGTATATCGTATATGACTAGGGAGAGAAGCAAGCCGTGTCCAAAAAGCATCATTACATTCAGTTCATCAAACTTGTTGATGTTAATACAGGTGCCGATAAAAGCAGGATACTGAAGCTTTTGAAAAGTGCCTGATTCACCGGTTAATTCATTTTAGTTCACTATAAAAGAATAAGGAATATTAAGGAGAAGAAAAATGTCGTCACAGAAAATTGAATACTGTACCTCATGCGGAATCCGTCTTGTGGAAAAAGGCTATGTGAAGTTTCCCTGCCCCCAGTGCGGAGCAGAGATCGGAAGATGTACAAGCTGCAGGCAGCAGGGTAACGTATATACCTGTCCTAAATGTGGATTCAAAGCTCCGTGATTTTGGGAAGAGTGCCAAAAGATCCAGAAGAGCATTGTGAAAACAGCTTGAAACTGGTCAATAGAATCATCAAAATTAACATATAAGAGGGATTGAAATGGGCGAAGTTGCAGCAAAAATGAAAATCATGCCAGAAAGCATTGACACCGACCTTGTAGAGCTGAAAGAGAAGCTCAAAGCCGCAATTCCGGCAGGAGCCGATCTTCACGGGGACATAGCTGAAGAGCCAATAGCCTTTGGATTAAAGGCTCTGATTCTTACGCTGATCGTTAACGACGAAGAAGGCGGAACCGAAGCCGTAGAAGAAGCCTTTGTAAAAGTTTCTGGTGTCGAAAACGTCCAGATTCTGGAACTCTACCGTATCTGAGAAGGAAAAAAGAACCGGACACCTGTGTTCGGAAAATCTTTTTTCACTATTCTCTTTTTCGTAAAAGGGCTCGTAGATCAGGGGTAGATCGTTACGTTCGCAACGTAAAGGCCGCGGGTTCAAATCCCGCCGAGTCCACTAAGAAAGTAAATCTAAAGCCCGGGGTCCTCCCGAGGATAGAAAAAACCTGTAAGAAAATTAGCCAGAAAAAGTAAATTGGCCAGAAAAAACTTAAGGATGAACAGGGCAGAATTACTCTACCTCAAAAACTCTACCTTAAAAATAGCCTTTTTCAAGTATATTCGTCACTCCGTCTACTTTTTTTCTTCGTTTTCTACAAACTGCCAGGCAAGTTAGCGGTGGCTTCCCGGAACCCGTATATTAAAAAGAGGTTTCCGCTGTAAGAGAAGTATTTTTCATCCTATGTTGGGTATTTCTTCATAGTCGTGGATCTCCCTAAATAGCAGCAGCGGTTTACGTGTTGTTTTTTTATCTGGCTGGCAGGCTGCAGCCATGTGCAGCGATTACTTCTATTGTCTTCAGCAGGCAGAATCTCAGACTATTTGATACTGGCTGCTGAGCTCAAATAGATAAAAATGATAATTAATATGACCATAATACATCATTAATTTTTTTAATCGGTTATTTAAATAGTTATTAGAGATTGAAGAAAAATTGACCCTTTATGATACCGAAAATGGGAGAGATTCAATGCAACACAGTATAAAAAATGCAAAGAATTAAATACAAATAACTCTTTAGAAATATTTGTTGGGAAATCCCACGCTAGAATAACCCCCTCAGTTGGCCAGGGAAAATTGAAGCTCCCCTGGCCGACTATAAAATACAAGATTAATTTTAAAGGGGGAGGTTTTCAGTTAAACGCCTCTATTTATATGGTATTTTACGCCCCTATTTCTCTTCATCCTATTTTCTGTGCTTTTGCTTTCTTGATGCTCATCCTCCGGCAGAAGAAGTAATATACGGAAAATTAATCACTCTCAGAAAAGCTCATTGAAGTTTTTTCCGGGAAAACGATATCTGAAGAACATCCGGTTTAATAATATCCGGATCTAAACTGTACAAAATCCGGGGACACATCATATACTTTTTAAATAATGGATACCTAACAGACCAGCGTATATTTTTTTACAATAAAACCCCGATACGTCGGATTGAAGGGTGCAAATAGCGGAAAAATGGGAAGATCCGCAAAAGGCTATTTTTAACCCTGTTTTTAAGCAAAAATATGATTCTCGCTCTGAGATCTAAGACTAAGGCAAAAAGTGAAAAATGGGGGACTGGAAGTTATTAAAAGTAACAGCTTTCCTGTAAAAAAAGAAGAAGCTGGGGAATTAGAACATAAAAACTCAATAGAGCTGCACGAAAAAATAATAGAGTATTTTCCTTCGGAGAACCCTAACCCTATCCTCAGGATAAAAAAGAATGGAAAGGTTCTTTATGCCAATAGAGCAGCCTGTTTTCTTCTTGAACATTGGGGTATAAAAGAAGGAGAAGAGCTCCCTCAATCACTGAGGCACGGTATAAGAAGGATTCTCGCACAAAAAAAGCCTGAGAACCTTGAAATCAATATAGAGAATGCTACATATGCTCTAAAGCTTTATCCTCATTCAGAAGATGAATACATAGACATCTATGGGTTTGACATAAGTTACAGGGTACTGGCTGAAGAGAAATTCAGGTCCCAGCATGAGAGACTGGAAAAACTTGTTGAGCTAAGGACCCTTGAGTATATAGAAGCAAACGAAAAACTTGCACAGGAAGTAACCGAGAGAAAGAAGATTGAAAAAATCCTTCGGAACAATCTCCAGTTTCTTGAGACACTTCTTGACAGCATTCCAAGCCCTGTATTTAAGAGGGATCTGAATGAGAATTATGTAAACTGTAACGAGAGTTTTGCCAGGCAAATCATGGGGCTTTCAAAGGAGATGGTCATAGGGGGATCATACTCCGAGTTTCAGAAGAGGGTTCCAAAAGAGCTGGCTGAGATCTATTACAAACATGACAGGGAACTTATCGAGAAAGGGGGAAGCCATTACTATGAGACCAGAGTTATCTGCGCTGACGGTGTGAGCAGAGATTTCCTGTTCCATAAAGCTACTTACGAGGACATTTCCGGAGAAGTTGCCGGAATTGTGGGCGTAATGCTGGATATTACCCCGCGCAAAGAAGCTGAAAAATATTTCAGGAAAGGTGAGGAGAGATACAGGATTGCTGCTGAACAGACAGGGCAGCTAGTTTATGATTATGAGGTGGAATCAAAACAAATTGACTGGGCGGGAGCAATCCCACAACTTACAGGCTACAGCCCTGAAGAGTTCAGACAGGTAGATCTGGAAAGCTGGATAGAACACGTCCATCCGGAAGACCGAGAAAAAGCATGGAAAATACATGAAAAGTGTATGAAACATGGGGGGAAATACCTTGGAGAATACAGGTTCAGAAGGAAAGACGGGAGCTACTTCCATGTAGAAGATAGCGGCGTGTACATTCAGATAGACCTTTCCCAGGTTTACCGGATTGTCGGAGTGATAAAGGATATTACAGAAAGAAAACTTGCCCAGGAAATCCTTGAAAGAAGCGAAGAGAGATTCCGCATAACAGCCGAACAGACCGGGCAACTCTTTTATGATTATAACATTAAAAATAATCACAGTTCCTGGGCAGGAGCAATTGAAGAACTTACAGGATATAGCTGTGAAGAGTTTCAGGGCTTCACTCCAAAAGTATGGGCTCAACACGTCCATCCTGAAGACCGGGAAAAAGCAGTAAAAGCCCACGAAGAATGCATAAAAAATGGGGGAAAGTACTCTGAAGAGTACAGATTCAGAAGAAAAGATGGAAGTTACATATGCGTTGAAGACGGCGGCGTTTACCTGCAAGCCGATAACAGAGATATATGCAGGGTTCTTGGGGTAATAAAAGATATCACTGATAGAAAACTTGCCCATGCGGAACTGGTTAAGAGTGAGAGCCGCTACCGTTTGATCGCAGAAAAAACTAAAATGCTTTTATATTACGAAAATTTCACGGACGGCAAAATTGACTGGGCAGGAGCAATTCCGCAGATTACAGGATATAGTTATGAGGAGTTTCAGAAAGTTAGGGTTAATGAGTGGATGAACCTGATCCACCCGGAAGACCTCCAGAGGATAAGGTCTGCCCACGAATATTGCCTGCAGCGTGGGGGAGATTTCCATCAGAACTACAGGCTCAGGAGAAAGGATGGAAGTTACTTCTATGTAGAGGATGAGGGAGTTTGCCTGAAAGATGAAAAAGGCCGTGTGTATCTGGCAGCCGGAGTGATAAAAGACATCACAGAAAAGAGATCTGCCCAGGAAAAACTCCTTGAAAGTGAAGAGAGGTTCAGAATAGCTGCCGAACAGACCGGACAGATAGTGTTTGAACATGACCACGGGGGGAATATTATCAAGTGGGCAGGAGCCATCCGGGATGTCACGGGGTATACGGCAGAAGAATTTAACAAATTTGACAATGTTTCGTGGGCAAACCATATTCATCCTGAAGATAGGGAAAAAGCACTTGGTGAACTCAGGACATTTCAAGAAAAAGAAAATAAGTTCCGTATTGAGTACAGGTTCAGGAAGAAGGATGGGAGTTATATCCATGTAGAAGACAGCGGGGTTTACCAGAGAAACGAAGACGGAAGCATTCGAAAGTCTTTCGGTGTAATGAAAGATATTACAGGCATAAAACTGGCTTCAGAAAAACTGAAAGAAAGCGAAGCGCGCTACAGGTCCTTCATGAAAAACTTCAGAGGAATTGCTTTCCAGATGGGACTTGACTTCACCCCGATTCTCGTAGACGGCAATATAGAAGAAACTACAGGATACAGAAGAGGGGACTTCATCTTTGGAAAAGCTGACTGGTACCAGATTGTTCATCCCAAAGACCGAGAACAGCTTTTTGAAAATAGGGAAAGATTGGTAAACGACCCCTTACTCCTTATAGAACACGAGTACCGGATAAGGCACAGGGATGGAAAACTAAGGTGGGTCCGTGAGATTATCCAGAATGTTTCCGATCCCACGGGCAAAAAGAGAATTTTGCAGGGGACAGCCTATGATATTAGCAAACAAAAAGAAGCTGAAGAATCTCTTGCAAAAGTGGAAGAAATCCGTAAAAAGGAAATACATCACAGGATAAAGAACAACCTGCAGGTAATCTCAAGCCTCCTTGAACTTCAGGCAGAGAAGTTTAACGACATAGAAGTTCTCGAAGCTTTCCGTGAGAGTCAGAACCGTGTTGCTACAATGGCAATAATTCATGAGGAACTGTACAGGTCAAAAAATAACGAAACCCTGGATTTTTCAGCTTACCTACAGAAACTGACAGCGGACCTGTTCCACTCATACACAGTCAGAAAAGGGGATGTCAATATGCAGCTCGACATCGAAGAGACTTTTCTGGGAATGGATACTGCAATTCCTCTCGGGATAATTATCAATGAACTTATATCCAATTCTCTGAAACACGCTTTTCCATCAGGCAGGAAAGGTGAAGTTTGCATCAAACTCTGCAGAACAGAAGAAAATAGTGAGAATAAAAGTATAAGTAAGATCATTAATAATATTGATGATAAGAGTTCAGTGGATAAAAATATCCAGTACACACTGGTAGTTTCGGACAATGGGTTGGGTTTTCCGGAAAATATTGATTTCAGGAACACGAGCTCTCTGGGTCTCCAACTGGTAAATATACTTGTCGAGCAACTGGAGGGCACGATTGAACTTGAAATATGTTCGGGGACTAAGTTCAAAATCTGGTTTAAGGAGACCTGCCAGTCATCTGAAAAAGTATCCAGTATCAAAGGGGAGATACAATGAAAAAGGCAAAAATTCTGGTTGTTGAAGACCAGAACATCGTCGCTCTAAACATCAGAAATAAACTCAAAAATCTGGGTTATACGGTACCCGGCACTGCATCCACAGGAGAGGAAGCAATAAGAAAAGCAGAGCTGACGAGTGCGGATCTTGTTTTGATGGATATCATGTTGAAAGGAGACATGGATGGAATTGAAGCTGCCCGTGAAATAAAAACCCGCCTTAGAATTCCTGTACTATATTTGACAGCTTATACTGACGATGAAACCCTTGAAAGGGCTAAAATGACAGAACCGGCAGGATATATTTCTAAGCCTTTCAAAGAAGAGGACCTGCATAGCAATATTGAGATGGCGCTCCATAAACACAGAGCCGAAAAAAAAGAGATTGAGAGTTCCAGTAATGACGAATAAAACTCTTCAATACACCTTAAATAAAGCCTGTATCCGGTTAAAACGGATACATGTTTCTCAAAAATAGAATAAACTTTCTTAAATGGTATGCGACCGTTCTTAAAAGGTATGCCACGCAGATTTTATCTGAGTTTTGCTGCTCCAACGCTGCATGGGATGAAAATTTTTCGCGGATATTTGTTCCGGAAATACAGGTCGTATGTATTTAGTAGGCGAGAAAAAGAATAAGCCTGAGATAATTCGCGACGGGGATAAATATCAAACTCGATAAAAACGTGGGGTCAACTGGTTAATAAATCAGAACATATCCCGGAAGATGAAAAAATAAAAACGGGGGGAAATAATGTACAAAGCAAAGATTCTGGTCGTTGAAGATCAGAATATAGTGGCTCTGAACATTAGAAATAGGTTAAAAAACATGGGGTATACCGTTCCTACGACTGCTATTTCGGGGGAAGAGGCAATAAGAAAAACAGAGCTTACGAATCCTGATCTTGTTTTGATGGATATTATGTTGAAGGGAGACATGGATGGGATTGAGGCAACCAGGATTATCAAATCACGCTTTTCAATACCTGTTATCTACCTTACCGCCTATACTGACATTGAAACTCTTGAGAGGGCAAAACTAACAGAGCCTTCAGGATATATTTCAAAACCCTTCAAAGAAGAGGACCTTTTCAGCAATATAGAAATAGCTCTCCATAAACACAGGTCGAGAAGGGCAAATGAAGAAAAGTAAGAGAAGGGTAAATGAAGAAAAGTAAGAGAAGGGTAAATGAAGAAAAGTAAGAGAAATCTATTTAACTTTGGGGAAAGATAAAAGGAGGAAGGAAGGGGAAGCAGTCCACTTTATATTTAAGAGCAAAAACCTCACTGGTAGACCCTTATAAGTCGGTTGATATATTCAACATAGTAAAAATAATTGAGAATGGCATTTTTCGGTTTTTTGCTTTGTATCTGTCTTTCCGCAGATGTCTTCAAAAAAATAACATTTTTCCTGCCATCGTTTTTGGAGATTTATTTTAAAATTTGCAGTTATAATCTCAACTGAAGCTTAGGAAAATGGATGCTGGAAGTTTTCAATGAAGGCAAAAAGCCACAAATTTTGGAAAATATCAAAAACATATGTTTAGTTAAACATGAAGTTTTTCAGAAAAAACGATAGCAGAAAAAATTGTGAAAATTGAAAGGACATCTGCGGAAAGCCGGTTGTATTTTAGATAAATCCTGCACCTGACCTAAGAAACATTTATCCTGCTCTGGAAATCGCTTTTCAACCAAACCATTATAATGTACCCCCTCCAGCTTGCCTGGAGCAGCCTGCTAAAAAAATTCTAATAGGGATTCTAGCGTCTGGAGTTCAGGATAGTGACTACATTAAAAAAGAGCCAGATGCCACAGAAGATCCAGAATACAGGACCTGCGGTGTTTACAAGAAATTCGCCTGGTCCGGGATTATCAGGGTACATATCGATATACAGTGAACCGGCGGTCATCAACAGGAAACTTGTAATAGTGAATAAAAGTAAAACTGTTCGTACTCGGGAAGTTTTTGGGTCTGAGCGAGAAAAGCCATTCATAGAATAGATTAGCAGGAGTAGAAATAAATAATTTTTTAAATCACTTCGTTTTAAAGAAAGTTATACATCTTTAGATAAAAAATGGATGTGTGTGGTTTGAATAGTGGCTTGATAAAGAGAAGGGCTTTAACTGCATTATAAAAGTTGTGATTGTGGATTGGGGACTTTAACTGCATTATAAAAGTTGTGATTGTGGATTGGGGGCGTTAACTGCATTATAAAAGTTGTGATTGTGGATTGAACCTGTGGATTGAACTGGAGGTTGGATTATGAACTCCATTAGAAGTATAACGCCCAGAATATTAAATGTAAGAGATCTTATATAAACCATTACAGATTTATATAATTTTATATGTATAAAATGAAAATATATATAAATTATAAGCCGACGGAATTAAAAATGTGAGGGAGAATTAAAGCTATGCTCAATGCTAAAATTCTCTATTCAAAAGCTCGTGGCTCTAATTAGAGCTTGAGGACCTTTGCAGCTTTCAAAGCATCGCCAACCATAGTCTCAATATCAAGCTTTTTTTCCTCGAGAACTATGAGGTCATAGTTTGCCTTGACTTCGGGATGCTCCGGAACCGCAGCACAACTTCCGGCTGACCTTGTAGATATATCATAAGTTCCAATTCTACGGGCAATATCCACGATCTCGCTTTTGTCAAAGGCAATTAAAGGGTGATAAATCGGGATAGCAAGCTGGTAAATTTCGGCATGCATGTTGGCAGCAGTCTGGGAGGCTACCTGTCCGAGGGAAGAGCCAGTAATAATCCCACTTGCGCCTTCTTTTTTCATAACTTCGTAGGCTTCTCTGTACATCATACGTTTGCAGAGGAGGCATGTGTTTTTTCGGTCGCATGTTTCGATAAAAGCCCCTAGATTTGGACCGTGGAGGAGCTCATAAGTTGTGAACTGGTGCCCTGGAGCCCAGGCCTGTAGCTGGCGGATGCAGTCAAAAGCACGTTCCTTTGCCGCATCCTCTGCATAAGGAGAGTTATTGCAGTAAACAGGGATAATCATTACACCGCGCTTCATCATCAGCCATGCAGCGACAGGGGAATCGATACCTCCGGACATCAGCACTACCATACTGCCCTGTGTGCCGAGGGGAAGTCCTCCAACTCCTTTAACCGTCTCCAGGTAAATATAAGCCAGATTCTGCCGCATCTCTACAAAAATTTCCTTATCAGGAGAACTCAGGTCAACCCTGGGATGTTTTCCTTCTTTTTCAAGTGCGTTCCAGACAGCGTCTCCGCAGTTTCTCCCTAAATCCGCTGAAGTGAAAGAATGGTTTCCGCTTCTTCTAGCCCGGATAGCAAAAGACTCTCCTTCCCGAATGAGGCATGTTCCAAGAAGAGCACAGGTCCTGGCTGCGCTCTCAAGGTCTGGTTCTGTGATTAATGCAGAAGAAGTTGAGACAACCCCAAAAACGTCTGCTGCCGCTCCAGCTGCCCGCGGATCTGTCGTCTCAATAAATATCCTGCCCCATTCTCTCCGTATCAGGGAATATGGAATGCTTCTTGAATCCAGCATTGCGGCAATGTTCTTCATGAGAATTTTCTCATACCAGTTCCGAACGCCTGTGCTTTTAAGAGCAAGCTCCCCATATCTAACTATAACAACATTTGCCTGGCTTTCGAAGCCCTGGTGAGAAGGACCGGAGTCCTGGTTATCCATACTATTAATAAAAGTATCTGGCATGTTCTCGCTGTCTCTTTTAGTCTTTATATCAATATCAGATGTATTTTTTGCTTTGATCTCATCAGAATTGCCTGTCATGTGTACTTAACGGTTAGGGCGACATGGCGTTTAAAGTTTTCAGGAAAAAGAATTTTTTTCAGGGAAAATGAACCTATGGCGGCAACTTAGGGGAGACCGACGGAAAACTTTAAATCTAGTATTTTTTTGGGGGTAATAACAATTGCATGAAGAGATATGAAAGAATATTATAAAACATGAAAAATTGCCCCGGTGATCTATCATTGTTAATCAGTACAAAAAATATACATACAGTAATATTATTTTTGGAAAATCTATATAAGTCAAGACTCGTATAGTATTGTATGCTATTGTGTACTACGCACAATATCGAAGACATTGGGTAAGACTGGGTAAAAATTACCCACCTATCGAAACGACAAAAACAATAAAAAGACAACCACGCCAGGGGTGGAGTACCAATGGATACTCTGAAAAAGCTTGCCGGAAAATCGATAGTGACAGCGATTGCCGCTTATAGCCTTCTGCTGATACTATTTCCTGTAGGCTGGATCGTTTTGCTCGGAACCGCTATCGGAAGGCCGAGCGCTGAAGAAGGATCTGTCGAAGCGAGAATCCTTGGGGCAGACCTCGAAGTCTGAAACCCCGAGAAAGAAGGCATGGGTGTCAGAAACCAACAAGGAAGTCCACCAGGGGTTTCTGGTTAACATTCTAGCCGCCCAGCACCGGTGTCGAAACAAACAAGGGAGCTCGCAAGGCTTCTGGCCAACATTCACACCACCCTCTTGCAATCTGAGAACTGGTTTCAAGCGGGTGTCGGAAACAAACAAGGAAACAGCAGTTTCAGGACAGCAATCCGGCTACCTGCCATATCAAGAGGCGGATCTGGAAGGAACCGGAGGAAAAAGAGAGAACGGCCGTTTCTGGCAACATTCAGGCAACCCACTTTTTTTTATTGCAATTTTATTTTGTTCTGTTTTTAGTAGTTTTTACTAGTTTTTACAATTATCATATAAACCAAATGCATTAATATCGAGGTAAATATATATTTAGGGTTATGGGATACTCTGGAGTTTTTAAGAAATTATTTGCAAGTATAAATTGAAGAGGGGGGATAATGTCGTTTCTTTATGCCTTTATCCCGAACTCAAGTGTTCTTCCTGCTCCATCAATGATTGTCTTTTTACCATCCGTGTAGATATATCTTATTGAGATATTTCCGTCCTCGCCGTACTTTGTCCAGATCGTGGTATTTTTGTCCTGTGACCACATGTACTCGTATCTGGTGGTGTTATCTTCGCTGCCGGTTTCGATCATGGCTCTGCAAAGGGTTTTGTTTTCGAACTCTTCGGTGCCGGTAATTTTCATATTAAGGGCTTTTCCGGTGGTGGGATTTTTAACCTGGACCTGAGAACCTACAGGGCACCAGTTGCCTTCGGATTGCTCGGGAAGGCTGACATTTATTTCGGTATCATTGCCCGAAATTGATAGTTTTGTTCCGTCTTCCCCCATACAGCCTGAAGCGAGAAGGGAAACTGTAAGAAGTAATATACAAATTACCTGTTTTTTTGACAAGAATTATCACCTGAGTTTATCAAAACCTTATTTTCGATCAAAACTTTCCTAAGAATTCTAAAAGATAAAAAACTCTAAACGATAAGAATTTTGAATATGATGAAACTTTAAATTCAAATCGAATTTTTGTTTTTTATCAGAGTTTTATCTCCTGCAAGTTTTCATTTCCATTTAATAGTAGATGCAGCCCATAAAAATTATTCCATTATGCCATTTATTCCATTATGCCATTTAAAAGTAGGTAATTTGCAGGGAAAATAGAAATTCTCAGCATCTAACCTGTTTTTTCATCATGAAATTAAACATTTTGTCCATTTTCAGGGAATTGAATTATCACATTATTAATAAATATCTCTTACCTGAGATCATTTTTATGCAGATCTATCAATATATACGCATAATAAGATATAATTTGGTAGCAAACGGGGGGCGTTTGGCATAGTTATTACTGTAATGAAAAGTGGAGGGAATGAGCTTCAATGGATGCATAATCTCCTCTCTACAAACCCTTATCCCATAATGAGAACTGGAAAAGATGGAATTGTACTTTACGCAAACGAAGCATCAGTTCCTTTACTGGAAATATGGAGAATCGAACCTGGACAAAAACTTCCGTTGGAAATTCTCCCTTTCGTCCGGAAAACGATCAGAAAGAAAGAAGCTTTAAACATTGAAGTAAAAGAGAATAACAAAGAATACTTACTCACTTTTAATCCGGCGGAAAACGAATGTGTACATATCCACGGAATGGATCTTGCCTCCATGACAGCAAGAAAGAAAACACTATTTACGCAGGAAAAGCAGCAAGACGCATTTTCTGAAAACCTGGCGGACCGGGCTGCAGAGATGATAGTTTCTGCTCTCAAAGCCGAATTCTGCAGAATTATCACGTTTTCTCACGACGGCGTTGACCTTCCGGAAAATCAGCCTTCGATTCAGGAAATCGGATGTATTGGACAGCCTGAGAAGTTAGATGAGCTTGCCGGCGGGATCAGTGTCTTTATAAGAATCCAGGGAAAACCCGGTATAGTTGTAACGCTTTACAGAACCAGGCCGGATGAGTTTGCCCCTGAAGAAGTACGTTTTTTAAGGTATGTCCTGTCTCTGGTTCGTAAAGTCCAGAAGTGTAAAAGGATTGATGCAGAACTACAGGACAGGATACATTTTTTAGAATCATTACTCGAGGAAGTTCCGAACCCTGCTTATTTTAGAGATGTAAGCCAGACTTTTCAGGACCGCAGTGAGCTTTTCTCCGGGAAAGCTGCCCACTCTCAAGATCAAAAAACTTCAGGGTATTCGATGCATGAACTTGAAGAAGTAATTCCAAAGGAGCTTGCCGCGATCTACAAAAGGAAAAAAGGAGAGGCTTCAGAAGTATCAGAGGAGTTCGGGATGATGCCGGGTATCTGCAGTATGTTCAGGGAAAGTGAGGAGGCATTGAAAATAGCCCTCCAGGTGCAGAAAGTGTTCTGGACAGTCATCAATAACAGTCCTGCAGTCGTTTTTTTATGGCGAAACGAGGAAAAATGGCCTGCGGATTTCGTGTCTGAAAATGTATCACAGTTTGGGTATGAGGTTGAAGACTTCACCTCCGGAAAAATCCTTTACGGCGATATTGTCCATAAGGAGGATCTAAATAATGTCCAGGAACAGCTTGACAGCTGCGTAGAAGACAACTGCGAAGGTTTCAAGATGGAATACCGGATCTGCACAAAAGAAGGGGAATTGCGCTGGGTCGATGAGAGGACATTCATCCAGAGGGATGCAGAAGGTCGCGCCACTCATTTTCAGGGGGTGGTCATTGACATTACCGAAAGGAAGGTTGCAGAAGAAGCCCTTGAAAGAGCCGAGCAGCTCCGGAAAAAAGAGATAAACCACAGGATCAAGAATAACCTGCAAATAGTTTCTTCTCTGCTGGACCTGCAGGCCGAGAAATTCAGTGATAGAAAGGTAATTGAGGCTTTCAGGGAAAGTAAAAGCCGAATTGTTTCAATGTCGCTTATACACGAAGAACTTTATGAATCAGGAAACCTTGACATTCTTGATTTCTCGTCTTATATCCGCAAGTTAATAGCTGATCTCCTCCGTTCATACAGTACAGAGAGTTCAGCTATCAGGGTAAACCTCAATGTAGGAAAAGTTTTTCTCGGTGTTGACACAGCAGTTTCTCTGGGCATTATAATCAACGAACTTTTCACTAACGCCATCAAATATGCTTTTCCCCAGGGCAAAGGAGGGGAAATAAATGTTGAATTTTTCGGGGAAGGAACCGGAGAAGCAGTAAACGAAAAGGAAATCTCAGGTAAAACCCCTATTCCGAAGATTCCTGATAAAGGTAAGGATATGCATAAACAATTTACTCTTATCTTTGCAGACAACGGGAAGGGCTTTCCCGAAGATGTCGATTTCAGAAACACGGAAACCCTTGGTTTGCAGCTTGTAAATGCTCTTGTGAACCAGATAGAGGGGAGAATAGACCTTGAAAGGGAAAAAGGTACGAAATTTACGCTTAAATTTAGGGAAAGAATCAGGGAAACGGCCTGAAACTTCAGGACTATTCCATTCAGGATGGAATTCTAATAGTAATACCTGTATATTTTTAATTAGAATATTAAAGGGGGTAGCTTAAATGAGTGGAAATCTTTTCAAAAAAATCCTGATTGCAACGGATGGTTCAGAAAACGCCAAAAAAGCAGCTTCTTATGGAATAGACATTGCGCGGGCAACAGGGGCTGAAGTATATGCTCTGTATGTTGTTTCTACCGAGCACGCCGGAACTGCACGGACAGTTATGGGCTGGACTGAGGCATTTGAAGAATATCTTGCAAATCAGGGAGGGGTTGCAACTGGCTATGTAGAAAACCTTGGAAAAGAAGCCGGAGTTAAAGTGGAGCCAATGTATCTGAAAGGTGTTCCGGCTGAAAAAATCCTTGAATATGCAGAGGAGAGTAATATTGACCTGATAGTAATGGGCACACAGGGCCTGACAGGAGTCCAGAGATTCCTTATCGGCAGTGTGGCAGAGAATGTCCTCAGGCACTCAAAAGTCCCTGTAATGATTGTCAGGTGATTGTCTGTCAGGTGATTGTCAGGTGATTGTCACGGTGATTGTCAGGTGATTGTCACGGTGATTGTCAGGTGATTGTCACGGTGATTGTCAGTTAATAGTCAAGTAATACAGCCTGAAAAAAGGCCAGTTACTTTTTGCCGTTCGGATTACCAATTTTCCAGAGCAGCATCCAGCATAATCTGGAAACTGCTCATGGTACCCAGTCAACTACTTTTTAGAAGTTTCTGATTGAACAGAGACTCCTGATCCATTTTTAGGGGAATCACAGCTCCTTAATTTTCAAAAATCCCTTCCCCTGTAAATATGGCTTTTGCTTCCTCAAAGCTAAGGTCTTCCGGAGGTACAATGATGTCGGATTCCAAGATTTCTTCCGCGCCAAGTGCTTCCCCTTTCTCCTTAATCTCAGAAATCATCTTCGCAAGTTCTGTTCTGAATTTCTCAGCATTTCCTTCCGCAACAAGGGCTACAATTCTGTTATCGATCTGGTTTAATTCATCGCAGAGGGCTTCAGGCGCCCGGTACTGGCCTTCTCCCATGATCCTGATTATCATTTTCACACCTCCTTTCCTTCTTCCGGACCTTTGCTTTCTCCCCCTGTGTTCGCTTTTTCAGGTCCCTTTCCAGCTTCGGCTTTAAGCTTTGCAAGTTCGGATTCGACACTGCTCTGGGTGCTGATTTTTGCAAGTTCGCGCTCGATGTCGTCCCTGCCACCTGTAAGGTCTTCGAGTGCGCCGGCTTCCATAAGCTCGTCAATTGCCTCGGCGCGGGCTTTCATTTCGTCAGTCTTATTTTCGGCCCTCTCAAGTGCAAGTCCCACATCTGCCATCTCTTCGCTGATCCCGGTGACAGACTCGTTTATCTTTACCTGGGCTTCAGCTGCTGAGTACTGAGCTTTAATGGATTCCTTTTTTGTCCTGAAGATCTCGACCTTTGTAGAAAGTCGCTTTTCCGAGGCAATGAGCTTTTCTTCCTGTTTTTCGAGCTCCGCAATTTCCCTGTCAATCCCATCGACCTGCTGCTGGAGGGCTGCTTTTCTCTCAAGAGCCATCCTTGCAAGGTCTTCACGGTCAGCAGCAACCGCCTCCCGGGCCTGCTTCTCAAGCTTCTCATTACTCTGAATCAGTTTTGCCCGCTGGAGCTGAAGGCGTTTTTTTGAGGTTGTCACTTCTGCAACGCCTCTCTTTACGTTCTGCAGCAGTTCCAGCTGCTTTTCATAGGAATAATCAAGCGTTTCTCTAGGGTCTTCCATTCTGTTAAGCACTTTGTTCATCTTTGACTTGAATACTGTTTCCATCCTTGCGAATAATCCCATGTGGTTTCCCCGTTGCTTTATCAAAAATTGTTCTGTAAACAGGCTGGCATTTTTTGCCTTATTTTTATGGAGTATGGTTTTTTGAAAAATTCTGGCACTTTTTTCGCAGTACCCTTTTCTTCCTATGTCTTTTGGCTGGAGTTATATTTTTAGTTTATCTGTACTTTACTTTATTTCACTTTACTTTAGCACGTTACTTTATAACTTTACTTTAGCGCGTTACTTTATTTCACTTTACTTTAGCACGTTACTTTATTTCACTTTACTTTAGCGCGTTACTTTATTTCACTTTACTTTAGCACGTTACTTTATTTCACTTTACTTTAGCACGTTACTTTATAACTTTACTTTAGCATTTTGCTTTAGCATTTTACTTTGCCTTCCTCTTCCCGTTCTTCATGGTCTTTTTTCGGCGGGTTCTTTTATACAGGCATTTTTATATATACTGATTGATTATTCGTAGTCGCGCGAACGTTTTATATATTCAAAATACAACTTATCTAAAGATATTATGGCAAAACCTGAGACCAAAACTGAATTCTTTTATACCGAACGAGGGCTCATAGCCGTAGACAGCCCTGTTAAACTCCAGATCTTGAATTTACTCAGGGAAGAGCCAAAATCGTTTGACGAAATCGTAAAATATACGGCAAAAGCCAAATCAACCATTTCAGTTCATCTTAATAATCTCAGATCATGCGAGCTTGTTGAAGAAAATTCTGACCCTGAAGACCGACGCAAGAAGATTTATTCCCTGACCTCTCATTACATGGGCTGCTCCCAGGAACCATTTATCGGGCATTACAGCAGCCTGCTGGAAACAGTTGCTGCAAACGGAAACGACAGGTTCCGCTTTATGGAAGCCCTTATTCATGTAATGCGATTTGGTTTTGAAGCATACGGGCTTGATAATGCCCCTGTTGTCAGGATGATTGGAATAGACATTGGCAAGCATCTCTCTACTAATTTTAAATCCAGTACTCCTGAAGACCTGTTTAATGAGATTGCAGGTTTTATGGAATTTCATGGAGACTGTCGGGTCTCGGTGCTCATGGGGAGCTCTCCTGTGCTTCAGGTCGAAGATGACTTCAAAGCCAGGTCCATGCCAGCAATAGGAAAACCCTTCTGTGCCCTCAGAGAAGGCATCATTGAAGGAATCCTTAAAGAAAAACTGGGAAAAGAGTGCGGCGTCCTGGAAACCGAGTGTTATGGAACCGGACACGCGCGCTGTCTGTTTGAGATTACAATATGAATTATTTTATTATACTTACAGTTTTACAGAATAATTTTTATCCGGAAATCTGCCTTTTAAGAAACAAGTCTTTTAACGCAAAATGTCTCACAAAAATTATACTGGAAAACCTAATTTTCGGACTCAGGTTGGGTTTTCCTTTCAGGTGAATGCGTGGTAATGAAAGTTAACTGGAATCTCCTATTACGACTCCAATTTCGGATTTAAGGCGAGGTCCTATTGCTGCCACGATTCCGGGCCCGTCCGTTTTTTCGCGGCACACAACTGCGTGTTCAAGCAGCCCCAGGCGCTCGATTTCGTAAATGTCCCTGCCGTGCCCTGTCCTTTTTATTGCGTTTTTTATCTCCGAACGGGTAGCACCATTAATGACAACTCTGTCGGTGCTTGCTTTTTTCCATCCCCACCAGATGTCAAGCTGTTTTTTGGTGAGGCGAGCTTTTAATTTTTTGTTCCCCTCAAAGACCTCAACTTCAACCGGCAGGTGAGAAACCAAACCGAATCTCGATGCAAGCTGTTTAGGTTTTCCGCTACCCAGTGCTTTGAGCTCCTCAGCTTCAATGCGCAGAGGGACACCGATGTTAACTACAAAAGCATCTTCCGGAAAAGCCTGAAGGAAACCCAGGTACACCTTTCCAATTTCGGCTTTTTTTACAGGACTTCCGTACCTGGATGTCAGGATATTTGCTGACACCACGTCATCTTCGCCCTCAAGGGAAAACTCTGCCCAGTTTTCCGGGGTAATAGAAACCTCAACCTTTACCTCGAGGTCTTTCAATTCATTCTCAACCAGGCTTTTCAGGAGTTCAGCCATTCTGTCCCGGTTTTTTCCATAAATATGCTGGAGGGTTACAACTTTTTTCATTTTCTTCCTGCCGCTTTATTCTTTCTCTACCTGTGCCTGCCGTATTAAGTATTTTCCGGTATTGAGCTCTTCAGGTAAGATTCTAGGAGCCTTTCTGTCTCTTCTAGGGCTGAATCTACTGTTTCGTCAACAGGTGTTTCCGCCTTCTCAATCTGGCTATGCAGTTTTTTGATATCCCGGCTGTAAGGACCAAGTTTTCTGGAAACCATCTCCTTACTTTGCCCATTCTCAACTGCTTCCCTGTGGATGCTCTCTATTTTATTTTTAAGGTTCCTGACCTTTTCAAGGATTTCAATACTTAGAGGATCAAGGTCTTTTGCATTCTCACTTTCGGGTTTTTCTCCCCATTCTTCGATTTCTTTGCCTTCCGTTTCTTCGCCTTGTCTGCTTTTTTCCTCTTGCCCCTCTTCTCCCGATTTCAGGCATTCTTCTCTTGAAGGAGATCCCTCTGCAATTATATTCCGGAACTCTTTAAGGGCAGTTTCTACTTCCTTTCCGTACTCCGTAAGTTCGACAAACTTTATCCGTCCTTCAAATGTGAATCTTATAAGTCCGGAATGTTCCATCTTCGAAAGGATTCTCGTAGTATGGGCAAATGTCGAGTCTATCTCCTTTGAAATAACCGAGGCATAGGTTTTTCCCATCGAACCTATAAATAGCAGTGCAAGCGTGGGTTTTTCCTGCAAAAACAACTTTTCTGCGTCTTCGTCGGACATGATATCACATTGAGTTTTTTAGCGGATTATTTCCGGGTCTGAGCTCAGGCTTTTATTATTCTTTAATAGTTTATATAATGATGGAACAGTTTTCTACATCTGGTTTTCAAAGGAATATTCTCTTCATCTTGAAAGCTCCAGGATTATTTTCTTTATTTCAGCTACGGGAGCATCTGTTCTGAAAGAGGTCCCGCTGAAATGAGTCCTTGAGGCTTCAAACCCGCTGGCTTTAAGGGCCTCTATCAGAATCTCGATACCTGTTGCAGAAGCCCCAAGTCCCTTGCAGATAACGTGCTGGTCATAGAACATGGGAATGTCGAGTTCATCCCTGCAGAATGTAATTATTTTTTTTGCTTTATCTTTCGTGTTCAGAGGGCGCGTTTCAAGCTCAGAAAGCACTTCGTTGCAGAACTCCGGCTCTTTGAAGGGCCCAAGCCACAAAGGTCCTGCAATCTTTGTCAGTGCTCCGCAGGAAGGGCATTCCCGGTCAATATGGACGGCAAGCCCATGGACAGAACCTCTGAACCCGCATTTAGGGCAATGAATACTGAATCCCATAAACTTCAGGGTCCTGTCAGCCTGTTTAGTCCCGGGGAGCACTTCAATGTAACTACGAACATAATGGCGCGTGACATGGGAAAGCAGAGGCAACATCCCTTTTTCGTGTTTTGCAAGTTCTCTGGCACAGGCTCCGAGCAGGACCCTTAAGCCCATTTCGCTGTGATATTCCGTATTCAGGGGTACGGCTGCATACTTTCTGATTCCCGAGTTCAGGTGGGCGCCACAGAGAGGAGCAGTATCTGTTGCAGTAACCGAGAGCATGCTCTGCGCCGAAGTTGCGGATGCATCAAGGTAAGGCGCAGGAGTTCCGAAAGGATCGACATCCACGATATGGAATTTCTGCTCATGAAGCAGAACATTTGCGTTCTTGCGTGTAGCCTGAACTTTTTCCTCAAGCCCGTTAATTGTTATATTTTCCTTTATCAGTTCAAAGGCTTCAGGGCTCCAGTCATTCATGGTCGCATGTATTCCGACTTCCCTTGCGATCCTTAGCCCCCTGATTCCTGATGCTGAAAAGGCATCAACGTAGCGGATTTCCTCTCTCGGTATGTCTTTTCTCGAAAGAAGCCTCTCCACAAATGCTGCAGTTGCTGCAACATTGATATCACGGTTCAATTCCATCTCCGGGTTATAGAACACCGGCGCTGCCGAGGGAGGGAAATTTGCGTCCGGAGGCGGGACCGGAACCGAAATTTTTGTTGTCCCTTCCACTATAGTTCTACATATCATCTAAAGCTGCTATACTTTGGGATATTATTTTACAGTGATGGTCATCTGCATGTTCGGATATTCACGTGCGTTGAAATTGTAGCTTCCGGTTTCATTGAATGTGTATTTCAGGGTGTTTCCGTATCCAAGCCTTTGATCCGCGAAAAGCCCTTCCTTGCTGCTCAGGGTAAAGACAATGGATTCTTCAAAATTTCTCCACACAACTATATCCCCTGTATTGACCTCCAGCTCGGAGGGAATAAATAGATAATTCTTGAGCCTTACAAGGTATGTTTCTGGCTCGGTTCCAGCAGGTTGCACAATCCCGGCTTCTTTGTCATCGGTCACGTTTTCGGTTTGCTCGTCTTGAATTTCATCCCCCATACCCGGAGTTAACGTTTCTAGAGGTGTTCCTCCCTCTCCGGCTGTTTCAGTTTCTTGCGGCGTCCCCGCTTCCTCTAATGTTTCCGTTTCCACCGGCGTTTCCATTTCTTCTGACGTTATTGCCTCTTCCGGTGTCTGCACTTCTTCAAGAATCTGCGTCCCGCCTGAACCGCCTGAACCGCCGGAATCCTCCAGGCCGTCCTCTTCTTGCCCCTGATTTCCTCCCCAATTCAGGTAGACAAACACTAACACTGACAGGACTATAAGGAGCAGAATGAGCTTTTTTATCACTATTACTTCCCCCTGCGTAAGCTTTACTTTTTTACTCCCAATTCAATATAAGCCCTATTAAATAATAACACCTTCTTATAATAAGCTTTATTTTAAAAAATAGTTTGTCTGTACTCGATTTTACGGTTTTTACCCTGAAAAACTAATTTCCGGAAATACGGTTAATTGGCATATTAGCTAATTGGCATATTAGCTGGCTTTTTACCTCTAAGCCTTGTTTATTCAGGATGAGGAAGGGGAAAGTTATCAGAAATGGAAATAAGCGGCAAAGAGTTAAAATCTGAAAAAAAATAAGTTTACTGGAAAGTTTTGCCACCTTTCCAGATGAAGCCTGTATAAGCTTTACGAGATATTTTATCCATTAGTTCCTTCAGAAAACTTATTCTGAAGACTTATTCAGAGCTCGTTCACAGTTATATTGACATCCATTCTGGGCTGCCCGATAATGGTGAAGGTATAAGTCCCGGTTTCATTGAAGGTATACGCAAAGGAACGCCTGTACACAAGGCTCGCGTCTTCAAAGAGGTCTTCTTCACTGGTAAGGGTAAAGACTCTCCTCGGGCTGTCCTGATAGTTTATCCAGGCAACTGTTTCTCCTTCTTTGATATCAAGGCTTGAGGGATATGCCCTGAAATTGTCCAACCTTATAGTATAGGGAGTTTTTCTTATATCCGGTGTGGTAACTGTCGGTCCTTCTTCAGTCTCATTTTCTACCGGAGTTACTTCTTCCTCTGTTTCCGTTACTACCGGGGTTTCAACTTCATCCGGAGTTTCAGTTTCAGTCTCTGTCGGTGTTTCCGTCTCTTCCGGAGTTGCAATTTCATCCGGGGTTACTGTTTCTTCAGGTGTCGCGTTTTCTTCAGGGGAGGGTTGTTCATCCCCGACACATCCTGAGAACAAAACTGCGCTTAAAACTAGAAGCAGAACAATGATTTTCATTTTCATTTTATTCCCCACGTATTTTTTATCATGAAACTGCGGAAATTTATTCACAATCCGGAGTCTCATCAATTAAGGGTTACAGTTCTAAGTACTTGTTAATATAACCTATGTATATTTTTGGTTTGTAAAGTTGTTTGTTAATAGTTTGTTGAACATTTAATAATGATTTGTGTAAGGATTATGGTAATGGTTTATGGTAATGGTTTATGGTAATGGTTTATGGTAATGGTTTATGGTAATGGTTTATGGTAATGGTTTATGTGTTCAATTGAAGATTTACCAGAGGTACTTTTTCATTCAATACTATGTTTAACCTTCGACACATATAAATATATTTTATGTACAGTTAAGTAAATATTATATTATTTTAGATGTCCATTATGCTTTTTAAACTACTTATGTACTGTTTTAAGTAGCTTTTGTACCTTATCAAGTATATTTCATACATTTTATGATAACTCAGTGATCAAACTGAACTTCTATATATAATGTAGTACTCCGATACAATAGAAATATATTCAAGGTGAACTTGTTTTTTCGCACCACATTTTCAAGTTGTCTTTCTGTCATTCAGAACCAACATATGAAATTGTATCGGTTTTGATTGCAAATTCCAGTCAGGTGCCTGAATCCCTTAACCATTCTCAAATGAGGAGATGAAGAAAAGGTAGGGAAAAAAGCAAAGCCCCAAAAGATCAACAAGGAGACAAAACGCACAAGGCAAGGAAAAAAATACGGAAGAAAGACTGAAATTAAGCGTTTAAGTCTCAACTTCTGAATATTTGCGCTTCACTTCATAGGATGTTCCATAAAAGCAAAGCCGCGGTCCCGGTGACTGCAATGATCCCGAATGCGTTTTTAGCAAGGGAGAAAAGGCTCGCAGAACCTGAAATCTTTGAAAGCAGAATTTTATTTACAGTACTTACAAGGCTTGCAAGCACTGCAGTATTTGCTGCGACTTCGTAGGAGAGATTTCCGCTTACGGCAAGGAGGGTTACGGAGACTATCACTCCAGAACTGCTGAAAAGAGCTCCAAGGGCAGTTATGTATATTCCGACGGTCCCTGCAAAGTCATAAGCAAAGTTTCCTACGATGAGAATAAGGGTAAAAGCAATACCGAATTTAAATGCCTGACCAAGTGAAAAAGGCGACTGAATCTTAAGTTCCCCCCCGCCCATCGGGCAGAATTTCTTACTATGCCTTAGAGTTATTGCTATGGAAACAGTGATAAGTACAAGCTGGGAAGGAAGCATAAACAGGGTTGTCTGGCCTGTCGGATCAACTATAAAGGCTAATACAAGGTTTCGAATGAGCATGGAAATATTGCAGAGTAGAATTCCTGTAAGTACGGGATCAGTCATCCCCTCTGTTCTTTTGGAGAGCCCTGCAAGTGCTCCTGTGGTAGCTTCGCTGTTAATAAACCCCCCGAGAAAGCCCGAATAGCATAGGCCGCGTTTTGCCCCGAACTTTCTCAGGAGAACATAGCTTGAAAAACTGATCAGGGAAACAAGAATCACAATAAGAATTGCAGACCTGAGGTTTACAAGCCCGAAGAACTGTTTTTCCGGCATCACCGGATAAAGTATGAAAGCGACAGCCAGAAACTGTATGGCATTGTAAAGCTCTTCTTTTGTCAGGTTTCCTGCAAACTGGTGAAGGGGCTGCTTCTGGATCAGGAGGAAAGATACAACTATTGAAGAGACAATCGCAAACAGGCCATAGTCATAGCCAACAAGGACTCCCATCACGAAAATAAAGAAAAGAGTGATAGGACTTGTAACCCCTATCCGCTTATAGAGAAATATCTTGGAATAGGCAATTATGGAACAGATAGCTGCAAAGAAAAGCGTGGCTACGTAAACGAAACCCGGACCTGCCGATTCGCTTGCAAGAGCAACGAGCATGCCTGTTATAGAGGTTATGCTGTAACTCCTGACGCCCGCAAAAATCTCGTGCTCAAGGCCTCTGTGTTCCCTTTCCACACCTACCATGATCCCTATCAAAAATGCAACGGCAAGTTTTGTCAGGAAATCCACAAAAACCGGATCGAAACCGAACTCGCTAATTACGTCCGTAGCTCAACCTCTCAGATTTTTCTGGCTGTAATTCCATACGCAAGTAAATAATGTAATTAAAGTGAATTCTATATATCGTTAAAGTGAGTTCTATATATCGTTAAAGTGAGTTCTATAATATCCTGTACACTCCATTATATGGGAAGACATTATCTAAAGTGATGTGAAACAAAATATAATTAGATAGTAAGGATGTTCTTGCTAATGAATATACTCCTGAAAGGAGAAAAAGGTTCAGAGTACTAAAAGGTTCAGAGTACTCGGAAATCGCTATTATTTATACCGATGACTCCGAAAACCTGGTCGAACCTGAATAATTGAGATCCAGCCGATTGGGATCCGGTTGATTAAATCTGGTTGATTAAATATGGCTGATTAAATCCGACTAAAACTTGTTTTATACTTCCACGAATTCAACCTCAATGGATTTGTTTTCGGTTTCTTCAATAGTTATGAGGGCACAGGAACCTTTGCAGGCTTCTCCGGGGTTTACAACAATTGTTTTTCCGACCTGTTCAATGCCTTTTGCTTCATGGATGTGCCCGCAGACCATCAGGTCAACCCTGTCCAGAAACTTCTGGATGGCTTTACTGCCCACATGTCCGAAAGGCAGCTCGTCTCTTGCACCGTGAGGTGGAGCATGAGTCAGGAGCACTATTGTCCCACATTCACCTGAGTTTTCGGCTGAGCAGACCATTCCTTCAAGGGCATTTTCGATTTCTTCTTCGGAAAGCTCAAAAGGGGTGTTAAAAGGGGTGGGGTTTGAGCCTCCAAGCCCGATAAACCGGATATTTCCAATCTGCTCAGCTTTTCCGTGCAGGTTTACGGCTTTTGAATTCTCAAGGGCTTTAAGGATGCTCCTCTGGTCGCAGTTCCCGGGAATTGCAAGCACAGGCTTATCAAACATTTCAGCCAGCTCGTCTACCTTCTCATCGGGCCCGAAATTGGTAATGTCTCCGACTACCACAGCAAGGTCGAAGGCCCCAGCTCGTTCTATGATCTTTTTTATCTTCGAATAATCCCCATGGGGGTCGGAAATAGCGAGTATCTTCATCCTTATCCCGTCCTTATCATGATCTTTTAATTCTATGATCTGTTAATTCTATGTTTAATTCTATGATCTGTTAATTCTATGTTTAATTCTATGTTTAATTCTATGATCTGTTAATTCTATGTTTAATTCTATGATCTGTTAATTTTACGTTTAATCCTATGATCTGTTAATTCTATGATCTGTTAATTATGATTTTTAATTTTAGTTTGAATTATTATATACAATCTCTGTTACACTTTACGTTATGTGTTATTCTGTGGACATGCACACATCTTTTATATCCCTTACGTAATATACTGCCCCATGCGTGACATCATTATCATAGGGCATAAAGCAATGACAAGCGGCGATTTTTCTTTAAATGACCTCCCCGGATCTGCAGGAAGAATGGATATACTCTGCCGCTGCGTAAGCTCTGCCCTTTTTCTCTCTTTTGGAATGCGCAGGGATGTAAACGTGCACCTGCTTCTTCTGGGGGAGCCTGAGCCCGGAAAAATTATCAGGTTTGAAGGGCTCCACCTGAGATACCTGAACCCGGACGAAAGAAGCAGTGGTTCGCTTATCAGTAAAGCCCTTCTGAAAAATACAACTGAACTGGATACCCGGTCCACGCCTGGCGTCTGGATCCGTAAAGGAGACTTAAAGTCCCTGCTGGCTTCTTTTGAAGGGAGGACCTTGCTCTATCTTAGAGAAGACGGAAAGGATA
This sequence comes from Methanosarcina sp. 2.H.T.1A.6, assembly GCF_000979455.1. Lineage (GTDB taxonomy): Archaea > Halobacteriota > Methanosarcinia > Methanosarcinales > Methanosarcinaceae > Methanosarcina. The sequence goes on from NZ_JJOY01000044.1 coordinate 44,060, forward strand.
TCAGAGAAATTGCCGGGGAAATCCGAAACCCTGTTTTTATTCTGGGAGACCACACAGGTGTTACCGAAGAAGAGGAAAAACAGCTTCTTGAAGCAGGAGCACAGATTATCTCGGTTGGTCCCATTTCCCTTCACTCCAACCACTGCATAACCCTTATCCACAACGAACTGGACAGAGTTGAGGCGGAAAGAGGGGAAATTCCAGGAGGAGAAAACTCCGGAACTGAGGAGTGAGCTGCGATTTTTGAATCAGGTTTTTATCCAAAAAGTTATATCCCATTTCCCTGTATCAGGATAGAAACTTATCCGGATGTGCCTTTTCAGGCACATGCCTTAAATTTGCGCATCATCTCTACTACACTCAATATAATCTGTCAATACCATCTTTCAATATAATCTGTCAATAATATCTTTCAATATTATCCTTCAATATAATCTGTCAATACTTTCAATATTATCTTTCATTCTCCACTCCCCATATATATTTCCCGAACAAAGAGCTTAGAGAACGTGAAACCAAATGGATGTACTTGAAATTTCAAAAAAGATTCTGCACGAAGGCCCTATCTGTGACCACTGCATGGGCCGTCAGTTTGCAAAATTGTCCACAGGCCTCAGCAACAAAGAGCGCGGGCAGGCAATGAAACTCGCCCTCGTCCTTGAAGGGGACCGCATTTACAAAAGTGAAAATGACGATTCTCTCTTAAAGGAACTTGTTTCCTGCAGTGCCCGTGCAAGGAAAACTCTCAGAATAGAGGGAGAAGATGAGCAGTGCTGGGTCTGCCTTGACCAGTTCAAAAAACTGGATGGGTGGGCAGAAAAAGCTGCAAAGGCTCTCGAAGGTCTTGAGTACTCCACCTTCCTCGTGGGGACAAAGGTCAGCGGGCTTCTCAGTGAAAACGAAGAGATCCTATGGGCTGAGGCAGGGACTGCCTATGCCGAGCAGTTGAAATCCGAGCTTAACCGGGAAGTGGGCAAGCGGATTGCAGAAACGGTTGGAAAAGAAGTGGATTTTGAAAACCCGGATATTGTAATCACCCTTGACCTTGCAACAAACAAATTCGAGCTTCAGGTCCGTTCAGTATATGTTTACGGGCGCTACCTCAAAAAAGTCCGCGGAATCCCACAGACTCGCTGGCCCTGCAGGGCATGTAAGGGCAGAGGCTGCGAAAGGTGCGGATTTACAGGCAAACAATATCCAGAATCCGTAGACGAGCTTATCAAAGGTCCTGTCATCGAAGCATTTGAGGCTGTTGATACGGCTTTTCATGGTTCTGGCAGGGAAGATATAGATGCCCTGATGCTTGGAAGCGGCAGGCCCTTTGTGGTAGAAGCAAAGTCTCCTGTAAGGCGCGTGGCTGACCTTGAAGCACTTACTGCCAGAATTAATGAGAATGCTGCAGGAAAAGTTGAGGTAAGGGAGCTTCGTTTTGTCGAAAAAAGTATGATTGAGACCCTGAAGAGCTCAAAGGCGGATAAAACTTATAAGCTTAAAGTTACATTTAAAGAGCCTGTTTCAGAGGAAAAGCTTAAATCATGCCTTGAGTCATTGAGTGGCACAGAGATTGCACAGCAGACTCCAAAGCGTGTGGTTCACAGGCGGGCAGATCTTGTCCGGAAAAGATACGTGCACAGCATTACGCTTGACGAGCTGACAGATGATGGTCATGCCTACATAACCGTAAACTGTGAAGGTGGGCTATACGTCAAAGAGCTGATTTCCGGAGACGATGGCAGGACAAACCCGAGCCTGACAGGTCTTATAGGAGTCCCGGCGCTTGTGGAAGATCTTGATGTGGTTAACGTCGAAATTTAAGCTCCAGGCATCTGAATCTGCTTTAAATAAACTAAATCAATCTAAACAATTTGAATCGATCTAATCTAAACCAATCTGGATTTCAATCTGAATCAGTTTCATTAGCCGATCAGGCCACAGGGAAAGAGTGGCTTAATGAACGGTTCATTTAAATAATATCCATATTATTTAGAGGAAAAATCAATTATTAAACAGAAACTTTATTAAAGAAAAATTAATCGAGCATTCTAACGGAGGAACATGCGATGTCAAATTCCCACGGTGAAAGACGCTGCACAAGATACAAATTAAAGAAGACGGTTCGCGAAAGAGGAATATCCCCTGTAAGCAGGGCAATCCAGGAATTCGAAGAAGGACAGATGGTCCACATTGACATAGACCCTAGCGTCCAGAAAGGTATGCCAAATCCAAAGTTTCAGGGATCCACTGGAAAGGTTGTCGGGCAGCGCGGTCGCTCATATGTGCTGACAGTCCGCAACGGAAACGCAATGAAGAGCGTCATTTCTCTTCCCCAGCACCTGAAACCTCAGAAGTACTGATTCCGAGCAAGGTAGTTAGGTTTTTTCAACCTAATTTTCCCTTTTATTTCGGAATTTAAGGTATCCAGACCTCCAACCGGAGGTTTGAAATCCTGCCAGAAATTCCGGTAAATACAGCCTGAGTAACGGCCCGCTAAAGGATTGAATGTAACAGAACTAATGTTCCCTTAAAAACCTGTAAAAGGGCACGTTTAAAGGGGATATGGAATAACTGCTTTTTAAAAATTAGTTTTTTATCCTGGTAAAGGAACATCTATAATTATATATCATTTGTAAAACATATAGCTGAAATAGTTCAGGATAACATCATTCAAAACAGTTCCGGCTTATCGGGCGCATGCTGGGTATTGAAAGGCAGAAAATACTGGCAGCAGGAATCAGAGCTCACATAAAGCAGTAAAACATATTGCTCTGTAAGGAAGTACAACTACCTGAAATTTTAATTCAAAAGAGTGTATTCCAATGATAGTTAAGGAAGTCATCAACGAAGAGTTATTGACATTGGCCGAGGTCAAGGATATACTTTCCGGGATCGCTGACGAGCGCAGAGAACAGGGGTTAGAGGTTGCATACAGTTTCAGAAAAGCCCTGCATCATGCGGAACAGTTCTCAAAAATCAGCGGAGAGAAGTCAAGGGAACTTGTTAATAAGTTACTTGAGCTTGAAAAAATGAAGCCCGTTATCGCAATCAGGATCGCGGACATCCTGCCTCAATCCAGAGATGAACTCAGGTCAATCTATGCGAAAGAAAAGTACACCCTGAGCAATGAAGAGCTGGATCAAATTCTGGAATATGTATTCGCGGCTATGGAATAATTAAGAAGTAAAAAGAATAATCTATATAGCAGTTTATCTTGTAATTCATGAGGGAAGTATCCTAAATCTGGTTAGAGTACTTTAAAGTATCATGGAGTACCTTGACCTGAAGAATTTAGCAGCAGAGGATTCTCTGGACCTCTAAGTCCCCGAACCTGAGAATGCCGAGATAAAGGTTAGTTTCAGGAAGCTGGTTTCGGGGAATAGTTCAACAGGTCTGGTAGCTGGGGAAGATCCTGAACCAGATAGAAGAGCTAAAAGAAGCTGGGCATATCCAGGTGAGCATACCCTGACATTTAATGGGGTTTCATATTTATCGATAGGATGGGTGCTGATGAAAGTAGAGAAGTCGCAATCAGGTAGACCGTACACTGGCAGATCATCTGCCGAAAGACCTTCTTCTGACGGCAGGCGGCCGGCAGGTAAACCACAATCTGAAAGGCAGTCAGAAAGAGCTCCGCGCTCATCCGGAAAAGCCACGGAGAGTCCACAGGACAGAGAGGAATATGTATGGGTCCTCGATTATCTTCCCTATGGAAAATCCGTTGACGGTACGTCAATGTACCAGAAAAAACCTCTTGTGCAGGCTGTAGGGGATAAAAAGTTCACTCTTATGGAACTGGTCCCCAAAGCCGGAGTAGTTCCTGAAATCCAGTCAAGAGTTTATATAGGGCCTGGAGACAGGAATGAAATAGACCACGTAAAGCAGAGGATAGGGCATTCTGACCTTACTACCGGAGCAAACCTCGAATTGCCCTTCATCCTTGAAGCAAGCATCAGGCACAAAGAAGAAAGGTTCGTAAAATTCTTCAACGATGCTCATTCCATCACAACCCGCCTGCATATGCTTGAACTCCTTCCCGGAATAGGGAAAAAACTCATGTGGTCTATCATTGATGAACGCAAGAAAGGGGAGTTTAAGAGCTTTCAGGACATCCGCGAGAGAATCCCGAGCCTTCATGACCCTGCTAAAGTCATTTCCCACAGGATCGAAGAAGAACTCAAGGATGATTTCATCAAGTACAGGCTGTTCACCATCCCTCCTCGCCATCAGGGCCCGAATGATAGGTGAACCTTTCATTCTATTTTTTTTCAATACGGTTTCTGCCTATCTGGCTTCTGCACGTCCGGTTTTTGAGGATTTATCTACAGGGTTTATCTATTGATGGTTTACTAACTTTAACTAAATCGATTTATTTACTTAAACTCGTCTGCTTTAATTTACTTCAAACAAAATACTTACAAAATACATCCGAAATATTTATATAATTTTTAAAAATTTTCAATGAAATATTTACAAATTTTCAATGAAATATTTACAAATTTTCAATGAAATATTTACAAATTTTCAATGAAATATTTACAAACGATACAAAAAGCTTACAAATACTTACTTTATTAAGGAGGTTTCAGCCCTGGTTCGTTCTATTCTTAAAAAGTACAATATAAAAGGAGGCACCTTTGATCAGCACTTTCTCATTGATACTGGCTACCTGGACCGGATAGTTGCTGCTGCTGAGCTAAGTCCGCAGGATACGGTTCTTGAGATCGGTGCAGGAATCGGAAACCTAACCGAACGGCTTGCAAGGAGAGCAAGAAAAGTAATCGCGGTCGAGCTTGACCCTGCCCTTGTTTCAGTCCTGCACAACCGCTTCGATAATGTTGAAAATGTGGAGATTATCGCAGGCGACGCCCTGAAAATCGAGTTTCCTGAGTTTGACAAGGTTGTTTCAAACCTTCCCTATTCCATCTCCTCGGAAATCACCTTCAAACTCCTGCGCTACAAATTCGAGCTCGGAATTCTGATGTACCAGTACGAGTTTGCAGTCCGCATGGTCTCTTCTCCAGGCTGCAAGGACTACTCCCGCCTTACGGTCGATACATATTACTTTGCCGATGCTTCCATCCTCATGAAGGTTCCAAAAGGCGTCTTCCAGCCAGCACCTGAAGTTGAATCTGCAGTGATCAAACTGATCCCCCGTCCTGCTCCATTCGAGGTTCGCGACGAAGCCTTCTTTCTCGAATTTGTTACTGCAGTCTTCAGCCAGCGCCGAAAAAAGTTGAGAAATTCGATCCTGAACACAAATCATGTGCTCAAGATCCCGGAAGTCAAAGAGGTTGTAAACCAGCTCCCTGAAGATTTCATGAACAAAAGAGCGGAAAACCTGACTCCTGAAGAGCTTGCCCTCGTTGCAAATATGATTTTTGACCTCAAATCCAGATAATCCATGGTTGAGATAGAATACAAAAACACCCGGGTCAAACTCGGAGCCACAGACCTTGTCTACGAGCCTGCAGAAGACTCCTTTTTGCTTGCTGACGCAACCCTTGAAGAGGCAGAGCCAGGCATGCACATTCTTGAAATCGGGGCAGGCTCGGGTTTTGTATCTGCCGTGCTCAGGGCAAATATTAAGGGCATCCGCGTGCTTGCAACAGAAATCAACCCCCATGCTGCCCGCTGTGCAAAAGCAAACGGTGTTGAGGTAATCCGCACAGACCTTTTCAAAGGCCTGAAGCCGGAAAACCGGAAAACCTCTTTTGACCTCATCCTCTTCAACCCGCCCTACCTTCCCACTTCCGAAGAAGAAAAAGTTCCCGGCTGGTTAAATTATGCTTTTGACGGCGGAGCCAGCGGGCGGGAAACCCTTGACCGGTTTTTAGATGAGGTCAGGAACTACCTGAGCCCCGGAGGAAAAATTCTGGTTCTGATCTCTTCGATTACGGGGCTTGAAGCTGTGAAGGAGAAAATGGAGAAACTGGGGTTCGAGGTAGATATTGTGGGAAGAAAAAAGATTTCATTTGAAGAATTGATGGTGGTAAGGGGAAAAATCCTGTAAGCCTCTTTCTTACCCCGTAAACTATTATTTATCCTCATACTATTTTTATCCTCATATTATCGGAGTGCCCACAGACTGGCGGGCGACCCATCGAAAGAAAGAATAAGAAAAGGGGGATCCGTTTTTACTTGTTGTTTTGTCTTCTTTTTATCTCGTTTTCTTTGTAAGACCACTCTCCTGCATCGAGCGTGGCAAAAAAAATAGTGTTACTGTCCATAAGATAGTCCTCTTGAGCGCAGCGAAAAGGACCGCGTACTGTTGCGATTACATCGCAACTCCCAGGAAATCTTCGATTTCCTGTGATCCCAAAGCGCAATTCGGGCGGCGCAACTCCTGTCTCTTATACATCGGGAAACAGATATCCAAGAGTAAAAATAAAATACTATTGAAATAAAAATAGCCATGCAATCATATATAGAACAAAACCCAAAGAGTATGAGTACCATGACCCCCACAGACAGGGAAAATCCCAGTTACCCGAAATTTATCGTAGGCATAGAACCGCCAGCCGGAAGGACCGAAAAGGCTCTCTGGTTTATATTCCGGGGCCGTGATGTTCTTCTCAAAATTAAGAAAAATCCCGGAGCTATTCCGAAGCTGCTGGACCCTGGGGAGCTGGGGCTGCCTTCAGTCCGGGAACAGTACCTTGGTATGCTTGAGGGGAAGCACTGTTTTTCTGTGGAGCTTCCTGAGGATACTCCGGCTCCCGAGGGGATGGAATTTGTTGACCTCAAGCAGGCACATTCGGAGATCAGTGAAGGGTGCTTTGAGCTTGTAAATAAAGCCGTGCAGATAATGGAGTGGGACAGGACAAACCAGTTCTGCAGCAGGTGCGGAACAAAGACCTACCGGAAGCCGGGAGAAAGGGGAAAGGAATGCCCTGCCTGCGGAGAGCTTTTCTATCCCCGAATCTCGCCTGCTGTCATTGTGCTTATCAGGAAAGGGCATGAGGTTTTACTTGCAAGGTCCCCTGGTTTTCCCAAAGACCTGTACAGCCTGATAGCCGGCTTTGTCGAGCCGGGAGAATCGGCTGAGGCAGCGGTTGCCAGAGAAGTCTGGGAAGAAGTCGGCATTAGAGTAAAAAACATTACTTACTTCGGGACGCAGGCGTGGCCTTTTCCGAACTCCCTCATGATCGGCTTTACTGCAGAATATGATTCAGGGGACATTCGGCCCGACGGGTTTGAAATCGAGGACGCAAAGTGGTTTTCAGCAGATTATCTGCCTGTCCTGCCCGGAAAGATCAGCATTTCAAGAAAACTGATTGACCACTACCTCAAAGAAGAATGTCTGGAAATTTAAGAGCCTATTAAGAGCTTTTGTATTGTTTGATAAGAAAGTCTCTAATAAGGAAAGTTTCCTAATAAGGAAAGTTTCTGATTCGTTGTGAGTCTGGTTTGAGAAGTTTTTTACTTGAATCCGATTCATTCGACTGAAACTTTTCGACTGCAACCTTTTTTAGGACTCAGTGGTCCGTCTAACGTGTCATCTCCTCGTTTTCCCCTAATACAGCTCCCAGGGCCATCCCCAGGGCAGGTCCAAGAGCAACTCCCAGGGCTATATTATCCGTCATAATGCCTATTATCAAACCCAATGACATGCCAAGGGCAAGTCCAGACCCCATTGCATTCTCTTTTCCATTCTCCTTTCCGTCCTCTTTCCCGTAGTTTTTTGTGTATTTTCCGGTCTTATTTACTTTTTTTCCCAGCCGGTAGGAGATAATGAAAAGAGCTACAAATGTGATGGCTAAAATTACAATTATTGAGAAAGCAGCTGGATTACTCATCATTCTAAATTTATCACTTTAATATAAAAAGAGTTTGAAGCGGGGGTAACTGTCTGGCTGGAAATTATCCCAAATCTCATTTTTTGTATTTTTGCAGTCTTTACATTTTTGCAGTTCCGGCGTATCGCATGAGCTCAATCGAAATCACGGAACTTTCTTTCCAAAAACAATATGAAATTAGATCTCATACTCTCTGATTCAGAAGTTTCAGGAAAAAAACCGATAGTACACAGAAGCTTCTGTAAATTATGAATCATTCTGTCTCTTTATTATGTTATAAAGAAAAGCCCCATGCAATTAACTGTTTTTTAACATCCCTTAATTCATCATCTGAGAAAGCAAGGCTCTGATAATGACGCATAGAAGTTAAGGAATCGTGACCCTGCCGCAAACATACAGTAGACTCAACAACTCCGGAAGCAATTACCCAGGACTCCAACGTTTTTCTACTTGACTTTACAGAAAGACCATAAGGGTTTATGCCTGCAGATATAGCCCATCTCTGAAGGTTTTTATTCCAGGTACTTTCTAAGGGAGGTCTACGGGCCTACCAGAAGTCTTCAAGCAAATAACTGAACATGGAAGGCAGAGGATGAATAGTTATTTCAAGCTGTCTCCTTTTGTGCTTCTTCTGTGCTTCTTCCGGCAGGTGGATTATGTTTCTTTTCTCATTATATCAGTACACAATTTTGATTCCCAGAACCCGCGCAGCAAGTTCTATTGCCTGCCCGGCATTGACTGTAGCCCCTCTGAGTTCATTGCGTGTATCGGATATTGTGATCCCATCAATGGTACAATCCGATAAGTCGATGTCTTTGAGTAAGGCTTTAAAGAAATCCGCTCCTGCGAAATTAACCGCCTTCAGCGTGGGCTTCTTTAACCGAATCTCGGATAAGAAAGCTTCCGTAAAATTACAGTCAAGAATGGTGCAGTTTTCCAATACGGAACTTGAAAAATCTGCATATCGAAAGGAACCGTCCGCTAAAGAGGTTTCTTTCATGTGGCTCTTGCTGAAGTTGCTGCCATCGCCCTTGCAAGTCAATATTTTGGAGCCTTTCCAGTAGCTTTCCATAAAACTGCAGTTTGCAAAATTGCAGTTATCAACCACCGAATTGTAAAAGCTGGTTTTTGAAAAATCACATTTGCTGAACTGGCATTGTATAAACTGTACCGATTCAAATTCAATCCTTGCGATATCGACGTCCGAAAGCACCTCGCCTTCAAAGCGCATCCTTTCTATAAAATTGTCATCAGATTGTGCGGCTATAATTCTGCTTTCCAACATACTTCTATCTCCAGATATTGATGTTTCCAAATGATTAGACTATATAGGATTTACACACTGGTAGGCTACACCTATAGTTTTTCCGGTTCTGTTGCAAAGATCAACAAACATGGAATAAAAATTTATTATTTTATATTTACGAACTCGAACTTGAAAATTTTCTGAGTATGGATATCTTTTAATAATCCTATAATAATCCTATTATATACCTAAAAATGACTTAATTATGAAAAAATATACTTTGTATTACCAAAATATTTCCTATAATGGGGCACTTTAGTTAATAATGAGATATTCGATGGAGTGCAAATGGTAAAAATACAATCAGCAAAAAAAGGACAGTATCGCATAGGGATTCCTAAGGAGATAATCGAGCTCACGGGATGGGATGAAAATACAGAATTACATTTCATCCCATTCTTGGTAAATCCGCTTGATCCTATTACACCAGATACCCCCATATTAATTAAGAAAATTTCAAAAGTAGGCATAAGTGGAGATGAACAGCATGAAAATAATAGCACGTAACCGCAACGATCAAAATTATTCTCTTAAGGTACAAATAATCAAAAGAAAAGTAAATCCTGAGCTTTTGACAGGATTATACTACTCTCAAGTAAAAAATAGCATTAAAAGAAAAATCAAAGATGATACTGAACTATTATTAATTAAAATAATCCCTAAGAAATCAATTTCAGAAAAATGGATACTTGAATCCTTTCTTCATCTCCAAAGAGAACTCACATCTGTTATAACTGTTCCCGAAAACATAGTTAACATGAAAAAAGAAGAATTTGAAGAGTTTGAGCAGGTTTTTGATTGTAATATTTTATTGGATTAAACTCTAAATCGAACCGCGATCTCTTTTGCATACTTCTTTGAGTTAAAATAGCCATCAGATGCATTTTGTTTGATTTTGTCTTGATAGTTATGTGATTCACTCTTATAAGCAAATAATTCATGTGAGCGAATATTCGCATTTGCCGTGTCAAAATCTTGTACTACTGTACTAACAGTATTATTCCGACAGACAGGACAATTACAGAATTTAGACAATTCCAAATCGGTGTTCATATTCTTACATTTCAATGTACTATAATCAATTGGATTGAAGTATTTTGAATCCTGTGACTGCTCAGATTTCTCTTCTTCAGTCTTGCTTTCGATCTGGAACATGTAATTTCTAGAACTCTTTGGATGTGCTGTTTTTGCGCTTATAGTATCGATACCATAATAATTCAGTAATACACCTAGTGTACCTTTCCACTTTACAGCCCTATATGATCGTGGAACTGAAAAAGCATGTACCCAAATATCTTCCTGTTTCAGATAATTTTTGATTGCGAATAACAAAGGAGAGTTTTCTCTTTTTAAATTTACTCCTATACAACTAATTGTATTGTTCTTGTCTTTTAATATCTTAACATCAGATCCCTCATTTGCTATGCCCATTAACTCTTTTTCGATTCCCTTGAAGCGGCGCCATTCACTAGCTCTATCTAAAACCTTTTTATATTCATCAGTAGAAAATAAATTAGGTATTTCAATAACATCTGCACCGACATCGTCTTGCAGTTGAAACAAGACATCAAGTTTCTGTCCCGAAAGTGTTGGAACACTTTTGTCAAACTCAAAATGAAGTAATTTTCTTTTAACTCCGGAATCTGTCATCAGTTTAAGTCGAGACTTCAAATAATTTTTAGTGTCGTTATACTTTTTAGAACTTCCAGAAATCGATGTTAGCGTTTGTAGATTTAACCAGTGTATATATGTTCCCACATCTACGTTTGGGAAATTAGTACTACTAACAAACGGTGAATTCTTGAGAACATTGATATCTTTTTGATTCGGTAAGTAATCAGGAGTTTTTATTTTCATACCTTCTATATCTAAAACTCCTTCTCGACCCCCAATATCTGCATTCTTAATTTCGATAACCATATTTAACCCTCGTTGATTAATTGCTGATACTTTACGATCGTCTCTAATTAGAAAACAGTCAAATATTATTTCGTATGATTCCCTATAAAAATGTTCTCATGGACTAGTTTAAAATACAAATGCTAATACCGAGAGTCTTCCCTTCCTTCCTGGAAGCTGCTGAATCTTTCCAGATCCGTACCCGTACAGCTTGCAGGCATGAAGGAGTTAATGGCAGGGATGAATCAGACTCTCAGTATTTCAAGAGGATCCGGAGAGAACAAAAAGCCCACAATGTGACAGCTTCAGAACTTCGTGAAGCTGCAGCCGAATACATAAAATTTGTACCTGTAACAAGCAATCCTTTATTACTTTTTTATTCCAAATGCTCTGAAAAAACTGAGGTGATTTTATCTATAATACGATAAACAAACAACTACAGGTACAAGTACATCTTATTAAACAGCCGATATACAAGCTTGATTAACAAACACAAAGATTGAATGAATTATTTACGTACATTTACCTGGTATTATTTTGTCGCTTCAGCATCCCGGATATGCCAGCAATTCCTATCGGGACAAAAATCCACCCGGCAAGCTCAAGCAAAGTGGCAACTGTTGTAACCTTTATACCTGTCCTTATACCCAAGACCCTTATAATGTTTGAGGAGGGGATCCAATTTGTCCCAGATGAGATTTCTATAGGAAGAAAAGTGTTTAAACTTACCCAAAAAGCTTCCATATAGGAAAGATGAAGTGGCATTTGCATTTCCAGAATCTGTTCAACCGGTTTAACTGCTCCCTCAAGATTGAAGACAATGGTTCCAAACAAAAGTATGAGAGCAATTAATAGACCGAGACGATAGAGCTTAACTCCATATCCGGTAACCAACCAGAGGAAACGATCTAATAACCAAGCACCAGGAGTAGTACATAGTGTTTTTTGAGCCGATTCTAGACGCCTCTGTTCATAGTATACATCATCTGCAAGTTTATCCATTCCAGCCCGACGGAAGGTTACTTCAAGTTGAGTAAAGGGTTGTCGATCATAAGGATCTAGATGTTTTGTTAATTGTTCCCAAAAGGACACAGGGAAAATTCGATTGTAAATACATCCTCGCAAGTCAATCTTTGCATTGAATTGGGTCTCTGGCTCCCCAAAATAGATTGTCTCAAAAGATGTGTTTTCAAAAATGACATCATTGGCAAAGATTGTTTTCTCAAAATGGCTTTCTCTTTGAATCAGAGTGCTATTGAAGGTGACTTTTTCTTTAAAATCGGCTCCAATAAACATTGCATTACCTCCGATTCGAGTATTTCCAAATTTAGCCTCACCCTTAAATTTTGCCCCAGCAAAATTGGCATCACTTCCGATTCGAGTGCTTCCAAAGTTTGCCTCGCCCTCAAAGGTAGCTGGGAAAAAGGCAGCTGATCCCCCAATTTGAATAGCATTGAAGATAGCCTTTCCCTTAAAATAGGCTTCAGTAAATTCGGCATTAATTCCAATTCGAGCTCTTACAAAGTTGACTTCATCCTCAAAGGTTGTAGATTTAAAGAAAGCAGAGCCTACAATATTGGAACTGTTAAAAATAACCAACCCCTTGAAGTATGATTTTAAAAAATCGGCATTCCTTCCAATTTGAGTGCTTCCAAAGTTAATCTCATCCTCAAAGATAGCTGATTTAAAGGAAGCGGACTTTTTTATATGGGAATTGTTGAAGATGAGTTTTTCCTTAAAATTTACTTCATCAAACTCGGCATTCCTTCCAATTTGAGTGCTTCCAAAGTTGGCCTCACCCTCAAAGATAGCTGATTTAAAGAAAGCAGAGCCTTCAATATTGGAACTGTTAAAAATAACCCCTTTCTTAAAATTGGCTCCAATAAACTCAGCATTATTTCCAATTCGAGCACTTCTAAAATTGACCTCACCCTCAAATTTACTCTTATCAAGTTCTATTCTATTTTTGAAATCCCCCATAACAAATATAGTTTGTTTTTTGTAGGTTGCAGATCTACTGTAAAAAATTCCTGTTACATTAATGTCAGAAAAGTTTGCAACCCCTGAAAACGTTACATTATTCAGAACTATATCTTTGTTCACTAAGACTGAAATGAAGGTAGCATCAGTTTCAAATATCGAGTTCTCAAAGCTCAAGACTTTTTTGAAAGTAGAATATGAACAATCCAAAGGACCTCTGATTTTTGTCTGCTGAATAGAAACCTTGCTTTCGACATTAACAGACTTAAGGATGAAAGGTCCTTCAATCACTGCATTAATGATCTCGACCTCTTTTCCATTCTTGATGGCTTCTACAATCTCTTCTGCATCAATTGGATTTTCTTCCTTTTTTTTATAGTCCCAATCATCTGGGTAAATATACCTTAAAAGAGAAGGAGTTACTTCCTTATTTGCTGTTTCATTCATGGTGTTGTTCTTCATTTTATTGGGTAGAAGTTTTATAAAAATGTAATAAACTTGTATTCATTTATACCTTTATTAATTTATTTATAATCATCTTAATAGGTGAATTATACTGTAAAATTTAAAAGAGTGGTATTTTTAGACATTACCTATATCCCATAAATTTAGTGCAATGAGTGAAATTCGAACCCATGAAATATTTCAATGACAGTTCTAGGAAATTAGCATGCTACCAGAATTTTTAATTTTTTCAAAAAACTCACCTCTGCATGAATAGCTCAGAAGCCCGTCTAAAGTCCACAGAGAGCTGTTCTTTTTCCTTCGGCTTATCCCGGTTTATGGTCTGATTTCTTAAAGGTCATCTGGAGAGCTCCAGAAAAACCGCTTAAGGAAACGGTAATGTATGAGACCTACAGCGAAAATAGGTAGTGAAACTAAAAAAAGGAAATATATCGTACTGTAGATTGTATTGAATAGAGGTGTAAATTTGGGAAACAGATATCAGATAACAGATTTTGAAACATAGAAAAGAAAAGAGTATTGTCAAATATACAGGAGTGTGGTGCAGCTCCAATATTGTGTGAGTTTTGAACTTGATGTGACAAATTTTAAAAAGCATGTTAAATAAAATAACTGGCCATTTACGATGGCGTTTATATTTGCTGTTACAAAATGTGCAAATGAAATCAAGGAGTCTCGATATCGTTTTCTTGATGGTGAAGTTGTGTTATATGAATCCATTGACACGTCATTTACATATCTGGATAAAGAAACAAAATTATTTAAGGTAGTAAATGTACTCATGTAGGATACGATTGAGAAGTTTGTACAACTGGCAATCGTAACGGCAGAAAATCAAAAAGAACCTTTTACAGAGCCTGTAGAAAACGATGTATATCAATTCTCTGCCTTGCCGTGGATAACATTTACGCATATTTCGCACACGGATTTCGGAAACAGGGAAAAAGCGCAGCCCATATTTGATTGGGGAAAATATCATGAAAGAGAAGACAAATTAATGATGCCATTTGCAGTCCAGGTTCATCATGCATTTGTTGGCGGTATTCATATTGGCAAACTTGCGGATAAGCTTCAGAGATACCTGGATGAAGTGTAGATAATACGCATGATGGAAGGATCAGTAGTTCACTAATCATTCTTTTTCTTAAAGTTGTGTCTTCAGAATACATAGGTTTTACCTTAAAACCTGTGTATTCTTACTCCATAAAAATTAATTCTCCGAACCCACAAAGGAAATTTAAAAAAATTCTTATTTTCATGCCAACCAGATAATGTCGTACGAAAAATTTCAATCAAAACTTACATTTTTGAGTTTTGTATAGAAAGTCGGAATGATTAATAAGAGTGCAAGTTATGGGATATTATATAGAGAATTTTTCTATTAAATATTTTAAATGTTGTTGAGAAATTAATTGCTGAACAATATTCAAAAACGAGATATTTAGGGGTTGCAAACATGCCTGGACTTGAGTCCGGGGTATAGTGAATACAAACTTATAGTGAATACAAATTAGAAGTGGTATTCTTGAAAGAAGTTAAGAAAATAATTAGGAATATTTCACTAATTATATTGGCATTTTTAATTTGTTCAACTTTTATGCTAATTGCTCTAACTTATCCGAATTACCACGAGACGATGACGGAAGCACAAAAGCAATTGCTTGCGAACAGTAATATTTTAAAAACAGAATATGGGGATATTGAGTATTCTGTAGAGGGAGAAGGGACGCCTGTATTATTGCTACATGGCGCGGGAGGCGGCTATGATCAGGGACTCTGGGCGGGCAAAGTATTTTTCGGGGACGGGTATAAATTCGTCTCGGTTTCACGATATGGTTATCTTCGATCATCCATTCCGGATAATGCTTCAATTGAATCGCAAGCTGCTGCGTATGAAGCTCTTCTGGATAATTTAAGCATAGATAAAATAACTGTTGTTGGCGTATCCGCTGGAGGTCCGTCAGCCACTCAGTTTGCAAACGACTATCCTGACAGATGCTCAGCATTGATATTGATTTCTGCTGTAAGTATGGGCCCGGCACCAGGTGACCAGGATCCTTTTTATGTTAGTATTATTCACACTATCCAGCAATCTGATTATGCATACTGGCTCGTCACAAGATTTTTTCAATCTACAATTCTGGACCTTATGGGAATTCCAACACAGGTGTACGAAGCATTTAATCCGGAACAGAAAGAACTGGCACAGGAAATGCTTGATATAATGCATCCGATGTCTCAAAGGTATAAAGGCACCATAAACGATGAAAAAATGATTGAATTTTATACCGTACCTGCAAGCAATCTTCGTGCACCAACATTAATTATCCACGCTAAAGATGATGCGCTGGTAAGTTACAAACATGCGGAAAATGCTCACAGTAAGATAAACCAGTCGCAACTGGTCTTATATGATACCGGAGGTCATGGAATGTTATCTCAAATGAACGGGACGAGAGTGCTTATGAAAGAATTTCTAAATGAATCCACCTATTAAACCGTGTGGAATTGAACATTCAACTAACCTATTTCCAAAGGCTGTTGGGGCTTGACAGGCTGAGATATGGGAGGATCTCCTTAAGTTGCACTATGGGATTATCTCAGAAAGCCAGATGTAAACAAATATAGCTAAAGATTTTAATTTTGATGTGAAAGTGGAGTAATTTATATTATCAGTCATTGCAGAGACGGATTTATTTTGGAAGGGAGGAGAAAACGACAATGGACATTTCTATCAGATTAGAAGAAGAAAAGGACTTCAAAAGTGTAGAATACATGACAAGAGAAGCATTCTGGGATTTATACAAACCAGGATGTGATGAACATCTTGTACTGCATAAAATAAGAAAAGTACCTGCCTTTGTAAAAGAATTGGGTTTTGTTGCATGTGATAAGGATACGATCGTCGGCAATATTATCTATTCAAGAGCTAAGGTCCTGAATGAGGAAAATAAAGAATTCGAAGTTTTATGTATGGGCCCATTAACAGTATTACCATCATATCAAAAGCAGGGGATCGGTTCTTTATTAATGAATCATTCTATCGAAAAGGCAAGGCAGCTGGGATATAAGGGTATAATTATTTTTGGAAATCCCGACTATTATCATCGTTTTGGTTTTGTCAATGCTAAAGAATATAATATCCGGACATCCTGGGGCGATAATTTAGATCCATTTATGGCATTAGAACTCTACGATGGCAGCTTGAGGGGCATTTCAGGAAAATTTTATGAGGATGAGGTTTTTAAAATAGAAAATGAGGAGCTGGAGGATTTTGAAAAGCAATTTCCCTACAAAGAGAAGCATGTTACAGACACTCAATTAAAACTATAAATAAAGAAGGAACGCCATGAATTAATTTTATGAGAAACTTATGGCAGGCCCGGAGCAGGCCCAGCGGCAAAAAAGTAGAGAAAATTCTTTGCTAAATATTATGGAGTAAAAATCAAATGATCAAAAAGGTTGCAAATTTTATAATATCATTTGTTATTACAACTATTATTTTATTAGTATATTTTTATCTTGCACATGGTTTGCCTGTCGCTCAAGAACTGGAAAAAACGAATATCGTATCTGTGCAAATTGTGCAAGGAAACGAAACCATTAATCTTACTGGCGATGAAGATCTTGAGAAAGCTGTCAATGTTGTAAAAGTATTAAATTTTCGATTTGGAGAAGCTAATGGCGGACCTGCAGATACGACATGTACATTTTATCAGAGAGATGGTTCCAAAATAGAAATCGGAGCAAACAATGATACCATTTTTAAGAATGGCAAGCAGTATGTTGGTGTGAATGATTCATGTCGATTTTTTGGGAACTTAATTCAAGGTTTTTTTTTCTCGGAAACACTGCAGGATGGAAAACTGTATAATTAACGAATAAGCTTATCCCAAAACTTGATTTAACCGCATTACTTTTGGAGTGGGTTCATTATAACGAAAATCCCCATGCCATCAACCGTTTTTTAATTTCCCTTAATTCATCATCCTGAAAGGTGAGGCCCTGATAATGACGCAGAGAATTAAGGAAAACGGAATGAATTTTGAATGGAAAGTACCTACTGCCATTTTGTACGGTTCGGACGATAATCTATCTGAATGGGAAGAAATTTCAGCATTTGCAGCAAGATATCAAGCAACAGTTAAAGTTCTCGAGCATGGAGAGCATTACTTCCATACGGAAGAACAATTGCAGATGTTTGATATATGGACGGATGAAAATCTGCTGTGAAGTACGTAGAAAATGAGCAAATCCTCCATTAAGGAGATAGTAGAAGGAAACAAGACTTCCGGACCTACAATTATTATATGAAAAAACCTATGCTATTTCTATGTCAAGGAAGCTACAAGATTCTGCTTTTCGCTTATTGAAGAAAGCATCCGACGAAATCGATAAAGAACGATATAAAAAAGCCTTTGAAAACCTTGATGAGGTCGAAAAGATTGCAGAAGAGGTAAAGGACCCTGAGATTTCATACCATCTCCTGTTTTTTAAAGGTTTTGCAAAATACAAAATTGACGAACTCGAAGAGTCGCTTGCACTTTTCGGAAAGGCGCTGGAAATTAGCTGGGAGTTCTTTTCAAAAGAACCGGAAAAAGAAGATTACCAGTCCTTTATAGGAGACACGATTGGAAGTATTGGAGATATACTTTCGAAGTTTGAAGATCCCGAAAAAGCAAAAGAATACATCTATCAGATGAAAGGAATATTTGAAAAAGCGGTCCTGGGCTTTGAGAAATTATTGAAATCAGATCCCGAAAATCCAGATTACCTGGAAGAGTTCCTGAAAACGATCGAAAACATAGGGCTCTGTTTTGAAGCCGGAGAATTAATCGAAGACTCAGTCCCACTTTTCGATAAAAGATATGATGTCATTGAGAAATTGCTCAAAAGTGAAACGGAAATGTCCGAACACCTCAGCAGCCTTGATGATTCGCTTATGAACTTTGGAAGGATCTGCGATGAAGAGGGATATTTAAAAGAGGCAAAGCACGTTTATGACCGGGCAATAGAGATTTACGGAAAAGTCCTCGATAAAGACCCTGAAAATTCCGAAACCAAAGTTTACCTGAGCTACACATACCGTTACCTTGCCGCTCTGTATTCGGACCTGGAAAATCTCGAAAAGGCAGAGGAATGCTATAAAGAAGCATTGTGCCTGCTGGAAAGTGAGATAGAAGAGGAGCCTGAAATCATTGAAATTTCTGAAAATATTCCAGTTTCCAAAAATATTCCGTTTTCTATGGCCCTTGCAGATATGTACAAAGACACAGGTTTAATATTTTCAGATACGGAAGATGCCACAAAAGCCAGGGACTACTATACGAAAGCAAGGGAAACTTTCCGGGGGCTGATGGATAAATACCCGGACCTGCTTGGAGACGATGAAAACCTTGCCAGGGCTTTAGATGAACTTGCAGAGCTGTTTTCGGAGATCGGAGACCTCGAAAATGCAGAAACCTGCTATAAGGATGAACTGCAGGTCTATGAAAACCTGCTGCAAAAAGAACCTGAAAACTCTGAATACTCCCTGAAGCTTTCCGATGTATACAGGGAACTTGGAGACATTTTTGCGGAAGAGGACGGGATTGAAAAGGCAAGAGCTTATTATGAGAAGGAAATCGAAATATACGAAACCCTTCACCCCACGGACGCCGATAAGCTCATGTTAGAAGCTAATAAGGCTGATACCTGGAATCAGATCGGGAATCTCTATGCAGAAGAGGAGCCTGAAATTGCAATGCATTACCACGAAAGGGCTCTCCCCGTATTTGAAGAAGCCTTCGAATCCGATCCCGAGAACGAGTTTTTCCATGAGGGGCTTCTTGAAACCCTGACCGGTCTGGGACTGCTGTTCAAAAACAGTCGAGAATTCGGAAAAGCAATCCTTGAGTATGAAAGGGTCCTGGAAGTCCAGAAACAGCTCCTTGAACTGATGCCTTCGGAAAGCTGCCATATGGGCCATGAACATGAACATGAACATGAACATGAACATGAACATGAACATGAACATGACCTGGATATGGAAACTACATACTTTGAACTTGGAGTTCTGCATTCCGAAATTGGAGACGAGGAAAAAGCCAGCGGCTACCACAGGCAGGCTCTTGAAAGATTTGATCAGATAATTGCCGAACAGTTTGAGGACCCGGAACTCATAATCCTTACATCAAGTAAGGCATTCTTTTTAGGAATGACCCTCCTTGAAAAACTGGAGTCCGAAAATAAAGACTCAAGCATTGCCAGAAAATACTATGAACTTGCCCTCAGAACCATTGAAAAATTATATGAAGCCTACCCGATGAACCTGAAGCTTCAGGAAATGCTTGCCAGTTTTGCCGAACAAATCGGGGACATATACAGGGATGCCGATAAAC
The DNA here is from genome assembly GCF_000979455.1 of Methanosarcina sp. 2.H.T.1A.6. Classification (GTDB taxonomy): domain Archaea; phylum Halobacteriota; class Methanosarcinia; order Methanosarcinales; family Methanosarcinaceae; genus Methanosarcina. The sequence goes on from NZ_JJOY01000044.1 coordinate 63,883, forward strand.
TGGAAGAAACAATCCCGGAATATGAATATGCATACAGAAGCCTCGAAATCCTGTCAGAAAAAGACCCTGAAAACCCCCTGCACCTCCATCATATGCTTGGAGCTCTGAATAATATCGGGATCGGATATTCGGTTACGGATCAGCAGGAAAAAGGAAAAGAGTGCTTTGAAAAAGCCCTTGCCCTTAACGAAAGCCTGGCAAAATCCGACCCTGAAGACCTTGATCCCCTGAAAAGAAATATTATGCTTTTCAGCAACTACGCAAATCTCCTTGAAGAACTGGGGGATTCCGAAACTGCAAAAGAATACCATAAAAAAGCTGAAGAGATCGACGCAAACCTGGCTGAAGAAGACCCGGAATGGGTTTCCCCACTTGAAGACATCTGATGTCGAAACCAGAGAAATCTGCGGGCACTCGCTGCCCCATCCTATTTTTTTGATCAACCTCTGAAAAGAGCCGGGCTGTGCTGCAGGCGGTAAAGGACGGGCTTATTCCTGATGAATGGCTGGAAAGCTGTCACAGGTTAACCGAAGAGCTCGTATTCCATTCCAAAAAATCAAAAATAGGACTGAAACGGCTTGAAAAGGAGAGATACAGGGAAATAGCGGTAACCATTAAGAAATACAGGAAATTTACGGGAAAGCCGTAAGATGAAGCGCATTTTGAACTGTATTTTTATGCAGGCAAGGTTCATCAGGAATTCATCAGTTATTCTAAGGAACGATCACAAAATAATGTAGGCATATTATTTGCAAAGTAAAATCTTAGTTGATGACAATGATCTTGAAAATCAATACATTCAATCGAAACTATACATCGGTTGTAGGTCTGTGACAGCTCCCAAGTCTTATTTATTGACGGTCAAGTCTACCTTCGTGCACTCCACATTCACTCATTTTGATTCTTAAGTTTCAAGAAAGATCCGAGTCTTTCAGTCCCCTTTTATTATTCATCTGAATGTCTCCCTCTGAACGAAATAATACGAAGCGTATATATACTTCTTAATTTTATTGAAAGATAATTATTACTTCTCCTTCTTGTGTGCAACTCAATACACTCAGAGTTGCTTTGAAATATATATTGAAGTCAAAAATATTTTATGACAGTGAAGGGTTCTTATGGAAACTGGGTGGTTTGTAACTGCTAATGACATTAAACAATGGACTGAAACAAATAAACGTCAAGCTGAAGGATTATTGCCTGAATTGGTTCGCAGATTGATTCTAGCAAGTTGCAAACCAGATCATTTGCATTTTCCATCAGGAGACAGTATAGCTATTGGAGGATGGGATGGCACTCTAGAAGTTGATGAGGGGAATGAATTTGTTCCTTCTGGCTTTTCTGTTTGGGAATTTGGAACTAATGGAAGTATTAATAACAAATTTGAGAGTGATTATCAGAAACGATCTGATGATCCAGGCGACATAAGCCTTTCTGAAACCGCTTTTGTTTTTGTTACATCCAGAATTTGGAAAGATAAAGACAAAAAATGTTCAGAAAAAAATAAAGAAAACGTTTGGGAACAAGTTAGGGGAATTAATGCTGACGATCTGGAAAACTGGCTTCAGCAGTGTCCAAGTGTTCATCGATGGTTTGCCAGCCTTATTGGAAAACGAACAGGTGCCATATGGGATATTGAACAGGCATGGGAATCATGGGCCTGTGGTACTTCTATTAAAGCAACTTTTGAGCTTGTATTAAATGGACGTTCAGAACAATCAGAACATTTATTAAATAAATTAACGGGCTCCTCATTATTGATTTCTGTTAAGGCGGATTCGGAAAACGAGGCTTATGCATTCACACTTGCAACTATAGTAAAGAATGAAGATTTAGCTCCTAGGGCGCTAATTGTTAAAGATCGGATTTCATGGAATTTTTTGTTAGAAACTCAAAATTCCTTGATATTTGTTCCTCAGGGATTCACTCCAGAAAATATTGGGTACGCAAAGCAAAAAGGACACTTCGTTGTTATTCCAGTTGATTCAAGTTCACCACGAATGACTTCTAATGAAATCAACTTGGGGAAAATGTTACGAGATGATAGGATTATAGCTTTGCAGTCAATGGGAATTAGTAAAGACCAAGCAGAAAAAATATACTCTGATACTCGGGGCTTTATGGGACCAATTCGCCGACATGGAATACTCGGTCCTCATGAATGTATGATTCCAAAATGGGTTGATCACTTTGATCCAAAAGTACTGGTTGCCATTTTGATGATGACTAAATGGGATACTCGGAAATCAAAAGATAAGGAAGCCATTTCAATATTGGCCGATACTCCTTATGATCAACTTGAAAGTAAATTATACGAACTTACTTCCTTTGAAGATACTCCTGTACGCCTTATTGGAAGTTATTGGCAGGTTATTTCAAAAAACGATCTCTGGTCACTAATTGCTCGTAAAATCAATCGTCAAAGCATTGATCGGCTAGAAAACGTCGTTTTTGATGTTTTAGGTGAATCAGATCCTTCTTTTGATTTGCCGCCTGAAGATAGATGGCTGGGAAGTATAAAAAATGCAGTTCCAGAATATTCGGAAGAGTTAAAGTTCGGACTTGCTGATACTTTGGCATTGTTTTCAGCATTTGGAGACGATGAATGTCAGAATATGGGTGAAATTAAACTTACTGATCAAGTGACTTACTGGGTAAGAGAATTGTTGACTAAGGACATCTCTGCTCGAGGCTGGTATTCTATTGGAAGAAATTTAGTTCCTTTAGCCGAAGCAGCCCCTGACAGTTTTTTAAAATCGCTAGAAAGTAGCATGGAAGGAAGTGATCCATCCATTGGTCCGTTATTCATAGAACAGGGAGTATTTTGTGGATGTCCTTATTCGAATCTTCAGTGGGCTCTTGAAACAATATCTTGGAATTTAAACTATTTGCCTCGAGTATCTCTATCTCTAGCAAGACTTTCAGAAATTTATCCTGGTGAGAGACATAGTAATGGTCCATTAAATTCTCTAAAAGAAATTTATTTAGGGTGGATAAATAATACCTCTGCAACACATGAAAACCGCCTGCAGATCATTGATACCGTTTTGATCAAATATTATCCAGAAGTGACATGGAAACTTCTGATTTCTCTTTTACCAGAGGACCATGGAGGTTTTTCTTCTTCTATTAATAAACCAAATTATCATAATTGGGCAGAGACTCTTAAAAAAGGAGTGATCAACAAAGATTATTATCAATATGTCAATTGTGTAGCAGATAAACTCATTGATTTAGTGGATCATGATCCAAAAACAAGATGGCTTGAGTTAGTTAAAAATGTAACTAGATTGCCGAAAAAATCTTTTTACACATTCATTGATAAACTGTTGACAGTCAAAAGTAATGAGTTGGACGATAACGTAAAACTGGAGATCGCAAACGAACTCAGATCTATCATTTCTAGGCATAAAGAATTTAAGGGCAGAGAATGGGCTCTCCCTGAGGAGGCCACTTGTAAGCTTGAAGAGGCTTTTGATTACATTGTTCCAGATGATTTAATACTAAAAAACAAGTATCTTTTCGATGAGTATACTCCAGAATTCATTAATCCGATAATTAGACTAAAAACCAATCATCAAGATCATGAAGAAATAATAGAAAATTATCGGAAGGATGCATTGCTGAAAATATATCAAATGAAAGAAATAGATGGAATAAAGAAATTAACTAGAGAATGTAATTTTCCTACAATAGTAGGTACTGTCATAGCCAAATCCGAGTTCAAAAGTAAGATTGAATCGGAATTGTTGAATTGGTTAGAAAGCGATGAAGAAAACTTAATAATTGCTTCACAATCTTTTATTTTTTGGTGTGCCATCGTTGATGAAAGTTGGGTAAATTTGGTATCCAATCAGTGCAGTTATAGGAACAAAGATTGGATAGTTAACTTTCTGTTAGGTTTACCCTTTGGCAAAAATACTTTTGAAATATTAAATCGGATGGACAAAGAAATTACAGAAGCTTATTGGAAAAAAGTTAATCGTTACTATTTAAGAGAGAACGATATGGAAATGATCAATTGGGTAGCAGACCAGTTGCTAATAAACGAAAGACCTTTAAATGCACTTGATGCTACGCATGTTTTTTACGGTTCAAGTCATGATGTGTCTTTAGATTGTAGTTTGCTAGTCAGTATTCTTAAAAAAACAGCATTTACTAGTTATTCAAATAGTGAGAAATCAACCATAAAAACTGAACTAATATCAGCTGTTCAAACTCAAGATTATAATATCCTTAGTGCTATTGAATATATACAAGAACAAGGACAACTGTCAAGAGAAGAGGTAGCTCTCATTGAGTGGATTTACCTACCACTTTTAAAATACAATAGCCTGAAGTCAGTTAAACCATTATATCTAGAAAAAGAAATCTTGAGCAATCCAGAATTTTTTGTACAGACTCTTTCTCTAGTTTTTAAGCCTAATAATGAGGGAGATCTCACAGCTACCTCTAAAAAGATTAGGGCAGAAAATGCTTGGCTATTATTGAGTATGATTTCAGAAATACCAGGTCAACAAGAAAATTCAATTAGTGCTGAAAAACTCAGAGAATGGATATATAAAGCTAGAAATAAACTAGAAAAGCTAGATATTCTAAAAATTGGAGATAGTCAGATCGGTACAATTCTATCAAATTCGCCGGTCGGCACTGACGGAATTTGGCCTCATGAAGTTGTAAGAGATCTTATTGAAGAGTTAAGAAATCCTGCGTTAGAGCATGCGTTAGAGATTGGAAAGTGGAATTCGAGAGGTGCAACAACACGATTACCCTTTGATGGTGGTAAACAAGAACGAGATCTTGCCAAAGAGTATCATGACTATGCAGAAAAGCTTGCTCTACAATGGCCTAGAACATCAGAAGTTCTGCGGAGTTTGGAAAGATCATATGGACGTCATGCTGATAAAGAAGACTGGGATGTTGAATTGCTAGAATAATCATCAAATAACTTTGTGAATTGAAATATTGGATGGGGCAGCATTTGTCTACTTTCCCGGACAGCGTAACACCTAAAAATGAGAAAGACTTTCTTGACTGCATAGAACGGGTAAGAGTAATAATTCGATTCTTTTTCATACGGAGGGATTTGAACGGCAAGCAAAGTCTATTTTGCAGACCTGAGGGCACAAAACCCCCGGGATAACAAAATAAGTAAGATACAGAGGCTTTTTGACGCTGCAGGTTTTGTAGAACTTTTAGGGGTAGACGACCTGACAGCAATCAAGATCCATTTTGGGGAATACGGAAACGACGGGTATATCAACCCGGTCTTTGTCCGGCAGGTGGTTGAAAAGATCCGGGCAGCCGGGGCAAAACCTTTTGTTACGGACACAAATACCCTTTATTCCGGGAGCCGGCATAATGCAGTCGACCACCTGACGACAGCCATTGAGCACGGTTTTGATTATTCGGTCATCCGGGCTCCTCTCATAATCTCGGACGGGCTCAGGAGCCAGAACGTCGCAGAGGTCGAGATAAGGCAGAAGCACTTCAAGACCGTGAAAATCGGATCTGACATCGTTGCAGCCGACTCTATGATCGTGATGTCTCACTTCAAGGGGCACATCGTAGCAGGGTTCGGGGGTGCGATCAAGAACCTGGCAATGGGCTGTGCACCTGCAGCAGGCAAAAAGGACCAGCACTACCCCACAAGCCCCCACGTTGTTGAAGCAAAGTGTATCGGCTGCGGGAAATGCGTGGAAATCTGCCCTGTGGGAGCTGCATCCCTTGAAGGGGATGTCTCCAGGATCGAACCCGGCATATGCATCAGCTGCGGGCAGTGCATGGAAGTCTGCCCCGAAAGCGCCATCGACCTTAATTGGGAGCAGGACATCCCCGAATTCCTGGAGTGCCTGACCGAATACGCATACGGCGCCGTAAAAGGAAAAGAGGGCAGGGTAGGCTATATCAATTTTCTGCTCAAAATCACCCCGGACTGCGACTGTGTGCCCTGGAGCGACGCCCCAATCGTGCCTGACATTGGAATCCTTGCATCAACCGATCCCGTGGCCCTGGACCAGGCAAGCTACGACCTTGTGAACAGGCAGAAAGGGCTTGTAGGCTCTTCTTTGCACTGCAACCATGAAGCTGGGGCTGACAAGTTCAAAGGGGCCTGGCCTAAAGTCGACGGCATCCACCAGCTTGAATATGCTGAAAAAATAGGATTTGGGAGCAGGGATTACGAGCTTGTTGAGATATGAGTTAAACAATTTTTGAGTAACTCTTTCTCATTATTTTTTTAATTTTTTGTCTTATTTAATTTTTTGTCTTATTTAATTTTTTTGTCTTTTTTAATTTTTGTGCTTTAAGGGAAGCATTTAGGGAATCATAACTCAACAGGTCACGTGAAACATTGCAATTACCCTGCCTTTGTCTTTGTTCCAGAGTTTGATTGCTTTCGGCGTGGGAAGGAGTTTTACCTTGCAGTCTTTTTTCCTGAAATAGTTCTTTGCTTTTTTCGAAAGCTCTACATAGCCGGTCTGTCCAGTCCCCATGATGAGCTTCTCTGCCCCCTTTTCGTAAATATATTTCGCTTCGGCAAGCGAGATTTTATGGGATGTCCCGTAGAGTTTTTTTGAGAGCTTTTTCCTGCGCTTTTCGACCTGTCCGTCCAGGCGAATTAGGATGTCGTGCCCGAAGGTCTTTCTTTTGACCGTAATCGAACCGAACATTGTGGAATTTATCTCTGGTTTCATGATAATCCTCTTTCAAAACAAAAAGATCTGCTCCGGACACCGAAACAAGGGCCTCTGCAGGAAGAGAAGACGGCAGGTAATATTGTGTATGAGACCACAGGCTTATTACCCTGCAGGAAACAAATGCACAGCACAAACAGGACACAATATTGTTACATCCATTTTGTTACGCCCATTTTCATAATCCCATAGTCTGGAACAGGGGGTTCCGTATAATGATTCAAGAAGCCATGTTTTACGAAAAGCTTGCCGAAAACAAAGTCCGCTGCAGCCTCTGTGCCCACCGCTGCAAAATCAACCCCGGAAAGCGGGGGATCTGCGGAGTAAGGGAAAACTGTGAGGGAACGCTCTTTTCCCTAGTTTACGGAGCAGTTGCAAGCGATTCAGTTGCACACATCGAACAAAAGCCTCTTTACCACTATTACCCCGGCTCCGTCGCCTATTCCATCGGGACCATAGGCTGCAACTTCAGGTGCAGGCACTGCCAGAACTGGACGCTTTCCCGGGCTTCTCCGGAAGATGCTGACCTGGGGACTCTCAGCCCCTCCCAGCTTATTAACCAGGCTAAAATGGCGGGTTGCCAGTCAGTCTCCTGGACCTATAACGAGCCCACCGTCTGGTATGAGTATACTTACGACGGGGCAAAACTTGCAAGGGAAGCAGGTATCGGGACAAGCTATGTGACAAACGGATACATTACCCCCGAAGCCCTTGAGCAGATCGCCCCTTACCTTGACGCCTTCAGCGTGGACATCAAGGCTTTTTCCGAAGAGTTCTACCATGACGTTGCCAGTGCAAAACTGACTCCTGTACTCGAAGCTACCCTACTTGCAAAGAAACTCGGAATCCATGTGGAGGTCGTAAACCTGGTCATCCCCAACCACAACGATTCTCCTGAAGAAATCAGGGAACTTTCCCGCTGGGTTTACGAAAATCTAGGGAGGAATACCCCTCTTCACTTCAACCGCTTCCACCCTTACTACGAGATGAAGGACCTGCCTCCAACGCCAGTGGAAACGCTGGACAGGGCACGCTCGATTGCAATTGAGGAAGGGATGCGTTTTGTGTATGTGGGCAATGTACCCGGACACCCCCATGAGAATACTTACTGTCCCGAATGCGGGACCTTGCTGATTACAAGGGGGTTTTTTGAGGTACAGGAATACAACCTCACCTCAGAGAAGGCCTGCCCGAAATGTGGGGAGAAGATTCCTATTGTGGGTGAGTATGCCGGAAACAGGAACCATATTCCGGATGTAGAAAAGGAACCATATTCAGAATATAGAAAATAGGAACCATATTCCGGATACAGAAAACAGGTGAGTTAAGAATATCTTTTTAAGATCAAGTTTAGTTGACTTATCCTCAAATCTATTTTTTAAAAAGATACATATAGAAGATTCCTCCAGTTAATATATGATATAATATTACCCAATTTTACTGGAGATGAATGTGAGTGACCATCTGGGAATACGATGTTAAAGAGATTAGGTTCAGTGAGTGGTCAAAGACAAAAGAAGACCTTAACCACTTTGGGGTTGAAGGCTGGGAACTGATCAAGTTTTCAAACGAGATCGATGAAAATGGCATGATTACAGCTGTTTTCAAAAGACCGGTTGATTACGTTGATGCAGCCTTCTAAAACTCTTTTTTTCTTCTCATCAAAAATTCTGAAGATTTACTCTTTTACTCTTAGGACTTACGCACTTGAAAAACAAAATCAAGCACATAATACGTTGTGATTAGAGGTGTGTTTTATACAGTTGAAGGTTTAATGCTATTGATTCTCAATTTAACCGCGTAAGTCCTAACTCTTTTACTCTTTCGTACCCATTTCCGGTTTTCCGTAAAAGCTTCAATTACCTTCTGACTCAGGTAATTGTAGTATGTTAAAAAGAATTTGATTTTCAGCATTCAGTTATTTATTTTCAGTTCTTATTTTGAGAAAACGAGAGTAAGAAAAGATATTTTTCAGGTGAGGGCCATCTTTCAATCAAACTTACTCTTATTTTACTTCTTATTCAATTTTCATCTATTATTCTTTTTTCTTCCATCTCACCGTTTTCAGCTACTTTCACGTTTCTTCACGTTAGGCTTAAAGTTCTTCAATTACTATTTCTTCCTCAAGGCTTGCATTTTCTAGCAGGTCCTCGAGTTCGGCCATATCAGAGTCAAGTTCCTGTATCTCAGCCTGGGAAAGTCCCATTTCCGATTCTTCTGACATCCCATTCCCTGCCTCGGCAACATTCGGGGCTGTTTCCTCCACTACAGTTGCATCGTTTCCGACGCAACCGGATCCTGCAAGCCAGACAATTAAAGCTGACAGTACAAGCAGGTGAGCGAATTTGACCATTTTCTGCCTCCTTAATTCTCCAATCTATCCTCAGAGAAGTTTTAGGTTCTGTTCCCTGAGCCAATGTCTATTCTCCTTTCGGAGAGGCTTTGTCCCGTTTACAGGAGTGCCATTTATACAGATAAATTATTATTAGTATTGTTTATACTTGTGGTATTATTAAGTTTGGTTTCGGTGCTATTTTCGACTCCAATATTGTTAACTTCTTCAAAGTTATGTTCTTTCAGTTCGTCGAAAATTACTCTGAGTATCTGATTTGCCTTATTGACATTATTAAGAGATTCACGCAGATAGTTGTTTGCCACTTCCAGTTTTTCCCGGGTAGCGTTCTCATCTTCATAAATAGAATCTGCAGCTTCTTTTTTATCCTGAGCAGCTTTTAGATATAAATTATAACTGGTAAGCCTTGTCTCAAGATCCGCTGTTTTAACACCAGTCTCGTTCAGGCTCTCAATTTCAGTCCCGAGTTTTTTTGAGAGATTCCCGGATTTGTCAAGGAATTCCCCTATTTTATGGCTAACCGTTTGTCCTGCGCCTGCCAGGCTGGTCTTCTGCGCATTATTCCATATTCCACGCACGGACCTGACCGTAACTACAAATTCTTGCTGGCTGGAAGCAGTTGCAACTTCGGCCTTTTCAGCCTCAAGCAGTTTTATAGTTTCATCTATGGCAACGATTCGTTCTTCAATTCCATTGCCATTTGAGTGCTGCATGTTGGTTTTTACGTTTTCCAGGTGGGCTATCATATAACTAATACTTGAGTTAAGGTAGAGTCCTGTGGCATTTACAGCTTCTTCAGAATTGGGATCAAGTTTTCCTGCTCGAATTTGATTTCTTACCTTAAGGAAGTCCCCTTTTGCTTCCCGGTATTCGTTCTTCTGTAGCTGGAGCTCTTCATGTATCTGTTTTCTTTCAAGTTTATACGCAGAAATCTTATCTTGGTTCTGTGTTCTGACTCTGTCTTGATCCTGCATATTTTCAGGATCGGAATTCTCGGCGCCGTTAGCATCCTCTATACTATCTTTTTCGTTATTTTCTGAACCTTTATTGCCATTGGCATCCACTATACTATCTTTTTCGTTATTTTCTGAACCTGTATTGCCGTTAGCATCCTCTATACTATCTTTTTCGTTATTTTCTGGACCTGTATTGCCATTGGCGTCCTCTACACTGTCTTTTTCGTTATTTTCTGAACCTGTATTGCCATTGGCATCCTCTACACTATATTTATCTCTATTTCCTGAATCCGTTTCTGAACCTGTAGTACTCTCGCCTGTATACTGGATCCCACTTCCATGCTCTGACAAATCCTTGGTAGCAAGTGATCCTCCAGGCAGTACACAGAATAATATTAATATAAATGTAATATAAGCCAGATATCGAACAATTCTTGATTTTTTCATCTGACTGCCTCCTTTGGCAAGTTAAGATACTGTCATATTAGGATAGGGAGATATAAGCATACTTTTCGGAATAAGACTGATTAATAACCATATATAGGCTTCCAAGCTTGATAGGATCTTTATTTTCTTGATAAAACTTTAATTTGCCTTCAGTACGTTTTAACTTCTTACAAGGAAAAGTAAAAGATTTATGCTAAAAACCCATTTAAAGCTTCGTGAATTTTAGAAAGCTCTGCAAAATCGCTTGCGTATTCATTTTCCTAATGTGTTTTCAGGGGAACGCACTTGCGGCGACTATTCACGGGACCGTGTATGAGTGGTACAGCTTCAAACCCCTCGAAAACTCAATAGTTGAGATCAACTCTACTCCGGAGCAGTCCTTTGTTGCAACGGATGCTGAATACTCTTTTAACCTTACTCCAGGAACCTACTTGATAACAGCCAATTATTTTGAAGAGGATACTATAGTTTATACAACTGAAGAAGAAGTTATAGTTTCCGACGAAGGGGAATTCGTTCATGATCTTCTACTTTTCCCTACTTATCAGGAAGATCTTCTTGACCAGGGGGACTTCGAAAATGTTGACCTGGATTTTGAGGAGGCAGAGCCCCAATCTCCGGCAAGTTCGCAAAATAAGGTTAGCTCACAAAATATGGTTTTAACTTTTGCTTTACTTGCAATCTGTATCCTGCTATTGGCTGGTTATTTCGTGAAAAAGGAAAAAAGAAACCCTCCTGAAAAGACAGCAGGCTCCCTGGGGAAAATGGGACATCTAAATGCATCAGGACTAAATGCATCAGAACTAAATGCATCAGAACTAAATGCATCAGAACTAAATGCATCAGAACCTGAAAATTTAACAATAAAGGTAGAGACCTCGGAACATGCAAAACCCAATAAAACAGGTTCTATTGAAGTTTCAGAAACCGACCATGAGCTTCCCGCATCTCTTAAAGTTGAAGAATGGACTGGAAACATATCTGAGACAGAGATGCCTGTGCAGCAAACTGTAAAGCTGGCAGAAGATTCAAAGGTATCTATTAATCCCTCGGAAGAGGAATTTGATTCATTTAGTCCCGGTGTGGAAATCCCTGAAGCAACTCTCCCTGATGATCTGAAAGAGATTATGAGTCTGATTCGAGCTAATGGAAACCGAATTACTCAGAGAGAACTTCGTAAAAAGTCTCCGTATTCGGAATCCAAAGTAAGCCTTATGCTTTCGGATCTTGAAGAACGCGGATTGGTTGAAAAGTTCAAAAGGGGTAGAGGAAACATTATCCGAATTCCTGATGGAGAGATTATCAAGCAGGGATCCCAGAGCAAGAAGGAGTCAGGAGGAAACGGTACTTTATAAGTAAATGACTCTTTTCGTCACATCTTTTGAAAAACCATCAATAGCAAACCCCGTAAATAGCAAACTATATAACTGAATTCATCTACTAAGCAGCAGGAAATATTAATAAAAGTTTGAAAGATCTGGCACATGATATTCCTTGATACCCTTTTTGCTTATTTATACATGATTACCTTCTACATTCAATGGAATGCCATTGAATGTAAACTGTATTATCATGGTAAAAATCAGGGCAAATATCTCTCAAAGATAAGGCTGACGGAAATTTAGTGTCAGGATAAATATCTTAAGGATCAGAATGCAGAATTACGGAATGTCAGAATAAAGAATTACAGAATAGAAGTAACGAATTATAAAATCATAACACATGAATTAAATTCATAATATAGGATTCACCAGCAGACAGGTTAGTAACAAGTTATGAAATCAGCTTTAAACAGTATAAATTGAGCCGATGTCCATATGCTGATATATTAGTATAACCTTGACAGTGAGCTGACTGAATTAGATTACTGGATATTAAATTTAATACATTTATTAAATTGATATATTTATTTATTTGATATATTATTACTTAGACTTCATATCTAATTATTATAAATTGCATGAGGGACAGTATGCGAGTTTCCATGGACATTGAATTAAAAGATGTGCCCGGGCAGATGCTTTTAGCCCTCCAGCCTCTTTCGGAATTTAAGGCTAACCTGATAACTGTTTTACACCACCACCAGAAGCGGACCCCCAGAAAAACAGTTCCTGTACAGCTTGTACTTGAGATAAAGCCTGAGAACATCGGAGCAATAAAAGCAAAGCTTGAGGAAAACGGGATAAAAGTCGTAAGGGTTGGAGAACACCGTTTCAGAGAGAGCATAAATGTGGTCCTTATAGGGCACGTGGTCCATACAGGGATCCAGGATACGATTGATGAGATTGACAAGACAGGGTTTGCGGAGGTAGTTGACATCTCGCTATCCATGCCGGGTATTAATCTGCTTTCTTCAGCTCTGATCAGAATCGATGCTGTGGGTAAAGAGGATCTGCAAAAGGCGCTTGATATCCTTAAAAAAGTCTCGGTAAAAAAAGACCTGCTTATGGTTCTTCCAATAGACATCCATGCCTGAAAAAACATAGGAGATTTGAAAACATGAAAACAGTGCGCTGCTCTATTCTGGGATTTGGTGCAATTGGACAGGGTGTAGCCGAGGTACTCCTTATGAAAAAAGAGTATCTGGAAAGTATCGGGCTGGAAGTTCTGGTGGTTGCGGTTGTGGATTCTAAAGGGGCTACTGTTAACCCCGAAGGAGTGGATCTGGCCGACTGCCTTGCCCGCAAGAGGACAGGGGGCACGGTTGCCATAGATAAGCTCACAGGTGTTGAGGTTATAAGGTCCGTAGACCATGAGCTGGTAATCGAAACCACTCCTACAAATATTGTCACTGGAGGAGCAGGTCTTCAGAACATGATTGCAGCTTTCGAGACCGGCAAAGATGTTATTACCTCCAATAAAGGACCTCTTACCCTGAAGTACAGAGAACTGATGGAAGCTGCGAAAGCAGCCGGATCAAACTTCAGGTTCGAAGCTACAGTCGGCGGCTCCATGCCCATTATTAACCTGGCAAATGAAGTCCTTGCTGGAAATAAACTCCGAAGCATCAAAGGAATTCTTAACGGGACCTGTAACTATATCCTCACCAGAATGCTCGAGGAAAGGGCAAGTTATAAAGATATTCTTGCCGAGTCCATGGAACTCGGAATTGCCGAAACCGATCCGACATATGACGTTGAAGGAATTGATACGGCCTGCAAACTGGTAATTCTTGCCAATTCAATTTTCGGGCTTGATGCGACATACAGGGACGTTGAAGTTACAGGAATCACGAAGATCACGCCTGAGGCCCTGGAAATGGCTTATGAAAGAGGGCATGTGATAAAGCTTATAGGAGAGGTCAGCAGGGAAAGAATACATGTTGCTCCCAGGCTTGTGCCTATCAACCATCCACTCGCTGTAAAAGGCACCCTTAATGTGGCTTCTATAGACACTGAGCTTGCAGGAGAAATTACGGTTACAGGCAAAGGCGCAGGTCCGATCGAAACAGCAAGCGCAGTTCTCAGTGACCTGGTTGCAATTTACGGAAATCGATAAGTACTGGAAATATCGGCCTTCAGAGACCAGAATCTGAAAAAACATAAAACGAAAAAGCTGCGTGGACCATGACAAGCTTCAGGGAATTTGCAGAAACCTGCCAGACGATTGAAAAAATATCGAGCACTATAGAAACTACAAATAAGGTTGCTGACCTTCTCAAAAAGGTTGACGTCGAAGAGTTGCCTCTTGCAACTCACTTTATTATGAGTGAGGTTTTTCCTGCCTGGAGTGGGGAGCAGCTCGGGATTGGCACAAGCCTGCTTTATGTTTCCCTTTCCAAAGCCTCAGGCATGTCTGTACAAAGTATAGAATCTCTTATCCGGACCACTGGAGACATCGGGGATACCGCACTTCTCATCCTTAAAGAAAAACGAAAGAATCAGGTTACATTTTCTTCGTTTCTTGAAGAGCAGCCAGAGCTTTCAATAACTGAGGTTTACCAGCGTTTCAAAACCGCATCAGAAGCTTCCGGCAAAGGTTCACAGGACGTTAAGGTCAGAAACCTTCAGTTTCTATTTACTTCATCAACCCCGAGGGAAGCAAAATACATCTCCAGGCTTGCACTTGAGGAACTCCGCATAGGAGTAGGGGAAGGAGTTGTAAGGGATGCCATTGCAAAAGCCTTTTCCGTCCCTGCAGATGTAGCAGAACATGCCTTTATGGTCACAAACGACCTCGGGATAGTGGCTGCAACTGCCAAGAAAGGTGGGATAGAAGCCCTCGAAAGTCTCGGGATTGAGATTAACCGTCCCATAAAGATGATGCTTTCGCAGATCAGCCCTGATATAGATGCAGATATCAGGGATATGAAGGAAGCTGCAATTGAGTGGAAATTCGACGGGGCAAGAGTCCAGATCCACAAGAGTGGTAATTCGGTTACTCTTTTTTCCCGAAAGCTTGAAAACGTCACAAATTCCCTCCCTGACCTTGTCGAAATAGTCCGGAAACATGTAAAGGCTGAATCCGCAATCCTTGATGGGGAAGCCGTTGCGGTAGACGAAAATGGGAGGCCTAAAGCCTTTCAGGAGATCCTTAAGCGTTTCCGACGCAAGTACGATGTTGAAGAAAAAATGCTCGGAATTCCTATCCAGCTCAACCTCTTTGACATCATGTACCTGAACGGCAGAACCCTGATTGATCTCCCTCTTGTTGAGCGGCGAAAAGCGCTTGAATCCTGCGTGGAGAGCTCCGTTGAGGACTCAAAATCCATCTGCGTGGACGAGCAGGTGATAACCGGAGACCTCGAGGTTGTGGAAAAGATCTACAGGGAAGCCTTAAGAGCCGGGCACGAAGGCGTCATGGTCAAAAATCCGAACTCATTATATTCCCCCGGCAAGCGCGGTAAAAACTGGCTGAAGAAAAAACCCCTTATGGAAACCCTTGACCTTGTGATCGTGGGGGCAGAATGGGGTTTTGGGCGCAGGGCAAACCTGATAGGCTCGTATTCAGTTGCCTGCTACGATCCCGAGACTTTACGCTTCCTGCAGGTCGGCAAGGTGGGTACGGGTCTTACCGATGAGCAGCTCAAAGAACTTACAGAGATGCTCTCAGGGCTAATGGAAAGCGGAGAAGCCGGAGGGGTATTTGCCATAAGGCCAAAGGTTGTTCTGGAAATCGCCTTTGAGGAAATCCAGAAAAGCCCCAACTACGACTCGGGCTTTGCACTTCGTTTTCCCCGCTTCATCCGTATCCGGGATGATAAAGACCCCGAAGAAGCAGATACAATCCAGCGGATCGGGCGCGTCTACAGCCAGCAGCTGAAAAGGCTCTGAAAGGCTTATCTCCACTATATTTTGAAAGATTAGTTAGAGTAAGCAAAATAATTGAGTAAAAACAGAACGGGTAAAACAGAACTGTTTAAAATATACTGTTAAAAATAATGTGGCCTGTTTAAGGATGGATCAAACATACTTGAACAGGTCGTCCCTTTTCATTTCGTGCAGCCTATCCCGGAGAAGTCCCTTTAAGGCTTTCAAATCTCCTTTTTTAGCACTTATAGGAGCGATGATATGCTTCCAGTTCTGCCATGGAGGCTCAAGTCCGAGACGAATTGAAACCTCGTCAAGGAGATAGTCATATTCGTCTGCTTTTACTTTGTCCATCTTGTTTGTAGCAACGATTGTGTCAATCCCGATTTCCCTCATGAAATCAAACATTTCAACGTCGATAGGAATCTGGTTCCTTGAATCCCAGCGGTCGACTACTTCCGGGAAAGCCGGGCCGTCTATTACAAGGACCCCGAGTTTGATCCTTTCAGCATTCTTTTCGATATAGCGTACTGTCTGGTCTTTTACAATATCCTGTTTCCGGTCTTTCACTCCGCTCATGAAGCCGAAGCCCGGCATATCCGTGATAAGAAGGTCTGATGCCTGGGCGTGTATGGGACGCAGGGTAACGCCTGGACGTCTCCCAACCCTTACTTTTGCTCCGAAGATCTCCCTGAGAAGGGAGGACTTGCCCACATTTGAGCGCCCTACAAAGATAATCTCAATATTTACGCCGTTTTCAGCTGCAGTCTTGCTGGTTTCCATTTTATTTTACCTCATTTGCTTCCCCGAGTCTGGCATCGAAAGCCCGGAGGAAAACCTCCAGCGAATCTTCGGGGATGCGCGCTCCTGCTGCAACAGGGTGCCCGCCGCCGCTTCCTCCAAACTTAGGTGCAACCGAGCGAAGGATACGATTTACATCCACATTTCCGCGGGAACGTATGCTAAGATCATACACACCTTTTCTCTCACGGTACTCGGCTGCAATTCCCACTTCTCTCTGGCCATAGGAGGCTGCATAGATCGCTGCCTTTGAAATAGAGTTATTCGTATTTACAATATACGCACTGTTTTTCAGGACTTCCACGTTTTCTTTAACAAAAAGCCGGGTTTTCTCTTCATTAATTGCAGCTTCCCTGGCAAGCTCGAGCAGGTCAGGTATATTTGAAGGAATTACGTCCCTTGATAGGGGTTCAAGCAGGGTTCTTTTAAACTCGTATTCTTTTCCTTTCTGGAGTATTGCCTGGATCAGGGCTCCAGCCTGGAAATAGAGGCTTCTTTTGTCCCAGTCTCTTACCCAGTTCTTTATGCAGGGCGTGTTGTCACAGAAATCTCCTATAGCCCCGTAGATTGCTACTCTCCGCATTTCCGGGCTCAGGAGTTCTTCAAAGACCCGGTAGGTAAGCTCTGAGGCACATACTCCCGTATCGTGATAAAACCAGTCTTCTTTTCTGCACTTTTCCGGAAGGGGATGGTGATCTATGTAGTACAGGTTACATTCTTCCGCAAGTTTCTCAAGTGTTGAGAGGAGTTTAGAGCAGTGTCTTTCCTCGATTGCAATATCGCAGATTATGAGATTCTCAACGTCCTCAATGAGATCTAACGTATCGAGAAGGCTGACCGGACTTGTAAAGTAGACATATGAGTCAGGGTAGGCACTTTTTGCAATTGCCCCCGAACATATCCCGTCAGAGTCTCCGTGGGTCAGGATCAGGGTTTTTGCTTTAGGCTGGTTCTGGAGTTCTTTCATGTTTTGATTCCGTTTTCTTCTTTTAGAAGGTATATTTTTGTTTTGATCTCTTTGTAAGGCATCTGATTTTTGAATTTCATTCTATGGTTTTATGAAAGTTCTACGTTCTAATTGTTAATTTTATCTTTTTATTCTAATGAGGTGGGAGTCCTGATCGACTGGTTGATCTATTTCGTAATCCCTGAGGAAATCTTTCAGTTCTCTCCCCCTGTGCCGCACCGGATCTGGACCAGCCTGCCAGCCAGATAAAAAGTGCCCGACAAAACAACACCGCAATTAAGAGAAACAATACATTGGAGAAATGCCCCGGGGACTGAGAGAATACTTCCCTTAATCCCGGAAACTGATTTTCAATTCACAGATAAATACAAGCGCCTCCGCCAGCTTGTCTGGCGGCCCTGTAAAAAAAGGCAGAAAAAACAGAAAAAGAGACTTAAAAAAGTATTTTTCAGGTAGAATTTGAGTTGTTCTTTTTTGTTGGGTCTACGGTTTCCTCGATATTACGTTTTCCTTGATATTTTTTGCTTGCTGACTTTTATTTTCGATCTTCTTTTCGGGCTTTTTTGCTGGAAAGAACGCTCTTCTGCGTCGAGCGTAACAAGAAAGACATAATAAAGCAAATGACGTAGTATGGATCAGAGATATTTTAACTTGTTCCTCTTGAGTGGAGCCCAGTAGTATAACCCATAGATTAGAACAGCAGCAATATGGCTACAAAGGAAAATGTGTATGGATTGGTTCACAGGGCATATAGTGGGCCATGTGGAGAATTTGAAAGACAAGTAAAAAGGATGCCATGCAAAAAAATTAATGACTGAGGATGCTGGTTTTAGCAGTCAGATAAGTGTAGTGGGCAGGGCGGAAAAGGATGCTCCGGAAAACCCGGAAGCATCCGGAATAATATTTGACTTTTTTAGTCATTCAGTTGCTTCTCTTTCTCAGGAGCCCTGTTCCCGCCAGAAGCCCTGTTACAGCAAGTATGGAGCCGAAGCCAGGAGTATCTCCATAATCTTCTTCTGTCCCGCCGGTTTGTGTCTGGCTTGCAGGTTCATTTTTCTCCTGGTTGGATCCTGTTGTCCCTTCCGGCTGTGAGCTGCTTCCTTCAAGGGCCATTGGCGTTCCGACATAAACAACAGGAGTTTCTGAGCTGACTTCTCCAGAATATTTGTCGAGATCGAGGAAAGTTGCTTTGCAGGCAGGAAGCTGGACTTCTCCTTCTTTGTGCATCTGCAGGATGTAAGTGATTGTCTTTGAACTGCCACTTCCAAGTACCTGCTTGAAACTCGTTTCTCCGCTTATTAATTTGGCCTCGGAGGGTACGATGTCGGTTACTGTTACACTTGCATCAACATTTCCAGTGTTCTTTGTAGTGACCGTTACGGTCAGTTCGTCTCCGGGGTTTAGCTGCTGTTTGTCAACCTTTTTCGTAATTTCAATATAGGGCCCGTAAATGTTTATCGTATCCGATTTCTCGGAATCCACTTTTCCGCTCAGTCCGTTTGCAAGGGTAAAAGTAGCTGCGGCTTTCGGAACGGCAAAGCTCCCTGGTCTTTCCGGAATGAGAGTATACTCAAAAACCTTTTCAGCCACTTCTCCGGCTTTCAGGGAAAGTGTCTTTTCAAGGGATACACTTTCTTTAAGGTGCATTCCGGAAACAATCTGATCTTTGAGGTCGATATTGTTTATGTCGCATATACCTGCATTCCGAACAGTGACTGAAACATATACCTGTTCTTCCATATGGCGTTCTTGTGTAGCACTCTTCGAAACGATGAGGTCCCATTTTTTTTCGACTTTTATATTTTTGGAACCTTCGCGTTCATACTTATTGCCCTTAATGTCCTCGCCTGTGGTTTTTGCAGTTATTTTGAAATCTGTGTCTTCCCAGGGAGTGGGCGTTTTCAGTGTGAGAGTAATGGGCTCAACAGTCTCACCTTTAAGTACCTTTGTGTATGTGTATTTTGTTTTTCCATTAAGTACTTCCAGCTCGCCTGTATCAACAGTCAGCACAACGTTTTTAGCCTTTGCTTCCCCGTTATTTTTAACTGTTATGGTTACCTCGATTCTGTCATCCCCTGCAGATTTAGAATCGTATGTATTTTTGTCAGTTTCAATCTTTATGTCAAAACCTGGTTTTCCTCTTACAAGAACATCCAGTTCAGCATATGGATTCCAATTTCCGGTTTTGAATTCCTTTCCATCTTTGGTAAGTATTTCATAATTCGGATTTACACTCTGGGCATAAACCTTTATCTCATCATTATATTCAAATTCCAGACCTGCCGTGAGAGGACATGTCTTTAATTTTTCCCCATCCTTTGAAATCGAAACGAAAACCATCTTGTCTTCGTTGAAATCCTCTGCTTTTATTTCATAGCCGTCTACGGTTATTGTACTTCCCCAAGAAAGTTTTGCCGCATTCTGTTTCTCCACCCACTCCACTTCATCTGCCGCAAAAGCGGCCATTGAGAGGCCGGAGAAGATAAAAACGGCAAGTAATACGATCAGTGCAATCCTTTTAGCCATGGTTACCTTCCTTAATTTTTATGCTGTTTATAGTGGGTCAGGGCAACGGAAACGTACATTTCGCGTTTCAGTGAAATTTGCGGCTTGGTCAATATAGTATAAATACATTTATTTTTATTTTTTAGGTGATATGATACAACAGCCGTATTATATTTATGCGCAGCATAGTCTTCGCCCCCAGCCCACTCCCCCTTAAATAATTAGTTTTAGATCCATATTTTCAATAATAATTAGTTTTAGATCCCTATTTTCAATAATATATTATAAATATGGCTTTTATAAGTTTGTCCATCTCTTCAAAATATCTTAATTAAATCTCTATAAAATATCTTCATATATTCTATTTTAATTTTTGCTAATGATTTAGCAAATTTTGATTGAAAGGGGATCCCCTTTAGAATGAAATCTTTGTTCTGTTGATGAGCCTTTAGTTTATGAATGAAGTTTTAACTCAGGGCTGGGATTAAATGTCATAAACACTTAATCTGAATTCTGGCAATTAGAATTCTGACTGGCGAAAACCAGTACTTTTAATTTTTCCGATTTCCTGAGGTTTTTTTCCATGAAACTTACTGAAATTGTGCATACCCTTGAAGAGATAGCTCCACCTGAGCTTGCTGATGACTTTGATACAGGTAGAATTGGTTTGATCCTTGGTCTTGAGGATGATGTGAACAGGATAGCAGTTGCTCTGGATGCAAACTCCTACGTTCTTAAAAAAGCGGCAGAAATGAGAGCAGACATGCTGATTACTCATCATACCCTTATCTTTCATCCGGTAAATATAATTTCAAAGCCTCTGGCAGCTTCCCTCAGGATTGCTCTTGAAAACGGGATTTCCCTTTACAGCATGCACACTAATTACGACAGAGCTGAAGGAGGAATTAATGATGTTCTTGCAGCCCGCCTGGGGCTCAAAAACATAAGGATTTCAGGAGTCGGCAGGATAGGGGAAATCGAACCGTGTTCCTCAGCTGAACTGGCAGCCCGTGTTTCGGATTGCCTGCAGACCCCCGTAATGTACGCCGGAGAAAAGGATGAAATCAGTAAGGTGATGGTTATAGGGGGCAGCGGCTTTCGGAACGAATATCTTGAACTCGCCAGGGAAAACGGAGTTGATGCCTTTATCTCATCCGAACTTAAGCATGACATCCTCCGGACGTACGAAGATCTCTGCCTGATTGACGCAACCCATTATGCTACGGAGAACCCGGGTATGGAAGCCCTATGTTCCAGGCTGCGCAGGCTTCCTGGAATTGAGGTGGAATTCATTGACCAGCCTTCCGGGATCAGGGCGGTTAACTGCAGGCTTGACAAAAATAAGGTTGCACTCGATATGAACGAAGGAAAGGAGGCCTGTAAACAGGAAGAACCCGGGAAGGAATCTCTTGAATTCATGCTTGAAGAACAGTCAAGAAACCAGATACGTTCAGATTACCGACGCAGCCTTGGAAATGAATATCGCAGAAGATACCTTGAATAAGCTACTTCAATCAATGCTACTTCAATCAATGCTACTTCAATCAATGCTACTTCAACCAATATATCCTGTATATGTTTCAATCATAAATTTCAATGAGGTACCGTATATGGTATCTCAAATACCCCGGGCAATTTATTTCAAACAGATTTTTTTAGGAGCTCATCTGTTTAATACTTAATTTCCGATTTTATGTTTTACTGTTGCCGTATCGGGTTTCTGATTCTATTGCATTCAAATAGTTTTCAAAATGCTTTCTCAAAGTGCCCGTTTCTTTTGTTTCAGGAAGTGAGGACATGATTGCCTCCAGATATCCGTACTCTTTAAGAATGGAAAAAGTTGCAGGAAAATTGATGTCAAAAATCCAGCTAAGGCGAAGAAGTTTTACATCGTTTCTGTTTTTCATATCCCCAATTTTTGCCATTCTGTTATTCAGGATCTCTGATACTATGGGTTCCGAATACCCCTGAGCATCTGGCAGATATAGTTCAAGCGCCGGGTTCCTGCATCCCTCTTCTGCATATTCTTCACTGGCAAGCCTCAGGATGTCAATCTTGTCTGCATCCCTTATCAGCCTGGAGAAAAAATAAAGTTTACTGCAGGTCTCTACATTTTCTGGAATTTCCATCAGGTTGTGATATTCTATAGCTTTCAGGATGAGGTTTTCTTCTTCTCCGGAAAGGCGGGAGAGAACTCTTTCTTTATTCAGAATTTTTACGCCCAGAACCGCATGATTTTCCGATTCTGAATCTCTGAACGTTTTGTATTTAATGAACTGCTCAAACCGACCCAGGTCATGAAACAGGGCTATTGCTTCGGCAAGCATGCATTCCTTTTCGCCGATTTTCGTCGATTTTGCAAGTAAAAGGATATTTTCACAAACTCTTCCAGTGTGTTCGATCTTTAGCTCAAGATTTTCCTGGATGAAAGAGTCGGGAGAAAATAATCTGTTCACATAATCGAGAAACCATCTCCGAAAATAAACCAGGTCTTCTTTCTGCATGCTTCTGCAATAAGAAATGTTGAGGTATATACTTTATGCATATCTTGCAGATTTTGTACTGAAAAGGTTTTTGATTAAATAATAATATTAATTACTCCGGACAATTATGAGATAATTATAGTTTCCTTCAAGATAATAACTTTGCAATTTACCGGAACCCAACCATTACCTGTAAACACCATGACTATGTGCTATAAATTCAACGTTTTCCTGTGAATTGAACAGTTATCTGCAAACCAACCACCCAAAAAAATACGATAATGATATGAGATTTAGCAGTCTTATAAATTAGTAAAAACTGATAATTCTCATATTAAACCGGTAGTCCCCTTTTTAAACTGCATTAATTATATATGGAAGGAGCTCTTCAAATTAAATGAGTATCTACTGGAAAGTTATAGGAAGAAATCCGGTTCCAACTAGGTAAATTTTCTTCGGGGGGAACAAAAGGAATTAATACAGTGACTTTTATCTCTGGATGTTCTCGTTTACATCATTTAGGAAACTACATATCAGAGTGATCTTAGATGATACTGATAGACTGCTTATGAAAATTTTCCACAGGAACTCATTAGAATGAATCGGGGTATTTAATGAGCTCAATTAAAAAAACTTCTTTGATCGTTTGTTCTTTCATTCTTCTGGCCTTTGTTTCATTTTTTACCTCAGGTTTTTTACCTGCAGCGGAAGCAGCTGAAAGCCAGACAAATATTGTAGGAGATAACTTACCTGCTGCTATTCCTACTCTTGAAGAGGTACTTGCGCAGCGTCCGGCTTCTGTAGAAGGCCTGTTAAGTAAAGGCGATGAACTTTATTCTCTCAATAAATATGAGCTTTCCATAGGATGCTTTGAAGATGCACTTGAAATGGACTCTAACTCGTCAATGGCATGGTATGGAAAAGGATGTGCTCTGACTGCGTTGGAGAGATACGAAGAATCAATTGACTGCTACGACAGGGCTATTGAAACCTTCCCGGTTTCTTCCGGGGTCTGGTATGAAAAAGGTAATGATAACCTTCTGACACAAAATTATATCGAAGCTGTCAACTGTTACGAGAAAAGTCTCGCTACGGATAATTATCTTTCCAGAGTCTGGTTCCAGAAAGCCCTTGCTTCTGAGAAACTCAGCCTTGGCCAGGAGGCTTTAGCCTCTTATGAGAGTTCAATTGAACGTGGCTCCAACTCTTCCGAAACTCTGAAAATGCAGGGAAAGGCTTATGCCGGGCTTGAAAAATACGACGAAGCAATGAGCTGTTTTGAAAGAGCTCTTAATATTACTCCTGACGATTTTGACCTCTGGACTCAGAAAGGAATAATGTATGATATGTCCGGGGATTATGAAGCTGCAATACAGTGTTACGATCAGGCTATCTCCCTTAATCCTGACCTTGTGGAGGCCTGGTATAATAAAGGCGTAAACCTTGAGAGGATGGAGATGTATCAGGATGCCCTGACCTGCTATGAATTTGTCCTCCTTTCAGAGCCTGAAAACTTTAGTGCCCTGCAAAAGAAAGGTCTCTGTCTCGAACAGCTTGGTAGAAATGAAGAGGCTCTGCAGTGTTATGACCAGATACTCATTTACAGTCCTGATAACTCTGAAGCCTGGCATAACAAAGGCTCTATACTTGATAAAATGGGAAAGTACGATGATGCAATAGTCTGCTATGATAGAGCTCTTAACCCCAATGCAGGAATTGCGATAGAAGAGGCTGGAGATGCTGTACTCGGAAAGCTTAATGCCTACGACTCTTCACTTGCCAGTTATTCTGAAGTTCCCGAGTTTAAATCTCCTGCAGTTAAAATCTGGTACGATAAAGGGCTGGCTTTTGACAATCTTGAGAACTACGAGTCTGCTCTTGAGTGCTATACTCGGATTCTTGAGGGCGAATCAGGGCATGCAGCGGTCTGGTACCTAAAAGGCCAGGACCTTGACAGACTTAACAGGTATGAAGAAGCCGCTGAATGCTACGATAAAGCCCTTAAACTGGATTCAGGATATGCTAAAGTCTGGTATAGAAAAGGATATGATTCTTCAAAACTTGAACAATACAAAGATGCCGTAAAAAGTTATAATAAAGCCACTGATCTTGATGGAAATTACACACTTGCATGGTACGGCAAAGCTTTTGCCCTGGCAAAAACAGGAGAATATGAAGCTGCTCTTGTGTGCTATGATAAAGTTCTTGCCGTTGCCCCTGATAGTGCTGAAATCTGGTACAACAAAGGTCTTCTCCTTGATCAGCTCGAAAGATACCAGGAAGCTTCAGATTGCTACAGTCAGGCTCTCCAGATAAATTCAGGGTATTCTATTGCCCGTTTCAGATTGAACAAGGATATGGAAGTATTATCCGGAAACTCAACTTCCAGGTCAGTTGAAGGTAATAGTCCGGATGTCAGCCCGCAAAGGGCAATTTCAGGAGGCTTCTGGTCTTACCTTCTGGGCTACAAGTATGTAAGTCCAGAAGAGAGCTCGGACCTTTCAGGGAGCTTTAACACCCTGAGTCCGGAATTCAGTTACGATGCCGCATGGTATGGCAAAGCTTCAACATACAGCAAACTTGAGATGTACGAGGATGCACTTTATGCTTACGAAATGACTCTTAAGATTAATCCTGTACGCACCGAGGCCTGGTATGAGAAAGGCTCTGCCCTTGACAAACTCGGAAGAAGTGAGGAAGCTCTGGAGTGTTACAAAAAAGCCCTTGATATTGACCCTCAGTCGAGCAATGCCTGGTATGGAATAGCTTCTACATCGAGTACCCTTGGAAGATCCGAAGAAGCAGTTGCTTACTACGATCAGTTACTTGCTCTTAATTCCAGTGATCCTGAAGCCCTTCAGGGAAAATCTCTGGCCCTTGTAAGCCTTGGCAGGTACGAAGAAGCAGTTTCCTGTTTCAATCCTCTTCTTGAACTTGAGCCGGAAAATATAGAGGCTCTGGAGGGTCGAGCTTTTGCTTTAGCCAGATCCGGAAGGCAGGAAGCGGCTCTGGAGGATTACGACAGAATCATGCAACTTGACCCTGCCAATTCAAAGGTGCTGGCTGAGAAAGCCTCTTTGTATGAAGAACTTGGCAGGTATGAGGAAGCTGCTTCAACCTATGGGGAGATTCTCCGGATTACGCCCGAAAACAGAGAGATAATGTACCGGCAGGGCAAGGCTCTGGAAGCGATGGGAGATTTCGAAGCCGCAATCGCCTGTTATGATCAGATTCTTAAGCTGGACCCGACAAATGTTGATGCGATTAATAACAAGGGCTTTGTTTTCTCTAAAATGGAGAGATATCAGGAAGCAATTGCCAGCTATGACAAAACCCTTGAGTATGCTCCAGACAATGCTGCAGCCTGGTACTTCAAAGGATGCGCTTATTTCGCAATAAGCAGTAACAATGCTGCCCTTGAATGCTTTAATAAGGTGGTACAATTAAAACCAGACTGCATAACGGCATGGTACAACCAGGGGTATCTATACAATGTAATGGGAGACGTTAATGAGTCAGTCAATTCTTATGACGGTGCTCTTAAAATCAACCCCAATGCACCTTCTGCCCTTTATAACAAGCGTTTTGCCCACTACCGCATAAAGGAATACGAGGAGGCTTCGGTATATAAAGCAAGGCTTGATGCTGTTGACCCTGGCTTTGTGGCAGCCCTTCAGAATAGGGGAACCCGAATCTTCCTTCCCGAAACATACAGAGGCGACCTTAACTATCCGCTGCCTGCAAGATGGTATGGTGAAGAAGAAAATATTTCTGAAAACGTTAGTGTGAACATGACCGAAATTTATCAGCAGTTAAACAACACTTCCTCTGAACAAGGTGGGGAATATGATAACGCTGATGAAACTACTGAAGATTATGATGACACCGGGTACTGGTATATTCCTGAACCTGACGAAGATCAGAAAACTGATAATAGTGAAGACTGGTATGTTCCGGAACCCGATGAGGTTTAAAAGGTTTAAAATAAGGTGAAAAAGAAAGTTTGAAATAAGCTGAAAAGAAAACTTAAAATAAGGTAAAAAAATAATTATTCCGGTATGCATGTAAGGTTTCAGGCATACCGGTAAACTTTTTCTAAAGAAACCAGATCAAAATTATTCCTGTCAGCAGTTTTTTGGTACCTTTTTTGTGTAACTTTAATTCTTTTTGCTGAAGCTGATTTTTCTTCAATTAATGCAACTTGATGGTCTTTGTTGATCGGTTGATCTCATTCTCTAATCTGAGCTCCTCCCCAAAATAAAAGAGTATAATGACCCGTGTGGTCTCAGTATAGTATTCCTCACGGGCGGAGAACTCTTCCTATTTTTATGATGCGGTGGCAAGAGTGGGGTCAATTAAAGTTCTTTAAACAGATACTCCTCACAGATTAATATAGCAATTTTTTTAACAATTGAAGAAGTACTGTCAAACTAGTACACATACAGTAATTTTAAAAAAGGACAGAAGGCGCTTTTGAATTGTACAACCAATCCGAGTTTGGCAACCTCGAAAATTATCTGTTAGAAAAGAAATACAGTGAAAATACCAGCTGTGAACAAAACCCCGATGTTCATATATTTACTGGCACAGTTGAATATAAGAAACACAGGTTCAAGAGTGTTTCTCTTTTTTTAATAAACACTTTTGATGAAAAAATCCTTGAAATAATGAGCAAAATATTAGTATTTCTCTGTATAACCATAGCTCTGGTCACGACAATTAATTTCCTGGATAATGAAACTTTAGACTGGTTTTATATTCTGGGTATAATGGTATCCCTGGTTCCGCTTATTATCTCTTTATGTATACAAAATGTGCTGGAATATCATAAGGACACATTTTGTAGAAAATGTGGGAATAAGCTTGCCTGTGAGGAAATAGGCGAGCCAGTTATGAAGGAAAAAAGCAATTTCGAAGACTATACACTAACAGTTATGAGACACTGGAAGTGCAGGTACTGCGGAAATGTGGATTCAAGGGAAGGACCTGAAAATATCTTTGCCGAAAAAGGAGAAATGTTGCCCGTAATTTACCTGAAAGGTATTGAATGTAAAAAATGCAGTATGATAGGTACAGTTGAAGAATTCAAGAAACCCGATATAAAAGAGATTGGAAATAAGAGGATAATTAGAAGATATTATAAATGTACTCTGTGTGGCCATGAGGATATCAGCGAAATTGAAAAAACGATTAACCATAGCATTTATGCCCACGGTTCATGAAGAGTAAGTTTAAAAGCAGAAAAAGAACCATTTTTACGAGCCTGCCAGATTATATCTCTGTAAAAGCACCGTAATCAAAAATGTAAATAGGAATTGCTGTTTTGCTGCCGGTTGCCCTTTATTATTTAAAAAAGGATTGACATCAATCCTTTCCAACAATTTTCAGGTTGCAGGAAGGATATCAGGCTGTCATGAAAGAGATGCTATAATACTCATTCCCGACTTTTATTTCATAAGCCCCTTTTTCGTCAAGGAAATCAATTGTCCGTCTCCATTCCTCAGGATCCACACTAAAGTACTCTCCGGGGGATTCGACAGCTCTTTTCAATGCAGGATATTCATCCAGTTCCTCTTCTGTCACGATAACAAATTCATCAGGTGCAAATTCCAGTTTTTCGGCTCCCATAACTTTGGAATACTCATGGCTGAGAGCTCCGAGGGCAAAGAAAGCTACGGAGATCAGGAGAAGGGCTGTAAAAGAAACAGCAAATGCTTTCAGGATAAAAACCGAAGACCTTTCCTTTGAAACTAACAGCCCGCCTGCAAAGAGGCCCACATAAATCACGAACATAAGATAAATTGACGTGGGAGGATGAATTCCTCTCAGGGCATACCCACTCAGGAAAAAAGAAAATATCCCTATGAAAAAGAAAAGAAGATATTTAAAATTCATATTTTCCGAATTAGTCATAAATATCCCTATTAAGTAGAAATATGTAGAAGTATTTAATGTTACTTATCTTCTAAAAGCTATAATAATGAAAAAAGAATAAAATTGAAAAAAATTCAGGGTTTAAAATAATAACTAAAAAAATTAAGGCACTTTATTACAAACAAACTTAAGCACATACCTTAAATACAGATATTAAAGCACAGACCTTAAACAAAAACCTAAAGCACAGACCTTAAACAAAAACCTAAAGCACAGACCTTAAACAAAAACCTAAAGCACAGAACCTGAACACAGTTGAACCACAAAAATTAAAGTACATATCTCCAGCCGTCTTTTTTCAGGCTCTTCCTGTGTACTTCATAGCCAGGCATAAGTTCACCTACCAGTTTCCAGAACCGGGATGAGTGATTTTTTTCCTTTACATGGCAGAGTTCATGCACAACCACATACTCAAGCTGTTCGGGCGGAGCCATCATAAGCTGGAAATTAATCCTGAGGATATTGTCTGCAGAGCAGCTTCCCCAACGCCTCTTCTGGTGCTTTACCTTAAAAGTTGGGGGAGCTATTTTCAGTTTTCCCGAATAGTCCTTCAGGAGCCTGTCAACATCTGATTCGGCACAGCCTCGGTAAATATTCCAGACAGCCTTTTTTACGAGTACTGGCTTCAGTTCCTCAGGAACGGTTTCAGGAATAAGGACAGTAAGTTCAGACCCGCTGAAGGAAGCAAGGGATTTTTTGATTCCGTCCACAGGCAGGATTTTCAGAGGATACTCTCTGCCCAGATAGAGATACAGTTCACCGTCAGTATATCGCTTCTCCTGGTTGGGCAGCCTGTTTGCCTCAAACCAGTCAAGCTTTTCCCATACCCAGCCAGCCTTCTTCTCTACCATGTCCCTGATAGCCTCACGGCTTAACCCATTAGGAGCTCGGAACTCCACCTTTAGGTCCGGGCGGACTACGATCGCTGCTTTTCTCCTCTTTTTGCTGTAGACTATTTCGTAGTCGATTGTCCTGCCGCATGCTTTAATGCAATCATTTTTTCTCATAGCCGGTCTCGCACCCGAGTTCTGAATTTCATCCGTGTTTATATTTCACCCTGTTTAAACCTGTCTCTTTAATCAGAAATATTATGATCCGTATAACCATACTCTCTAGTTCCGCCTTTAGGATTTGAAAGAAAAAAGATGGCTGAAAAGTAGCCTCGAGAGGGTAACTGATTTCTTTAAATTTTATTTCAAGTTCCTTTAATTGATTTAATATCTCTGCAAGTATCATACTCGTCTCCTAAATTAGATTATAAGGACTTCAGAGGACTTATTTCAGCTTAAATTGGTTTTTAAGGTGTCTCCGAACAGATGCTTAAGTAGAGGTAAATATAACCAATTATATGTTTGGCATTGAATAAAAAAATACTAACTGAAAAGAAAGAAATTGACTATCATGAAATCCCTTAACCTTTTTTCAAAGCCGGAAAAGGCTTTTTTTCAAATAACTATTTGCCGATTTGTCCAGCATATTTCATTTGAAGCAATTTAATGTTTCAACTATTTTTCATTTTGAAAAAAATGGATGACATTTTTGTGGCTTTCTGTTAAAAGTGAGTGAGAAGATCCATAGGCACATTAAGTACATAGTAATATTTGAAATCATAAGAGTAAGAAAATGAGTAGAAAACCAGTCTCTATGAATCCCCATAAAATGTCAAATATTGATACGGATAGAAACAGATAATCGTACTGAAAACCTAATATTTATGAAAATATTGTCAAATTAAGTAAAATTTTGAGATTTAATTTGAGATCATGTTTGTATCAGGTTAATTTAGTAATACTTTTATATATTTATATGATACTCATATGTGTTGTTAATATCCTTATTCAGATAATCATGTGAGTTAGTAGGTAATTCACAAAAAAGGGTGTTCTGTAATGGAGAAAAAATTATTTGTATTATTTTCTGTTTTCCTGACAGTCCTTATATTAATTTCAGCGGGCTGTATTGGGAAGGACAATGCTCAGGCCGAGACATCGACTGAGAAGGCATTGGCTGAGGAGACACTAACTGAGGAGACGCTGACTGAGAATACTGCTGAAGGATCACAGCATGCGGATGTTGCTTATCTTAGTGGTGGAGATTATGGCTATCCTCAGCCATTTACGATATATCCAAGGGGTCCTGGCTCATCAAAGGTCGGAATGATCTTTGACAGTCTGTTAGAAAGAGATGAAGTCGGCATAATTCCCTGGCTGGCTGAAAGCTGGGATGTCAGTGCAGATGGAACAGAATATACATTTAATCTCCGCAAAGGTGTCACCTGGAGCGATGGGGAACCTTTCACGGCAAATGATGTCAAATTTACTTTCGATTATGAGCAGGAAAATGTACCTATCTCAGGTGGAATTGAGTCAGGGGTTATAGATAATGTCCAGGTTGTGGATCCCAATACCGTCAAATTCGTGCTGGTCCAGCCTGTTTCAACATTCCTTTACAAGCTCACAGGTTTTAATGTCATACCTGAGCATATCTACAAAAATGTCTCGGACCCTTCCAGTTTCCTTGATCCGCAGGCAGTCATCGGTACCGGCCCGTTCCTTCTTGATGAGTACAATAAAGAGCACGGATCATACAGATTTGTAACAAACGATAATTTCTGGGGACCGGAGACTGCTGTTAAGTCCGTAGAATTTATTCCGGTCAGTGATTCATTAATAGCTTTTGAACAGGGGCAACTAGATTTCACAAGTATATCCCCTGATACTCTTGATAGGTTTACATCAGACCCTAATGTAAGAGTAGTCCAGCAGCCGGCTTTCTGGGGTTACCAGTTTTATTTCAACATGAAAGAATGTCCGGAGCTTAATGACAGCAGAATAAGGCAGGCCTTTGCTTATGCCATTGACCGTGAGGAACTGGTGGAAAAGATCGCAAGAGGTGCAGGAAAATCCGGTGAAATGGGCATACTCCCGGAAGATCACATCTGGTATAATCCCAACCAGTCGGAATATAGCTATGATCCAGATACGGCCGGAGCATTGCTTGAAGAGGCCGGCTGGATTGATACGGATGGTGATGGAATACGTGATAAAAACGGGGAAAAACTGTCATATGTATTGTCCCTTGGTAGTGGCGAAGTTCGTATCGGGGAACTCATAAAAGAGAGGCTGAGTGAAGTGGGGGTTGACGTTCAGGTAAAAGCCCTTGAGAGCAAGTCCCGTGATACAAACCTGAAGAACGGAGACTTTGAACTCCTGATAAGCGGCTTTGGAGGCTGGGGACAGGATGCGGATTATCTTCGTACAAGGTACTGTGATACGGATTCACATTCATCAAACAGTGTGTCATCCGGTGCAGCAGTGTATGGTTATCACAATGACAGCCTGAATGCTCTTGGTGCTCAGGAACTGCAGGAACTTGACGATGAGAATCGGAAAGAAATAGTCTACGACATGCAGACCGTGCTTGCAAATGATGTGCCTGCAATCCCGCTCTATTATACTACATCGTATGATGTATGGCGCATTTCAAAATACGATGGCTGGATGAATATGTACGATCATCATGCAAGAACACACAGCATTCTTTCATATCTTGAGAGGGATGGAATTGCAGAAAAAAGATGATATTAATAGCCTGATCGAATGCTGGAAAAAAGCCACGGAAAACGGGCTGATCCATGATGAGGGCAGGATGGCAGATTTCTGGAACAAACGTTCCGATAACTATGCCAATAACATTGAAAAAGATAAAAGAAAGAAAAGAACCGATGAGATTCTCGAATTTCTTGAAGAAGCCGGTTTTAATCCGGAAGGTTCCAGAGTCCTGGATATCGGGTGCGGACCAGGTACCCTTTCTCTTCCTCTTTCAAGGCTCGGAGCAGAGGTGACTGCACTTGATATCTCGTCCGGAATGCTCAACAGGCTGAAAGATGCCGTAAAAAAGGAGTCTCTTCCGGTAGATATCATTGAATGCTCCTGGTGGACGGCAGACATAGATGAGCTTGGATTCCGAAGCGAATTCGACCTTGTGATTGCCTCCATGACCCCCGGGATAAAGGATGTTGAAAACTTTAATATGATGATGGCCTGCTCAAAAAATCTCTGTTATTACAGTAACTTCCTTAGAAGAGTTGAGGATAAGGCGTATCGTGATATCCGGAGTTCGATACTAAGGGAAAAATCCGAGAATAACATGAACGGCATAATTTACCCATTCATGTATCTTTACCTCTCAGGCTATAGTCCCTCACTCAGGATCAACCATTCCGAATGGAAGGAAGAAACAAACTGGAAAGAAGCGGCAGAGCAGGCAATAGAGTTCATTGGAAGAGGCCGGGATTTTGATGAAGAAACAAAGGAACAAATAATGGACTATTATCAGAATGCCTCTCCGGATGAAATCTACCGTTCCGAGTCGGATGTATATACCGGGATGATGGTCTGGGAAGTTAACGGCAGATGATCGGGTGTTAAAGGAGCAGATGATCGGATGGTAAAGGACAGGAATTCGTTTATTTTAAGGTTATTATCGACCCTTTTTGTAATTCTTGCCATAAATTTTTTCCTTCCGAGGATGATGCCCGGAGACCCGTTCTCAACCACTTCAGCAGATGAGGTAGGGGAAGAAATTATCGTAATGACAGAGGAGCAGCGGCTTTATTACCTGAACTATTACGGACTTGACAGGCCACTTCATGAACAGTTTTTAGGGTATATGAAAAATCTGATGAAGGGCGACCTTGGTAGGAGCATTTATTACAAAATGCCTGTCAGGGATGTAATAATGCTCCACCTCCCCTGGACTGTGTTGATTGTCGTTGGTGCAACAATAATCAGTACAATCTCGGGGGTGGTTCTCGGAACTCTTTCGGCAAAGAACCGGAAAAAAGGGAGTGACAGACTTATGATGATGGGTATGATCTCCTTTGCGGAAATTCCCTCATTTCTGCTTGGCCTGATACTCCTTCTGGTTTTTAGTGTGCATCTCAGGCTTTTCCCGCTCGCAGGTGCTGTTACTCCCTTCGCGGACTATAACGGCCCGGCAGAACAGGCATGGGATATCCTGTACCACGCCTCTCTTCCCATTGTGACCCTATCCCTTTCACAGCTTACCGGTGTGTACCTGCTCACCAGAAATACCCTGATTACAGTAACCACTAAGGATTATATCAGGACTGCCCGGGCCAAAGGTCTGGGGGAAAATACTGTATGGATCCGGCATGCTCTCCGAAATGCCCTGCTTCCTGTAGTGACAAGAACAGGTTTTATGATCGGCATAATGATGGGCGGGGTTGTGCTTGTTGAGAGCGTTTTTTCTTATCCCGGCATAGGGATGACACTCCGAAGTGCTGTAGTCGGCCGGGATTATCCTCTTATTCAGGGTATTCTCCTGGTAATTGCAGTCTCCATACTTATCTGCAATCTGCTGGTTGACAAAATATACGGGAAACTTGATCCGAGAGTCGTGATATGATAAAGGATATTGCTGCCTCTGGAAATGCCGGAATACTCTCTTTTATTCAGGCTTTGAATATTAACAGAATTGTCAGCAGTAAGGCCAAGACATTCTCCAGGTTTAGTACTATAGCTAAGCCATTCTCCAGGTTCAGTACTGAAGGTAAAATTGGTGTCCTTGGCATTCTCTGTATCATTTTAATGGCAGTTTTTGCTCCTGTGATAACAATTTGTCCCCCTCAGAAGATCACAGGGGATTCACTTGAGCCACCGGGTCCCGGACACATACTCGGAACCGATGAACTTGGTATGGATATCTGGTCACAGATATGTTACGGTGCAAGAATGAGCCTTACAATAGGGCTTGCAGTAGCCATTTTGTCAGGTTTTGGGGGAGGAGCTGTCGGAATACTTGCCGGGTATATGGGAGGGCACATTGACAAGGCACTGATGAGAATAATCGATGTAACAATGGCTCTCCCGAGTTTTCCTCTTCTGATTGTAATATCTGCTTTTCTCGGACCAAGTATTCTCAACGTAATTTTCATACTTGTTCTTTTCAGCTGGGCAAAACCCGCACGTATTGCACGTTCCCAGACGCTGTCATTAAAGAAGAACAACTATATTATTGCCGCCCGGAATTACGGCGCAAAGCCATTTTACCTGCTCTGGAGGCATATCTTTCCTGAAGTTATGCCTGTTCTGCTTGTGCTTGTCATTGGCATATCTTCACATGCGATCATAGCCGAAGCAGGGCTTGCCTTTCTGGGCCTCGGAGACCCCACTTCCAAGAGCTGGGGGATGATGCTTAATCATGCAACCGGTTTTCGTTCGATATATTTTACACCTTACTGGCAATGGTGGTTATTGCCTCCGTTGTTTATGCTCATTTTCCTCCTGCTCTGTCTTGCTTTCATAAGCAGGGATATGGAACGAATACTTGACCCTAAATTAAAGATAAAGAAAGGTTTCTGATCATGAGTCTGCTTAAAATCAATGATCTGAAATGCCACTATCTGACTGACATTGACACTGTTAAGGCTGTTGACGGCATTTCTTTTGAAATCGAAGATGGAGAAATTCTGGGCATTGTCGGAGAGTCCGGGAGTGGTAAGACCACCGTTGCCCTCGGGATTATGGGGCTTTTGCCGGAAAATACAGCTATTTCCGGTGAAATTCTTTACAGGGATGAGTTAATCTCTTCTTTGCCTGAATCCGGGATGGATCGATTCAGATGGAAGGATATTGCAATAGTTTTTCAGAACAGTCTGGAGGTGCTGAACCCTGTAATGAAAGTAGGCGTCCAGGTAACAGAACCAATGATAAAGCATCTTGACCTCAGCCCTTACAAAGCCCGGAGTAAATGTGCTGACCTGTTCCGGACGGTTGGCCTTGATCCTAAATGGGTGGATTCATATCCGCATCAGCTCTCAGGGGGCATGAGGCAGAGGGTTCTTCTGGCAATGGCTCTTTCATGCGATCCTAAATTACTGATTCTTGATGAAGTTACTTCTGCCCTTGACGCGTTTACCCGAAAGGAGATCAGGGACCTGCTGGTTGACCTTCAGAAAAAGAACGGTTATACGATGTTAATGATCTCTCATGATATCACTTTTGTGTCTTCTGTGGCGTCCAGGATTGCTGTTATGTATTCAGGAAGGGTTGTGGAAACCGGCCCTGTAAGGGATATTCTTGTATCTCCCCGTCACCCCTATACAAGGGGGCTTGTCCATTCGACCCCGGATATTTTCGTATATAAAGATTTATGGGGAATTCCCGGGGACGTGCCGGCAGGAAATGAGTTTAAGGGATGTCCTTTCAGCCCGAGATGTACGCAAAAAATCGATATTTGCAGTAAAGCTTCTCCGGTCCTGATGCCTGTAGGAGGCGGGAGGGAAATTGCGTGCCATAGAGGTGGCATAGCAGGCTTGCTGGAGGCAAAGAACCTGAATTTCAGCTATCGTCTTCCAGATGGAGAATATCTTCAGGCGGTTGATAACGTAAGTCTGGAAGTAAGAGAAGGAGAGGTTCTTGCAATTGTCGGTCAGACCGGTTCGGGCAAGTCAACCCTTGCACATATCCTTGCAAACGTAATAAGGCCCGAATCCGGAGAGGTATTGTTTATGGATGGGAATGTTAGTGGGGGAAACTATGGAAACAGGTTCAATGGCATTCAGATAGTATTCCAGGACCCGTTCAGTTCGACCAGCAACAGGTTTACCGTACTTGATGCAGTCAAAGAGCCTCTTTATATCAATAAGATCGGGTCCAATGGAGACAGGCTGCAAATGGTTAAAAATGCCCTGGAACTTGTTCGTCTTCCCAATACTGATAATTTCCTCCAAAAATATTGCGGTGAACTCAGCGGCGGGCAGAGGCAGAGAGTTGCACTTGCCAGAGCAATGGTTATGGAGCCAAAACTCCTGATTGCCGATGAGATTACTTCGGCCCTGGATGTTTCAACCTCTGCAAATGTATTGCGTCTTTTAAAGGGTCTTCAGAACAGGAGAGGGTTTGCAATGATATATATTTCACATGACCTCTCTCTGACCCTGAAGATTGCTGACAGAATAGCCGTTATGGATTCCGGAAAGATTGTAGAGACTGGCAATTCCCACGATGTGATGCTTTCGCCTTCCGATGAGTATACAAAAAGGCTTGTGGGTTCAAGAATAGGGCTGTGCTGTCATACTCATTAAGCACTACATACCTTATTTATTCAATTTCTAAACTTGCACTGTTTTTTGCTAATGAAAGTGAATTTCTGATAATTGTTCAAAAATCCAGGTTTGAAGGTTTTGTTTAATATGAGTGCAATAATTATTAAAGAGCTGACAAAAAAATTCGGGGAATTTACTGCCGTGGACAGTGTCTCATTTTCGGTTGAGCCTGGAGAGCTTTTCGGGCTTTTAGGCCCTAATGGTGCGGGAAAGACTACTATAATCAATATGCTGACTACTCTTCTTCTTCCTACGGCAGGTGATGCTGAAATCGCAGGATATGATCTTAGACAAGATCCCGGTGAAGTCAGGAATAATATAGGAATAATATTTCAGGACCCTTCACTTGATATAGGGCTTACCGGGAGGGAAAATCTTGAATTTCACGCCATGATGTACAACATCGGTTCAGATGAGCGGAAGAAAAGAATCCGGGAAGTGCTTGATGTTGTGGGCCTGGCTGATAAAGCTGATATTCTTGTTGAAAATTATTCGGGTGGGATGAAGAGGCGGCTTGAAATTGCAAGGGGGCTAATTCATTATCCAAAGGTCTTGTTTCTGGATGAGCCTACGCTCGGGCTTGATGCACAGACCAGGAGATCAATTTGGGACCATATCCGAAACCTTAACAGAAATTACGGGACATCTGTTATTCTGACTACTCATTATATGGAAGAGGCTGATTTCCTCTGTGATCGTATTGCGATAATTGATCATGGAAAGATAATTGCACTTGATACTCCCTCAGGTCTGAAGAACTGCCTTCGGGGTGATTGTGTCAGCCTGACTATTGAGGGGAGGGTTGATCTTATTGCTGCTGCACTTGGGGAGAAAGAATGGGTGAAGGAAATTGTTCCTAAAGGAAAAACGCTTGATGTAATTCTATCGGATTATGAGAAAAATATTCCTGATATTTTTCAGACTGCCAGCAATCTGGGTATTGAGATTAGCTCGATAAATTTCAGCAAGCCAAGTCTTGAAGATGTTTTTATCCGCCTGACAGGTTCAATAATACGAGAACAGGAAGGCAGCAGACAGTCAGTAAGGCGTGATCGGATGAGAAGGAGGATGCTCCGATGATTCAGAGAAAAGTTATATATATTCTCTGGCGGCGTGAGATGATAAAGTATTTCAGGGCAAGATCCAGGATGGCAGGTGCTATTGGCATGCCGGCTTTTATGCTGATCTTTCAGGGTATGGGCTTTAGAAGAGTGGAATTTCCGGGTCTGCCTGAATCGATAGGATATTTTCAGTATCTTGTGCCGGGTATTATTGGGATGACTCTTCTTTTTACGGCTGCTTATGCAGGTATGAGTGTCATAATGGACAAGCAGTTCGGATTTTTAAAAGAGGTTATGGTGACTCCTGCAAGCAGAGTTTCTATTGTTCTTGGGATGATCTCCGGCAGTGCAACCACATCACTCATTCAGGCCCTGATTATTATGATGATGTCTGTATTACTTGGTTTCAGGCTGCCTTTTCTTCCTGCGGTTCTGTCCTCTTTCATGATAATGGTCCTTATATCGATGATCTTTATAAATATAGGATTGATTTTGTCCTCCGTACTGAAGGATTTTCACGGGTTCAGCACGGTTATTAATTTTATTGCATTCCCTCTGTTTCTTTTATCCGGAGCTTTATTTCCTGTTTCAAATTTGCCTGCTTCGATAAGAATTCTGTCTTATTTTGATCCGCTGACATATGGTGTGGATGCTCTGCGGGGAGTATTGATTGGTCATTGTGAATTCTCAATTGTTCTGGACGTATGTATTCTTTTAACACTGTCCGTCCTGATGATCTGCACCAGCAGTTATTTTTTCCGGAGGGCAGAGACGATATAAATGTTAGGACTTAAGCAGTTGAGCAAAATGCAGAGCATGAAACACCAAACTATCTAAAGCATATTATTCATGGAAAGCTCTCAGATACCAGGTTGT
Organism: Methanosarcina sp. 2.H.T.1A.6; assembly: GCF_000979455.1. Classification (GTDB taxonomy): domain Archaea; phylum Halobacteriota; class Methanosarcinia; order Methanosarcinales; family Methanosarcinaceae; genus Methanosarcina. The sequence goes on from NZ_JJOY01000044.1 coordinate 102,341, forward strand.
ACTTCTCAAGTACGTAACTAGAATAAGGAAAACCTGACTGAAAAGAAAAACACTGCCTATTATAAAAACTCCTGAATTAGATTTCTGAAACTTATTTCAAAGTAAGGAAAGACATTATTTTTTAACTAACTATTATATATTTAGGTATTATTTTATATTTAGCAAATAAATCTGATGAATATTTCATGAATATTTCATGAATATTTCATGAAATATTCATGAACCCATTCAAGAACAAAAATCAACAGGAGCTATTCAAATGCAGTACAGCATGGGTATTGACGCAGGCGGGACATACACCGATTCGATCATCATCCGGGATTCCGATGGCAAGGTGATGGACTCGAACAAAGCTCTAACGACCTATCCGGACCTTCTTGCAGGAATTAAAAATTCCATTGATGGGCTGGATGAAAAATACTTAAAAGATGTGAAAATGGTATCAGTCTCTACAACTCTTGCTACAAACACAATTCTTGAACAAAATGGCTATCCTGTAGGTTTAATCCTTGTAGGGGATTACGAGATCCCGGAAAATATGAATGCTGAGTTTTATACCGTGGTAAAAGGAGGGCACGACCACCACGGAGCTGAACTGTTTTCTCTTGATATGGAAGCAGTTGAGGCTTTTGTTGGAAAGGTAAAAGACCAGGTCTCGGCTTTTGCAGTTTCTTCATACTTTAGTATCCGGAACCCTGCACATGAGCTGGCAATCAAAACCCGCATTCAGGAACTTACGGGATTTCCTGTTGTGTGCGGGCACGAGCTTTCCCTTGACCTCGGAGCGTATGAAAGGGGGGTTACAGCTTACCTGAACGCCCAGCTGATCCCTATTGCAAGCCAGTTTATCCGTTCGATCCGGGGAGAGATCAAACGCAGGGGAATGAACTCCAGGCTGCTCATGCTCAAATGCGACGGTTCTGTAGTGGGCATCAATGAAGCCCTTGAAAAGCCCATAGAATCGATCTTTTCAGGTCCTGCCGCAAGCCTTGTAGGGGCAGCCCACCTTTCTGGGCTCGGGACCTGTGCAGTAATAGATGTGGGTGGGACGAGTACGGATGTTTCCATGCTTGAAAACGGGCTTCCCGAACTCTGCTCGGAAGGGGCTGTGGTTGGGGGCTGGCAGACCAAAGTCAAGGCTATCCGTATGGAGACCTCGGCAATGGGAGGGGACAGCCACGTCTGGGTAAAGAGTATGAAAATCAACATAGGTCCAAGGAGAGTAATTCCACTCTGCGTTGCGGCTGTCAAATACCCTGGCTTTCTTGAAGTCCTGAGAAAAGGAAGAATCCCCGGAAACATGCACCTTGAAGAGAATGTGCAACCCACAAAGTTTTTCATAAGGACAGGGGCAGAGGCTTCAAATCTTGGAAGTTTCGAGCAGGAACTATTTGACAGTATAGGAGATACCCCAACCTCCCTTAACGATATCTTCTGGGAGACCCGGAAAACTCTGTCCCCCGGACTGCTTGATTCCCTGATAAGAAAACGCCTTATCCAGGCAATTGGCTTTACCCCGACTGACGCCCTGCATGTGCTTGGAGAATACCGGGGCTGGGATGTGGAAGCCTCAATTGCCGGGGCAAAACTTCTCGAACGCTACACGCAAACAGACTATATTGAACTCTGCAAGCGCATAAAAAGGGATGTTGCAAAAAACATGGTATTAAACCTGATGTCTTTTGTCTTAAAAGACGTCTCCTCCCAGGAAATTGAAAAAATTATTCTTTCCGATAGGTTTGCACAGTTCAGGATGAAGATACCTGTCGTGCTTATAGGAGGGCCTGTAGTCGCCTATACCGAGGAACTAAAACAGATTCTTGATGCTGACATTATAGTCCCTCAGTACTCGGAAGTAGGAAACGCCGTCGGAGCTGTTGTCGGAAAGGGCATAAAAAGGATTGAAATCCTTATCCAGAGTACCTATTCAAAAGATCGAAAAAGACTTGTCCTCCTCTTTTCCCCTAAGGGCAGGGAAACCTTCGGGAGCTATCCGGAAGCCCTGGAATATGCAGAATCTCTCGGAAGAAAACTTGTAATAGAATACATGACCGAGGCTGGTCTTGACAAAGGGCAGGTCCAGATTGAGATGAGTAGAAAAGATATTTCCCTGAGTGAGGCAGGCTCAATGCCCGTAGAATCAAAACTTGTTTTTGTCGGAGTCGGGATGCCGAAAGTCTGAGTTCCGGACAGTCTCCGGAACATTTATATTTTCCCGCAATAATGCAGATATTGTGTCTTGGATTACAGTGATTCAAAAGTAAAGATAAAAAGACAGATGAATAGAAAACTTTGAGTTTGGAACTGTTCTTAATCTCAAGATTTGCTTTTGAGCTCGAAATTTATTCTTTAGCTACCCGTTTACTTCCGGATTCTGATTCTAAGAAATAGTTTCAGGAGGAAACTAACTGGAATTAAGGTATTTCCTTGATTTGAGCAGGAAGCTATGGAATGAAAAATAAATGACTTATGAATTACACAAAAATGACTTACGAATGACTCAGAGATTAAATCATATACGGGATCACAAAATGGCACCTTATGAGTGATCCGTAAATATTAAAAATGTGTAAAAGGAGTTAAAAAATGGCATACAGTCTAGGCATCGATGCAGGCGGGACATATACCGATTCCATATTACTCAGGAACTCGGATGGAAAGGTTGTCGACTCAAACAAGGCACTCACAACATATCCCGACCTTCTTGAAGGAATTACGAATTCTATTGATGGGCTTGACCAGGAAAAGCTGAAGCTTGTGACCATAGTTTCGGTTTCCACAACCCTTGCTACCAATACCATCCTTGAAAAGACAGGATATCCTGTAGGGCTTGTTCTTGTAGGAGATTATGAAATCCCTGCGGATTCTGAAATTGAAAACTGCATAATGGTGCAGGGAGGACACAACAGCTACGGAGATGAGGCCGCAGCCCTCGACATTTCCACAGTTGAAAGCTTTGTACTGAGGCTAAAGGGCAAGGTCTCGGCGTTTGCAGTCTCTTCATATTTCAGCGTCCGCAACCCTGAGCATGAACTGCGCATAAAAGCCCTGATCCAGGAACTTACAGGGCTTCCTGTTGTCTGCGGGCATGAACTTGCCCAGTCCCTGGGAGCCTATGAAAGAGGGGTTACAGCTTACCTGAATGCTCAGCTCCTGCCCGTAGCAGAGGGTTTCCTGAAGACCGTCGTAGGCGAGATAGAAAGGAGAGGGCTTGAATCCAGAATTGCAATGCTCCGCTGTGACGGGTCTGTCGTAAGCATGCACGAAGCCATGAAAAAGCCCATAGAATCGGTCTTTTCCGGGCCTGCTGCAAGTCTTCTTGGGTCTTCCTACCTCTCAGGGCATGAGACCTGTGCTGTTATCGATGTTGGAGGGACAAGCACGGATGTCTCCCTTATCCATAAAGGACTTCCTTACCTCAGTGAAACCGGAGCTATTGTAGGAGGCTGGCAGACAAAAGTAAGGGCACTCAGGATGGAGACCTCGGCAATGGGAGGGGACAGCCATATCTGGGTCCAGGGCAGCAGGACAAACATAGGACCTCGAAGAGTTATTCCGCTCTGCAGGGCTGCTGTCATCTACCCTTCGTTCATGAATACCCTGAAAAAGCGCTGGATTCCTGACAGGCTGAAAATGAATGAGCATATCCAGGCAACAAAATTCTTTGTAAGGACAAAACAAAAAGCTGTTGACCTGAGTCGGGAGGAAGAGGAGCTCCTTGCCCTTATAAGAAATGAACCGCTTTCCCTTAAAGACGTCTACTGGGACAGAAATATCCTTCCTTCTAAAAAAGTAATGGACTCCCTGATCCAGAAGCGGCTTGTCCAGGTTATCGGCTTTACCCCAACTGATGCTTTGCATGTCTTAGGGGAATATGCAGAATGGAATTCCGAAGCCTCGGAAATAGGGGCTACGCTGCTTGCAAATTTCACAGGAACCAGTAGGCAGGAGTTCTGTATAAACGTGAAGCAGCTTTTTGCCAGGAATATGGCAAGAGATCTTCTTTCCTTCCTTATGGAAGGAGTTGACAGGAATGAGATTGAGAAAATGCTCGAAGGCAAATTTTTCTCCCGCTTTAAGGTAGATATTCCTGTAGTACTTCTGGGAGGGCCGGTCAGAGCGTATGTGGATAACCTGAAAAACCTGGTTGATGCCGAAATAATTGTCCCGGAATACTCCGATGTAGGAAATGCGGTGGGAGCTCTTGTGGGAAAAGGGACAAAACGCGTTGAAATCACAGTCCGTACAACTTACAGTGAATCAAAGTATGACCTGAGGACAAAAGGGGTTTTTGTCTACACTCCTGTGGGAAGAAGGCATTTCGTCATAAGAAGTGAGGCTCTCGAGTTCGCTGAGGAGTTCGGAAGAAAGCTTGTTCTTGACTACATGGCTGAATCAGGGCTTTCTCCGGACCAGGTCACAATCACTGTAGAAAAGAAGGACATAAAGGTTCATACAGGCGATATTCCCCTTGAGACCAGGTTTATTTTCGAAGGAACCTCAAACTCAGATGTTTACGAGAAAGCGGTATCCGAGCATAAATAATTTTTTCAAAGTTTTGATGAACCTTAAGGATAGACATGATCTCAGGACTGCAACTCTGCAGAAGTGACTTCCATAGCTGATAATTGGACGTGAAAAGAGGGGAAAGTTCATAAATCTCCTGTACATTTGGAACATGAAATATTGGTTATACGCCTAATCCTGATAGTTCACCTGAAACTGCAGAAAAATTTTAAATCATTTATACATAATTTATTTGTGTATTGGTTGCCCAAACAATGGAAAAATCGCACAACAGATGTATGAAGTATAGATACTTAAAGGAGTTAACATGATCCCTAGAAAAGCATTTTTGACAAAAGGTACCGGGGTCCATAAGGACAGATTAGCATCCTTTGAACTCGCACTGAGGGCTGCAAAAATAGAAAAATACAACTTGGTGAGCGTATCAAGTATTCTGCCTCCCAACTGCAAACTTGTACCTAAAGAAGAAGGCGTCTCAGAATTGAGGCCCGGTGCCATTGTCCATTGTGTTCTTGCGAGGAACGATACTAACGAGCCGCACCGCCTGATGGCATCAGCCATAGGAACTGCTGTACCTGTGAATGAGGATAACTACGGCTATATTTCAGAACACCACTCGTTTGGAGAAGAAGAAGTAATTGCCGGGGAATATGCTGAAGACCTGGCCGCAACGATGCTGGCAACAACTCTCGGCATAGAGTTTGATGCGGAGATGGCCTGGCATGAGAGAGAACAGGTGTACAAGGCAAGCGGACACATTTTTGATACCTTCCATATGTGCCAGACCGCAAAAGGAGACAAGGACGGAAACTGGACTACAGTAGTGGCTGCTATGGTCTTTGTTACAAGTAAATGTTGAAAAACCCACAAGAAGATGAATATTAAAAAAGATGAATATTAAAAGAAATTTAAGAAAATTTAGAAGAAATTAAGGATATAGAGTTAAAAATACTCTGTAGAGTTAAAAATACTCTGTTTTTAAAAAAGGATAAGGGGAAGAAAATCAAAGCTTCCCCGGTCTAAAGGGCATGTAAGGCTGGAAGAATCTTGCCCACATGTCCCTGAAATATTTTTCTGAAGCTCCTGGCCGGATTGGAGTACTGTAACCAATAAGCGCAACACCTGTAAGGATGAAGAGGCACCCCCTCAATTGTGTCTGGCTGCACAGGTTCTCCAAGGAGTATGCAGCAGAAACATATACTGCTCATCGGTTCAAGCATCCGAGAATATAGCTTTAATATAGTGTTCCTTTGCCTCATCAAAACGCTCAAGCTTGAAGAGGAACAGGCTGTAGTTGTAGCGGGTGTTAATGTCTTCGGGATCCAGTTCCAGGGCTTCCCGGTACATGGCCTCAGCCTGCCGGAACATTCCTAGCCGTTTCAACAGGTTGGCGTAGTTGCAGAGCGTAGAGACGTGGCATGGGTCTATTTCAAGGGTCTTTTTGTACTGGATTTCAGCTTCATGATACCGTCCAAGCTCAAAAAGGAGCTGACCGTAATTAGCCCTGGTATCCGCATCCTCGGGTTTCAACTTGAGGATAAGCCTGTACTGCATTGTTGCCTCCTCAGTCCGGCCGGATTCCGAGAGCAGGTTGCCGTAGTTGCAGAGAGCACTTATGTGACCGGGGCTTACCTTCAAAACCTCTTTGTAATGAACTTCCGCTTCCTCAACCTTTCCTTCTTCCTTGAGAAAATTGGCATAATTATAGTTGGCTGACACGTGCTCCGGCACCTGTTCAATCACCTGTACGAACTGTTCTTCTGCCTCCTCTTTCCGCCCCAGTTCGGCAAGGAGGTTGGCATAGTTGCAGCGGGTGTTTGCATTTCCAGGGTCCAGTTCAAGCACTGTCCTGAACTCGCGTTCCGCTTCCTGCAGTTTCCCGAGCTCAAAAAAGAGGTTTCCATAGTTGCAGTGGGTGCTGACATGCCCCGGCTCAAGTTCAAGAGCCCGCTTGTACCGGCTCTCTGCTTCAAGTTTCCGTCCAAGCTCGGCAAGGATAATTCCCTGGTTGCAGAGCGAGTTGACGTGTCCGGGATCAAGCTTCAGGGCTTCATCGAATTCCTGAAGAGCGGTTTCCTTCCACCCTATGAAATAAGCAAGAACTCCCGAAAGGAAATAAGCCTCAACCCGCTGTCCCCCTTCTCCCAGGAGGGCGCAAGCTTTCATGAACACGTATTCTTCCCTGAACATCCCCTTTGAGTCGCATATTTTTGCGATGTTCAGGAGATAATCGGGAGAAATCCCGTTTTTCCTTGAAAACTGGACTGCAAACTCAACTCCTGCACCGGGTTCGTTCTCATTTTTCCTGACCGATTCCACAACATCAAAAACAAGTTTATTGATCATGTCCAGATCCATAAAAATCAATTCTCCCAAAAATAATTCCCAGAGAAAAAGCTTCAGCTTCCTCCTTATTTATCCACGGTTTTCAGCCGATAAATACTTTATTATATAATTCGGACTAAAGGAAAAAGTTTTCAAAAAAGTTGTCCTGAAATGCAGTATATTTTACCGAGAAATCAAAAGAAGAAGAGGGAGAAGACTAGAGAAGTAAAAAAGAAGAATGAGAATAAGTTAAAGAAGAAGTTAAAGAAGAAGTTAAAGAAGAAGTTAAAGAAGAAGTTAAAGAAGAAGTTAAAGAAGAAGTTAAAGAAGAAACTGTTTTTTTAAAAGGATAAGGGGAAGAAGATCAAAGCTTCCTCGGTCTAAGGGGTATTTAAGGCTGGAAGAACCTTGCCCACCTGTCCCTAAAATATTTTTCTGAAGCTCCTTGTCGGATTGGGGCACTGTAACCAATAAGTGCAGCACCTGCAAGGATGAAGAGGCAGCCCCCAATTGTGTTTGGTTGCACAGGCTCTCCAAGGAGCATGCAGCAGAAACAGATACTGCTCACAGGCTCAAGCAGGGAGAGCACAGCTGCAGTTTGTGCTTTTATATGTATCACACCTCTCAGGTACAGAAGGGATGCAAGAGCCGTAGCTATAAAACCTAGAGGTATTAGCAGCTTCAGGTTTACGAGCAGGATTGGCACCGATACAGAGACCCCGAAAGGCAGGAGCAGGATGAGGCTGACTGCTGTTGACCAGAACATCTGCTCGACAGCCGAATAGGTTTCCTTCAAGTAGTTCATGGTCATGATCGAACAGCCGTAAGAAAGCCCGGAAAGCAGCCCAAAAAGGATTCCTGTGATGTAGTTTCCATTTTCGGAACCTGTGCTCCCGTAAATGTTTAAAGGATTGACAGCAAGCAGTATACCCGAGATAGACAGGGTAAGTGCAAGCATATCCCGAAGAGTTATGTGCTCTTTAAGGAGTAAAGGAGAGAGCAGTGTAACATATATTGGTGCTGTGTACAGGAGAAGCACAGCTACAGGAATGCCAGTATGTTTGATTGAGGAGAAGTATGTAAACATCGTTACTGTGTTAAGAACTCCAAGCAAAAGCATATAGAATTTCTTCTGCTTCAGTTCTATTTTCTTTATCCCTCCGGACACTACAAGATACACCAGAATGACCGAAAATCCGAAAAATAGCCGGTAAAACAGGATAGAACCTGCGTTCATATCTCTGATCTCTTTTACAAATATGCCTATCATCCCAAAAAGGATACAGGACGTGATAACTGCTGCAAATGGTTTGTTATTTTCTTTAACTGTTATGGGCATAATTGCCGGAGAGATATTAGAGCCAGGATATATAACTATTTGAAAATAAATAATTATGACAAATTATGAAAAATAAAAGAGTTAAAAGGGGGTTAAAGCAAAAAGCTCAATGAAAACTTAAAAATAATAATATGTGTAAAAGGAATAAATATTCAACTAAAAAAGAAAAACTGTTTTAAACAGGGTTAATAAATTAATTATAATCTTCATTTACTCTACAAAATAAATCATTTCATTGGGGTTGCGGGTCAGTTCGTTGCTTTCTATCCCTGACTGAATAAGTTTCTCGATTCTGTCCCAGGTATTTTTGCGGGTTGTTTTAATCCCCAGTACCCTTGATGTCCGGATAATCAAATCTTCCATAGGGGTTGAGTACTGGTTGTTAAGGACAAAACGGACAGCCTCTTTTATTTCCTCATCGCAGATCCATTCAATCTTTGCATATGCATCAGCATCGCGCCTGCGCAGGAGATATTCAGGTTCCGAGAGCGGCCAGTAAAATTCCCCTTTTGCCAGGATTTTTCCAGAATTTTCAGCCGCTGACATGGAGTCAAGTACTCTCTGTTTGATTTTGCCGAGCATGCGTGAGAGTCCTGTATGGGATTTTATCCTCTGGAGTATTTCCTCTGAGTGAACAGGACCTTCGCATTCCACAATTCTTACAATTGCCTCTTCGATCTGCTCATCGGAAACTTCAGAAAAGTCTCCTGACTGCGGAAGTCTGGAGGAGAGGCAGGTTTTGTAGAGAGGCACAAGAGCCTCCAGAGAATTCCCTTTCCCTGACAGTTTTTCATCTCCGTCTTTCATATTCTCGGGAGCATGAGGTTCGATAATTCCGGGATAGTTAGTCTCAAGCCCTGATTTGATGTCGGTTTTTACCTTCGATTCGGTGTAAGATTCAGCTTTAGCTCCTGTTTCTGTTTCTGTTTCTGGTTCTGGTTCTGGTTCTGGTTCGGGTTCAGGTTCAGAACTCCATTCCGGGTCAGGATAATCATCTTCATCAGGATCTTCAGGTTCAAAGGATCCTCCGGAGCCGTAGATGTAAGCAAACTCATTAATTTTCCTGCCCTTTCGTTTCTTTTCCGGACCTGCACTGAAATCGATCTCCGGGTAAGCCTGAAAGAAGTTTATTCTTTCAGATTCAGGCTCAGGAATGGGATCTGATCCTCCGTCAATATCCGTTTCGAAATTAGAGCGTGGGTCAACACTGAATTTAAGAAGCTTTGATTTCTTTAACCTTCTGACAGGTTCCTTTCTGGAGTTTTCGTCAGCGAGAGTAGCCATGGACTCGGCTTTTAAAGTCATTTCAGGAAGGAAGTCCGGCCCTGAATAGGTTGAGAATCCTCCTTCAAGCGTGGGGAAAGCAACAGTAAAGGATTCTTCATCTTCTGCTTCGTCTTCATATTCCACCTCGTCTTCCAGTTCCTCTTCATCTGCTTCTTTTACTTCCTCTTCGTCTGCTTTTTCTTTTTCTTTTTCTTTTTCTTTTTCTTCTTCTACTTCTTCTTCTTCTTCATATGCCGCTTCAAAGGAAATCTGTTCAATAGATTTCTTATCAGGGGAATCTTCGACCAGGAACTCCATTTCAGATGAGTTTCCCGAACGGTTTTCTGAAAGGAACTCGACTTCAGGGGAAACTTTTGTCGGGGATGCCGTTTCAAAGGGTCTTATTTCAGTCTCGTTAAAGTTTTTTACAGGCTCTTTAAAGGCTTTGCTTTCTAAAGGTGAAAACAGGCTTGCGGCAGGACCGGCATTTACCTCATAAGTTCCGGCTATCTCATAAGTTGTGGCGATCCCATTAGTTTTGGCGGATTTTGCCCAGGCAGGAGGTTCGTTTATTATCACAACTTCGGGTTCAGGTTCGGATTTTGCCTGCAATTTTGCCTGTCTAACAGCTGCCTTTACGGTATCAAGCAGTTTTTCCCTGCAATCTTTCGGATGGAGGTACCAGTCCGTAGACCAGACCCTGTAGATTTTCCAGCCCAGCCCTCCGAGAACCTGCTGGCGCAGGCGGTCGCGATCCCTTGCAACAGGAGAAGAATGGTAGCTTGCCCCATCGCATTCGATCCCGAGCACGTACCTGCCCGGATGGCGGGGATCAGGGACTGCAAGGTCGAGCTTGTACCCGGCACATCCGATCTGCCTGTGCACCTCACACCCGTTTTCGGTCAGGAAATCGGAGACCGCTTCTTCGAAAGGAGATTCAAGCTCCTGCCTGCCGCATAATGGAGCCGGAAGCGTGCCGCTCTCGGCAAACTCAAGGAAGACTTTGAGAGCTTTGAGCCCGAAAGAGGAGTTTTCGTTAAGGGGCAGGTCTCTTGAAGTAAAGTTGGAAAAGACAACGCATTTTTCCCTTGCCCTTGTGATAAGCACATTCAGACGCCGTTCTCCCCCTTCCCGGTTAAGAGGTCCGAAATTAAGGGAAAGTTTCCTGTTATTATCAAAACCGAAACCCACACTCAGCAGAATGACATCCCTCTCGTCGCCCTGGATGGTTTCGAGGTTCTTTACGAAGAAGTGTTCGCCCCTATCATTCTCTGAGTTAAGGTCAACGCCCGGGTTTGCTTTCAGGAGAACTTCGATCTCTTCCTGGATAGCCTCCTGCTGTTTTACATTGAAGGTGCCGACCCCCAGGCTTTTTCCAGGATACTTCTGGAAATGCTCGAACACTGCCCTGGCAACAGCTCTTGCCTCGATCCTGTTGGCTCCACTCTTGCCCCTGTCATAAGCCGCCTCAGGGAGGTGAACGAACTTCAGCCCCAGGCTTTCATCTTTTTGCATGGGGGATGGGTAAACATAGAGGCGGTTGTCGTAAAACTCCTGGTTTGAAATCGCAATCAAGGACTCATGCCTGCTCCTGTAGTGCCAGCGCAGGGTCTTTACCGGGAAGCTGCGCTTGCAGACATTCAGGATGCTTTCCATGTCCCCTGTGGAAGCATAGTCATCAGGCTCGCTTTCAGGAGAATCGACAACAGTATCGAAAAAGTCGGTTGGAGGAAGCTGTTTTGAGTCTCCCATTACCACTGCCTGTTTTCCGCGCAGGAGTGCGCCGACAGCATCTTCCGGCCTGACCTGGCTTGCCTCGTCAAAGATAATCACATCAAACCTTGTACTCCTCGGGTCCAGGTACTGCGCAATGGAAAGCGGGCTCATCAGGAAGCAGGGCTTTATTTTCTGTACAAGGCTGCCCGCCTTTTTCATCAGGGTACGTATGGGCATGTGCCCGCGTTTGCGGTTGAATTCGTTGAGTAGAATTCCGGCTTCGGAAGCTCTTGATGCTCCAGAGATCAGCCTGGGTGCTTCCTCATAAGCAGAACAGACAATTCTCTTCCTGTTCTCAAGCAGGACTTTTTTGTCAAGCTCGGTGAACTTGCTTATCTTGCCTTCATGAAGTTCCCGGATAAAAGCAGAGAGTTCCGGCCTTTCCCTGAAAGCCCTGTGCAGCATGCTTTCGGCATAGTTTCCCTCAAAAGCCGGGATCATGTCCTCTGGCTCTATTTTCCCGGCTTCCAGCTCCTCCATCATAGGGGAAGCAAGCGTTTCAAGGCAAGCCTGCCTGTATCCAAGGTACTGGCTCCAGAACACGAGGGAAGAAGTCTCATCTTTCCATCTGGTTACACGGGACTTTAACTGGCTGAGCTTTACAGCTTCCATATCGTTTCCGAACATTTTCCCGAAATCTGCCCCTACAAGGGAGCCAAGTTTTTCCAGGGAGGAAAGAAAAGCCTGTTTTGCTGCCAGGACTTCATTTATAGCAGACTCAAGGACTGCTGCATCAACCCCGCCTTCTACCAGCCTGAATGACCTGTCAGTTAGAGTACCTTGCTTGATTTGCCTGCGGAAGGAGATCATCCACCTGCAATGTTCTTCCAGGGAGGTGGGGTCGCTTTCAAGGCCCTTCCAGTACTCCCAGAAGAACTTTTTGCCAGGTATCTCAGCGTCCTCAAGCTCCAGCCTGTGCGCCTTGCACTCGGAAACGCAGGCGAGGTCGAGAAGGATTTTGCTGTCTTTTGAAGGCGCCCCTGAGATATAGCACGCTGAAATCTCCTTTTTTAGTTTCCTGTACCTGGAGTTTAAAATACTGAACAGCTTGCCGGATACGTCCTTAAACTCGGAGGTGTCAAGGTCAAAAACCGACGGGTGGAAAGTCCTGTCCACAAAAGTTTTCAGTTCCCTATACTGCCTGATTTTTGAGACCAGGGCTTCAGCTTCGGATATTGAAGCTTCGGAGTCCCATTCAGGGTTCTGGAGTATTTTTTCAGGTAGGGGGTTTGATTTGCTTATAAGTTTTGCAGCTTCGGCTATGCCTATAATATCTTTAAGTGTTTGGGGTTTTGAGGTTGCAGAGAGGTCATTAAGGGTTTTTATTGTCTTCTCAAGGTTTTCAAAAACAGAAGCGCATTCATCTGCAATAGATCCGATTTCCCCCAGGTCAGAAGGCAGCACAAGCCCGGGTTCGCAGCCGTACCAGGGATTTTTCCTGACAGGGCCGAGAGCAGGAAGTACCTGCCCGATTTTTTCCAGAACAGATTCAGCTTCTACCCAGGCTCTGGTTTCCCAGGTATCAGGGTCCTTAAACTTAAAATTGGGTATTTTCAGGCCATTTGACTCAAAGTAAGTCCGGGTCTTTTCCTTTACCCCGTAAAGTGCATAGAGGCTGGGGTAGATATTTCCTGCAGGTTCCCGGAGTGTCTCTGCATACCCGTTGAGTTCCTGTTTAAGCTTTTCAAGTTCGTTAAGATCTCTCTCAGCACTGATAGCAGGAGGAGCAGCCCGGTTAAGGGCTTTTTCCAGTTCTTCAAGCACGGCTTTTTTTCTAGTCTGGTGGCTGTGGACCTCGAGGCAGAGCTCTCCCAAACCCGCATTATCAAGCCTGCTCTTTACAACCTGAAGGGCAGCCATCTTTTCGCTCACAAAGAGCACGCTTTTGCCCTGTGCGAGAAGTTCTGCAATTGTGTTTGCAATCGTCTGGGACTTGCCTGTGCCGGGAGGCCCTTCCACAACAAGGTCTTTTCCGGCTTTCACATCCTCAACGACTGCGATCTGCGAGGAGTCGGCATCCATTATATGGTAGGTATCTTTTGCCGAAAGCTTCAGGTCGACCTCCTCTTCCCGAAAGCCCTGGATCTCGCACTCAGGCTCTTCAGGGTTGAAGACCTTCCGGATCAGGGGGTGCTCTGCAGGAGACATGTCCTCAGGCCAGGTTGCAGGGTCCAGGTCTTTGTACATGACAAATTTCCTGAAGTTGAAAAGGTCAAGGCAGACTTCCGGAATGATCTTCCAGTTCGTTTTATCCCGGATTGCCCCGAGCACTTTCCTGAAGTATTCCTGTATCCCGGAAGCGTCCTCAGGCATTTCAAACTCAGGGACCTCGATCCCGAACTCTTTCATCTTTGCCTGAAGGGTAATGGAGGTAAAAATCTCGTCCCCGGTCCACTGGATGCTGAAGTTCCTGCCTTTTCCCATCCTTTTGAGTTCGACCGGGACCAGGACAAGGGGAGCCCTCGGGTTCTTTACCGAAGACTTGTTCTCACTCCACTGCAGAAAGCCCATTGCAAGATAGAGGACAGGATAGCCCTGCTCTTCAAAAATAGAATTTGCCTGGTTGTAGACGTAAAAAAGTTTCCGATCAAGAGTCTCGCTGTCATCGGGAGTTTCAAGAAAAGGTTCAAAACGAGAGTTATGGGGCTTATTCTTTTCTTCGGAAGTAAGGATTCTTCCTATTGTTTTCAGAAGCTTGCTTTCATTTTCTGCATCATCATCTTCCCCTTCCTCTCCATTTTCGGCCTTCCTGCCTTTTTTGGGCCTGGTTTTTGCTGCCCTGAATTTCATTGATTTTTCCTGGAGAACAAAAAGGTCATAGACCTCCTCCGGGGTTCTGCCCGTAATTGAGATTGTCCTTCTCAGGGAAGGACGGTAATTGAGAAGGTTATTACGAAGGGATAGATCAAGCAAGTTTTGCCTTAGTGTTTCCAGTTCCTTAACTATGTCTACCATAAAATACCACCCACTTTCCGTAGATGTCCGTACAATTTACACAAGTTTTCATGCTATCGTTTTTTGGAACACCCCTGGTTACTCAAACATGTATTTTTGAAATTTTCCTACATTTTCAACCTTTTGCCTTCATTGAAACTTCCGGCAGCCATTTCCCGAAGCTTAAGTTGAGATAAAACTGCAGATTTTTCGGACAATTCTCCAAAAACGATAACAAGAATTATGTTATTTTTTTGAAGACATCTGCGGAAGGTCGAATACCATGTCTGTTTCAAATAAATCAATAAAATATATTTATGATACAGATAAGAACACAGGATATTCTTTACTAAATTTTGTAATGTTTTGCCGGAAAACAAGACTTCAAAACGGGAAGAAATTCTACAAAATGGAAAAAGAATTTCTCTGAAAGTCTCTTCAGGCTCTGAAATAATTCAACTCCGTAAATGTATAACTATTTAATATTAGTTACGGAGTATAAAATGTTATTCTAAGAGGCTGTCTTAATATAAAATAATCCTTCTACCTTGATTATGAACCAGCGTATTTTTAATTCGTCCGCTTGAGCGAACGGAGCTCACTGCTAAAACCCATATATTAGCTCTCTTGAGCGCAGCGAAAAGGGCAGCGTATCTGCAGAGCCGCAACTCTGCTGAAACGGACCGCGTACTGTTGCGATTACATCGCAACTCCCAGTGAATCTTCGATTTACTGTGATCCCAAGACGCAATTCGGGAAATAAAGCCTGTTATTTTGTAGCTTAGTCCTCTTGAGCGGAGCGAAAAGGACTGCGTCCTCCCGAGGCGCAATTCGGGCGAGGCGCAATTCGGGCGAGGCGCAATTCAGGCGAGGCGAATTTTACCTTAGGCCTTGCTTTCTTTTTCCAGGCTCATAAGGAGAGAGCTTGAAAGAATAAGGACGCATCCGAGCAGTGTGGTCCTGGATACCGGGTCGTTTAAGATCAGATAGGCAAAAAAGATAGCACTTACGGGTTCAAGCAGGGAGATTATGCTCGCATTCTGGGCTTTTACATGCTCAAGCCCTGTGAAATAGAGAATGGAGCCAAGGGAGGTTATCATTACCCCGAGGAAGAGAAGGACAGGCAGGTTCTCAAGCAGGGCTGCGGGAGATATTTGCAGCATAAAGGGAAAAAGGATCACAAGGGTCACGCCTGTTGAGATAAAAAGCTGTTCCATGCCTGAATATTCGTCTCTGAGGTAGCGGGAGGTCAGAATAATGCAGGCATAGAAAAAACCTGAGAAAAGCCCCATCAGCACACCATAGAGATATCCTGATCCGGCTTCTGCCGTGCCGGAAACGAGACTCTCCGGACCCACAACCACCACCACACCTATAAGGGAGAGTGCAAGAGCAGCAAGGTTTTTTGTGCTGATTTTTTCTTTAAGGATGACAGGGGCAATCAGCAGGACATAAAGAGGAGCCGTATAAAGCAAAAGTACAGACATCGAGACGTTTGTAAAGTTTACAGCCGTGTAATAGGAAAGCATGACTCCGGCGTGCCAGGCCCCGAGCAACAAAAGGGCTTTTCTTTTTCCTCTCAGCTGTATCCCGGATAGCTGTCCCGTGGCTGCCAGATAAACTGCAAGGGCAAGAAAACCTAAAAGGAGCTGGTAAAAAACAACAGGACCTGCAGCCATGTTTTTTATGTACAGGAAAAATATTCCTGCAAACCCATAGATGACTGATGCGGCAACTACCTGGGCACTTGCTTTTATGTGCTTTGGCTCCATGACCTCTGCAAATAAGGGGGCTGCTTAAATAAGACTTTCCCGAGCAAACTGAAAATATTCCGGGGCATTTCGGATGATCTTCAGAACATGAAGGGAAGACGGCACATGAAGCGAGAAACAGGTACATCATTCCTTAATGCCTCACTATATTCTGGTGTGGTGTATCAGTCTTCCTGCAAGGGATTCGGGTGGAAAAAAACAAAAAAATAATTTTATAATCCATGTTAGATAATATTAAATAATGTCAAAACAAAAATATCAATAGATAGGCGAGTGCGGAAAAAGAATTGCTAGAGGCGTGTTTGGGTTCATTTATCACCATCATTACATTACCCCAAACACGCCCACACCCTTCAATCCGCACACCTCCGTTCAGTGCGCCTTTTTTCTTTTACATCCCTCTTAATTCCTATTTTTTCCTTCTTCCCTTTTCTCTCCTTCGTCCCTTTTCTCTTCTTCTTCCTTTTTCACATCTTCTTCTTTCCTTTTGCCCGATTCTTTCCCTAAAAAACTCGCTCAGCAAACTTTTTTAGCCTCAGGCAAGTAAGAAATTTCATGCTTTAAGAAAGTTCAGGTTGAGGTACCTTATTCTTCACGCCAAGTACCCTTACAACAACCATGCTGATCTCAAAAAAGATTATCATGGGCACTGCAACCATGACCTGACTGAGTACGTCTGGAGGGGTAATTACAGCTCCTATCACCAGGAAGACGATATAAATATGCTTGCGGTAGGTCACAAGGGTACTGTACTGTATAAAGCCGTTCCTTGTCAGGAAGGTGAGTACTATAGGAAGTTCGAATATCAGCCCGAAAAGAGCTGTGCCTGCAGCTGCAAACGAAATGAACTTGAAGATCGAGTAGGTAGCAGTTACCCCTGAACCTGCTGCGTTCAGGTAGA
Organism: Methanosarcina sp. 2.H.T.1A.6; assembly: GCF_000979455.1. Classification (GTDB taxonomy): domain Archaea; phylum Halobacteriota; class Methanosarcinia; order Methanosarcinales; family Methanosarcinaceae; genus Methanosarcina. Next base: position 119,181 of record NZ_JJOY01000044.1, read on the forward strand.
GATAGTCCAGAAAGAGGGGTAGCATGAAGAAATAAGCATACGAAGCCCCGAGGGCAAACATTACGAGAGCAGCCGCGCTCAGGAGTACAAACTGGTTTTTTCCGACCTGTATCGGATTTCTGATCGAAAAACGCCTCGATACAGCCCGGTAAGCATAGAATGCAATCACAGGAATGGCAAAGAGCAGCCCTACTATAAATGAGAGCTTGAGCTTCAGCATCATTACTTCAAGAGGGGATATGTACACCAGCTTTGCACCCTCAGGCAAGAGGTCCTCTTTCATCCTCTCAATCAGTGGACCTGTAAACTGGAAAGAAAGAGCAACGCCTGCAAAAAGGACTGCAGCAACTACAATCAATTTCTTTCGCAGGGTCAGCAGGATTACACTTAAGTTTTCAATTGCTTCAGACATATGGAGTACCTATCCGGCAAATAATATGAACTGGTTATCTTTCAGGAACTGATTATTTCGTTATATGTTTTGTTATGCTTGGGATGGCAAATACAAGATTCCAGATCAAAGCATAATATTTCAAGCTTTGTGTTTTTCGGTATTATATTGTAGCTATAAGGCTACTGTAACTGTAACTGTAACGGATAATGGGGATATCCGAATAAATACTGTAAATATTGATGACGGTAAATATATATCATGGATATATGATTTTAGAGTATCCCTACTTCAGAATATCCAGAGCATGCGGGATATCATCGAGGTCTGGGATATAAGTGTAATCAGATGTTCCGATATTAATATATTTATTAAAATGCAGTGTAAGACAGAGAAAACAGATCGCAAACTCAACAGAAAAACAGATAATAACAGATAAAAACCATGACCTCTCATAATACCGGAAACCAGCTCCCTGATACAGGAAACAAAACTAATGGAAACGCTTGTTCTTCCGGAGTTCCCGGGGATATAGAAGAACCCCTTATGGCTCACCTGTATGAGTTCAGGAACCGGCTTGCTGTAGTCTTTGTCTGGCTCTTTCTGGCTATGCTGGTCGCATACCCCTTCTCTGAAAAAGGGATGATGCTTGTCTGGAAAGAATTCATAAGCCCGGGACTGGATATGGCAGTATATTCGCCTCTTGAATGGATCTTTGCCCGCCTCAAGCTCTGCCTGGTCTTTGCACTTGCAGTATCAATTCCGCAATTATTCTATCAGCTCTACAGGTTTGCAGGGAAAGGGCTTTATCCGCATGAGAAACGCTTTTTCCTGAAAGTTGTCCCTGTATCTTTTCTCCTGTTTATCCTGGGAGCTGCCCTGGGCTATTTCATTGTCCTGCCTGTGATGTTCAGGTACGTTATCTTTTACTCAGGGGATGTGGCTTCAGCCCAGCTTTCCGTGCAAAACACTTTCTCAGCCGTGACAACAATACTTGCAGGCTTCGGAATTGTGTTCCAGGCTCCCCTTCTTGTAATATTTGCCGTGAAAATGGGGCTTGTAAAGTATCAAACCCTCAAGAAACAGCGGATACTGGTTTACAGCGCAATTTTAACGCTATCCCTATTCCTTTCGCCGGACCCGACTTTCATTGCCCAGATATTGGTCGCGCTTCTGCTTGTAGTCCTCTTTGAGTTCAGCCTGCTGCTGGTCAGGTTGTTTTAAGGCGAGTTTGGGAATTTAACGTAATCTGCCAGTCAAAAAAGCATAAATATAAAAAATAAACAGACAGTTGATTCCGCGTAAAACCTGCCTGCCCTGCTTGTTGCAAGAATTTTTATATTTGATCGTCGATAATAGCCGACAATGATAGGTTCCACTGAAGTGCTTGCAATCCTGATCGCTGCGCTTTTTCTCTTTGGGCCAAGGAAGCTCCCCGAACTTGCCCGGTCTCTTGGAAGTGCGGTAGGAGAGTTCAAGAAAGCACAGAGAGCCGCTGAACTGGAGCTCACGACCTTCGATTCATATACCAGGAAACCAGAATATGGGGCCGTTCCCGGGGTAAAAGAGGACGAAAAGGATATAAAAAATGAAGCCCCGAAAACTAAAATCGGGACAGACAAGAGCCTTAAAAATTCACTGGAAGCCAGATCTTCCATTCCAGATATAGAAAATCAAGAAGCTTCCGGTACCAATGGAAAAATCCCGGAATAATAAAGCTTATTGTATATGGGTTCAAAGCTTCAGTTACTGATTATAAACAAAAATAGCATAAGTTCTTAAGAGTTGACATAATAAACAAGTAAATATACAACTAAATAAATAACTAATTTAATAAATAAATACATAAGTAACTAAATAAATATATAAAAATACGACAGATAATAAATATAAAATAAAAGGTTTATATAGTAGAAGTAAATCCTCATTCTCTGCTAAACAGCAGTTTTTCAGAATAATTTTTGTTCTACTAAAAGTATTATAATCTACTTAATTTACTGATAAGCTTAAAAACACCAGAAAAAAGGTAAAGATTCGAGGTATAGATATGGTTGGCATGCCAGGTCCCACAGAACTGATACTTATATTAGCAGTAGTTATGCTCCTGTTTGGGGCAAGTAAACTCCCTGAACTTGCACGGTCCATGGGAAGTTCGGTGGGAGAATTCAAAAAAGCCCAGAAAGAATCCGAACAGAACCTGAAGGATTTTGAGAAATCCTTAAAGGAACCCATAGCTCCAAAGACCAAGGTACAGGAAACTGCTGAGAAGCTCGGGCTTGACATAAAAGGCAAGACTGACGACCAGCTGCTTGAAGAGATCCAGAGATCCGCAGAGAAGCCAAAAGAGGTCTCAGAACCCTGAAAGCGCTCGAAAAATAAAATATTCTTTTTTCATATCATTTCATTTTTTAATTTTATTTCTCGGAATTTCTTTTTATTGTCTTTCTAATTCTGCAGTATCCGTGTTAAAGATCAAAGTTAATCCGGAGGTCCCCTGTGACAGAGTTGATCAGTGAAGTTGACAGAAATGATAACTTTCTCGGACTGCGCCCGAGGGAGGACTTTTACTCGGGAAACCACATCCACAGGGCCTCCCATCTAATCCTGCTGAATACAGAAAACAAAATGCTTATCCAGAAAAGGGCATCTCAAAAGAAATGGTATCCGAACCGTTACACATACTCCGTAAGCGGCACTGTCGCAGACGAGTCCTACGAAGCCTGCATTGCGCGGGAGATGCTTGAGGAAATAGGAATCTCAGTCCCTTTCGGAAAATTGTTCAAAATCCCCTGCATCTTCGAAAACAAAGGAGCCTACCATACGGTATTTTCAGGCAGATGTTCGGAAGAAACAGCAAGCCTTATCCGGCATGACCCTGAGGAAGCCGTTTCCATTGAGTGGGTGGAACTTGAAGACCTGCACAGGGCTGTTAAAATCGAACCTGGCAAATATACGCCTTCCCTGAGGGCAGGGATAATAAAAGTCTTTGAAGAAGGGTACGGAAAATACCTTTTCTGACATTTAAGAGGACTAAAAAAGGACTAAAATTACAATATTTCTGATCCGTACAACCTTATTCGCTTTATCACGTCTTTTTTGTCCCGCTCGACGCAGGAGAGCGGTCTTTCCCAAAAAGACGAAAAGGAAGAAAAAAGGTATAATAAATGCGGTTGAGGGCTCTTTTGAGTTAGAACGAGAACCCGACAGCTCAAATCTGCATAAATTTCGGTCTAAGTTCTCTTTCAAATCTGTTTTTTCTTTCTTTTTTTGTAGAGCCGCCAGACAAGCTGGCGGGGGCGCTTATATTTACCTTGTAAATCGGAAATCGGTTTTTGGAAGTTAAGGAACGTATTCTCTCAGCCCGGGGAGCATTTCTTCAGCATATAGCCCCTCTTAATTGCGGTGCCTATTTTCTCGCTTTTTTCTTGTGAGCAGGCCAGCCATAACCCCCCGCGGAGCAGGGAGAGAAAACCGAAATATTTCATTCGGGATTCCGGAATAGATAAATCAGTTAATCAGGAACCGCTTTCAATATTCATCTTCATTTAATACCTGCTTTGAGCCTGAGTATTCTCCAACTATAGGGATATTCTCCCCGCACACGGGACAGGTCTTTTCAGGAGTGATTTCGTACTTTTCGATATCAAAAAAACCGCGAGAGATCAACACTTTACCGCAGTTCGGGCAGAAGGTATTGTTGTATTCCTGCCCCGGAACATTCCCTACATAAACATACTTCATTCCTTCTTCAGTTGCGATCTTATGGGCGGTCACGAGGGTCTCTACAGGTGTCGGATAGAGGTCCTGCATCTGGTACTGGGGGTGGAAGCGCGTGAAGTGGAGGGGAGTATCAGGCCCGAGGTTTTTGTAGATCCACTTAGAAAGTTCCCGGAGCTCTTCGAGAGAGTCATTGTGTTTCGGGATGATGAGGGTCGTGATTTCCACATGAATCCCGAGCTCCTTTGCAAGGATGGAGGACTCAAGCACTGGAGCCAGTTTTGCGCTGGCAACGTCATGATAGAACTTTTCAGTGAAAGCCTTGATGTCGATGTTGGCAGCATCCAGCCGGGGGGCAATGTGCCTGAGGGCTTCCGGGGTCATGTAGCCGTTGGTCACGTAGACGGTCGCAAGGCCCGCGTCCTTTGCCAGCTTTGCGCTTTCGTATGTATACTCGTGCCAGATCGTGGGCTCGTTATAGGTCCAGGCAACTGACCTCGAACCCGATATAAGCGCCCTTTCCACCAGCTCTTCCGGAAGTATATCTGTTGTGTAAGAGTCTTCTACACAGGTCTGGGAAATGGTCCAGTTCTGGCAGTGTTTGCAGCGGAAGTTGCACCCGACAGTCCCTACCGAGTATACATAGGAACCCGGATAGAAATGATAAAGCGGCTTTTTTTCGATAGGGTCCACAGCTTCGCTGGAAACCGTACCGTAAATAAGAGAATAAAGATTCCCTCCCCTGTTTTCCCGCACCCTGCAAAACCCTCTCTTTCCAGGGGCGATTTTGCACCTGTGGGCGCAGAGCCCGCAATGTACTTTATCAGCTTCGAGTTTCTCGTAGAACATGGCTTCTTTTATCACAACAATCCCCATAGAATGATTGTTTTTTTGGGTAATAACGTTGCCGTTAGAGATTTTATTCAGTCCGGTACGGGAAAAGAGGTAGGCTCTTTGATTTGTTCCAATCAGGATTTTTGAGTTATCCGTTTTTCCTGCCGGAAAATACGTGCTTCATGAAATTAGAAACAGGTTCATTAACAAGTATCCCTAACGGGATTACGGTGTCCATATCAAAAAAGTGTTTTCTTCAAGTTCCATGCTTAAACCGATATCGGCATTTTCAAGCCTGTAAGTAGCCCCCCAGCGGCGGAAAAAAATTGCAGGGGAATTACTGTGCTTACCCTGCAAAATTCAGTCTATTTTCCAGGCAAACACGATCCTTGATCCGTCCTTCATGTCAAGGGCACGGAAGACTTCAAGCCCGTAGCTGCCCAGCATTTCTATATATTCGGTAAAGGGGACGCTGTTTTCGAAACTGTATCCCGACCCTCCTTTTTTTACATCTTCAAAAGTCCAGAGGTTCCAGTCAAGGCTGAGAAGAGGGCTGGATTTCATTTTTTCATCCTGGACCTGCCTGGTCACAAAAACGCCTCCGGGGGTCAGGGCTTCGGAAATCTTAGGGATAAGGGAAGGCACTTTTCCTCCGGGATTAAAGGACGAAAAGATAACGTCGTATCCGCCTCCGATTTCATCATTAAAAAAGTCCCCGGGAATTATATCCACTCTTGAAGCTCCATACTTTTCTATGAAATCTTTTGTCTTTTGCGTAACAGGCGGAAGGTCGAAAACAAAAGCCTGAAGGTTTTCATTCAATTTTGCAAAAGCGATTGCATAGAGTCCGTGTCCTCCCCCGAGGTCAAGCAGCTTTTTGACATTTGTAAAATCCACATTTTCCTGGACAACCCGGACCGTTTCCTGAAGCAGCCCACATCGAGCGTTTTCAGCCATACATTGGACGACCTCCCCGAAAAAAGGCCCTTTCTCGACAATCTCAGGTCCACTCTTCATAATCTGCGGAAGGCGGACCCAGAGTTCAACATTCCTGAGCCTATCGGCGAGGTAATGCTGCTGAGAAAACGGAGAGTTTTCCAGAAGATACGTTGCACTGAGTTCCGAGACCAGGTACACCGCCCCACTATTTTGTTTTCCGGGATCAGGATTTTTGCCCTCAGACCCGTCTTCTGATTCGCCTTCGCTTTTTTCCTTCATCTGCGCATTTTCTTCTTCCTCATGTGCCCCTTCCTCAAACCTATCGAGGAAACCGAGACTGTGGAGGGACTCGCAAAAGTGGGGCATAAGCACAGGATCACAGCCAAGCTTTTTAGCCAGAACTCCTGCTGATAAGGGAACTTTAAGAGCTTCAAACACTCCAAGCTCAAAGGCCGCAGCAATGAGCTTGCACTCTCTCAGACCCTGAACAGAGGAATCAACAAGCTTGAAAAATCGGTCTGAATCTACCACAGGTTTTTGCATTAAGTCAACAGACGTTTCAGTTTGATTTTGAGCTTTACTTTCCATACCATTTCTCCTATTTTCTATACGATTTCTCTTATTCATTACTTCTTCTACACATCTTTCTGGTCCAACAGGACACAATTTACAGTGTATTATAAAGTCGGACAGTTTATAATAATATTTTATATATTATATTAATGTAAAATTAAGCTAAGTAAAATGAATTAAGTAAAAACAGGTAAATCGGGTACGGGGTTACAAATTCTTGCCCCGCACCACTACCTGAAACCGACAATTTTTCCTTCCTCCATGAAAGCGATTTCATCACTCATCCATTCCACTACCTGCATATCGTGGGAGATGAATAGAAAACTGATCCCGTACTCAGTTTGCAGTTTTTTGAGAAGGGAAAGGACCTGGGCCTGGACAAGCGGGTCGAGCATGGAAGTGGGCTCATCCGCAACTATGAATTCCGGTTTCATGCCCAGGACTCTGGCTATTGCAACCCTCTGGAGCTGCCCCCCGCTCAATTCTCCGGGATAGCGGAAAAGCAGTTCCTCACTCAGGGAAACAGCCTCGATAAGCTCCTGTATCCGTCCCCGTTCTTCGTCTCTTTCGCAGAGCCTGTGAAGCCTCAGAGGTTCTGCAATGGCATCATAGACCTTCATCCTCGGGTTCAGGCAGGATTCCGGGTTCTGGAAAATAATCTGCATTTTTGTCCCCAGGTTTTTCAGGGCACTGCCTTTGAAGCCTGAGATGTCCTGTCCATCAAAAAGGACTCTCCCAGCAGTGGGCTCCAACAGCCTCAAAACCGTTCTCCCAAGTGTGGATTTTCCGCAGCCGCTTTTCCCGACAAGTCCCAGGGTTTTCCCTCTCCCGATCTCAAAACTGATTCCATCAACCGCCCTGTGGATCTCTTTTTTGAACAGCCCTGAATAATAGTACTTTTTCAGGCCCTCTACCTTCAACAGTGCCATGTTTACTCCTCCTCACACTTGAGAGCAGACTGCGCATTAAGGAAAGGCTGTGCTGCAGTTTCATTTATCCTGCCCTTTTCAGAGAGAAAGCAACGGGTAAGGCGCTCACCCTCAAACCCCATAAGTGCCGGATGGACCTGTGAACAGGCCTCAAGCCGGAAACTGCAACGCGGATGGTACCTGCAGCCGGAAGGAGGGGAAACAAGGCTCGGAGGTTGCCCTGAAACGGTCCTGAACCCCTTTCCGGGAAGCGAGTGCAGCAGGTCAAGGGTGTAAGGATGTTTGGGGTTAGAAAGGATCTCAGCCACCTTTCCGATTTCAACAATTTCTCCGGCGTACATGACTGCAATTCTGTCCGCGAGCCTGCCGGCAATCTCCAGGTCGTGCGTGATCAGAAGCATGGAAGAATTTTCCTTGCGGACAAGCCCGGCAATCAGTTCCGAAATCTGCAATTTCGTGTCCGTGTCAAGCCCTCTTGTAGGCTCATCTGCGATCAGAAGTCCGGGCCTTAGGGCAAGCCCTATTGCGACCATGACCCTTTGCAGCATCCCGCCGCTAAACTGGTGGGGGTATTCGCACCCCCGGGAAGAGCTTATCCCCACAAGCTCAAGCATCTTTCCAGCTTTCTTTTCGGCTTCCTTTTTTCCCATGCCCTCGTGGTAACGGTAGATTTCTGCAATCTGGCTTCCTGCAGAAAGGACAGGGTTGAGACAGGCTGAAGGGTTCTGGAGCATTATTCCTATTTCCTTTCCCCGAAAGCGCCTCATTTCCTTCTCGGGAAGAGTAAGGAGATCCGTACCTCTGTACACTATTTTTCCTTCCAGGGTTGCTTTACCTGAGAGCAGCCTCAAAATGGCTTTTCCAAGGGTGGTTTTTCCACAGCCTGTTTCCCCGATGAGCCCCAGAATTTCTTCCTCCCTGACTTCAAGGGAGATACCCTGATTGGCTTTTACAATACCTTTTGAGGTTTTGAAAGAGATGTTCAGGTCTTCTATTGAGAGAAGGGGAGAACTCACCTTGCCAGCACCTCCTGATCTGCAGGCTGCCCAAGGCTATCCCTCAAACCGTCTCCTGCAAAATTGAACGCAAAAACTGTGAATATGATCATCAGGCCCGGGAAAAAGGTGAGATGGGAAACTGTACGGAGGAATGGGATCCCGGCTTTGAGCATAGAGCCCCATTCAGGGTCAGGGGCCTGGATCCCGAGCCCGAGAAAACTCAGGGCTGAAGCAAAGATTATAACGTGTGCAATCTCGAGAGTTCCAAGCACGATTACAGGTTCCATGCAGTTCGGGAGGATATGTTTTCGCATAATGTAGAAGCTTGAGGGCCTCAGAGCCCTTGCAGCCTCCACAAAAGCCCTTTTCCTTAGAGACAGCACCTGTCCGCGTACAAGCCTGGCATAAGCAGGCCACTGGGTAAAGGCAAGGGCAAGGACAACACTTGAAAAGCCCGGGCCCAGCAGCCCTGCAATCACAAGGGCAAGGATGATGTTGGGAAAAGCCATTACGATGTCTACTACTCTCATTATTACTTCATCGAGCAAGCCTCCCCTGTACCCGGAAAGCAGTCCCAGAGATGTGCCTGCAACAGACGTTGCTGCAACTACAAGAAGTCCGATTCCGAGAGAAATTCGCGTTCCGTAGATGACCCTTGAAAAAATGCAGCGTCCAAGCTCATCAGTCCCGAAAGGATATTCAGTAGAAGGAAAAAGAAGCCCGCTGTCAAGCCTCTGGGCAAGGGGGTCATGAGGGGCTATCCGGGGGGCAAACAGTGCCAGAATGCAAAGGAAAGCAATAAGCAGGAGGCCTGAGACTGCAAGCCTGTTCTTGCCGAACTCCCCGAAATTCAGCCTTTTTTCAGCCAGGTATGCCTTTTCTGTAATCTCAGTTTTTTCAATAACTTCTGTCATCTTTTAATCACGCCTGTCATATCTTATCCTCGGGTCAAGCACTGCATACAGGATATCGACGGCAAGGCTGGAGAGGGAAAAAAGCACTGCAATAAAAAGAACACAGCCCTGGACCATGGAAAAGTCCATCGCAAAAATCGAGTCAACAAGAAGTTTTCCAATGCCGGGCCAGGAAAAGATGGTTTCTACAACCACGGCTCCTCCAAGAAGGTAGCCGAACTGCATTCCTGCAAATGTGACAACCGGGAGGAAAGCATTTTTCAGAGCGTGCCGGAAAAGGATGGTACGTTCGTCAAAACCTCTGGCGCGTGCAGCCACAATATATTCTTGCCCCAGCACTTCCAGAAGGCTTGCGCGGGTAAGCCTTGCAGTAACCGCAGACATAGATGTGCCAAGGGTAAGGGCAGGAAGAACAATGTGTTTCAGGCTTCCGTAACCGTAACTGGGGAACATGTGGAGGGTCAGGGCAAAAAACCAGATCAGGAGAAGCCCAAGCCAGAAGTTTGGAATAGAAACACCTACCAGAGAAACAAACATGCAACTTTTGTCAAGCAGGGTATTTTTCCGGAGTGCGCCCAGGATCCCCGCAGGCAGGGCGATTAGAAGGGAAATAAGCAGGCTGGCAATTGCAAGTTCTGCAGTTGCAGGCAGTTTCTGGCGGATTTCGGTAAGGACATCTTCTGAGGTCACGAGAGATTTCCCAAGGTCCAGCTGGAGCAGGTGGCCAAGCCATATCATATACTGCACATGCACAGGAGCATCAAACCCTTCCGCCACCCTCAGGGTTTCAACCTGGCTGGCGCTCAGGTCTTCCCCGTACCTTGCCAGGGCGATAACCTCTGCAGGGTCGCCGGGAGCAAGGTACATCGCAGAAAAAGCTACAAGCGTGACTCCCGCGATTACGATGGAAATCATTGCCAGGCGCTTTGCTATGTACTTCCACATGATTCTCTTCCGGGCTTTACGCTTCACTTCCTTTCCGGCTTCACTTCCTTTCCAGGTAGACCCCTGAAAGGTTCAGCCAGGGGTCTTCAGAGCTTATGGTATAGCCTTTTACCGAAGGGCCGGTTGCAACGACCTTTTCCTCATGCATAAGGTAAAAAGCCGGAACTTCTTCTATCACAAATGCCTGCAGGGAATGGTAGATTTCTTCCTGTTTCTGTGTATCAACAGTCATATCGGCTGTATCGACAAGCTGGTCATAGGTCTCATTGTGGTAATGAGAATAAGGGCTTCCGGAACGGTGCACGAAGAAGTGCTTCGGGTAGGGGCCCCAGACGAAATAACCGCTTCTGAGGATCATACCAAAGTCCCCTGTGCTTTCTAGTTTGCTTATGGCTCCCTCGTCAAGTACCTTGATTTCTACATCCATTCCAACTTCCCGAAGGGTCCCCTGCACAACCTGAGCCATAGGGTTATGCCTGGCTGCCCAGACTCCTTTACTCACTATCAGGGACGTATGGAGGGGTTTTCCGTCTTTTTCTGCAATCCCGTCCCCGTTAGAATCTTTCCACCCGGCTTCCTCAAGGAGAGCCCTCGCCTTATCAAGGTCCTGCGTATATGTCTTAAGGTCAGGGTCAGAATACATCATTACAGAGGAATAGGGCCTTCCGCCTGCCGGTTCCCCGATGCCTTCAAGCACTTCGTTTACGAGAGTTTCAGTATCGACTGCATAAGCAACACTCTGGCGTACTCTCGTGTCATTGAAGAGAGATTTGTCGCAGTTGAACTGCAGGAAATCCGTAAAGGTCGTAAGTTTTCTGTGGACCTGGATGCCCTCTTCGGCTTCAAGCCTTTCGACATCGTATTCCGGGACCTTGATGACCATGTCTACCTCACCGGTTTCAAGGGCAATTACCCTGGTAGCCGCCTCCGGGATTACCTTGAAAGTAACCTCATCAAGCAGCGGTTTTTCTCCCCAGTAGGCTTCATTTCTTGTGAGCACGATTTCCTGGTCCTTTGCCTGCGTTTCAAACTTAAACGATCCTGTACCTACCGGTTTGATGAAATTTCCTGCGGCGTCAAGACAGCCCGGTCCCATTACAGGCCAGGCTACATGGGTCAGGTAGAAAGGCAGAGGCATGGGTTTTTTCAGGACGAATTTGACAGTGTGAGTATCGAGAGCTTCCACGCTCTGAACAGGTTTTAAGACTGCCTGCCTTACATAGGACTGGTTGGAATAAGAGAAAACAACCGAATCCGCATCAAAGGGAGTCCCGTCATGGAAAGTCACATTTTCGCGCAGGTGGAATATCCAGGTCTTTCCGTCATCAGGGGTTTCCCAGGATTCCGCAAGCCCGGGGATAACGTTCAGGTCCGAATCAAGCCTCACAAGGGTTTCATAGACCTGAGACCAGACAAAACGTGCATCACCCGCTGCAAACATGTCAAGGTACCAGTTGTTGACATCCGTACCTATACCCACGACAAGCTCCCGGGAGTTTTCTCCGGAACCTGCGCCTTTTGCAGTTCCGTCTTTTTCTTCACCTATGCAGGCACTTGCTCCGATTACGGCAAACAGCATACAAATGATCAAAATTAACTTGAAATTTCGATTCATAGATAATCCTCAATAACTCCGATTCATAGATAATCCTCAATTTTTGATGGGAGAAAATTTAACGAACTGGTGTTTGATGGAATTTAGGTCGATGGAATGGCAGTTTAGTAGGAAATAGTTAAATGGGAGACAGTTTGAAGGAGATGTTTTTAACTGCACAGATTATCTGGAACCTGCCGTCAGTTCATCCATTTTAAAGGAATTAATGCAGGAGATCAAAAACCGGAGAATTTCAAGTCTTTAAAAGGATTCCAGATGCTCCTGTTAAGTGTGTTCAAACCAAACCTGGTGGATCTTTTTTCCAAAACTACAACTCCAGATGCATTTGCAGTTATAATTATTATTTTTCAGAAATATTGTAACATTTTATATGATAAAAGAGTTTTCTTATATTCATACACGTAAACACTGTTAACTAAAGGTGTTACCTTAGGGAAGGCATGCCTTAGAAGGAAATTGAACCGGCAATAAAAAACTAAAATCTGAAAAATGACCTGAAAATAAGAACTGAAAATAAGAACTGAAAATAAGAACTGAAAATCGTCTTTTCAAGGATTAATATCATTGATCCAGTTTCTTTCCATCGGTTTCTTTCCTTCAACTTCACTCTTTAGCTTCGTTTATCCAGTTTTTCTTTGTAAGTTTCATCCGGTTTCACTCATCTTTTGCTCGATCTTTTTGCTTATATCATTGACCATCTTCACATAATTTCCACAGTGTTTCTGATGTAACCTGCCCGACAACTGTATAATTTATATTATAAAAATGAGGGCCGAGCTTATACCGCATGAATATCCAATGTAGTGCCTGATGCCGTAAATTTATGTCGCAAACGAAAGAAAAAAAGACAAAACGGGCAATCTTAATTAAATTCTTTACATATAACCCATGAGAAAATTTGATTTTAGTATAAAAATATTATATCTATTTTTTATAAATAAGAAGATATAAAGGGTATTAAAGCATTATTAAGCAAATATAGAACTTATAAAGCTTTAGATATTACAATTGCCAATTAATGACCTCTTTTACGAAAAGTATACTTATATAATCCCCCCTCTTAATTATGTAACAATTGAATAATTTAAATGGAGGAAGTCATATGGACAAATTTGGGAAAGTAATACGCTATGCTTCTTGCTTAACTGTCATACTTATCGTCTTTAGTATCCTTTCAACAGCGGCTCTTGCCGGGAATGGAGCTGGAGCAAGTAATGATGCTAAGAATAGAGAAGGGGCAAGTAATGATGCTAAGAATGAAAAGACGCTTGAAACTCTCCAGAAACAGGAATTGACCAGGGAAAAAATTCCGGCCAGAAATCAAACCGAGAATAGGACTCTGGAACGAAAACAACTGCGAGAAGAAGCTCAGGAAAGAACACAGTTGAAAGAAAGGCTTAAGGTCCATAAAAATGACTATCAAAGCTCAAAGAAAAATTTCCTTGCGATCCGAAAACAGCTCCGTTCGGGAAATTACGGTGATGAAGAACTGGAAATCACAAGGGAATATCTGAACTCGAGTATAGATTATATGATAGCTCATCTTGAAAAAGTTCAGTACAACCTTGAGCAGTCAAACGGCGATGGTACGAAAGCCAGAACTGCTGTTATAGAAGACAGGATAATCCAGCTGCAGGAAGAAAAGAAGGCTATTGGAAAAGCCGAAGATCTTGAAGACTTTGCAAATGCAACAGAATCGGTACGCGGCGTCTGGAACAATGTTAGAAATCGGACCACAGTGGAGACCGGGCAGACTGCCTGCGAGAGTCTGGATAAATTCGTAAACAAATCCGAAGCAGTTTCTCTAAAACTTGAAAATGAAATCGAAAGCCTGAACAAAACCGGTGTTAATACAACTGAACTTGAGGCAAAGCTTGCCAATTACAATGCCCTGATGGACTCAGCCAGGGAAAATAATGAGGCAGCAAAAAAGATCTACAATAAAGAAAACGCCACTCAGGAAGAACTGCAAAAAGCAGACAACTATCAGCAAAGTGCTCTCAAGGAGATAAAAGAAGCAAACCAGATCCTGAAAGAAATCTTCGGTGAGCTGGAGCAGTGTAGAATTGAAGAGAGAAACAGAATCAGAACCCGAAATTCCGTGGGAACTGAATTTACTGATACAGAGACCTCTGGAGAAACCAATAGTAGCTCAGGGAACGAATCCGAAAATTCCTCTGAGGACGGATTGGAGAATTAAGGGGGCAAAAAAATGGTAAAATTCACACATGTGCTTGTGATGTCAATTTTAATTTTCTGGCTTGCAGGGTCCGGTTGCATCGGAAACAATGCCTCTAAAGCGGAAGAGGCTGGTATAGCCCCAAATATTTCCGGAGCAGAAGAAAATACTTCAGCTGAACAGGAACTTACCGAAGCAGAAATTCAGGAATTTGAAGAAAACATTACAGAACTTGAGAATCTGCTCGAAAATTCAAGCCTTGAGGACGAAATAGATATTGAAGAGCTGTAAGAATAAAGAGCTGTAAGAATAAAGAGCTGTAAGAATAATTCCTCCTGCAAAACAGAACCAGCAAGATAAAGCAGGAAAAAATACAGCCAATATTAACCAGAAAAAGATGCTCTCATTTGAAGAACATCTTTTCTTTATTTTTCATTTTCTGGACTTCGTCCTCCAGAATCTCTAACCTTGATTCTAGCTCACGCATATCTTTTTTGGTAAAGAAATCTGCCTTTGAGGTAGCATCCTGAATCTTGTCAGAGATTTTCTTTTCGAGGTCAACCCTCTGTTTCCTGCTTTCTTCAACCAGGTCCTGAACAACTTTTTTGCCTTCTTCCTTGCTGATATCTCCTGTGTCGACCAGGTCTTTTACAAGCTCATTTACTTTTTCTTCGGTCATTGCCCACAGGCCAGCCCCTATGAGGCCAAGTTTTCTAACAGATTCTTTCATGTATAACACTCACCCTGGATTATTAAGCTGAAAATAATTAATTTGAAATGATGTATGATGTATTAAAAACTGATAATATATTAAAGGTGATGATATGTTAAAGATATTATTGTAAAAAGAGTGCCCTTATGTAAAAAGGGAAAAACCTTAACCCGGCGCTTTAGAACTTACCCTGCAAACTTATAATAAACTTCCAAAACTCTTCCAACCTGCCCTTTTCCTCCCGTAGCCTCAAGCAGCGTTACGCTGACGGGGCCGAAGCGGCAGACTTCCCCATCACTTACTTCGGCATCGATTTTCCCGGAGAGGAAAAAGAAGTAGAGGAAAAGAAAAACTGTTGTGGTTTTGGATTTAAAAACCTTCTTTTTCTCCCTTTCGGGAAAAGCTGTCGGTTTCGCTTTGAGGCCGGTGAGAGCCCGGTACCCGAAAAACAAAACAACCTTGAGGTTGCTTTGTTGATCTGAAAACAGTACTAAATATAATTCGGGAAACAAACCAACATAATTACTCTAGTTTCACAGACCCACCATATACGGAACAAGCGAAAAAAGCGCCTGAGCCCTCCGAGACTCGGATTTAATCCCGGTTGCCATCTCAAGGGCTTTTTCAAAAATTTCTTTTTTCCTTGATTCATCCAGATACAGAATAATAAATGAAAGGGCCTGAGGCCTCATGTCTTTATCTTTAAGGTTGGAAGCCAATTCAAGAGCTTCTTCTATGATTTCTTCTTTTCTTTGCCCTTTCAGGTGGGGGATCAGCAAAGAAAAAGACTGAACTCTCAGAAAATCGGATTGAATCCCTGATGCCATTTCAAGGGCTTTTTCCAGGATTACTTCATTTATTGACTCTTCGAGATGCGGGACAAGCGAAGAAAGGATCTGGAATTTTGCATCCCCATATTGAATGTGGGGAGAGAAGTCAAGGATATCTTCAATAATTTCTTCTTTTCCCTGCCTTTTCAGGTGAGGGACAAGCGAAGAGAGGACCCTGGCTCTTTCGTCTTCATCCTGAATATTGGAAGTAGAGTAAAGGGTTTTTTCAATGAGTTTTACCTTTTCGGGCCCCTTCAGATACGGAACAATCAGGGAAAGAGCCTGGGACCTTAAATCTCCATATTGAATCTTAGAAGCAAAGTCAAGGGCTTTTTCCATAGTTTCTTCTTTTCCGGACTCAGCTTCTAACTGCTCTAAATCATGGGCAGTACTGACAGTATTGTTTTTTGCTGTGAATTCTTCAAGCAGTTTATTAAATTCTTCAAGCACTCTGGTTTTCTCACTTGAATCTTGTTTTATAAGCTTGACTGAACCATCTTCAGTTCTCATCCTCTGTTCGACAATCATTCTCTGTATTAGCTCATCTTCCATAAAAGAAGAAATTTCTTTAGCTAAATCCGGGTCCTTTTCAAACGAGTTTATAATTGCCCGGATTAAAACCTGCTTTACCTCCGGGTCGGAGGGTGCAATAACCAGATCTCCTGCGGCTTCCTTCAACTCCGGCCTGTCTCTCGAAAACAGTTTTTCCCACAGTTTTTTCTTAAGCTCCCAGACAGCAGGCCCTACTTTATTGACAGCCTCTTCAGCCGCTCTTTTAGAGCCAATGACCATATATGGAACTACTGGTTCGATAAAATCTGTTACTTTCTGTGCCAGTTGCCTCATTATTGCATCCTGTTGCCGCATTGTTTCATCCTTCATTTATGAAATGTTATATTCTTCTCTGTAAGGTTAGTTCCAGAATAAAGTGATATCAGTAAATGTAATGCCTGTACTGGAATAAATATAATAACAGATAAATACTTCGTTGGAAGCTTTAGAAAACTCAGTATGATCTATCTATAACATAATAATAATTAACCACAAGCTAATAATAATTAACCACAAGCACGCATTGCCCGTGTACTTGCCGGTACATTAAGCGGTTGTTGAAAATCCAGGTACTCTGAAAGCAATCAAAAAGGTTGAAAAAAAGGCTGATTCTATTTTTGGAACATACATCTTACTTTATTCAGGGAGAACAGGTATTTCCCAGTTAATATATAAATAAATTTTAGTACAGTGTCCCCAAATATTATAATACATGGCCAGAAGGAAAATTAATGTTCTTGTATTTACTCTAACATTGCTGTGCACAGGCTGCATTGAAGATACGGCTGTAATTCCGGGAAATACGATAAATGCGGACTCAGTAAAAGATTATGATATTGCAGCTGCAAACAATGCTTTTGCTTTTGACATGTATTCACAGCTGGCACAACTGGAACCGGAAGAGAAAAAGAACGTCCTCTTTTCGCCGCACAGCATATCTGCTGCCATGGCAATCTGTTATGAGGGAGCTGAAAACACTACGAAGGAGCAAATATCGAACGTATTTTATTTTCCCTCCAATAAAACAGTTTTGAAAGTTCGTTTGGAGAGAACAAACGACAAGATAAATTCCGTAAATAACGATTATGAGCTTCAAACTGCAAATGCGCTCTGGGTACAGGAAAGATATCCCATAAAAGAAGCGTATATTTCCAACGTGAAAAAATACTATGACGGAGAAGTGACAAATCTCGATTTTGTAAGAAAATCGGATGACTCCAGAGATACCATCAATGAATGGGTCGAAGCCAGGACCAAGAACAAAATAAAAGACCTGGTTCCTGAAGATTCAATAACGGCTAATACACGGGTAATTATCACGAATGCTATTTACTTCAATGGGAAATGGGTGTATGAATTTGATAAGGAACTGACGGACAAAAAAACTTTTTATCCGGCAAATGGGGAAGAAATCTCTGTGGACATGATGTACATGTATAGCGCTTTAAATTATGGTGAAAACTCAAAGGCGAAAATCATAGAATTACCATATAAAGGCAACGACTTATCCATGTACATTGTGCTTCCGAAAGACAACGACATTGAAGAATTTGAAACAGATTTCACGATAAACGACTATGCCAAACTTAAAAACGACATGGACTCCGGGGAAGACGTAGAGACTTCGATTCCGAAATTCAAGTTTGAGACTAAAACCGAACTTTCCGATTCCCTTGTTGAAATGGGCGTTGTGGATGCATTCAACCTCAACAGGGCGAATTTTTCAGGAATTAGCGACAGTCCATTAGCAATATCCAGAGTGATTCATCAAGCTTTCATAGATGTGCAAGAAGAAGGCACGGAAGCTGCCGCAGCAACAATGGTTGAGATGGATATGGGTATGCGCATCTCCTGGGATTCCAAACCAAGAGAATTCAAAGCCGACCATCCATTCATGTTCTTCATAGAGGATAAACGGACAGGTTGCATCCTTTTCATGGGAAAAGTTGAATACCCTGAGTATGAGGAAACTAAAGAGTTTTAAAGTGGCAACTAAAAAGGAAACGTCGGGGGTTTTATTTGCTTGTGACCGCTCCCCGAACTCCCGAGGTATTGGACTCGTACCCCTGAGCCAATCGACATATCACCGGTCTCAAATTGCCTAAAGCAACAGTATGGAGCAAAAACAAACTTGAAACTAAATAAGAAAGAGCTGAAAGAAACTAAGAATAGAAGCTAAAAATAGTTACTGCCAGGACATCTTATCGAGTATCCTGATTAAGTTACTTGCCTCATCAAAGGATAATTCAGGCCAGCTTTTTTTGTATTCATCGCAATACTGACTAATTTTTTTATGTCTTTCCATATACCGAAGAGACTTTATTACTATATTTTTTTGCCTAAAAGTTATCGCTGAATCCGTAAACTCCATAAAATACTCCTTATATCATGCCTTCATTTTTCAATATGCTGTACTGCAATCAATCAAAAATCCGGAAATATTAGAAAAGTTATACTCTTTGATTGCCATTTATATATATAGCTCACACTATATATACATACCTCACGAAGATATATTTATTAGACATAAATGTCAAAATATCATATATAGTCCTTTATATTTATATGAAATAAACCTGCAAAACTCAAATATAGCAAATCGGAAGGGATTAAAGCAGCAGTTGGTGGGAATTCTTGAGTGACCAGCCCGGTATACATGATAAGACTTTTAGTCAGGTTTCGGATGAGAGGATAAAGACTGCAAGACAGCTGGGAGCCCTTTTTGAGGTTTTTC
Organism: Methanosarcina sp. 2.H.T.1A.6; assembly: GCF_000979455.1. GTDB lineage: Archaea > Halobacteriota > Methanosarcinia > Methanosarcinales > Methanosarcinaceae > Methanosarcina. The sequence goes on from NZ_JJOY01000044.1 coordinate 138,043, forward strand.
CTGAGCGGAAGCAGGCATTTGAAGACCTTTTAAGGCTTTGTTCTGACAGGGACAATAAGGTAAGGGAAGAGGCTGTAAATTCCCTTCAGACGGTTTTTCCTAATGTACCTGATAGGGAGCTTGTCTGGGAGAGGTTTGTAAACCTTACGGCTTATCCGTCAGAGATGGTAATGAGAAGGGCAGTAAATGCTCTGATTGCTGTTTTTCCACTTATGCCTGATAAAGACCGGGCATGGAAAGATCTGGCTGAGCTGGTAAATTCAAAATCAAGTATGGAAGACGTTAGCAGGGGAATTGTCCGCCTGCTTCCTGACGTGGTCCGTGAGATCCCGAATAAGGGGCAGGCCTGGGAAGACCTGCTTGAGATGACTTTTTCAGATGACTCTTATGTGCGAGAAAAAGCGGCTTCTATATTAAATATTGTTTTTCATGAAATGCCGGGTGGAAGGAAAAATGACGCCTGGGAAGAATTACTGAAACTGGCAGGCGAATCCGGAGATTCAAAGGTAAGGAAATTGGCTGCAAGGTCTATTGGGGAGGTTTTTCCATCTTTGCCTGATGAAAAGAAAGATGAAGCCTGGGAAGAGATGCTGGAACTGGCAGGAAAATCCGTAGATCAGGCAGTGCAAAAGGAAATTCTGCTTGCTCTGCCTTCTGTCTTTTCTTCTGTACCTGAGAAAAAAAGGGTATGGGAAAACATTTTCAGGCTTACGGAAAATGAGAGCGGACCTGTAAGAAAGCAGGCAGCAGATGCCCTTGTGGCTATATTCCCTGATATGCCCGACAGAACCAGGGTATGGGCTGATTTCCTGAGGCTCACCAGGGCAAGGGACGGGTACGTAAGGGATACTGCTGCAGATGCGCTTTCAGCTGTATTCCCGGGTCTGGACGACAAAGACCCCGTATGGAAGAAACTTATTGAACTCACAGGGGATGAGGACGAATATGTCCGGAGAACCGCAGCTGATACCCTCGGCAAGGTTTTTCCACACGTGTCAGACAAAAATCAGGCATACTCGGACCTTGTTAGTCTGGCTGAAAAGAAGGATAGTTATGTGCTCAGGAGAGTCGTAAATACTCTTGCTTCTGTCTGCCCTCAATTCTGTAATGGGTATGAGATAAATGAAGTGGAAACGGAAACAGGAAAAAATAAAGAGAAAGAAGAATGGGGAGAAAAGAGGGAAAAATGGGTAAAAATGGCAGGAGAGTGGGAGGGAGAGGAAAAAAGTAAACCTGCAGGTTTTTACGAGCTGGCATCAGAAAAAGAAAATAGAAAACCTGCTTTTGACCTCCTGAAGCTGACTGGTGACAGGGACAGCTATGTACGAAAAGACGCAGCTGATTCCTTTGCCAGGGCATACCCTCACCTGCCGGATAAGAAAGAAGTCATAGGAGAGCTGCTAAGCCTGATACAGGACCCGGACCCGCAGATGCGGAGAGGCGCAATCGAGTCTCTACTCACTCTTTATTCTCGAAAGGAAGGCAAGACGCAGGATCTCTGGAGGGAACTTCTAAAAATGTCAGGGGATGGAGACACAGGAGTCAGAAAGGGCACTGCAGGGCTGCTTTCCCATGTATTCCCAGCGGTTGAGGAAAAATCCGGAGTTTTTTATGACCTTGTCAAACTCACTGAAAGCCAGGATGCCCAGCTCCGGAAAAGAGCCGCAGAGCTTCTTGCCGTTGCATATACATATTCCGATAATAAACAGAGGGCATGGAACGATCTGTTGAGGCTTACATCCGTTGAGGATAGGGAAGTCAGGAAAGGGGCGGTACTTGCTCTTGCATCCGGATATACAGATATTCAGGATAAAGGAAAAGCCTGGAGTGACCTTATCAGGCTTTCAACTCATAGCGACAGTTTTGTGCAGCGGGCTGCAACACGAGCTCTTGGCCCTGCCTTTTTCTATGTGCCTGATAAAACACGGGCATGGAGAGACCTGCAGGTTCTTATCGATAATCCTTATATTTATGTCCGCAGGTACGCACTCCGCTCCCTTGGAAGAGCTTCCCTCTGGAGGGCACTCAAGGCGGAAAATGAAGCTGCTTATCTTTTTGGGCTCAAGGAAGCGGTCAAATACTTAAAAGAAGCATTTGAAACTTCTATTGACACTGTCATCCCTGAGTTCTACTCTCCATTTTACGAGACTTTCCTGCAAATACTTTTCAGCGACAGTCCGGAGAGGGCTGCAAGGCTCGGAAGTGAGAGATACCTCTCAAAGCTAGCCCATGAGATCAGGGATCTGGAAGAAAATCAGAGGCTTCTGGAAATTCTGGGAGAGTTCACAGGGCTTCTTAGAGCAACAGGAACTCTGACTCCCGGAGATCTGCCTGCCCAGAAGAAACTGCTTGAGACCTGTGTTGCAGCTTTTGATAGGGTTTCAGGCCTTCTGGAGGCCATGGAAGAAGACGTTATTCTTGCACAGAAAACTGTGAAAAAAGAGTATCCCAGGATTGGAAAGGTAGTTCTGGAACAGAAGTTAAAAGAGACACTTTCCGGAATCCGGTACAGAGCAAGGACAGCCTGCCTGAAGGCAAAGGGTACTCCCACGGAAAAAATCGTGTGCACTGTAAGCCAGAAGGTCAGGGAGTGGATTTTCCAGGACCTTGAAAAAGACAAAAAAGAACTGGACAGGCAACTTGATTCTCTGCTCAATTTTCTCAGAGCCCAGATCCCCAATGTTCCTGAAAACCAGTATATTTTTGAAAAACTCGAAGATATCAGGCAGGAACAGGACATGCTGGAGCGCTACAGGCGCGTTGGCAGGTTTATAGGCCTGATCCCCGGAATCAGGATGCCAAAAGTTACAGGCAAATAAGGGTCCTTTACCCTGGAATTTAAAAGAAAGATCTTTCTCCCTGGAATTTATATCCAATCCTGCCAATCCTTATATTATGTACGAAGCAGGCATTGAAATGACAGACGAGGACTTTGAATTTGCAAAGTCTCCTCTATCAAAAAAATTCATTTGCCTCGTATTTGAGAAGTATCAGCTGGACTACATCGCTTATTTCGGGGAAAATATGTTCTATGTCTCAGGGCAGAACTCCCAGCCCCTTACTCCATTATATCCCGATACCGGATACCCTGAAGATATTGAAATGGTTTTGGATTTCATGGCGCGTGAGAGAATCCGCAGGATAAAATATGAGGACGGAATACTTTATCGGTCTTCAGTTCCGGAACTATCCGATTCGGGCAAAAATAGCTAGATATAAATGTGAAAAATATTTATCAGGATAAAAAGGATCAGATATAGGCTGCATTAAAAACAAAAACTCAATTGTTTTTTTTCTTTTGTTCTGGTTATTTATAGTTTTATTGCAATAATTTACATCACAAAGTTTCTCTTTATCGTTAGGAGGGGGTATTGAATGATACATCTATGGGAATATGATTCTCGCAGAGTTCATGGTGTGCATATGCCACAATTGATGAGCGACCTTGAAAAAATTGGAAATGAGGGCTGGGAACTGATTTTAATTAAGGAAGATATTGATGATGAAGGAACAGTAACTGCCATTTTCAAACGGAAGAAGGCAGAAACCATATCTCTGTAACCAAATATTCTCAAACATTCTAGAAATATTTTTTAGATATTTGTTTTTTATTTTTCTATTTTTATTTTATTTTATTTCATTTTATTTCATTTTATTTCATTTCAACACTTTTATCCTACCGAATTATAAACGAATTTGGGCCTCTCAAATACATTTTATCCTCTCAAACATTAATACATTAATGCTTTCAAGAAAACGAATTCAATGCTTTCACAGAGAGGAGTTTATTTATATTGATAGTAAGTTATTTAACTACTTTCTCAGTATTTAATAATATGAAAAATTATGATCCTATTAAGGCTATCTATGCAGTGATAATCACACTGGTTTCTTTATATGCCTTATATATAACATCCGCTTTTTTTTATGTTATTGTTCTCAGCGCTCTTTTTGCTTACGTTATTCATCCAGTGTACTTTTTTTGCCTCCGATTCATAAAGCGTAAGCATACTTGCGCCCTGATCCCGATTGGCGCAATCTTTCTTATTACAATATCCTCCAGTGTTATGATAGTGAAGGCTTTAATGAATGAAATTTCAAAAATTTTAGAAATTCCCAATACCCTTAACGGGTTTGCAAATATGGATCTCAGGCGGATAGTCGGACTTTTTGAGCCTTTTATCCAGACTCATCCCGGGAAACTGACTGAAAGCATCGGTGCATACTTTAACTCCCTGGTCACGGATTATGTCCCCGAAATCCAGAATAATATATTTCAGATTTCAACCGGCCTTTCGATCCTGATTGTAGAGCTGATAGTAATTGTTGTCCTGACCTATTACCTTCTCGTAGAAAGCGAAACTATCGCAGCCGAACTTCCGAATCTCTTTCCGGACAGGAAAGTGGGAGTTGTATTCCTCGGGGAGCTCAATTACATTTACCAGAGCCTCTTCATAGTCTACTTCCTGACATGTCTCGTGACCGGTGTAATCGGGGGAATCCTTTACTGGGTACTTGGAGTACCTTATCCTCTTATCTGGGGAATTATAACCTTCATAATGGCTCTCCTGCCGGTTGTCGGAGCAGGCACGGTCTACGGCCTCCTTGCCCTTTACTATGTCCTCATACAGGACTTTTTTACAGCAGGAGCCCTGATTTTCCTGGGAATCGTCTTCCTGAGCATTATCCCTGATTTCTTAATAAGACCAAGGCTTGCCAGAAACCGGGCTGCAATCCATCCGGCAATTACTCTTATAGCCTTTGCAGCTCCGGTCTTCGTTCTTGGCCCGATCGGAATAATTATAGGTCCACTCACATACGGGTTTTTGCTTGCAGCCATCAGAACAAAGAAAATACTTGGAATTACCCCTGTCCAGACAGGAAGTTCAACTGCAAGCTCAATTGAAAATTCGGTTGAAAGAACGATAAAAAAAGCAGTTGAATTCCCGGTTGAAAAATCAGTTGAAAAATCAGTTGAGACTTCCAGTGATCACATTTTCAGTCAGGAAATTAACCCCTGGAATGATAGAGAAAAAACGGTATGAATCTAACTTATGAAATAGATAAATTTTCATATAGTTACATGCTTTACAGATATATTTATATAATATATCTGTCTCGTACATACGTTAAAAATAAAGATACGTATAATCTGTTATTAAAAACTCATTTTTGTTTTTAATCAAAGAGCTCTATACAATCTTATTTTTAAACTATTGACTATCCGCTATAAGCGGAGGTGAAACGAAAATGGCTTTTAATGACAGAAATTTCAGGGGAAATTCCGGAGGTTTCCGCGGAAACAGCGGTCCCAGGGAAATGCACACAGCAGTTTGTTCTGATTGCGGCGTTGAAACTGAAGTGCCTTTCAAACCTGACCCAGAAAGACCGGTCTACTGCAGGGACTGCCTTCCTAACCACAGGACTCCCAGAGAGAACCGCTATTAAGTGTTATCCGTGTAACTGAGTTACATTAACACTTCATTTACAGTTTATTACTTTCCTTTTTTTTATATATGTGTCACACCCAAATTGTGACTCGCTCGAATTGCACCTCGCCCGAATTGCACCTCGCCCGAATTGCGCTTTGGGATCACAGGAAATTGGAGATTTTCTGGGAGTTGCGATGTAATCGCAACAGTACGCAGTCCTTTTCGCTGCGCTCAAGAGGACTAACTTATGGGCATTAATAATCGTTTTGTCAGGTAGACTTCTACTTTATTGTTTTTGATGAGCGCCAGTGGAATTTGGGGCAAGAAGTGTCCTGTGCAGGAATGGCCTGAGCCTTCAAGGGTTATCCATTATCGCTTTAGAGTTCGTACGAAAAGTTTGCCAGGCAATTAATGTACGGCGAGTTTTTGAAGGTAAGCGAAGGCTTCCAGTAAATCATTTAATCTTGAACTTGATCTTCATGCTTTTTTGTTGATTTCCAAACCCGAGTTTAAATAAAAATCTTTGTTGAGAAATCTAAAAATTTATATAGAGTTTGGACTAATTATACTATGCTTCGATCAGATAAATAAAAAGGAGATTTCAGAAACTTAGATTATGAATAAATACGCCGCGCTATTTGCGGAAAAGGGTGATTTAAATGGGGAGTACAGGTAAAACACTTGTTGTCATAGGGATTTTTTCCTTTATATTACCTTTATTCGGATACCAGTTTATTATCGTCGATATCTTTGGCGATTCATGGCCTCTCGCGTCTCTTGGACTTATTTTACTGGGCGGATTTATGATAACCCGGAGTTCGTCCCGGAAGAAAAAGGCAATAAACAATTTAATCGCTTCGCAACCGAAAAGCTCTGCTGAATGGGTAGATAAGGGCAATGTGCTCTGTGAAATCGGGGAAAAAGATGAAGCAATAAAAGCCTACGAGCAGGCAATAAAGTTAAAGCCGGACTATGCCGAAGCCTGGTATAAAAAAAGTGCCGCTCTTGCTTCTATTGGCAGAGCCGATGATTCTATTGAAGCCAGGAAGAGAGCACTGGAATTGAATCCGGAACTGAAAAATATTATGGATTGCAAAAACTGAGGATATTTTGTTGCCAGTAACTACCCCCTCATTGAAATGAGGGGGTAGTTATCGGTTTTACGAACATATTCTAAATTCTGAAAACAGGTTGGTTTATCAGATGCCTTATCCTGCATGATTGGCCATAAACTTGCAAAGACTAAGATTTTTAGAACCGATCTTCTTTTTTAAGAAAAGTGTTTTGTTACAGAGCTGTAAGGGTATTATCAAAAAGTCCGGAATAATCATTTTAGAATTTGAAGAAAAGATTGCGTTCCCACCTGAATTCTGGAAGTTCCGAATACTTATAAGAGATGCTTTTGTTTTGGGAAGAGGTTTGAGGTACTTGACTCATAGGCTGTGAGTTTTGGTATTATCTCTTTATTTATGGGGTAGTTTTTCGGAGTGGATGTTGAAGTAGGTTTGGAATAGGTGTTTGCTAATTTGGCGTAGAGAGATGAGAACGCAAAATATACTAGGCGCTCACTGTATATAATATTTTTAATGAATAATATTAGTGAACCTTTGTATCCGAGAGTTCATCAATATAACTTTCCATTATAGATATAATCATATATCGACAGATAAAACGTGTGCGGCATCCCACTCAAAGGAAAGCATCAGTAGAAATATATTTATTTGAATTTTTAAAAAACACTATATAGTACTTGATCCAATTCTTCTTTAATATATTGGTGTCAAATGATTCTTTTATTTTTAATATCGTTCCAAAACTTGAGGAGGAAGAGGTATAAAAAAATTTAATTTCATTTTGATTCTGATTATTGGGGTACTGATCACAGCAAATGCAGCTGATGCCAGGCCAGCAGGTACTATAATAAAGGAAGGTGTACTGACGTATCCTGCAGGACCTTATCTTTCAGAAGACCCTCTTCTATTAGGCCTCGAAAATCACGGAGATGATAAAGAGATACAAACATCAGACGACTCTGTTAAAAAATCTGATTCGGAAAAAGAGTGCCTGGATTTTTATAACAACTGCGAGAATCTAATTTCCGAGAACCCAGCTGCTGGAAACATCCTGATCTGTTCTTCTGATCTTCATTCTATTTATTATGACCGCAATAAGGAAATACTGCAACTGGTTTGGCTTTTCTTTGTTGTTCTACTTCTCCCTCTTTCAACCTGATACCATTTTCTACCCAATTAAATGCTACTTCTCGTTAACCTCTACAACTCATGTCTATAAAACCGGATAGAATTCAAATTACACTCAGTTTTATTCAAAAAATTATATTCAAAATCAGTTGTCAATTTCAACAGGTCAACTAGATAAGATTTAGACAAATTTAGAAAAACAGCTTTTCAGCCCTGAAATAAACAAAAATTATACGCGCCAGAAACGGGCAAAACAAAAACCGGCTTTTGTAATGGGTTATATTAAATTGAATTCGTCTGACTCATTGTACTAATTGGACTAATCAAGTTCCTTGCTGAAAAAGAAGATGAAAAAAATCTTAAAAATCGATTTCTTTTTTGAAGAAAAGATTGCGTTCCCACCGGAAAATATCTGGAAGTTCCTAAAGGGTACTAAGATATTTTATTGTTTGGGAAGAGGTTTGAGGTATTTGATTTGTGGGGGTGAGAGTTTTATTTAGTCTCTTTGTTGTGGAGTAGGTGTTTGTTTGCTAGTGGGGTATTAGATGAGAACGCAAATTATACTATGCGGTTCTCATATATAATATTTTTAACACGTAATGTTGCATTATTGCTATATTTAGTAGTTGATCTCATTAATATTAGTTAATTAGTTTAACATTACATCATTAAACTAATGTAGTTACATATTTCACTTGATGTCTCTACATACACAGGATCTCGTACTTTGGATAAATCACATCTCTGAGCTTATTGTATTCTTTGGCTGTATTCATAATCATACTTCCTGGATTTGCAGGCTGTCTTCGGGTTATATATATCAATTAACCTATTCAGGATACTGTCATTTCATCCGTGTATCATTTCATCCGTGTATTATATGTGTGGTGCAGGGTATACAGCAGGTATATCAGGAAAGCGAGGGCAAGGAAATATTTCGTATAAAAGACTTTTGTCAGGATTTTTTTCTTTGTGCCGGTTGAAGCGTCCTCCAATATACTTGAGTAGACGTCTCCTTTAGTGTAGATTTTCCCTCCGTTTTCAAGTATAGCTGTCCTGAAAAGAGTATTTTCGCCGACATATGTATATTCGTCCGGGCGGTTTACGGCAGCAGGCCTCCAGGATACGTTTTTAGTCCCCGAAGCTTCAGACATTAATTCCTCGGTCAGGTTTGCGTCAACAGGGGTTTCGGAAATTTTGTGGAGCCCGAAGGTGTCGGCTGTAACGTATGATTCGTACATGTTGTTCCCGATGGAGGTGATTTCCATTGGCTTTTTGTCAAAATAAAGCTCAGGAGCACCGTCTTTTCCAGTTGTTATCAGGATTCTGCCTGGCTGGTTCATTTTAAGGTCAGGTATCTTTAGCTGGATCTCTTCGGACATTTCGGGATCTGCAACTACCCAGTTCAGGGTCCTTGTAATTATCAGGCTGTCATTTCCCGAGTACAGAGACGTAGCCCAGGGAATTCCATTTCCGTTCCCATTGTCGGTTGTAATCGCTGCAACACGCCCGAGCCCCAGCCTCCAGGTCGTTATTACCGGTTTGCCAAGCCTTGTTATAACCAGGCGGTTTGCTTCAGGTTTTGGGGTAACCTCATTGTACCCAAAAATATCCTGGTTTATGTCGGAAATGTTCCGGGTAATGAAATGCTTCGGATCGTAAACTATGATTGATCCGCTTGAATATTCGTCATCCCTGTCTTCGGACTCTTTGGGGTTATCGGAGAAGCTTATTTTTACCCTCTTTCCAGGCTCTATCCTGTGGTAGTTTTTGGACAGACCTATTTTATTCATGAAAAGCTCGGCATAATACTGACCTTTAGAGGTAACCTTGAGCTCGTCAATTTTCGGAGTGTATATATGGACAAAATGGATGTTAATGCCACTGCTTTCGTGAAGGTTTTCCGCACACTGGATTGCTCTCTCAAACCTTAAATCCCCTTCAGCTACGTTACCTATTCCGCCGTCAGACACGATTATAATTTCAGCGTCGGCACTATTGTTCTGTGCTTTAAGTAGATTATTTGCAGTAAAAAGTCCCCGCTCAAGGGACGTGACCTGCGCTGTTGACGGCGTTATTTTACGGATTTCAGCATCAAGCCAGAGCCTGTTTGACTCTTTTGACATATCTATAAACCCGTCTGTAATGTCCTGCCCCACGCTTCCGAAGGTGATCACGTCGACTCTTGCATCTTTAAGGAGGTCGCTTTCGAGAAGGACTATGGCATTTGAGAGAATATCGTCAAGCACCCTTCCCCCAACACCGTTTTTCTGCAGGGTACTGGGCGAAACATCAAGCATCAGAACAATGTTTCTGCCTCCCCTCCAGTTCGAAGGCTCTGAGGTGACAGGAAGGAGTTCCTCAAACCCGGTGTTCTGGTATGTTTTTTCTGCCGGGTAATCAAAAGAAGAGTCTCCCCCAACAACTACCAGGCCCCCGCCGTTAGTGACGTAATTCCTGAGGGTTCTGGTTTCTGAATCCGAGATCGTTGATGCAGCCTGGTTGTCAATTATAACGGCGTCCGTGCCGTTAAGAGAGCTGAATGATCCGGCTACTCTTACGTCGTAGATCTCCTTCATCGTATTTGCAAGAGGAGAGTCAGGCTCATTTGTAACAAGCAAGACCTTTGGCTTGGGGGTTACATATACACTTTTCATATACTGGTTATTGTTCTCAAAATAATCCAGGTTTTTAACACTTATGCTTGCCGGGTGCAGAGTTGCCTTTACAGTATGAGGCCCAAGCGTCTCAAAAGTGTGGTTGAACTCTATACTTTTTATTCTCCCTGTCTGGGTAATTTCCTGCTCAAGGACCCTCTGATGGTCGACGGTAATCCTTACCTGGTAGCTCATTTTTTCTTCAGTTGCCTTTCGGATGTTAACTTTATAAAACGCGTCATTATCGATTACAGCCTCATTATCGCCTTCAATCTCCACGCTGAGATCCTCTTTTTCAGTCCGGGGGATAAGGGCTGCTACAGGAAAATTATTTTTGTAACAATAAGAAAGGGCTTCCTCAACCGGGGTTCCTGAATTGCTCTGCCCGTCCGAGACCACAAGCACATAGTTTTCCGGGGAAGCCTGCTGAATAATAGCATCGCCAAGAGAGGTATGTATCCCTGAAACCGTTGTGACTGTAACAGGAACTCTGGTCCCGAGTTTTTCTGAAATTTCCTCGGAGACTCCTTTCTGCAGCAGTTCCATGCTGGTGCTTTCATCGGAGATTATGGTTATCCTTGTCTGGTTGGTTTTTGGAGAGCTCATTTCTGCAGAATAGGGGGCAGCGAGAGCCAGGATCAGGAGGAAGACCACAAGGGCATGGAAGAACATATGTTTTTTATCGACCTTTTTCCAGCGCCCTAAAAGCACAAGGAGTGCCAGAGGAACCAGTAGCAGCAATTCGCTGCTGTGTAAAAAATCAAAACTATAAGGATTGAAGGTCATATGATCCTCCTCCTGAACATAACTGCGTTTTCAATTATGATAAGCAGCAGTAAGGCGTAAATAAGGTACTTTCGGAGTTTGTCAGGGGACTTTGTACGGAGTTCCAGCTTCTTGATTTCTCTATTTTCACCTGTAAGGTTCAGTCTTTTTTCCGTAAAGGTATTCGATTCCATGGCATCGTAGAGGTTAGCAGCAACGTTCTTCTGGTTCAGGCTGTACAGCCCGCATTCGTCATAATAAACGAAACTACTGCTGAGGGTTTCTGTCGGAGTTTTTATCAGAATATTCTGGTCAAATGCCTGGTAACGGCCCGTGTTCACGTTTGTTTCACTGATGTCTCCGACTCCCCACATGTACCTGAGCAGTTTTACCCAGAACACAGGGTAGGTAGGGGTAGTGGCAAAATTGTTCCATGCATCTTTTCCGGTAGCATCACTGAATCCTACATAGGTCACGGTCCCGTTTTTTATATTCCGCATACTGACCAGAGGCCCTGTTCCCTTTACCTCTGCAAGGACTGAAGCCCCTTCTTTCGGGGTAGTGACCAGGAACCTGCGCAGGTATACCTCGCTGAACGTAACGTCTTCAAAAATATTTTTTCCGCTCCCCACGGTCTCGATGGTATGGCTGCCTTCGTCTTCTACTGAAATTATGTCTACAGGCAGGATAGAATAAAGCCCGCGCATCTGTAATGAATCGTACAGGCACTCGTTTCCTATGACTATCAGGTCTCTTCCGCTTTTTGCATAAGCCACGATTTCCAGGACGTCGAGAGCCGGGAGAGATTTTTGCTTGGAGTTTACGATAATGGTGTCATATTCCGTAATATCATCAGGAAGGTCCTTCCGTACATCAAGGTGAATGTCGGGCAGCAGGGATATAGCTGTTATCAGGGGAGACTTCCCGGCAGCCTCCTCAGGGTCTGTCAAGACCAGGATTTTTTTGGGTTTGACTTCAGGAATTGAAATATAAGCAATGTTGTCGCAGGGTATTGCGTCCTCATTGAGTATTTCCACAGTTGATGTGCCCTGAGGGATATTTGAATATTTTATTTGCTGCGCTCCGAACCCTGCAAGCTGTACCGGGCTACTCACTTTTGCGCCGGAGGAGGATTCAGCCTTACTCTCCAGTTGAATGTCAAGATCTGCACTGATATCGTTAAAGTTTTTGACAGTGCATGTATATTCATACGTCCCGTCATTGCTGTCTTTCAAATATCCGTCCACAATTGCGTAATTGGCAGTTTTATTGCCAACCTGTCTGAACTCAAGCTCCATATTTCTCGTGTTTGCAATCCGGATGTATGTTTCAGGTGCCCTCCCAGCCCAGTTTTCAAAATCGGATATGACTACGATTTTTCCGTTCTCGTTTTCTTTCTCGTTTATAGCGGTCAAAATCGCTCTGGGCATATCTCCGGGAGTGTTCCTCATCTTCAGGCTTTTAATTACCCCTTTTGCATCATCTGCATCCAGCGCTTTTGCAAGCACCAGAGGAATACTTTCTGCGGTGATAATCGTGTTTTCTTCAGCCAGGCTGTCTATTGCTATTGCCCTGGCACCATCAACCCTATCAGGCGCGGTCATGCTTGCAGACGAGTCTATAATAAGTACCACTTTTTCAGAATCTGCTTTTACTTCTTCTAAGAGGGGCCCTGCAATTGCTACCGATATAAGAATAAGGGCCAGCAGCTGTATGAAGAAAAGAGGGTCTGTTATTTTTTTACTGATGGTGCGTCTTGAATCAAGCACATTCTGGCTTATCCTCCGAACGAACATAAGAGAAGGCAGAATAATGTTTTTAGGGCGAGGCTTAAGCAGGTATACTATTATAAGGGGAATTATGCCTGCAAGCGCAGCCAGGCCCTGAGAAAATTCAAAGTCCATGGGCAGGATCACCCTTCACCTATAATTCTAAGAACAGTATCAAACGGCTGGTTTTTTGTGCTGACGCGGAAGTAAGGGATTTTAAAATCGTAGGCAATTTTTTCCAGTTCAGCCACATGCTTTGCGTATTCGGAAGCATATTCTTTTTTAAAGTTGGGGCCCACCGTAAAACTGATTTCTTCGTTAGTCTCGCTGTCAATGAATTTTACTGCTCCGTCCACGGTTTCAGGCAGGTTCATTTCAGTCTCGTCATAAATGTGTACAAGCACAAGCTCATTTCTAGACAGTTTGTTAACTGCATTACGGACCGAATCTATGCTGTCCAGGAAGTCTGAAATTATAAGCACCATTGATTTCGTTTTAATTCTCGGGTATATGGAGTCGGCGCAGTCTGCAAGTTTTGTGTTTCCATTGACCGGAATCCGGGTCAGGGAATCTACTGTCCGCAGGAAATCGTCCCTTCCTTTGTGTGCCTTTGTGTAATCCACATCATCTGCAAACGTTGAAATGGTGTACACGTCATTGTGTTTCATTACGATGTAAGAAACTCCTGCGGCTATTGTTGACGCATATTCAAACTTGTTCGGCGTACCGTCGGGAAAGAGCATGCTGCTGCTGGCGTCAAGCAGTATGACCATGTTAAGGTTTTTGTCTTCTTCGAACCTGCGGATATAGAGTTTTTCCGTACGTGCATAGAGGTTCCAGTCGATTTTTTTTAATGAATCTCCCGGATTGTATTTTCTATGGTCAATGAGGTCAAGCCCTGCCCCTGTCCTGGTTGACTGGTGACTGCCCGTGTGAATTGCTGAAACTCTCCTGCTGAGAGGGATCGCATACCTGTCGAGTTGTGTCAGGAATGATGTATCGATTGTGTGTTTTACGCCAGCCATGTATGATCATTGCCTCTGCTATTTTTTTCCGCTGGCCGGATCAGATAATTTTTTTTCCGCCTTCCAGGATTTTTTCTATGATTTTATCGCTGGTGATGTTATTCCTTGCAGCATCAAAAGATAGGATTAGCCTGTGCCTGAGAACCGGAAGGGCCATGGTGTCAATATCCTCTTTATCAACATACCCCCTGCCATCGAGAAACGCGTTTGCCTTTGCACAGAGGATCAGTGCAATTGAAGCACGCGGGGATGCACCTGCTTCTATCATTTCAGGCATATTTCTGGTCTGGTTTACAATATCGATTGCATATTTTTTGAGCTTGTTTGATATAGGAATTCTGCGAGTTATCTGCTGCAGTTCAAGAAACGTATTTTTGTCCATGCATCTCCTTACAGCTGGCCTGAAAGCCTCAGCATAACGGTTTACAATCTCAAACTCTTCTTCTGAATCCGGGTAACCGAGACGGATTTTCATTAAAAACCTGTCAAGCTGAGCTTCGGGAAGTGTATAGGTCCCTTCCATTTCGATCGGGTTCTGTGTCGCAAGGATAAAAAAAGGCCTGTCCAGTTGATATGTCGTACTTGCCACTGTCACCTGCTTTTCCTGCATGGCTTCGAGCAGGGCGGACTGGGTTTTTGGGGAAGCACGGTTGATTTCATCCGCAAGCACGATGTTTGCAAAGACGGGACCCTGCTTAAACTTGAAGTGTTTTGAACCTCTCTCGTCTTCTTCGATAATGTCAGTCCCTGTGATATCTGCAGGCATAAGGTCAGGTGTACACTGTATCCTGCTAAACTTCATACTCATGATCTGAGAAATAGTGGATATAGTAAGTGTCTTGCCGAGCCCGGGATTGCTTTCGACGAGGACGTGCCCTTCACACAGCATGCCTATGAGGATCTGCCGGACCATTTCTTTCTGGCCGACGATAGCATTGCCAATTTCTTTAAAGATAACCTCAAAAATCTGGGGGGCTTTTTCATATGTGGGTTTTAAGTTAAGTTCAGAATCTTCAAGCTGGATTTCCTGTAACTCTCTCATATTGAAACTCCGTTATTTTTACATAAATCAGGCATTTGCTGTAAATTCGGGCACTTCTGCTGCTTTAAGGGCTTTTTGCTTAATCCGACCTTCTTTATTCCATAACTTCGTCATAGAGAATGATTCATAAAGGGGAAAGATTCAGGATGAAAGTGCTTCAAAATATTGTTTAATCAAAGGCTCATATTCTTCGGGCAGGTTTTCCGAATAGGTTTGACTCTGCTTGAATTCCTCATTAAAGCTGTCCGAGCTCTCGTTGAAATTTTTTTCAGTATCCGCATCTATCTGGCTTGTGAACCCGAGTCCCAGACTCGGGTTGATTTTCATTTCAACCTGATCTCCATTTTTTATAATGACAGCTTTTATCTTATACCTGGAATCCGGTACAACGTCCTCATTTTTCTCATAAGCCGCTCTGGCATTCATGTTTGAAATATTATCCCGGAGGTCATCGATTAGCTGGCCGGGAGAGATATCAAAACTGAAGCCCTCATGTATGCAGAAGGTGACCGCTCCTGCAGCCAGCAGAAATATTATAAACGATCTGAAAATCTGGTT
The DNA here is from genome assembly GCF_000979455.1 of Methanosarcina sp. 2.H.T.1A.6. Taxonomy (GTDB): domain Archaea; phylum Halobacteriota; class Methanosarcinia; order Methanosarcinales; family Methanosarcinaceae; genus Methanosarcina. The sequence continues at coordinate 153,492 of NZ_JJOY01000044.1, forward strand.
TTTCGGAACTATTTTTTTTATTTTGATGCCGGTAAGTTGGCTGTGCACGTCCTCAAGCAGTTTCTTTGTAACTATGTTGATGTTCTGACTGTTATCATATGCTGTACTCAGCCTTGTTTTTAGTTCCGGAAAACTGGTTTCAAGGAGATTTATCAGATTAAATTTAGTTCTCCTGTTAAATAACCTGGAAATTAAACCGGTAAGGAAAATCAGCACCATTGCCCCTGCAGCCATTAACCCGAGGTTAAACCAGTAAGTGCCCAGGTATACCTGGAACTTACTCAGTTTATCCACTCCGGGAACATAATAAGCCAGTTCATACAGGTTAAATAGAATCATCAATAAAAACAAAAAGGAATATTTTCCGGCTATTTGTAAAAACCCAAGGGTACGATAGGACCACATCAGGTATTTTTTATATTTATTCAGAAGAGGTACTACAAGCATACAATCTCAGACCACAGTTGTAATTTCTAGTAATTATATTGAGGATGTTACTAAAAAAACTTTTCTAATATTTTAATTTTTAGTTAGGCAAATTATCCAGTAATAAAGCGACAACTACCCGGCTAATACAATGTTAAATATTCCAGGTAACGCGCCAGCAAATCCCCTTTTAATCTCCTGTTATATCCTGTAGAATTGAAAAACTATATAATTCTATGAGAAGCATATTTTTCATGCTGTTTTTTGGATAACATATTCAGGAAATAAGATATGACACCTACTCAGGAAAATGAGATATGATTTCTGCGCCGTAAAGTCTGAGAAATACTTCCCTTGACCCTGCAAACCGCTTTTAAATTCAGATATTAAAGTACCCCCGTCAGCTTGTCTGGCGGCCCGTCGAAAAAAAAGAAGCAGAAAGAAAAAGTCTGAAAAAGAGGCAGAAAGAAAAAGTCTGAAAAAGAGGCAGAAATAAGTAAAAATAGATGCGGAAAAAAGTATTTTTCAGGTATAATTTAATTATGTTTTGTTTGCACCCTTTCAGGTTTTCTGGTTGCTTTTACTTGTTTGGTTGTTTTTACTTGTTTGGTTGTTTTTACTTGTTTGGTTGTTTTTACTTGTTTGTCTCTCAACGGCTCCCAATTTTCTCTTACTTTCTGGCTTTTTTCTCTTTTTTTGCAAGACCGCTCTCCTGCGTCGAGCGTGACAGGAACGATCCGGTACAGTGAATAAGGTTGCACGGGTCAGAGAAATCGTAATTTACTCCGCTTGAACGAGCGAAACTCACTATTATAACCTATAAATTAGCCTTCTTGGACGAAATTCACTGCTAAAACCCCTAAATTATTCCTCTTGAGCGTAGCGAAAAGGACGCCGTCCTCCCGAGACGGGACTCGGGCAGCAAAGAGGATTATAGGCTTGTGGGCAAGCGCCCGAATAACAGAAACCAGCTGTTGCTGACCCCCTTTCATTTTGGAGAGAAAATGCTTCAACCCCAACGGCAGTCAGCATCGCAGAGGTAATGGCATTTAACTCTGGTCTCCAGGCATAGGAAAGATTCCTAACTGCTGCATCAGACCTAAAAGGTTAGCCTCAGCCCATAGCTCAGTAATCTTACCGTCCTTAATTCGAAAGATCTCTATGCCAGTCATGGTTATCGGTTTGCTTGTAGCCGGTAAACCCATGAAATTGCCTTTATGTATTCCGTGAGCTGTAAAGCGAGCAACTACTTTATCACCCTCGGCAACCATGTATTCAATTGTAACATTGAGATGCTCAAAGGCTGCCCTGCACGTGGTAATTGTTTCATTCATCCCTTCGATTCCCGGAGATGCAGGAAGAGGTGCATGCATAAAGAAATTAGCTGATAGTAACTCATCAGCAGCACTCAAATTTCCCTTAGATGGTCCTTCTTCAAAGAATCGGCTAACTATTGCTTTGTTTTCTTCTGTAAACATTTTTTCCTCACTTTTTTAAATACAAGGGTAATATCGACTCAGTTTCAATATCCAATGATAATTCCAAAAAATACTGATTGTACACTATACACTATTTATTGCTCTAACATCCCGTCCTTTAACCTGATCACCCTGTCAGTATATGCAGCGTGCCAGTCTTCATGTGTGACCATTACGATCGTTTGCCCCAATTCTGTGTTAAATTTCTTGAAAAGGTCCAGAACTTCCTTTGAGGTCTGAGAGTCCAGGTTGGCGCAGGGTTCGTCTGCAAAAAGGACTCTAGGGGAATGGGCAAGGGCGCGGGCAATAGAGACCCGCTGCTGCTGGCCGCCGCTCATTTTGGAGGGGAGCTGGGAAAGGCGATCGCCGAGGCCTACGGCCGTCAGGATTTCGGCGGCTGAGGATTCGTATTCTGCTTTACTTTTTCCCTGCATCATTAGGGAGATGTAAACGTTTTCAGAGGCGGTAAGTTCGGGCAGGAGGGCATAGTCCTGAAAGACGTAACCCAGGTTGTAGAGGCGGAATTTACCTTTTTCCCTGTCAGAAAGGGTAGAGGTATCGATGCTGTCAATGATGACCTTGCCGGAGGTGGGAGTGTCCAGGATTCCAAGCTGGTTTAAGAGCGTAGTCTTCCCCGAGCCGCTCGGCCCCATGATGGCAACAAATTCCCCGCGGCGGATGCTGACGGTTACTCCCCTGAGGGCCCGGACTTCCACCTCCCCCATTTTGAAGGTGCGGAAGATGTTGATGCCTTCTACAATGGCATCGAATTTTGTTCCGGAGATCCCGGCTCCGGATTCAGTTTCCCTTCCGATTTCGATTCTTTCTTCGCTCTGGGTTTCCATTTTTTCAGTTCCTCCTTATTTCTCCCAGATCAATTCCAGGAGGCCTTTGTTTGCCAGTTTGTATGCGGGGATCACGGAGCCTATCACCGAAGCCATGAAGAGGAGGACAGCGCGATTTACGGCTTCCAGGTCGTCCAGCTCCAGGCTGATGGCTCCAACAGGGACCTGTACGGGGTTGGCGACGGTGTAGGGGACGATTCCGTAGTGCATAAGGATGTAACCGAGGATCACACCTGCACCTGCGTAGAGCATGGCCTGAAGGACGAAGGAGGCTATGATAACGTTTTGTTCGATCCCTATGGCTTTCTGGACGCCGATCTGACGTTTTTTGTTTACGATGTTTACGTAAATGACCACGAAGATGATCACAAAAGCAATCAGCAATCCGATTGCATTCATGATGTTCCTCACCATGCCAAGCGTGCCTTCGATCAAACTCAGGAGGCCTGCAAACTCCCTCCAGGTACGGACATTTTCCCTGACTCCGAGGGAGATTAGCTTTTCCCGGGTTACTGCTTCGTCCGTGCCTTCGGTGGTCCTGACGGCTATCTCCTGGGCAAGGTCCCTATCCTGTACGCCGAGCATCTCTTCCATATCGGCCCTGCTGATATAGGCGGCCGAATCTATCATGAAATAGAGGGTGCTGTAGATCCCCTTAACCCGGAACTCCTTTGTTCTGCCCTGAATTGTGACTTCTACGGTGTCTCCGACTTCCACGCCGCCCAGGGAACGGGAGTCCATCAGAGCTCCAAAGCCGCCCGAGATTTCCCTGCCCAGGATAATCTCACCCCTATCGGGTTTGCTTAAAAATTCCCCGCTTAACATGGTGCTCTCAAGCCCCGTAACAAAACTTTCGTCCGTCGGGTCCACCCCGTATACCGTGGCACCCATCTCTTTTTCCTTGTAGCGGAAGGCGCCGGAGGCTTTCAGGCGGGCGGAAGTGCCGGTGACTTCAGATAGGCTCTCAATCTTCTTCTGGAGGGCTGACGCAGCTTCAATATACCTTTCCTCTTCCTTTGGCTCTATGACTACGTTTCCGGTCTGAAAGTCCACCAGCAATTTGTTGAACTGGACCGTAACTCCTGCTAACATGCTCGAAAAAAGCACAAGCTGTACAAAGATCAGGGTCAGCACGAAGATCGTAAAGATCGTGATCCCCTTATTGCCCCTTCTTATGGAGCGGCCGGCAAGGAAGAAGGAGACTTTCGCTTTTTCAAGCATAATCAGGCGTCCTACTTGGGTTATTTTGCTTCTGGATTTATTTATAGATGTGATCTTTAGAGCTTGCCTTTCTTTTTCATGTAGAAAACTGCGGCTGCAAGAATAAGGGCTGCTCCCAGCACAAGGGGGATAATGCTCCCCTCCTGTCTGTCCACACTGAAGGTCAGGTCCTCACTTAGCTGATGTTTTCCAAAGTCATCTTCGTATTCCACAAGCAGAGTCACTTCCTGGTCTCCTGCTTTTTCCGGAATGAAAGTAAAGACTGCCGGGGCGTCATCGTCCTTTTTCAGGCGTCCCAGGAAAGCTTCTGTGCTTCCCGAGCCTTCAAGCCCATCAAGACTGGCTTTCACGAAGCGGGCTTCCCCTTCCCCAACGTTTTCAAGCTTGAGGATCATGGAAACCTTCTGTCCCTTCACCGGCATTTGGGGATCGAATTTCAGGCTCGCAATGTTAATTTTCGCCTGGTTCAGCACGTTGACCCCTATTTCCTGGGCCTTGTTGATCTGGAAATCCCCGGCTTCATTTGAAGCTGTTATCCGGAGGGGGATTTTGTAGGGCTGCACCTCTGCGTTGCTGCCTAAAAGGAGTTTGAAAGACAGGTTCTCAGAACTTCCGGCTTTCAGGGACTCAAAGAACTGGACATTGTCTTCCAGGGGGATAATGGGGGAAGATCCGTTGAAGTCCAGGATAACCCTTACGTTTTTTGCATTTCCATTCCCTGAGTTCTTAACCGTCGTCCGGAGGTAGAATGCCTGTCCCGGGATCAGGGCGTCAACAGAAGCATTCCCTCCGTTTGCCGGAGTGATTACAGTCCCCATGAGTACAATATCGGGGTTTCCTTCCACCCTGATCGGAATCCTTTTCGAAAAGCTCACCCCGTCCCCATCTGCTATGGTGAACTCAAGCTGGCGGACTCCCGACGTTGCCCTTTCGTCCACCCTGAAGTGGAAGTTAAGCTCGACTTTTGCTCGCTGCCTTATCTGTTCAATTTGAAAGATGCGCTCGGTGTTCGTCCCGGAACCGTAAACCTCTGAGGTGCTGTACTTAAAAATAAAGGGGTCCAGTTCCTCAATTCCTATTTTCACGTTTTCGGCAGGGTCGTTTCCGGTATTTTCGATGTTGATTTTTATGAGCAGGTCTTCTCCGGGCCTGGCAGGGTTAGGAGTTATTTCCGATACATACACCTCAAGATGGGTATTTCCGGAAACTACACCCGCAGAAGCTGTGGGAGTCAGGAGAGCGGTAATTATCAATATGGCCGCAATAAAATGGAAGGCGGCTGCAGGGGAGGTAGCTGTTTTAATACATCTCTTTTTCACAGCCCTGGAATTTGTTTCTTGATGGGTGGACTTCATGGGTAACAATCCTTTTCTGGACAGGTGATTTTTATGTAATAATCCGCAGGAAGGGCTTATAACCGTTACACTTTATTTGCAACCTTCATCAGGTTGTATTCTTCCCTGCCCCGTCCGAACTTCAGGTCTCATGTTCAGGCGGCGTGATATCGGTTTTCAGCTCTCGGGTCCTCAACTCAGGGCTTCAAAATACTTCCTGGTCTCGGCTACAACGACCTTTCTCAACGCAAGGAGGGCTATCAGGTTCGGGATAGCCATCAGCCCGTTTACGATGTCTGCCAAGACCCAGATGATGTCAAGGGTCAGGAAGGCTCCTGAGGCAACAATGAGGATGTAAAGAATCTTGTATGGAAGAATCCCCCTGACCCCGAAGAGGAATTCCGTGCAGCGTTCCCCGTAATAGTTCCATCCTATAATGGTTGTGAAGGCAAAGAAGATCAGGCCCAGAGTCACGATGTAGCTTCCGAGGTCTGAAAGCACGGTTGAAAAAGCGTAGCTGGTCATGTAGGCTCCAGCAAGGTCCCCTGTCCAGGAATCCGTCATGATCAGCACAGTTCCGGTCATGAGGCAGACGACGATCGTATCGAAAAAGGTCCCTGTCATGGAGATTAAGCCCTGTTTTGCCGGTTCTTTGACCCTGGCGGCTGCAGCTGCAATGGGCGTACTCCCGAGTCCCGCTTCGTTTGAAAAGATCCCACGGGCAATTCCCATCCGGATTGCAAGCATCACACCGGCTCCAAGGAAGCCGCCCCTGGCTGCGGTTTCTGTAAAGGCGGAATTGAGGATCAGAGAAAAGGTTGCAGGGATTTTGTCAAGGTTCAGCCCGATAATAATCAGACAGCCCAGCACATACGCAATTGCCATGAAAGGCACCATTAACTGGGCTACGGCTGCAATCCTCCTGATCCCGCCAAGCGTCACAAAAGCTACAAGCAGGCTCAGCACGGCTGCACTCAGGACTTCGGGGATATCAAAGGCGATCCGGGCCGAGTCCACGATGGCATTTACCTGAGGAAAGGTCCCTATCCCGAAAAGGGCCACATTTACCCCGAAGATGGCAAAAAGAGGAGCAAGAATTTTGCTGTACTTTTTATGACCCAGCCCGTTTTTAATATAGTACATCGGCCCTCCTGACATCTGCCCGTTTGCGTCAACTGTCCTGTATTTGACTGCCAGGAGGGCTTCGGAATACATGGTAGCCATCCCGAAAAAAGCCGCAAGAAACATCCAGAAAAGAGCTCCGGGCCCCCCGGTCTTGATTGCAGTTGCAACCCCCACGATGTTTCCGGTCCCGATCGTTGCCGAAAGTGCAGTACTGAGCGCAGCAAAGCTTGAGACGTCCCCCAGAACTCCCGCCTCAAATTTTCTTGAATTCAGGACATATTTGAGAGCAAGCGGCAGTTTGAAGACCTGGATCAACCCCAGGCCCATGGTCAGGAAAATCCCCGTCCCCACCAGCAAAATCAGAAGGGGTGGCCCCCAGACAAATCCGTCGATCCCCGTCAAAACTTTAAGTATATCGATACCCAGCAGTTCCATTCAAGCCAGCCCCGGTTAGAAATAAAGCTTAAAAGATAAAGATCAAAAGATAAAGAAACGGATTTAACTAAGTATTTGTTCGCGGTTGGTCTTAAATATTGATGTTGGCGCTTCCTGAGATAAGAATAATAATTCCTGGAGCCTGGAGTGCTAAATGGAACAGAAATCCAGACCAGGACCATAGTCTGAGGTAAAATGTCTTAATAGAAAAGACAAAAGAGGAATCCTGTATGAAGCAAAATAAACTCACTTTAAGTGTCCTTGAAGGCAGGTTTGGAATCTGCAAGCTGGAAACAGGCTCTGAAATTCCTGAATGGGTGTATGGAAGCAGTTTCTTATCGATTACGCAAACCCCTGAAGAGCTCTCGGTCGTCTGCCAGGAAAGAAGTATCCCTGAAAATATTCCTGCAGGTGCCCTGGTTGAAAAGGGATGGAGCTGCCTGAAAGTTGAAGGGCCTCTGGACTTCGGACTGACAGGAATCCTTGCAGGAATCAGCGGGGTTCTGGCTGAGCAGGACATCAGTATATTTGCAGTCTCAACATATGATACTGATTACATCCTGGTAAGGGAAACATACATGGAAAATGCAACAAGAGCCCTTGAGGAAGTCGGTTATGACATCCTGAAGTCAACTACCCCTGAGCTAAAGACTCAGGGGCTTGTCTAACAAGCCCTGGTTGACCAGATCACCGATTAGGAGCAACGGAAAATCGGTAAACGATAGGAA
>NZ_JJOY01000052.1:0-142119 GCF_000979455.1 Methanosarcina sp. 2.H.T.1A.6
TTAAGTGTAGGTACATAAAGCGTGGAGTCATTCTCATTTGCAGGAACAACAATAATAGAGAGGGGTAGCCCCTCTAAATCTACTAAAACGCTTATTTTTACTCCTTTTACTTTCTTGTAGCCATCATAACCGATGTTTCCCCTTTTTTAGCAGGAACATCCTTTGTATCAGTAAAGCAATGAGAAAGATCTATTTTCTTCAAGTCATAACCTTTGTTTAAAAGTTCATTGAAAATCTTCTGATAGGTACCATGTTCACACAGGTAGAGATGAAATCTATGAACTGTTGACTTAGAGCCATAGATACGAGGAACATCTTTCCAAGTACAACCTGTTGTAACGACATACAAGATTCCATTCATTAACTTCCTTAAGTCTGCATGAGGCCGTCCTGTATGTGGTTTCTGTGGAGGAAGATAAGGTTCTATGGATTTCCACAGATCATCATCGATTTCCTGAAAGGACATAATATTAAATATATAATTTCAACATAATATTAGTTTCGGGATAGGCTCATTCAGTGTTTGTGCCACCTGATAAGGCTCAGGAGCTTACAGAGTTCTTTCAGGCTCTTAACCCTAATTGATATTCCATTACTTAAACCTGAGAAAAAGGATCTCTGGTTTTATGGAATTGCTTCTAAAAGGTATGCTCTATACTACTATGAGAATGAAAAAATCAAGTTCATGGAAGATGAAAGGTCTTATAAGCTTCATGGGCTTGGGCATTTAACAAACCCATTTCCTAACTCAATTGAAGATTGGCAGGCTGAAATTTGGCAGGATATTCTTAAACTTCATTATGGGCTGATTACTGAAAGGGATATTGGGGATAAGTATTCTAATCTGTATGCAATTTCCAGGCTTACTGTTAGCACTTCCAATGTTTTGAACCGGTTTAAGAAATTGAATGTGGGAAAAACTTGGAAAGAACAAATTAAACCTTTTAACTTCTTCCTTGTAGGATTTCAAGTAATTGAGGAAAATAGTAAGGCTGTTAAGCCTCTGGCTCCATTTACTAAGGATTATCAGAAGATAGTTTATGAGCCATTCATTGATTATGAATCTGGGGAAGTTAAGGAAGGATCTCAATATTTCAAACCATTAAGCAGAACCATCTTGCAATATGTTGAGCATATGGAAAACAAGTTTGATGGAGAGAGAGGGGTTTTAAAAAGGAGAAATATTCAAGCTGATGTTTTAGTTTACATTGGGAAAGAAGCCAACAGCATTGAAGATCAGCCTTTAGATGTAACAGGGGCTCAGGTTTTCATCAATGAGGAAGAGATTAAACAGAAAATTTTGGCTTTAACCCCTGAAGAGGCAAGGAAACTAGGAATTAAGCATAGAAGCACTTTGAAAAGGATGAAAGATAGGATTATAAATTATGGGGGGATAAGTTTAAAAACTAAAGAGGTACAAAAGTTAATTTGAGGGAAAGGTTGGAGAAACTAAGATTTATTACAGGAGTATGCTGAAAAAAATGAAAAGTGGAGTAAGGGAAGGGGACTTTTTTAAATACGAAAGAGATGAAGAAAATATTAAGTTCTAATTTTCTCAAATAAAAGTAAAAATATTGGTTAAGATTTATGGATTATAGTAGTCTCTTTGATTGAAATGCGATTTACTATTTATCAATGTCAACTTTGAAAAGTTATTGAAATTGATTGCCGTATTGTAGTTTTCATCAGTTTTATTAGAATCCATCCAATATAATATTTTTAATTCTTCAGGTAACAATTCATTAATTTTTTTTACAAAATCAACTGAAAGTTGCAATGATTCTACTAATGATTTTTCATTTAACTTGAGCAATGGTTTTAATTCTGATTCTTTAGAAGAGGGGTCGATAAATGCAGAAGCATGTATGTACCTATCGCGGATATTAATAACTTCTTTATATTTAGTAAACAATTCTCCAATCTTAGCATCATTTTTTATGTTAGGAAAAAGCTTAAAAAGAACTCGGTCAACGATTTCTTTATCTTGAATTTTTCTTTTATTCATATCTAAGTTAATATTTTCATTATAAGACAAATTTTCTGTTATTGATAATAAAAGATCATAAAGATACGCTTCAACAAAGCTTACACACAAAATGATTAAAGTCCTATGAAGAGCTCCTAATGAATAAGAATCATGTCTGTTTTGGTTATCTTTGAGATACTCATATTTATCTTGCATATCTTTTATATCCGTCTGGGAATTTGACAAATTTGTTCTTACATCCAGATAATAATTCCATTGCACTTTCAAATCATTAAAAAGTATATATTCAGGAAATGTTACAGTGATAGGTTGATCCAAGCTGAACTGCACCCAATGGTGATCGGTTAAGCAAGATATTCCATAATATTTGTTGACATCAAAAATTTGAGAAATTTCCTTTATTTGAAATAAAGAGATTTCATTGTTGTCTATTTCTTTTAATCTACATCTTAAGAAAGTGATTACATTACCCAAAAATATATTATCGTATGGCTTCTTGAAATGGGAGTTTTCTAGACTTGAATTAACATTTGTTGAGATAATTTTGAATACTAAATCAACATCTGTTTTTTTAGGGGGGGATTTTAAGAACGATATTAAAAATCGTATATTATCACATTGCATATCTGTATAATGTTTCCCATAGATAATGTTTATAAAGATACCGCATATTGCATATTTATATAATTTCTTATATGTACCCGACGTTTTCTTAAGTCTACGATGACTAATCAAATCTAATAAAAAAATTTCATCCTTCATAAATTATCTATTTATTTTTAACATATTAAAATATAAAAAGTTGTTTAGTCTTTGTTAATAAAAATTTGAAAGTAATCCCCTTTTGGAAATTTATATACTGCAAAACAGCGTACAAAAACGGAATTTTTATTATTTATTCTTTATAAAAAACAGAGCGATATTTAGTCAAATGAACTTTTAGATATACGGTTGTGCATAAATCTCACAAAACAGCGTTGCGTTTTTTTAAGTTACCTATATCCCAAAAGAAGAGTGCGGGGATATAGGTAACTCAAAAAAACGCAACGCGTGTGTACTGATTATGCACAACCGTATATTTTCAAAAGTTACATCACTAAAAATTAGTTTATTATTATAATTCATATTAAATAATTGGTTTAAATTTTTTTGGGTTTAACATTTTCAGTTTAAGATCTAATTAATTCATGTGCTGAGTTCATTGTAATCAACATTTTCTAATCCAAACAAAAAATCTAACATAAGGTATGTCCTAATTAAATGATCTTTTCTTCCATACTTTACATATTCGCCATGCATTATCTTATGTCTACTTAGTCCAAAGGGGTTTTCAAGCTTTTGTTTTGTGTAAGCTGTTTGAAAAAGAGTATTAAGAATAAAATTATTCCCTATTCCTAAAGCTGCCGACGACATCGAACCATTGGGCAATGAATATTCAATGATATTTGGGTCAAATATATCTTTGAAAATTTTGTTTCGATTACTAATTCTCCAATTATTCTTGTTCATTTTGTCTGTCCAAACTAAACCCTTTCCTTTTTGTATAATGGTAAATTCATTTTGAATAAGGTAATCTGTGAGAATGCCATCTATTTGAGAAATTAATGTTGGAATCAAAAAGTTTGAAGGATTATAACTATTGTGAGAGTGTTTCAATAGATTATAACTATCTCTAAATATCTTCATTCTTGGTTTGAATAAAGTGTTCTCTTCCCAAGATTCAATCATAGAGGCTAATTTCTCAAAATTATTTCTTGAAAAGTAGTTAATAAACTCTTGACGTATTTCTTTTCCCAATTTTCCTGAAGGGTTTTCGATTGTTCGTGAAAAGTTCAAAATGAAATCATCTTCTAATGAAACCGTTATAAACCAATTATGTTTTTGTAATATAGGTATAATTTTTGAATCAACGCTATCAACAAAAGAAAGACGTTTATTCACAAAATCAAAAAGCTGTACATTTGTTTTTACCCAATTATCGAAAACTAGTTCTTTCGAAATTAAATTTGATAGTTTTATATGTGCATCTTCAATTGCCTTGAACATTGAAGGAGAATAAACTTCTGAAAGGCTCTTTTGTGCATCTTCAATTACCTTAAACGTTGAAGGGAAAATGACTTCTGAAAACCTCTTATGGGCATCTTCAATTACCTTAAACGTTGAAGGGAAAATGACTTCTGAAAACCTCTTATGGGCATCTTTAATTGTTTTAGTTGCCAGAGCATTCTGATATTCAGGAGAGTAAATGTTGGTTTTCTCTTTTTTACTATCTAAAGTATTAGTTTCTTCAGATTTTGTATCAATATTCCCTTTTTTATTATCTGAAGTATTAGTTTCTTCATTTAAGTCGTCAGACATACCTAATAAAGTTTGAATTTAATCTATTTAAGTTATTCTTTATTTAGAGAAAGATAAATATCTAATATTAAATTCATTAATATTCATTTACAAGTTTCTTTACTTCTTTCGTGTCCAAGTTCATCTTACTATCTCTCTTAACTCTATCTTTCATTCTCTTCAATGTACTTCTATGTTTGATTCCGAATTCCCTAGCCTCTTCAGGAGTTAAAGCCAAAATCTTCTGTTTAATCTCTTCCTCATTCACGAAAACTTGAGCCCCAACAATATCTAAAGGCTGATCTTCAATGCTGTTGGCTTCTTTCCCAATGTAAACTAAACCATCAGCTTGAATATTTCTCCTTTTTAAAACCCCTCTCTCTCCATCAAACTTGTTTTCAAGATGCTCAACATACTGCAAAATTGTTCTGCTTAATGGTTTGAAATATTGAGATCCTTCCTTAACTTCTCCTGTTTCATAATCAATAAATGGCTCATAAACTATCTTCTGATAATCTTTTGTAAATGGAGCCAGAGGCTTAACAGCCTTATCATTTTCTTCAATTGCCTGAAATCCTACAAGAAAGAAGTTAAAAGGTTTAATCTGTTCTTTCCAGTTTTTCCCTTCATTTAGCTTTTTAAACCTGTTCAAAACATTAGAAGTACTAACAGTAAGCCTGGAAATTGCATAAAGGTTAGAGTACTTATCTTGAATATCCTTTCCAGTAATCTGCCCATAGTGCAGTTTAAGAATATCCTGCCAGATTTCAGCCTGCCAATCTTCAACCGAGTTAGGGAAAGGGTTTGTTAAATGCCCAAGTCCATGAAGCTTATAAGATCTTTCATCTTCCATGAACCTGATTTTTCCATTCTCATAGTAGTATAAAGCATACCTTTTAGAAGCAATACCATAAAACCAGAGATCCTTTTTCTCAGGTTTAAGTAATGGAATATCAATTAGGGTTAAGAGCCTGAAAGAACTTCGCAAGCTCCTGAGCCTTATCGGGAGGCACAAACACAGAGTCAGTATCCATGTAAGCGTGAATTGCTCCAAGCTCTTTCAACTTGGCTTCAGCCATTGTTAAGAAAAGCCTGGCTCCTGATGTAATCATAACAGCCAGAAGAGGATGAAAATACTTCCCTGACTTCTCAAACCTGTTTTCTTTTGTAACGAAATTCTCAAGCCCATAAACCTGAAACTCACTTTTCCTATCTTCTGGGTTAAGCTCAATAAAGATTCCATAACTGAGAGCATTTACAAGGATCTTGATAGCCTGGGCTCTGCTTGATAGATGTTGAAATTCAGGATCATTTTTATCTGTCTTTTTTGACCTTTCCTTAATTTTCTGCCTCTCTTCTACAAGAACCTGAACAATGTTATCCTTTGACGGATCAATGTCAACTCCAAGAATCCTGGATTTCCTTAACCCCTTCTGTACTTCTTTAGGAATAAATTTTACAGCTTCTTTGATCTTTGGAGCCTTGCCAGCAAGGAGATATGAGCCTATAACATCCGGTAAAGAGTACCACATCTCAGAGTTAGAACTCAGATAATTGATTCCTACGTTAAACCCTGTATTATTTCCTTTGTAATCCATCCTTACAGGTAAATTATCATTATCAGGCTGAATCTTGACCATAACAACAAGCTTTTTCCATGTATCCTGTTTCTGAAGGTCTGAAAGCTTCAGTTTTGAGATAAACTCCCTGGTTTCTTCTGTGATGTCTTGAATTTCCAGGCTCTCAGCTATGATGTATTTCCAGAGGTTCATTTCCATTGTAACTGTGGGATACATGCTTGTAAAATCCAGAACATTAACCTTTGTTGGCTCCTTCCTTATTTTACATTCTGTTCTTCCCCCAAAATAGGAAGTCATCATGTTTCCAATAGCTGAATCTGGAAACTCTGGATTCATTTCCAAGAATGGCTTAACCCCTAACTGGCTGAGAGCATGTTTTCCAATGGAAGCAGAGCTAAAGATCTTTGTTATGGGTATATGGATCTGATAAACGTCAAGCTCCTTAACAAGTGCCTTATATACAGCCTGGGTGGTTTCAACATCCTTTACCAGATATTCAATATACTTTTCAGTAACCTTTCCATGCTTAACCTCTTTCATCTTCTGAACAGGCGTGTTAAGCTTCTCTCCTGCTCTCTCAAGGGAAATATGGTTTGATTGAAGGAGAACTTCAGCCAGCCTTTGAGTATCCAGGAAATATCCTGAAAAATAGCTCTCTCCTTTGTTCTGCTTGGTAGTGGTAAACTTAAAGCTGTTAGAATAGCCAAGCTTCCTGATGATTACAGGAGGCTTAAAGGGATCCTTTGAGAGGGTAAGGGTAAAGCCTCCTCTGTTCCTTTCTCTTGAATCTCCTGATCTTTTAGCTATCCTGCTTATATCAAAAGCCAGGTTATACCCATTGCAGAGGGTTTTAAGCTCAAAGACTTCAGGATAAAATACATTGTCTATAAACTCATCCAAGCGGTACAGGTTTAAGTTATGGTTTCTTGAATAGGCTTCCAGTATCTTTATTTCTCTCTCATTAAGGGTAGTTGGATCATGGAATAAACCATCATGCTGAATAACTCCATCCTGGTAAATCTGGAAGTATCCGATCTTGAAATTTTGATACTGGTCGGTTGTGGTTTCAGTATCAAAAACCAGTACCCTGTTATGCCTGAGAGAAGTATCATAACGCCTAAAGCTCCTGTATCCTTCTTTTTTCTCAAGCCTCTGAGTATATCCTCTGACTGCAACTTTAGACATTTTGCATCATCTCATTTCCAACATCAATTAGTTGAGTTCCTAATTCTGTTAGTAAAGCACCGATAGATACAATCTGAAAAGCTCTCTTTTGTTCAGGAGAGGCATTCCCAGATCTGGCTTTTGGGCTTAGCTTATTCTGTTCCCTTGTTATCTTGGAATGGCAGTTTTTACAGAGAGGCTGAACCTGGTCTGAATTGTTCCGCCCATAGGGATGATGCATTTCAATTACATCTGGGTCATCTTCCCCACAGATAACACAGCAAAGAGAAGTTTTTCGGTTTCTCTTCTGTTTGTTCAAAGTTTTCTTATATGCTTCTTTATCCATAGTTTCCCCTCCTCAATGCTGATAGATTTCCAAAAATTCAGGCTCTTCCTGGGCTTCCAGGATCTCATAGAGCTTATCAAGGTCAGTTTCAAAATGGTGGACTTTGCCTTCAGCATCCACTATTTGAATATCCTTGAACTTGGCAAGAACAGAAGGATCATTGTTTTTTGTAGCCTTGTAAACACTGGCAAAATATTCTCCAATCAAAGACCTATCCTTAGAACTGGCTGTAACAATCGTTTTTTGTCCTTCTGTGGAGTAGATCAGCATATTGACCTGGATAGTATCGGCTTTTGTGACCTTCCAGGTTCCTCCTGACTTGTACAGGTTCTTTCCAAGATGCTTGACTGCAAATTCGGGTCTTTTGCCTATTTTTTCAAGTACAGAAGAAAGGTTTTCTCCTTTTCACATTTTCCTTGAAATTTGAAGAGATAGGGTTCTATCTCTCTTATCCTGGGCTGAAAGAGTTTTCCAGGCTACCTGGCTTAGATCAAAATCTCCGATCTTGAGTTTTCTAAGTTGGCTGAGGCTCCGATCAGGGAAAAACTTGTGTTTCCTGATGATTTCTTTTGCATATTTTGTATCTCTGGACTGAGCCTTGAGCCATTCTCCATAGGTTCTACATTCTTTGGAAAATCTTGGTCTGCTCATCTTTCAGCCTCCATCATTCTGATAAAAGCTGTTCTCATAACTTCAGCCTGAGAACATCCGTATTTTTCTGCCTTCTGTACCAATTTCTCCTTAAGGTAAGGAGATAACGTTATCAATACTCTGTCTTTTGTATCTTTTGTATTCATGTAACTCACAATAAACAGTATGCATTACTAGGTATTGTACAGAATTGAGTATAACTTTAAGTACAAGTTTGACGTATATTTTATATATACTTGGGATCAATATGAAAAAGAAAGAGTATGATTTTGACACTGAAGTAAAGCGATATCTTACGCAAAAAGGGTATGCAAGAAGGCGGCAACTCATAAAAGACCTCATGGAAATACATAAAAATGAACTTGGATATAGCCTCAAAAGTATAAACCGTAAATTAGACAAACTAAAGAATCAAGGTATGATTATACGGCTGGAGTATTCCGATTTTGGGAAATTAGGAATAGAGGATACTGATAAAAACGCCAGTTATCTTACCTTGAAAGATATATCCAAAATAACAGAGCATATGGATAAGATCTTAGAACGGCTTGATTCAGAAGAGCCCATGAAGCAAAAAATGGCTTTAAAAGAGATTGCCCGTTATGAACAAACTTATGTTTTAACTCCTGTACAACTGGATCTAGTTGTAGCTCAGTTTGATAAAAACATTGATAAAGGAAACATAGATGATGAGCTTGCTGATAAGTTATTGCTCTTGTTAGACAGATATATTTTGAAAAAAGATATTGAGCCAACGAATAAAGCAAAAACAATTGACTTGTTAGTAAAATTGCTAGATAAATATCCTGTCCCTGTTTCAACCCATGTAAACCTTAGAACTCACATCATCTATCTTCTTGGGCATTAT
The DNA here is from genome assembly GCF_000979455.1 of Methanosarcina sp. 2.H.T.1A.6. Taxonomy (GTDB): domain Archaea; phylum Halobacteriota; class Methanosarcinia; order Methanosarcinales; family Methanosarcinaceae; genus Methanosarcina. The sequence continues at coordinate 8,934 of NZ_JJOY01000052.1, forward strand.
GGGCATAAGGCTGTAATTGAAAGGTTTATGGAAGATGCAAGAACCCTACAGGATCCTTTTTCTGTAGAAAATGTTTACAATACAGAATACACAGCCAATCTTATTGAGGAACACAGAGAAGAACTTTACAAGCTAGAAGAAGAGCTAGCAATAGAAGGAAAAGAGTATGCTTCACAGTTTGTTTCCAATATAAGAACTGATGCTCTAATTAATTTGGGTTTATATAAAAACCCTTATACTACAGGAAAGAAGGAGGATGATTCTTGGTGAAGCTTCTTCTTTTGAATGGTCACGGCATAAATATGCACGTTGATGGAGCCAAGCTTCATATTAAGGATGGAAGGTTTTCAACTACTGAAGAGCCTCAAGAATACATATTTGCTCCAAAAAGGATCGACATTTACAGCATTATCATTTATGGGAAAAGTGGAAACCTGACCTTAGAGGCTGTTAGATGGCTAATTAAGCACAATGTCCAGGTCACTATTCTCAACTGGAATGGAAAGCTCCTTACTACAATGCTTCCTCCTGAAAGTACCAATGTAAAAACAAAGTTTGCTCAGTATCACGCTTTTGAGAATCAGGACGCAAGGCTTGAGATAGCAAAGAAAATTATTGAGGCTAAATTTGACAAGTCCAAGACTGTTCTTGATTTCCTGAGCCAAAGATACCCTGAAATTAAATATGATATTTCGGATGAACTTACAAAGTTGAGAGATATAAAGAGCATCAGGGAGCTTATGGGTATAGAGGGAGGGTTAGCCTGGAAATACTGGAATGAGTTTTCAAAGGCGGTTCCAAAGGAATATGATTTTTGTTCCAGGATAGACCAGTACAGAAGACCTGTAGGGTCTGGGGATATGGTAAACACTATGCTGAATTATGGCTATTCTCTTCTTGAATCTGAATGCCTGAGAGCCATTAATTCTGTGGGTCTGGATGTTCATGTAGGCTTTTTGCATGAAATGGCCCCAAGTAAAAACAGTTTAGCCTATGACCTTCAGGAACCTTTCAGGTTCCTTGTGGATCTGGCAGTTATCAGCCTTGTTGAAAGTGGAGCTATGGAAACTAAAGATTTCATAAGGACAGAGAATTACAATCTGAGGCTAAAGCCTAGTGGAGCCAGGAAGATTGTTAATGAGTTTTCCAATATGCTGAATAAAAAGGTAAGTTACCAGGGAAAGGAAAGCACCTGGAGTTATGTTATCTTTCTGAAAGTAAGGGAATTAGCCCATTATCTTACTAGCAAAAAGGAAAAACTGGATTTCGTTAAGCCTGAATATGAAATAGAGAGGATTGATTCTTATGTTATAAGGCAAAAGATTCTTAACATTTCTTATGTTGATTGGAAGAAATTAGGGTTTTCTAAAGGCACATTGCATTATATGAAGCAGAATGCAAAGTCAGATAAACCGTTTACTCTTAACAGCCATGTTCTGGACAGGGTGAATAAATGGGAAGCTCTTGTTTCAGGTCAAAAGTAAAAATATGTATGTTTTTACTGAAAAGTGTAAAATTGTAAATTTTACAGTAAAATAGTAAAACGGTATCAAGAGAAATTGTAAATTTTACAGTAAAATTGTAAAACGATATCAAGGGAAATTGTAAATTTCACCTGTAAAATTGTAAAACGGTATCAATAAGGATTGTAACAAGTAAATTAGATTTTGTATCTCTTTGTAAAATTCTGTGATATAGTTCAAAATCAAGTAATTTTTGATATGTCTATATTAGAATTTGGAGCTTAAAAGTATCATTTATCATACCACCTTCTGGTTAATGTTACTCTGCTATATTCCTTAGCGCTATCTGGAATCTGATATATACCCTGTGAGTAAATATTCGTTTCCTTCTCTTCATTTGTAACAAGATAATTATTGAATCTATCCTGAGCTTTTTTATCTGCCATGGGAAAACCAGGAAAGAGATATAAAATTAATAATATTAAGCTATAGGTTTACCTGCCGAAGGCAGGATATAAGATAATATTTAGTATCCTCTTCAAATTCAAGGGGGAATTTTCTACCCCGAAAAATATACAATAATTTTGTCATACATTTATGAAGTTGATTGTGTCTCCCAAGTATGTTTTTTATACCTGGCTAAATTTTTAATTTTCCAGCAAATCTGTGAAACTTATTTTTCCCCATACAATTTGAAGAGGATACAATATTTACTCATATCTTTTCTTATAGTTTTACATTGGAACTTCTTGCGGCATCTATGATCTTATATATTTTATGGCCAGAACATCAAACAATCAAAATTAGAAAATAATTATAGACATTAAAATGATTCCAAAAAAAGATTAATTTAAGACATTTGCCGTAAAATTTATAAATACATTGCCAAAGATGATCATATGAAGTTCAAATCTACTTTTCAGATTATCTGAACTCCACAAAATATCTCTAAGATGTATATCAAGAAGCACAATTATGTTAGCTTTGCGTTTAAGACTTAGCTTTAATGATTCTGCTTCTTGATAAATAACTCGCGCATCGATCTCAAATAACTCCATTATTTTGTGAATATGATTCAGAATTACAGAAAATAATAGAGGTAAAAATATGAAATTAAAGATACTTCTAGTACTCCTACTAATCAATATGATAGGATTAGGAGCAGCAGTAGAGGAAGATGAAGATCAAAATTACAATATTGACCTATATTCCGGAAAAGTTTCAACGCCAGAAGAACTAATTGCAATTTTTGGAAATAGTACTCCAATATTACCTGACGACTGGTTTGAAAAATGCGAAGAAGAACGGGAAAAACTCAGAATAGAAATTGAAAAAGATGAAAAAGAAAATTTAATTAAAAAACCACTTACACCTGAAAAAATAGCTCAAATAAATGCTAATGCTCCAGAAGGAATGTTCTTAATAAGTGGGATCGAAGATGTTTCGGTAAAAAGTAATTCGCCTGAAAATGTCACAATCAAGGATGATAAAATAGTTATGGTTTGGTCAACTTCAAAAAATAAGGCAATATCTGACTCTTCCGAATACTCTATAAAGACAGTGGTACCAAATGTTGTTGTTACGGGTGCTACTTGTGACTGGAGATGGATTCAGAATGAATCTGCAGCCAATCAAATTACAATAAAAAATTATGGCACAGTTGCTGCTAATGGATTTGTTATGCTTTATTCTTATGAAGATTCGAATGGCTGGGCAAGAAATTACGTAAACCTTTTACCAGGTGAAGAAGTTACAATTTCCCTTCCATTTTATGTAGATCCTGATTTATTCACAACTGTGGGTAGCAAGTCAATAACTATAAGAAATTACGTTGTGGTCAATTCAAGCGTTTATTTAACAAGTGCTCCAACCGTCAGTGCACCCTTTGTTGAAGTCTACAATAATAATGTAGGGTATCTTGAAGACCCTGATAATGGCAGAAATTTGCAACTGACTGACCTCCATCATCATAACGAATATGAAATATCTGTATTAGCAGCTCAAGCTGGAGATAATACATCTACTCCTTATACTACAGGACGTAAAATTGTTCTATATGTTGATGGTGTAATGGAATACAATATATCTGCATTAGACCCAACATTAACTGGATCAGATGATTGGATAATTGAGAATGGTTATGAAGGAATATGCGATGAATTTTCTGTATTAAATAGTGATTTTGCAAGAGCTTTAGGTGTACCAGCAAGGACTATTGCATGTAATTTAGTGGAACCCGGAGAACCTACTATATCTCATCAATTTAATGAGATATGGGATGGAAGCCGTTGGGTTCACTCAGATGCAACAGGAGCATATGATAATCCTCATGTTTATAACAATGATAATAAGGCTGTTGATTATACGCACCTGGCTTATGATTCAGATGACAGCAGGAGTAGTGTTGACGGTCCAGATGGAGATGGTATTTTGCATGGTGTATTTGATTCTATCTTCACCTATACCCCTGAATTAGAGTTAATTTACAATTGAGGGGTGCAATACTCCTTTTTTTATATAAAGAAGCATGAACGTCCAGGTCTTTAGCTTAGGGACAGTTCACATATACTTATAATATATGTCACGTTTATTTTTTAACTTCTCTTATTTTTTAACAATTAACTAAAAACATTTAATGAGTTGTGCCTATTAATTTACTGCTACGTTCAAAGTTCAACGTTCTAAAAATCCATCTGAATTCTCAAGCTTCGTCCTTCCTCGAACTTGGTCCTATTTTTGATGCATTATTATTACTCTCACCCAACTAACTATTTATTTATATTAACTTATTAAATCAAAAATTGTAGAAAAAGAGTTTTTTAGTTGAGGCAACTTTTGAAAATAAAACGGTTGTGCAAATTCCTTACAAAACAGCGTTGCGTTTTTTTGAGTTACCTATATCCCATAACTTTAGTGCGGGGATATAGGTATCTCAAAAAAAGTGTACGCTACTGAAAAATTTCTACAGTACCCATTTTTCAAAAGTTGACACGCTTAAACATAAATAGTTTTTATAAATCAAGTTTAATAAAAAGAGTACGTTTTTTTGAGATAATGAGCAAACACTAATCTTTGAAAGTTGCCCTAACCAAAATTAATTCATATTTTTATAATTGTGTCTAAAAATAAGACCAGTTTTATACTTAAGTGTGAGATATATTGTTATAAAACCTTAATGATTTAAAAATAAAAAATAGTTTTATGGAAAGCTCTTTAACAAATCTCGTTATTCTTTTAAATATATTCTTTCTATTTCATATATCGATTTCCATTGGAAATTTATATCTGTTTTGTCTTTAAATATTACAAAATTATCTCCGCCTTTACGACCATATCTACTTCTATATTTAATGCCTTGAAAACCAGCACAAAGAGCACAATCTGCGAGGAAACGAGTAAAAACATATTCAGGTCTATCCCATTCTCTACTTTTTGGAGTATTATATATTAATGACGAACAAATAAGGGTTTTATATAATTCGTTGTCAAGTTTGCAACCCTCTAGGTCTGTTAAATCTAATATTTTTAAAGGCTTCAAGAAATTGATTTCTGCCATACAAACTGGGTATTTTTCATTTGATCTCACTTCACTACAACTGACATCTTCTGTTGTAGCCACATATAAGAATCCATACCCTGTATGATTGAATCTACCTTCTGTCGCTTTATTATCTGGAACAGCCCCTAATTCATCACAAGAATAAAGACTGCCAGTTTCAGCTAATTTTCTACATCTATATAAATTAAAGTCGAAGATTAATTCAGAGGTTTCTTTTGATATTTCTTTGATTAATTCATATATCTTTTCAGCAAATGGATGTGATAAAAGCATAAAAGGAGTTTTTTTAGCTATTTCAGCAATATCATTAATCTCCTCTGAAAATTCACCAAGATCTATTGTTAAAATATAAGGCCAAATATAAGAATTAGATTTTAAGCTACTTCCACAATATGGGCAGGTTATTTCTTCTACAAACCCCTTGAATTCTGAAAAAGAATAGACATCTACTAAATGTGATCCTGAATAAAAAGAATCTAAACTAGTACTTAAAAACTGCTCGTCCAATAAGTTAATTCCGGCCCATTTAATCTGAAAATCATCGACACAAGATTCACATAAAAAGAAGTCTGTATCGAACCACTTTTCAAAATAATGCCAGAATAACTCTATAAAACAATCCAATCTGATTAGATCAACCATTTCTTGCACCAATTGAAAGATATATCCATCTTACTAATATTTTAAAATTTGTTCTCAATCTCTTGATGAATAAAAACCCTAATTGTTTCAAAGTTCGGAATAGTTCATTATCCTTCAAAAGAGAGAAATTAATTTCTTTACTTCTTTAGTTTTCATATTGATTTTCCCATCTTTTATTATCTTATCCTTTATCTTTTTTAAAGTGCTCCGGTATTTTATTCCAAATTCCCTAGCTTCTTTTGGGCTTATGTTTAAAATTTTTTGTTTAATCTCTTCCTCATTAATGAAAACTTGAGATTTGGTAACATCCAAAGGCTGATCCTCAATATTATTGGCTTCTTTCCCAATGTAAACTAACCCATCAGCTTGAATATGTCTTCTCTCTAAAACCCCAATATTCCCATCAAACTTATTTTCAAGATGTTCAACATATTGTAAAATCGTCCTGCTCAATGATTTGAAATATTGAGATCCTTCCTTAACTTCTCCTTTTTCATAATCAATGAATGGCTCATAAACTATCTTCTGATAGTCTTTAGTAAATGGAGCCAGAGGCTTGACAGCCTTATAATCTTCTTCAACTGCCTGGAATCCTACAAGGAAGAAGTTAAAAGGCTTAATCTGGTCTTTCCAGTTTTTCCCCTCATTCAGTTTCTTAAACCTGTTCAATACATTGGAAGTACTAACAGTAAGCCTAGAAATTGCATAAAGGTTAGAATATTTTTCTTCAATATCCCTTTCAGTAATCAGCCCATAATGAAGTTTCAGAATATCCTGCCAGATTTCAGCCTGCCAATCCTCAACTGAATTAGGAAATGGGTTTGTTAAATGCCCAAGCCCATGAAGCTTGTAAGACCTTTCATCTTCCATGAATCTGATTTTTTCATTCTCATAGTAGTACAGAGCATACCTTTTAGAAGCAATTCCATAAAACCATAGATCCTTTTTCTCAGGCTTAAGCAATGGAATATCAATTTTATAGGGGTTAAGAGGCTGAAAGAACTCTACAAGCTTCTGAGCCTTTTCAGGAGGCACAAACACAGAATCAGTATCCATGTAAGCGTGAATAGCTCCAAGTTCTTTTAACCTGGCTTCAGCCATTGTTAAGAAAAGCCTGGCTCCTGAAGTAATCATAACAGCCAGGAGAGGATGAAAATACTTGCCTGACTTCTCAAACCTGTTTTCCTTTGTAACAAAATTCTCAAGCCCATAAACCTGAAAATCACTTTTCTTATCTTCTGGGTTAAGCTCAATAAAGATTCCATAACTGAGGGCATTTACAAGAATTTTGATAGCCTGGGCTCTGCTTGATAGATGCTGATATTCAGGATCATTTTTATCGATCTTTTTCAATTCCTGCTTAATCCTCTGCCTCTCTTCTACAAGAACCTGAACAATATTATCCTTTGATGGGTCAATATCAATTCCAAGAACCCTGTTTTTCCTTAACCCCTTCTGTACGCCTTCAGGAACAAATTTTATAGCCTCTATGATCTTTGGAACCTTACCAGTAAGAAGGTATGAGCCTATAACATCCGGTAAAGAATACCACATCTCAGAGGCAGAACTCAGATAATTGATTCCTACGTTAAACCCTGTATTATTCCCTTTATAATCCATTCTTACAGGCAAAATATCATTATCAGGCTGAATCTTGACCATAACAACAAGCTTTTTCCATGTATCCTGTTTCTGAAGGTCTGAAAGCTTCAGTTTTGAAATAAATATCTTTGTTTCTTCTGTAATGTCCTGAATTTCCAGGCTTTCAGCTATGATGTATTTCCAGAGGTTCATTAACATTGTAACTGTAGGGTACATGCTTGTAAAATCAAGAACTGTAACCTTTGTTGGCTCTTTCCTGATTTTACATTCTGTTCTTCCCCCATAATAAGAAGTCATCATGTTCCCGATAACTGAATCTGGAAAATCTGGATTCAGTTCTAGGAAAGGTTTAACCCCTAACTGCTCAAGAGCATATTTCCCAATGGAAGCCTCACTAAAGATTTTTGTTATGGGTATATGGATCTGGTAAACGTCAAGCTCCTTAACAAGCTTTTCATACACAGCCTGAGTAGTTTCAACATCTTTTATCAGATAATCAATATACTTTTCAGTAACTTTTCCATGTTCAATTCCTTTCATTTTCTTAACAGGAGTATTGAGCCTTTCTGCGGCTTTTTCAAGGGAAATACGCCTTTCCTGAAGGAGAACTTCAGCCAACCTTTGAGTATCTAGGAAATAGCCTGAGAAATGACTCTCTCCCTTGTTCTGCTTGGTTGTGGTAAACTTAAAGTTGTTAGAGTATCCAAGTTTTCGGATAATTATAGGAGGGTTGAAAGGATCATCTGAAAGAGTAAGAGTAAAGCCTCCTCTATTCCTTCCCCTTGAATCTCCTGATTTTTTGGCTATTCTGCTAAGGTCAAAAGCCAGGTTATACCCATTGCAGAGGGTCTTAAGTTCAAAGACTTCAGGATAAAACACATTGTCTATGAACTCATTCAGGGAATACAGGCTTATGTTATGCTTTTTGGAATAGGCTTCCAGTATCTTTATTTCTCTTTCATTCAGGATAGTTGGATCATAGAATAAACCATCATGCTGAATAACTCCATCTTGGTAGATCTGGAAGTATCCTATCTTAAAATTCTGATACTGGTCTATAGTGGTTTCAGTATCAAAAACCAGTACTCTTGAATGCCTCAGAGGAGTATCATAAAGCCTAAAGCTCCTATACTCTCCTTTTTTCTCAAGTCTTTGAGTATATCCCCTGACTGCAACTTTAGACATTTTGCACCATCTCATTTCCAAGATCAATTAGCTGAGTTCCTAATTCTTTCAGTAAAGCACCAATAGAAACTAACTGAAAGGCTCTCTTTTGTTCAGGAGAAGCGTTTTTAGACCTAACTTTTGGGCTGAACTTATTCTGTTCCTTTGTTATCTTGGAATGGCAGTTTTTGCAGAGAGACTGAACCTTGTCTGAATTGCTCCTTCCATAGACATGATGCATTTCAATAACTTCTGGATCATCTTCCCCACAGACAACACAGCAAAGAGAAGGGCTCCCATTTCTCTTCTGTTTGTTCAAACTTTTTTGATAAGTTTCCTTGTCCATAGTTTCACCCCCTTAGTGCTGATAAATTTCCAAAAACTCTGGCTCTTCCTGGGCTTCCAGGATCTCATAGAGCTTATCAAGGTCGGTTTCAAAGTGGTGGACTTTGCCTTCAGCATCCACTAGTTGAACATCTTTGAACTTGGCAAGAACTGAGGGATCATTGTTTTTTATTGCCTTCTGAACGCTGGCAAAATATTCTCCAATTAAAGACCTATCCTTAGAACTGGCTGTAACAATCGTTTTTTGTCCTTCTGTGGAATAGATCAGCATATTAACCTGGATAGAATCGGCTTTTGTAACCCTCCAGTTCCCTCCTGACTTGTACAGGTTCTTCCCAAGGTGTTTAACTGCAAATTCTGTCCTTTTGCCTATTTTTTCAAGCACAGAAGAAAGATTTTCACCTTTTCTCATTTCTCTTAAAATTTGGAAAGATAGATTTCTATCTCTCTTATCCTGGGCTGAAAGAGTTTTCCAGGCTGTCTGGCTTAGATCAAAATCGCCTATCTTCGGATTTCTAAGCTGGCTGAGGCTTTTATCAGGGAAAAATTTGTGTTTCCTGATGATTTCTTTTGCATATTTTGTATTCCTAGGCTGAGCCTTGAGCCATTCTCCATAAGTTCTGTAGTCTTTGGAAAATCTTGGGCGGCTCATCTGTCAGCCTCCATTATTCTGATAAAAGCTGTTCTCATAACTTCAGCCTGAGAGCATCCGTATTCTTCTGCTTTCTGTTCCAGTTTCTCCTTAAGGTAAGGAGATAATGTTATCAAAACTCTGTCTTTTGTGGTCATGTAGCTCACAAAGAACAGTATGCTCAGATCTTACTTATGTACAGAATTGAGTATAACTTTAAGTATAAGTTTGATGTATATTTTATATATACTTGGGATTAATATGAAGAAGAAAGAGTATGACTTTGACACAGAAATAAAGAATTATCTTGTCCAAAAAGGGTATGCAAGAAGGCGGCAACTCATAGAAGACCTAATGAAAGCACACAAAAATGAAAGAGGATATAGCCTCAAGAGTATAAACCGCAAACTGGACAATTTGATTAATCAAGGAATAATTATAAGTCTCAAATACTCCGATTTTGAAAAATTAGGAATAGAAGATGCTGATAAAAGAGCCAGTTACCTAACCTTAAAAAATATATCCAAAATAAAGGAGCATATGGATAAGATTTTAGAAAGGCTCGCTTCAAAAGAACCCACGAAGCAAAAAATGGCTTTAAAAGAGATTGCCCTTTATGAGCAAGTATATGTTTTAACTCCTGAACAGTTGGATTTAGTGGTAAAGCAATTTGATAAGGGTATTGATAAGGAAACTATAGATGATGACCTTGCTAATACGCTATTACTTTTATTATACACATATATTTTGAAAAAAGGTATCGAACCAGCTAATAAAATAAAAACAATCGACCTGTTAGTAAAACTGCTAGATAAGTATCCTGCTCCTGTTCCAAGGCAAGTAAATCTAAGAACGCACATCATTTATCTTCTTGGGCATTATGGGCATAAAGCTGTAATTGAAAGGTTTATAAAAGATGCAAGAACCTTACAAGATTTTTCACCCATAGAAAACGTTTACAGTACCGAATACACAGCTAATCTTATTGAAGAACATAGAGAAGAACTTTACAAACTGCAAGAAGATTTAGCAATAGAAGGAAAAGAGAATGCTTCTCAGTTTGTTTCCAATATCAGAAGTGATGTTCTAATTTCTTTGGGCTTGCGTAAAAACCCTTTTGCTAAAAAGGAGGATGATTCTTGGTGAAACTTCTTCTTCTGAATGGTCACGGCATAAATATGCATGTTGATGGAGCCAGGCTCCATATTAAAGATGGAAGATTTTCAACTACTGAAGAGCCTCAAGAATACATATTTTCTCCGAAAAGGATTGATATTGACGGCATTATCATATATGGAAAGAGTGGGAACCTTACCTTAGAGGCTGTTAGATGGCTTATTAAACATAATGTTCAGGTTTCTATTTTAGATTGGAATGGCAAGCTCTTAACCACAATGCTTCCTCCTGAAAGTACCAATGTAAAAACAAAGTTTTCTCAGTATCATGCTTTTGAGGATAAGGAAGTAAGGCTTGAGATAGCAAAGAAGTTCATTGAAGCCAAATTTTACAAATCTAAGGCTGTTCTTGATTTCCTGAGCCAAAGGTATCCTGAAATTAAGTTTGATATTTCGGATGGACTCACAAAACTAAAAGATGTAAAAAGCACTAGGGAAATTTTGGGAGTAGAGGGAACCTTAGCCGGTAAATACTGGACTGAGTTTTCAAAGGCTGTTCCAAAGGAATACGATTTCTGTAACAGAATAGACCAGTACAGCCGATCTATGAATTCTGGAGATATGGTAAACACCATGCTCAATTATGGTTATTCTTTGCTTGAGGCTGAATGTTTGAGAGCCATAAATACTGTAGGGTTAGATCCTCATGTAGGGTTTTTACATGAAATGACACCAAGCAAGAACAGTTTAGCCTATGATCTTCAGGAGCCTTTCAGATTTCTTGTAGATCTGGCAGTAATCAGCCTGGTTGAAAGTGGGGCTATGGAAAGTAAGGATTTCATAAGGACAGAAAATTACAATCTCAGGTTAAAGCCTAGTGGAGCCAAAAAGGTTGTTAATGAGTTTACCAATATGCTGAATAAAAAGGTAAGCTACCAGGGAAAAGAAAGCACATGGAGTTATGTTATCTTTCTGAAGGTTAGAGAATTAGCCCATTATCTTACTAGCAAAAAAGAAAAACTGGATTTTGTTAAGCCTGAATATGAAATTGAGAGAATTGATTCTTATGATATAAGGCAAAAGATTCTCAATATTTCTTATGTTGATTGGAAGAAATTAGGGTTTTCTAAAGGTACATTGCATTATATGAAACAGAACGCCAAGAGCGATAAGCCATTTACTCTTAATGCTCACGTTCTGGAAAGGGTAAATAAGTGGGAAGCATTGGTTTCAAGTCAAAGGTAAAATGTGTATGTTTTTACTGTAAAATGTAAAAATGTAAAATTTACAGTAAAATAGTAAAAATGCATCAAGAGAAGTTGTAAAATTTACAGTAAAATAGTAAAACAGTATCAAGAGAAAGTGTAAAATTTACAGTAAAATTGTAAAACGATAAAAAGAGCAATTGTAAAAAAGTAACGATTAACTATGTGAAGCAGAAGGTCTTTTAGATGCATCAATTAAAACTGATTCAATTTTAAATTTCCCACATTCATTTATTTTTTTAATTGTTTCTTCTAAATATTTAAGCATCTGGGTCTTGTTTTGATTTGTTGGTCTTTTAAAGTACTCTTCTTTTTCATCTTTAAACCACATGACCAAAAATAAACCTGATTTGGAAGGACTTGCTTTCAAATATAATGGTAATTGTTTAGTTAGACCATGTTCCAACTCTTCATTATGTGCCAATTTAAACTCTGCACAAACATTTACAGGAATGTTACCTTTTATTGTAACCAGGAATTTGAAGTCAAGTTTTCCGATTCCTTCATCTGTTTCTCTTAAAACATGTATCCCAAAAGGTAGTAAATTTCGACAAAAGAAAATATGAATTGTAGGTTGAATTTTTGATTCTTTTTTGGGAACAGCTGGTATCTTATACTTTTTTCCATCCATCTCTACCTCACGAGCCTCATCCCAAAATGGTTCAGTCCATCTTCGATCCTCTATATAGTGTTTCAATTCTGTAATGGTAGTAGCTATGGCTTTTAAAAAATCACTTTCTGACTCAATAATATTATTCGCATCAACTGGATGGAAATAATGTTTTTTCTCAAGAGATCTTACAATAAGTTCGCTGTCTCTTGAATTTTTTAGATTTTCATCATAACTTAGCCAATTAAAACCTTTAAGTTTCTCTATTAACGGATTTGCAAAGTCAGGGTCTACCATTTTAGCAAATGCCAGTTCACCACAAATCTTTTCTTTGAAAAATGGATCCTTCTCTCTATTCTCTGTTTCAGCTCCATTTTTCTGAATATTATGCACTATTGCTCTTAGAATTTTCTTCTTGCGCCTACCAATACTTACCTTGTCATTAACAACCAAGCCGGTTACTTTTTGCTGTGAACCTCTTGAAAGTACCCTAGTTTTTTCTTCATTGATAACAAAGCCATTTCTTTCAATAATTTCTATTATTTTTTGCTTGTGCATTGGAAGTTTATAGGAACCTGAAATCGTGATGTCGTCCGCATATCTTGAATATCGAAAATTTCTTCTTGTACAATAATTGTCGATTTCATAGTCAAGGTCTACAGTAGATAGGTTAGCGAGCATTGGACTAGTTGGTGCCCCTTGAGGTAATTTCCAATGATATGTGCATAAATCAGAAAGCGACCACGCAATTTTTTTGGTATATCCAGCGGACTTAAAGATATAGTAGACAGATCTAAAACTTATACTTGGGAAATAATCCTTTATATCAATCCCTAAAACTAGATCTTGACCAACGTGAATCGAAGCATTTGTCAAAATTGATCTGTCTGGAATAAAACCATGAGCTAAATTTCCAGCATTCAATTTATACAAAATATTATTTAGAATCCATCTTTGAATATTCTTCATTTTTTTTGATGGAGCGTTGATTTCTCTTAAACCACCATTTTTTTTAGGTATTTTAAATGTAGAATAAGCCTTCTCTTTATTTGACAAAAAAAGTCTAATTTGTTTTGATGAGGAATTTGATAAGTTACAAAAATGATCAATATCATATATATAAGGTAATTTTTTGGACTTTAAATTTTTGAAAGATTTAAAATTTTCGTCATATTCTTCTTTGCTTAGTTCTGGAATAATACCTTCTTCAAAATAATTATCAAATAAAATTTTTAACTTTTCATTTTTTGTTAATTTGTTTATTACTTATCCCACCGAATATGACTTAAAATTCAGTTAATAGTATGGATAGTTGCCCTCACAAAATCGCTTGCGATTTTATGGTGCATGAAGTTCGTGAAGTTCATGCACTTTTCGGTCAAGTTTACCTTTGCCTTAGTATGACATTTGCATGGCGTAACACCACACATATCTCCCTGACGAGAGATAATTCAGATCTGAGAGCAACTAATTGTAGTAAGACAACTTATTATAAATATTGTACTAAATTGATCTTAAAGAATTTCATTTTTTCAAATGACCATTATAAAAATAGAAATTAATTTTGGTTAGGGCAAATTTTCAAAATTAACGGTTGTGCATAATCGCTACAAAACAGTGTACACTTTTTTAACCTTTTATATAGTTAGCATTATAAAATGTGATTTTAGACTAGGGCAACTTTAAGAAAAACAGTGCTGTTAGAATTTTCCTGTAGCGTACACTTTTTTGAAGATACCTATATCCCATAACTTTAGTGCGAGGGATGGGATTCGAACCCACAAAATCCTTCGAGATCGATTTTAAGTCTGTCGCCTTTGACCGGGCAGGGCACCCTTTGCATCTTTGTCTACCGACTTATAAATAAATATAATAAGTTTGATTTTTAATCTTTGCAAGAACTTGATCTTATTCTGTTTCTAGAGTAGCACATACATTTACATAAGTTTTTTAGTGCTCTGTACTATGGTAATTGCCCCGTGTGCGCATATATCTAAACATGAGCCGCAGTCATTGCATTTATCTTCAATCACAAATGAAATATCATCGTCATTGAAGGAAACTGCGTTTGCAGGGCATTCGCCTATGCAGCTTCCGCAACCAGCGCAGGAGTTGGCATTGATTTTTGCTACCATGGTTTTCACTCCTCATTTCATCAAGAAGTTGATTTCACTCACCGAATTTTATATATGAATATGGTTGATGGTTCTGGTAGTCTAACGTTAAGTTAAGTCTTCGACAAATACAGCCAGGGGGCATCAAGTATTTACTTGCTAGGAAGCCCACTTCCTTTTTCTGATTTGATATATAAAAATCTATGCCATATTTATAAATATTTTTCTCTTTTAATCTGGTTGCAAGACTTAAAATTGCCACAATAAAGTAAAAACAGTTAATGTCAGGAAAATCTGAACTAAAATAAGAAATTATAACAAACTCAGTGCGAGGGGTGGGATTCGAACCCACGAAATCCTTCGATACCGGATCTTAAGTCCGGCGCCTTTGACCTAGCTGGGCAACCCTCGCAAATTGAAGAGTAACTTTTTATTTTTGCCTGTCCTACCTTTAAATAGCCTTTTTGCTTTTAGCTCTTTTCCTCGGATTTTGTTCAGTCCTGTAAATAGTTTATTAAGTTTGATGCCTTTGGACTGGCTGAACAACCTTTGCGCTTGAATAAAAGCAGGCTGGTTTTGAGCCGCAAAAATTTCCTTATGCGAACATGCACTAAATAAAGTTAAATTATTTAAAGTTTATTCTCTACTTCATGGAGATTACATTTCTTGGTACTGGAGTTGCGATCCCTGAAAAGGGTCGGGTACAGTCCGGCATACTTGTCAGGCTTGAGGACAAACCTCTGCTTATTGACTGTGGAAGCGGCGTCTTAAGCAGATTTCCCGATGCAGGAGTCCCACATACAGAAGTGGATACCGTATTTCTCTCACACCTTCACCTTGACCACGTAGCTGATTTGCTCCCTCTCATTAAAGCAAACTGGCTCAGAGGAAAAACTGAAATGCGAGTATATGGACCTGAAGGGACCGATGACTGGTTCTCGAAGGTACTTGGGGCTTATGAGTATATTCTGGATGGAGTGGACGTGGATGTTATAGAGATCTCTCCCGGAAAGGAGTTTACGCCTGAGGGTTTTGACTGCGAGATTACCTGCGCAACTGCTTCCCACAGTGTTCCGACTCTGGCATACCGCGTGACTGCAGAAGACGGAGAATTTGTTTACTCGGGGGATACCGAGCCCTGTCGGAATATAATGGACCTGGCAGTTGAAGCCGACCTCCTGATACACGAATGCTCCTTCCCCCCTGGCACAAAAGTAACAAACCACACAACTCCGAGCACGCTGGCTGAAATGCTTGAAGACTACAACAAAGAGATCGGAAGTATCTGCCTCACACACTTCTATCCCGAAATGAAAGGGCATGGAAAAGAAGCAATACACCGCCTCAAGGACTATGTTGATGGAGAGGTGATCCTTGCAGAAGACCTGATGAAACTTGAAATATAAAGGAATTTAAATTGTAATAATTAGAGCTATGAAAATTATAAATATGAAAATTATAACTATGAAAATTTGAAATAAATATTTGAAATCTGATTATAATCATAAATTTTGTGGAATCCGGAGAAATACAGAGATTTTAACTCTCCGGTTTTCCCACCTGTTTCAAGAATTTGAGGCTTAATTCGGGATTTATGTTACCTGGATTTGCCTTATCTGGATTTTACTTACTGGAATTTACCTTATTGGAATTTTGTTTGTGAAAAGCTCTGAAAGACCAGAATTACATTTTACCCCCGGTGATTATCATGGCAAGAATACTTTCCGAACTTGATATTGGCATTCTGAAAACCGTTGCCCCGGAATGTGAGGGGCTCCTCTGTTCCGGCTCAGGAGTACATTATCGTTCCATTCTCCCGCCTCTGGCAAACCACTACTCAAAAGATGCAGACGATTTTCTGAGGAGGATCAAGCTGCTGTCCATGTCTGACCTTGAATACCTTGTCAGGCTCATTTTATCCGGAGAAGAAAGCCTGGGATGCGTGCCTTTTAATTACATTATCCTCTTTGTGGAAAATGTATCAGAAAGGCTGGGTGAAGAAGTTGCATCTCAGGTCAGAAAATCATATGATGATTCCGAATGTCCGGTCTGAAAAAGACTGATTCGGAATTAACTTAACGAAGGAAATCAATAAAATACGGATAAGCCTTCTTATGCTCTTCCGTATTTATCTTCGAGCCTTTCGATATCGTCTTCTCCAAGGTAATCCCCCTGCGCAATCTCAATAAATATCAGGTTCTGACTGCCTGTGTTTCTAACGCGGTGTACGTCGTTTACCAACAGGTCGACCGAGTTTCCGGCAAGAACTCTGATCTGGTCACCGTTTTTAGTTACAAGCCCTTCGCCGCTGATTACATGCCAGTGCTCACTTTTATGGGAATGGCGCTGAAGTGAGATCTCTTCCTGGGGCAGGACCGTAAGGCGTTTGACCTTATACCCCGGTTTCTCTGTAAGCACCTCATAGAAGCCCCAGGGCCTTTTTGCCTCACGTTTGCACTTTTCCAGAATTGTCTCATATACCCTGATATAGTCCTCTACCATCCGGTCAACAGAGAAGCGTTTTTCCACGCTTTCCCGGCATCTCCTGCGTGATATGGAGCTGACTTTTTGAACAGCCTCTACGGCTTCATCTGCATTGTTTACGAGGAACCCGGTCTCTCCGTCCAGGATCAGTTCAGGCATTGCCCCTCTGTTTATCGCAATTACGGGCGTCCCGCAGGTAAGGGCTTCGACCACCCCGAGCCCGAAAGCCTCTTCATAATTGATCATGTGCAGAAGAGCACGGGCATTTGAGAGAAGCTCTTTTTTGCGTTCCTGGGATACATGCCCCTCGTAAATTATCTGCTCGTTGTCTATATGGGGCTCAACTTCATTCTTGAAATATTCAGAGTCTGCAATAAAGCCAGCCATTCTCAATTTCATCCCGGCTTTTTTTGCAACCTGTATCGCTTCTTTTGCGCCCTTATCCCTGTGAATGCGAGATATAAAAAGAAGATAGTCCTCCGGACTGGCATTAAAAGGAAAACTCTCGATATCTATTCCATGCCGGACCGTTGCTATATAGTCCAGTTCATTGCACCTGTAGGCATCACTTATGGATACATAAAAAGTACTGTCGTTATATTTTTTATAGACCGGCAGAATTTTCCGTGAAGAAAAGCCGTGGATAGTTGTTACAACAGGCGTGTCTACAAGCCCACTGTAAGTAAGAGGCAGGTAATCAAAATGGTTATGAATTATATCAAATTCATTTGCCCTTTCAAAAACCTCTGATATATGAAGGCTCTCGTATACCTTTATAATCATATCTTTATCTTCTTCGTACGGCCTCGGACACACCGAATGAAGTTTGCCTGCAGTGTGCGAGTCAGCTGTTGCAAACAGCGTAACGTCAATACCCCGTTTCACCAGTCCCTCAGTTAATAAGGATACCATTGCCTCCCACGGGCCGTACTTTTTAGGCGGCGTGCTCCAGGCAATCGGAGATAACATAGCAATTCTAATAAAAGTCCCCCCAGTACTTTAAATATTTAATTTAGATATTTAAACTCCATTTCCCGCTTTTATTCGAAAATGATATGCCTGTGCCCTTCAAAAGCCCTGCAAAACTCTGCAGGACACTGCTCCTCGGGGCACTCATGAATATACTCAAGGACGTCACCAAGTTTTGCGCTTGCCATGGAGACAGAAGTATCCGCGCTTCCATAATAAATACGGATTTGATCGTCATTTAAAACCCATCCACAGGGAAAAACAACATCATTTACATCTCCACTGCGCTCATAGAGTTCACGGGGTCCGAAAACCCATCCTTCTGACCTGTGAAGGACTTTTCTCGGGTCTTCAAGGTCAAGAAGAGCCAGCCCAAGTCGATAACTTGTTTTTGACGTTGTTGGGCGGACTCCGTGGTACATAATTAACCATCCGTCGTATGTACGAATTGGCTGTGGGGATAAACCAATTTTACGGGCATCCCACCATCCTCCTTCCCTGGCATACAGAAGGACCTGATGATCTCCCCAGTATCTCATATCCGGGGAAAAGGAAATCCAGATATTTGCCTTCGCGCCGCTCATTGAAGAGACCGGTCTGTGTAACATTGCCCACCTGCCGTTAAACCTTACAGGAAACATGGCAGAATCTTTATTTTCAGGAGGCAGAGTAGCCCCTATTCGCTCAAAATTGCGAAAATCCTCTGTAAAGGCAAGTGATGTTAAGGGGCCGGAATCCGAAAAAGCAGTATATGCTACAGCCCATTTTCCCATCTCATCAATATAAGTTATACGCGGGTCTTCAATGCCGTATATCTCTTCAGGGTAGTTTATAGCGTCCGGAGTTAAGGTCGGTTCGGTGTCAATTTCCCAGCCATCTATCCCGTTATTGCTCCTGGCTACCGTAAAGTGAGAAAAGCCCCTGTGGTCTTCAACACGCACAAGCAACAGAGTTTTACCGTCAACAATAGCGGCTGCAGGGTTAAACACCGAATTAGCCTGGTAAGGCCAGTCTTCAACAGTGAGTATGGGATTTTTTTTATGCCTTACAAACAGTTCTCCGTGGTCCTTCCAGATCATGCTGTCACTTCTCACTCTACCTTATTTGCTAATAACAGGCTCTTTTTTCTTCGGCAGGACTTCTTCACTTACGGTAAGCTGGGATAGAGCACTATAAGCTTCACCTGCGTGTTTACTTAAGGAACTTAAAGCCATGAGGAAGCAGATTACGGATTCTGCACCCTGGTTGCAGTTCATCCCATCGCAGTTGAGTCCGTCGCAGATCGCACCTGTCGAATAGTCATACATAGGAGTTCGAAGGCGGTTTCTGCCCAGGAAATATTCAAAAGAGTATCTTGCAAGATCCAGGTATTTTCTCTCATGGACAGTTTCATAAGCCGAAATATAAGCCTGAGTCAGGTAGCCTGCTTCGATGGGCTGCTGGTCAAAAATCGGTTTTTCTCCATCACAGGAGTACCAGCCCTGATTTCCAACAATATCAAAAAAGTCGCCTTTCCACTGGACCTCAGTAAGGAAGTCCAGGGTGGCAAGCCCAACTCTTCTGTAAGTTCGGTCTTTGGCATAGTTATACGCCAGTATAAGGGCTTCACTCAGTTTTGCATTGCTGTAGGTAACTGTGGGTTCAAACCAGTTCCAGTCTTCTTTCCGGTTAGCTTCATACAGGTCGACCAGAGAGTCTGCGTGGCTGGTAAATATGGATTCAACGGTATCTTTGTCTATAAGGGAGTCTACGGCCCTTACAGCATCCCTGCGAGAGTTAAATATGGATTCAAAAGAGTCCGCATCCACGCCTGCCCTGAGCATTTCATACAGCCCGCACATTGTGTAGGCTTTTGCCCTCGGATAACTCAGTTTTTCCATCTGCGTTTTAGATTTACTTACAAGCGTGTGTGCAAGCGTACGTGTGTTTTTTGATAGGTAAGGGCAGCTTATCACATGCCCAAGCCCGTAGATCGCACGTCCTAGAGTATCTTCGCTGCCTTCTTCGTCCAGAAACTCCCTTTTATAGCTCATAAAGTTATGGAAGTGCCCTGTACCGGTCTGGGCATGTTCAAGAAAGCTCATGTATGTGGTAATCAACTTCCGGAGTTCCTCGGCTTTTTCCTGGCTATCGGTAAGCTGTGTCAGTGCAACGAGTCCTCTGCCCACATCATCGGTACTGTATCCGTAATGTCGGGCCGGCACACCCAGATTGGTATGCTGGATAATGCCCACGTCATCGGTCAGCAGTTTGAGGTGGTCAAGTTTTATTTCCGGAAGCTGATCTGGAAGGAAATTAAATCTGTTTTGTACTTTTGGATAGGAATTGTAGTGCTTTAAAACCCTGGAAAAAACAGTATTGTATTCTTTACCTATGTTTTTCCAGGTCATTTTCCTGCCAAAACCGTATGCCTTTCTGCGCATATTCTCACACTCGTCCGGATTTTCGATTAAGTATAAAAGCGAGTTTTTAAAGCCGGCAGTGTCTCCGAAATCTACGAGCAGCCCGCGATTATCGGAAAGCATTTCCTGGGCGTACCAGTAAGGAGTGGATACTATTGCTTTTCCCATGCCTATGGCATAGGTCAGAGCGCCGCTTACTATCTGTTCTCTGGAAAGATATGGAGATGCGTAAATGTCACTGGCAAGGATATAATTGCAGAGCTCTTCTTTCTTGACAAATTTATCGTGAAACATTACGTTATTCTCAAGCCCGAGTTCGGAAACCCTGTTCATAAGATACTTTCGATATGTCTCACCATAATGTTTTTTGATCACCGGATGGGTGGCGCCCAGTATAAGGTAAACAAGATCAGGATACTGGCTTACAACATCAGGGAGAGCCTCGAGCATATTTTCGATGCCTTTATTCTGGCTCAGCAGGCCAAAGGTAAGAATAAGGGGAGCCCCCTTCAGATTCAGCATCTGTTTATACTTGCTGCAATTGTTAAACGGATAGTCGGGTAAGCCGTGAAAAATGATCTCTATTTTTTCAGCCGGTACCTTATAAACATCTTTTAACATCTCGACTGCAGTCTGGCTCATCACAACCAGCTTTTCCGAGTATCTTATGAGTTTTTCTGTGGATGTACGGTATTCCGGTTCCGGTTCCCGGATAACTGTATGCATTGTAGTAATCACAGGCTTGTTTATTCCTGAAAGAAGAGCGAAAATATAATCGCCTGCGTTTCCCCAAAAAAGGCCGAATTCGTGTTGAAGACATACGATATCTGCATCGGACCGATTTATAAAATCTGCAGCCCGGTAGTAATCTTCGAGTTTATCCCTCTCTATTTGAAAAACAACCTCTTCAGGATAATTGTAGGTTTCGGAAGGGTCATTAAGGGCAATGACCTCACAATGTATATCGTCATGCACCCCGGATACTGAATTCAAAAGATCAAAAGTAAATGTAGCAATCCCACATTCTTTCGGAACATAAGTTCCTATAAACAAAACTTTCAATTGCTTATTCAACTATTTTCCCCCTAACTTATAGTAATCAGGGTTGTACTCCCGCTAACAGAAAAAGCACTTAAGTAAGCATAAATTCCCACTAACAGAACTTTAAGCACTTAATTAAGCATGCTCCCCACTCAGTAACGCTTAATTAAGTCGTACTCCCCAGTTTTTTCAATTATACTTCATTTCTCTGCTGTGTTTTCAGATCAATACATATCAGCTTCTATAATCGATGTGAACAGCTTCTGTATCGATGTGAAGACTATATGTCCACAAAGTTATTGCCGTATCGGATTAAACATATATTGGATATATTTTATCGTAAAATCCGCAACTGGTTGAAAAAGATGTAGTTATTAATCGAAAACATGTCGTTAATCGAAAACATGTCGTTTTGTTTCGAGGATCCTTATCATCAACCGCTCAACTTACTGATAACACGCGATAAATTTATGATCCACGCCCGCTCACATACTTTGCAAAAATTTAGCTAAATGAGTAACAAAATATTGATTAGATATATCAATTGTATTCAATGATATTTAATATTATTTATAAATATAATTAAACTAGTTAACTGAAAAAAATGATATAACTTTTATAATATATTGTAATTTTAAATGGCCCGACAAATATCTTTTAAACAAAAAATTATGGGGGAAATAAAGTAGCATAGTAATCTTAAACTAGATTTTTGTTTCCTGCTACTGTATACAGTATGATTATTTTTTCTGATTTTCAACTTATGGATTTTGAATGTGAATAACTTTTAACCATATCGATTTTTACCTTAATTGAGCCTGCTGTGATATTTCTCGTAAAATAATAAAATAAAAGCTGTTATAATGTATAAAATTCTGCAGTGAGATCTGTATTTTGTTCAGGAGAATTAATCCAAAGTAGATCCGGGCGCAACCGTGAATATGAAAACCAGGCATTTCAGAGTAAATAATTGATAATATGTGACCTGCTGAAAGCGCGGTAAAAACGAAACCGGAAAATAAAGCTTTTTAAGCATCTTCGAAGTTATACGAATGAATTCAAAATTGTTAGAGCATAATCTACAAAAAATCATTTTTTCATAAAATTCCAGGGCATTTTAAAAAATAACTCATCTCTATGATTTAAAGTCAAATATCCCAATAGATAATGATTTTTGTTTTTCCTGCTTTCACATTATCTCTTTTTCCAAACTGTATAAAATATTTTAATATGTATCGCGAATATTTTTATAATATAACATATAAAGTACAATATCACATGTCAAATTAATTTAGTAAATAGAATGAGATTTATTTATACTGTTTGATACTGGGAGAATCTATTCAAGCGAGGGATAAAATCCTGAAAATGGAAGCTCATGTGCTATCTTTACGGTCCATTAACCTGATGAGATAGCCTCTGATCCGGATACATTTTAGGATTATTTCTGGAATTTCAAAACTGTGATAGTGGATACTGTCTGCCAGATCCTTCCTTATTTCTCATACGTGAAAAGTACAATCATAATGTGCACCGAGCCAGAATTCAAATTATTAACAAATTTGGAAATCATACAGAATAAATTGGAATCATACAGAATAAATTTTTATTTTAAGTCAATTAAAATTTTATTAAATAGTATTACAGGTGATAGCTCTGTTGAATCAAAAATTAGTAATACTCTTTATGACAAGCTGCCTTGTCCTGTCAGGCATTCCTGCAGCTTTATGCATGAGTTCGGCACCAGTTGTTTATGTTGCAGGAGACGGCAGCGGAGACTTCAACTGTGATGGAAAAGACGACCATATCCAGATAAATCAGGCTCTCAAGTTCGTGGCAGAAAACTCTGCATATACAACTGTTCATCTCAAGGGACCCTTTACCTATGTTATTGACGAGACCCTCCTTATAGGCAGCAATACTATCCTTGAGGGCGACTCCAGTGCAAAAATAAAGCTTGTCAGCAATGCTAACTGGGCAGCCTGGAAACCAATGATTAAAGAAAGAAGTACAGGCAGCAGCGGAATTACCATTCGCGGTTTTACAATCGATGGAAACCGGGGAGGGAATTCGAATGTGGTTAGCGGAAAAGGATATTATAACCTTATCCACCTCAGCAGCTGTCAGAACATAAATGTGTATAATATGTATCTGACCAATAACCACGGGGACGGTTTGAAAACCGATAAATGCACCGGTGTGAAACTCTATAATAACAAAATATACCTGCTCGGGCACGACGGCCTCTATGCCAGCAGCTGTTCAAATGTGGAAGCCTACAACAACATAATAACCTGCAGGACAAACAGCGGCCTCAGGCTTTATAATACAAACAAAGCCAGCTTCCATGATAATGTTATTACATCGGAAGGTTCCGGTGGGGCAGGAATTGAAATCCAGAAGTATAACACTCCCTCAATGAACGATATTGAGGTCTACAACAACGTAATATACAAAACTGCTCTTGCAGGGATCTGGATTTTCGGATCAGGATCTTATTCCGCTTCAACGGCAAACGTTCACATCCACCATAACCAGATATACGATACCGGAACTAAAACCAGCAACAGCATAATAGGAGGAATCTTATCCAACGGGTTCGGTGGACTCATTGAAAATAACGTGGTCGATGGGACCTATGGAGCTGGTATTGTCCAAAAAACGGTGTATTCTCCAGCCCCGTCCGGGTCAGGTTTTGTACTTACAGTAAGAAATAACATAATTACAAACTCCAGATCTTCTTCAGCCGGGGGAAGCGGGTATGGGGTGAACAACGAACTTAAAGGTACGCACTCTTTTGTCCTGCAGAACAACTGCTTCTACGGAAATGCAGGTGGAGAATACAAAAATGTCCAGGCCTCATCTTCAGATATAAAGGCAGACCCGCAGTACGCTGACCGAAACAGCCGCGACTACCACCTGAAATCAAAAGCAGGGCGATGGAACGGAAACGGCTGGATAACTGACAGCATGAGTTCCTCCTGCATCGACACAGGATACAGCTCTTCGGACTATTCTGCAGAACCTCAGGACAACGGAGGCAGGATTAACATAGGGGCATTCGGGAACACAAAGTATGCTTCAAAATCAGGAACACCAATAATAGATAATCAGGCTCCTGTGATAAATTCCATCCCGGATGTTAGTGTTGAAGCTGGAAAAAGCCTTACCTTTACAGTAAGCGCTTCGGATGCAGACGGAGACAGCCTCGCATACTCTGCTTCAGGTACTCCCTCAGGTGCGACTTTTGACAGCAAGTCAGGGGTTTTCAGCTGGACCCCGGCTGTCGGACAGGAAGGGACGTACAGCGTAACCTTTGAGGTAAGTGATGGAAAACTAAAGGATTCGGCTACAGCAGCTATAAGCGTTGTCAATCAGGAAAACCCCTCGCCCGCAACAGAAGAGGTCTACGATAACCGCCTGCGGGAAGCTTCTCCTAACACAGTCTACAAGAGCTCATCCTTTATTGACGTAGGGGGAATGAATAGTTTCAGGTATAGGGATGTAATACGGTTTGACCTGAGCGAGTACGAAACTTCCGGGGAAGTTGGTAACGCAATCCTTTCTCTCTACTGGTATTATCCTTCAGGGACCTCAAGACCCGGGGATACCGTGATCGAAGTTTACAGACCTGCTGCGTCATGGAATCCTGATTATGTGAGCTGGAGTAAAAAAGACAATGGTGTTGCATGGAATAATGCCGGAGGAGACTGGTACGATAAAAATGGTGTCTTGCAGGGCAATACTCCATATGCTACAATAACCCTTAAAGCCAGTGAACTTCCGGATAGTGCATACCACGAGCTTGATGTAACTGGCCTGGTAAAAGAGTACGCCAGCGGCAAATATGAAAATACTGGATTTCTGATCAAAGCCCGTACGGAAAACAACAATTACATAGCTTTTTACAGCACCGAAGCCGGAAACGAGAACCAGAAACCCAGGCTCACCGTAACCGAACAGGCAGCTGTAAACCCGGTTATTGATGTGACCGTGACCGGGGCAAAGGACAACCGCCTGCGTGAAGCCTCCTCTAACACAGTCTACAAGAGTTCGTCCTTTATTGACATCGGCGGAATTGGTGGAGTTGGAAGGTACAGGGATGTAATGCGGTTTGACCTGAGTGAATATGAAGCTTCCGGGGAAGTTATTAACGCAGCCCTTTCTCTCTACTGGTATTATCCTTCAAGAACCTCAAGACCTGAGGATACTGTGATCGAGGTTTACAGACCTGCTGCTTCATGGAATCCTGATTATGTGAGCTGGAGTAAAAAAGACAAAGGTGTTGCATGGAATAATGTAGGAGGAGACTGGTACGATAAAAATGGTGTCTTGCAGGGCAGTACTCCATACGCTACGATAACCCTTAAAGCCAGTGAACTTCCGGATAGCACATACCACGAGATTGATGTAACTGACCTGGTAAATGAATATGCCAGTGGCAAATACGAAAATACGGGATTCCTGATCAAAGCCCGCACGGAAAACAATAATTACATAGCTTTCTACAGCACCGAAGCAGGAAGTGAGACTCAGCGCCCTAAACTGAACCTGCAATTGAAATCGTAATCAATTAGCAGATTTAGTTTCAGGAAAGGTATTTCTACAGGATGCAGGCGAGCATAAAAACGTCAACTGCTTAACCTTCATCCCTGTATATTCTTTCGAATAACTTTTTTAGAAAACGGGCCTCCTGAAAAACAGGCCTTCTGAAAAACAGGCCTTCTGAAAAACAGGCCTTCTGAAAAACAGGCCTTCTGAAAAACATGCTTTCTCATTTTTTCAGAGCATGATATGTTCTGGTTTTAATTTTTAAAATTAATTTAAAACTGAATAAATAATTTATACATCCTGTTTTCATACCTTCTGCATGACCCTTTCTCTATTGAGCCCTCTGGAAATGCCTGCAATAGATGGCATCAGAATTCCCCTGAACTTATATGTCGTGCTTAAGGAACCAGTACTTCTTGCCGGTATGTCTTATCCCGGAATGCGTACCCCCTGGGAAAATATTGGGGATGCTTGTTTCTCAGGTGTGGTCTGCCTCTGCGATTCAAAGGTTTCCTATAACCCCTATCCTCTTGAAGTACTGTTTTCTGCAGAGTTGGAAGATCTGCACCACGGTTTTCCGCCAATTAACCCTCAAATGCAGGAGGAACTTGTAAGAGACGCAACTGAAGTAATAAGGCGAGAAGCGGATGCAGGGAAGGGAATTGTTGTTCACTGTATGGGCGGGATAGGCAGGACTGGCACTGTTCTTGGATGTGTACTCCGGGACCTTGGTTTTCGTGCTGATGATGTAATAAGTTACCTGGACAAAATAAACAGAATCAGGGGTGTAAGGGGGTGGCCGGAGGTAAAATGGCAGGAGGAAATGGTACGAAAGTACTGATTTATTCTGTGAAAATTAACTCATTCTGTGAAAATTGACGCTCAGTTGATTAATCCTTTAATTTCTTAACATAAACTTTCTTTATAGAATTTTTGACAAGGTATCTATATTTCTCTTTTATTTCCTTTTTTCAGCTTCATTTTTACCCTTGTCCTTCACTACTGAAAATCATCTCCGGAGGAAAAAATTTAAGAACTAAGTCTTCGTATAAGAACTGTACAAATATAATTGAAATGATGGCGATGGCTATGGTAACAAGTCAGGAAAGACAGAGGTCAAATCTATCCAGAATGAAAGAAATAATGGTAAAAATTGAAAACACAAAAAACGA
Source organism: Methanosarcina sp. 2.H.T.1A.6 (assembly GCF_000979455.1). Taxonomy (GTDB): domain Archaea; phylum Halobacteriota; class Methanosarcinia; order Methanosarcinales; family Methanosarcinaceae; genus Methanosarcina. The sequence goes on from NZ_JJOY01000052.1 coordinate 36,063, forward strand.
CTTTGATCTAATAGTCGAATTAAAGGAACTTTTAAGAAAACAGTATCCCCTGTCCCTAAAATGGCATATGATTATATTTAGAAATGAAATTGATAGAAGCTTAAAGTATTTAGAAGAAATAAGAAAAGAAGAAGCTAAGGTAACGGGCGGGAAGCACAAGCAAAGAAAGGAGCCAAAAGGAGGATTAAAGCAAGTTTACTATAAACCCTCAGAGATACCGGGCGCATTTAAACTTGATTATTGCTTAGTATATGATGCTGAAACAAACCAGTATAAATGGTTAAAGTGCAGCACTCCCCGAAATACAAGAGCAAAAGTTTTTACAATTCCGATATCTATGATTGGAGAGTACAAACTTCAATGGAGTGAAGAGATGAAACAGAAATGGGGAGAAGACAGCATCGGACAAAGAGAATTAGTGGAAAGGACTATTAATAATTGAAAAACAAACCAGATCAGATATATCAAAGACCCTAACCCCCCACCTTTATGTGTGCAGTGGAAGCACTTGCAGATATACTCAGGAAAAGTGTCATTTTGAAACAAGTAGAAAGCTTCTTTGAATATATTGGTCAATAGGATTCAGAATTGAAGCAGTTATTAACTCAAAAATTCCACATTCTATAAGACGAGGAGTATATATCTAGAAGAGGATTAAAACTGGAGATTAGGTGCTAAATGTGGAATCGATGTTCTGTAAGGTCTAATCTCCAGCAAAGTCTTAAGGGTCATACATTACCAAGGTGTATACCTTATCCGATGTAGATTCAGGCAGTAATTTCCTTACTCATGATATAAGCAACCATTTCGGAGTTTAACTTGCTCTCCCTTGAAACTCTTTTCTCAATCTCTTCAGCGGATTTACCTTCTATTTTCATTTCTTTAATCTTTTCAATTATTGAGGATGAAATGCTGTAGTATTCATTAATATCTTTCCTGTGTCCCCAGACATCCCCTTCAATAAGCTGGACTCTCTGCATCTGAAGGAACATTTCTATGGACTTTGAAACCGTGCGCCTGTAAGATTTAGGCAACTGAATAACTTCAATCTTCGGGCAGGTTTCAACCAATCCAAAGATGTCCTTGTTAGAAGGCCTGAAAGCCAGATGAACTATTCTTTCGTTTGGATTCAATGTAAAGATTTCTTCTCTGGAACTAACTACTCTTATTCTCATGTTTTTCCCCCACTGTAGGTTGTTTTATATTTTTTAATTGTTTTATGTTTTTACTACAGTAGGAACTACTTATACTTATTATAAATAGTTATCTCATTGCACTAACATTATTTAGATAGTATATTGGTTGTTTACTTCTACTAAGTCCTTGGAAAATGACCTAAAAAAGCCTAAAATGGAATAAAATCACTTTATACAGAAGATTTTATTATATTTACTTTGATTTTTGCCGTTTTTCTTAGTATAATTTTTTTATAACTATTTGACTTATCATAATCACTAACACCGGGAATTTCTATGCATTTCAACTTAAAATTTTGGTGATTTTACGACGGACATAGAAGCCACCTATGTGAACAGTATTCGTGTCTCATATACATGATATGACAGATAATAAAAAGAATTGAAAGGCTGATCAAGATCACGGTTTATAAAGGAGGAAGTCCGCTTGCTTTAGCGGTGGGAGATATTCCGTCAAATGACAGGAAATGCTCAGAGAGAACCAGATTCAAAAATCCCCGCAGTAAACATTACAAAAATCCCCGTAGAAAATATTGTAAAAATCCTTGCCGTAAACATTAAAGAGAGTTCTATACCTATTTTCTTCTGGTGTGGGTTTAATCTTCAAACTCCAGATCATACTCTTCCTGCAGTTCTCTATCAAACAGTTCCTCTTCAACCTTTAACGTATTGGCTGCAACTCCCGTTTTTCCTTCAGGTATGCCAAGTTTACTAAGAGTAAACTGCTTCATTTTTTCAATACGGGTATCTTCGAGGTTTAATTCTGCAGACCTGTTAAAAGCTGAAAGTGCTTTATCATATTCTTCTATGTTGTAATGGAGGACACCCTTGTAATACCAGGTTCTTGAATTATGCCAATTAATTTTGAGCGCATCTTCAATAGATATAAAGGCTTCATCGTGTTTACCCAACCTTGAAAGCATAAAAGCCTTTTTTGCAAGAGCTTTCTGGTCATAGGGATCAAGTTCCAGAACGCTGTTAAAGTGCCTTAATGCTTCATCATACATTCCGTTTTTAGAGTAAATGTAGCCTCTTGTAAAAAGTGAATCTGAGTCGTCAGGGACAATTTCCAGAGCCCGGTCAACAGCTTTCAAAGCTTCTTCTGACCTGTGCATTTTAGTAAGGATTGCTCCTTTCTTTGACCAGAGGACTGAGTTGAAAGGATTTAGCTGTATTAGCCCGTTATACAGGCTGAGCGCGTCTTCATATTTTCCAGTCATTACAAGGATGAAACCTTTGTTTGACAGCGCTTTTACATTATCTGGCTGGATGTTTATCATCTTATCATAGGCTTTTAAAGCCTCTTCAAATCTATTTAGCTTGGAGAGGGCATATCCTTTTCTCAGGAGGACCTCTGGCTTTTTTGGCGTAAGCTGGTAAGCTTTTTCAAGGTACTCAAGCCCTTCTTCATATTTATGGAACTTTAAAAGTGCTTTTCCTTTCAAAAAGAGGAGTTCACCATTCTTTGGGTCCAGATCAAGTGCAAGGACTACAATCTCGAAAGCCTCCTGAAATCTCTGGAGTTTCAGGAGGCTGGAAGCTTTAAGGCAAAGGGCACCCACATGGTCCGGTTCAATTTCAAGTATTTTATTTGCGAGTCCTAATACCTCTTTATACATTCCGAGCTGATAGAGCACAAAACCTTTTTTGCATATGGCTTTCACGTATTCGGGATTAAAATCACAGAGTTCACTAAAGGAAGATAACTGTTTTTTTGATGAAAGGGAATTTATAAAGTTTGGAGTAATCCTGATTACTTCATCAAGTGTGTAAAGTGCCTCTTCATACCTTTTGTGCCCAATGAGGAACTCAACTTTAGAACGCCAGCTTTCCGTATTGCCAGGGTCTGTTTCAATCAATTCATTAAGGGCTCTTTCCTCTTCAAGGATTTCAGTTTGCTTTTTCGTCCAGGCTTCAAGGAGGTCTCTTGAGTCAGGATGTTCTGAATCAATTGAGAGCACATACTTTATTTGCTCTATTGCTTTTCCGAAATCTCCGGAATCCGCATATATCTCAGCTAGCTTTTGCATCTCATTCACTACAGGGTATGCAGAGATCTGAACAGCTATATCTCCCTGCGAGCCTTTTATGGGCTGAAATATCACCTGGATTTGGGCTCCCCAGTATACATTATTTAAATCAACGTCAGATATCGAACTGTCGATTATTGCACTGACATGGAAAAAATAGGTTTTCCCGTCCTGGCCGATTATAAACCCGTAACCCTGCGGTGCAAGATACTTGAAAATCTGGCCCTGCTTTCGGGGAATTTTACTGCAGAATTCTTCCATTGTTCGCCCGGCTTCATCTTCAGGCCCATTTCCATTGAAAGAATCTATTTTATCGAGGGATGATTTTAGCTTATCAGTAATTATGGCAAAGTTATTGGGGGTAATAGGGGAGTTATTGGAGGTAATCGAAGTATTAGAGGAGTTAATGGAAGAGTTATTGGGGTTAATAATAGGTGGGGAATTAATAGGGGGAGAAGACTTAATAGAAGAAGAGTTTTCCATGCGGGAACCTCTATATTCGTTCAAAAGGCCCGTGAGTTTTCCATAGCCGATAAGCCTTTCATATTCCTTACACGTTTGTCTGGGATAGTTTTTGAAGGCCAAATCGAGCAGGGACGTTACATTTTTCAGATCAAGAGTTTTGTGTTCCGGGTCCTTTTCTTGCAAGGCCGTTATAAGAGGTTCTGCAGCTTTGTATTTTTTATCCCTCTGAAGGACATAAAGCGCGGATTTCAGCAAAAGAGGGAGAGTATCATTAACGTACTCCTCATTTTCCTTTCTGGCAGCCCCTTCTATTCCGGGTTTTTGTCCCGGTAATGAAAGAAGGACATCCTCAAATGTTGAATACTCGAATTCTTTTTCAGTCAGGCTGCAGAACATGTACCATGCATCGGGATCTTCCGTCAGAGGTATCAGGTTAAAGTATGCTGCCAGGCCAATATGGGCTTTTTCATAGTCATTAGTTTTAAGGGCAGCATATGCAGTATTATAGATATATTCAGGCAAGGGTTCCCTGGAGAATGCTTCTTCAAAATAACTCTGGGCTTGCCGGAAAGCTTCAAGGTGAACCAGATAGCAACCTGCGTTGTAGTGAAAAACACCGATTTTCGGGTATTTTTCCGCAAATTTCAACAATTCCGTGACCAGAGAAGGTAGTGGAGAATAATTTTTGTTTTTTATGCAATTCTGGTACTGGCTGTTTATTTTATCCCATTTCTTTTTATCTTCCTGCAAATGGGTTGAATCGAGGCTGTTTAATGGAAATGACATATCCGGCTCATGAAGAGTCAATTTTGCAGAGGCAACTCTTGCTTTAAAATCTCCGAGAGCCTCTTCGATCCGGATTTCAATCAAATTGCAGCCATCGGCTTCGTTTTCTAATATCTCTTCTCCAGTTTCAGGATTTTGAGTTTGTCCCATCACTTCATTTGCAGATTCCAGACCTGAAGATTCAGGATTTTTAGATTCAGGATTCACAGATTCCAGTATAGGTTCTATTCTCAATAGTGTAATTTCAGATCCCGGGTCCATATAGCTTACAGGGTCTTCTAAACTCTGGTCCGGATTTGAGTCCGAGAAGATTTCCCAGGCTCCGACCATTTTATAATATATGCCGGCAGTCCCTCTTTTAGTTTTGATTATGGTGAAGTCCTCGCCAAAACTTTCTATTTTTCCCTCAAACACTCCCCCATTAATCAAAGTCAGATTGACTTTATCTCCGATTGCTGCTTTTTCGGCAAACAAGCCCATCATTGTAAACTCCCCACTTAAGCTATGCTTTCTTTCTAATAATTTTAGTTGATTTTATATGTTATATACTTTGTTAATTTGCTGTCAGGTATGGCATATTAAAAAAGAAGCCCATATAAAAGAAAAAAACTTTCCCCCTTAAACTCGACTATGGATCACGCAATTATCTCTCCCGGGAGAGGTGGGCATATATTTGCTGAAAACGCACCAAATTTATTGGCAGTGATTTTGCATAGATGTGGAATTGAGATTACTTTTGAAACAGTGATGGGCGCATATGAAAACCAAGCATTGGATTTGCATGTAAACAGAGAATGGTTTAGAGAAAAATGGTTTGAATAAATGGTAAATTGGAAAATCAGTGACGTAAGAATAAAAAATGGTAGATTGGAAAAACAGTAATATAAGAATAAAAAAGAATCTTAACTGATGGGCAATGAATCAATATTTAACAAAAACCCCTGGTTTATACAAATAGTGATGAAGTTTTTGAAAAAAATTTTTGAATATATTGCCAAAAAGCTAATTGGAGACACCTTCTGCTAATCTCTAAGGAGGACGAGTGGAAAATAATACTGATGCAAAACTTCAGAATTAATGTGGTATAATTTAAATTTAAAGGTTAGAAAAAATTTAATTAAAAGGTTAGAAAAAATAAGACATTTCGCTATGAATCAAAAGAAGGGGGTTACTTACAAAATGGGTATAGCCCGGCACGGATTCGAACCGAGGTTGCAGGATCCAGAGTCCCGCATGATTGACCACTACACTACCGGGCTTCGATGATTTTTCGCTGTGGGGCGTGATTCTTGCGCCTTGAAGCGTATCTTCTAAAGGAAGATCTCCTATATATAACTTTCGTCTGAACGCCTCTGAATTTGTTAAAAGTTTAAGATATTGGATAGAAAATCAGAATTCTAAAAAGTTTAATTTGAAAAAAGGAATAATTATTTTGGCCGAAGGATATTACTCCTTATCGAATCACAGGCTTTCTTCGGACTGGTTGAGGACAGCAGTCCACCACCAGCGGGCCATGTTTATAAGGTCTTTTGAGAACTGGCCGGAAAGCCGGTACTCCTTGTTTTTTATTGAGATAAGCCCCGCTCCGAGGAGTTTATTGCGCATTGCATAAAAAGAGGCACGGCCTATCTGGAGTTCTTCCAGAATGGTCTTCCATTCATCAGTTCGGATGGCATTGCCTGCTGCCTGTCGCTCTTCAACCATTGACAGGAATTTCTGGCCCCGTACAGCAGTTGCGTCTTCCTGAAAAATACGCCTCATAAGATTATAGTATGGGTCTCTTGATTGGCCTATACGGGCATTTGCATCCGATCGCACTACGATGGTAGTTGCAGTTCTTGGTGCGTTTTTCACAAGTGACATTTTCTATCAGGCAATTGGGGTTGAAGTGATAAACTGTTCAGGCTGCGGAATTAGTAGATTTTTTCGTGGAAGAGGCGACTATCTTCATAAGCAGGTCTACGTACTCTTCTCTTAAAAGATAAACCATGGGGGTTTTGTAGGACTCCTTATGTGCTCTCAGAATTCCAAGTTTCGAATGAATGTATCCTACCATGGATGCTACGGTATTTCTTGATACATTATATCTACTTGAAAGCATTTCATGCAGCTCATCAATAGTTGCTTTCTTTACCCTGATGAAGATACACAGAATAGCCCTTCGATATCCACTGGAATCTACTTCAAGAAATTTCTCTAATCTGGCTTTAATTTTAGCTCGGATGGATACCATAAATTACCACCTTACTGATGTAGTAAACTATGTCAGTTATAGCTCTATATATAGGTTTGTAAATATATTCGTCATGATGGGAATGGACATTAAAGCTCCTGCTCTTCAGGCAATTTTACTTTGCTTCAAGGTCAGTTTTGTGTATAGATATATCCTTTCTCCAATATATCGCTTTTTATGATCCATTTCCATTATATACTCTTGGACTTATCTTTAAGTCGCCCTTCACTGATTCAGGACTTTTATACTTTTGTTTTTAACGACTCTTTTTTATAAAGCTTTTTACTCCGTTCGGGGCTAAAAGCCCTGAATTTCCTGATATAAATTTGAATACTCAAATAATATATTTAATCAACAAAATTATTACATTCTTACGAACATATATATTAAGCTTGTGTTAAATTCACTAAAATACGCTGAGTTATTTGATTGATATAATGGAAGTATGGTTTTTCGGTTCGTTAATAATATTTGTCAGTGGTATTCCCAGGTCCCGCAATATCCCGAAAAACAGGGTGATGCGGCTGATATCTAGTTTGATTATATAATAACGCGGCATGGTATTTTTTTCATTAAGTAATTTGATTACCTACAAGAAAGAGGTTTAAAAGTATATTGTTGAATAAATGTGCGGCAACTTTAGTTGGAGTTATAAATGCTGGGAAAAATAAGAGTAAGGGGATAACAAAGGGGGCCTTGAACTCACAAGTTTTTATCAAAAGAGGGATTAATATTAATAAGGTTATTACCTTAGACAGAAATCATATGGAAAATTAAGTACCCGGACCTGGATCAGAAAAAATTAACTTTCCGGGACTTCAGGCCTCATTCAGGAGCGGATAATGTGGAATATAGGTATGACCTTAATGAGAAAACTCTTTACATCGAAGAAAACCGAATACCTGCGTATAGCCTGGAAAAAAACGAGATTGGAAATTGCACCAGCTGTGACTCCATGCTCATGAGCCTTAGCTATCATTCCACAGGGGGGAATATCGCAGTCATAACGAAGTGCATTTCATGCGGGGCTTTCTATGCAAATATATATGATTCCGACTGGAACTGGGTAGACGAAACTCAGGTAACGCTTCTTCCCATCCCCATTCCTCTGAGTAACCCTGTGATTGACAGCTGGAAAGAACTTGAGGCCGTCCCCATAAAAAAACTGGAAGCAGTTTTTTCAAAAGGGGAAATTGAAGCCCTTGTTGCACGGGCAAAAGATGAAAACCCGGTCCGTCAGTACCTCTATAGAGCTCGCAAAAAGTATGAACTTTTTGAAGAAATTTTTGATTTAAAGCTGGAGTTATAATTTCGTTACATGAGTTTTTCTGTTTTTTAGCAAAAATGGGGAATAAATCGACTCTAAAACCTGCTTAAATATACGTAACAATATAAAGTTACTTAAAATAAGATCATCGAGTGGATATAATAATAGGTAACAGCAACCCCATTTCAAAAATATAACTAATTACTGTAAACTTAAGCAATATACTTGCAAAAATATCTAAAAATAAAATACTAAATTATGAGCTTAAACTCTGGACATAATGTTAAATCAGAAAATGATGTGATATTAATAATTAGTTCGTGATAAAATTAATATGTCAATATGTGACTAACAAGAATTTACTTATTATGTAACTCTATTTAATGACTTGTCCAGGTCCACAAGTCCAATACAACAAATAAACCAAGAATGGTGTATTTAGTTAAATTAAATATATAAAAAAAGTACAGGGCAATATATAATGATATTGTGTTATTCATCCTCATATATGTTTCAACCTCTTTTTAACATAATTGGTGTAGGGGATTTGGTTTAAATGTGTATATATAAATACAGTGCAATAAAATAATAAATATGTCAATAAATATATAATTACTCCCAGAAAATACATATTATGCGTCTAAGGATAAACGAATCCGCCGATATAATTGCAAACGGAATATTTATTTATTAACCAATCTTTTAACTGAAAATTAATCCCTACTATTTTTGGAGACATTTCCCTCATTTCCACATATGTGTTTTGGCCCATTTACAACCGAGTTAGTGTAGAGGATTCAAACTAAATATGAATATATAAATATAGGTATATAATATCTTAATTTGTAAACATATACATAATTAATACATGATGAATGAATAGTGAGTCTAATAAATTTATCGAGAAAGTGACTGTAATTAAGTAAAAATGAGTTTTACTCAGAACCGGGTGTTGTATTTTATCCCCTAAATATGAATTTTAGAACTTATTCAGTCGACAAAAGAACTGGATTCTCTCCCAAATATCTAAATGCCGCCTTTACTGAACAAAACCTATATTTTTTAATATATTTGTATCGCAATAATTACCAATCTGCATATCAGTCCTTTTTATTTTCAGGCCCTCATTTTTGAGCCAGTCTCCATATCCAATGAATATGTCTCAAATAATTCATTCCTATGGTATATAGGAACAAATTTTGCATTGAGCGTCATTTCCAGGTCAACCCCCAATTTAGTAAAGTCAATCATTACATAAACTATAGGAATGGGGTACTTTTTGCCGACCACCGCAATATTAGATACGAAACAATATTACTGAAAAATAATTCTGAAAATAAAGACAATTGTACCCATATACTATGTGTATAGGAGGATCTGTTGCAGAGGTTCTTTAGAAAACCATGTTTTCAAAAAAAAGACTCATACTCACAAACAATGATCAGATTTTAAGATATTTATTAGACACGTGAGTATCCATTACGTATGTGTTTTTGAGATTATATGGGCTGTGTAGTCTACCCTATTTGGTTAAAAAAGCATATTATAAATATAACATAATTTTAAATACACTATATATAAAATCACCACATAGGCAAAAAAATATTTAAAAGTTGTATGATGTAATAATATGAATCACGACTTCACAAAAGAAATATCTTTTCTAGAATATAAGTATATTTTTTGAGTAACTATTAAAAAGCTGCATTAGATTGCATATAACTCATATGATAACAACTAATTACACCTAATAAGTAACTTTTAATTAAATTATCTAAAAAAAGAATAATTATTAATTTATAATTAAGGAGCTAGTTTTTTTTATTAATCATTATGGTAATTACTTATATATCAATATATATTGGATGACATTAGACATTTTTTAATCACAGATACTTAAAAACATATAGTAAAATAGGTATTTATGAAAACGTCATATTATTTAGTAGATCATGGAATCATTTGTTAATTGTATGTGTCAGGAGATTGTAATCATAATAAGAACATCAACTTGAGTAGGTATGCATTATATGATACCCTATATATCAAGGAACCATTTGGAAAAAATCCCTGCAGAGGCCTACTATTCATATGTAGCAAAACATATATTAGTCATAATATATAATGTATGATTCACACAGTTTCCTTAAAATTAATGATGCATCTATAAAAAAGAGATATTCGATTATGTAACTTTAGATACATATAACTAATATTTGATATAAATGTAGATAAATATATTACAGAGACCACATAACATACATCGATTGATATGACATTTATCATATATTTGATTAAAAGGGTGATGGAATAATAACCCTAATTAAAATATTGTGTATGATGCATATAATAAATAGTGCATATTAAATGGGCGATTGCCGGATCCACCTTAAGTTTTTTTAGTAAAGTATTAGACTATATTTATAAAATAGTTTTAGATCTCGTCTGTATAGACGATTTGGGGCACATCGTATGCAATAAACATATTAGTAAGTAAAAAACCAGGTTTTAATACATATGAACGTATCTGGATAAATATATTTGAATTTTCAAAATATTTGAAGCGTATAAATATTATAAAAATTATATTTTATAGTGGATCATATGGAAAATATATATTATTTATTATAGTAGATAATTCTGGATAATATAATCCCCCTTTACATACATTACTTCTTACCTGTCTTTAGTCTCTACTTATAGTATCTACCTCAAAAATTTAAATAACTAGTTGGACATATCTATATCGTTATTATTAGGAAATAAAGACAAAACTTATACCTGCATAGTTACATAATTAATATTATTCTAAACACTTAGAAATCTGGTTTTAAAAAATAACACAGGATTCCCACATGCTTGAAAACGTTGATTTATCCCAGGCAATAACAAACGAAGAATATAAGATAAGTATGAAAACACTTGAGGTTAAACTCGGTGAGCTTCAACGAAGGGCATGGGAACTAAAAATACCCATTATACTTGTTTTTGAAGGCTGGCATGCATCAGGGATGGGAGAGGACATCAACCGTTTTATCCTGCCTCTGGACCCGCGAGGATTTGATTTCCACACCATGGCCAGGCCCTGTTACGAAAACCGCCTCAAACCTTTCCTTCTGCGGTTCTGGGCGCGAATTCCTGTAAAAGGAAGAATTGGAATCTTTGACCGGAGCTGGTACAGCAGAGCAGTAATAGAGCTTTTCGGAAAAGAAAAAGACGAAATAGCCCTGGAAAAGATCCTGGAAGAAATAACCTACTTTGAGCGCCAGCTTGTGGATGATGGGTACCTGATACTCAAGTTTTTCCTCCACATCAGTGAAAAAGAACAGAAAGAGCGTTTCAAGGAAATCAAAAAAAAAGATATTCCCCTTATTCTTGATGAATATGAAGGAAAAAACGGAAAAGAACTGGATTTTATCGAACAATATGATGAACACCTGCCTGTTGTAGAAAAAATCCTTGAGAAAACAGATGTCCCCAATGCACCATGGACAATAGTCGAGGCGAATGACAGGAACTTTGCAGTCCTGAAAATCATGGTAACAGTAACTCACGCAATCGAGAAATCTATTGAAAAGATCACAAAGATTCCCGGGCAGCAGACAATCAAATATCTTGACATAGTAACTACAAATCTCCCGGTACTTAACGGTTCAGCTCTGGAAAAGGCAGACCTCTCAAAAAACCTTTCTGTGGAAGAATACAGGGAGTCTAAAAAGCTTTACCAGCACAGACTCGAAACCCTCCAGTATGAGCTTTTTAGAAAAAAACGTTCAGTTGTTATAATCTTTGAAGGCTGGGATGCTGCAGGGAAAGGAGGGGACATTCGCCGCCTTGTTGAAGAACTCAACCCCCGGCTTTACAAGGTTGTGCCCGTGGGTTCACCGAATGATACTGAAAAAGCCCACCATTACCTCTGGCGTTTCTGTGACGCAATCCCAATGGCAGGACATATAACTATTTTTGACCGAAGCTGGTACGGGCGTGTCCTCGTAGAAAGAATAGAAGAGTTCTGTACTGAAGAAGAATGGAGAAGAGCTTACAGGGAAATCAATGAGTTTGAAAAAATCCTTGCCGATGCAGGAGCAATTATCCTCAAATTCTGGCTTCAGATAGATAAAGAAACCCAGCTCGAGCGTTTTGAAAGCAGGCTAAATGACCCGGAAAAACGCTGGAAAATTACAGAAGACGACTGGAGAAACCGGAACAGATGGGACGATTATAAAGTTGCAGCCGAGGAGATGCTCCAGAAAACGAGTACCACAGGTGCCCCATGGACAATTATCGAATCCAGGGACAAGCGGTATTCAAGGGCAAAAGTCCTGAAAACCGTAGCTGAAACCCTTGAAGATGAATTGAAGAAAGCTTAATAAATCAAAAATTGAAAAGGTGTAAAAACTCAAATGGAGTTAAAAGATTCGAAACAAATTCAAAAATGGAACCGAGTTATCAAAAAAGAGATGAAGAATTGAATATATAATCCAAAAAAATTGAATATATAATCCAAAAAGTCAGAGAGTTATTTAAAATTCAGAAGACTTTCAGTACATTCAACAGACTCAGGAAGTTTTCTGGAGCATTTTTCACACTTTTCGGAACCTTTCTCAAGCTCATCGGAACCTTTCTCAAGCTCATCGGAACCTTTTTCAGCATTATCAGAGCCTTTTTCAAGCTCATTTAGTTCCATCCTGTGCCTGCGCAGAGCCACATCAATACTTTTTTTCAGGTCCTTTTCATCAAAGGGTTTTACAATATACCCCAGGGGTCCCGTCTTCCAGGCACACTCCACTATTTTGCTGTCAGAACAGGCAGTCAGGTAAACCACAGGCACATCAAAGCGTGCTTTGATCTCTTTTGCAGCTTCTATCCCGTTCATGTCCCCTTTTAGCATTATGTCCATCAGCACAAGATCAGGAAAAGTGCTTTCGGCTTTATTTATAGCATCCTCTCCGGATGAAGCAACGCCTACTAGTGTATACCCCAAACTCTTTAACATCCGTTTTATTCCCATTGCGACAATATGTTCATCTTCGACAATCAGAATTTTTCCTTCTGACATTCATTACACCTTCGTTTTGCACTTCAGCTCCGGAATTATTTTTAACTCCCCTATTACCCTGCTGAAATTGTTGATTTCATAATAAACATCATTTTAATTATATATCAACTGAATTCAAATCTTCCCTTCCCCTTCAGAAAAGGCATGCTTAAGGGCTTTTGACGCAGGCTCATTGATGGTAGTCAATATTAATCCTCGGGCAACCCCCTTGATTACCATTATTCCATCTATCCAGAGGACTTTATTCCCGTAAAAACCACGTGGTCAAACAAAGACTCAAACCGATAGTTTTTCCTTATGCGAAGTCTCTATATAAATGAAGCTATATAGCCTCCACTATACGGCACTGACAAAAGAGAAGAGATAATTTAAAGGCTTTATCCTGTGCCGAGAAGAAAGGTTATGGCAAGGGGAATATGATATTTTAACGCCATTAAAAATTTTAACCTTAATAATTTTCCCCCCATGAAGAAAGTTGAATCAGGGTTGAAGAGCTGAACTCAAGAATAATCGTGCTGAAAAGTTTATAAAAGATTACCTTTCTCTACCTGCCTATCTTTCCCCTTCAATTCTTCTCAAGGTCTTCTTTTTCATTCCTGTGCCTGTGCAGGGCTATTTCTATATTGCTGTGCAGGTCTTTTTCGTCAAAAGGTTTTACGATATAGCCGGAGGGTCCGGTCTTTTTAACCCGCTCGAGAATATTGCTGTCGGAATAAGCAGTAAGGAAAATCACAGGCACATCAAAGCGTGCTTTGATCTCCTTTGCAGCTTCCACGCCGTCAAGTTCTCCTTTCAGCATTATGTCCATCAACACCAGGTCAGGAAAAGTGCTCTCAGCTTTGCTTATGGCGTCTTCTCCGGATGAAGCGACACCTGTAACCGTATATCCCAGGCCCTTCAACATGCGCTTAATTCCCATCGCAACGATGTGTTCATCTTCTACTATCAGAATTCGTCCTTCTGCCATTCTTTACACCCTTGGTTTGTACTTCAGATCCTGAAAGATAATTATAAACCCGGTTCCTCTACTGGTGTCAAGTTCTATGCTCCCGTTAATCTGGTCTACAAGTGCAGTCACCAGCTGGAGCCCGAGGGAATCCGTATTTCTGAAATCAAGGCCTTCAGGGAACCCTTTGCCATCATCTCTGACAATCAGGGTCAGCCTATCCTCTACTTTATTTAGCCCCTGTGTGCCACTAATACCAGTACAATCAATTTTCTCGCACTTAGCCACTTGATCTTCTGTATTTTTATAATTTTCTCTAAAAGAAAGTGAATCTCTTCGGTTCCTGTGTAACTGGATGTAGATTTCTCCGTCCTCTCCTTCCGAAAAGGCATGTTTAAGGGCGTTTGAAATAAGTTCGTTGATAATAATGCCCAGGGGAACTGCAGTATCCATTCCGAGAAAAACGTTATCAACATCAAGTCTCAGACTGATTTTTCCGCTCCCTACTGAATAGGATTGGAAGAGATAATTGGAAAGATTCTGAATGTAATCTGCAAAGTCCACACTTACCATATCTTCAGACTGGTAGAGTTTTTCATGAACAAGTGCCATTGACTTCACCCTGTGCTGACTCTCTTTGAAGGCATCCATTACCTTCCTATCTGAAAAGTTTCCGGATTCCAGGTAGAGCAGGGTTGAGATTACCTGCAGGTTATTTTTGATCCTGTGATGAATTTCCTTTTTATGGATTTCTTCGATCTGTAACAGGACCTCTTCAGCTTTTTTATGTTCGGTTATATCAAGGATGATTCCCTGAAGGTGGATCTCATTTTTCTCGTCCCTCTGAATAAAAGTCCTCTCATCCACCCAGCGGACTTCCCCGGATCTGGTGAATATTCGGTACTCCGAAGTATAGACATCACAGCCGGACTCCACATTCCGGGCAAGCTCTTCGTGCATATTTTTAAGGTCTTCCGGGTGGACGATATCTTCGTAGAAAACCTTCTTTGAGGTAAAATCCGTTACTTCATACCCTAACCGCGTAATGTTTTCCGAGACAAATTTTGCAGGCCAGCCGGGTTCATATTTCCATAAAAAAACGATTACCGGACTATTGTTGATGACTCGTTCCATTTCCTCTTTAAGCTTATTGGAACGTTCCAGTTCCATTGCATAATCCAGCAGGGCTTTTTCTGCTGCCCTGCGCTGCGCTGTAACAAGATCAAGAGCCCTGCGGGTCTCTTCAATCCCGTTCGTAAGGAGCTTAAAGTCTCCGTGCCCATGCACAAGGATCTCTCGCTTGAAATCGTTGTGCTGGAAAGCAGTCAGAACAGCATTTGAATCATCAATGATCCTGTTGAGGGTTTCGGAAAACTTATCAAGGGTATCTCCAAGATCCCTGAACTCTCCCTGTACATCTACATTGACCCGTTCCTTCAACTCTCCTTTTGCAAGGGCGTTGGTTACCCTTATGGTTTCCCGGACAGGTACAATCACGGCCCTAAGAATTTCGTTCAGACCGCTTGGAATTTCCCGGAAATCAATTTCCACATCGGTATTTGCCCTTACATCGAGCCTCCCTTTAACCGCTTCCTGCGCAATGTTCCTGAAATCATCAACAATTTCATCGATAGGTTTTGTGATGGACCGTGCAATCATATAAGCCAGAGCCGCCATAAAAATTATCGAGATTGCAGAGATGATAAGAAGCCGGTCCCTCAGATCAGCAACCCCGGCAAGCATTTCTTCTTTAGGGACTACCAGCACAAATGCAGATTCACCTGTTTCAACAGGTTCGTAAAACATAATAACGGTCTTGCCTGTGGTCGGGTCCTTAACTTCAATGTGCCCTCCTATCCCCTGCCGAATATCATCTGAGGCATTTTTAATCTCTTTTGAATCAAAATCAGAAAAGCTCTTTTTGCCGATCCAGTCTTTCCGCGTGGGATGAGAAAGGAAAACACCGGTGTTGCTTACCATGAAAGCATATCCCGTATCAAAAGTCCGGATATTGCTTGCGACCTCGTCCACATATTCAAGCGGGACATCCACACCGGCAATCCCTGCAAACTCTCCGTCTTTAAAAATAGGAGAGTCGTAACTCATCATGAATATTCCTTCGTAAAAGTAGGGTTCGGTCAGAATATCCTCACCAGTAGCTTTTGGTAGCTGGTAGTAGTCAGAAGAATCATAATGAACAAGAGGTTCAATCACCAGAGGCCCTTCAATCTTGTTGCAGTACGGGACAAACCTGCCGGTTGCATCGTGTCCGGAGGTATTAACATAGTCTCGATCCCTGCCGTCAAAGGCATTCGGCTCATAACCCAGGTAGACGCCGATTAAACTGGGGTTCCCTTCAAGGACATTTTCAAGGATGCCTATTGCCTCTTCCCTGTCAGAAGCTTCATACTCAGCCATTGTAAGCGCAAGGGTTCGTGCAACAGCCTGATTGGCCTTCATATGGGCATCGAACTGATTTGCATAGTTGTCTGCCATCTCAATGGATTTATCATAAGCAAGCTTTTCTTCCTGAGTAGTTACTGTCCCGATGATGACTGCCATGGATACGGCAAGAACGAGAAAAATTCCGACAACAATAAGAATAACCAGCTTTGGCTTTAAGGGGACGTCTTTGAACCTCATAGTACCAGGCTCCCATAAATTAGAGCTTTTGGGGAAAGACTCAACATGGACCGTCAACTACCGTTTTTAAAAAACAGAGGACATTAAAAGTCTGTTACTTCCCGGGCGGATTTTCTGTAATGCATGAAAAGCTCTCTGCCCCAGCGAAGTGCACTTGCATCGAAGCTCATCACCTTTCGGTGGTCATATTTTCCCTGCCTGTTGAAAAGGCAGAGATACATGAAACGATCCGTAACGGCAATGGTGGGAATATTGAGACTTTCTTCACAGACCACTACAATTGTATTTTTGGAATCAAGAAAGGACCTGAGATCGTCAGGATAGTCATTTTTGAGTCTCTCAAACACGGATTCCGTTAGCACGAGTTTCACTTCAACTTCACTCATTGCAAGCTTCGAATATAGAGAAGGATACAGAGGGTGATAATAGGAAAGAGAACTCAGGATGCACCTGGATTTCGCAAGATTTTCCGTAAATTCCCTGGGGAGGTCAAAGAGGTGGTTCAGGTCAGGCTCAATCACCATACATTCTCCAAGTTCACCGAGGCGCATGAAAAGGTCATGGGGTATGACGCTAGTATCCCGGCTTGCCCAGTATTCCTTATTTTCTTCGAGGACCTCAAGTGTATTCAGGAGAGGAAGCATGTTCCCGACCACAAGTTTTCCTATCTCCGAAAGCTCGTAGGTGCCCCCTTTCTGGAGAATCAACTCCTGCTTTTTCAGGATCTTGATTTGAGGCATCATAGCTTTAGAATTCACATTAAGAGAAGTCTTTATTTGCTCGATGTCCCGGGGTCCTTCCATAAGTAAAAGGAGGAGGTTTTTTCTTTTTTCAGAAAGCCAGATAGTATCGCATAAAGAGGAGCTCATTGCTACCCCCTAATATAAATAAACTTTTATTAATATGTTATGTTTTGGTTATCTCTAATTAATCGGGAGATATTATTCCAGAATATCCGAAGATGATATCTTCATGGCCTTTTCCCCCGCACAATATACGGCTACGGTTGGCATTCCAGCAAGGCAAAAAACGATAGAAAAACATAAATCAGTTATGGACCTTGGACAAAAGCCAGATATAGGAACTCACTGCAGTGTTTTATCTATAAAGTTTAGATTTTGGGTTAATTTTTCATATATCTCCTAAGTTTGACAGTACCCACTAATTGGTACTGAATATTTCCCTTTTTTTGGTCCGATTGGACTTGACAGGTTCTATAAATTTATAAAAATTTATTATATATTCTACGTAATCCCACTCATTTTTGCTACAATCAAGCTATTGATCTGGTCAAAATTCGCAAAAATATAGTTTTTGACCCCATTTTTCTTGAAGTTGATTGTAAGTGTCAAATTCTTCAAGCTTTTTTTGATGAATTTCGTAGACCTGTGTTTAATGTCCTCAAATTCATATCGCATCAGCGATATGAATAACTGGGCAATAAATCCCAGGATAATAGCTCCATAAATGCTATCATCGGACTACACTCTTAACGGCTTAATTTGAATTTCATTTTTTAACGAGTGGAATATTTTTTCAATGGAATCCTTTTTTCGGTATATTTTCAATGCCTCTTCAAGTGTCAAATCCTTGTTTGATTTGAGGCAGAAAAATCCTTCTCTTCCATTAATCAGTGAAGCTTTTAAGAGTTCTATAGCTTCTTCATCACTAAGCTCTTCAAGCTTAGTCCTAAAAGAGTAATCAATCTCAATTAACTCGTTATTTATTCTGAACTTCTTAGGAAGCTTTTTCTTGTTTACAATGGCCTTCTGAATCTCTCTTGCTTCCTTTAATTTCCTCATAATAGCTCTTGCTTTTGCTTCCAACTGTCTTTTCTGTAAAGCTTCAGAGAAGTAGAAATATTTAATGCTACTTGGCTTGACGATTTTTATCCCATATAAACCTTTTTTGGCATCTATCAGTTCGGCTTTTTCCGGATCAAATTTCTCAATTATTTTGTCGTCACTTGTATTCAGTTTCATGGAGGTAAGATACTCCATCTCGTCTTTCTGGTTTAACCAATTACCTGCTTCTTTGATACTAAAATTCTCGGTGAGCTTATAGCTTACCAATCCTATCAGTAAACTATTGAGATCAAGACCTTTGCTTTTATGCTTGCTAAAAATATCGTAAAAATTAAGCTTTTCATAGTAGGATTGGACGGCAAGCATTGTTCCAATCGGAAGACATATATTTGAGGCTCTCAAATTAGAATTTTGACTTAAAAACTTATTCTTTTTTTCACTAACTCTGATATACTTGTCTTTATTCGATAACGGCAACTTTAAACAATGCCAGATATGCCGTTCTCATGTCGAAAAACAGTATGTTATATAAAGGAGTCCTCTTCGAGGACTCCCTCGATAACTATCTTAGCAGAGAAAGCACTTCAATTTGCCAATTCCTGTACTTCCTCTGCATTGACGATATTGCAAAGCACATCGAGCGTACTTTTTATACCAACAAAAGTTGGCACTTTAAATACAGTGTATCTTCTATGATAAAACTCTTTGTTGTGAAATGTTTCAGGAAACTTTCATATGATAAAGCCATTTCTTCCTTAACAGAGGAAGAAACTATCTTACTCTCTTTTTTGATGAAACCGGCCAGATAAAACTTCCTTCAAGTGGAACCCTTCATCATTTTGTAAAGTATAGGCTTGGTGAGGAGGGAATCAATGAGATAATGATGCTGTAGGTGAAAAAATTCTCAAACTTTCTCCGGAAAAGGAAGCTAAGATCGATTCCACTCCACTCGAAGCTTCAAGATATGATACATATGCTGATTACAATCCTCATTATGAATGCAAAATGGATAGGGCGCATATTACAATGGTTGGAACTTACCCTGTTTTTATGACTCATATAAAAGGAGTTGCTGGGGACTCTCCAGAACTTATCAACCATATTAAAGCTCTTAAGAAGATGAATGCTGATCTCGAATTGTATTCTGCAGATGGAGGTTATGATTCATTCTGTAACCATTCTGATATTTGGTATCACCTGGATGCAAAACCGATTATCTCCTACGCCTCAAATGCCGTAATCAATCAAGAAGGTGAAGAGGAAAGAATCAATCACTGGGTCAATAAAAAATGGAGAATCGGTGGAGATGTTCATGCACCAATGGTAAACAAACTCAAATTTCTTATGAGAATGAAAGGAAAGAACAGGTAGGAATGTACCTGAGAAACCAGAACATCAGAGATGAATATTTTGATAACCAATATAAAAAGAGAGCTGAATGTGAAAAGATACATGGACATATTAAGGGCACAGTAAAATTCGATATCAGAAGAGTGAGAAATGAGAGTAGGAAACTCTACTCTCTATTGAGTTTCATAGCATATCAACTACTGGCGCTGACAGAAATGCAAAATAAAGTTGGGAATAAAAATTCATTTGGGAAATACTTTTGAAGAAATGGGTATCAAATTAGATAAGAGATTTTAAGAGCTAATTTGAGAGCCTCAATTTGAGAGCCTCAAGGCAAAAAGCCGCAAATTTAGGAAAATATAAAAAACATACGTTTGGATAAACATGGAGTTTTTCCGAAAAAACGATAGCAGAAAAAATTGTGAAAATTGAACGGACATCTGCGGAAAGCCAGTTGTATTCATTGGACCGAATTAAACAAAACAAAGAGCACTTATTTTTATTTAACTGTCAAAGTCAGGGTATATTGAAAAATACAGGGAAGAAGTCCTTCCCTAACTTCCTTAAACTCGCGGAAAACTCGCTCTGAAAGACCGGACGGCTGATAGGTTAATTTTCCGGCTTTGCCTTCTTTCCAAGCCAGATTCCGAGTGCCCCCAGCCCTACCAGCAGGGCAATAAACTGTATGAGCCCGCCAAGGTAGGGGATTTCATAAACTATTGCAAATACAACCGCTCCGGTGAGGTAATATATCATATTCCCTGTTTCTTTTTTGAAGACCTTGGTGTAAATCATCTCTCCTGCGAGCAGTTTGACCGGTACTGTAGCAATAAGGGTTGCGAGGGTCAGGAGCAGCATCAGCAAGATCGAAAGACTCCATCCGAAGAATGTAATTAGCAGGATAAAGGAGAGGACCGGAATGAAGACCAGGAGCAAAAAGCCCAGCAGTCCGGCTTTCAAAGCTGAGCCCCTTAAAATTTCCGCAAGTCCGGTTACAAAACCCGGGAAGGTATAGATAAGGATAAAGCCCAGGGCAAGAGATGCCAGCAGCCCTATAATGAAGAAAAAGATGCTGAAACCTTCAACTTCACCTGCATACTGGTCTTGTTCTCTGGTTACGGGTGTGATACTCAGGTTTCCCTCTACCTTATCTTCAAGGTCAGAGGGGTAATTTTCGGCTTCAAGTTCAAGGTTCCCTTTAAGCTCAAAGTCCTCTCCTGTCTGGAGGGTCCCGGCAGAGACTGACCCGTTTCCATTGACGATCCCGTTAAGAGTTACCCCCCCTCCGGCCAGCAGGATATCACCTTCAACTGTGCTGTCCTTCGAGAGAAAAATCTGACCTCCGGCTACTACCAGGTCTCCGCCAACATTTCCATTTACCCGAATCGAGCCTCCGGCAGCTATGATGTTTCCTGAAACATCCCCGTTAATAATTAGTTCTCCGCCGGCGCCGATGAAATCATCTATAACGTTTCCGTTTATCTCAAGCCTGGACCCCCCAAGCACCAGATCTCCCGGGATATCCTGATCGATCTGAAGGTCATCTCCTCCACCGAAAACGTTTCCTGAGCTCGTATATTTAAGTAAGCTCTCTTCATCAACGGCTCCTGCCGAAAAAGGCAGTGCAGCAAAAAGTACCATAAATAAAATAAGTAGTGATGCCAGCTTCTTTTCCATAGAATCACCTTCTTTGGTATCATTGAGTCTTTCCAGTTAACTGCTCCGGACGAATACCAGGATATTCTGGCTGGTATATTCCCACTTGTTATTATATTTCCACTTGCTGGTATATTCCCACTTAACACGATGAATATGTATGAAAATCCCTTAGAAAATTAAAAGGCACTTAAAGATTAAAAATAGGAAGAAAAAACCTCCAATCAGTTCTCCAATCTTTTCCCTAACCTGTATTCAGGGAAGCTTTACCAGGAATTATCATGAATTCTTGAGACTTCGTACCTGGACCTTCCGGGTTTTTCTTCTGCCGGATAGCCAATTGCGATTGCCGAAAATGGGGTTATATGCTCAGGAATGTTAAGTAATCCCCGGATTCCGGTGACAAGTTTTTCAGCCGGGTAAACCCCTATCCAGACCGCCCCCAGCCCCATGTCATGGGCAGCCAGTAACATGTTTTCGCTTGCAGCCGAACAGTCCTGAACCCAGAAATCCTTGAATTTCGGGACATTCTGGTCTGCGCAGATCAGTAATGCAGCCGGAGCGTCCTTTAACATCTTTGCATAAGGGTGCATTTCCGAGATTTTTTCAAGCAGATCACGTCTGTCAATTATAATGAAATGCCAGGGTTGTTCATCCCCTGCTGACGGTGCACTCATGCCGGCTTTCAAAATGTTCTCAATTATATCCCTGCTAACCGGCTCTGGCAGGTATTTCCGGATGCTTCTTCTGGTGAAAATCGCGTCCATTGTTTCCATAAATATTATCCCCCATTTATTAATGTATTATTATAATGGATAAAAGTATTGTTCAGATCTGAATAAATTGTAGAGCAGTTAAAAAGATCTAAATCACAGAATCAGAAAAAGAATCAGAAAAAGAATCAGAAAAAGAATCAGAAAAAGAATCAGAAAGTTCAAAAGAAGAAGATGATCCGTAAAATGATCCGTAAGATGGCCCGTAATTTGGTTCTAAAAGATATGTAACTGCTAATTCATCTAACTCTAAAAAAACACAATCAATAGCCATTAATTTTAAAAAATAAAATTAGAGAAATTTGCCAATCGAATCTTAAGAAAGATGGCTATGGCAAATTTATTGAGGCTGCTTTTCTCAGTTTGAATAGTTATCACTTTACTTACTCAATTACAGTGACGCGATCTATAGCTTCCTGTGAATTAGGGACTGAAAGAATTTCTGTAGCTGAAATTATCATTCCCTCGGATCCTTTATTATTTATTTTTTTAGCAGGAACTCCTGCGATTGAAATCCCTTTTTCATAAAATGATTTGTTTACTACAGAATTTGCCCCAATTGCAATATTATCAGCAATTTCAATGTTTCCAAAGATTTTGGCACCTGGGCCGATGTATACATCATCTCCTATTTTTGGTGCCAAAAGAACGCTACCTCTGCCAGATCCTATATTAGTACAGGCATGTATTCTGCAATTCTCTCCAACTCTGGCATCTTTATTTACAACGATAGTTCCTCTATGGGCTATGCATAATCCAGGACCAAAAACATTTATTGGAATACTATACCCGAGATGGATACTCTTTATATGCAATCTAAAAAGTATATATTTGAAATATAGTTTATGAATTAAAGATTTTTTACAGTTATTATAATATTCAGCCTTTCTTAATAATCTCTGAAATTTCCATATATCATCACCAATTAATTTAGGCCTGTTGTAATTTTTCCCTAAAGCTAATTTGTCTGCTTCAATGTATAAATCGTAATCTGCCTTTGATTTGATAATAGATATTCCCTCTTTATATATGATTATTTATATGGTTTGAGGTCTTATGCTACTGGTTTTCCAGTTTAACTGTAGAATATAATATGTAAGAAAATTAAAAATGTGAATCTATGTGTGATACTCACAACATTTTATTATCTTAATTATTTTGGTTATATATAACTATTTTTAGATTAATTTGTCCAAATATTACACACACATGAATATATATTTAGATAACTGGTATGTAAATAAATTAAGCAGAATCAATTTTCCTTATCATTAATAAGTAACATGTATATGTAGCTGTCTTTCCGCAGATGTCTTCAAAAAAATAACATTTTTCTTGCTATCGTTTTTGGAGAATTACTCTAAAATTTGCAGTTATTATCTCAACTGAAGCTTATGAAAATAGCTGCTAAAAGTTTTCAATGAAGGCAAAAAGCCGCAAATTTAGGAAAATATAAAAAACATACGTTTGAATAAAAAACGTGTGCATGAATGAAAATTTGATGTTTTTCAATCTCCCATTCACCTGTAATTATAAATATCATCCAATTTTATAATAATCACTGGATAACTGACATACACAAACAAAAGGGGAAATGGGGGATTGAAATAAATGAAAAATAAGGATAATTTATCCTTAACATTTTTGACTTCAGCAGTCCTGGCTTGTTTTTTAATTATCGACTCATCTGCTGCACAGGTATCTAGCGAGCAAAATGCTTCGGATAATGACTCGGCGGCCAATAATGAATTTCCGTATCCGCGCGGTATGGTTCCGGCATACGGGATGATGGGATGGGAGACAGGCACTCAGTTTTTAACGGATAACGCCACGCTTGTCCACCTCGGATGGAGCACTTCTATAACTCCGCAGCAGTTTGTTGACAACGTAAATAGAGGCAAAGAGCTGGGGATTTCAAAATATCTGGTAGCTACCGGCGGCCCGCAGATGGAGTCTGAAAGCTTCTGGAAAGAAGTCAGGGATCTGGGGGTTACTGATGATGATTTCTATGGGGTGTATTTCCCTGACGAGGAAGGAGACCCTTCAACGCTTATCGCCATGCGCACGGGTATGAAGAAATATTTCCCCGATGCTGTTGCCGGCGATTATTTAGGGGATATGCAGACCGGGCCTGATGATGAGGAATTTATTCCGGGGCTGGACGTCTGTTATTTCACCACCTACACTAAATTTCATCCCGAACGCCCGCACGCCTGGGTATATGGGAATCTTATTGCCAATGCCCCTGACTGGAAAAATGCAGGAAAAACAATATATGTAACAACAGAAGCATTCGGTCAGGCTCTTGAGGTGAATGATCTGGACCCGGACCTTGATACTGAGCAAAAAGTGGCGGCACGTCATGAAAGCCAGATAGTGATGGGAATTTTGGGCGGGGCGCAGGGTGTTTTCTCATATGCTTACAAATACGCAGAAGATACTCCAAACTATGCCGGATGGGTCAGCTTTAAGCCGAAATATGAACAGGTCTGGCCCTGGATTATGAACGACAACAGGACACTTCTTACAACAAACGTAACCAGCGGCAGGACAAATATAACATCAGATCCGGGCGGCATAATCGATGCAGTTACAGCTTACATATTTACTGATGCAGACGATAGAAAGTTAGTTGTGTCATCAAGTATGCTTGATTTTACCGAAGCAAACGGCACGGCAAATAATGCAACAATTACCGGCGTGCCAGACGGAACGTATGATGTCTTATGGGAGAACAGAACCGTGAATGTTACTGATGGAACCATCGAAGATACCTGGCAACCATACGAGTACCACTTTTACCAGTTAGAGGCGAACGATACCAGTATCGGTACCGTATAAGCTCTTACTGTCACCAGATAAGCTCTAAGTGTTACCAGTGGTTCCGGTTTACTGTTACCATCAGTCCGGTTCGGGTTCTTTCACCGGGGGTCGGCAGGTTACTATCTCTGCTGACTCTTCTATCTTTGCCGACTCTCCTGTCTCTGCTTACTCTCAACTCTTTCGCTTTTTCTTTTTTCCTGTTTAATTGAGCAGAAGTTCTGGTAAAACCACTCTACTTTTCCCGGTTTTAGCTTTTAATAACAGATAATTTATCAATCCAATGATTATGCATATATTATATATTTTATAATAGCTAAATAAATAATGTGTGCTGCAAAGCCAGGTCAAAAATATGTCTGGCTCTTTTCAATGGCACATGTGGGGATTGGATATGAAAAATAAAACTCTAGCGATATTTGTAATTTTTTTTATTTCTGTTGCACTGGTGACAGTTGCATCGGCTGGAACGGAAAATAAGCTCACACAGGATGAGAGGTTAACACTGAGAACATCAATCTATGGCAACTATGTTTTTTGGACAGAGTGTGCCGGGAATGATGTACATGCTTACGATCTAACTACCGGAAACCGGACAGATATTACAGGGAATTCGGCAGGAAGTAATCTTAATGCATATGGAGATAAGGTGGTATGGACCTCGGATAGTGAAACTGTTTATATGTATGATATTTCTACAGGCAATGAAACCCTTATAGCATCCGGAAGGCGTATTCCTGATATTTACGGGAACTACATAGTCTATACTAATAACTATTATTATGGTGAGGATCACCAAAATGATGGGATTTATCTTTACGATCTCAATACTCACAATGAAACCAGGATCGCTGCGGTTTACAGCTTTCCTGCCATATATGGTAAAAAAGTAGTGTGGTCGCAGGAGAATAATAACAATACTTATGATATCTACTTATATGATATATCCACTCAACAAACAGGCAAAATAACAACTACAAATATCTCAATACCCGAATCCGAACTCGATATCTACGGAAATATCGTAGTCTGGACAGAATCAGGCAACGTATATATGCATGATATTGCTTCCAACAAAACGACTCAGGTTACCAGTAACGTAAGTGCATATCAGCCTGCAATCTACGCTAACTCAATAGTATATACGGTAGGCGATCCTTATAGTGGTGGCAATAAAGACATCTACATGTATGAGATATCTGCTGCCAGGACAACCCGCATAACTAACAGTACCCTTGCATTCAGCCCGTCTGTCTATGGTGATAAAATCGTATATGCAGATTGTCGCAATAATCCGGAATTTTGTGAAGCAAGAGATATTTATCTGTATGATCTCTCAAATACATCGAATAATCTCGCCGCAAATTTCACCGGCAATGTTAGCTCAGGAAATGCACCTTTAAACGTCTCTTTTACCGACACCGGTACAGGAACACCGGATGAATGGTACTGGGACTTCGAGGATGGAGATATTTCAAACGAACAGGACCCGGTTCATACTTATTTATCAGCAGGAAACTATACCGTCTGTCTGACAGTAAACAATGCAAACGGTACGGATTCAAAGTTAGCTACAATACATGTAAAATAAGTATTATATAAGTGTAAAAAAAGAATTTCAGCTGTAGAAGTAGTGGAGGAAGCAGTCATAGTAGCATAGTGGGGATGCCTGCGTTTCTTGACAGATGGACAGGTTTACCCCATTAATCCATTTTTAATGTCTGCCTTTTTTCTATTCTTCTGCCAGTGTTTTTACGGAAAAGGTGGGTTTTTATGGAAAAGGTGGGTTTTTATGGAAAAGGAGTCCTGCGAACTATAATGAATTCGTTTTCGGGACAAAAAGTATTTTATCTGGAAATGCCCTTTTCAGGACATTCACAATTGTGAAATTAATTAAAAACTAAAAGTCTCTGGTGCTGGCAAACAGAATAATCAACGGTCAGTACAAACGGTCGGTATATATCCATGCAAAAAGAACATTTACATAATGCATTGATCAAAAGACTTTCAGGGAGGAGATACCTGCTTTTGCGGTTTTCCTTATATCGCCTCTGACCTTAAATCTCTGACCTTGAAGATATCTGACCTTAAAGGATACAGAAGCGGCAGCATGGATGAAATGTTATGAAAATTGAAGATTGCATGGCAGATTTCCAGATACCCCGGCACCTGCATTATATGGATAACGCTGCAACCAGCCTCATCCCCGAGCCTGTCATAGCTTCCATGAACGAATACGACAGGTATTACCGCGCCAATGTGGGCAGAGGGATGCACAGGCTCACAAGGGTTGCAACGCAGAAGTATCAGGACGCACATGATTCAGTCAGCGGTTTTATTGGCGGGAAGGAAGGCACAACAGTCTTTACCAGAAACACTACGGAAGCCATCAACATGGTTGCAGCCGGACTGGACTGGAAGCCCGGAGACCGGGTAGTTACAACAATTATGGAGCACCACTCTAACCTGCTTCCATGGCTCAGGCTGCGGCAAAAAGGTGTTGAGGTCGCGGTCGTTTACCCCGGTCGGGAAGGAGTCTTTGATATAGAGGCATTTGATGAGGCAATTACTGCTGACACAAAACTGGTTGCAGTCAACCACGCTTCAAATGTGCTCGGTACCGTGCAGCCTGTCCGGGAGATTGCTGCTATCTGCAAAGAGCGGGGGGCCTATTTTCTTGTTGACGGGGCCCAGTCTGTCCCCCATTTTCCTGTGAATGCTCAGGAAACGGGATGTGATTTCCTTTGTTTTTCCGGGCATAAAATGCTTGGGCCGACAGGCATCGGCGTGCTCTGGATGCGGGAAGCTGTTATTTCTCCCCTTATGGTAGGGGGAGGCACTGTTGAAGATGTAACCACCAAAGGATATACCTTAACCGGAGGTTATAAGCGATATGAAGCTGGCACGCCGCATATCTCAGGAGCAATCGGCCTGGCGCGGGCGGTAAAATATCTCGAAAGCCTCGGGATGGATGCTATCTTCAGGCATGAGCAGAAGCTGACTGAGCGTCTTCTTTCAGGGCTTGCCGGGATAGATAATGTCACAATTTACGGGCCGCAGGACACAAAAAACAGGATAGGGGTTGTCTCTTTTAATGTGGGCAGGGTTCACCCTCATGAAATAGCCTATTTGCTTGACGAAAGGGCAGCGGTTCTTGTCCGTTCGGGAGACCATTGCTGTATCCCGTTAATGAGGTATCTCGGGCTCGAAAACGGAACTGTGAGGGCAAGCCTTTATTTATACAATACTTTAGAAGAAGTTGACCTGCTTATCGAAACAATTGAAGAAATTGCACGTGTGGTGTAAGGAGTCGGGTATAAGGATGTACAGCACTGTTCCCTGTATAAAATATGATGACGGAGCAATGGTCCCGTCATCGCATGACGTTGTAATGGAAGCGCCTCTTGCAGTTTTTGTCAACGGGCGCCACGCTCTGACCGCAATGATAAGCCCGGCGATGCTTGAAGAGTTTGTAACAGGGTTTTTATACACAGAAAAGATTATCCGCAAACCCGAGGATATCGAATCGTTGCGCATAGAAGAAAAAATAAATGAAAAAGGTGCCGGTACCATGAGTGCCAGCGTACTGACAAAAGATCCGTTTTCGATCATGCTTTCAGGCAAAACAGTTCTTTCGGGATGCGGAGGAGATGCTTCATACCTGGACGCTGACAGGCTTCCGAAAATACAATCGGATATGGTCATTGATGTTTCAACTATAAAGGACATAATGAAAGAAACGCTGGTTTCGGACCTTCACACCAGAACAGGTGGCATACATATTGTAGGGCTTTTCGGGCCGGACAGAAAAATCTGCGTAATGGAAGATATCGGCAGGCACAACGCTCTTGACAAGGCAATAGGTTATGGGCTGAAACACGGTGTGGACTTTTCCCAGACAATCGTAGCATGCTCGGGAAGGCTTTCCTCCGAGATGGCAAGGAAATGTCTTATGGCTAATATACCTGTTATCGTATCCAGAGGCGCAACCACCACACTTGCCATAAGTATGGGAGAGCGAGCAGGTCTTACTATAATTGGCTTTGTCCGGAGCCATAAAATGAACATCTATACAGGTACGGAAAGGATCAAAAATCAAGAGCTTTCTTAATTACAGGCCCTTAATGCTTAACTACGGGTCCTGACCATTATCTACACACATATCCTGCTAATGCTTACAAACCACGTACAATTAAAACTGCTTACAAACCACATACAATTTAAAACGTCTATTGAGGAATACTGATGAATGAGCCACTAAAAACAATAAGGGAAACAAAACCCCTGATTCATCACATCACGAACTGGGTAACTATTTACGACTGCGCAAATATGACAAGAGCTTTTGGTGCGCTCCCTGTAATGGCGCATGCTCCTGAAGAATGTGCTGACATGACAAAGATCTCGTCGGCTCTTGTGCTGAATATCGGAACCCTGACATCCGAAATCATAGATTCCATGCTGCTCTCAGCTGCCGCTGCAAACGAAAAGAAAATCCCGGTGGTACTTGATGCAGTCGGCGTTGGAGCTACGAAATTCAGGGATGAAATGGCTGCAAAAATCCTTGGTTTGGTCCACATTGACATCATCAAAGGCAATTACTCAGAAATTGCAAAACTGGCAGGCGAAAAAGCTGAAACAAAAGGCGTAGAAGCAACCGCAATTAATGCCGATCCCGAAAAAGTTGCAAAAGCATTCGCAAAAGCAGAATCCTGCATCGTAGTAATGACAGGAAAAGAAGACATAATAAGTGACGGAAATAAGACATTTATTGTGAAGAACGGGCATGAACTAATGGGGTCAATTGTCGGGACCGGCTGCATGGCTGCTTCAATAATCGGCTCATTTGCTTCAGTCAATCCGGATTATTGTGATGCCGCCAAAGATGCTTTATGCTACTTTGGAGTTGCAGGAGAACTTGCAGCTGAAAAGTCAAGCGGGCCCGGAAGTTTTAAGGTTCACCTGTATGACGAAGTGTTCAACCTGTCAGATGAGAAAGTAAAGGACATGATGAAAGTCGAAGAAAAATGAATCCGAAAAAGGGGACTTTCCGGCGGTTTGCTTAATTGGTCTGGATACTGTTCCGGGGTGCTCTGCCAGTGCACCCTTGCTAGTACACCTTGCCATGCCATCCCGAATGGCATCTTCCAATCATCTCTGTCCCGCGCCCAGGCGACCGGGCCGCCGCCTTTGAAGAAACGAATATCTAAATATCAGGCACAGAAAAACCGATTATCACAATATCAACAATTTACAAGCTGGCTACCTTATTATTAGTATAATTATTATAACCAGCTGGATTCTAATTATTTTTAAAACACGTATGCTGAATGGGTTGAAGCATTATGGACCAGGAAAATTCCACTCAAACAAATTTCAATCAGACACATTTCAACCAGAAAATTTCCCTATTAAAAGAGATTGACTTTTACCTTGTAACAGACTCCGGACTCTCAAAGAAAGGGACTTTATCCGATGTAAAGGAAGCAGTTGAAGCAGGCTGTAAGATTATCCAGTACCGGGAGAAAAACAAGAGTACAAAAGAGATGGTCAACGAAGCATCCGAAATCAAAAGAATATGCGGTGAGAGGGCAATCTTTCTTGTAAATGACAGAATTGACGTTGCTCTGGCAGTTGATGCGGATGGCGTTCACATCGGCCAGGACGACATGCAAATTGAAACCGCAAGAAAGCTTCTGGGCGCAGATAAGATAATCGGCCTTACTGTCCACAACGTTGAGGAAGCAATCGAAGCAGAAAAAAGTAGCGCTGATTATTTAGGCCTGGGATCCATATTCGATACTTCCACTAAAAAAGATGCAGGAAAGGGAATTGGTCCTGCCAGAATAAGAGAAGTTAAAAATGCGATAAAAATCCCGGTAGCTGCTATTGGGGGAATAAATAAAGAAAACTGCAAAATTGTAGTTGAAAATGGAGCTGACAGCCTTGTTGCAATTTCTGCAGTCGTTTGCAGCGACGATGTGAAAAGGGAAACCGAATATTTCATAGATATAATTCAAAAAATGAAAAACAGAAGCGTATAAGTGCACTTTTCAGGCCGGACTTAATTCTGTCCTGATTACATCCTCACAGACTTTTTATGGCACTTTTCCTTTCTTGCTTTTCCTTTCTCTTTTTACGCTTTTTTGGGAAAGACCGCTCTCCTGCGTCGAGCGTAACAGGAACGACCCGGTATGGCAAATACGGTTGTACGGTCGAAAGATTTGTAATTTAGTCCTCTTAAAACTTCATGGTACAGGGCTTAATGGAATGCCTTTCTGTTGACCTGCCCCCATTTCCAGGGCTCGTCAAGAATATTGACAGTAACCTTTTCTATCCCGTTGACACTCAGAACTTTTCGCCTGACCTGGTCCTTAAGGTATTCGATCATGGGACAGGCACTTGTTGTCAATACAAGGTTTACGTTCACACTTGTTCCCTCCACGATAACTTCCTTGACCAGGCCAAGGTTGACGATATCTATTCCAACCTCAGGGTCGATCACGTCTTTTAGCAGGGAATAAATTTGCTCATCTTCGTTGAGCACGGTTTTTTGCGAGGTTATTGCAGATATGGGCGCGGATATGGGTGAAGATTCCCCATGAATTTGAAACCGTTCTTCTAACCTGCTTAACCGGTCAAGCATCTGGCTTACCACAGTAAGCACAGGGTCCGACAACTTATCGTGATTCAGCTGCCCCACGAGCCCGGAGGATTGCGGCCCTGCAATCCTGGCAGGAACGCCCACCACGGTAGCTTCGGCTGGGACTGACCGGATCACAACCGAACCCGCGCCTACTTTAGCACCTTTTCCAATAGTAATTGGCCCGAGCACGATTGAACCTGAACCCAGAACCACCTCATTTTCAACAGTAGGATGGCGTTTTGTCCTTTCCAGGGCTGTCCCTCCCAGCACAACTCCCATGTATATGAGAACGTCATCACCTACTTCAGCAGTTTCTCCGATTACAACTCCGGACCCGTGGTCAATGAATACCCGCTTCCCGAGCTTTGCTCCGGGATGGATCTCAATGCCTGTGAGCATCCTTGAGATATGAGATGTCAACCGGGCAAGGAAATAGAAGTGTTTGTTCCAGAGAGAGTGCGCTACCCGGTGCATCCAGATAGCGTGCAGCCCCGGATAGCAGCAGAGTACCTCAAGCCTGGATCTTGCGGCCGGGTCTTTTTCAAAAACTGTCCTGATATCTTCTCTGATATCTTCCCAGATTCCCATTGAAATCTTCCAGCATTAATTGTCAAATAAATTAGTTAAAATTGTCAAAAAGATCAATCAAAAAGATCAATCAAAAAGATCAATCAAAATTGTCAAATGGATCAGTCATAATTGTCAAATGGCTCAGTCATAATTGTCAAATGGATCAATCATAATTGTCAAATGGATCAGTCAAATAAATCGGTGCTCAGATAACGCTCCCCTGTGTCCGGCAGGATAACAACAATCATTTTCCCGCTCATTTCCTTCCTGGATGCTACCTGCAGGGCTGCGTATACAGCTGCCCCTGAAGATATCCCTGCAAGGATACCTTCTTCCTTAGCCAGCCTTCTCGCTGTGGCAGTGGCATCATCTGCAGTTACCCTGACAATTTCATCGACAAGGTCAAGCCGGAGTACATCCGGAATGAAACCTGCACCTATTCCCTGGATCCTGTGCGGGCCTGGCTTTCCGCCGCTTAGTACGGGAGATTCGGCAGGTTCGACAGCAACCGCCTTGAAAGCAGGGTTCCTTTTTTTGAGAACACTGGCAATCCCTGTGATTGTCCCTCCTGTTCCCACGCCTGCTACAATCACATCCGCTTTTCCATCCGTATCTCGCCATATTTCCTCGGCAGTTGTCCTGCGGTGGACTTCAGGATTTGCAGGGTTCTGGAATTGCTGGGGTATATAGTAAAGAGCAGGATCTTCTGCAGCCATCTGTTCTGCTTTGTTGACCGCCCCTTTCATCCCTTCAGGCCCGGGGGTCAGGAAAAGCTCTGCTCCCAGGGCCTTCAGCAGTTTTCTTCGTTCTACAGTCATTGTCTCAGGCATGACAAGGATGAGCTTATAGCCGCGGGCAGCGCATACACCTGCAAGAGCAATGCCGGTGTTGCCACTGGTAGCTTCAACAATGGTGGTACCCTCTTTGATTTTCCCCTCACATTCGGCTTCTTCGATCATTGCCAATCCGATTCTGTCCTTTACACTTCCCATCGGGTTAAAGGACTCCATTTTTACCACCACATCCGCATGAAGACCTTTAGTAATGTGATTTAACCGAACAAGCGGCGTGTTACCGATTGTCCGGGTTATGTCTGAGTATATTCGCTCCATATTATCCGCCTTTTTCTGCAGTTTTTTTCCTGAAACTTGCCGTTCTCCATAGTTCATACCGGCTTGAATTGGACCCTCAATCATACGCTGTAATAAGGAGTATGCAGAGAGATTCACAATTGTGAACTACGTGTGGTCTTAAATATAAAGTTATCGAGCAGACAGTGTACTGTAATGAACTGCAAAGGAAAAACTAAGAGTCTAAAAAGACATCATAGGCGTGATTATAGAAGATGAATATGGAAGAGTCAGTAAGGTGGATGCCAGAATGAGATAAAAGTTTTAAAATAGACTGATTAAATAGACTGATTAAATAGACTGATTAAATAGACTGATTAAATAGACTGATTAAATAGACTGATTAAATAAACTGATTAAATAGACTGATTAAATAGACTGATTAAATAGACTGATTTAAAGTGAACTTATTAAATATCAGAGTATGTCATTTCTTTCAGTTCACTTTTTGTTTTCAGTTCACTTTTTGTTTTCAGTTCACTTTTTGTTTTCAGTTCACTTTTTAGCTTTCTTCTTTTTAACTGCCGGTTCTTCCGTAACACAGGTGCTACTGCAGTCGCTCTCAATTCCTCTTGCACTTGTACATATCTTGCAGATCCTTGGTACAAAATCGTCGACTTTATTGTCGATTAAGTCCTGAGCAAGTTTTTCAATCAATTCTTTCGTCTCGCCCTGGAACTCGATCCTGTATCCTCTTTTTCCCGAAATATACTGGGAAACTGCCGAGGGAGCAATCCCCAGCAGCTTTGCGGAAGCTGCCTGTGACTGTCCTTTATTTACAAGTTCGATTGCAAGACTGGCCCTTATTGCGGGGACCAGATCCCACACAATCTTCTGACACGGAGTTTCCATGATTATCATCACTTCTTTAGGTTTTACAATTGAGAACGAATATATCTGATATACATATATATTTATTTTCAGTGTTAAAAATAATAATAAGATTTACCTGCGAAGCAATATTCTCAAGGGGACTGCTGAATTTCAGCTGTTTCATCGTTTCTATCAGGGAAATTTTCCAGGATAAAACTTATATAGTCACAATTGTTATGTTTATTCACAATTGTTATCATCAGTTATCATCACTCACAATTGTAAAGGTGCAAATGTGACAGTTGAAAACAGGACCATTTACATGGATAACTCTGCTACAACTCCTGCAAGAAAAGAAGTTGTTGAGGAGATGCTTCCCTACCTGACAGAAAACTTCGGAAATCCTTCTTCTATCTATGATCCGGGAAAAATCTCAAAACGTGCAACAGAAAAAGCAAGACAAAAGGTCGCCGATGCCATCGGGGCTGAAGAAAATGAGATCTATTTCACATCCGGAGGCACCGAATCCGATAACTGGGCATTAAAGGGGATAGCCTTTGCAAACAGGAATAAAGGAAATCACATAATCACTTCTTCTATTGAACACCATGCAGTCCTTCACACCTGTATCTGGCTGGAAGGGCAGGGATTTGAGGTAACGTACCTGCCGGTGGATAAATATGGAAGAGTGTCCCCTGAGGAGCTGAAAAATGCTATCCGAGCCGACACAATACTCATTTCCATAATGCTTGCGAACAATGAGATAGGGACAATTCAGCCTGTAGAAGAAATCGGAAAAATCGCAAGAGAGAACAGGATATATTTCCACACGGATGCGGTCCAGGCAATAGGCCATGTCCCTATAGATGTCAAAAAAATGAATATTGACCTCCTATCCCTTTCAGGGCACAAGTTCGAAGGGCCAAAGGGTTGTGGAGCCCTCTACATACGAAAAGGGACAAAAATAGAACCTCTTCTCCACGGCGGAGCTCAGGAAAGAAAACGCAGGGCGGGAACCGAGAATGTCCCTGCCATCGTGGGCCTTGGAAAGGCTATAGAGCTTGCAGCAGGCGAGATTGAAGAAACGAATAAAACCCTGCTGGAAATGAGAGAGCACCTGATTAAAGGGCTTCTGAAACTCCCGAAAACCCACCTCAACGGCCATCCCACAGAGCGGCTTACAAACAACGTAAATGTCACTTTTGAATACATAGAAGGTGAATCCCTCCTGCTTCTGTTAAATGCTAAAGGAATTTTTGCATCCACGGGAAGTGCATGCAACTCTACATCCCTTGAACCCTCGCATGTGCTTACAGCCTGCGGAGTTCCGCACGAGATAGTTCACGGTTCTCTGAGGTTGAGCCTTGGAAGAATGAATACCCGGGAAGATGTGGACAGGGTACTTGAGGTCCTGCCTGATATAGTGCAGAGACTCAGAAATATGTCTCCATTGACCCCTCAGAATTACAGGACTCTTTGAGAGGCACCTGCAGACTGGTGAGGAAAAACTGCAGGATAATTTGGGTAAAAAGAACCTGACTTTGGAATAATTTGAAAATTGGAAACTAATGTTTGAGGACAAATCATGGATTACAGCGCTAAAGTGATGGACCATTTTTCAAACCCCAGAAATATGGGAAGCATTGAGAACTGCGACGGTGTAGGAGAGGTGGGGAACGCAAAGTGCGGAGACATAATGAAGATCTTCCTTAAAGTCGAAGATGACCGGATTGCGGATGTGAAGTTCCAGACCTTTGGATGCGGGGCTGCAATTGCATCAAGCAGTATGGCAACCGAACTTATCAAAGGAAAGACCCTGAAAGAAGCCTGGAAACTTTCAAACAAAGCAGTTGCAGAGGCCCTTGACGGGCTCCCTCCGATAAAAATGCACTGTTCAATGCTTGCAGAAGAAGCAATCCATGAGGCAATTAACGATCATCTCAAGAATAAAGGACTTGAGCCGTGGACAGAATGAGCCGCAGCATGTTTGAAATTTAAGTTGCTTTGAAAACGGAATTAATTTGAAAACGGAATTAATTTGAAAATGAAATCACTTTGAAAATGAAATCACTTTGAAAATGAAATCACTTTGAAAACGGAATTACTATGGAAAATGGAATTATTATGGAAGATCAGTTAATTGCAGAGGAAATAAAAAAACTCAAAAAGGAAAGGAATGCCATAATCCTTGCCCACTTTTACACCCGCAGGGAAGTGCGGGAAGTTGCAGATTTTGTTGGGGATTCCCTTTCCCTCTGCAGGGAAGCAGTGAATTCAAAAGCTGAGGTTATAGTTTTTGCAGGCGTCCATTTCATGGCAGAATCAGCATCAATTCTTTCCCCGGAAAAGTTAGTCCTTTTGCCTGTCCCGGATGCGGGTTGCCCGATGGCGGATATGGTCACTGTAAAGGCCCTCCGGGAAGAAAAAGAAAAATATCCGGAAGCAGCTGTTGTATGCTATGTAAACAGTTCAGCCGCAGTAAAAGCCGAATCCGATATCTGCTGCACATCTGCAAATGCAATAAATGTGGTAAATTCAGTCGAAAACAGGGAGATTATTTTTGTCCCGGACAAAAACCTTGGCGCATTTGTAGCTCTTCATACCGATAAAAAGATACATCTCTGGCCCGGATTCTGCCATGTTCACGAGAACATCGGGGATGAGGAGATAAAAGAATTAAAAAAAATGCACCCTGGTGCAGAATTTCTTGCACACCCCGAGTGCAGGCCTGAGGTCCTTAACCTTGCTGACCACATTCTCAGTACCTCAGGGATTATAAAAGAGGCGGAAAAATCAGATTCAACGGAATTCATAATAGGAACTGAAAAGGAAATTGTTAAAAACCTGAACCGAAAATACCCGGATAAAAAATTTTATCCTGCTTCGGAGAAGGCTTTTTGCTATAATATGAAAAAAATCACCCTCGAGTCCATTCTCAACAGCCTCCAGAATATGGAATACGAAGTCCATGTTCCGGAGCATATAAGAGTAAAAGCAAAAAAAGCGCTGGACAGGATGCTTGAGATCCGGGGAAATTGAGTCTAAAAGAAAGGACTGCAGGGTTAGAAAGGACTGCAGTTTCCTTTCCCTGACTTTTTTGCGAAATATCTTTTCCTAAAGGATCTGTCCCGTATCATATTTTACCCGGTTCATTTTTTTTCTTATTGACGGAAAATTATTTATACTTACATCACAATTGTGATTATGTCTTCACAATTGTGATGATATGTAAAAAGCAAATGTATGTCAGAATGGCAGAGTGGCTATGCCTCCGGCTGCAACCCGGAGATACGTGAGTTCGATTCTCACTTCTGACTTTGAATAACAGCTGAAAAAGAGGTAGAAGAGAAAATGGTGCAGGATATAAGGGTACAGAAGACGTTTGAAGCCTTGTTTGCCCTTGAAGATATAAGGGAGATTTTCAGAGGGACTTTACCCACGGGTCTGAATGAAACCGAAGAACAGGAATTTCAGAAAAAGATCTCGGCTCTCAAAAAAGTAATAAATGAGCTTGAAAGCGGGACAGGAAAGCCCGAAGTTTTCAGGCTTGCAGGAAATCTTCCGGTCAGGGACAGAGAAGAATCCTTCATAAACATCCAGCCTATACAGGCAGCCGGAAAGCTGACCGTTGACGCAAGAAAGGCGCTTATCGCTTATGGAGACGGCTATTCTACCTGTGATTCATGCAAAAAACCTTTCAGGCTTGACAAGATCACAAAGCCCGGAATTGCGGATTTCCATTCCGAACTTGCAGACTTTCTCAATATGGATGAAGCCAGGGTTGTCCCGGGGGCAAGAAGAGGGTTTCAGGCAGTTGCATCTTCTTTACTCGAAAAAGGAGATATTGCCCTCGTCTCTTCCCTTTCTCATTATACCGAGTTTCTTTCTGTGGAAAACGCAGGCGGCATTGTAAAGGAAGTACCCCTGAATGAAAATAATATAATTACAGCCGAAGCAACCGCAGAAAAAATCGAAGCAATCATCAGAGAAACCGGAAAAACCCCTAAAATCATGATGATGGACCATTTTGACTACCAGCTGGCAAACGAGCATGAGATAAAGGAAATCTCAAAGGTCTCACACCAGTACGATATTCCGCTTCTCTACAACGGAGCCTATACCGTAGGGGTAATGCCTGTTGACGGAAAAGACCTGGGGGCTGATTTTGTGATAGGGTCAGGCCATAAGAGCATGGCGTCCGCTGCACCGTCCGGGGTCCTTGCAACAACCGAGGAGTGGGCTCCTGTCGTCTTCAGGACAACTCAGATGAAAGGGGACCTTACTGAACGCAAGTTTGGCATAAAAGAAGTTGAAATGCTCGGCTGCACCCTGATGGGAGGGACTCTGTTCTCAATGATGGCGTCTTTTCCGGCTGTAAAGGAACGGGTAAAACACTGGGATGAAGAAGTGGACAAATCCAACTACCTGATGGACAGGCTCCTTTCGATTTCCGGCAGCAAGGTATTGTCCGAATACCCCCGAAAACATGCCCTTTCCAAAATCGATACTACTGACAGTTTTGATACGGTTGCGAAAAGCCATCCGAAAAGGGGCTATTACCTGAGCGACGAACTTTCAAAAAGAGGAATTGTCGGCTTATTCCCCGGAGCAACAAGAGCCTGGAAGCTGAGCACGTACGGGCTTTCCCGGGACAGAGTAAAGTACCTGGGAGATTCCCTGGTCGAGATAGCAGAGAAATACGGTCTGGAGGTAAGATGAGATGACAGACGAAAACGGAAACAAGAACGAAAAAGCAAGTAAAGAAAATACGGGAAGTAAGGAAAATACGGGAAGTAAGGAAAATACAGAAAGTAAGGAAAGCCTGAAAAAAAAGAGGTTTGAAAATCTGGGAGTTTCTACCCTTGCCGTGCATGCAGGAACAACACCTGATCCGGCTACAGGAGCAAGGTCAGTTCCGATTTATCAGACAGCAGCGTATGTATTCAAAGACACCGAAGAAGCAGCCGACCTCTTCGGGCTTAGAAAAGCAGGCAATATTTATACGCGCCTGATGAACCCCACAACCGATGTCTTTGAGAAAAGAATCGCTGCCCTTGAAGGAGGCATAGGCGCCCTTGCAACAGCCTCAGGGATGGCGGCAATTACAACGGCTCTTCTCACCTTTACAAAACCCGGAGACGAGATCGTTTCAGGGGACAAGCTCTATGGAGGGACCTACGAGCTTTTCAATTATACTTTCCCAAAACTCGGAAGGACCGTAAAATTCGTAGACTCAAGCAGCCCCGAAGAATTTAAAAACGCAATCTCCGAAAACACAAAAGCCCTGTATGTGGAATCAATAGGAAACCCGGGACTTGATGTGGCTGACCTTGAAAAACTTGCAGAGATTGCCCATGCGGCAGGAATCCCCCTTGTCGTGGACAATACCGTTTCTCCTCTGATCTTAAGGCCAATAGAACACGGAGCAGATATAGTCGTATGTTCCGCAACAAAATTCATAGGAGGGCACGGGACTTCGATAGGTGGGGTAATTATTGACTCCGGAAACTTTGACTGGAACCCTGAGAAATTCCCTGAGATTTGCGAGCCCGACCCCGGATACCACGGCTTGAAATATAAGGAAGCCTTCGGAAAGGCAGCTTTTATTGGAAAAGCAAGGGTGCAGTTCATGAGGGATACCGGAGCCTGCCTTTCCCCTTTTAACTCATTCCTGTTCACGCTGGGGCTTGAGACTCTCCCCCTGAGAATGAAAAAACACTGCGACAACGCCCTTGCAGTTGCAAAGTTCCTGGAGGGCCACCCGAAAGTTTCCTGGGTCTCCTATCCGGGCCTTGAGTCTCACAGGAGCCATGAGCTTGCAAAGAAATACCTCAAGTCAGGTTCCGGCGCAATAGTAGGCTTTGGAATTAAAGGCGGAATCGGGGAGTGCAAAACGTTTATTGAAAGCCTTGAGGTCTTTTCCCACCTTGCAAACATAGGGGATGCCAAAAGCCTCGTAATCCATCCGGCTTCAACCACCCATGAACAGCTGTCAAAAGAAGAACAGCTGGCATGCGGAGTAACTGAAGACTTCATCAGGCTTTCCGTAGGAATCGAGGACGAAAAAGACCTGATTTTCGACATCGAACAGGCACTTTCAGAGGTTTGAGCGAGCATGGCAGTTTCCGGGAGTTCTTCGAAATCTAAATCTAAAAAACTGTTTTCGGAAAAAAAAGGCCAGAGCATCGGGATAGTCCGCTCAATGAACTATAAAATCCCGGGACCCTTCAGCCTGGAGAGCGGAAAAACCCTTTCCGGCGTCAGGATAGAGTACGAAATGTACGGGAAGCAGAATGCCGATAAGAGCAACGTTATCCTGATCTGCCACGCCCTTACGGGAGATGCCCATGCTGCCGGGTTCCATACAGGCGACAGAAAACCCGGCTGGTGGGACATTGTAATCGGCCCCAATAAAGCGTTTGACACTGAAAAATACTGCGTCATCTGCTCAAACATACTGGGCGGCTGTAAGGGCTCTACAGGCCCTTCTTCCATAGACCCCGAAACCGGAAAACACTACGGCATCTCCTTTCCCGTAATTACCATCGCAGACATGGTAAAGGCCCAGAAAAAGCTTGTCGAGCACCTCGGAGTAAAACAGCTTTTTGCGGTTGTGGGCGGCTCAATGGGCGGAATGCAGGTGCTCCAGTGGACGGTCAGCTACCCCGAGATGGTAAAAAAAGCAATTGCAATAGCGACCACAGCCTCCACAACCCCGCAGCAAATAGCATTCGGAGCAATCGGAAGGAAAGCCGTAACCGATGACCCGAAATGGAACGGGGGAAACTACTACGGGAAAGAAATCCCTGCACAGGGCCTGGCCCTTGCCCGGATGATCGGGCATATTACATACCTCAGCGACGCTTCAATGCAAAAGAAGTTCGGAAGGCTTCAGCAGGATGCGGATGCAGCAGGCATAACAGGCACGGTGGGCACGACAAACACGAATTTGTCCGAACTCTCCCCGGATGCCTCCCCTAACGCCTCACATGACGCCTCACATGATCTCGCCCCAAACTTCCAGGTTGAGAGCTACCTGAACTACCAGGGAGATAATTTCACGAAGCGTTTTGATGCCAATTCCTACCTGTATATTACAAAAGCCGTGGACTACTTCGACCTTTCAAGGAACGGCTCCCTTATAGAGGGCTTTTCCGGAGTTACTGCAAAGTACCTTGTAATTTCCATATCCTCGGACTGGCTCTATCCCCCTTACCAGGCTCAGGATATCGTATCGGCTCTTACTGCAAACGGAGTTGATGCCAGGTACGAAGAGATCAGGTCTCAATACGGACACGACGCTTTCCTGCTTGAAGAGGGACAGCTGAACTACCTGATAAGGAGCTTCCTCTCGCAGATCCTCGTAAGCGACGTTATGAACCGGAATTTCTATTCGGTCTCGCGAGACGAAACAATCGAGCACGCCTCAAGGCTCATGGTAAAAGAACGTGTAAGCCACCTGCCAGTCATTTCAGAGGACGGAAAGCTTGAAGGCATCGTCACCTCCTGGGACATTACAAAAGCAGTAGCCTGCAAAATCAACGAGCTGGACGAAATTATCACCCGGGATGTCAGGTACGTATATGAAGACGAAAGGATTGAGAAAGCGTCCTCAATAATGGAAGATTACTCAATTTCCGCACTTCCGGTCATAGATTCCGAGCACCGCGTAATAGGCCTTGTTACAAGCGAAAGCATAAGTGCCCTTATCGGCAGATTCGGTTAACTAACCGGGAGATTCTAGTCCGGGGCGGCCTGAATAAGAACTTCCGCTTATTCCTGTCCCGTGCCCGGGTGCGGATGAGGTCGGCCGGCTTAGAGTAATGAAAATTAAAACGCAGGCAGCGCTCCCGGTTGATTTTTAGAGCAAAAATACTGCTGGCCTGGCTGGCTTGAAATTCTGAATCTTGAAATCTGCCCCTTACAACTCTACTCTCTATCTCACGTCGTTTTTGTCACGCTCGACGCAGGAGAGCGGTCTTTCAAAAAAGTGAAAAAAGACCAGAATAAATCCTTGATTTTGTCCTGATCAGAATGAAAATCGTATCCTCTTCAAATTGTATGGGTAAAAGTAAATTTCACATATTTACTGAAAACTTAATTATTTAACTATGTTTAAAAACCAGCATCTTGAGATGCATTCAACTTTAGAACTGTATGACAGAATTATTTCATATTTTTCTGGCTGGAAAATTCTCCCTTGAATTTGAAGAGGATACTGAAAATCTTTTAAAAACCTTTCCCCACGAGGTCGCTTGTGGTTTATTTTGAAAAATTAAAAAAAATATACAGGCAAGTAAAATGTTGATTAAAAAAGCGATTTTGAAATAATCGGCAAATGTTAGAAAATTGAACTAATTATAAGCCCCTGACTTGAATCTATGCTAAAAATGAGTATGTTAGCTTAAATAAGAATTCTTGTGGTTCTAAAGCGAAAATAAGAAGTGTAGCGGGGAAAATATGGCGTGAGTCGGGCTATTTCTGAGAAGAATTTAACAATCGCCTGTTTTTTAGTTGTTGCAACGAATTGGGCTATTGTTCTCTTTTATTCATATGATTCTTTTGAGCATATTCCATCTTCAGAAGGTTAATTTCATTGTAGTAATCTCAGATATTTGAATCATTTATTTCATTAAGATTTATATACTTGCTTAAGTTCCTTGTAAGTATGGTAAAAAAAGTATTTTCAGTTGGGTATCCTTTTCCTGGAGATGTTGTAGATACTCTATCTCTTAAATCAACACAATCTTTGTTAGATGCAGACATTATTTTGTTTATGCCTACATTCTCAGATTACTCTAACAGCTATCAGGCTTACAATGGTAAACCTAAAATAACAGAATCCGATTCTCAGAGATTAATCGAGGATCTAAAACGTTGGAGATATGAACTAAAGGTAGCTTTTGAGCATGGAAAAACCATATTTATATTTTTAGCTAAGTTTGAAGAAGTATATGTATACACTGGCAAAAATGAGGTATCAGGAACAGGCCGTAATCAAAAAACAATAAATTATGTAGACCTAGTGAACAACTATTCCTTTTTGCCAATAAATTTAGGAAAGATTATTTCATCCTCTGGTTCAGAGATTAAAATTTCAAAAGAATTAGGAGTTCTTTCAACTTATTGGGATCAGTTTGGAGCATATTCATCTTATGAAGTATATTTAGAAAACTCGGAATTGAAACCCCTTTTGACTACAAAAGTCGGAAATAAATTGGTAGGAACTCTCATAAAGAAAGAAGAAGGGACTCTTATACTACTCCCACCTATAAATAATACTGAAAAGCTTACTAGGATTAATGCTTATGGTGAGGATGTTTGGACAAAAAAAGGTAGAGAATTTGGTGCTAAGGTAGAATATATTATCCTTGGAATTGACAAAGCTTTAAATTACAGGCAATCTTTAACTCCAGCACCGAAATGGACTTGTGAAAATACATATAAATTAGCCACTGAGTACAAAATTACCTCTGATATTGAACAAATCTTAAAAGAAATTTCTTTACTAGAAGAAAAAAAGAAATTATTAGAGATAGATTTGAAGGAAGAAAGCTTATTACGTAACTTACTTTTTGAGACTGGGAAACCTTTGGAAAAGGCTATTATAAAGGCTTTAAAGATAATGGGCTTTGACGCTGAAGGATATCAGGACTCAGATTCTGAATTTGATGCTATTTTTAGTAGTAAAGAAGGACGCTTTCTAGGCGAGGCTGAAGGAAAGGATAATAAACCGATAAACATCGAGAAACTTAGTCAGCTAGAAAGGAATATTCATGAAGACTTCGAAAGAGAAGGTGTTGAAGATTACGCAAAGGGTGTACTCTTTGGTAATGCTTATAGGTTTACTGAAATTGAAAAAAGGAGTGAGTATTTCACTCAAAAGTGCAGTACAGGAGCCATACGAGCAAAAGTTGCGTTAGTCCGAACACCTGATCTATTTTTTGTTGCAAAATATTTACGGGAAAATGATGATCAAATGTATGCGGAGCTGTGTAGGAAAGCAATTTTTGAAGCTGAAGGCAAGATCGTTGATTTTCCAGAACTTTCTTAACCTAAGTGGAATAATAAATTTTCCATTTTTACTTATTAGCCGGTATTCGGCAGGTCGACATTTAATTTTTGATAATTATTACTGATGGTGATTTTGGGATTA
The DNA here is from genome assembly GCF_000979455.1 of Methanosarcina sp. 2.H.T.1A.6. Classification (GTDB taxonomy): domain Archaea; phylum Halobacteriota; class Methanosarcinia; order Methanosarcinales; family Methanosarcinaceae; genus Methanosarcina. The sequence continues at coordinate 80,407 of NZ_JJOY01000052.1, forward strand.
TGCCCCATAATTATATTTAGTTATTAGGTTAACATATGGTCCAAACATGATATCTCATACTAAGCTTGAATGAAAAAATGGTTCAGTGTTTATATGCGTCGAGGGAGTTTAGACACAAGTTAACCAGCTTTGAACATAACATATAGTCAGCTAATGTTCTAAAACGGCATTGGAAAAAATATTTTAATTTTTAATGTCGACCTGCCGAAAGCAGGTTATTAGAACTTATGCATAGGAGTAGCAAATGAAGCTAACTCTATCTTAAATACTACAAATTATATTTTTGAACTTTAATTCTTAATATAAATCATGGCTTAATTTTGTATTAATAACAAAACAATGGACTCAGTTCCAAAATCCAGTGATTGGTGTAAACTAAAAAATCACTGGATTTCGAAATTGGTTATAATTTTTTGAACACGTAATCGGGATTGAATTCTTTATATGTCGAATATTGAGTTTAGTCGAAGTCTGAATTCTTCCTGCAAATTCAGTGTTTCAATCAAAAAATGCAAAAATCACTGGATTTTGGACCAAAGTCAATAAGAGTATAAAACAATAATAAAGTTGTTGGGGATTAATGTGACAAATGAACTAATACAAAAAGTTGCTAGTTATAGCGATGAGTATGTGAAAGAAAATCTTAACGATAAATACGACAAACACATCTTGTTAACAAATTGGCAAGAGAGCTTGAGTTTTCATTTTGGTCATTCTTTTTATCAAGGCAGAAGAGATAAAATTTCACAGAAAATTGAAAAACGTGCAAAAGATATCCTTGAGAAATACATTAATGAAAACAATGGTATCCCAGAAGTTATTTTAAATAAAGAGAATTTTCCCGAAATTAGGTCTCGATTGATGGAAGGTATCGGAAAGGGAAAAATAGGTAGAAGTCGAGACATTGAGATGATAATCTCAATCTTGGGATTTATTTCTGAAAATAGTGAGCGAAATATCGTAAACTATTCTCTCTCTAGAATTCAGAATGGAGAAACAGCAGATCATTTTAAGGAGCTTCAGAAAATACATTCAATTGGACCAAAATGCAGTTCTTTTTATCTAAGGGATTTGGTAAGTTTTTACTCACTTGAACCAAAAATAAAAAAGAGAGAAGATTTAGTTTGCCTACAACCTGTTGATACATGGGTTAGAAAAGTTGCATATGAGGTAGGAATTATTAATAAACTAGATGAAAGGGATGAAAATGTAAGAGAAAAAATTGTTGATGCCTGTTCAGAATTAGGTGTTTCAACAATAGAATTTAATCAGGGAGCTTGGTATTTAGGTTATAATTCTTTTAAATTACTGATAAAAAAATTGAAAGAATAAAAATATATAATCAGATATCAATTTGTTGTTGTCAATTCTTTTATTTAATAAAAAGAGAAACTAATTTCTTTACTTCATTAGTATTCAGGTTGATTTTTCCATCTCTTAAAGTTCTATCCTTTATCTTTTTTAATGACCCTGCCTACGGTATATGCTATATTCAGGAATTTCACATTTCAACATCCAGGACTCAATTGTTTTTCTTGGAGTTTTATTCCCGACTTTCGGGCTTATCTCTGCTTTTTGCGACCATCTGGACAAGTCCCTATTCCAGGAGTTTCTTTCAGGTAGTCTTTTTCCATCTAAGAATTGCTTAAATATATAATGAAATGTTGAAGACACTTCGAGGATGAAACACTTACAGAATTGTTTAAAGGCAGAGTTGTCACGCCTACAGTACGCAATGATGTTACAGTAAAAGAAAATGTTATTCAAAGCAAAGAGCCCGCAATCAAAATCCTAAACCCCTTAGAAGGGTTATCAGAGATTATATCCAACGATAATGGAAATACGTTATTAAAAATTTGGATAAATAAGGTTGCCAAGATTGCATAAAGGCTTTTTAGCTTCTATAACTTCAAATGTTTCCAATAATTATTATAATTGATAATATATATAAATGCTGAATTTTAAAAAGGAAAAGCTTTTTAAATTATTCTCTATTTTTATTATTATATTTTATAAAGAGGACCGAAAAAAATGGAAGATTCTTCGTCAGTTGTAGATAAAAGTACTCTAACAACCCCCTCAGATGTAAGTGCAGTACCAATTTCATTAGAAGATAATACTCTAGCAGATAATCCAACAGTTAGTACTCCCGCACCCCCACAAAAACTAAAGTTTTCAAATTTACCCCGAAAAGTAGCTTATTTTATATTAGGCTCAATTTTTATATTTATGGGCTTGAGCATGTTGTCACAGAGTTTGATAGGGGGAAGTTTCGTTTGCATTTCAATTGCAATTATTATTTTTAAATATGAAGTTAGCACTCTAATAGCCCCTGCAAAACCAAAATTTTCACACGTTGTCCTGTATATAACTTATTTTATAGTAGCATCGATTAGTTTAATCTTTGGGTTATTGATCACAGTAAGCTTGCCGGTAGCAGGCATATTTTTCCTCTTGATGACAATTATATTTTTAAATTTTGCTTTTTTATGGAATCCCGAAGAACAAATAATTCGTTCAAAGGTCGCCTGGAAGAATTTGTTGAAAACTTCAGAAAAAAGGTCAGAACAAAAAAGACCGGAAAGAAACAGATTAACAGATATAAATGTAGCTAAGATAGATGGGCGGCAAGGGTACGAATTAGAAGGTTTTCTAAAGACTATTCTTAAAAGTTTAGGATATTTATGGAAGAATTTGTTGAAAGCTTTAGAAAAAAGGGCAGAACAAAAAAGATTAAAAAGAAACAGATTAACTGATATAAATGTAATATTAGCTCAGATAGATGGGATGGAAGGATATGAGTTTGAAGTGTTTATGGAACATGTTTGTGAACAGTTGGGATATTCAGTCTATCGTACTAAATCATCAGGTGATCAAGGTGCAGATCTTATTCTAACATCAAAAAACAGAATAAAAACCGCTGTCCAGATCAAACGATACTCGGGTAAGGTCTCAAATGGTGCAGTACAGGAAGTTGTAGCTTCAAAAGGTTTTTATAAATGTACAGAGGGTATGGTAGTTACAAATAGTTATTTTACAAATTCTGCCAAACAATTAGCTGAAGCCAATGATATTGATTTAATTGACAGAGATGAACTTATAAAAATGATTAAGAAGGTATATCACTAAATAATAGTCAACATGCAGTGACGGATAGTAGCACCATATCCGCCACAATTTGTTGTTATTTTACAGTTTCTTACAAGAACTTTTCAATCTCGTTTTCAAGCTCTTATGAACTCAATATACCCCACTCTGTCAATCGCTTCTTAATATATCTCATTTCTTAATCGGTGAAAGAAAGACTTTGATAATGCATAAGAGATGTTTTTGGATCGTGACCCTGCCTACTGTATATGCTATACTCAGGAATTTCACATTTCAACATCCAGGACTCAATTGTTTTTCTTGGAGTTTTATTCCCGACTTTCGGGCTGATCTCTGCTTTTTGCGACCATCTGGACAAGTCCCTATTCCAGGAGCTTCTTTCAGGTGGTCTTTTTCCATCTAAGAATTGCTTAAAGATATAATGAAATGTTGAAGACACTTCGAGGATGAAACGCTTACAGAATTATTAAAAGGCAGAGTTGTCACGCCTACAGTACGCAATGATGTTACAGTAAAAGAAAATGTTATTCAAAGCAAAAAGCCCGCAATCAAAATCCTAAACCCCTTAGAAGAGTTATCAGAGAAAAGAGATACAAACAGCACTCAAATTTTAACCACTTATAATGACTCTGATTTAGTCGCTGATCTGTTAGACAGAAATAAAACCTCTTGAATTTTCATCATCAAATTTGGTGGGAATCTTCAGGATATGTAATGCAAGAAGAAGCCCAGAGGCGCTGAATCTACTGTATCCCCCAATACAGTCTCTTCGAATATTATGCTCCCCCAAGCAAATTAATTCGAAGAAGAATCAGCGACCTCCAGGAGATTCTTTTATTTTGATGATACCCCTTTATTCCCCAACTCCAGTACATAATTAAGAGTATAAATTATATTAAATTAATTATACAAAAAATTGTTTTCAAGCAAAAAATAGTTTGACGTAAAAAGTTTCAAGCTCATTATAGCTCTTTTCTTAAGTAGGACTTACGCATTTGAAGTACAAAATCAAGCACTTTCGGCTTTGTGACTAAGTTTAATATTTTAGATAGTAAAACTTGCAGGGCAGGAGATTAAAGATCTGGTTGATAGCTAACAAAAACTTCAGATTTTTCTCAGAAATTCGAGACTGGATTGTAATCCGACCTTCCGCAGATGTCTTCAAAAAAAATAACATTTTTCTTGTTATCGTTTTTGGAGAATTATTCGAAAATCTGCAGTTATTATCTCAACTGAAGCTTCTGGAAATAAGTGCTGGAAGTTTTCAATGAAGGCAAAAGGTCGAAAATTGCGGGATATTTCAAAAACACATATTTGAATAACCTGAGTAGTTTTCAGACAAAACGATAGCAGTAAAAATTGTGGAAATTGAAAGGACATCTGCGGAAAGTGGGTGTAATAACCGTGTACATTATATCAAATGCCGTATCGTTTTCGGAAGCCGGATGGGGAGCCGATAACTATCGTATCTTTTTTTTCGATCCGATCCAGCTTTGCCATGTACTCAGGAAACGGACAGGCACTTTTGGTGATGTAGCCAATCATATGGAATTTCATTATCCTCTTATTTTAGCTTTGTTCGTGATTGTTTTCTTCGTTTGTGGTAATGGATAAATATAGAACCCTATACTAATTTTGAAATTTTTAATCTGAATATTTTTTTTGCTTTGAGACAATTTTTCACTTAAGTAATTTAATATAAGTTTGAAGGTATTAAATTTCATAATCGGCTATAAGCTTTTGAATATTATCTCAGAGACTGAGTTTTAACCGCAAGGAGAACCCCCATGAAAGTATTGATTGTAGATGATGATCCCTCATTTTTAGAGCTATCAAAGATATTCTTAGAAGTTTTCCACGATATACCCTCCGATACTGTGGATTCTGCAAGAGAAGCTCTCAAGATGTTAGAGAAAGACTCCTATGATGTGATAGTCTCGGACTATGATATGCCTGTTATGAATGGTATCACGTTTCTAAGGACTATCCGTGATAAAAGAATCAACATTCCTTTTATTCTATTTACGGGAGTCGGAGAAGAACTTATGCACCAGGCAATGCAAAATGGTGCAAATTCTTTCATTCTGAAAACCAGTGACCCAAAAACTCAGTATTCAGAGTTATCAAAACGAATCTGGCAGGTTGTAAATAGCAGTTAATCAAGCTCCTGGTAACTTTTATTGAGAAGCTGATCACCTAACACAACAGAAATCGGTTCGCAGAATACGGTCAAAAAATAGTAAATGAAAAGAAAGAAAAGTTTGTGAGCATAGATGAACTTTGATGTCCTGGTGCTTCCGGAATTATTTGGCAGGGTTCCCTCAAAGCTAAAACTAACAGTTCAAAGCGAATGTGCCCTTCAACCAGTGTTTTGTGACTTATTATGCTCTTTCTCTTTTGAATATCAGGTTTAAGGCTATCAAGAAGCTGGAAACGAATATTATAGCGATTACTGCCGTATTTGTTGGGCTGCTTATACCTGAAAAATTATTGATAAAAGGACTGGTAATAGAATAAGCAGCATTACTGGCGGAATAAGTCCTTGTATACAGTCCGTAGTAAGCCGACTCCAGAAGTACTGCTATAAGCGAGATTAAAACTGCTATAATAAAACTGCGTATTATAATGTCAAGTTTCATTTTCAATCATCTTTTAGAAACAGTGGTATAAAATATTAACATAATATAAACTGGAACAGGGTATCGATTTTAGATGAATTAATCGAAATAAGAGGAAGACTTGTGGTACAAAATCGATAGCTTTCAGGCAAGAATATTCCTTAACCGATAAACGATGAATTTACTTTCATGCCCCCTCATCTGTTTCGTTTATTTATTTATGTATTTATTTATATATTTAGTTATTTATCATTCCTGCTTTTTGATCATCCTCGGAGATTATAGCATACTCTAAACTATTTATGGATTTATTATCATATACTGCATTCAAATATTCAAGAAATGTAGACGTATTTTTGATACTGGTGTCTGAGGAATTGTTCTCTCCTTCATTTCCCGTTGAATGGATATAACATACGAATAAATAAGACATAAGAATAATCATAACCAAAGCGACAGCACAAAAAACTGTTTTGATATTTTTGTTTCTTTTCCTTTTTTTCATCCTAATTTTTGAATCCAGGTAGTGTCTGTCCAGAATATAATCCAGGTTTTCAGTATCTTCATCGCTTAGTTCCAAAATAAAGTTGTTATTGCCTTTATAATCAACAAGATCTTTTATCAGGCTTTCGAGAAGGATTTTTCCCTCAGCTTTTGGCTTTGAAGGCGATTCACTGGCAATAAATTTTAAAAAATTAACCTTGTCTGAATATTCTAAGTCGTTTAGTGCTTTTTTAACCCCTTTCTCAAAAGAATTGTACTTAGAACCTCCTCTGGAATTATGTGCCCATTCACCTAAAGAATTTTGAGGGAAATTCTCCCGTGAAGTCTTATTAAAGAGCAAATTGAACAAATCTTTGTTATGTTTTTTATGTATAGTTAGTACAAGATCCGCAATGAGAGATTCAATAAATATATTTCGAGAAAGTAATATTTTATAAAAATCTTTCCTACATTCTGACGATTCAATTTTGTGTGAGATATTTATGAAAACTTTTCCAATAGTAGGATCATTTACATCAGTGGTTTTTTGCACCAATCCCTTAAATATTTCAACTTTATATGTATCATCAAACTCGTCTAAAAAGGAATTAGAAGAAATATAATAATCGGATGGTGAACTTAATATCTTTCTTACAACAGGGCTTACGGAATCTGATATAGTTTGACTTCCTTTTGAATAAGAAGCTTCATCTTTAAAGAATTCTTCACCCAATTCTTTAAAGGAATTCCATGACCCCGCTTTAGTAAATTCTAGGAACGTTCCGTTTTCTCCGATCTCAAAATCCGGATTTGGTTTGATGAGACTAACAGAAACGTTAGATTCTGATGGATATTGAGAAACATCAAAAATAAATGTAAATCTGCGCCTTAATATGGAAATTAATTTAAGGATAAAGGAAAGCCCACTACTGAGTTCCGAAATCTTTACAGATACTTTTATGTTAGAACGAATCTTGCCTGCTGTGTATTCAAAAACTTCTTTTTCGATAGGGACCTCTTTAATATTTCTAAAATCCCCTTCCTCCCAAAATCCAACTAGCTTATATTTCTTCACGTCGAGATTTTCTACCTCAAATTTAACCCTCTCATAGAACTGCTTTAATAACTGAATATCAGAAACAATCTCGTTCTGTAATGGTAAATTTTTGTAGACCTGGATGAATACGACTCTTTCTTCTCTTCCATTCTCAGCCTTTACACTCAAACTGCACCCAAAAATGAGTTCATTCTCTTTTGATTCCAAGTAAAAAGCACTTCTTTTTGTATCAAGCTGCGTTGCCAGTTCAGTGTATTGTTCAAAAAGTGTATTGCCTTTTAATAGCTGGCCCGTTGAATTATATATTCCATAATCCGAGTTATGGCTGACATTGGAGAGGGGGAAAAAAGCAAAGCTCTCTAGAGCTTGATCACGGTGATTAGAAACTGAATTTCCCAATTTCTCCAACCCTCCATGGATTTATTTTTGGATATTCCCGCTGCATTTCCGGATTCTCACTTTCCATAGTGAGAGGTTTCATGGTTGCATCCACACTGACCGTGTACATGTAGATCGGCATTTGATATGCCATATTTACAATTTCCTTGAATGTGGTAATCTCGCAGAACAGATCATATATTTCATGCTCTATATCCCTGGCTTCTTTTGAATCCTCCATAATCTTGGAAAGATCCTTAAACATGTCAGTCTTGGTCACCACAATCGCATACGATTTCTCATTCCCGAATATATTGATGATATTTGAATAGTGACCGAAGAGTTGTGTCAAATTTGTTTTGCCACCATTATGATAGTCAACGATATGATCTCCATCTACCAGGAAAATGATTTTCCCTGCACTTTCAAATCTTTTATATACATGGACAAAAGTGACTTTCTCTACAGCCTCTGCAAATTCATTTTTATGATTATCTCGCAGATTTTTTATGAAATCTATATTTCCCATATTCTGTTCCAGTGTGGGAACGTCTATATTGAAACGTGTATTGAGTTCTGCAATTGTTGTCCCATACTGCGTCGGGTCAAAATTTTTTGTATGTTCGCCCCCGTAGTCGACAAATGTCATCCCTACAGGTTTAACTCCTTTTTTGCCTGATAACAAATATATTGCAAGATCTGTCCGGAGGTTGCTTCTTGGAAGTTCTCCCTTCTCTATATCTGCAAGCATATTTTCAATCTTTAAACTTTCTTTGTTTTTTTCCGACACGATAATTTCTTTTCTCTGGCCCCCCAAAACAGTTACAAACTGATTGTAGAATGCAAGCAGTAACAATGTTTTTCCGGATCTTGAAGGCCCATACACAAATACATCATAAGCCTTTATACCGCGAATTGTCTTCGTCAGAAGGAAAGAAAATGTAAATAAAATTCCTATCAAAATCATAAAGTCAAAAAGCTCGTTTGAACCACTTGACATGAACTCCGGTTCTTGAGAAGACCACATAATCTTAATCAAAGCCAGGATTAGATACAATAAGGTAAATACAACAAAAATCATGATGAATCGACGTAAATACATTGCAAGCCTGTCAAAGCGATTATTATAATAGGAATAAAAACTTAAGCATCCACCTTCCAACATTCCAAACACAAATCCGTCAATACGTAAAAACCCGCTTACGTAAAAGACGTACACAAACGGCAAGAACACTGCAAGTAAGAAAATTCCCCCGATTCTGGAGCGAAACTCGAGAATCATCCCAATTGCACTGAAAATAAAGGATGCGACGAAAAAGCTGAAAGTGAGTTTTATGTACCATCCCGTATCTGATAGCCAGTAGGGCATACTCATATATAAAAAAATAAGGGATAGGAGAACCCCCAATAAAACCAAAATGATTTCAAAAATCGTATGAGTTCTACTTATTTTCAAGCTTCAAGGCCTCCTTTAATGACTTTGTTTTGTAAAGGCTCTTGATCTCCTGGGGAATTTCCTCTATCCTTTCATTATTTGCAATCTTTCCTGCTGCTTCCGAACTTAAGAGGACGTTTCGAGTTATGTACTCTCCATCCTGAAGTTTCAGTACATGGTGCAGTATATTTTCCTTATTCCTTGCATAAATTTCCCAGTAACCTCCTCCGGCTACCAGGGGATAAATGTTGTCAAGAAAACTTGATGCGGCAAAAAAGGTCAGAGCAATCTCCCAGGGTTTTGTATGTCCATGAGGAGTAAGCAGGGAATCATTAGGTTTTTTCAAAGACAGGCTCTGATTGATATCCACGCTGATCATGCTTTTCATGAGCTCAGAACGTACATATCCGGAAGTTGATGATACAACTAAAGCAGCTTTTCCAAAAGTCCACCTTTCGGTATCGCCAATTGAAACTTTTAAAGAATTTACACCGAGTTTTCTACTTTCAAACAAATCCTGATATGTAGATTTTGCGAGGTTTATGAGTTTATCAAGTTCTAATTTCCCGTTTTTGTCCATGTCAAGGTTGCCCATATCAGGACTGGCATTTGTATCAGACCTGCCTTCCACAAGAGATAGTATCTGGGGGTTGACACTTCCAAATTTAGTTTTGTATATGCCTTTTTTCGTCCGTTTTCCGGCTTCTATTTTTTTACTGATAATCTCAAAATGTTCATGGAAATACTCATAATGCAGATTGAAATTTTTTCGGCTTGAAAATGTTTCCGTGTTGGTGGCATCGACTTTAACAAGCATATCATACTGCAGTTGCTTTTCTTCTATTTCTCCATTTATATCTTTAATATATTTATTTAACTCTTCCATACTATAGAAGTAATTAGCAGCTTCTAAATGGAGTTCTGTCAGATTTTCTCGCAAAGACTGCCTGATTTTTACCCTGTCATCGGATGCAAATATTTTGTCAAGTTTTTCACTGTCTATATTATTTGTATTTAGATCTGCAAATATAGAATTACAGATCCTTTCTCGAAGTACTTCAACCTTTTTAATTAAATCGACAGTTAAAAAATTATCCGGAATTACGATGTTAAAGGGTGTGTCGATATGAATCGCCCAGTATTTCATATTTGATTTGATATAATCTTCTTCTTTCCCGGCATGTTCTTTATATTTTTTTATGAGTTGCTTTCTCTTCCCCAATATAAGTGCACGCAAGCCGCCCTTTTCAACTTCTTTTACCTTATATTTATAAAAATAATAACTGGTAACGGAATCAATAAACCTGCTTAAGCTTTCAAGATCACATTCGTTCTCTTTTGAGATAGCCTCAATTTCCATTCTAATATCTTTAGTGCCAGCAGATAAAAACCAGCTATTTTTATCGTTCCCTCGAACTTTCCCGATGCTCAATTTCTCTATATATCGATCTAATGTTTCTTTCAATTTTTGTTCATTATCCGGGAGGTATTTGATATTCCGGTTGAGTTTTGCATAGGACTCAAGGTCAAGATCAATATCATTTAATTTATCTTTGATCTTTTTATCGACCTCAATGGGCAGAGAATTTAGCTCGGCCATTTTCTGCTCGGTCGGCTTCAGCTTTGTGTTCAGAGTTTGGATTTCCTGACTCTTGGCGTTCAGTGCTCCAAGAAGAGGAGAGATATCCTTTTTCCCTTTCAGGATATTAATCATTACAGACCTGCAATCTTCATTCTCAACCGCTGCAACCCGTTTGAATAAACTTGCATTTTTTTCAAGAGTCTCGAGAGCTTCTGGAATCAAACGGAATAATTTTTTATCGATTTCATCTTTGAGTTTCTCCTGTGCAACACCTTGAGCAAAATTATTAACTCGTGAAATATAGGATGTCAGGTCATTATAAGTTCCAATCTTTTCAAATTGAATCTCTGAAATGTTATATTTAATAAATTCCTCTATTTGTTCCACGCTGTGATAATTAAGCAGTTTTGCGATGTTGTTTGTCCACACTTTTTCAATATTTCTATACTCAGTTTTTATGAACTCAAAGACTTCCATCGTTGGAGTGGCTTCTCCACTGATGTTGAACTTAATAAGGAGACTTTCAATAATCTCGTTTACATTTTTCCTGACAGCATCGATTTCTTCCAGTTCATGAATAATCTGGCTGTACTGCTCCTTTAATTCCCTGAGCTCTTCTACGGGGTATTCGATCACATGCGAATCGGCAAATATAAAAGAAGAATAGGATTTTCTTGCGTCACTAAGGTTAAGATCACTTCTCTCTATATGGAAGAAGTTAGTGAGAATCTGCGGGAAGACAGAATCAAATTCATCCACTTCTTCTAGCTCATACTGTCCGTTGGTATACTCCGTGGGACCTAGAGATGTAAATATTACATGATCGAAAAGTCTCTCGTCGTGAGACACGTTTAAGTATTCAAGCTCTGTAAGAGAAATGGCAGCATTAAGCTGTTCTTTTTCTCCTTCTTTTGTTGTTGGAAGCACTGCAAAGAGATAGATTGCATCATCCCGTTTTTCCTTGATATATCTTGCAAGGTCTATGAACATGCCTGAGCCAGTACCTCCCCCGATCCCTACTATGATGGCTGTGACTCCCGGATTCGAAAAGGTCGGAAACCCATTTGCTTGTCCTTCACTCAAAACTTTATACAAAATAGCTTTTGAAACAGCTCTTCTGCGATGCACACCACCCCCGAAATCATCCATGATGAAGTGATCAATACGTTTCAAGTCCTGGAAAGTAACTCCATTGTTTTCGGGATCATTCAACCACCACGTTTTGATTGAGCGGGATCTTTTTATGCTTGCTGAAACTTCAGCGCTGGTTAAATCGGACACATGTGTAATATTTGCAAGGTTTGGTAGATAGTAGGACTTAAATTCGATGTTCCCCGCTCCCTCCAAATTATCCACTTTCTCCATGATTTTTGTTTCCCACCGCTGATCCTCTGCAGATTCATTGGCGTCCGTATCCATCGTATAAATCTTAAGCCTGTTCACATCATTGGAGTAATAGTGGAGTAACCAATCGTAATTGCATATTTCACGAGCAAGTTTTTTTCCGCATCCACCCACACCCACAATTGTTAGATTTGGAGGATACTTAAAAGATTGACTTGAGTCATCTACCCTTTTCATTCGGTATCTTCTCCTACATCGATGTCATCCTTAGAATTGAACCTCACACCAATTAAAAAACCGAGCAGAAGGCCTATAATTGTGCCTGGAATGAGCCACCAGTATGAAGGCCATTTATCATTTTCAGTCAAATGATCAGCGAGTGTTTTTGATTCCTTAACAAGCCCTTTATCATGCAGATCCTGCAGATATTTTTTAAAAAAGGGATCATCGATTTGATTTATCTGTTCTCTGAATGATTCAACTTCCGGTATTGAAATTTCGAAGGGACGGGTTTCCACGCTTTCGATCAGATTTCCTTTACTGTTTGTAAGTGTTATTCTGTCATAAGCGTAGCCCGTACTTTGTTTATATGTTACAAGTGTTACTCCATCATACTGTTTCTTATTGGTGATTTGTGGGATTTGTCCATTAATAGTAACAATAATTGATGTTGTGCTTTCATTAACTGGAAAATCAAATTTGTTAGCATCACTTGTAAAGTTCAAATTTGTGAAATTATATAAATGGAAATCATCAACTTTAACCAGATCAGTGTCAAAAGAGATATAATCTGCAGCTGGTGGGATATTATTTATTGTTAATGTGTAACTTATTACCTGTCCCTCTAAAACTTTGTCTGGTGTTTGACCATTGATCTCAATGTTTGTTGCTGATACCGTACTTGCAAGAAGTAAAAGTAAGAACAGTGATAAAAATAAGTAGTTTACACCCTTGAATGATTTCATTTTTTTATTACACCACCGCTTTAACATTATTTAACGATACCCTCTTTGTTAAATAGTTTATACTACATATGATTTTTTAATTAAACAGCTATTTAATACCATTTAACTATACCATTATTCATTTATTCATTTATAGTCGACGTAGAAAATATTTACACATATAAGCAAGAACGATAACTGTAAGTTCAACATTGAGAAATACAGTTAATTTTTGAGTTGAATATAATTTCTCAGTTGGCCATAATTAAAGCGAAAAGATAAACCACTGAAAGCACGGAAAACACGGACTGAAGGAAACACGGGCACAGAGAATTCCTTACTCTCCGTGGTTATAGAGTCTGGATAGAGTTTTTCCATGCCCATCGGTGTTTTTGATTATAGAGTTTGAATTATAGTGTTTAACAGTGTATTTAATTTGTGTGTTGACTATAAATAGTTTACACTATTGAAGGACTTTTTACTACCCCACTGTTTTAACATTATTTAACTATACCATCATTAATTTGTATTGGATTTCACTCAACATTCCGCAGATGTTCTCAAGAAAATAACATTTCTCTTACTATCTTTTTTGGCATTACTCTAAAATCCGTAATTATCTTTATCTCATAGGGTCTTCAAAAAATTCATCAAAAATTTTTATGTTTCTTACAGATACATTTTTTGCGTTTAATTAACAGGTGAGATTTTGCAGTCCTAATTTGCACCAGAAATTCGAGTTGAAGCCATAGTTTCGCTTCAGTTGTGGTTTAAACAAAGTGTTGAACTATTCACTTTAAATGAAAAAACAATAAATTGATCTTCATGAAAATTCATGTCCTCCAGCACTCCGCCCTTAACACCCTCGGCACAATCGAAGAATACGCCAGAACTAACAACCACCCCCTTGAGTCAACCCGCTTTTATAAAATCACAAATCCGCCTTCGCTTGAATCTTTTGACCTGCTTGTCATTATGGGCGGTCCTATGGGAATCTATGATTACGAAGAAAACCCCTGGCTAAGAGACGAAAAAGCCTTCATAAAACAGGCAATCGAAGCAGGAAAGCCAGTTCTCGGTATCTGCCTCGGTGCCCAGTTACTTGCCGATGTACTCGGCGCGCGCGTATATGAAAACGGGCACAAGGAAATGGGCTGGTTCCCTGTAAAGTTGGTCCGGACGGAGGAAAATGAACCTGAATTTCTCAAAGGGCTGCCGGAAAAGATAACGGTTTTTCACTGGCACTTAAGAACCTTTGACCTTCCAGCCGGGGCTGTGCATCTTTTCCGGAGCGAGGGATGTAAAAATCAGGGTTTTATTCATAACGGCAGGGTTGTAGCTCTCCAGTTTCATCCCGAAGCTACGGATGAAAGGATTAAAACCATGATAGGAAAGTCTGGTCCTATAATTGAAAACGGGCAGTTTATCCAGAAAAAAGAAGAGATGCTCGGACAGAAAGAGTATCTGGCTGAGACAAAGAAATTCATGTTTAAAGTGCTGGACAGGTTCGAAAAAATTATGCACTCTTAAAAGATGTCATTACATCCTTGAAAAACGTCTTTACATCCTTAAAAGATGTCTTTAAAAGGATCTTTCACCCCTGAGATAAGGGTTGCAATATCTTTCAGCGCAAGGCTCTTCTTAAGCCCTGTGGGGAGAGCAATGTATTTCGGGCTCCAGACAGGGTTGAACTTTTCCTTGAAATCCCGCAGGCCTTTATAGTTATAGATATAGTCGCCGTTGGCAAAGATCAGAGATCCTACTTTATGCCAGAGAGGGGAAAACTGCCTCTTTTCAAGGCCTGAAAGAGGAGCCATTCCGAGAGAGAATCGCCTGTATCCGTTTTCTTTACCCCAGAGCATTAGTTTGATAAAAGATATTACATAGTCCTGTCAGGGGCGGTGGAACCGTAGCGCATGAGGTCAACACTGAGCTCTTCTTTCTTTCCTCCTGCCCAGATGTTTGCAAAGGCAACGATTTCTTCATCATATATGATAACCGGTAAGAGATAACTGACAAGCCTCTTTAATTTAAGGGCTTTTTCCTGTATAGTACCTTTTTCTTCCATCAGGATCAAATGTCCTTTTGTTGTTGGATCTGAGTTCAGCCAAGGTTATGAATTGGAGTTAAGGATTAAAAATTTCTAATTTCGAGCCTATTCTTTTAAAGGAGATATATTTTTTGCCAGTTCGCTGCCTGTTAGCTTCTCTCATGGTTAAATAACGATTTATCTAACCCTTACAACCTTTATCACTGCAATATGTCGTTCATGTTACGCTCGACGAAGGAGAGCGGTCTTTCCTGCGAAAAAGAATAAGAGAACATAAAAGAGAGAACATAAAAGAGAGAACATAAAAGCCAGAAAATAAAAGCTGATGAATAAGCTTTTGAGTAAGAACTATAAACCAAAAGATCAAAACGGCATAAACTTCAATCTTTATCTCTCTTTCAAATCTGCTATTGTTCTTTTTTACAGGGTCGCCAGACAAGCTGGCGGGGGTATTCTACTTTACCCTGAGATTGAAAAACTTTTTTCAGGAGATTAATATCTGAATGGATGCCTGATCCTGTGCGGAATTTATTAATCCAAACTGAATGAACTCATAAGGGCGAGAACGAAAACAAGTATTCCAGCTGTAAGAAATATAATCTCTTTTACAGTAAGGGGTTTTTCTTTGAGTTCGGGTGATTTTTCTTTCCAGTAAACGTTAAGGGAATTTAAAACCGGAATGAACGACAGAAAAGAGAGATGGGCAAGCAGCCAGATTGGTTCTTTCCATATGGTGGTCGTATTTATCCATATCCAGAAAATTATGAGAATTGCTGTTGGATAATTGACATGGTGACCTTCTTTTTTAAGCATATCAGAAAACCTATCGAATAAGGAAGACATGAAATAGGGCATCAAGAGAGTTCTCCAGAAAGGAGAGACATCAAGATTATCTTTTTCTTTAAAATATTTCCAGCTTTTATAATTCCAGTATAATTCATAAAACCCCATGGATGCTACAGAAAAAAGTGCAAATTTCCAGACCGAAAGTACCCTGGAATAATTCTGTTCATTTTCAGTCATAATAACCCCTAACCATATTTACCCTTAGCCTGATGTTTATGATAGTAAAAATGTACCCAGCAGGATTATGGAAAAGAAAACTATTCCTATTATTAGCAGAGTTATCTGCCATCCTGTAAGAGGCTTTTCAGGAAGTTCAGGAGACATTTCACTCCAGTAGACGTTAAGAGAATTTAAAACCGGAATGAACGCTATAAATGAGAGATAGATAAGCAGCAAGAGAGGACCTTCTGCATACGGGCAAACTGTATTCAGAATCATCCATATAAATATAAGAAACGGCGTCGGATAACTTGTCTGACGGCCTTCAGCTTTAAGCATGTCAGAAAACTTGTCAAATAATGAAGACATAAAAATAGGCATAAAAAATGCTCTCCAGAAAGGAGAAACTTCAAGATTATCTTTTTCCTTAAGAAACTTCCAGCTTTTATAATTCCAGTACATTTGATAAAGTCCTAAACTTGCTATAGAAAAAAGCGCAAATTTCCATACCGGAATTACTCGGGAATAATTCTGTTTATCGTCGGGCATCGATAAACTCCATTTAATTTCAGTAGTCCATAATAACAAGCTCATAGAAATGTCTGATTCTTTAAAGAATGGAACTTAAGATATACAAAGCATATAAACTATAAAAAATTATTTGATATGAAATAAAAATATGGATGGGCCCAACTACCTCATTGGATTAAATATTCCAGACAAAAAGATCAGTAGACAAAACGATCAGTAGACAAAATATCAATAAATTCCTGCTTACTTAGAACTCACAGGTTACTTTAGAGAGGATGCAGGGCATTTCTGCCCTTAGTCGAAACAGCAGGCATACATATATAAAAAAATTAAGGCATAAAAAAATTAAGGCGGGATTCACAAGGTTTCCACTTTTTCAGCGTGCCTGAAAGTAACAACCCCTTTACTCTCCTCACTCCCTGTCTTTACATTGTTTCTGGACACCGACACTACATGTTTTGTATCTGTTGGCTGCTGCCTGATCCCTGTCTTTCCGTTGTTCTTGAGGAACTTGAACTCCTTTGAAAGCATAACCAGCACCACTCCCATCATAATATATTCTGTGACCGGCGCTGCAGACCAGACACCGTCGAGCCCGAAGAACCGGGGCAGGATGAACAGCAGGGGAAAGAGGAAAATGAATATCTTTCCGAGATGGATGAAGAGTGCTGCTTTGATCCTGTTTATTGACTGGTAATAGATGGCAGTGAGAAGCACTGTGCCTTCAACAAGCAAAGATAACATAAAAATGTTCATTCCTCGAAGCGTAACTTCCAGAAGTTCGGAGTCATCCCGGTTGAAAATCTGTACTACGTTCTCGGAAAAGAAGTAGATAAACAGAAATCCTAATGCTCCGACGAGGATACACGAAAGCATTGTCAGTTTCAGAGTCTTCGAAACTCTTTCATAGTAGCCAGCCCCGTAATTGAAACCTATAATCGGCTGCACACCAAGGGCTATTCCTTCAAAGAGCATGTAGAAGATTGAAAGGACATACCCTATGATACCGTAAGCTGAGACCGCAAGCTCGGAGCCGTATATGAGCAGCATGTAATTATGAACAAAGAGCACAAGAGCCAGTGAGATCTGCATTACAAAGGACGGCGTACCTGCTTTAAGGATCCGCAGCACAATTCCGGTATTTAATCTCATTGCTTTAAGCTGAAGTCTCAACTTTGCCTCGCTGCCGAAAAGGTAATACATGAGCAGCACCGCAGGCAGAGCAAAGGCAGTTACTGTTGCAATGGCAGCACCGGACATTCCCATTCCCATACGCATGACAAAGAGGTAGTCAAGCACAACGTTTACAACGATTCCGGCAACCATTATGTTCATGCAAAGCTTCGGTTTTCCGTCATTCCTTACGAGAGGTTCGAGGGCAATATTAAGGGTCATGAAGACAGAACCCAGGAAGATAATCTGAAGATATTCGCGGGCAAAGTTAAGGGCAGTACCGCTGGCTCCAAGGAGACTGATAGAGGTTTTGCAAAATATAAGCCCGCCTATGGTAAAAATGGCTCCTGCAAGAAGGCATAAAGGAAAAGCATTGTTCACTATATCCAGTGCTCCCTTTGTATTGCCTTTTCCAAGTTCCAGAGCTGTAAGGCTGGACGAGCCTATTCCTATAATTATGCCAGCTCCAATTATAATCAGATAAGGGGGATATGTAAGGGTAATGCCTGCAAGTCCCTGGCTTCCGACAAAATTTCCAATAAAGAAACCGTCGATTATGCCCTGGATTCCTGCAATGACAACTCCCACAACTGCCGGAAGGGCAAACTTCAAGAACAAACTCAAAATACTCCCTGACCTCATCTCTTCGTCACTTACCATATCCGGGCCTCCGCAAGCTGCAAAACCGGTATTATGGGAGCGTGAAGCCGAATTTCCAGCCCTTCCTGATAGAGAAAAGCCAGGGCTTTTCTTAAGAAGGACCTGTTCAAAGCGAGATCGGTAACATTATACTTTTTTGGGGTTTTGGATTCTTTTAAAAAATTGAGACAACGTCGATCAACTTTTTTGAATGGTTGCTATAAAGACATTTTTTGTTCCGGATGAAGCTTCGGAAAATATGCAAATCGAAGGTGTAGCTGTTTTTTGCAGAATTAATTTATCTGCCTGTACTAAACCAATCATTGCATACATTCTGAGGGTTGTATTATTCTTAGGGTCATTTTGTATTACATCTCTGCAATACAATTAAATTTTTACAAAGCTTCATCATATTTTAACTGGCAAACACGGATTCAATCGAAATAGACAATCCTTGATAGAGAATTCTAAGTAGAAATTCCGGATAGGAAATTCTGAATAGAAATATCAGATAGAAATTCTCAATAGAGATTTTATGGTAATATAAACAAAGCAAATTAGCCAATACTCAGATATTTAGTCTGACCAACTGATATTTACGCGCCGCTAAATATTTATGCCATATTTATACATTCACATTCTCTCCTGTTTTACCAGGTTACTTATCCTGAGACCAAAAACGACTTTTGTCGGCCTCTATCTGAAAAACTATATGCAAAAAATATGAGAATCTATATATTTCCCAGAAAGTTTAAAAATATTCCAAACTTAATATGTATAACGTTTAATTTAGATATGTTTAATGATCTTACATATATATATAAGTGTTCTGTTAAAAATAATCCATTCTCTTAAAATGTACGAACTCGATTCATAAAACTCAAAACAGTCATGTGTTTGACAAAACAGTCATGTGTTTGAATTCCCATGTTCGGAGATCGACAGAGATATTCAAACAAATTCGGAAACTTAAAATTAGAAAACTTAAAGAGATTTGGAAACCTTTCAGGACCATATGGCTGAATAAGGACTCCCTTTCCCGTAGAAATATGCAGAAGCAACCCTGAACTTCCTTAAAAAAAAGAGCTAGCAGATCATTGAAATCTGCTCCTGCTTCTAATAGAATTAAGGGTTGGGATTAAAGGTTGGGATTAAAGGTTAGGATTAAAGGTTAGGATTAAAGGTTAGGATTAAAGGTTAGGATTAAAGGTTAGGATGAAGGGTTTTTCAGCCTGCTTTTGAATTTTCCATCCTCGATCCTATCCAGTACGCTCAAAAGTATTTCCCTGCTTATGTTTCCTTTCTGCATAACATAAGAGACATTCTTGTTGAGCAGCTCCTTATCTTCAAAGCTCAGGTCTTTTGCGGTACATACGATGATAGGAATATCTACAGTCTCCGGATTTTCTTTAAGAGCCTTGATGACGTCAAAACCCGTAAACTTCGGCATCATCAGGTCAAGGAGAATTGCATCAGGACGACTGATTACGGTTTTATCGATTGCTTCCCTACCCCCGTATGCGCAGACTGACTCATATCCTTCCTTCTCTATAATGGAACTGAGGAGCTCGACTATAGCCGGATCATCATCTACAATTAGAATTTGAGGAGAGGATGTTGTAGCCCCTGTTACTTTTACTCTCCGCAGGCTGGAAAGGAGATGGCCTTTTTCCACAGGCTTAATCAGATGGTCAAATGCACCACATAGAATACTGCAGTTTTTATCGTCATTCATGGAAATGACCAGGATAGGAATGCTGGCTGTTGCAGAGTCTTCTTTCAGGTTTTTCAGGATATCCCAGCCATTGATCCCTGGCAGCATTATGTCAAGAGTAATTACAGAAGGCTTCAGTTTACGGGCGAGCAATAGAGCCTCCTTCCCGCTGGAAACCGAAGCAACCCTGTATCCGGCCTCCGAAAGAGTAATAATTAGAAGCTCCCTTGCCATTTCATCGTCTTCAACAACCAGCACAAGAGATTCGTCTCCTGTGGCTCCGGAAGGCTCTATAATTACCGGAGCCATTGCCGGAATCCCAGTTTCATCATTTGTTTCTGGCTTTAAGGTTTCTGGCTTTAAGGCTTCTTCCTTTTCGGCTGTCAGTGGAACAGTTTTATTAGAAATGCCTGAACCGTTTATGCTTGTTTCGGGAATTTTCCTGTATTTCAAAGGTAGTTCAAATGTAAAAGTCGAGCCTTTTCCAGTTTCGCTCTCAACCCAGACCCTGCCCCCGTGGAGTTCTACGAACTTCCTGACCAGAGCCAGCCCGAGACCTGTACCGTCATACTGACGGTTGATACTGGAATCTACCTGCCTGAAGGGCTGGAAAAGGAGTTTCTGGTTTTCCTCTGAGATTCCTATTCCGGTATCCGAAACACTGACCCTGACAGAGTCTCCTGTTTTTGCGACAGAAACGTCTACTGATCCACCTTTTGGTGTAAATTTTATTGCATTGCTCATAAGGTTGTAGATTACCTGTTTAAAACGTATCCTGTCAGCATAGATTGAAATTTCAGGCTCCACATTAAATTTCATTGAGATATCCTTTTTCAGGGCAAGAGCCGATGTTACAGCCCTGGTATCATTAAATACCTCATGCACTGAAAACATCTCCAGCTCCAGTTCCATCTTGCCGGCTTCAATTTTGGAAAGGTCAAGAATGTTATTTATGAGGGTCAGGAGGTGTTTTCCACTGTTAGCTATGTTGTTGAGAAACTTTTTATTCTGCTCATTGAATTCTCCACTCATTCCACCGAGCATCACATCCGAAAATCCAATGATCGCGGTAAGAGGAGTCCGCAGTTCATGGCTCATGTTTGTCAGGAACTCGCTCTTGGAACGGTTGGCACTTTCAGCAGCAAGCTTTGCCTGCAATAGCTCCTGCTCGGCCTTTTTGCGTTCGGAGAGGTCGATGAAGCTCTCTATAAGGAATTCTTTCTCTCCAATTTTTACAGGTACCACACTTTTCAGGACAGGTAAATGTTCGTCTCTTCCATTGCTGAGCAGTACTCTTTCAGACCTTTCGACAGTCTGCCCCAGATCAGTTATCGGACATTTATTTACCTCAGCAGGACAGATGAATTTATGACAAACATTTCCGATTAGTTTGTCTTTCGGAAGTCCTATCACTTCTTCAGCTGCCTGATTTACTTCCACAATTTCGTGTGTGGAGGCGTCTACCAGCAAAATCCCGCAGAGGGTATTGTCAATTAGTTTTTTCAACCTCTCTTTGTTTTCCCGCTCCATTTTTTCGGATTTTTTACGTGAAGTTATGTCTCGGACAACAAACTGGACTTCCCTGTCCTCAAGGCTCAGGAAAGAAGAGCTGACCTCCACATCAATAATATCCCCGTCCTGTTTCCTAAATTGAATTTCAAAACGTGCAGCCCCGTTTTCAAGAGTTTCTTTCAGGGCTTTCCGGGCTGTCGGCAGATATTCTTCGGATACCAGAGAGCTCAGCGAGACATTCTCAAGCTCTCCGTCGCCTATCCCGAGAGCTGTGCGGCCTTTTTTATTGAGGTCAAGGACTTTTTCCTCGTTCAAAATCACGATCGCGTCATTTGACTGTTCAAACAGAGCCCTGTATTTTTCCTCTTTCTCCCTGAGAATCTCTTTTGCCTGTTCCTGGAGCACCAGGGCATTTTCAAGTTCCATCCAGCGCCGCAGAGAGAAAATCCCGAGAGCAAAAGTGAGATAGACCGAAAGAGTAAGCAGCCCCCCGAGTTTCCAGGGATTGTATTCTTCAACAAATAAAACTATGGATTCAAAAAGGCCAAAGTAAGAGGCAAAGAATGTGAAGAAAAGGCCCACGGCTAAAATAATCAACAACTCGTCCGATTTTCTCCCAAACGTACGTCTGAAAAAATCTGATATATTATGGTCCACATGAAACAAAAATAATACCCCAACTCTCTGTTTTCACTTCATGCAATGAACTCTGCTATGATAGATCTGAACCTCTGAATGTCGATAGGCTTGGAAACATAACCGCTGCACCCCGCTTTCAGAAATTTTTCTTCATCTCCGCGCATGGCATGGGCTGTAAGAGCAATAACCGGGATCTCACACGTGGCAGGATCTTCTTTTAATATTTTTAATACTTCAGTCCCATCAATCCCGGGCAACTGTATATCTAATAATATAATGTCAAACTTATTTTTTTTACTAAGTTCAATAGCCATATTTCCATCCACTGCCTCTATTGGCTCATATCCAAATGAAACCAATAGAGTCCTGACAAGTTCCATTATTAAAGGATTGTCTTCCACGACAAGTATAGTTTTCATAGGCAACAACCTCCAAACCATTTTATTCCCATTACTTTCTTAGCCTTACATGTATAGTCTCATTGACCTGAAAATGCATTTTCCAAAAAATAAAGAAGTTTTCCAATAATACGAAGAATTGGTAGTATATCTAACTTATTTATTTAAATAAGTTTCAGTATATATCTAAGTAAATAAATTAATAAAGTTATAAGGAGGGGAAACATTAAAACCGACACATATCAGAAAAACCCCCATGAAAACAAGCTAACAAAAAGGTGTAAGTCGTAGGGAAATATTAGCAAAACAATTAACTTCAAGGCTGTTATGCCAAATCAGTCGAGTGCCTATATTGTAAACGACCCTATAACGCAATACCCACAGTACAAATTCGTACTTGTAGGTATTGCCATTATCAGAATTAGAAAAATTTTGCTGATCAGATTACTTATAGTGAGCAAAAGGTTGTATGCCCGTTATCCGTAGTATTTTTACTCATCAACATTTTTACCTTCTTTTCTTTCCTGTACCGCTTTCACGACCATAGCTAAGACAATAAAAATGTAGGTCAGTATCAGAATCGGGAATGAGACATCATCAGAGAGCATTCCGTTCTCAATAATATTTAATGTCCCGGAAAATATAGACTGAGCGAAAATTATGATGCCAAAAGCACATATTGCACCAAATCCCCAAATTTCTTTTTTTATCTTGGTTCCCATTACAAAATAAGCATTCTTCATAATCGCTCTCGTTGTAAAGAACACTGTGGGTATACTTAATAATACCAATGCTTCAACCATTGGGGTGGCCCAAATATAAAAAGTCTTTACAAAACCATCAACAAAAATTAACGCCAATGTAAAAATCAATGTCTGAAAAGCGATTTTTTGTCTGTTTAGCATTTGAAGTTCATCAAATTTCGGATTCATATCTTAGTCTTCCCAAAACAATTCATCTAATGTTTTTCCTAATACTTTGCATATGGAAACACATAATTTCAATGTCGGATTATACTCTCCCTTTTCAATGGCATTCATCGTCTGCCTCGTAACACCGACAGCTTCCGCCAGATCCTTCTGCGTCATATCTAACGCTGCACGAGCAACTTTGATTTTCAGGTTTTTCCCAATATTTTCACCTCACCAGAAAAATTAACATATATGTTAATAGATGTCAAATATACATTACTTTTGATAGGCAAGAAAGCCAGATATTATAAAATATCCGGCTTGAGATAATATAAATATCTCGCACAACTGCCATTAAAAAACAACCACTAGAGACTGGCATGCTTTGTTGACATTCCGGACTTCACCATCCATTTTTTATGCGAGAAGCACCTTTATGTTTTAAACCGGCTCTGAATTGATTTGCGTAAGCCTTTTTCTTTACAGTTACCATAGCTTTTCAGCTACCGAAATTTTCCATTCACCAGAAATTACAGTTACCTTAAGAAAAATACCCCTGATCTAATATGTCTGACAAAAATTATTCTTGCAACCCCCCGGAAATCCTTTCCCCGGTCGGCGATAACGAAGCCCTGCTTGGCGCAATCAAGGGAGGAGCAGATGCCGTTTATCTTGGAGTTGGCGAATTCAATGCCCGACAGGGAGCCAAAAACTTCACCATTGATGACCTGGAAGCTGCCATTGACCTGGCTCACTCACACGGAGTTCTTGTTTACCTTGCCCTGAACATCCCGATCAAACAAAAAGAACTGCAGCATGCCCTTGAGATAGTGGACCGTGCATACGCAGCCGGAACCGATGCTATTATCCTGCAGGACCTCGGGCTTCTCAGGCTTTTAAAAGAGATCTATCCGGACCTCGACCTTCACTCAAGCACGCAGATGACTATCCACAATAAAGAGGGAGTGGATTTTGCAGCAGGATTGGGCGCAAAAAGAGTGATAGTTTCGAGGGAACTTACCACAGCCGAGGTGAAGGATATTGTGGAACGCTCAAAAGTGGATATAGAAGTCTTCGTCCATGGTGCCCTCTGCTATTCCTACTCAGGCAAATGCCTTTTCAGCAGTTTCCTGCACGACAGGAGCGCAAACAGGGGAGCCTGTGCCCAGCCCTGCCGGCGCAGATACAGTTTCCTGGTAAACGGCAGGGAAATTGACGAAAGGCATATAGGAGGCAGTTACCCCATAAGCTGTGCCGAACTTTCCACTCTCACAGGGCTTGAGGACATAGTAAAAACCGGGGTCGTAAGCCTCAAAATCGAAGGCCGGATGAAAAAGCCCGAATACGTGACTGCAAGTGCCGCTGCCTACAAAGCTACAGTTGAAGACATCTGCAGAGCCGGAGAAAACCCGACAAAGGAAGAGCTTGAAGCAAGGGAAGCCAAGCTTGCAAAACTTTTTTACAGGGGCTTTACGCGGGGATTCATACTCGGGGAAAAAGGCGTGTCCCATCCCAAATACAGCTCAAACTACGGAGCATTCCTCGGAAAAGTCCTGGATCTTTCCCGTTCAAAAGGGAACACAAAACTTACAGTCCGGCTTGAAGAAGACATCCAGGTAAAAGACGGCATAAGCATCTTCACACGGGAAAGGATGCTCGGCTCTGCGGTAACAGGCATTATCACGATTACAGGGGAGCAAATAAAAAACGCAAAAAAAGGCGAAAAAGTAGGGCTTGAGATCAGCTCAAAGACAGGCAGAGCTGTCCAGCGGGGGGACGAACTCTACCTCACAACAGACACGCAGCTCCTTGATACCCTTCAGAAAACAAAACTGGAAGCTCTCCCCGTAAGCCTGAATGCAAGAGCCAGAAAAGGGGAGCGGTTTACGGTTGAGATAAGGGCAGAAAGCGGGAAAAGCGAAGAAAACGAAGAAAACGGAAAAGATCGCAGAACAGAAGAATCCGCGTATGCGGAGTTTACAGACGACTATATCGTCCAGGAAGCCGAAAGAGTCCCAACCACTGAAGAGCAGATAAGAAAGGCAATGGAAAGCCTTGGAGACACTCCTTTCGAAGCCGCCTCCATTGAGATCGAAGCTGACGAAAATATCTTTATCCCGGTCGGTGTGCTGAAGAATGCAAGACGAAAGGCTGCAGACCTTCTGCTGGAAAAAATCCTTGGGGGGTATAAAAAAGAACAAAAACACCCTGACCTGGCAGATTTCAACCGCCTGTGCACTGTAGAAAGCGGTGCAGAAAATAAGAATAACGCTAGCAAGAATGAAAGCAGCAAGGATGAAGTAAGCAAGAATGAAGTAAGCATTACAAGGACCAGGACAAGAGATACAGCTTCAAAGAAACTCCTCCTGAGCGTTGAAGTGCAGGGAATTTCGTATCTCTTACAGGCAGCCGAATCCGGAGCAGATATCGCCTACATCCCTGTATCACTGTTCGAAGAACTGATGTCTCCCAAAAATGCGGCGAAGCTTGAGGATTTGAAAGCAGAAAGAATCGAACTCATCTTCAGGATCCCAAGGATAACCCATGACAGTGAACTGGCTGAATTAAAACCCCTGCTGGAAAAAATAAGGGATGCCGGCTTCAGTGTGGCATGTTCCAGCCTCGGAGCAGCACAGCTTGCAAAAGATCTTTCCATACCTTTTGTCGCTCAGAAGGACTTCAATATCTTTAATGCTTTTACTGCCAGCACCTTCTACCAGGCAGGAGCGTACAGGACAACCCTTTCAAGCGAACTGAACCTGAGCGAAATAAAACATGTATGTGAAGCTCTTCAGGCATGCGAGGGTTCAGGCCAGACCGAAATATTAGTTTACGGCAGTGAACTGATGCTTATTACGGAAAATGACCTCTTAAAGCCCCTCGTAGACCGGAAAATCGTAAGAGAAGATAGCGAAGTACTCCTTGTTGACCAGAGCGGCTCAGAGTTTCCCGTCCAGCGCCTTGGCACCCGGACCCTGATCTATAATTCAAAGGTTCTTGACATGCTAAAGTACGTTAATAACATGAAAGGGTACGGCGTGGATGTGCTCAGGCTTGACCTGTCGTTCAACACTACTGCCGAGATAGAAGAAATCTTAAAGGCATATAAAGAGGCACTTGCAGGAAAAGATGTAAAGCTGAAACCTATAAGAGGGATTGAATATACGACAGGGCATTACTTTAAGGGAGTCTGAGGCAGAGTAAGGAAATTTCGTTTACTCATTTATAATGGGAATGATGTGCGATAAAATGAAACATGGGATTGTTTGGAATTCTAAGTTCTGAATTCTAACCCGAGCAACCTGGGAGAAATGAGAACAAAAAATTATTCTACTTGAAAGCGTTCTTCCAATCGTTTTCAAGTCTTATGTTTATTTTTCCTCTTTCTGCTTCTTCTTTTTGGGAAGAGCCGCCAGACAAGCTGGCGGGGTTTCCTATAATACATTGATTCAAAAAAGGTTTAGGGGTTGAGGAAAAGTTTTCCATCAACCCAGAGCCTTTCTTATTTTTCCCATTTTTGTGAGGGTCGAGCACACGAGCTGTGAGACTTCCTCATCCATACAGTTTCCTGCCGTACCCGCCTGCAGGAGATCAGGCTGCATCATTTCGAGCAGGATGCGGTATGAAGGTTCGGGCCTGGTTTCAAGGTTGAAGGTATCGCTCAAAACCTCGATATCTCTCTGGACTTCCTTCAGGCAGGCTCCCGAGAGGAATCGGGAGGCTACGTTGAGGTCCAGGTACCCGGATGCAAAACTCAGGTCACTGGCAAGGGAAGGGAAATATTTTGTAAGCAGCCTTTCACAGGCCTCATCGCCAAGTTTTTCCCGGGCTTCTTCAAGGGCGGTACCGGTACCTATGAATTCGGGAGGCAAGCCTATGGAGTAGAGGGCGCCTGTAAATTTGATCGCCCGTGGGAGGTGCAGGTTTTCTGCAGGCATGCTGGAATTGAGTTCTTTTCCTATGTCACTGCGGCAGAGGCTTACCATGTCTGAAATATCGGGAGCACTTCTTGAATACCCGCCGCTTCCTCTGTGCATCAGGCGGTCCCGCTGCTGGGGGAGGAGGTCAGCAAGCTGGTTTATAGTGGAGGACAGTTCGCGGATAATGCGGCTGTACCTAGTCCCGAAAATCCCTATAAGGTTTACAATCTCTTCCTTTTCTTCGAGGGAAAAGAGCTCGGGGGTTTCGGGCAGCCTCTTTTTTGCAAGGTTCACCAGGGCTTCAGCATCCCCTTTTTCATGGCTGTACCTGACAGCTGACTGCAGGGTGATTGTTCCGATGCCCCTGTATTCCCTGAAGAAGTTTTCCGCGTTTTTCAGGTCCAGGTGCCCTCTGAAAGGCAGAGTCCCTGCTCCGAATATGATGCCCATCTCGGTGTCGAGCTCTGATTCCAGTTCGGAAATCCCGTTTATGGCGTATTTGCATGAGAGGGTGCTTGCCACATGCCCGAAAGAAAGGGCTGAATCGGATTTGCCCAGGAAGACCCTGAATTTTTCGGGGGCTGTCCCAAAACGTTCTTTCCAGGCAAAAAGCGTACTTTCTGCAAGTTCCTTTGCATTTAGCAGCGCAGGAGCATCCTCTATAAGAGGAATTATACGCGGGACCTCCATTTCAAACCCGAATTCCTTTTTTGCAAGCTCGCTTACATCTACCATATGCTGCTGTGCATCAATGATTTCCCTTACCGTGCCTGTCATGGGGTGCACGAATTCATTGATTGCCTGGACATCCGAGTATTCAAGGGCACTATGGTTGGCTTCGGCAATGGACATCATTACCATAAGCTGCCTGAACCGGTTCTCCTGGACTGCACTTGGAGCCCGGGGAGTGATAAAAATATCTTTTCCGGGCACAAGGCCTGTTTCTTCTATGAATTTTGATACGACCTGGACATTCTGATGATAGGGAGTTGCCTTTCCCTCATAATCCGGCATATATTCGTCACAGCCGAATACCACTGCAGCTTCAATGGCTTCCCCAGGCTCTTCCTGTGTGGATATATACCTTGATGCAGAGTCCGGGTGCTGCGTGCACATAACTTTCGGATAAGTTGTTTTCCTGCTCATGAAATTGAACCCTCAATGCTCAACAGGGCAAATTTTTAGATTTTTATTTTTTTGTTTCTTTTTGTTGACTGCCAGATCAATTGCCTTATTGACCTTATTGTTAACCGTAAAATAAACATAAACTGGCATCGGAAAAGAATGTTTACTTAGAGATAAATGTTTTCGTTAACAATACGTTAACAATACGTTAACAATACTTTGACATTTAAGTATCGGCTTTGAAACTGTTTGCTATATATGCATTAAAATACAGCATACATATAGTATCTAAAGGATATTGATATCAAAAGTATACTCAAATATTCTTAAAAATTAATTCCGAGAAAAAAGGAAACAATGATACGAGTCAATGATACGAATCAATGATACGAGTCAATGATACGAGTCAATGATACGAGTCAATGATACGAGTCAATGATACCGCAAAAAAGTCTGAGGTAACAAAATGTACTGCGATCAGTGCCCTGAAGTTTTGAGTGGAAAAGGCTGTACAAAAAACGGACCCTGCAAAAAGCAGAGAGATGAGCTCTCAAGAGCCAAAAGCCAGGGCAAAAAAGATGGATTGAGTTTGCCAGCCCGGTTAAAAGGCATGCTGGACGTTTTCAAGAAAAAAACAGAAAAAAGTATTGATTGAATATTTATCTGTGCCCATCACGCATCTTTTTAATTCACTTCTATTTAGTTTTCGGTTTATTCTTCCCCCATTTCCCTTCTGAATTCTACGTAATCTCGTTCTACTTCTTCGAGTTTTACTTCTTTGAGTTCTATGCCTTCGAGTTCCGTGTCTTTGAGTTCGTATTCCATTTTGTTTACCCCCTTGATCGAGATATCTACAGTCTTTGTTTATTTGTATAGTTTATGCCTTAAATTGTTTTCTGTTGAATTAACATTCATCCCCATTTTGAAGACTGAAATACACTTCATGCGTCTTCGGATAAGTGAAGAATCATGATGAATTGTCCCCACTTCCACAGCAGGTGTCAAATATTTTATTCTATTGTAGGCTGGAATAGGATATCGATTTCATGTAAATAGGCCAAAACTTAAGGCAGGCTTCTGGTGCAAAATCGATAGCTTTCGGGAAAGAAAATTCCTTAACCGGTGACCAATGAAATACACTTATATATAGATTTCTGTTAACCATTCATCTTAGTACGGCATGTGAATAGTTTACATTTCTTACTCTTATTTATGAGACTGATGAATGCAGCAAAGATATTCTTAAATGAAAGTTGAAGCATTTCCATCTCTCATGCATAACAGTTCGGGGCCAGAACTCATCCTTGGCATAAAAAACTTTGCAGGGCTTGAGGCATGTTCCAGGTATGCTGATGCCGTCTATTTTTCAACGGATAGGCTCAGCCTGAGAGCAAAGGCAAAAGAGATCACCCTTGAAACTCTGAAAGATTTTGTATATGAGGTCAAGGCACGGGAGCTTAAGGCTTATCTGGCTGTAAACTCAGCCGTAAATGAAGCCAGGCTTGATGAAGTAGAAGAAGTGGTAGATACAGCTGTAAAAGCCGGAGTAGATGCAGTTATCGCCTGGGACCCGGCTGTCATCCTTAAGGCACGTAAAGCCGGGCTCAGGGTCCATATCTCCACACAGGCAAACGTTACGAATCATGAAACTGCAGAGTTTTACAGAACCCTTGGAGCAGAGCGTATAGTGCTTTCAAGGGAACTTTCCCTGGAAGAGATCCGGAAAATCAGGCAGCAGACTGAGATAAAAGTCGAAACTTTTGTTCACGGCGCGATGTGTATGGCAGTTTCAGGAAGGTGCCACCTTTCGGCATATGTCCTTGGAAAATCCGGAAACTGTGGGGAATGCACCCAGCCCTGTCGCTGGGAATGGGAGCTGCACGGAGAAAACGGGCTTGTTACGGAAAGCAGGGGGAAATACCTTCTCAGTGCAAAAGATTTATGTATGATCGAGCATGTCCCGGAACTTATTGAAGCCGGGATAGATTCATTTAAGGTAGAGGGCAGGCTGCGGGACCCCGGATATCTGGAAGTGGTTTCCCGCTGCTACAGGGAAGCAATCGATGCCTGCAAAGCAGGAAGCTATACCCGCGAAAAAGCAGATGCATGGAGATCCGAGCTGTCTTCTGTGTATAATAGAGGCTTTTCCACCGGTTTTTATTTTGGAGTTCCGGGCCTCGAAAGCTTCTCCCCTGAAAAAGGCATGAACGCCTCGGAAAAGAAACGCCGGGCTGCAGGAGTTGTAGAAAATTATTATCCAAAACAGCAGGCTGCAGCAATAAGACTGCTTGAAGAAGGACTTGCAATAGGAGACGAGATCCTGATCGAAGGAAGCACTACCTATCTGAAGCAGCAGGTCCGCTCTCTTATAAAAAAAGGCATGCTTCTGCAAACAGCTGAAAAAGGGGATGAAGTCGGTCTTGCCGTTGATAAGGCGGTCAGAAAAAACGACCGAATATTTATAATCTGATTAATTGTATTATCTAAGTAAACTAGTATAATTCAATTAAAATATTATAACAGTATCTATATATTGGATTCTTCCTTATACGAATTACGGCTTACGGAAACAACTGAAACGAGTTGGTTCAGTTATTCAGGATAAGCTCATTTATTCAGTATTATTCAGTATAATACTCATCTGGCAGGACAAATTTCCAGCCGGGTAAATTGACTCGATTGGTGGCCAGCCATCTGATCAATAATATGGTTTACAGTCAAATCCTGGACTGTAAACAATTTCGATAAACAACTTCGATAAACAATATCGATAAACAATTCTCTGACCGATAAATAAGGTGATATTTTGATAAGCGTCAACGAAATGGGATCATACGTCATTGAAGAGATGCTCGACTGGAGCGAAGACCTGAAAACGGAAGTAATTAAGCTTGAAAACGGCGCCACGATCATTGACTGTGGAGTTAAAGCCGAAGGCGGATATGAAGCCGGGATGTACCTGGCAAGACTCTGCCTTGCTGACCTTGCTGACCTTAAATACAGCACCTTTGACCTCAACGGCATCAAATGGCCTGCCATCCAGGTGGCAACTGACAACCCGGTAATTGCCTGTATGGCTTCCCAGTACGCAGGCTGGAGAATCTCCGTAGGAAATTACTTCGGGATGGGTTCAGGCCCTGCACGTGCACTCGGTTTGAAACCCAAAGAGCTCTATGAGGAAATCGGGTATGAGGATGATTTCGAAGCTGCGGTCCTTGTCATGGAATCCGACAAGATCCCTGATGAGAAAGTGGTCGAGTATATTGCAAAACACTGCAGTGTGGACCCTGAAAACGTCGTGATCGCCGTTGCCCCTACAGCTTCCATTGCAGGCTCTGTCCAGATCTCAGCCCGTGTTGTAGAAACCGGTATCCACAAGTTCGAATCCATAGGTTTTGATATCAACTGTATCAAGAGCGGGTACGGAATTGCCCCTATAGCCCCGATTGTCGGAAACGATGTCCAGTGCATGGGCTCAACCAATGACTGTGTGATCTACTGCGGCGAGACTAACTATACAGTCCGCTTCGAAGGCGAACTGGCTGAACTGGAAGACTTCGTAAAGAAAGTCCCCTCAACAACCTCCGGTGATTTCGGAAAGCCCTTCTACCAGACCTTCAAGGCAGCAAACTTTGACTTCTTCAAAGTTGACGCAGGCATGTTCGCTCCTGCCCGGGTAACCGTAAACGACCTCAAGAGCACAAAGACCATTTCAAGCGGCGGGCTCTATCCCGAAATCCTGCTCGAATCCTTCGGAATCAGGAACGTTTGAAAGGGCATTTGCTCTTTTTTACTTTTTTACTTTATCTCTGATTTTTCTGCTTTTTTTCTATTTTTGTACTTTATCTCTGATTTTTCTGCTCTTTTTTACTTTTTTACTTTATCTCTGATTTTTCTGCTTTTTTTCTGTTTTTGTACTTTATCTCTAATTTTTCTGCTCTTTTTCTGATTTTGTTTTTTCTTGATGAGCTGGAGAGGGCTAATTCGAAGAGTTACAGCTTTTCTGTGCGTCCCGTTTTTTCCATTATTATAAAGTCGTGAACTGCACTCATCTGTCGGGCTGATGCCCTCCGAGGAAGGGGACTTCCCACTGTGTCTCCGCGCCCCCAGAGTTAGATGTAAGCATTTACGTTCAAAACCATGTTCCCAAAGACAGAGAGATGCAGTGCCGGATCACAAATGTACTATATAAATGAGAAATATGGAGGAGAATCAAAATGGAGAATATCATGGCAACCGGTCATGGATAATTGAAGAAATAAAACAGAAGAATAAAACAGTTTTATGGTATGGAAAGGTCTCTGGCAGAAAGAAAGGTCATAAAGGGCGCATGTAATGTTCTCATTGAGATATTTTCTAAGACTGGAGCTATAATTAATTAAAAATGGAATCACTTGATTTGAAAGTAATAACAAGATTCATAAAGTGGCAGTGAGGAGATATATAAATACGCCTGGATAAAAATCAAATTAATTGTAACATTAACGAAGTAATGAAAAAAGCCACATACTAAATTTGCAACTGCATAAGTCCCACAGTAATATTAGTAATTTATTCCAGATACGACTTATATTATTTACTGGTTATTTAATTAGTTGAAGCCTTTAAATGCTAAAAATGGATCTGAATTTTGACAATCCTGGAAGATAATTAAAGTCTCGGAATTGTGATATAAAAAGTAACATTTAGTAACATTCATACATAGTAAAGTGGCAAGACAGTAGATAATTCGTTCTAAACTCAACTTATATATATCTGTGTCGAAGAATAAATATAAATAAAATTATTAAGGATGATACTCGGTGGATGGAAAAGGGAAACTATGCATGTACTGAACTTCGCACTGATCTAATAAAAACAGGTATATGATACTTGATGATTTCTAATTATCATAACATTAATCCTTTTAATTCACACAATAATTCCCTTCAAAATCCTGCTTATTTGGGGTCTCAAAAGCCTGAAACACCACCAATAAACCACAAATGTGTGGCCAACTGATTTAATTTATTTACCAAAGTACCAAAAATCTTTTATAACACGGTCACATAAGCCCAGAATGTCAACTCAGGAATTCAATAATAGGTGAATTAAACCTGTTTCAGAGGAGTTGACCCGGCTAAAGGTCGTGATTAATTAAAACAGGAGATATTGATCAGAAGGAGTAATGTCCCTTGGTCAATAGCAAATTTTGATTGGTAGAAGCCAGAACTTCTTATGTCCTGCCACCTCCAGTGACCAGTCCCTAGAAAAGTGATTGGAGAGTGGAAACTCTGTGTGCAAAGTGTCCGGCCCACATAAATCGCAGAGAACCGAATTGGATAGGTTCAAAAATATTGCGCAGACGTAATATAAAATTTTGAATAATGCATAGATCCGACCTGATCAGATGTTTGGCATAAAACCGATCTGATTGGATAGTTCGGAAAAAAAAGTATTACGAGTACGTAATATGGAATTTTGAAAAATATTTGGGAAAAGTAAAGAATTACCCTATAACATTTTGATTTACTTAATCCCTAGAATCCAACCCAAAGGTGATACGATGCTAAATAGACAACTAGGAACCCTATTCCTGGTAACATGCCTTATTTTAACAACCGTACCTGCTGCACTCGGCGGCCAGAATACGCAAACCGTAACTGTTGCCGGAGACGGAAGCGGAGATTACAACTGTGATGGAGTAGACGATCACGTCCAGATTAACCAGGCTCTTGAATATGCAGCAAATAATCCTGGCACAACCGTCCAGCTTAAAGGCCCATTCACATATGACATAGGCGATTCTCTTCTGATAGGCAGCGACACAACCCTTGAAGGAGATTCCGATGTAACAATTAAGCTCGCCAAAGGACTACCGGTCTGGGGTGGGCGTGAGAGCAGTATTGCAGAAAAGAAAGCTATGCTTATGATCAGAGGTAGTTCTGCAAGCAATGTTACAATAGGAAACTTAACTGTTGATGGTAGTCAGAGTGACTATTATCCTGACGTCAGGCTTGGAACTTCCTGTTATAACATGGCAACCATAGTAAATTGTAATGGATTAACAATCCAGAACGTTACATTCCAGAACGGATGTAATGATGCCATGCTTATTTCAAAGTCCAGCAACATAATGATAGACACGGTAACCGTGAACAAATGCGGACATGACGGTGTATATGCATATCATGTTAATGGCATTACAGTTAAGAACTCTAACTTTATTAACCGAACTAATTCGTCCGTTCGTTTCGATTCCGTTACCGACGGAGTCATGCAAAACAATGAATGTACTACATCCGGTGGCGGATATGCAGGCTTAGAATTACAGGGAACTCTTGTAAACATAGAAGCCTCTGGAAACTATTTCCATGACCTGGCTGCTCCTGCAATAGTACATTTGAATACAAAAGAAACAAATGTAAACATCCATGATAATAGAATTGAAAATTGTGGATAAGGTACTTTATTAATTGGGAAACTCTCAGTTCATTAACTGAGAGCCAATTCGCTTTATTTTTTTGGAACATATATTCAGATTAAAACTCCATCATTCAGATTAAATATCATCTAATGACCAATCTCTAAAAAGTGATTGGAAGGTGGAAACTCTGTGTTCAACGTGTCCGCCCCGCATCAATTTATCTTATTGCGCTGTTTTCGCACTGTTTTTTGTTACATCTGAAAAATGCTTTTGCTTCTTATCATGAAATTAGCTATCAGGAGCAGCACAAAACTCAAAAATCTCGTTCTTTGTCAGCTTCTCAGGCTCCGGTTGTTTTAGGATGCTTTTGTTTTATCTGAAAATTTATGAATATTTTTGGCTGCCCTATTTTTGTTGCAATTTTCATTACATTCGATAATAATATGCCGCCGGATATATGTTAAATTTGAGCTGCTTTTGGTTCTTAACTCAACTTATTTAAGGAGATATTCCCAATCTTATTGTAGAAACAGATAAAAATTACAAAAAATATTGCCGCAAAGAAAGTTCTCAAAAAGCAGAATTTTAATGAAACATCAATAAGGAGAAGAGTTAGGAGAATATTTTCATGCCAATAATAAACACATCTCAAGGAGTAGGAGGAATCCTGAACAGTTTCAAGAGCCTTGTCGAAGGAGCAGAGAAGATTACTTTTGTTGGGACTCCGGGCTTCTGCACCCCTTTTGCCGAGCTTCTGGGTTTCGTGGTCAGGGACAGAAAACTTGCTTTTATCCCCAATATGGACTTTGAAAAAGCCAGGTCAGTCTCCATGACCCCCGAGGGGATGCAGCTTGGCGAACCCATAGACGCCCATGCTGATGTGGTTGTCCTGCTCGGCGGGCTTGCGATGCCAAAGATCGGCGCCGGGCCTGAAAAAGCTAAAGAAATCACAAAAAAGGTTCTCGAAGGCTCGGCTAAAGGAAAAATTATCGGAGTCTGTTTCCAGTCGATGTTTCTGCAGCAGAAATGGGATGAGGTTATCAACTTTGATTATATCATTAATGCCGACCTGTCTGTTGAAGTACTTCAAACCTGAAACTGCATGAAATACAATAATTATACTACTTAAAGCAGTTTACTTACTGCTTAAAAGCAGTTTTTAACAAATTATTTGGCATGAAAGTACATGAGGATATCTTCCTCACGTGCTCTCTTGTTCCTTTTTTCCCATAATTGCGATAATTCCACTAATTATTGTTATCCTTTCATCAACCGAGAATATCTCGGTTTCCACAATCTTCCTCTTTTGAACTTCTCCCTTTTGATATCCTGTTTCATCTTCATACATCTCATCGTTTGTTATCAGATGCCATATTATCGTTGCAATTTTCCTTGCCAGTGCAATAATCGCCTTTGCATGTCCAATTGACTTCTTTTTCCTGTTAAAAAACTCTTTTAACTTACTATTTTTCTTTCTTGCTGCTGCTTGTGCAGTCTAAGTCAGAATCCACCTTGCTACTTTTGATCCTCTCTTAGTGATTCTTCCGTTATGGTATTTATCCGCAGATTGATACACATTAGGAACCAAGCCAAGCCATGAAGCAAGCTTATCTCCCGATAAAAAATCCCTGAAATTTCCTATTTCAGCAATAAGAGTTGCTGCACCAAGCTCTCCAATTCCTGGAACTGACATCAAAATTTCCATTTCTCTTTTATGCTTTTGATAAGCATAATTGAAAATTTGTCTTTCCAGAACTTCAATTTCATCATCTAAATTTATCAGGTTCAGGCATATCTGAAGCCTGATTGCAGCACTCTGGGAGATCTCTCTGTCCAGAATTTCTCTTATCTGAACACTCTTTTTCCTTACATTTGGGGAAAGCGATTCTATTATCTGATCAACATTCTTACCTGAAGATATTCCTGCTAGAATTGCTCTCCCATTTTTTCCAAAAATGTCAGTCAGCACATCATCGAGATGTAACATTTCGGACGAAAGAATAGCATGAGCTCCATTTTTAATATCTGTTCTTTTCCTTACAAGAGTTAGCCTTAACCTAACGTATGATCTGTATTCCCTATGTTTTTTCGGAAAAACAAACGGTAAGGAAAAAGGACTTTCATTCTTTGGGCATGTTATTCAAAGAATATCATGTGCGTTTTTTATGACTTTCATACTGATGAAGGTACCATTGAGTTAGCCTTTAAAATAGCTATTAAACCCAAATTTGACAGAAGCACACATATTATAATGTTTAAATGGGCTTCATGCTTCTGTTTTCTTAATACAATTCAAAGTTTTGTCTTGCATCTTATGATTTTTGGACGTTTTTTAATTTACTAAAACGTAGTGTGTCAATGCAATGTGTTTTGTGTAAGAAAATACTGTATTAATTAGCAGAATCTGTCAAATTAGGGATTAAAGGATGATTAACGGGGCATCGAAATCCTCTCAGGTCTTTGTTCTCCCGGGTTTTTGAAAACATTAATAATGTAATTGTGGCGGCCAGAATTTTTCACTTCATAACAAAGAAAGCTTCGACTTTTCTCTTTAGCCCGGGAAAAAATAACGTAAACCACAAACAATTTTTTATATTTCAAAATCCGATTTATCCACCATGGCTACCTTCTGGTCGGTATCCCACACCCTTGGAACAAAAGAGAAGGTTTTTTCCTGGCGGATAGATAGCCGAGGAAATATTTTTATAAAAAGGAAATTCAGGAACGGCTGTTTCCCCAGGATCGATAAAATTAGTTGCAGTCACCTGGACAAACTTCAGGGGTTTATGCAGGACAGGGAATGGAAATACCTGGCAAACGACGCCGCAAAGCTGTATATGGGGACTGAAAAGGACGGTATAGGCAAATTCCTGTACAGGCTCAGGCCAGAGATTCCGTATGCCCAGCTCTCAAGCCAGTTAGCAGCTATTTTTTATCACTCTGAAGTCTGGGAATGGAACGAGCAAAAAAGGGGCATGAAGTTTCTGCTGCTCCCCGGAAACTGGCAGGAGAAGACAGCGCATTATTACAGGAATTCGCTGGCTCTGAAAAATGAAGGCACTTTTATAGATGAATTTTCAGAAAGTGGTGCGAAAGTAGAACAGGGACAGGAACAGGAAGAATTGCAAGAAACATTGAACGAATCACTACCAGGAGAAGCAGTTCCTAAAATAGAGCAGACAAAACTTTCGACCTTTTTCGGATTTTAAGGAAAAAATAGGAAAGAAATGATCGAAGAATGTGGTTTTTAAACTATTCTGGAATCTCGGATTCAGGCAGTTTCAATTTCCATTTCGATGCCGCCAAACTTCTTTGCGACAAAATTATAAATGACGCCAATAAGAAACCCTCCTATTCCTCCCGCAATTCCATAAAAGAGAACAACACCTATAATCACAAGTATACTTTCAGTAAGACCAATAGGTCCCTCTGCGCTTATCATAAGAAGAATGAACGGCGAAAAAACAACTGCAAGAATCAGATACATAAGACCGAAAACTTTTGCCATAGATGTGCTATTTAAAGATTTGATACGCACCATTCATGATCACCTAATTAATTATTTGAGATAGTTTTTTTTCTATAAAGGCTTATTCTGTTAGATGGCTGAAACAGGTGGCTTTTTTCAGGGATCAGGCTACAGGAAAGTCTCAACAGAGAAAGCCAGAAAAACCAGATAAATCAGCCTGGTATAAAAAGGCAGGTCGAAGAAGAAATTGCCAGTAAAAACCCTTTACCACCAATTCAATGGTACATACGAGTTAAAGGCTCGATTGTTATAACGACAAGGGTTAGTTTTTCGTAATCTATTCTATAAAGCAGTCTTAAATGCCTGGAACGAAACCGGAATAAATTTTCCTGGCTTTCGATTATTCTTTTTGCGCCCAGGGGAACGGGATCAAAAGCAAGTTCTTCAAGGGTTTCCCTGACTCTGGAGTGCGTACTCTCATCTGCCTTCCTCATAAAATCCTGTGCCGGGATATCAAAAAAAACTTCGAACATTTCAGATCCTCGTTTTTTCAAGTTTCTTTAACGGTACAAGCCTTCCTCTTGCCTCATTTTCAAAACTTCTGAAAACAAGCTCTTTTTCTTCTGCGGTGAGCAGGGCATCTATATCGACCATATGCTCCTTAATTTCTGCAAGCTGTTTCTTTATGAAATTAAGCTCTTCAAAGATTTTTCTATCGATTTTTTCCCCGGTCATCAGAACCACTGCCTTTGGTTATATAGCTTGTAAACCGTTATCCACTATTCAATGTTTGGAAGCAGCATCAAAGAGTTATCTCATAATATAGAGCGTCTCCTGACAAAGAGTTATCTTCTTACTTCCTCATCAAGGTATCGTGAAATAAAACTCTCTGGAAAACTTTAAATTCAGGATATCCAGATTATTCAGAGTGTCCAGATTATATTGATTGAACTTTTAGATTTCAATTTAAAAAATCGAATACAAAAAACCTGGCAAACTCAAAAGGTAAATATTATAAGAATAACAAAATTGTACATAAAACCTGGAGATCTGTAAAGGGGCAGGAGAAAAAAATGGTAACCGGAAACCTCGGGTTTTTCATCTATGTATTCTCATCCATCTTTGTGGTTGTAAGCCCTATCAGCGGAGTTGTAACTTTTATCTCTCTGACAAGCAAGATGACCCGCAAGGAAAAAAATGAAATCGCAAAAAAAGCAGTGGTGCTCGCGTGCGTAATCGCCCTCTTTTTTGCAATTACCGGAAGCGTGATACTTAAATTATTCAGCATCAGTGTGGACTCACTTAGGGTTGCGGGAGGACTCCTGCTTTTCAGTATAGCATTTGACATGATGCATGCAAAGGTCTCAAGGGAGAGCATTACTGAAGAAGAAATTACTCAGTCCCAGGAACGGGAAGATATCTGGGTATTTCCGATCGGCCTTCCGCTCCTGACAGGTCCGGGTACTATCAGCACAGTAATTGTCCTTATGGGAGTGGCAGATGGCGTTCAACAAAAAGCAATCGTTCTCATATCTATTATATTTGCATTCATAATCTGCCTGATTGTCTTCCTTTTCTCGAGGAGGCTCCACAAGTTTATAGGATATAATGGAATGCTGGTCTTTACAAGGCTCATGGGGCTTTTGCTTGCGGCTCTTGCAGTGGACCTGACTGCCACGGGAATAATAAACATATTCGGGCCAGTAATTTGAAACCTTCAGGTTTGAGAGTTCAAAACTCTTGAACCTTCAAAATTCTAACACATGCCGGGTAATCAGATAGGATTATCAGACAGGATTATCAGACAGGATTATCAGACAGGGTTGGTTAACCCTGTTTTCCGTTATACTGCCTATTCACGTACTCGATCAGTTTACTGCCTGTGAGCCTTTCGCTTGAGGGGCCTATGCGGATATAGAACTCTTCGTCATTTTTATCAGGGTTGAGGAAAACAGCCTTATCACTTTTTCTGCAGTCGATTTCCAGGACGTTTTTACCGCTTACAGGCACAAGGGCGTATTCTATCATGGGAGCGTAGTTAAGGCCGATATGCTGTTTTATGAGCTGTTTGAAATGCAGGAGGAACCTATCTTCATTCTGAAAACCGTCATTTTTGATTCCCAGAACCTCCCCGTTGTTGGAGACGCCAACAAGAAGTATTCCGCCGTCAGTGTTCAGGTACGCGACTATCGTCTTCAGTACTGCATGTTCGATATTCCAGTCAGGCTTTCCGCTAAGAAGGTTCATTCGCAGCGTGGACTTGAACTCAAGCTTCTTGCTCTCCCCCCGACGGATCAGCTCCAGAATGTAGTCAGAATCATTTGCAAGCTTCACCGCCTCCCGGATAAGTTCGAGCTTCTTGCGGATATGGGTTATACTCTTGGGATAGGTTGAAAGCCTGCACTCGAACACACTTAGCTGGGAAATAAGTTCCTTTGTGAGATCTTTGATTTTAAGGACCTCAAGCTGGACCTGCAGGTCAGGGAGATAGAGTTTGCTATGTGTAAGAGAATCAAGATCCACATTCGGAAAAGATGAAATTCCGGGAAGAAGAGGAACAGCCTCACCTGAAAGTAAAGAAGTGTTTTCCCCTGTTTCCGTACACATATTCTCAACCGAAACTTTGCCTTTAAATGTGATTTCATTTGCCGCCAGGGAGGAGACAATTCCTGAAAATCCCGTTTCTCCTGAAAAAGAAGCATCTCCGGCAGCGTCATGCAGGGCAGAAACCTCAGAGAGTACCGTAGCCGGCTCTTCAGGTTCCCGGTTTTCAGGTCTCAGGATAAAGCCCCTCGCCTCCCAGGCTTTTCGGATCTTCAGGCCGAGAGGGTTGTTGAAAAAGTCCGCAAGGTATTCCGAATTTGCCTTATCAGGATCAAGAACAAGCTGAATGTAAGCCCGAAAATCGCTTCCAGTCCCGGAAAGAGAACTGAAGGCCTTCAGTTCTTCATAAAGGGGGAGATAGAGGGAGTTTTCTTCTCCGGGAAAGCCGTACTCCAGGCCCGAGTCAGGAAAATTGACTTTTAGCATAAGGTCAGAGAGGCTTGTTGGTTTCAGGCCATACTGACTGCATAATGAATCTATTTCTTTTTCGACCATGCGGATCAAACAGAGAGGGTTTCTAGTATTAAAGCTGTTTTAAAACTGTTTTCAGGCTCATACAATTGTTGAGGTTAATGTTGCTTATTGAATTTTAAAACTCATATACCTTTTTCTTTTCAAGTTACTTATAATTTAATTTTCCTGTTGGAAACCAGAAAACAGGAAGGAAAAAGTTCCGAAATAAAAAGTAGAATAAAAAGAAAGAATGATAAAAAACCGTATCTTATTACATGATTGGTATTCTGGAATCTGAGTTGCCGGTACATATAGTTTTTTCGTTTTTTATTTACTATATGCAGGCGGGCTCAAGCGGCGCACGGCATGCGGAAAGAAAGAACTCCATATCCCATTTCGGGTGTTTTTTGGAATAATACCAGCTATTAAACCCGGAAGTGCCCGAAAAAACAAAAAAGTAATTCAAAAATAGGAACCTGACCCGGAATTCATATAGTTATTTGATCAGGGCCAGGTTTGCCTGAGACATGTTTTAAGATTCGTAGTTCAGATATTAACCATCTCTATAATATATTCCGGTTTAAGGGACATTAATATCAGTTTAGCCTTAGTACAGACCTTGAAAATCCGTTATCTGCTTAATATAGCCTTAAATGTTAGCTATTTCCGGGACTGCGGATTGAGTGGATGCACTGGCCGATGTAACTGAGGATGTACACCCACATTTTCTGCAGTAGTAAAAATTATTCGAGCCAATTATCTGTTTTTTAAGAGGTGTGTCGCACCTGACACATTTTGAAGGGAAAGCAAACATATCTTAACTCACTCCATAATCATTAGCGGTTCAAGCCTTGCAGTTTCTTTTCTTGTCCAGTACCCGCACACAGTACAATATTGAAATCCTCTGAAAAGATCGTTTTCAAGTTTGGAATGGCACTCCGGACATCTTTTCAAAAAAAGCAAATGTTCAGGCTCTTTTTCATCCCCGTAAATTTGTGTTCTGGTTATTTTCTGCATAATTTAGTGCTTCCTTTGTATTTTTTACACCCAATATGTATATTCGCTACATTGCATATAGATTTACCTGCATTAACTTATTTGTGATGCAGATGTAGGCATATCCTGCAAATGTATGCCGCCACTGACCGGTGGCAATTACCATCGATAATCAGAACTCCCTATTGATGGACAGCCACTGATCGATAGCTGCTGATAACCGACCGCTGACAATTGTCGGCTGAAAATTTGGCCCACCTCATAATAAGTAAGTCGGCAGATACCAGGGTCGTTTTTCAATGCCTTACGAGCCCCTTTTCAGTTTTAAGAACCTGAAGGGTGATTTTCATAACAGAGTCCGGATTAAGGGAAATAGAATCAATTTCCTCTTTTACCAGGAATTCTGCAATCTCAGGGAAATCACTCGGAGCCTGCCCGCAGATCCCGCTGTGCCTCCCATTCCGTTTTGCTCCCTGCACTGCCATTGACATGAATTTCATAACTCCCGGATCCCGCTCATCAAATTCCGCGGCAAGCAGTTCTGAGTCGCGGTCAACCCCGAGGGTCAGCTGGGTCAGGTCGTTTGAGCCTATAGAGAAGCCGTCAAAGAATTTGCTGAACTCGTCGACAAGCAGGACGTTATTGGGGATTTCGCACATAACATAGACCTGAAGCCCGTTTTCTCCGCGCCTGAGCCCGTTCGTCTCCATCTCGACAATGACTTTCTTCGCTTCCTCAATGGTCCGGCAAAAAGGGATCATAAGAATAAGGTTTATAAGCCCCATTTCATCCCTGACCTTTTTCATAGCCCTGCACTCAAGGGCAAAACCTTCCCTGTAGCGCTCATCAAAGTAACGGGAAGCCCCCCTGAATCCTATCATGGGATTGTTTTCTTCCATTTCAAAATAGCTGCCCCCAACAAGGCTTGCATATTCGTTGGTCTTGAAGTCGCTCATCCTGACCACAACAGGCTTCGGGTAAAAAGCTGCAGTAATCAACCCGACGCCCCTGGCAAGCTGCTCGACAAAATAATCTTCTTTTTTACCATATCCCGCGGTCAGTTTTTCGATCTCCCTGAGCTCTCCCGGGTCTTTGACCTTTTCCGGATGCACAAGGGCCATAGGATGGACTTTGATGTAGCTTGTAATAATGAACTCGAGTCTTGCAAGCCCGATTCCGTCATTGGGAATCATGGAAAACGCAAAAGCGCTTTCAGGGTTTCCAAGATTCATCATAATCTCGGTTTTGGGACGTTTCAGGTCTTTGAGGCTGAGGGTATCTTTATGGAAGGGAAGGATGCCTGCGTATACAAGCCCGTCTTCTCCCTCGGCACAGCTAACAGTAATTTCCCTGCCTGTTTCGAGGACTTCAGTGGCATTTCCAGCCCCTACAACCGCAGGGATTCCGAGTTCCCGGCTGACAATAGCTGCATGGCAGGTCCGCCCCCCTTTGTTTGTGACAATCGCGGCTGCGGTTTTCATAATCGGCTCCCAGTCAGGAGTGGTTGTGTCCGCAATCAGGATCTCTCCGGGTTTGAAAGAGGGCAGGTACGAAACATCAGGGATCACACGGACCTTTCCGGAAGCGATCTTATCCCCCACGCTCCTGCCTTTTGCAAGGACTTCGGATTTCTCTTCAAGGACATAGGTTTCCAGCATATCTTTTTCTCTCTGGGACTGGACGGTTTCGGGCCTTGCCTGTACTATGAAGAGTTCTCCTGTTATGCCGTCCTTTGCCCACTCTATGTCCATGGGCCTGGATTCCCTGTACTTG
Source organism: Methanosarcina sp. 2.H.T.1A.6 (assembly GCF_000979455.1). Taxonomy (GTDB): domain Archaea; phylum Halobacteriota; class Methanosarcinia; order Methanosarcinales; family Methanosarcinaceae; genus Methanosarcina. Next base: position 124,674 of record NZ_JJOY01000052.1, read on the forward strand.
TTAGAATAATGGTCTTCAATATCGATCGCATATCCGGCAAGCTTGAGCACCTCTTCGTCATTAATACAGAAGCGCAACCTTTCAGCCTCAGGGACCTCCACGTTCCGGGTGAGCACTTTGGAATCTCCCCTGCCGTAGATCATCTTGATTTCTTTGCTTCCCATCTTCTTCTGGATGATCGGCCTGTATCCTTCCTTGAAAGTCGGCTTGAAGACGTAGAACTCATCGGGATTGACCTGCCCCTGAACGATATTCTCTCCAAGCCCGTATGTACCTGTAATAAAGACCACGTCTCTGAATCCGGTTTCCGTGTCAAGGGTAAAAATAACCCCGCTGGAAGCCAGATCCGATCTGACCATCTTCATGATTCCTATGGAAAGGGCTACCTTGAAGTGGTCGAAATTGTTGGTTACACGGTAGGAAATGGCCCTGTCCGTAAAGAGTGAGGCAAAACAGCGCGTGCAGGCATCCCGAAGCCCGGGATAGCCCCTGATGTTGAGGTAAGTCTCCTGCTGCCCCGCAAAAGAAGCAGTTGGCAGGTCTTCAGCCGTTGCCGAACTCCGCACAGCTACATCCGTATCTTCTCCATACTGCCTGCAGAGGCGGTCATAGGCATCTTTGATCTCTTCCCAGAGGTCATCCGGAATTCCGGCTCCAAGGATCAGGTCCCTTGCAATCTTCCCCCTTTTTGCAAGGTCTGCAACATCCGCAGTATCAAGCCCTTCCATTGTCTTTTTGAGCTTTTCGAGAATTTCTCCGGCTTTCAGGGTATGCCAGTAAGCTTCAGAAGTGACTGAAAAGCCATTTGGAATCCTCACACCTTTCGAAGTAAGTTCCCTGTACATTTCCCCAAGGGAAGCATTCTTCCCGCCCACCAGCGGGACGTCCTCGATCGTGGTCTCTTCAAACCAGCGGATGTACTTGCTTTTGTTTGCAGGCATATTCTCCGAAATCCCCTCATAAGATTTTGTCTGAACTAAATGTGAGTTAAATAGTACTGCAACACATTTAATTTTTAATGATGCTGTGGAAAAGTTACCAAAAAGCGCAAAGTGCCAACGCCAGAACAGAAACTTTCCCGGATTGAATTCAAAGCCCCATATTAATTATGCTCTAATGAAAGAAATCAGTTCGCCTACAAAGAAATAATTATTCAAAAGTATTCGCACAAAATGAAAAACCAGAAAAGCTAATGTTTAGATGATGTGTCCTGTTTACAAATTTTAGTGTAGAGTTCAAAAAGAAAAGTTGAGTCCGGTTGTTGTGTTCAGGCCGGCTCAGTATTCCACCTTATTCTCGGGTTCAGTATTCCACCTTATTCTCGGGCTCAGTATTTCACCTTATTCTCAGATTCTTCCCACACCCCAAAAGCTTCAAGAGCCTCTTCCCTGAGGAGTTGTCGGAATTCAATTTTTCGTTCCTGAAGGGGGCGTGAAATTTCCCCGTATATGAAGGAGTCATCAAAGCCGATATTTTCAGCATCAGACCTTGTGTTGGCAAAAAAAACTCTATCTATCCTTGCCCAGTAAATGGCTCCAAGGCACATGGGGCAGGGTTCACAGGAAGCGTAGATCTCACAGCCGCTGAGGTCAAAGGTATTCAGTTTCCGGGCTGCCTCTCTTATGGCACCGATCTCGGCATGGGCGGTCGGGTCGTTTATTACGGTGACCTGGTTGCAGCTTTCCGAAACAATTTCTCCGTTTTTTGTTATCACAGCACCAAAAGGCCCTCCACCTCTTTTTACACTTTCGAGGGAAAGTTCAATGGCACGCCTTATAAACAAAAGATCTTTTTCTGACATGTGTCACTCTCTCTGTTATATTTTAATACATATGATAAATATAATGATCTGACATACTTTTTAATGGCAGAATATGCCTTTTTATTAAAGAATAAAACCTTCCTGTAAAAGGAAAAATGAAAAAAGGGACATTTTGCAGGACAACCCTTAAGTACACAAACATATCAAACCATTAATCGGAGTGATAATGTTGACAACCACAAATTTTTCCGCTGAAGAAGCAAAGGCAGTTGGGGAACAACTGGGAATAAAATGGGATAAGTTCGATGTAGACCAGTTCCGCAGAGGCATGGACGTAGAGCTGGAACATGGTACCATAGACCCCGCAACAAACGTTACTAACGACGACCCCATAATGACAGGAAAGATTGCTCTGGCTCATCTTAACGAGTTTCCTGACTATTATGACAGGCTGGAGGAAATGGAAGAAGAAGCTGAGGAATTCTGGGAAAAAAACTGAACACTGAGCTTTAAAAAACACAATTTTATTTTTCATTTTACATTTAATTTTAGTCTTAATTTTACTTACACCTTCTTTTGTGCTCCCTGGTTAATTGGTTGGTATTATTCCGAAATGGCCTTTTGTTGTATCTCCTGTTAACCTTCTTTCCACGCGCTGTGCCCTGATTGAGCCCGCCCGTGTACAGTGGATAAAAACAAAAGCATTAGGCAGTCTGGAAACCTGATGCCAAATATCAACCTTGTAGCTAGGGATGACCATTTTTTAATTCACTTTAAATCTCTTCTAACCTCTAACACTTTTTACCCATTTCAGTTTCAATCAAGCCTTTAAGCCTCAATCAAGCCTGAGCTCATATATACTCTTGCAAACCAGTTTAACTGAAAAGAAAAATTGTGTAAAACCAACTGTACTAATGTACTGCATTTTTTAGTCAGTCGCTGGTGTTTTTTTAAAGTGTTTCCTGGAGAATCATTCATGCAATCCTGAGAAAATGCAACACTGTAAAAATTAATTTCACGGCAATAATCTCTGATTATGTACATAAGTAAACTCAAAAACTAGAAATAATTTGAGGGAAAAAATCAGTTATAATCTGAAACTTTTTCATTTTATTTCAGAAAAGAAATTATATAAGTTGGAATCATACAGGTAGTTAATCTATATAATATTTTTCATTTAGTCGCAAAAACCATGAAAAATGGTACTCAAGATGATAGAATTGGACGCCTCCGATAAACCAAAAGTTCTCATAATTGATGACGAAAGGGATCAGGTAGAATTACTATGTTTACAGCTCGAAGATGAATATCTTCCTATCCCTGCATATACCGGAAAAGAAGCTATTGAACTTGTAAAAGCTGAACTTCCGGATTTGATATTATTAGACCTGATGCTGCCTGAAAGTGATGGGTATGAGATATGCAGCATACTCAAAAGTGATCCCGGCTCCAGGTTCATACCCATAATCATAATTTCCGGATTTTTTGAGAAGCCGAACAAAATAAAAGCAACTCAATGCGGAGCTGACGATTTCATTCATAAGCCAATAGATAGGTTTGAGCTTAAAACAAGGATAAAGTCTTTAATTAGAATAAAAAAGAATTATGAAGCTCTTCAGGAAAGTGAGAACAGATATAAACAGCTTTTTAACAACAGCCCGGCTGTCACGCTTCTAGCAGACCCGCTCAGTTATCGTATTGTCGATGCAAACAATCCTGCATGCGCTTACTACGGGTACACTTATGACGAGATGACCGCAAAAAAAATCACTGATATTGATTCCTTCTCTCTGGAAAGAAATCGAGAAGTTAGCCAGCAGGTTTTTTCCGAAAAGAAAGGACATTTCTATTCCTGCCATAAACTCTCCAGTGGAGAAACAAGGCATGTAGAAGTGTATGTCAATACAATCAAAGTTAAAGAGAAGGAACTTTTTTTAATAAATATCTATGATATCACTTCCAGCAAGAAGGCAGAAAGGGAACTTGCGGCATCCGAAGAAAAATTCAAACAGGTTGTAGAACTCTCAATTGACGGCGTATTCATAGAATCAAATAGTGGAAAAATTGTTGACTGTAATGATGCAGCCTGCAAAATTTTCGGGTATGATAAAGAGGAGATCCTGAAGCTGGATGTAACTGATCTTCTTCCTGAGAACTTTTCCAGAAACCTTAAAAATATACTAATCAGTAAAGAAACCACAGGGAATAAAACAATCGAGAGGATAAACAAAAGAAAGGACGGCACAGTCTTTCCAGCCGAAATTACAACCAGAATACTCAAACTGGGCAATGAAGAAAAGCTGATTGTGTATGTCCGGGACATTACAGAACGTAAAAAAGCTGAAAAGGCATTGAAAGCAAGTGAAGAGAACTTCCGCACTCTTGCCAATAATACTCTCGACGGTATACTGATACTTGATTTTGAAGGCAGGCTCATAGCTGCAAACGCTGCTGTTGGAAAAATGTTTGATATGGAGCTCGAAGAGGTAAAAGGTAAGAGCATTGCAAAATACCTCGCTCCAGAATCATTGCCGATTGCAATTGGAGACCAGATAAATGTTCTCAATGATAAGGAAAGCTACCTCAGTATTTACAAAGCAATCTCTTCCAGGGGAGAGCCTTTCTGGATTGAAGGTCTTGGTACAAAAATAATCTACCGGGATCAGCCGGCAAACATTGTGGTTATAAGGGATATAACCGTTAGAAAAAAAGCAGAAGAGGCTCTAATAAATGCAAAAACAGCTGCTGAAGTAGCAAATCGCACAAAAAGCGAGTTTTTAACCAACATGAGTCACGAACTGAAGACTCCTTTGAACTCTGTAATCGGGTTTTCTGACCTTCTTAATGAAGGAATTGCAGGGCCCCTTAACGAAAAGCAATCCAGGTATGTTCAGTTCATTTCTTTAAGCGGAAAAAACCTCCTCAACATCATCAACGACATACTCGAGTTATCAAAAGCAGAAGCAGGAAATGAAGAGCTCAATATAGAAAAATTTTCTGTTGATGAATCTATCAATAAAATCATATCGAAGACGATGCCGCAGGCTCAGGAGGCAAATATCAAATTAAATTATAATTCCGAAAATCGGAGAGTATGGATCTCTGCCGATGAAGGTAAGTTCCAGCAGATTATGGTCAACTTACTAAGTAATGCACTAAAGTTCACACCTGCCGGCGGTTCAATTGATGTAATCTTAAAACAGGAAAACGACTTTGTAATTATTACCGTCAGAGATACTGGAATCGGAATCTCGGAAGATAGCCTTGAAAAAATTTATAATCCATTTATCCAGATTGATTCTTCTCTAAGCCGCACTTTCGAAGGTACTGGACTGGGGCTCACCCTCGTTAAAAAGTATGTTGAAATGCACGGCGGCAATATATATGTGGAAAGTAAAATCGGAGAAGGTTCATCTTTTAGATTTGAACTGCCGGTAACCCGACAGAGGACAGCTGAACCCGTTCCAAAGGTATTAGAGAGCCAAAAAATCAATAGCTGAAAATCTGTAGCTGAGAAATCGTTATTTTAGAAACCATTATCTTAGAAACCATTATCTTAGAAACCATTAGCTGAGAACTCATTATCTTAGAAACCATTGCATGGATTTTGCCGAGTGTATCGGTTACTGCTGACTGCCCTTTTTTAATGTTTTGTATTTATTCTGCTCCTCAAGTCACAGGTTATGGAAACAAAAGTTTCCCATTTGAATATATCCTTAATTGAAGATGTCCTTAATTTGAAGATATCCTTATATCCTTATTCCTCATAGCACAACCGATGGCAAGCTACAAAGTCCTGGTAAGGGATGTTATAAAAAAAGCTGATGTCCTTCTTGAAGTCATAGACGCCCGGTTTCCGGAAGAGACCCGAAACAGTGAAGTTGAAAAGGATATTATCCGTTTAAAGAAACCTTTCATAATAGTCATCAATAAGTGCGACCTCGTCTCAAAAGAGAAACTTGATAAAACCAAATCCCGCCTCTCCAAAATTGCCCCTACGGTTTTTATATCCAGCAAGGACAGGTCCGGGACAACTATGTTAAGGCACCAGATACTTGCATCCGCCTGCAATATAAAAGAGCGTGATATCCTTGTCGGCACCCTCGGTTATCCCAATGTAGGCAAGTCCTCCGTAATAAACGGCGTTACAGGCAGGCATAGGGCTAGCACCTCCCCCATATCCGGTCACACAAAGGGAGTGCAGCATGTGGGTGCAGGTTCACGTATCATGTTTATGGATACACCGGGAGTCATCCCCTTCGATGAAAACGATGAATATGTACAGGGTTTGCTAGGGATAAAGGATGTAACTCACCTGCGGGACCCACTCGGTGTTGCACATAAGATAATAGAAAAAATGTTTTCCGAAAACAAAACTGCCCTTGAGTCCTTTTACAATGTCACGATAGAAGACCAGAACGTTTCCTCCGTACTTGAACTGATAGGTAAACAGTGCAATTTCCTGCAAAAGAAAGGCGAGGTGGATGAAATGAGGACAGCTGCCAGAATAATCAATGACTGGCAAACCGGGCAGCTCCTTATCTGAAAATATTGATGACGCTCCTGAGCCCGGAACAATATTTAGCCCGGATCCGGGTTACGGTTTTCCCGGAGAAAAAGGAAAAATTATTCAAGCTTCAAAAATAAATTAACATAAAAAAGATAAGGGACGAAAAGGATGGCCGAAAGTCTGGAGCAAAACCTCGAAAAAGACGAAAAATCAGAAAAAGACGAAAAATCGGAAAAAGAAAGGATATTGAGGAACAAACTAATTCTGGTTACCTCAAAACTTTTTATAGTAATATTCTTGATCCTGCTAGCCCTGCTCTCCCATAAGTAAAGTAGGATACGGCAGGCAGGGTCGATTTATTCAGGCAACTTATTTTTCTTTGACCAGACAGAGGGCTCTACAGTGCGAGCTGATCCTGGACGAGACCGGCCCGTAATTATCTCCTGTACAGAAAACGATACTTTTGATGCCGTATCCGCCTGACAACACAATCGTGTTGCTGCGGGGGTAAAAAGTTACTTTTTTTACGTTTTTCCACAGAAAAGGGAAATTATTCAAGCTTTAAACAGAGACTTACACAAAAAAACACACATGAAATTTTCCAAATAGCAGGCACAAAAAATGAAAGTAATTGAAAGCACTTTCATGTCAAAGCTAAAGGACGAAAAGGATGGACCAAACTAATTCTGGTTACCTCAAAACTTTTGGTCATAAATAATTTATCCGACTGTTTTGTCATAATTGACGTTTTTCTCAAACCGGCGGCCTTTTGCTGTGGTTCTCTGAACTGGCCTCCTCTTCTTTTCATATTTCACCACCAAAATACAAACAGGGCTCTTGATACAAACCAACTCTTAAAGTTCCTCCAAAATTGAATACAATGAAATTATTTAATCAGGAATTAATATTCGTATATATTTATATCTATGTGAAAAAATAAACTGTGAATGCTTTAATTGAAGTCGGGTTATGAAACAAATATTAATGCATAACACCGATGAAAGCAAAAAAACAGGTGAATATAAATCAAAAGGAAGGGGGAAATTAATGAGACAGATTGCGGCATTAATCATGGCACTGGTATTATGTATCATTGCGCTGCCCGCAATAGGGGGAGCAGCGGAACTGGGAGATGGTGATAACATATGGATTGCCATATCTCCTACTGAGAGCCATCCTGCTCTTGTTGACAGACCGGCAGCTGTACTGCCGTCAATAGGTTCGTACCGCATCAGGGTGGCAGTGTACAGCAATCCATACGCAGGTGTTAACTATAATGATGCTGATGGTGATGGAGAGCTTGACGATGATGAAATCTTTAATGTAGCTTCACTAGAATCAGATACGGCAAGGCTTAGCATCCCAGGTAGTGCAAGCGTAGCGTCTGTTACAGTGCATAAAGAGAGTGACGAGAAGCATACATACATATTCATGGTACGTGATTTCAAGGGAGCACTTACTTCAGATGTCACTAAATTGGTCTTTACTGCAGAAGATGGCACATATCAGGGAAGCGGTGCGGTGAAAATAATTGATGCCGCAAAGGGCAGCGGTTCTGGCGGCTCCGGTGGCAATGGCGGTTCTGGTGGTAGAGGAGGCAAGTAATAAAAATCCCTTTGCTTCTGGAATAATTCCGACAGACCCTCATAATAGGTTACAAAGCACTGAAGCATTTCAACATAAAATATTGAAATACAGAATTAAACCGAAAATATACAAAAAATGAGTACTGTGAGATATACAAAGGGAATAACAGATCTGAATAATTCGCAGGTTATCCCGGGATATCTCACATTTTATATATGTTTTCCAGGAATAAAGCACCGGAAATCCTGTTTTCAAAAAACATAATTTAAAGGCGTAGACCTTATCATAGAACTTCTATTTTTATGAATGAAACAAACTTTCCTGACATTGAGCCTATCTCAAAACCAACTTTTATTTCCAAACTCATAAGTATCAGAACCAATTTTCTGATCAGCAGCTCCAATAATTATTTCAAAATCGAGTTCAAATAAGTGATTTTTGAGTTTTGGGATCAGCTCATTATATATCCCTAAGAAAAAATAACAGCATGACGCTTTTGTTGAACCTGTGTTATGGAAAAAAATATTCGTAGAAGTAACATCGGGAAAAATTAAAAGTTGCCAAAAAAAACTATACAATAGGGGAATTTTGAAAGAGGGAAATAAATGAAAAAGATCATAGTTTTTTTCCTGGCATTTGCATTATGCATCAGCGCAATGTGCATGATAGGGGAAGCGGGTAAATTCTCTGTTGCAACCGGTGGAAGCGGTAGCGGTCACTATGGCGGCGGAGGGTCAGGAACTAAAGGTCACTACGGTGGAGGAGGGTCCGGAAGTGATGGAGGGTGTGAAGGAGAATAAGATCACCTGCAAGAGAATGAATAAATCTTGAGAAATGGGCAGATTATCCAGAAATAATTCCATAGTTTACCATCTTCAAAGCTTTTAGGGACTATAAACAGCCAATAATTAGCGATTGTACTATTTGCCCATATGAATGCATCAAAAAAGCCGTAGTTTGCTTCATTTATTGCCTGATTTATTTGCTTTAGCATCTCCCAAGCATCGAGGTAATTTTTTCCGTCCCAACCGAATTTTTTCAAATAATTTTTAACAGGCCCTGCTACTATGGGACATATGTTCGGATGTAGATAATATAACCAAGGAGAGTAAATACCAAGTTTAACGTGAGGGATATCATTGCTTTCAAAATTTGAAATTATTTCCCTAATCGCTCCCTCAGAATCTGATTTTGTTACATCATAGAGAAATTTGTTAACAACATGAAGTTCTTTATCTGTTAATCCATTAATTGCGGCTTTACCTCTACACCAGTAAACCCTGTTTGACTCATATTGAAAAATTTGCTGAGTATGTCTGTAGAAAAGGATTTTTTAAGATTCAGTGTGGTGATATATTTTTTAACATTTTCAGGACTGGATCCATGTCCAAATATTTGAATCAAAGCTGTAAGATTTTCATTGGTAATAGTTTCTTTTTGCACCAGCTCATTAATTATAGACCTGACAAAATCAGCAAATTTAAGTTGTTCTTCTCTTTCCTTATAACTAGGTGTCTTTATAAACTCATTATATTCTTGCCTAATTCTTCATCAGATATTTTCATGAAAATCAATACTCATAACAGACTAAATGCATAAAATTTTATCGAAATATCTCTAAAAATGAATTTAGTTTTTGGAAGGAGACGATCAGTTATAGTCGATTCAAAAATAGTCTCTAGCAATTAAAATGCTTTCACACATGAAACACCTAAAAAACCCGTTTTAAATCAATTCCCTCGGCTGTTTATGTTCCGGCAAAACCGGCAGCTTCATGGTATTGATCAAAATAGGGCTTTCGACATCCTTTGCCCTTTCAATCACAAGTTCCTTTCCTTTCTGCGTGAGAGCAAAGAGAGGGATCGCAGCTGCCACCTGAACCAGAGGCTTTGCAAGTTCTCTGATATATTTTGAAGCACAGCTGATAACGATGTCCGAGTTATCCAGCAGTCCCTGAGCTTCTTCCCGGCTGACACCTGTTACATGTACTGCAATGACCAGCAGGTCGAGCCCGAGTTTTGATTCGATTTCCCGGATTTTTTTGGCGGTTTTTGCATCTGCAACTGTAACTGCGATTTTTTTGTAACCAAGTTCGGCAGCTTTTCTTACGCCACCTGCCGGATCGATGGCTGCGGTTGATGGAGCAAGCACTGTTCCTCCGCGCTCTTCTATCCCTTTGATGACCGCATTAATCGGCTCGGTTTCGACAAGTCCGGACATCCTGCCTCCGATTCCCTGGACAAGAGCCGGGTTGCTGGAGATTACTGTTCCTGCACCGTCACAGGCAGTTACGGTTGTATCAAGAAAGCCGCTGTTGAGACCGCTCATCATAATTTCTGAGGCGCCGAAGGCAACAACGGTTGTCTCAAATTCGAGCTTGCGTTTTTCCGTAAACATTCCCAACTCGCTAATCCGGGCCTCCATGTTTTTCCGGATTTCCTCAGGGGTCATCTTCTGGACTCCCCGCAGCTTGACAAAGAGAGGACACCATTCCACTTCCGGAGTCCCTACTTCCACGATCTTCCCGTCTTTTACGACTACCCTGGCTTTTCCCATTAATTCCATTATATGAGGCATAATAGACACACCCTCTAAGTACTGGATAAAGTTGTATTTATTAAACCGAATAAAATTGTACTTATTTATAGTCCTCACAGTAAAAATTAACACTTTATAAACTCATGAGGATGTATTTATTTCAGTCGAATACCCCGCTAGCTCGCTGCTGGGCGCGCCAGCGCAACTTTGATTAAGGTAAAAATTTACCGTTACCATGTTTGTGCCGTAAAATTATATAATAAGTACATAATTATATATTTTAGTTAATGGTGTTACACTTACTTTTATCACTGGATTTTGGAACTGAGTCGGGTAAAGTACCTGCTTCGATAAGGGCCCTAACAAACTGATACGTCTGGGGCACAAATATTTATTATGCGATCAAGGGATCACAATGAAAACAAAGTGGATCAAGGATGACATATCTTTCAGCTATTGTGTGGAGGCAGACCTAAAGGACATAGCATCAATGCTTTCAAAAGAAAGTGTATGCAAATACATGTTTTTTGGGCCAAATAAAGAAGAAGACACAGTGGTTTACTTTTCCCCACTGGTCAAATCAATAGAGGACTCTTTAAAGGAAGATAAAATACCGGATTGTCATATATTCTCCATCAGGAAAAATAGTACCGGCGAATCTATAGGTCAGTGTGCATTGCTTCCAATAGAATTCACTAATGGGAATTATCTGATCGGGTATCAGATAGATGATACTCAGTGGAAAAAAGGATATGGCACTACTGCCTGTGATTTCTTGGTACATTACGCTTTCAATGTTATAGATGCATTCAGGCTTACAGGCGATTGTGCCCGGGACAATTCAGGATCAGAAAAGGTGATGATGAGATCAGGTTTTCAGTCTGAATGCATACAAAGAAAATACTGGCTTGTGGGGGAAAAATATTTTGATAGAATGCTTTTCTCACTCCTGAAAGAAGACTTTCCTGAAAGCAGGTTAAAAGAATTAAATGATATTTATAGGTAAAGTCAAGGTAACTGTTCCGTACGTCAAAATCCTTCGATTGATATTTATTTAGATATTGATTTTGGCGAAACAGATACTCTAACGACACAATTCCATGATCCAGGATTTTTCTTTTTTCTTTCGAGATTATGACTTTTTAAATAATTCATAGAAGATATCGGATCTACCCACTATTTTGATAATCTAAAAAATGAACAATGTTAATGGAAAAGTCGCTTAGTACCATAAATAGATAAAAACCATACTCAATAATAAATTTTATAGACAATTGTTCAAAGGGAGTCTTTTATAAATCGTAAAATCTTAATTTGCCTTTTTTTGTTGATGTTATTGTGACTGTAACAGGTTCAGGATGCATCTCTGAAAGCGATAACATATCTGAAGAGAAAATTGGAAAATCGAAGACATCGAAGACATCGAAGGCCTCTGGATGGGAAGTCTGGAGGTCCAGGGTGGACAGGAATTGAGAATTCTATTTAACATCCCTACCGGACCCGGGGATTTACCGACTGCCACTATGGACAACCCTGAGCAGGGAGTAAGCGGCATCCCTGTAGAGACAGTTACCTATAAGGATGGGGATCTGCGCCTTGAAGTGAAATCTGTCAGGGGAGTTTTTGAAGGGACACTTAAAGAGAACGGTAAAACCATCGAAGGGGAGTGGAAACAGGTAGGATCAGTTTTTCCACTTGTGCTTTCCCGTATTGATGAAAAACCTGAAATTCGCAGGGAACAGGACCCTGTAAAACCATATCCATACGACGAAGAAGAAGTCATTTATGAAAATAAAGAAGCAGGAGTAAAGCTGGCAGGGACATTAACCCTTCCCCGCTCGGAAGGGCCATTTCCGGTCGTAGTACTCATAACCGGTTCCGGTCCGCAAAACCGGGATGAAGGGGTTTTTGGTCACCGCCCGTTCCTTGTGCTCTCTGATTATCTGACCCGCCGGGGCATTGCCGTGCTCCGGGTCGATGACCGGGGTATCGGAGGATCAACCGGAAACTTTTCGCAGGCCACGACCGAGGATTTCGCAGGGGATGTGCTCGCTGGAATTGAATACCTGAAGAACCGCGAAGAGATAGACTCGACCAAGATCGGGCTGATAGGGCATAGTGAAGGCGGTTTGATTGCCCCGATTGTAGCAGTGCAGTCACCTGATGTTGCATTCATCGTAATGATGGCAGGCCCTGGAATTACCGGGGAAGAAATTATACTGTTGCAGAGCGACCTGATTGCCAGGGCAGACGGATCAAGCAATGAGGTTATCGAGCAGAATGATGCTCTTATGAAGAGTATGTTCTCTGTAGTAAAAGAGGAAGAATATAATACAATTGCCGCGGAAAAACTTCGCAAGCTTATAATGGATGAAATGGCAAACATGAGCGAAGAAGAAAAACAGAATGCCAGCTACTCTGAAGCTGACCTTGACGTTCAGGTTAACGCTCAGGTCCAGACTATGATATCGCCGTGGATGCGCTTTTTCCTGACATACGACCCCAAACCGACATTGATGCAGGTGAAATGCCCGGTCCTTGCGATAAACGGCGAAAAAGACCTCCAGGTTCCGCCTGAAGAGAACCTTCGTGCTATCGAAGAAGCTCTCAAAGCAGGAGGCAATAAGGACTATACCGTAAAAGAGCTGCCAGGACTCAATCATTTATTCCAGACCGCTCAAACCGGGTCTCCCTCTGAGTACGCAACGATTGAAGAAACAATTTCTCCTGCTGCTTTAGAGCTGATGGGAGAATGGATTTCGGAGCATACACAGAATAAGTGATTCCATTAGTGACCCTCTAACAAAAGAATGGAATTGAGTGTTAGAGTGTTAGTTTACTTGAGGAAATAAAGGCACTGTATTGCCATACAGTGTCATTTTCCTTCACATTTTTTTCATTATTTTCTTCAACATTTTTCTTCAACATTTTTCTTCAACATTTTTCTTCAACATTTTTCTTCATCATTTTCTTCCTCTATCACTTTAATCCACAACATCACTGGCATCCGGAGTTTATCGGAACTTTCTTTATTTATTCCTCAAGCCTCCCGCCAAATTCTACATCTCCATACCATGTCGGATCCTGCAACAGTACGGTCACCTGATCATCCTGAAAAGTATGAGTTACCTTATAGTGATTTACATTTGCGACCTCATCGACGTAAGCAACAAAAACATTGTCTGACTCCCACGATCCTTTCCCTGCCGCAGGGAGACCATATTCTCCGGGAGAGAATCTAGAGACGTTATCCAGCCCCAGAAGAAACTCTAACGTCTGATTTTCCGGGAGCCCAAGGCTAAGTAAAGCTTCCCCTTTTTCCTCATCAAAAGTTAAAGCAAGAGACTGAAGGTCCAGAGGATTTGAATCGAGAACGTATGTTTTGCCTTCGATTTTTTTCGCCATCTCAGGCAGAGGCTTCACAGGTTCAGGTTCAGGAGGCTCTGCAACGGCATCTATTTTTTCCAGAAGCCGTCCATAGGCGGCGGGATTTTCTGGGAGAGGCTGATCTGATTTCAGAGCTGCAACAAGGAAAGGAGCAATCTCATCCATATCAAAGCCGCCACCAGTGGTTACTACTATGAGATTTTTTTCAGGTACTACAGTTATTAGTTGAGTCCCACGACCCCTTGCCTCATACCGTGCAGGAAGATCGTCGATTGGAATCCACCACTGGTAACCATATCCATCACCCTCACCATCCTCAGAAATAGCCTGTGTTTGTGTAGACTTTGCCACCCATTCTGCCGAAACTATCTGTTTTCCATCCCAGGTCCCGTTATTAAGATAGAGGTACCCGAATTTGGCCATATCATGAGGAGTCAAGTGCAGATCTCCCCATCCGTGGTTATTCCCCTGTGGATCAGAAGGCCAGATGACACTGGAAATGCCAAGGGGCTCAAAGAGACTTTTATTGGCATAATCCAACTCGTTCATGCCGGTGGTCTCGCTGATGATCCCTGAGAGAAGATGTGAATTGGGGCTGCAGTAGACGAAACGAGTGCCAGGTTCTTCTGCCATGGGAAGGTCAAGCGCAAACTGGATCCAGTCAGGACTGTCCCCCATTTGTTCTAAAGTAACTTCGTAAGGCTCATTAACGCATTCAAAACCCGATCTCATGGTAAGAAGGTCTTCCAGAGTCATTGCCTTTTTATTTGCATCAACATTCGAAACAGTACGATTCGGGAAAAACTCCAGGACTGGCTGATCGACACTGGCAATGTACCCTTCGGAAACTGCGATACCTATCAGGGTTCCTGTAAAACTTTTGGTAACGGAAGCGACATCGTGTACTGAACCATTAGCAAAAGGATAAAAGTAGACATCAGTCACGACGTATCCATTACGTATAATCAACAGGCTGTGGATGTTAATGTCCTTTTCCTGGATGTAATCCAGCGCCTCAGCCAGTTTTTCCGAGTCTAACCCCTGCTGCTCAGGTGTTGATGTTTTCCAGCCCTCGGTTGGCCAGTAAGTGGCTGGCTCTGTACCTGATTCCATGTCCAATTCAGTATCGGATTCATTTCCTGACTCCGGCTCCTCAACACAACCGGAGGCTGCGAGTATAACCACTAAAAACATCAGTAATCCGATAAGCTTAAAATTTCTTGTACCCCTCGTAACTTAATTCCCCTATTAACCTCTCACCTCTTTCTTTAAATACCCTATTTAGATGCGGTTTAAGAGAGAACAGATTTGCAGCTTCCAATATATCTCAAAACAGTTTATTAACTTTATAAACCTATGAAAGTGACTAAGCTAAATCTACAGTCCCATTGAAGTATGTGATAGAATTCGGTACCTTGTGCTTCGATTCCATAATAAACTCCCTATTTCCTGGGAAATTCGTGATCCTAAATAGATTAAAACGTTAATTTTTGTGAACCTAATTCGGAATCGCGGTACTAATATCTTAGATATTTGGCATAATGCATCCAGTCACAGTTTTCTGCAACCCGCTATTCTATATGCGGCTTAGTTTCGTAATCCAATGATCAAAAAAGTAAATGGGAAAAGGAGCCTGCTTTTCAGATCTCATCCTCCCATAATT
This sequence comes from Methanosarcina sp. 2.H.T.1A.6, assembly GCF_000979455.1. Lineage (GTDB taxonomy): Archaea > Halobacteriota > Methanosarcinia > Methanosarcinales > Methanosarcinaceae > Methanosarcina. Next base: position 140,121 of record NZ_JJOY01000052.1, read on the forward strand.
TCATTTTACCGGATCACATTTTTCAGGCTATTACCAGATATCCGGTATCAAACCCGCTGATCGAAGAAGTTTCCGATTTCACGTTTGCCCTGAAAAACTTGCGTCCGGCCGCAGTCTCTTCAGGAACAGTTACTTTCACCGGAATCAAAACTTCCTCTCCTGCTTTGAGAGTTACAGATTTTTCAGTCCAGTCAAACCAGAAAAGGTCTGCCTGATAAGAGACAGGAAGTTCACTGACACTGATTTTAACTATAAATGTGTCATCAATGTTCTGGGTGTTTTTCACTTTGATAGTTAGAGAAACGTTATTTCCTGCTGCAACACTGCTTGCTCTTGGAGAAGCAGCGATATTAGCACCACCGGAAAGCTGAACAACACGATAAGGAACTGAAGTATTGGCAGTGTTTCCGGCAGCATCCTTTGCAGTGATCTGTAGGGAATAGTCCCCAAGTGCAGAAGGAGCAGTTATGCTGCCCTTCCAGATCCCATCTGTATTATTGAGCTGGACTTCTCCTGCTGTTACTTTGGTTACTTCCACATTGTCAGTTGCATTTACACTGAAATTAATAGTGGCGCCGGCAGTTGTGTTAGCAGGGAACAGGACAACCGACTCAATTACAGGATTTGTCGTGTCAGGAATTTCCTGAGTTGAAACAATGATGTAATCCTTTTTGACTTCGCTGTCACTTCCGCCTGCATTGGAAACAGTAAGGCTGACAGTGTAGTTTCCGGCATTTTCGTAGGTGTGAGGAGGGTTCTGCTCAGTTACAGTTGCACCGTCACCGAAGTCCCAAGACCATGAAGTAGGAGATCCGGTAGATTTGTCTGTGAAGTTAACTGTAAGAGGAGCAGTACCGTTCGACACATCAGCAGTGAAAGCAGCATCAGGTAGCGTTGGTGAAGCTGAAGGATACCTTACGCTCATGAATACAAGCGGGACTTTGTAGTAGTTGCTGTCCTTCTTGTTGTAAGCAAGCGCACTGCCCTGTCCCGGAATAAGGAGACTGCTTATATCCCACGAATTGAAACCGAAGTAAGGCCCGGATTTAACACTGGAAGCGAGTGTCGTCCCCTGGAAAGTGTAGACACCGTCCACACTGGCAAGGTACACAGCGGAGAGATTTGCAGAACTCCAGCCGTTTGCAAGCGAAGAGGTTCCAAATGAGGTCGAACCGGTATAAGTGTCATCCAGAGGATTAACCGTATCATGGCCCTGGTTGACCCAGTAATAGACCTTATCAGAATCACCGTCATCGTATGCAACGACCAGCGTCATTGCTTTGACACGACCGTCAAAAGAAGAATCGATCTTTGTGGTTGTAGCCTGAACATTAACCTGCTGGCCTTCAATTGCATCGGTCAGATCATACCACATCAAATAGTCGCTTGTAACCCTGTTCATGTGGTCGCTTAACCAGACAGGACCGGTTCCACCTTCACCAGGGAACGAGTATGTGGTATCGAAAGTCTCACTCTTCTGAAGTTCGTAAGTGCTGTCACCGTTTGCATCAATGCCGATATTCACATTACCGCGGTAGTTATTCTCCATGTGGCCACAGTAGACATCAACATAAAGCCTTGCCCACTTGATGTCAGTAAAAGCAGGCAGGGTAAATGCCTTTTTGGCGGAAGTATCAAACCCTGGATACGAGTCAAACCACAGACCACCTGAAACGGTTCCGCTTTGAACTGTTGTCAGCGGAATTCCTCCGTTGTAACTGGGAGAAGTTAGCGGGGCGCTGACGAGAACAGGTTCTGTGGAAGTTGCTGTGTTACTGCCACCAGGACCTGTAGCTGTTAGAGTTACTTTGTAGCTCCCTTCAGTCACATAAGTGTGTATCGGGTTCTGTTCGATAGAAGTACCGCCATCTCCAAAGTCCCATTTCCAGCTGCTGACTTTACCAGTAGAGGTGTCTGTGAACTTGACTATAAATGGTATATTGCCTGCATTCGAATCTGAAGTAAAGCTTGCAACGGGTGCTGAAACATCAGAAGTTAC
>NZ_JJOY01000052.1:142140-144439 GCF_000979455.1 Methanosarcina sp. 2.H.T.1A.6
GGATAGTAAGAGGCGCATTGCCACTTGTTATATCTGAACTGAATTCAGCAACAGGGGAGAGAATTGCAGAACCAACATTGATGTACCCGGTTTTTTCTTCAGAATCGCTTCCAAGAGAGTTTGATACCGTGAGTTTTACGGTGTAGTTCCCTTCGGCTGTGTAGGTATGAGTTGGGTTCTGTTCGTTTGAGGTTTTGCCGTCACCGAAGTCCCATTCCCACGAAGTAGGGGTGCCTGTGGAAGTGTCAGTGAAGTTGACAACTAGAGGAGCATTTCCACTCTGAATATCTGCAACGAAGTTAGCTTCAGAGGCAGTTAATCTTGTCATTTCCACGATCGAAAGGGCGTAATTGAAGTAATCCTCACCGTGACCCTTAATGCCCAGCTCGTTGGTACCGTTCTGGACTGCATTGGTGACATCGTAATAGTGGAAAGAGGGGTCAGGTTTGTCACTTCCGGTCATGGAAAAAGGTTTCTGATTGAAAGTGATTTTGAGATCAGCATTCTCGCCAGATGGCAGAATCGCAGTAACATCAGCGGATAGAAGATCTGTTGTGGAGACGTTGTCGATGACGGTATATCCTACATACGGGTCTTCTGTGCCGTAAAGCAGGCAATCACAACCCTCGTTAACCCATATTTGTCTGTAGGGTTCGCTGGCATCCTCGTAGACCACGACAAGGACTGTGCCGTAGTAGCCTCTCTGAGTTCTTTCTGCACTGATGACTGCGGTGTTATTGCCGCCGACCTTGAAGTAAGGTGTCACGTCGAAGACGTACTGGCCGTTGATCTTATCGATGTAGACGACGTCGGGATTCTGTCTATCGTGACCGTTGAATTCTATGGTGAAATGAGGATCAGGATACCAGGTCCAGTCCTGATAGAGCCGGGCGGATTTGAGGGTCGCATTGGCAGGGATTTTAAGGTCATCGGCAGTGTATGTAGCAGTGCCGGTATGAGTAAACCAGGTGTAACTGCCGTATTCGACAACTCTTACTCCAATGTTTCCTTCCGCGTAAACCGCGGTATTCACCGTGTCCTTGCCAGTTGAGAACCTACCACCCTGATAACGTTCTCCAGTTGCGGTAATGGTCGCGGTCGTACTGTATTCGTTGTTTTCTTCGTTTGCTTCGGCAATTGTATTTTCAGGATCAACTATGACTTTGATCAATACGGTGTCGCCGGCATGCCGTTTTATGTCGGTAGTGCTGACAGTGGTGCTGTTTCCTGCGCCGAGCCCGGAGACAGTGACAGTTTTATTTATCCCGTTGGCAAAGAAGGTCACGTTGAAGCCTCCGGCATGACCTGCACCTTCGTTGAGGATTGTAGCCGTAAGAGTGTTATTGAAAAGAGGATAGTTGGTATCAGAAGAAACAGAATACACAAAAAGTTCAGGCGCACCAATCACCTTGATAAGATCTGGCTGCACTGATGACGAGGAACCGCCATATCCAGTGACCGTGTGGTTGACAGTATACGTGCCTGCCGTGGAATAGGTATAACTCACATTTTTGTCCGTGCTGTCTATATTACCATCATTGTTGAAGTCCCACTCATAAAATGTGATCAATCCGGTTGAAGTGTCATTGAACTGAACCGTCATCGGAGTATATCCTGACATGGGGGTTGCAGTAAAACCTGCAGCTGGAGCGGCTATTGCTGCAACGGTGATGTAGTTAGTCTTAATCTCGTTATCCGACCCGCCTGCATTCGTCACACTCAGATTCACTGTGTACGTCCCTGCAGCATTATAGACATGGAGAGGATGCCGGGCCATGCTGTCTATGGTGCCGTCATTATCGAAATCCCACGCCCAGGAGAGGCCTATTCCTGTGGATTGATCCGTAAACTGAACACTTAACGGAATATCTCCTGAGGTTGGGAAGGCAGTAAAATTGGCTGATGGAGCAGGAGGAGCAGTAACCGTGATATAGGCTGTCTTCACCTCAAAATCACTGCCAATACTATTAGAGGCAGTAAGGTTGACAGTGTACGTGCCTGATGCCGTGTAGGTGTGGAAAGGGTCCTGCTGGTTTGAACTTGTACCATCACCAAAATCCCATGTCCAGGAAGTCGGCAAATAAGATGAAGTGTCAGTAAACTGGACTGTCTGTGGGATATAACCATCTGTCCCGGTCGTGATTTTTGAAGTAAAATTGGCAACAGGAGCAACAGTGGAAGCATCACGGAAAGCATAGAGTTTATAGTCGTTACTTCCGATGTAGAGAGTTCCGTCAGATCCGATCGCTGGCGAACTCTGAATGACATTTCCAGTGGTATAGGACCATTTAAGGGTTCC